>NZ_AP028908.1:1200000-2400000 GCF_037076465.1 Pectobacterium araliae | reverse complement strand
AAATCGCAGCACTATTGCCGCGATATCGTGAAAATCCAGACGCACTGCCGCTGTTCGGCGTTCCTTTTGCCGTTAAAGACAATATTGATGTTGCTGGCTGGCCGACGAGCGCGGCGTGTCCGGCTTTTACCTATCTGGCCGACAAGGATGCGACTGCCGTTGCCCAATTAAAAGCGGCAGGGGCCATTGTCATTGGCAAAACCAACCTCGATCAATTTGCCACTGGACTGGTCGGTACGCGCTCACCGTTTGGCGAAGTACCGAATACCTTCAATGCAAGCTATATCAGCGGGGGATCCAGTTCAGGATCGGCCTCGGTGCTGGCGCGGGGACTGGTGGCGTTTTCGTTGGGAACCGACACTGCCGGATCGGGACGCGTTCCCGCAGGGTTTAACAATATTGTCGGCCTGAAGCCGACCAAAGGATGGCTATCGGCAAGCGGTGTCGTACCAGCCTGTCGCCTGAATGACACGATTTCCGTGTTTGCACTGACCGTCGAAGATGCGTTTACCGTCGCCGAACTGGCTGGCGGGTACGATGAGTCAGATGCCTACTCGCGCTGTCATCCGGGGCGGTCACCTGTTGCACTGCCAGCGCAGCCGCGCTTTGCTATCCCCAGCGATCCGACCTTTTTTGCCGACGCTGTCGCACAGGCGGCATGGGAGCACGCGCTGGTCGAATTAGAAGCGACGGGCGCAACGCTACATCCCATCGATTTCAGTGTCTTCACGCAGTTGGCCGATCAGCTTTATCAAGGCCCTTGGGTGACGGAACGCACGGTGGCCGTTGGCGATATGCTGCGACAGCCCGAATCGATGGACCCAGTGGTGCATCGCATTGTGGCGAGCGGTGAGCGTTTCAGCGCGGTGGATGCTTTCAAGGCCGAATATCTGCGGGCTGAACTGGCACGTCAAATCCAGCAGACGCTAGCCCCGTTCGATGCGTTAGTTGTACCGACCTCACCGACGATCCACACGCGTGAGGCGATGAAACAGGAGCCGGTGCGCTACAACTCCCAGTTAGGTACCTACACCAACTTTACCAATCTGGCCGATCTCTCGGCGCTGGCGCTGCCTGCTCCTTTCCGGGCTGACGGCTTGCCCGCAGGTATTACGCTGATTGCACCCGCCTGGTACGACCGTGCATTAGCGAGCTTTGGTCTGCGTTGGCAGGCACAGCTTGCGCTCACGCTAGGCGCAACGGGAAAACCTCAGCCTTCTGTTTCCGCTGTCTTGCCGCCTTCCACATTGCACGTTCGCCTCGCCGTCGTTGGTGCGCACCTGACAGGCATGCCGTTGAATCATCAACTGACCACCCGAGATGCGGTGTGGGTGGAAGAAACACGCACAGCGGAAAACTATCGTCTTTATGCGCTGGCGAATACGCAACCGGCTAAGCCCGGTTTAGCGAAAAGCGTCGATGGGGCGGCGATTATCGTCGAGCTGTGGGACATCCCACTGGCACGTTTTGGTGAGTTTGTCGCAGAGATTCCGGCGCCGTTGGGGATTGGCACGCTGACGTTAGCGGACGGGCGGCAGGTTAAAGGCTTTATTTGCGAACCGGCTGCGCTGAGCGACGCCGTGGATATTACCGCATTCGGGGGCTGGCGCCATTGGCTTACCCGTCAGGAGGTGTCTCATGTTTAAGACCGTACTGATTGCTAACCGAGGTGAGATCGCCTGCCGCGCGATACGCACGCTGAAGCGCTTAGGTATGACTAGCGTGGCGATTTATTCCGACGCGGATAAAAACGCGCAGCATGTGAAAGATGCCGATATCGCCGTATCGATTGGCGGGAAAAAGGCCAGCGACAGCTATCTGTGTATCGATAAAGTGCTTGCAGCCGCGCAGCAGACGGGGGCTGAGGCGGTCTGGCCGGGTTATGGTTTTTTATCTGAAAGCCTGCCGTTTGCCGCCGCGTGTGAAAAAGCTGGTATTGCGTTTGTCGGGCCAACGGCACAGCAAATTGGTGAATTTGGCCTGAAGCACCGAGCACGTGAATTGGCGGCGGCGGCGGGTGTGCCGATGACGCCGGGAACGCCGCTGTTGGCCTCGCTGGAGGACGCGTTAGCCGCGGCAGAAGACATCGGCTATCCGGTGATGCTGAAAAGTACCGCCGGAGGCGGGGGTATTGGCCTGACGCGCTGCGCCGATGCCATCGCGCTGCAAGCCGCGTGGGAGAGCGTGCGTCGGTTAGGCGAGCAGTTCTTCAGCGATGCCGGCGTGTTTCTCGAACGCTGCATCGATCGGGCGCGCCATGTAGAAGTACAGATTTTTGGCGATGGAAAAGGCCGCGTGGTGGCGCTAGGCGAACGTGATTGCTCATTGCAGCGGCGTAATCAGAAAGTGGTGGAAGAAACGCCCGCGCCGCATTTGCCAGATGCTACGCGCGAGGCGCTGTTGGCTTCGGCGGTAAAGCTTGGCGAGCAGGTCAACTACCGCAGCGCGGGAACGGTGGAATTTATCTATGACGCCGAGCGTGATGCGTTCTTTTTCCTCGAAGTGAATACCCGTTTGCAGGTTGAACATCCGGTGACGGAGTGTGTTACCGGGCTGGATTTGGTCGAATGCATGCTGCGCGTTGCAGCGGATGAACCGCTGGACTGGGCACTGCTTGCTCAAATACCGCGTGGCGCGGCGATTGAAGTGCGCATTTATGCAGAAGATCCACTGAAAAATTTCCAGCCCAGCCCCGGTGTGCTGACCGATGTGGTCTTTCCCGACGACGTGCGGGTCGATGGCTGGGTGAGCACCGGCACTGAGGTGTCGGCGTATTACGATCCGATGATCGCCAAGCTGATTGTCCACGCAGAAACCCGTGAACTGGCGCTGGAGAAGATGCAACAGGCGTTGAGTGCCACGCGTTTGCACGGTATTGCCACCAATCTGGATTACCTGCGTCAGATCATCACCACCGATGCGTTTCGTCGCGGAACGGTATGGACGCGAATGCTCGATAACTTTACACCGTCTGCATCAGTGATTGAAGTCATCCAACCCGGCACCTGGAGCAGCGTGCAGGACTATCCCGGTCGCCTCGGCTATTGGGATATCGGTGTGCCGCCCTCCGGTCCGATGGACGATTTCGCGTTCCGGCTGGCGAACCGCATTGTCGGTAACGATGAGGCTGCGGCAGGGTTGGAATTTACGCTGCAAGGGCCAACGCTGCGTTTCCACCATTCTGCGGTGATTGCGCTGACGGGGGCAGATTGCCCGGCGACGCTGGATGGCGACATCGTGCCATATTGGCAACCCGTTACGGTCACAGCCGGACAAACGCTGACGTTGGGGCGCGCGCAGTCCGGCTGCCGCACCTATCTGGCGGTACGCAACGGCATTGATGTTCCGCAATATCTCGGCAGCCGCTCGACTTTCGCACTCGGGGAGTTTGGCGGTCATGCCGGAAGAACCCTACGCGTGGCGGATATGCTGGCGATTTCTCAACCCGAATTGCCTGCCTGCACCACGCCCGCCCCAGTGAGTGACCCGCAGGCCGTGGATGCCGCGCTGATTCCGCAGTATGGCAACGACTGGCGCATTGGCGTGCTCTACGGTCCGCACGGTGCACCGGATTTCTTTACCCACGCGGCGATCGACGAATTTTTCGCGGCAGAATGGCAGGTGCATTACAACTCGAACCGATTGGGCGTTCGTCTGGTGGGGCCAAAACCAAGCTGGACGCGAGCGAACGGTGGCGAGGCTGGTTTACATCCTTCCAACGTCCACGACTGTGAATACGCGATTGGTGCGGTGAATTTCACTGGCGATTTTCCGGTAATCCTCACGCGAGACGGGCCGAGTCTGGGGGGATTTGTTTGCCCGGTCACGATTGCCAAAGCGGAACTGTGGAAAGTCGGCCAGGTGAAACCGGGCGATCGTATTCGTTTTCATCCTATCAGCGCAGATGAAGCGTTGGCGCTGGAACAGGCGCAGTCTGGCCGCGTAGCCTCGCTTGGCGTAACCCACGCACCGGCGTTTGACGTTCCCTCGCTGGCGACGACGGAATACGGTTCTGCAACGGTACTGGCTGCGGTGCAGGCCACGGCGACCACGCCAGCCGCCGTTTACCGTCAGGCAGGCGATAACTACATTCTGATCGAGTACGGCGAGAACGTGTTGGATCTGGCGCTGCGGCTGCGTATTCATCTGCTCATGGCCGCGATTCGTGCTTCTGAGACGGCGGGAATCGAGGAGCTGTCACCTGGCGTGCGTTCGCTACAGGTGCGTTATGACAGCCGGATTATCCGCCAGCGTGCGCTGCTGGATGTGCTACTACATTTGGAAAGCCAGCTTGGCGATGTCAGCCGGATGACCGTGCCGTCGCGTATTGTCCATTTGCCGATGGCGTTTGAAGACAGCGCGACGCTCGGTGCGGTTGAGCGCTACCGTGAAACCGTGCGCGCCAACGCACCCTGGTTGCCGAATAACGTCGATTTCATTCAGCGCATTAATGGCTTAGCGAGCCGCGATGAGGTGCGCGACATCATTTTCGATGCCAGCTACCTGATTCTGGGGCTGGGTGACGTTTATCTCGGCGCGCCTTGTGCGGTGCCAGTTGATCCACGCCATCGTCTGCTCAGTTCCAAATACAACCCCGCGCGCACTTTCACCGCCGAAGGTACGGTCGGTATCGGCGGTATGTACATGTGCATCTATGGCATGGATTCGCCGGGCGGCTATCAACTGGTGGGTCGCACGCTGCCGATCTGGAACACGTTCCTCAAAAACGATCAGTTCATCGCCGATGAACCGTGGCTGCTGCGCTTCTTTGATCAGGTGCGGTTTTATCCGGTTAGCGAAGCCGAATTGACGACGCTGCGTGAGGATTTCCGCGAAGGACGAGCGGCGATCCACATCGAAGAAACCGAGTTTGATTTCGCTGAACACACCCGTTTTCTGACGGAACAGGCTGAAGACATCGCGGCGTTTCGCCAGCGTCAAGCCTCTGCATTTGAAACCGAAGTGGCGCTGTGGCAGCAGGAAGAGGACACCACTCCGCTGGATAACACGCCACCCGTATCCGTAGAAAACGACGATGGTGCGTTTCAGGTCAGTGCGGATATGAACGGCAATATCTGGAAAATACTGGTGAATGTCGGCGATGTCATTGAAGCCGGACAGCCGCTGATTATCGTTGAAGCCATGAAGATGGAACTGATGATAACCGCGCCGCAGTCTGGCCGAGTGAAGCGCATCGGCTGCCAGCCAGGGCGACCAGTCAGTCCCGGCGATGCCTTGCTATGGCTGGAATAAGAACTGGCTGGAATAAACGGCGAGACGGAGAAAACGATGCGAACAGGTACACAGAAAAGTAATAAAGATCGCCCGGAAGCACTGGCAGAGCGGGTGTATCAGGCGCTGAAAAACGACATTTTCGATTTTCGACTCATGCCGGGGGATCGCTTTAGTGAAAATGAGATTGCTGAGCGGATGTCGGTCAGTCGTACCCCGGTGCGTCAGGCATTGTTCTGGCTGGAGCGGGAAGGGTATGTCGAAGTCTATTTTCGCAGCGGCTGGCAGGTTCGTCCGTTTGATTTCGCCTATTTTGAAGAGCTATATGACTTCCGCATTGTGCTGGAGCGCGAAGCCACTCGGCGACTATGTGGAATACCGCCGGGGCGCTGTGCTGAGTTACTGGCTGACCTGAAACGTTTCTGGATTGAGGAACCGCGTCTGGATGAGGGCAAGATCGTCTCCCGTTACGACGAAGCGTTTCATCGGGGGCTGGTTGCGGCGGCGGGCAATAGCGAAATGGCGCGCGTTCACGGTGAACTGACGGAGAAAATTCGCATTATTCGCCGCCTCGACTTCACCCGAGAAGATCGCATCGATGCGACCTATAAAGAGCACGCCCAGATTCTGCTGGCGATATTGCAACAACACACCGAGGAGGCGCAGCGCATTCTGATCGACCACATTGCCGTCAGTAAGGCTGAAGTTAGGAAAATTACCTTGCACATGCTACAGCAGGCGCGACCTCAATCGGTTCCAACTGAATTGGCTTCCGTTGAATCCGTTTCATCTAACGCATCACATGATTCCATTCTCACTCAACATGACTTAAGGGCTAATAAATGAAAAGACGTTCATTGCTAAAAGTTTTTGCGCTTTCCGCGACGGTAGTGGGTATGGGGCTAACCTGGAGCGTGCAGGCGGCGGAGACCATCAAAGTCGGCATTATGCATTCGCTGTCCGGCACGATGGCGATTTCGGAAACGCCGCTGAAGGATGTGGCGCTGATGGCCATTGATGAAATCAATGCCAAAGGCGGAGTGCTAGGTAAAAAACTGGAGCCAGTGGTGGTCGATCCGGCGTCAAACTGGCCGCTGTTTGCCGAAAAAGCACGTCAGTTGCTGACGCAAGATAAAGCGGCGGTGGTGTTCGGCGGCTGGACATCGGTGTCACGTAAATCGGTGCTGCCAGTGTTTGAGGAACTGAACGGTTTGCTGTTCTACCCGGTGCAGTATGAGGGGGAAGAGATGTCGCCGAACGTGTTCTATACCGGAGCGGCACCTAATCAGCAGGCGATCCCCGCGGTGGAATACCTGATGAGTGAAGATGGCGGGGCGGCGAAGCGTTTCTTCCTGCTGGGTACTGACTATGTGTATCCGCGTACCACCAACAAGATCCTGCGTGCGTTCTTGCATGCCAAAGGTGTGCAGGACAAGGATATCGAGGAGGTTTATACGCCGTTCGGCCACAGCGATTATCAGACCATCGTTTCCAACATCAAGAAATTCTCGACGGGCGGTAAAACGGCGGTGGTTTCCACCATTAACGGCGATTCCAACGTACCGTTCTATAAAGAACTGGCGAATCAGGGCATCAAAGCGACCGACGTGCCCGTTGTCGCATTCTCGGTGGGGGAAGAAGAACTGCGCGGCATCGATACCAAACCGCTGGTCGGCCATTTGGCGGCATGGAACTATTTTGAATCGGTAGATAACCCCACCAATGCCGACTTCGTGGACGCTTACAAGGCCTATGCCAAAGCGAAAAACCTGCCGAATGCGGGGACGGTGGTGACTAACGACCCAATGGAAGCCACCTATGTCGGTATTCATATGTGGGCGCAGGCGGCAGAGAAAGCGGGCACTACGGACGTGGATAAAGTGCGCGCCGCCATGGCGGGGCAAACTTTTGCCGCACCGGATGGCTTTACGCTGACGATGGACAGTACCAACCACCATCTGCATAAGCCAGTGATGATTGGCGAAATAGAAGAAAATGGCCAGTTCAACGTGGTCTGGCAGACGGATAAACCGGTTCGCGCTCAGCCGTGGAGTCCGTACATCGCTGGTAATGATAAGAAACCCGATCATCCAATCAAAGCCGCACAGTAAACGTCGTCTCTACACGCCCCGTCCAACATGTCGGACGGGGATACCCTCTCTCTCTTATATGGCGGACATTGCGATGATGAGTCATCGATTATCTACGTTTGTACTGTCGCTGTGTCTGATGTTTCCCCTGCTGGTACAGGCCGGGCCTGCGGCTGATTTCGCCGCTGGCAGCCGTACGCAGCAGGCTGAACTGTTGCAACAATGGGCCGCAGCGCCAGAACCTGCACGCTTACCGTTGCTACAGGCATTGCGCGATGAAGCGGTGGTGATGGATCGGAACCAGCAACTGTTTAAGGATGTTCAGGGCACATTAACGCCGCTGGACGGGAACGCGGAACCCGTTGGTACGACCAAAAAACTGTTTATGAATAACCGCCTGCGCGTGCTGATTGCTACCGCACTGGCCTCGCACCAGTTAGTCAGTGATGACGCGACCACTCGCCTGAGTGCGGTGCGGCAATTACAAAGCGACAGCAGTGCGGAACAACTGCCGCTACTGGTGCAACGCCTTGGGGTAGAGAAAGACGCACAGGTGCACGATGCGCTGAATGTTGCTATTGCCACTCGGCAGTTAAGCGGCGCCGATCCGCTGGTGCGTCTTGACGCGGTCAAACGCTTAGGGCAGACCGGTGATCCGCACATGCAGGCACTGTTACAGCCGTTGACGCAGGCACAGAATGAACCAGATACCGGCGTGCGTGCGGCCGCGCAGGAGAGTTTGGATCAGATTAAACAAAGTTTGATCGTCGGCGATCTGCTCGGGCAAGCATTTACTGGACTGTCGCTCGGCTCTATTTTGCTGTTGGCGGCATTGGGGCTGGCGATCACCTACGGGTTACTGGGCGTGATCAACATGGCACACGGTGAAATGCTGATGTTGGGCGCGTATTCAACCTGGCTGGTGCAGTCGCTGTGCCAGCAGTTTGCTCCCGACTGGCTGGCGTACTATCCGCTGCTAGCGTTACCTGTCGCCTTTTTTATCACTGCGGGTGTCGGCATGGCGCTGGAGCGCACGGTGATTCGCCATCTGTATGGTCGTCCGCTGGAAACGCTGCTGGCAACCTGGGGGATTAGCCTGATGCTAATCCAACTGGTGCGGATGCTGTTCGGGACGCAGAATCTGGAAGTAGCAAACCCCGCCTGGTTGTCCGGCGGGCTGCGGTTGTTGCCAAATCTGGTGCTGCCGTATAACCGCATCGCGGTGATCCTGTTTGTGCTTGGCGTACTGCTGCTGACCTGGCTACTCCTCAATAAAACCCGCCTTGGCATGAATGTGCGGGCGGTGACGCAAAACCGCGCGATGGCGGATTGCTGCGGCGTGCCAACCGGACGTGTGGATATGCTGGCTTTTGGTTTGGGCTCTGGCATCGCTGGATTGGGCGGCGTAGCGCTGTCGCAACTGGGCAACGTTGGACCGGAGTTAGGACAGGGTTACATCATCGATTCATTTCTCGTCGTCGTGCTGGGCGGTGTCGGACAGCTTGCCGGGACGGTGGTGGCCGCGTTCAGTCTTGGCATCCTTAACAAAGTGCTGGAACCGCAGATCGGTGCGGTGCTGGGCAAAATCGTCATTCTGGTACTGATCGTGCTGTTTATTCAGAAACGGCCACAGGGGCTGTTTGCATTCAAAGGACGGGTGATTGACTGATGACGCAACCTATTACGCAACCTATGACGATAACGCTGACGCAGCGCGCGCCGCGACTCATACTTGGCCTTGGTTCGACGCTACTATTGGCTTTGCTGATCCTGCCGTTTTTTGCGCTGTTACCCGCAGAGCATCCGCTAGCAATCTCTACTTATACGCTGACGCTCATCGGCAAAATCCTGTGCTATGCGATTGTCGCCGTTGCGCTGGATCTGGTGTGGGGCTATGCCGGGCTGCTGTCGCTCGGTCACGGCCTGTTTTTCGCCCTGGGCGGCTATGCGATGGGCGTGTACCTGATGCGGCAGGCTGCGGGTGAGGGGATGCCCGCGTTTATGTCATTCCTTTCATGGACGGAGCTACCGTGGTTCTGGGCGGGAACGCAGTATTTTGCCTGGACGCTGTGCCTGATCGTATTGGTGCCGGGCGTGCTGGCGTTTGTGTTCGGCTGGTTCGCCTTTCGCTCCAAAATCAAGGGCGTTTATTTCTCAATCATGACGCAGGCGTTGACCTACGCGGGGATGCTGCTGTTCTTCCGTAACGAAACGGGCTTTGGGGGTAATAACGGATTTACCGGCTTTACCACGCTACTGGGTTTCCCTATTACGGCTACGGGTACGCGCATTGGACTGTTTGTTGCCACCGTATTGCTGCTGGCTGCCAGCCTGCTGGTGGGATTTGCGCTGGCACGCAGTAAATTTGGCCGCGTGTTGACGGCGGTGCGCGATGCGGAAAACCGTCTGATGTTTTGCGGCTACGATCCGAAAGGCTTCAAGCTGTTTGTCTGGACGCTTTCTGCCGTGCTGTGTGGCCTGGCGGGGGCGCTGTATGTGCCACAAGTTGGCATCATCAATCCTAGCGAAATGTCGCCAACGAACTCCATCGAGGCGGCGATCTGGGTTGCGTTAGGTGGCCGAGGAACGCTAATCGGCCCGCTGCTTGGGGCGGGGATCGTCAACGGGGCGAAAAGCTGGTTTACCGTGGCCTTTCCCGAATACTGGCTGTTCTTTTTGGGGCTGATGTTTATTCTCGTCACACTGTTTTTGCCGCGCGGGGTGATTGGATTGTTGAGGAGGAAGAAACATGACTGAGTCTGTATTTGTACCCTCAGTAGCTGCACCAACGGCTGCTTCACCGACCCAGTTTGCCCAGCGACACCCGTCAGATCGCCATCGACACCAGACCGACCCAGTGCTGCAACTCGACAAGATTAATGTCAGTTTTGACGGCTTTCGGGCGCTCACCGACCTCTCGTTGCAGATTGGTGTGGGGGAACTGCGCTGCATCATTGGCCCTAACGGCGCGGGGAAAACGACGCTGATGGATGTAATTACCGGTAAAACGCGACCGGATAAAGGTAAGGTGTTTTACGATCAGTTCACTGACCTGACGACGCTATCGCCAGTGGATATTGCCCGCGTGGGAATAGGGCGGAAATTCCAAAAACCGACGGTGTTTGAAGCGCTGACGGTGTTCGAAAACCTCGAAATCGCACTGAAAACCGATAAATCGGTATGGGCAAGCTTGCGTGCCAGACTGAATGGCGAACAACGTGATCGGATTGACGACACGCTGGCACTGTTGCGGCTCGGTCATGAACGGCAACGATCTGCGGGATTACTGTCGCATGGACAAAAACAGTTTCTGGAGATCGGTATGCTGCTGGTGCAGGAACCTCATCTGCTGTTGCTCGATGAACCCGCCGCAGGGATGACCGATGCAGAAACTGCCTATACCGCCGAGCTGTTCCGCAGTCTGGCAGGCAAACATTCGCTGATGGTGGTGGAGCACGATATGGGCTTTGTCGAGAGCATTGCCGATCACGTTACGGTGTTACATCAGGGACAGGTGCTGGCAGAAGGATCGCTACGCGAGGTGCAGGCTAACGAGCAGGTGATTGACGTTTATCTGGGGCGCTAACATGTTAGAAATTTCAGAACTGAATCAATATTACGGCGGTAGTCATATCCTGCGCGGCTTGTCTTTTGAGGTAAACCCTGGCGAGATTACCTGCCTGTTAGGGCGCAACGGTGTGGGAAAAACCACGCTGCTGAAATGTCTGATGGGGCTGATTCCGGCAAAATCCGGCACGATCCGCTGGCAGGGTGAAGCGATCAATACGCGTAAACCTTATCAGCGCGTGCAGGCGGGCATTGCTTACGTGCCGCAGGGGCGGGAAATTTTTCCTCGCCTGACGGTGGAGGAAAATTTGCTGATGGGACTATCGCGTTTTCCGGGCAAACAAGCGCGACAGGTGCCAGATGAGATCTACCAACTTTTTCCCGTATTGGATGAGATGAAACAGCGGCGCGGCGGCGATTTGTCCGGTGGGCAACAGCAACAATTGGCGATTGGACGCGCGCTGGCCTGCAAACCACAATTGTTAATTTTGGATGAGCCGACAGAAGGGATACAGCCATCGGTAATTAAAGAGATTGGGGCGGTAATCCGTCAATTGGCGCAGCGCGGTGACATGGCGATCCTGCTGGTCGAGCAATTTTACGACTTCGCCGCCGAGCTGGCAGACAGCTATCTGGTGATGTCCCGTGGGGAAATCATCCAGCGTGGACGAGGAGAAACGATGGAACAGGACGGCGTGCGGGGGCTGGTGGCAATTTGAATGTGATTACTTTAACCCTACGCCGACAGGACAAAAGTTTCAGGCCGAACGAAGAAGTTGTGTAAAATACAGTCTTAAGAGGATAATTTCTTTGTGTATCTTCAGCTAAAAAGGAAAGGGAACTTAAGGATGAGTAAACGCTACGAAATACTGGATGGCAGTAAAGCCGCCGCTTCAAAGGGCGGCTTGGTATATACCGAAGTCTTGGGATGGATCGACCTCGGCCATGCGCAAGGTACGGACATTAGAAACCTTCTCAGCAAAATTAATCAGGGTGAGGAATCAGGACAAGAGCGCTACAATGTTACCTATTCACAGAGTATGCGGACCCTTACCGCATCATTCGCTCTGGGAAATTTATTACCTGGCGAATCAAAAAAGGGCGTCCGCAACATGAGAGACTCAGCATTGCGCTGGCAATGATGATGGCGGTGGCCCAGAAATTTGAAGCTTTCCAAGACTCATTTCCCAATAACCTCGTGACAGACAGTGGATTCAGCGGTGAGGACTTGGTTTCCGATTTGCTGGGTTTTTACCGTGTAGTGTCTATTCAAAATCCTTTCCCCATGCTTCGCCCTGTTAGCAGGGAAGAAGCACTTAAACGATGGGATTATCACGGCAAGATCGGTTCTTTCAAAAATGATAAATTCACGCCACTCCTTTTTCCCGACCCTGAACGATTTCCCAACAATGCCAGACCCCACAGGGGTGTTTTACCACCATTTATGCAGGTGGTCTCGCCCTACAATGATTTCGAATCTGGAAATGTAAGTTTCGCCAGTCGCGATGGGTCTTTTATCGACTCAGCGAAAAACAGGACATTAGGGCTATGAGTAGATCGTTGAAAATTTTTTCCGTGCTTGGCATCACCGTTATTGCTGTTGCGGTCGGTTCTCTATGGCCCTACATCAAAATGAATTTTGCTGGAAGTGCACATTATACCGAGCAGGACAAAAGGGAATATGCGTTCTATACCCCCGATTTTCTAAAAGCAATGCCACGTATTACCGATCGCTATGACTTCAATTTTTCAAACGTAACGGGCCCGGAAGCTAAAGTCTGGACGATGAACTTCTATGGTACTGAAGATACCAGCAAGGTTCACACTTATCTGACGTCAATGGGTTATGAGAAGCAGGATCGTTGCGATGTTGAGGCTGAATGCTGGCGAGCGGCGGGCACTAAGGACGTTGTGACGGTTGCGACGTTTGATACGGATAAAAGCGTGATGATTCAGGTTTACAGCAGTCCGTCTACTGCGGCACTACTCGGAAAATAATGATTTATGCACCATCTCATCAGGCTCACTCACAGAGAGCCTGATTGATTTTCAATTGATAACTGGCCTTGTATTACCTCACAACACCTTATTCAAAAAATTGATCGTCCGTGGGTGACGGGGATGGTTCAATACCTGCCAGGAATCCCCGCTTTCGACAATTTTGCCATCCACCATAAACACCACGCGATCGGCGACTTCGCGGGCGAAGCCGATTTCATGTGTGACGACAACCAGCGTCACGCCGGAACGGGCGAGCGATTTGATCACATCCAGCACTTCGCCGACCAGTTCGGGATCGAGCGCGGACGTCGGTTCATCAAACAGCATCACTTTCGGCTTGAGTGCCAGCGCACGGGCAATCGCGACACGCTGCTGCTGACCACCGGAAAGGTGGCGCGGATAAGAGTGCGCTTTATGACGAAGTCCGACACTTTCCAGTAGGGTAAAGGCGGCATCTTCCGCTTCCTGGCGTGAGTACAGCCTATGCGCTAGCGGGGCTTCAATGATGTTTTCCAACACGGAAAGATGCGGGAACAGGTTAAAATTCTGGAACACATAACCGACGTTGATGCGCTGACGTAGCACGTCCTTTTCTTTCAATTCATAAAGCGTATTCCCTTTGCGCCGGTAGCCGATGTAGTCGCCATCAATGCGGATAAAGCCCTCATCCACGCGCTCAAGATGGTTAATCGTGCGCAGCAGCGTGGATTTCCCCGAACCCGATGGACCAAGGATCACCGTGACGGAGCCGGGTGCCAGCGTCAGATTGATGTCCTCCAGCGCTTTATGCTGACCAAAATGTTTTCCCACATTGCGGATCTCGATCAGCCCACGCGCGCTTTCTGTCTGTGGCGGCGTGGTGGCACGTGCGTGTGCAAAGTAGTCGATAGCTTCAGACATCGTGAATCTCCAAAATCAGGTGAGTGAACGTGCGCGCTTGCGCGTCAGAAAACGGACGAACCTCTGGCGCGGTGTGGGCGGCATTTCACGTACCGCACCGCGAGACACATAGCGTTCCACATAGTATTGGACGATGGAGAGCACCGTGGTGATCAGCAGATACCAGATGGTGGCGACCATCAGCAGCGGAATCACTTGTTGCGTACGGTTGTAGATAACCTGAACGGTGTAAAACAGCTCTGGTAGCGCCAGCACGTAAACGATCGACGTGCCTTTCGCCAGACTGATGATCTCGTTGAAGCCGGTGGGCAGAATGGAACGTAGCGCCTGTGGCAGAATAATGCGCACCGTGCGACGACCGCCGGGCAGACCGAGCGCGGCGGAAGCTTCAAACTGTCCGGCATCCACACCGAGAATACCGCCGCGAATAATTTCCGCCGTATACGCGGATTGCACCAGCGTCAGGCCGAGCACGGCGACGGAAAATTGATCCAGCAGGTCAATCGTCGGATAGCGCAGGAAGACGACGGAGGTGAATGGAATGCCTACCGCCAACTCGTCATAGAGATAAGAAAAGTTGTAAAGGATGATCAGTACCAGAATCAGCGGCAGTGACCGGAACAGCCAGATATACAGCCACGACAGTGTGGAAAGCAGATAAGACGGCGAAAGGCGAGCCAGCGCCAGCGCGGTGCCGAAAATAATGCTGAATAATGTGCCCAGCGCGGTCAGCAGCAGCGTTTGCCCCAGTCCGGTAAGGATTACCGGATTAAAAAACCACTCGGCAAAGACTGACCACTCCCAACGTGGGTTCAGCGCGATGGATTGAATAATCCCAGCAAAAATAAACAGCGAAAACAGTGCGCCAGCAAAGCGGAAAGGATAACGCGCGGGAACAATGTTCAATGGCGGTTCCTGTGCCTGGCTCAGCGGTGGCTGCTGAGAAGACGTGTGTAGGGATTGCGTCATGATCGATACCATTTGAAGGTGATGCTAAAGAATGTCGTCTTGTGGTTAGTCCATCGGGTTATTACCTGTGCATACGGGTCAACACACTTTCAAATGGCGGGCGATAAGCTCGACTTCCGTTTGCCACGCAGTCTGTCGCGTTGCCGTTTCGAACAGCGCTTTTTTAAACGGTAAACGTCCGTCGTAAGGCGGAATGCTGTAAGTCGCTGGATCGACGGTGGTATCGAACTGAGGGGTATACCCGTGACTCAGGTATAAACGCACCGCTTCGGGCTGACGGAATCCCGTCGTCAGGAAAAAATGCTGATAGCCTAGTCGGCGGGCATGTTGCTCCAGTTCTTGCATTACTTTCCCTGCTAACCCCTGACGGCGCAGCGAGTTATCCGTCCATACTCGCTTAATTTCAGCGGTGGTGCTGTCATAGCGTTTAAACGCCCCAGTGGCAATTGGTACGCTCCGACGCAGTAGCGCAATGAAAATGCCGTGTGGCTGCTGGTAGATACCCGGTGGATCACTTTCCCGCTCACCAAAAAAATCGCCATAACGCTGCGCATATTCCGCGAACAGGCCGTCAATAATAGGAGCCACGATAGGGTCTTCGGGCTGGGTAACAATGAAAATATCGTCGGACATAGGATGCTCCTGATTCATTTGCGTATTGGGGCTATCGGTAACCATCGTGTTTCGCTCATGGCATCCCGATAGCCATTGAGCGGGATTAATCGCCCAGTCCTGGCGGATTGATTTCTGAATGGTCGATACGTTCGATACTTTCTCCCCAGCGGTTCAGCACCTTGTCGTATTCACCGCTTTTAATCACGCCGTTCAGCGCGGTATTAATCGGCTGTACCAGCCCGCTGCCTTTGCGCGTGGTGACCGCGATATGTGCGACGTTGGGGTAACCGCCATTCACGGTACCGACATGCTTAACTTTGCCAGTCAGCTCTGCCTTGTATGCCCCGATCACGTTGGGGCCGAAATAGGCATCGGAACGGCCGGATTGCAGGCTGAGGTTGGCGGCGGCATCATCCGTGACATAGATCGGCAGAAAGGCGGGCAGGCCGTTGGCGCGATTTTGTTTATCCCACGCCAGCAGCACCGCTTCCTGATTGGTGCCTGAGCCGACGATAATCTTCAGCCCGGCGATGTCTTTCGCTTCTTTAATGGATTGAATCTTACTGGTGGATTTCACATAGAAACCGAGTGAATCGATGCGATAAGTGGCGAAATCGAACTTTTCTTTACGCTCTTTGGTGACGGTAATGTTGATGATAGCGGCGTCATATTTACCGGAGGCCACACCGAGCGGCCAGTCTTCCCACGAGGTAGGGACAATGTTCAGTTCCAGCCCAAGGCTGTCTGCCACCAGCCGGGCGATATCCGGCTCGCTGCCCACCACGGTTTTGTTGTTGTCGGCCAGAAAGGCCAGCGGTGGTGACGATCCCAGTGTGGCGATGGCGACGGTGAATTTACCCGGCGTGACAAATTTAAAATCAGCTGGAATCTGTGCGATAGCTTCAGCATTCTTTGGCGCATGGATTGGCTGATGATTGGCTTTAAGGTCGATGGCAGCCTGTACGCTTGTAGTGGCGAGCGTGCCGAGCAGTAGCGATCCCGCCAGTAGCGTTGTCAAAATCGATGGGCGCACGCGAGGTGTTGCGACCGAATGTGCGATGGTGTGGGCGATCTCTTTTTGCATCTATTTTTCCCTTGCAGATGATTAGATATAATTGTGACGCCGTCACTTTTTTCGTGTGTCGCTTTTACTCAATCGCCGATACCCGGTGGATTGACTACGGACTGCGTGATCTTTTCATCGTCTTCACCCCAGCGATCCAGTACTTGCGCATAGCTACCGTTGTGGATCACACCATTGATAGCGGTACTGATTGGCAGTGCCAGCCCGTTGCCTTTCTGCGTGGTGACGGCGACGTAAGCGACCGTTGGACCTTTGCCCACCATGCGTGTCTTGCCCGTCAGCGCTGTTTTATAAGCCCCGATAGAGTGGGGGCCAAAAAATGCATCGACGCGCCCAGACTGAATGCTTAGATTGGCGGCGGCATCGTCGGTGACGTAAACGGGCTGTACGGGGGGAAGGCCGTTGGCACGATTTTGCCGATCCCAACCCAGCAGAATGTTTTCCTGATTGGTGCCGGAACCGACAATCACTTTCAGACCCGCCACGTCTTCTGGCTTGTTGATCGACGTAATCTTGCTGGTCGACTTCACGTAAAAACCCAGCGTATCAATACGGTAGGTCGCGAAATCGAACTTCTCTTTGCGCGGTTTCGTCACCGCGATATTAAAAATAGCGGCATCGTATTTCCCCGCAGTGATACCCAGCGGCCAGTCCTCCCAGGAAGCAGGAACCAGTTTGAGTTCCAGCCCGAGGCTGTCGGCCACCAGTCGCGCGATGTCGGCGTCGCTGCCGACAATCGTTTTGTTGTCGTCAGCCAACAACGACAGCGGCGGTGAGCTGAGCGCCGAGACGGTAACCGTCAGTTTACCTGGCGTCACAAATTTGAAATCAGCCGGAATTTGCGCAATAGCCTCGGCATTTTTCTCCGTACGAATGGGCGTCTGGTTGGCCTTAAGATCGATACGGCTGACGAATCCGGTGTCTTGCGCTTGCGCACTGATTGCCAGCGTGGCGCTGAGTAGCGTTGCCAGACTGGTTACGGCAATAAAAGGGGGATGCTTCACGGTGAATCTCCTGTTGCGCGAATTAGCGCGTGAATTGATTCACTGGATAGTCCAGCGCCAGATTTTCCCGTAGCGTGTAGCCAGCATACTCCTGACGGAACAGGCCGCGCTGCTGCAACAGAGGAACGACGCGATCGACAAAATGATTGAGTGTATCCGGCGTGCCGCCCTGAATAATGAAGCCGTCTGCGGCGTCGTTTTCAAACCAGAGCTGTAAGCCATTCGCCACCTGCTCAGGCGTACCGCTGAAGACCGGACGCGGTGATGCGGCTTCCAGTGCAACCTGCCGTAGCGTTAAACCTTTTTCCTGCGCGTTACGTTTAATTTCATCGGTGGTGCTGCGGAAACTGTTTTTCCCCAGATCGCCGATATCGGGGAAGGGCTCATCCAGCGGATGTTGTGAGAAGTCGTAGTGTTCAAAATAGCGACCCAGATAATTAAGGGCATCTTCAATTGTTACCAATTGCGCCGTTTCCTGATACTGGCGCTCGACGTCCTCCGCATCGTTACCGACAATGACGCTGACGCCCTGAAAAACGTGTAACTGATCCGCTCGGCGACCGTTTGCTTCCAGCTTCTGTTTTACCTCACGGTAATAGCGCTGCGAGTCCTCCAGCGTATGTTGATGGGTGAAGATGGCATCGGCGTGTTTGGCAGCCAGTTTTTGGCCGTCTTCAGACGCGCCCGCCTGGAACACAATCGGGCGACCCTGTGCAGAGCGACCAATATTCAGCGGCCCCTGTACCGAGAAAAATTCCCCCTGATGATTCAGCGTGTGTAACTTCTCAGGATTGAAGAACTGTCCACTGGCTTTATCACGTATAAAAGCATCGTCTTCCCAGGAGTCCCACAGTCCTTTCGCCACCTGAAGAAATTCATCGGCAATGCGGTAGCGCAGCGCATGTTCCGGGTGCTGAGCGCGGGAAAAATTTTTCGCTGACCCTTCTAGTGGTGATGTCACCACGTTCCAGCCCGCGCGGCCGTTGCTCAGATGATCGAGGCTAGAAAACTGTCGGGCAGTGGTAAAGGGCTCGGAATACGATGTCGACAGTGTGCCGACCAGGCCAATATGGCTGGTGACGGTAGCCAGTGCGGAGAGCAGCGTTAGTGGTTCGAAACGGTTGAGAAAGTGAGGGATGGATTTTTCATTGATATACAACCCGTCGGCCACGAAGACAAAGTCGAATTTACCTTGTTCGGCTTTTTTCACCGCATCCAGAACAAAACCAAAATTAATACTGGCATCTGGCACGACGTTTTTATGTCGCCACGCTGACATATTTCCTGCCGCACCTTGTAATATTAAACCCAGCCTTAATTGCCGTTTTGATGATGTTTGTTTTTCACTCATTATTAGAAACCTTTTATTCAGCAAATAGACTTTCATGAAGATGAAAAATCCATCAATAAACCAACTATCAATTAATAAGTCATCAATAGATATTCACGCATTCGATGAAAGGTTAATAGGGCGTTAATAGCATGTTTTCACTATTGATGAGGTGGGAGGGGATGTAAAACAACAAAAATGTATAATGAAATTCAAAAATTTCAGATGATGGCACGGCTTATTTTGTTAGTATGATGTTAATAGCTATGTCTCTCGCCGTACCTAAAGGATAAAATTTCATGTCTGACTTGACAGCTGAACGACACCTGACCGTGAATGGTGTTGTTCCCTCTGCGGCGGTTATTGCCGTTGACCAGCAGGCGTTTCGCGATGCCATGGCAAAGCTGAGCGCCGCGGTTAATATCGTTACCACCGATGGCCCAGCGGGTAAGGCCGGGTTTACGGCATCCGCCGTGTCCAGCGTCAGTGACACCCCTGGCACGCTGCTGGTGTGTCTGAATCGTGGCTCATCGGTGTATCCCACATTTCAGGCGAATGAATATCTCTGCGTCAATACGCTAGCGGCACATCACGAAGCGCTGTCGTCGCTGTTTGGCAGCCGGTCGCCTACTGAAGAACGGTTTGCGGCGGCAGAGTGGGACGTATTACACACAGGTTCCCCCGTATTGCAGGACGCCTTGGTTGCGTTTGACTGCCGGGTTGAGGAAGTGGTGAGTGCGGCGACGCACGATATCTTTATTTGCCGGGTGTTAGCGATTAAGCAGGGTGAAAGTACCGATGGTCTGGTGTATTTTTCCCGTGGTTATCACGCTGTTCGCGGTTAATCGATACCGCTTTCTCACCTAATGCCGCTCGTTTGACGATCGAGATACCCGGAGCAACCACGGGGTGAAGCATCCTTGTGGGAACCTCATCCCCGTGTCTCTCCTAATATTGGATTGATGTAATCAACCACCTCCGCCGAATTGATCGTGCGGAGGTGGTTGTATTTGTAGATGATTGTATTTGTAGATGATTGTATTTGTAGATCAAAATATTACGATGAGGACAGTACGGCCTGTGGTGAGGTGGTTTTCGTGGTGCGCAGGCGATGCAGTGCGGCTTCAGCTAACTGTGCAAAGTAGCGTGATGCAGGTGCAATGGCGCTTTCATCTGGGTTGAACTGAGGATGGTGCAGGCCAAATTCGCTGTTTGAGCCAATGCTGACGAACGTGCCCGGCACTTCCTGAAGGTAAAGGGCAAAATCCTCGCCGCTCATTTGCAATTCAGCGTTTTCTACCTGATAGCCTGCGTCTCGGGCAATTTGCTTGCTGAAGTCTGCCCATTCACTGGTGTTCACGACCGCAGGCGGGCCGGGATACCATTTCAGTTCCGCTTTCGCGCCCAGCGCGAGAGCAATACCGCTAATCAATTGCTCAATTCGCTCCGGTATTTCCGCACGGATCGCGGCATTATAGGTGCGTACCGTGCCTTCCAGTTCTACCGTTTGCGGTAGTACGTTCCAGGTGTTGCCACCTTGAATGCGCGTGACGCTAATCACCAGCGACTCCAGTGAACTGAAGCTGCGGCTGGGCAGCGTTTGCAGCGCATTGACGATATTGCAGGCGGTGACGATGCTGTCGATACCCTGTTCCGGTTTAGCGGCATGTGCGCCTTTGCCCGTAATGTGAATGGCGAAGCGGTCCACATTGGCATAAAACGGGCCGCTGCGCGTGGCGAAGGTGCCTGCTGGCAGTTCTGGCGCATTATGCAGGCCGAAAACGGCAGCGACATCGGCGAGTGCTCCTGCGCGGATGAACTGTCTGGCTCCGGTAGACACTTCTTCTGCGGGTTGGAAAAATAACCTGACTTTGCCCGGTAAGACATGCTCACGCTTTTTCAGCAGGCAAGCAGCGCCGAGCATGACGGCGGTATGGAAATCGTGGCCACAGGCATGCATAACGCCAGCATGCTGGGAACGGAAATCGACATCGACCCCTTCTTCAATCGGCAGTGCATCAATATCGGCACGCAGCGCAATGGTTGGGCCGCTGCCGTGACCAATTTCGGCAACGGCGCCAGTGGTTAACGCCAGAGGTAACAGACGGATGTCTTTCTCTTGTAGCCAGCGGGTAATGTGCGCGGTGGTTTGGTGTTCCTGATTGGATAATTCCGGGTACTGATGCAAGTGCCGTCGCCAGTTAATTAACTGTTGCTCAAATGACGTATCACAACAGGGGATAGATTCAGCCATATCAATACACCTCCTTAACAAAACGTAAACATGATAAAGGTAGCCGATAGCAACTCAATGGATAAATACCGTCTGGTTATATTTCATGTCTTTTTATGATGGTGCTTTTTTGTATTTATTTATTATGAATATTTCTGCTAACAAAATTCATTATTGATATTTATTTTTCACACTTTTATGCAACATTCTTCTTATTCTATTTTTTTGTGATGGCTATTTATTGCTATGAATAGTGTTAACGGAAAGTCGCTAAAAATAAGGAAACATCGTGGGGTATAAGCTCAGTTTATTGGATCAAAGCCCTATCGCTGAAGGAATGAATGCGGCGCAGGCGTTGGTGCAAACCGTGTCGTTAGCGAAAGTGGCGGAAGCACTGGGCTATTATCGCTTTTGGGTTTCCGAGCATCATAATTCTGATGAATTGGCCGGGTCGTCTCCCGAGGTTTTGATCACCTGGCTGTTAGCGCACACCACAACGCTGCGCATCGGTTCTGGCGGCGTAATGTTACAGCACTACAGCCCGTATAAGGTTGCAGAGAATTTCCACGTCATTAGCGCGTTGGCGGGGGGACGTGTGGATTTGGGCATCGGTAAAGCACCGGGTGGACTGCCGCTGGCAACACGGGCGCTACAACAGGAGATCGTTGAGACGCAACGGGTTGCCTTTACGGAGAAGCTACATCAGCTAAACCATTTTCTCGACAGCCGTGACGAGACGGCCGAACGCCTGAATGCGACGCCGTTGCCGGAGCATACGCCGCAGCGTTTTCTGTTGGGTGCCAGTCAAGAGAGTGCACAGTTAGCCGCATCGCTAGGCTGGAGTTTTGTATTCGCAGGGTTTATTAACGCCAGCGAAGCACTGTTAACGGAATCACTCCAGAGCTATCGGGAATTGAAGCCCGCCAGCGCCCAGACGCTGCTGTCGCTGTCAGTGATTGCCGCGAAACGTTATGAAGAGGCGGAGGCGCTGGCCAGCACACAGCATAACTATAAGGTTTATATTGAAAACAAACCGCCGCTGACGGTAGGTAGTCAGGAGCAGGCAGACAATTTCGTTCGGCAGTCGGGTGCGACGGATTTCCGTATCGAGCAAGAACCACGTAATGTGCTTTACGGCACGCCGGAGCAGATTCATCAGCGTCTGGAGAGTTATCATCAGCGCTTTGGGGTCGATGAATTCATCATCCATACGCCCGTGACGTCTCCACGCGAACGTGAGGCATCGATCCGGCTGTTGGCGCAACGCGAGCAATGACAACACCGCGCAGTATCGCAGGCTATAATCTAGGTCTATCTGGAATAAAAACGGAGGTTATGCGATGGCAGTGCCGGAGAGTAAGGAAGCCTTGATTAAAGCGATTAACAGCCAGTTTGCGTTATTAATGAAGAAAATCGATGCAGTATCTGCTGAACGCGCCTTCTCACCGGAGATGGTGGGACATGCGCAGGGAACGCAGATGAGCCCCGCCAATCTGGTGGCGTACTTACTGGGTTGGGGAAATTTGGTGCTGAAATGGCATGAGGACGAAGAGCAGGGCAAACCTATCGATTTCCCTGCGGCTGGTTATAAATGGAATCAGCTTGGCCTGCTGGCACAAAAATTCTATCGGGACTACGCCCATATTACAGACTGGGCGGAGCTGGTCACGCGGCTTGTCGCGAATAAGCAGGCGCTCATCGCGCTGGTTGAACGCTATACCGATGCACAGCTCTATGGTGAATGTTGGTACGGTAAATGGACGCGTGGGCGGATGATTCAGTTTAATACCGCTTCGCCTTATAAAAATGCGGCTGGGCGGCTGGGCGCGTGGGAGAAAGGCAACTAACAGTTTGATATCGAATAAAAAAATGCATTGCTGAGTTTGGCGCTTATTTCCCTCTTATGGGGGCAGTGTTAGCGATGTTTTTTCAGACAAAACCTTACATACTCCCCCTGTTTGGCTGTTCTATACTCAGTAATAAGCAAGATAAGTTTTACTGGCAGATGAGATAGATAGGGGGAAAGAAAAATGATGGGTCTCAACCTGGTTTCTCCAGTGTCATATTACTCCATGCCTGACAAACCCGATCATGTCCAAGGCATTTCCCGCTCGTCGCAATTGTCTGGTTACCCTAATCAGGACGCGTCTACCCGAACTCGAACAACGTACGAAAATAGCGGTTCCGTATTTAAGCCACCCATCGCCGATGGGATTAATCGCCCAACGGCAAATAACCAGCTTAATGTTTACGTTTAAGACGATATCAAGCGGATAAAAATGGGCAATCACGTACTGTAAACAATCGTTTTCGGTGCGTGTGTTGCCCTTTTTTTCTTACTTTATTTGCATCAAATCCTCTTCAAAAAGCATCTTCTATAGTAGTCATTACGCTAGGGATAGTCGGTTTAATCGCGTGTTTATTAGTGTGTAGGCTTCCTAAATTTCGTCGCTTTTGTGTTTCCATGAGCATTGGAATGGCAAATATTTCTATGAGAGATAACAGATGAAGAAATTAGTTAATATTGCATTAATAAGAAGATTTACTGTTATTGCACTATTTGTTTTTTCAGCATCGGCATGCTCGTTGAATCAGGGTAATAGCCATTTCGAAAAAGCATTGCTCACGCCTGAACAGATCAACGAAGCAATCGTTTATCAAAAGGATGCAGATAAAAATAGCGATGTTGAACCAAAAGAGGGGGAAAAATGGTTTAACGTCATCTTAGGGCAAGAGCCCATTATCATTAGCGCCACCCATGCTACCGAACCATTTCGGGATGGAAAATATCGTTTCTCTGATGGAGGGGGAACGGCAGCTCTGGCAATCATGTTGGGAAAACTGACGGGTTCGACGGTCATCTATACAACAAAAGCCTCTCCTTCAGACCCCAACTACTACGATAATAATGATTATAAAGCGAGGCTAGCCGAATTAATAAAATCACAAAAGCCGAAACTCATTATTGATATCCACGGCAGCCACCCTTACCGACCCTATGATGTTGATATCGGAACCATGAAGGGAAAATCTCTGCTGGGTAAAGACGAACTGGTGACCGAACTCATCGCCTCATTGCGAAATGAAGGTATTTCCAATTACTCAAACAACTATTTTGCCGCTTCCAAGAATGAAACCGTCACAAAGTTCGGCGCAGCACATGGCGTACCAACGATCCAACTTGAGGTCAACAGCGTTTGGATGGTGCCAAGTGAGGGTAATTATGAATCACATCGGTTTGCGCAATTGCTCCAGGGCATGGTTCGTTACGTCAATAGCGTAAAATGACAGTCGAACACGCCTGACTGAATCACGTCGATCGGTTTATCTGTTGTGAATCGCCAGCCATTCTTTTGATTTGCTAATCAGGCTCTTGGCCGATTAGAGTACAGGCAACTTCCGCTCCTATCTCAATAGGGTTTTATTCCTGACGATAAAACCACAGGCAAAATGCAACATGGCCTTGTAATTTTCAGACTTCTTTTCCCATCGGGTCAGGATCAGATCAAGACTCTCTTTGCACCAGTTGCGAAACCAGAGTTCGAACTTCGCCGCTACGGCTGGCAGTAAATTCTCGTCGCGCAGATCGTTAGTTTTCCGCTCACAATCACACCCCCATGACTAAAATGTTGCCTATCGACATTTTTTAGTTATTAATATATCGAATAACAACATCCCAAGGAAACCCGGCCATCATGGATACACTCTCTCAGACCATTAGCCAGGAACAGAATAGCGACACCGCCAATCTCGCGGATTTGCCGTTGCCGGATATGCTGGTGCTGCTTAATCAACACGATGCTTGCGTTCCGCAGGCAATTAGCCAGGTTTTACCTCAGGTGGAAACCGCAGTGCGCCTGATTACGGCGCAGATGAAAAAGGGCGGTCGGCTCTTTTATGTCGGGGCGGGTACCAGTGGACGCCTTGGGGTGCTGGACTCCGCTGAGTGTCCGCCCACGTTCGGCACCGATCCTGAGCTGATTCAGGCGGTGATCGCGGGGGGGATGGACGCCATGCTACGCGCCGTGGAGAACGTTGAAGATGATCGCTCTGCCGCAGTAGCAGCACTACACAGCCGAAAACTGGTAGCGGAGGACGTGGTGCTGGGTATTGTCGCCAGCGGTCGCACGCCGTTCGTGCTGGCAGCCCTCGACTATGCCCAAGAGGTGGGGGCTAAAACCATCGCCCTTACCACTCGCGGCCTCAGCGCTATTTCGCAGCAGGCTGATATTGCCATCGCGCCGGACGTGGGAGCGGAGGTGCTCTCCGGTTCGACCCGCATGAAGAGTGGTTCGGCACAAAAGATGCTGCTCGGGATGATTAGCACCGCCGTAATGACACAGCTAGGCAAGGTGCATGGCAATTTCATGATCGATGTGGAGGTGTCTAACGAAAAACTCTACCGTCGCGCGGAATATATGGTGTGTCAGATTTGCTCCATTGACGAGCCGGGCGCCAGAGCCCTGCTGCAATCGGTAGGGTACAGCGTGCGTGCGGCGGTGCTGCGCCAGCTACTGAACCTGACCCCTGAAGAGGCGCTGACCCGAGCCGCAGAGCCATTTCGTACGTTAACATCACAGCTAGGGGCCGGAGGGAAATATGGCGAATAAGATAGAGCACCTGGAAGCGGTAGCGGATGCCATTGAGCAGAATATTGGCGGTTTTGGTAACGTCGTCACGCTGACGAACTGTATGACCCGGGTACGCATCGTGCTGGCCGATCGCACACAGTTTAATGCCGACGCGCTGCGTAAAACCGAGGGCGTCAAAGGCGTAGTGGATGCAGGCGAGCAGTTTCAGATTATTGTCGGGATGGGTACGGCTGCGAAAGTTGCGGGAGTGCTCAATAAGAGGCGTGGCGGGTCGGACTCCGCCCCAGCGGCATCAGCGGAGAGGAAACCTTTTTCCGTACGCCGGGCACTTAACACCCTGGCGGCGATTTTTGTTCCAACGATCCCGGCGCTGATTGGTTGTGGTCTGATCTTGGGCCTGATCAACGTCGTGAAGCTGCTGTTTCCGGGTTTGGTGACCAGCCATCAGGAGCTGTTCACGCTGTTCACCGTTATCGGCAAAGCGGTCTTCGCTGTACTGGCCGTAATGATTGGCATGAACACCTCGAAAGAGTTACAGGCCTCCCCGGCGATTGGTGCGGTTATGGCGGCAATCCTTACCGCTCCGGATCTGGCGGGTATTAAGCTGGTCGGTTTTGCCCTGACACCGGGTGGCGGAGGCATTTTTGCCGTGCTGCTGGTATGCGCGTTTGCGGCGAAGTTCGAACTCTGGTTTCGCAACTGGTGCAAAGAGAGTCTTGATCTGATCTTGACCCCGATGGTGACGATTATGATCTCTTCGATAGTGGCGCTACTGGTTCTGCAGCCTGCGGCCCATGCGGTCAACCTCTGGCTGGGTAATTTGGTTTCGCTGGCCTTGCTCAACCACTCAGCGGCATCGGTGATTGTCGGCGCGGTGCTGGGCGGCGGGTTCCTGCTCCTGTTGCTGACTGGGTTGCATCAGGGGCTGATCCCGATCCACGCTCAGATTCTTGACACCTTTGGTCTCAATTACCTTTTCCCGATCCTGGCTATGGGCGGGATGGGGCAGGTGGGGGCTGCCGCTTATGTCTATCTGAAGACGAAAAATCCACGCCTGAAAAAAACCATCGCCGGTGCGCTGCCAGTGGGGATTATCGGCGTCGGTGAGCCGTTGCTGTTTGGCGTGTCGCTGCCGCTGGGTAAGCCCTTTATCGCAGGCTGCATCGGCGGCGCTGCGGGTGGTGCGGTTATTGCGGCCTGCAAGATTGGCATCATTATCCCGTTCGGTACTGCCGGGTTATCGCTGTTGCCACTTGTGGGGCCGGGCCAGATCCTGCCTTTCCTGTTGGCGGTAGGCTGCGCCTGGATCGTCGGTTTTATCGCGGCTATGCTGCTGGGCTTTACCGACCCAACAGAGTAATTCGGGAGATTTATGGAAACTGTTATCAGCAAAATCAGGGCGTTGGTGCATACCGGAAAGCCCGGCGAGCGGGCAATATCGACCTTTATCATTGAGCAGGGGTTTGACCTCTCCGCGATGAGTGCCACGCGCGTGGCGCAGGCTCTGGAGATCAGTGACTCCACGGTGATTCGCTATGCCAGAGCGCTGGGCTGCAAGGGTTTCCCCGACCTGAAGCTGCAGTTAGCCGCCGCAAAGCCTGACAGCGCTGCAGTCAGGCAGGAGATCTATGAGGGGATTGAGGTCGGGGACAGTACCGCGCAAATCGTGGCGAAATCGAAGCGACTTTTCACCAGCAAGATAGAGCAGTCGCTGGATTTGATTGAACCTGAAGTGATAGACACCTGTGCGCAGCTACTGGTTAACGCCCGCAGGATTGTGCTTGTGGGAATAGGCTCCTCCGCCTTTATTGCGCTCGATATGAACCACAAGCTTATTCGCTGCGGTCTGAACGTGTTGTTTAACTATGACTATCACACCCAACTGGTACAGGCGTCGCTCCTGTGCCCTGGTGATGTGCTGCTGGCTATTTCGGCCCGAGGTGAGAGTGAAGAGGTGATAGAGGCGCTGAACCTTGCCCGCGACAACGGTGCGCAGACTATTGCCCTGACCCGCTACGGCAAAAACAGGGCTGGCGCGCTGGCGGAACACGTTATCGCATACAGCTACACCGAAGCCCATGAAAAGCTGGGTATGGTGACGCCGCAGATCTTACAGATGATTGCCTTTGATGTTCTTTTTTTCAAAATCAATAGCCTGATCTCTCATGACAGCATGCAAACCGCCATGAGCGCTGTAGACAGGCATCAGCAAAAGCGAGGTTAACAATGAAGTGTGGACTGTATCTCGGCGCGACACTGCTGCTCGTAGCGGGTGTTTGCCAGGCTAAAAACTATGCCATCGTCTATACCGACAGCATTCATTCATTGCAGGATGCCGCACAGGAGAGTGTGTGGACGAAGGCTAATGTGCTGACGGACTTTAGTTTCCCGTGGAAAAATGCTCCGGCGCCGAAAACTGAGTTTCGCGCTCTCTGGACGCCAGAGGCCATCTGGTTCCGCTTTGACGTCGAGGATCATGATGTCCAGGCAGGCAACCAGCCGGATAAGGATGAAGCTGTGCTGGCCTCCGACCGGGTGGAGCTTTTTTTCTCCACCGGCCAAGCCTTGCAGCCTTACTACACCGCAGAGATGGACTCACGAGGCCGGGTGTTTGACGCAAAGGCTGAGTTCTATCGTAAAGTCGACCAGACATGGAACTGGCAATCGCTGAAAATTGTCGCCAGTCCGATGCCCAATGGCTATCGGGTCGTGGGAAAAGTGGATATCAAAGAGCTGGATACACTTAAACTCTGGCAGGACAAAGACCGTAAAACCCTGATGTGCGCCATTATGCGTGGGGAATTCAGCGCTGACGGACAGGGTGGGCAAAAACGGGAGTGGATAAGTTGGGTCAAACCGGATTCTGCGAAGCCCGATTTTCATATTCCTTCCGCTTTTGGCACCTGTTCATTGGTGAAATAAATTTTCCTGTAAGGAGCACATCATGAAAAAAACAAAGAAGCTTAACACCGCTGTGCTGATCTCCGGCGTACTCAGTGCCGCGCTTTATACACTCCCTGCTCAAAGCCAGCCAGTAGATAATATGACACCAATGCCGACCAGAATAACCACGAACTGAATATGTTCAGAGCAAATTACTGGCAGGCGAACGGTGGCGAGGCTGGCTGGATTGATACCTTTCACGAGAAAGATCCGATGATGAAGGTATTCAGCATCGACAATATTATTGTTTCAAAAAATATTGAGATCTCGGATGTGAAATCGATCCGCTCGACACTGTCGGATCACTATCCGCTGATTGCCAAGCTGACGCTGAAATAGCGGCATGCCAGGCTCCAAACCTGCCCAATCAGAATTTAACCCGCTGGGAATGAATCAGGTGTGAGCGGTGGGGTGGAGAAAGGGCCGAAAGGAAAATGCCGAGAATCAGCACAATAGCGCCGAAAAGCATTCCCAGTGAGCTACTGATGTCCCTCTGACCTCCCTGTGCTGGATGACGCAGGGTATATCAGCAGTTAGACGTTCGCAGTTCTGAAAGTCACAAAACTGCGACAGTGAAAAGGAGTCCTGATGAAGATTTCCCGCCTCGGAGAAGCACCGGATTACCGTTTCTCACTGGCAAATGAACGTACCTTTCTGGCTTGGATCCGCACCGCGCTTGGATTTCTGGCTGCGGGTGTGGGGCTGGATCAACTAGCTCCGGACTTTGCCACCCCAGTTATTCGCGAATTGCTGGCACTATTGCTGTGTCTGTTTGCCGGTGGTCTGGCGATTTATGGCTATCTGCGCTGGTTACGTAATGAAAAGGCAATGCGATTGAAGGAGGACCTGCCATACACTCACAGCCTTTTGGTAATCAGCCTGATTTTGATGATCGTGGCGATGATTGTGATGGCGTTGGTGCTATATGCCGGATAGCCGTAAAGCGCGCCGTATCACCGATCCGGGGCTTCAACCGGAGCGCACGTCACTGGCCTGGTTTCGTACCCTGCTGGGATATGGTGCACTGATGGCGCTGGCGTTAAAACATAACTGGCCTCAGGCTGGGGCTCTGTTCTGGGTCTCTATTGCCGTGCTGGTTGCGGTTGCTACCATTCTCTGGTGCTATACCCGTAGCCGAAATTTGCTGGATGTGGTGCATTACGATTTTTCTCAATCTCGCGTAGTATGTGACAAACTTATGATTTCCCTCGCGGTGTTATCCCTCGCAATACTGTTTGCTGTTACGCACATTCGCCAGTTTATCGTATTTATCGGGAGTTTTGCATGACAGGATGTCAGGTCATGGTCAAATTGAACCAGCCTGTAACAGGGAGTCGTCTGTTCAAAAAACAGGCTTAACGTACAATAATGGCTGCATCACCACTGATAATGGCGTGATATAATTGGTTAAAATTTTCTGCTATGCAGGCATTAGTCGTTACAGGCAGAGTAAATTCCCCGCCGTGAACTTCCCCCTGGTTAACAGTGATGATATCACCCGCTACAGTAATTGTGAGAAGCTGAATGGTATGTTGGCGCACGATGTCAGCGTTTTTCCTGTCGCAGTTGGTCGTGTTGCTCAAGTTCATAATCGATAAACGCACCGATCATCGTCCGATAGACCTTTTCGATAATCACTTCGGGAAGTCCTGCTTCAGTTGCCTGTTTACATACTTTGTCGATTACCTGTTGGACGCGGTCTGGAGCGCGAACGGCTGAGTGGTCAATTTTGAAAGCTGCAGCAGCTTTAACACATTCGCTGCGTTGCGCGATCATCTTAACCAGTTCACGATCAATTTGATCGATTCGATTTCTAACATCATCAATTGACAAAAATTTCATCTTCATTCCATCTGACTAGTACGCGAGTGTGTTAGCTTACATAAAATTTCGATTAAATACAGTTTTGAACCTGAAAGGTACTGGCTGAGAGGACGATATGTGAAGTAAAACTTATCCAGAAGCTCGCTGCTATTGATATAGTGATGAATTTGTGAGGCTGAAGTTCGCTCCTCGCTCAATGCAGCCTGTCAGATTTGATGGTGTTCTGCCCGCGATTCGTTTCTGTTATCGGGATGACGATCAAATGGGCGGGTTACCGTACGGCCCGTTCTGAATGGAATCTCTGACCTGCAATTCCGACAAGAACAGATTTTCTTTCGAGAAGTAGCCGCCGTCCAGCATCGCGATCAGCCGGTTAATGACTTCGTTGATCATATCGCTTACTGGATCTTTAACGCTGGAGAGAGACGGCTTCAAAAACGGCGCGGTGGGGATATCGTCGAACCCGACGACAGAAACCTCATGCGGTACGGCAACGCCAGCGTCATCCAGCGCTTTTATCGCACCAATTGCCATATCGTCATTGCTGGCGAGAACAGCGCTGAACGAGACCCGGCTATCGCGCAGGGCGTTAATGGCGAGCGATCCGCTGCGCGGTGTCCATTTTCCTTTCACAATCAGCTCGTCCCGTACCGCAATATTGGCCGCCGTCAGGGCATCTTTATAGCCGGAAAGGCGTTCGATAGCCGTTGGCGAATCCAGCGAACCGGTGATAAAAGCGATATCTCTATGGCCGCGTGCGATCAGATGCTGCGTGGCGTTATAGCTGGAACCTTGGTGATCGCAGCAGATGCAGTGGCTCTGGTGTTTACGCAGTTTACGGTTGACCACCATGATCGGCTGCTTGTGTTTCTCGATGATGTCGTCCATTTCATCCACGTTGAGAAAACGGGGATAGATGATGATCGCATCACAACGTAACCCCAGCAGGAATTGAATCGCGGCTCTTTCTTCATCGGCGCTGTGTTTGCCGTCGACCAGAATCAACTGACGCCCGTTGTCTTCCAGCTTCTTAGCGGCCTGTGACAGCAGTTCGTTAAAGTAGCTGCCGTTATAGAGCGTGTTGGTCACCACCAAACCGATGCAGGCTGATTTGCTGGTCGCCAGATTCCGCGCCAGTAAATTTGGCCGATATCCCGTCTCCTCAATGGCCTGATAGACCAGCGCTTTGGTTTCTTCACTGGTATAGCCTTTGCCCGATAGCACGCGCGATACCGTCGCTTTTGATACGCCTGCTTTCTTCGCCACTTCCTGCATTGTCGACATGGAGCATCCTGACACGTTGAACACGGTGACCATTTTACACTGGCAGACGCTGGGTGATAAGGACAGAACCGACGAGAGTGGGACAGGTATCACCATTTGTGGCGATCGTGATCACATAAGTAAAATATTAATAACAAAAATATTGAAATTACATTCACATATAAACACTATCATGTGGAACCGGTTACCTATCAGTATTTCATCACGCTGCATGAAGCAGGGATACCGGCATGAATACGTTCATAACTGTATGAAATTGAATAATAAATATGCATTTGCTAAACAATGAGTTCGCGGTGAGCGATTTGTTGAAACAGGTGTAACGTGCGCGATTACGAGAGATTGTCTATCCATGTCAAAGAATTATGCGGCTGTATCCCGTTCGATTGTCGATGCCATCGGGGGGGCTGATAACATCGCTGCCGTGACGCACTGTATGACGCGTCTGCGCTTTGTGCTGAAAGATAATGATGCGGCGAATGTAGCTGAACTGAAGGCCATCAGCGGCGTGTTGGGTGTCGTGAAAAACGATAATCAGTGTCAGGTCATCATCGGCAACACGGTTTCTCAGGCCTACGCTGAAGTGGTGAAATTACTGCCAGAAGGCGTTGAGGTTGAAAAAGCCGAGCCAGTGAACAATAAAATTACGCTGCGACGTATTGGCGCGGGCATTCTGGATGCGCTGATTGGCACGATGTCACCGCTCATTCCGGCGATTATCGGTGGCTCGATGGTGAAATTGCTCGCTATGATCCTCGACATGACTGGGCTGTTTGAAAAGGGTGCCTCGACGATCACGATTCTGAACGTGATTGGTGACGGCGCGTTCTTCTTCCTGCCGATCATGGTGGCGGCGTCTGCGGCGGTAAAATTCAAAACCAATATGTCGCTGGCAATTGCCATCGCTGGGGTGCTGGTGCATCCGACGTTTATCGATCTGATGGCAAAAGCGGCACAGGGTCAGCAGGTGGTATTTATGGGGCTTTCCGTCACGGCGGTAAAGTATACCTACACCGTGATTCCGGCGCTGTGTATGACCTGGATTCTGTCTTACATTGAAAAATGGGTAGACCGCATTACGCCAGCGGTGACCAAAAACTTCCTGAAGCCGATGTTAATCGTGCTGATTGCCTCCCCGATTGCCATCATGCTGATCGGCCCGATTGGGATCTGGATTGGTAGCGGCATTTCTGCGGTGGTGTACACCGTGCATGATTATCTGGGCTGGCTGTCCGTTGCCATCATGGGCGCTATCTGGCCGCTGCTGGTGATGACAGGTATGCACCGTGTGTTTACGCCGACGATCATTCAAACCATCGCTGAGACGGGTAAAGAAGGTATGGTGATGCCGTCTGAAATCGGTGCGAACCTGTCGCTGGGTGGTTCTTCACTGGCCGTCGCGTGGCGCACCAAAAATCCGGAACTGCGCCAAACGGCGCTGGCTGCGGCGGCATCGGCTATTGTTGCCGGGATCTCTGAACCCGCGTTATACGGTGTGGCTTTACGTTTGAAGCGTCCGCTGATCGCCTGTTTAATTACCGGTTTTATTTGTGGTGCCGTTGCTGGGATCGGCGGTCTGGCAAGCCATTCAATGGCCTCGCCGGGGCTGTTCACCAGCGTACAGTTCTTCGACCCTGCCAACCCGATGAGCATTGCCTGGGTATTCGGCGTTATGATTCTGTCCGTCGTGATTTCCTTCTTCGTCACCTTGTTGCTGGGCTTTGAAGACATCCCGGTAGAAGAACAACCGGAAGAGAAACGCGTACAGAGCGACAAGGCTTCCGCGCCGCAGCACGCAGCGAACACGAATTAAATGAAGCATTAATTAGCTGAAGTACGAAGGAGAACAGCGTATGTCTGCATCAACATTTCCCAATGGGTTCTTATGGGGGGGCGCGATTGCGGCCAATCAGGCAGAAGGCGCGTACCTCGAAGGCGGTAAAGGGCTGACGACGGTGGATATGATTCCGCACGGTGTGAATCGTCTGCCGGTGAAACTGGGGCAAGAACCGCGCTTTGCGCTGCGTGAGGATGAGTTTTATCCCAGCCATCAGGCGATCGATTTCTATCATCGCTATAAGGAAGATATCGCGCTGATGGCAGAAATGGGGTTCACGGTGTTCCGTACCTCCATCGCCTGGAGTCGGCTTTATCCGAACGGAGATGAGCAGACGCCCAACGCAGACGGCATCGCCTTTTATCGCGATGTGTTTGCCGAGTGCAAGAAGTACAACATTGAGCCGCTGGTGACGCTGTGCCATTTCGATGTGCCGATGCATTTGGTTACCGAGTACGGCTCATGGCGTAACCGGAAAATGGTGGAGTTTTTTGCCCGCTATGCCCGAACCTGTTTTGAAGCCTTTGACGGGCTGGTGAAATACTGGCTGACGTTCAATGAAATCAATATTTTGTTGCATAGCCCGTTTTCTGGCGCGGGACTGGTGTTTGCCGATGGGGAAAATCAGGAGCAGGTGAAATACCAGGCTGCGCACCATGAACTGGTGGCGAGCGCGCTGGCGACGAAGATTGCGCATGAGGTTAACCCGGACAATCAGGTTGGCTGTATGCTGGCTGGCGGTAATTTCTATCCATGGTCGTGTAAACCGGAAGATGTCTGGGCGGCGCTGAATAAAGATCGGGAGAACCTGTTCTTTATCGATGTGCAGGCGCGTGGCACCTATCCGGCGTATACCGGGCGATTGTTTAAAGATAAGGGCATCACGATTGCCTCTGAACCGGGCGATGATGAGATTCTCAAGAACACGGTGGATTTTGTGTCCTTCAGCTATTACGCCTCGCGCTGCGCCTCGGCGGAGATGAACGAGCACAACAGCAGCGCGGCGAATATCGTGAAATCGTTGAAGAACCCGCACATCAAGGCGAGTGAATGGGGCTGGGGAATCGATCCGCTGGGTCTGCGCATCACCATGAACATGATGTATGACCGCTATCAGAAACCGCTGTTTTTGGTGGAGAATGGACTGGGTGCGAAGGACGACATTAACGCGCAGGGCGACATTGATGATGACTATCGCATCAGCTACCTGCGCGAGCACATCAGCGCGATGGCGGACGCGATTGGTGACGGTATTCCGGTCATCGGCTATACCTCATGGGGCTGCATCGATCTGGTTGCTGCTTCTACCGGTGAAATGAGCAAACGTTATGGTTTCATCTACGTCGATCGCGACGACCGGGGCGAAGGGACATTAGCCAGAAAGAAAAAGAAATCGTTCTACTGGTATAAAAAGGTCATTGCCAGCAACGGAGCTGACCTGAGCTAAATGCGATAAGACTACTCAGTGATTCCTGCTATAGCCCCTTGACGGAGACGTTTGGGGGCTATTTTTTTCCAAACAATGGGAAAAATGTGAATGGTGGGTGCTGGCTGCTTTTTGCATTATCGAGCGTGTTAATCATGAAAGATAACGCATTATCGATCTATACTGAGCATTGCAATTTATCACCCTCACTGCTTAATGATGCCGTCATGCAAACGCGATAGGAAGGTAAACACCATGAGTCAGTCGTTTCCCGATATTGCTTTTTTTCATGAACTTGCCGCGTTAGCCAGTCAGGAAACGTTGCCGCGTTTTCGTTCCCTTGCCGCAAACCAAATTGAGACGAAGCCGAAAGAAGGCTTTCGCTTTGATCCGGTCACGGAAGCTGACCGAGCGGCCGAGCGGGTCATCCGCGAGCACATCACTCGCCATTACCCCGATCACGCGATTATGGGAGAGGAGTTTGGCTTGAGTGGTGAAGGGCCAGTTCGCTGGGTCTTGGATCCGGTTGATGGAACCCGGCCTTTCTTATGTGGCTTACCCGTGTGGGGAACGCTTATTGGTCTGCTGCATCATGAACGCGCCGTGATGGGGATGATGAGCCAGCCGTTTACCGGGGAGTGTTTCTGGGCCGATGGTTCACAGGCCTGGCGTAGCGATCGGCAGGGAGAAAAGCGTTTACGCACGCGCCAAGGCGTGTCACTCGAACAGGCGATTCTTCACACCACGGCACCGGAAGCGGTGAGTATGCATACGACTGTTCGCTTCGCAGAACTCACTGAAAGCACACTGATGACGCGCTACGGCGGTGAGTGTTACGCGATGGCGATGCTGGCGGCAGGGCAGATTGATATCTGTGTGGAATTTGCGTTGCAGCCCTATGACATTGTCGCGCTGATCCCGATTATTGAGCAGGCGGGTGGCATTATTACCGCTCTCAACGGGCAACGAGCGGAAGCGGGCGGCACGGTGGTTGCTTCCGGTAACCCGGATCTGCATCAACAGGTTTTAGCCATTCTGAACGGCACGCGGTCTGTATAACCTCCGACGATGTGAAAGACGACAGCTGAGAAAGAATCATGATGAAAGTGGCACACGTTGCGTTATGGACGGCCGATCTGGCCGCACAGGCAGCATTTTGGCAGGAATTCTTCTCCGCTCAGGTAGGGGAAAAGTATGTAAGTCGGAATCGTCCCGGTTTTGAATCACATTTCGTTCAACTTAGCGAAGGGGCTTCCATTGAGCTGATGACACTGCCCGTGTTGGCAGAAGCGCTAACCAATAAAGAAGGCTGCGGGTGGGCGCACGTCGCGATTTCAGTTGGGAGCAAGTCGGATGTGGAAGCGCTAGCCAGCAAAGCGGCAGAACGCGGCATTTTGCTTGCCCCACCTCGCATGACGGGGGACGGTTTTTATGAAGCGATCGTCAGTGACCCTGATGGTAATCTGATTGAGATAACGTCAGACTAACTCGGGAACCACTTTGTATGCTGCACAAACTGCTCTCATTCGATCGACAACATAGCGCGATGTTGGTTTGTACTGGTGAAATCCGGTTTGGTCCGCCTTATTTTTCGCTATCCATCGATGGCAAAGAACTGGAAGATCGCGTTTTCGGTAAGGCCATGCTGTGGTCGCTGGATTCTCGTTATCTGGCGGTGCAAGAGTGGCTCTCTACGGCGGAACGCGACGGCCCACAAACGGCTTTACTCTGTATTGATGTGCTCGAAGAACGTCAATGCCAGGTTTCTCTGGCGGCGGGAGGATTTATCGTCCCCGTGCGTTTCGAAGACGATAAGTTAATCTATGAAAAACAGTATGTTGGTGCAGAGAAAAACGGTGTCGCGGAATATGAGATCCCGTTTACCACGCTTCCGCACTGGCGTGCACTGCGGCTGCGCTAGGGTTCATAGCTCACCGCATGCGCTTCCGTCGGCGATGGAAGCTCCCATTTCGTCAGCATACCTTGCAGCGTTTTATTGCTCAATGTGGTGTCTCGTTTCCCGTTGCGTCGCAGTAATTCCTGACGCGGACGTTCCAGATAGACGATCTCCACTTCTGCGCCGTAGGCGTAGCACAGATCCAACGTGCGAGTGCGCATTTGCTGGCTGAGATGCGTGGCATTCCACACAAACGGTTCATGCGTTCGTAGCAGTGAACGCGCTTTATCGGTCGCCCAGTGCACCGCTTTTCCTTCATTCTCGCCGTGTTTCAGCCCCAACTCTGTTCGTGCATCGTCGAAAGAAACCACGGGTACATCGCGCCGATGCGTTCGCACCCAGGTGTCTTTTCCCGCAGCGGGTAAACCGCACATCACGGTGACTTTCGAACCTGGTTCCTGAAACAACGGGTAGTCTGGATGAACATCGGCTCCGCGAAAATAACTCAGGCGCGTGTGGGCATCGACAAACGGTCTCGGCTGACCGTAACAGCCTTCCTCTCGCGCCAGTTCGCGGAACAACTCAATACTGTCGAGCACGTGCGCTTGATCCTGACAGATGCGTCCACGCATATCGGCTTCCGCCAGCGTTGCCAGTAGCGGAATGCTCAGATGCCAGGACAATTCGCGAATCGTAAAGATCGGCGACATCCGACGGCGTTCATCCTCAAGGCAGTAAAACGGCACCTGATGCACTGCAATTAATCGGCAAATCGCTTCCCGAATCGCAAACGGAACGCCGGCATCCCACAGCAGCACGCGGGCGTCGATGGCGCCTTTGCGCGAGTGTCCCGGTTGACCGATTTGCCCCGTCACCGGGTCAATCACCGTCGTGCGGTATTTTGCTACGTCATGCAGTAACGCAGCAAAAAACAAAATTTCCTGCTGCTCGCGTGCGGCAGTCTGGAAATCGGGAAGCTGCAATAGCGACTCGACAACCATGATGGTGTGTGTCCAGACGTCGCCTTCGCCGTGATAGCGCGGCTCCTGTGGCGTCTCTTTGGCACGCTGAAGCACTGGGAACGCATCCAGACAATCAGCAAAATCTGGCTGTGCGCCAGAGACGGGGACTAATCCCCTGATGGTATTCCACTCCATGATAGTCATACTCCTTACTTATCGGGCATGGCGGCGAGTGCGTCTAAAGAACGCAGCGTATTCAGCCCCAACATTTCCCAGGATACGTGTGGACAAGGCGCGTACAGGTCAACGCCGTCAGCCAGTTGGTTCGGCAGAATAGGGCGTTGGGAATGATGCGAGCCGCTGTCCAAAATAGTCTGAATGAAGTCATGGCGTACCAGCTTGTAACGTGCCAGTACCTGTTCATCATCTTCCACTTTCAGGTACAGGCCTTCCGAACGGTCCGATTTATCGGTTTGCTGCCAGCACAACGCGAGCGGTAAACCTTCACGCTGCACGGTGGATTCAAACGCCGTCTTCCAGCTCTGACTTTTTGCCAGTGAGCGGTACACCAGTTTCCACAGTAATGCCGGGGTAGTTGGCATCTCCCCAGCATAGAGCACCGGAACGGACAATACGGGTGAACTGGCCAGCATCGCGTGTCGGCGTGCGGTCGATAAAAAAATGCCGTCACGACGATCGTAAAGATCAAATTCGTGAAAATAGTGCGGCAACCGATCATAAAACACGGAATGTTTGCTGTACGCCCATTCGCCGTACATCACGAAGCGATCTTCTAGCAACTCAAGAAAACGCATTTCGTGCGCGGTGGCCCAGAGCTTGAACTGATTGAACTGCCGTTCCCGCGAACCGCCAGCCAGATAGTGGCCGCGTGACTGGAGCAGGAGTTCCGCCGTTTCATTGAAGGACACACCGCTGTTCGCGCCGTCGATCTTTTCTTCAATCACGACGTAACGGCCTGCCAGCGCTTTCAGTGCAATTTGATTCGACGCATCATCGCCGGGCTGTAAACGCGACCCTTCCAGATGAGGGGTACGCGGGTATTTTAATAACGGTATTGAATGTAAATACATGTTTTTCGCCTGCTGCGTTATTGGCGCAGCCAGGCCCATCTACGGTAAAAAAGAGGGCCGACGAACGTGTTCTAGCGCGAGTCTATAAGCTGTCCACTGGCATTCCAGAGGTCAGGGTCGCGGGGGAGGAAGCGGGAGGTTCGTTTTCTGCTCCGCACAATAGCGGGAAAACAGGGAACTCGTACCGCAGCCAACGCTGGCGCAGACTGCGCCGAATCGAGGCTGCTTAATGCAGTCGTCGGCGGTTAGAGGGGGGCTGACGTAAAGGGCACTTTAGGGCTCCACATGGCACATTGGGGTGAGTAAACGGCGCGATTCTAGCGAAGGAATTCTCCGACAACAAGTTTTTGTATAAAAAATGCTATTCTTTCCTGTCGTTGTAGAATGCACTGTCGCGTGTAAACGGGGTAAAAAGGCCTGAGACTATCGACGTCAGCGTGATAAGAATAGCGAGTGGTGAGATAGGGGAATGTACATAATGAAGAGTCGAGGAATATAATGAAAATCAGTGTGATAAAGAAAGGGATTGCGGGTCTGTTACTGCTGCTGCCGCTGCACGGGTTTGCCGAGACAAAAGATCCAGATTTGTTCGTCGGCTATACCACGCAGGATCTTACCGATGCATTACCTGCGCAGCTGTTGAACATGATTCAGCGAGAAAAAGTCGTCGATGCGGCAAACCACATGGTGCAGACCGAGTATGTTGACCCTACGACAGGCAATAAGGCGCTGGTTTCATTGTTCATGTTGCCGCCAGATAGAGATGGTAACGTCCCGATTGCCTCCAAGCCCAGCGATCTGGATGCGGTGATCGCCAGTACCGAAAAAGAGATGCTGCGCCAGCGCATTAAACCCGACCAGCGCGCGGGAAAAATCGACGATGTGACGCCTTTTCGCTGCTTACAAACGATTCTAAATAACAAAGTTCTACATTCGCTGTGTTCGACGCTGATTAAAGGGCGCGTGCTGGAAGTGCAGGCGATCAACACGGTTGAAAGTATTCAGGATGAAGCCGGGTTGAATAAGGTCATCGGGCAACAGAATGAATTCGTTGTCGAGATGGGGAAAACGCTGCTGGCGCTTAAAAAGTAATCCGTACTGACGCTGCAGTGCAGACGTCAGCAGTGACAGACTGCCACGGCTTCTCATCGACATTCCTGAGCGAAGGCGAGTACCTTCGCTTTTTTTGTGCCAAAAATCCCCCGGTTCTCCCTTGCCAGATTCTCAGCGTTCGTGCATAACTGCCAGAGCCAGAGAGTCGATGCCTGAAATTATCATTACGAAACACGATTCATTATATTCATCACAAAACGACACCGGATAAACCCTATGCTTTTGTTACTCGTTTTGGTTGTCATTGCCGTAGCCATCTATGGATGGTCAAAGCAGCCGCAATATGTTTCACCAGAGGTAAAACCTCAACCGGAAAACCCGCTCTTTCGCGATGGTGCGTTTCATAATCCCGTTGCTCGCCCAGCTACAGGTAGCCAAAACCGAATTGCACTGCTGTATCGCTTTCTTTTTGGTAAAGATGTGGGCGCGCTACCGGATACCCGCTTGCCGTCGGAAAAAACCAATCTGCATCAGTTGAGTAAAACGGATAACGTCATCATTTGGATGGGACACTCCAGCTATTTTATTCAACTGGAAGGGAAAACTTTTCTGCTGGATCCGGTATTTAGCGACAATGCCTCGCCAGTGCCGCGTACCAATGTCGCTTTCAAGGGCAGTAATGTGTATTCACCAGAAGATGTTCCCGAAATCGACTATCTGCTGATCACCCACGATCACTGGGATCATCTGGATTATCCGACCTTGAACGCACTACGCAGAAAAATCCGCCGTATCGTCACGTTAACCGGCGTAGGTTCCTATTTTGTAAAATGGGGTTTTCCTCAAGAAAGCATTACCGAAGGCGATTGGTTCAACTGCCTGAAAGAGAACGGTGTGGAAATCCATGTGCTTCCTACACAGCATTTTTCTGGTCGACTTCTTAAGCATAATCAAACGCTGTGGGGCTCATTTGCGCTGATCACGCCACAGTATCGTCTGTATCTCGGTGGGGATAGCGGCTATGGCGCGCATTACAAAGAGATTGCTGCGCGTCTGGGCGGGTTCGATATCGCAATACTAGAATGCGGGCAATACGATCGGGACTGGCCCCACGTTCATATGACGCCGGAAGAGAGCGCACAGGCAGCCAGTGATTTGCAGGCCAAAGCGGTATTACCGAGCCATAACAGCAAATTTAAGCTGGCGCACCACCGCTGGAACGATCCGCTGGAGCGGATTACACAGGCCAGCGAAAATCAAGACTGGCGACTGATGACGCCCCGCATTGGCGAACGCGTTCAGGTTGATAATCCGCAGCAGACGTTTAGTCAGTGGTGGTAGCGGGGCGGAACAAGAGTGAAGCGCGTTGATTGACAAGCGTTTACCCAGAAGAGTATGTGCGGCTTAAATCTGCGTTTTTTCATCCACACTGGCCAAGATAATATCTCTGTGTTGCCACCAGCGGCATCTTGATCGGCTCAGTAGCATTGAATCGCTGGCATTACCGGAAGGTATAGATCGTACCATTCACCAGAACCGGTTGCTGAAACTGGCGCGGGAAGGCAGAAAGATGAGCAGCCGGGATTTAACCCGATTTTCAGCAGACCGGCGTCATGCGATCCTAGTGTGCGTGCTGGAAGAAGCCAGGGCCACACTGACAGACGAAGTGATTGAGCTGCACGAGCGCATGCTGAACAGTCTTTTCAGCAAAGCCAAAAGAACACAGGCCGAGCGCCTTCAGCAGACCGGAAAGCTGATCCAGTCAAAACTGAGGCAGTACATCGATGTCGGTCAGGGCCCGTGATTCCGGTGGCGATCCATGGCTCGCAATAGAAAACATCCTCCCATGGCCTGAATTTGTCGCCAGTCTGGAGGAAACACGCCATCTCGCCAGAAAAAATAATTTTGACCCGCTGCATATTATTACTGAGAAATACAGCACATTACGGAAATATGCCCCGCGCATGTTGTCAGCTTTACAGTTAGTCGCAACTCCGGCGGCACAATCTCTGGCCGATGCTCTGGTTGTGATCAAAGATATGTACCGGAAGCAGTCACGTAAAGTTCCGGCGACAGCTCCGCTTGAGTTTGTCCCCGAAAGCTGCGCAAGGTGGTAATTACACCTGCGGGTATTGACCGGCAGTACTATGAATTTTGTGCGCTCAGCGAGCTTAAGGGGTCGTTGCGCTCCGGAGACATCTGGGTTAAAGGTTCACGCCGCTACAAAAATTTTGATGATTACCTCATTCCCGAAATCGCTGTGGAATACCGTCTATATGGAAAGAGCGGTCGATGCCCTGAAGCGTAAAGGGGTGAAGATCAACGAGCAACTGCTGTCGCATCTGTCCCCGCTTGGCTGGGAACACATCAATCCGACAGGCGATTATATCTGGAAAAGCAACCGGATACCGGCTTCCGGTAAGTTTCGTCGGCTGAGACCAGCTAAAGTCGAAAGGTCAAAAAACAGCCTTGACGTACAATAATTTTCGATATCCAAACTGACCCCTAAACGATTGATGTTGGAATTATCTATATACTTTTTTCGGAAAAGTAATGCCGTTTTTATTTGTTAACGTTGCCATTGATCTCTTCTAGCATGAGCTCTGGAAATTAGAAAGGATAGACAATATACATTCAATAATGTTGCTTATTGCATAAATAGACCTGGATTAAACTTCCTTCTTGTCGAAGCCAGATTACACCTAATCACAAGATGTGATGTTATTCATCACGATCCAGGAATCGTATATGCGCTTAAATAAGAGCCACATCAGTAAAGTTGTATCCGCAATTCTGGTTGCCCAGGCTACTTTTTTTTCATCCTCTGCTTATGTTGCCGCTGCAACAGAAAAATCATTAATTGTCGGACGCTACGCACCGGTAGAATCTCTGGATATTGCTAACGTGTGGGATGTTAGCGTGTATACCGCAGATCAAATTTTTGAACCGCTATATATCGTCGGTAAAAATGGGCAACCGCAGCCGTGGTTAGCCGTGTCTGCCACGCCAGATAGTGATGGAACAACCTGGACGTTTAAACTTCGACCGGGGGTGAAGTTTTCAGATGGCAGTACGTTAAAAGCTGAAGATGTCGTTTTTAGCCTTACCCGCCATATCAAAAATGCGGGTGGGATACCGTTACTGGCACCGATTACATCCATTACTGCGCCAGACCGGGATACGGTTATTATCAAACTCAAAGGCGCTTACCCTGCACTTTTATCAGACATTAGTGCTGTATCCAATGGCATTATGCCTGCTAACTTTGCAGGGCAGACCGAAGCGGCATTTTTCCAACATCCGATTGGTACTGGTCCCTTTGTCCTGGAGTCCTGGGTTCCTGGCGGTACCGTAACTTTAAAGAAAAACAGCCATTACTGGCAGACGAATAAACCCAGGTATGATGAGCTGGCGTTTACCGTGCTTCCGGATGAAAATCAGCGTGTTCAGCAATTACTGGCTGGGCAAATCGACGTCATCGATAATCTGCCTCCAGTACGTTTTGCTGAATTATCAAAAAATCCCGATATTTCCGTAACGCGAAGTGAAAGCTGGGTTATTCAGATATTGCAGTTTAATACGAAAAACCCGCAATTTTCAGACGTTCATGTGCGTCGCGCAGTGAATTTGGCTATTGATCGTAAGGCATTAGCTGATGCAACCAGCTTCAAAACCTCTGATGCCGCGAGCACCATTATTCCGCCTACTGTGGCGTTTTATGACCCAACAACCGCGGCTGTAGATGCAAATATTGAAGCTGCGAAAAAAGAGCTGGCTCTCAGTGCCTATCCTCATGGCTTCTCTACCACAATTTTAACCCCAGGTGGTGATCAGGTTAGGGCGCAGCAGGCGCAGATCATTCAGAGCCAGCTAGGCAAAATAGGTATCGAGGTATCCATTATTTCACTGGATCCTGCGGTCGTTCGTGAGAAAACGCATGCAGGAGATTATGCTCTTAGACTTCAGGAATCCATCAGCGATGTCAGCGATCCGAATATTTTCCTCACCTACCACTTTAGCCCTGATGACGGCGGGTCTGACAGCTACTGGACATTTTATAACAACCCACATCTTACCTCAGTATTGCGTCAGGCTAGTGTTGAACAGGACGTAAAAGTTCGTGGCGCGTTATACCACGAGGCGCAGGAAATCGTGGCTTCCGACGTACCTATTATCCCGCTGGTATATCAAAGCCGCTTAGTTGCGACACGTAGTAATCTCACCGGGATAGAGGCCATTCCTAACGGAGCCACTCGTTTCGACTCTGCCCGGGATAAGTAAATGACGGGTACTCGCAGCATATTATTTCGCCGGCTCATTGAGTCGGCGTTACGTGCATTTCTGACGATTGGTGGCGTGGTTATTGCAACGTTCTTTATCCTGCATATTGTGCCTGGTGACCCGGTACTTATGATTCTGGGTGAACATGCAAGCAACAATGCCGTTCAGGCATTGAGAGAGACTCTGGGGCTTGATCGCCCCATGCTGGAACAATTTACGGCGTTCCTCGTTGGTATTTTCAGGCATGCTGATGCCGGTTATTCTCTGGTCTACCGGGTACCATCCAATGAACTGGTATTAAGTCGATTATCGGTAACGGGGGCATTAGTCTTGTTATCCACGTTATTCACTACGATCGCAGTATGCATACTGGCCACCGTCGCCGCGCTGAATGAAGGAAAAACCACTGACCATATTATTCGTACGCTTTCAACAATCGGTGCGGCCATGCCTGTTTTTTGGCTGGCAATTATTTTAATTACTCTTTTCTCTGTTAACCTTCGTTGGTTTCCGGTGGGGGGCATTGGGCGTCATGGCTTTTTAAATAGCCTTATTTTGCCCGCGATAACGTCTGCGATCGTAACCGCTCCTTTATTAGTGCGAAGCCTGAGAACACAACTTCTGGAGGTTATTAATGCCGAGTTTGTCACGATGTTGCGTATCAATGGACTTTCCACTGCTCGTATCATGTTCAGACACATTCTGCCTAATGCCGCCATCCCAACATTAATTTTACTTGGCATTAATATCAGTGGAATGCTGGGCGGTTCGATTATTCTTGAAAGAGTTTTCGCGCTGCCAGGCATCGGCTCATTATTATTTGATGCCATCGCTAAGCGAGATTTTCCATTAATACAAACGATTGCGCTGTTTTCTGCATTTGGCGTGGTGGTGGTCAGCCTTCTGACTGATATTGCCGTTCGCATGCTGGACCCACGAGCGAGGCTATCACAATGACGAACTTTGCTCACTTCTCAGTGGAAAAGCATGTGCCAGAGGCTCGACAGGCGCGACAATATGTCGACAAACAACTCCCATCCACTCTTATCATCGGTGCAGTCATCACTTCCATCGTGGTGGTCATGGCTGTAATGGCCCCAATACTGGCTACGCACGATCCTATTGCACAAAATTTATCGAATCAGTTGTCGGTTCCTTCAGTGAAACACTGGCTGGGGACCGATTATTTAGGTCGGGATATCTGGTCTCGGCTGATTTTCGGGGCAAGAACGGATTTGAGAATCGCCTTTTTCGCCGCGTTATTGCCTGCAGTCATCGGCACGTTGATGGGGTGCATCGTTGGTTTTATCGGAGGGGTTTTCCAGTGGTTATTGCTACGTATTGCTGACTGCCTGATTGCGTTTCCATTTTATCTGGTGGTGTTGATCGTTGTTTTTGCGTTTGGCTCCGGTGAAACGGGCATCTATGTGGCATTTGCCACTGTAGGTTGGATCCCATATGTGCGTGTAATGAGCGCAGCAACTGAAGCAGCAAAACGACAGGAATGGGCACTCGCAGCACGAGCTGCGGGACTAAGCCAGTTACGGGTCATTTTCGTGCATATTTTTCCTAATATCGTTGCGCAGCCCATCACTATGTTTGTGGTGGATATGGTCTACGTTATCGTCGCTATCATAACGCTAGGGTATTTAGGCTTAGGCATACAGCCGCCTGTTCCTGACTGGGGGGCGATGATTGCAGACGGGCAAGCTTTTGTGACCACTCAGTGGTGGATTCCGGTTATTCCAGGAACTGCCGTTATTATCACCGGGATTGGCCTGTCTTTTCTGGCCGATGGGATGACGCAATTATTGAGGCCTGAAGTATGAACACTCCCTTACTGGACGTTCGCGGGCTACATCTTTGCAGTAAACAAAATCCTGACTCTTCTCTTGTTTCAGATATTACGTTTTCGTTATCGGCAGGCGCTACGCTGGGTATTGTGGGTGAATCAGGGTCGGGTAAGAGTCTGACTTTACGTGCACTTACAAGCGCATTACCCAGGGGAATAAATATTGCTTCCGGAGATATCAAGATAAATGGGATTCACACCATCAAAAATGGCAGGGCGCTCAAAAAAGCGGAGAGTCGTGAGATAGGAATGGTTTTTCAAAACCCGATGAATGCTTTGAATCCACTCATGCGCACAGGAGCATTACTTGCTGAAATACATCGTGTCAATACCGGCGAGAGTAAAGCAGCGTCAAAAGAGAAAGCCGTTGAACTTCTCCAAATGGTGGGGATTTCTGATGCAAGACGCTCCTGTGAGTTTTTTCCACATCAACTCTCTGGCGGACAACGTCAGCGTATTGTTTTGGCTGCGGCACTGGCTAAAAACCCTCGTATATTGCTGTGTGACGAGCCGACAACAGCGCTCGATACATTCACTCAAACGCAAATCGTACAGCTTATAAAATCCCTGTGCCGGGAAAGAAATATAGCCGTGATTTTTGTCAGTCATGATCTCAGCGTGGTCAGTCAGCTCTGTGAACGTATTTGTGTGATGAAAGATGGGGAGTTAATTGAGAGCGGCCAAACGAAAAATGTGCTGAACAACCCGCAACAACATTACACGCGAAAGCTGATTGATTCACAAAGATTGCTTGAAGGAGATAGGTGGTGACGCCGTTATTAAGTGCTCAGGCCTTGTCTGTAAAATACCAGCAAACGTTGATTTTAAAAAATATTAACTTTGATCTGCCGGAAGCAACAATAACAGGGATTGTCGGGAGTTCGGGGTCAGGAAAAACGACGTTAGCGCGTGTAATTACAGGAGAGATTCCTTTTTCATCGGGGCGTTTAGTATGGCACGGAAAGCAACTGAATAACTCCCGCGCCCGAGAGCATCGTCGTCAGATCCAGATGGTGTACCAGGATCCTTATGTTTCATTAAACCCCCGTATAACTGTGGGTAAGATGCTGGCGGAATTGTTGACCTGTATACAGGGCGTTGAAAAAAATGCGCTGATAGGGGAGGTTGAAAAACTGCTCAGTCTGGTGCACCTAAGCAAGGACTTCATTCCCGCTTTGCCGGGGCAGCTTTCTGGGGGGCAGCGGCAAAGAGTGGCCATTGCCAGGGCGCTGGCGGTCAAGCCTTTGTTGCTTGTTGCCGACGAGCCAACCTCCAGTCTGGATGTGTCGATCAGGACCTCCATACTGGATCTTTTCAAAGAACTACGGGACACCCTTGGGTTAACTATCTTATTTATTTCGCATGATCTGCTGGCGCTACGTTATGTGTGTAATGACATCATTGTCATGGATCAAGGCGTATGTGTTGAGCGAAATAATGCAGATCAACTTTTTACTCATCCGGCATCTCAGGCGGGAAAACATTTGATTTCCAACATACCGCGATTGAATTTTAACGGCATAGAATAAATAAAGGCTGGCTAAAAATGGCAGGAAATAATAATTGGCAAATACGTGATAGCCAGGTTTTGCAACATCCAAGTCAGTATCGCAGTGGAGAAAAAATACTGTTGGTTAAAGGTGACGGTGCACATCTTTGGGATGGTACCGGAAAGCAATATATTGATGCTCATGCTGGAGCCTGGCTTGCACAAATTGGGCATGGCAGGCAGGAGATCGCGGATATTGCCGCCCAGCAAATGAGTACACTGGCACATTTTACCATTGCCTGGGATTTTTCTAACTTACCGACTATTGAACTGGCTGAGCGTCTCATTGCGAGAGCTCCCGATAATATCGGTAAAGTCAGGCTGATGAGCTCAGGTTCCGAAGCTGATGATGAAGCATTACAGTTATCACGCCTTTATCATTACCGACGGGGTGAGCCTGAGCGACGGAAGATTCTGGTGCATAAAGGGGCCTTCCATGGGCGTACTTATGCAGGCGCTGAGCTTGCCGGAGGGCGGCTGGGTATTGGAGGGGGAGAGCCGGAAATAATCCAGCTTACTCCTGTTCGTCCTTATCATCCGGAGTTGTATCACGGTCAGCCGCTGACAGATTTTTGTGTTCAGGAGTTGGAAGAGGCTATTCGTGAGCATGGGGCCGAAAATATTGCAGCAATGTTTGCAGAATTAATCGTTGGACCGGGCGGGGTTATTTCCCCGCCAGATGATTACTGGCCGCGTATGAACAGAGTGCTCAGGCGACACGGTATACTTCTGGTTGCCGACGAAGTGGTTACGGCCTTTGGCCGGGCGGGGGCGTGGTTCTCATCCCATGATTTTAACCTCAGACCGGATATCATTGTGCTGGGGAAAGGGATTGCAAGCGGATACATGCCACTTGCGGCCTTATTGCTGGACAAAGACCTGGCTGAGGTGGTTGCGGGTACGGACAGCGGAGGGTCATTTGCCGGGCATCTGGTTGCTGCTGCCGTGGCATCTGCCAGTATTGATATTCTCACGCGTGAAGATCTCATTGTGCAGGGGCGTGCGCGTGGTAGACAGTTCCATGATGAGCTGGCTCCACTGCTGGATGTTCCTGTTATTGGTGAAATCCGTAGTCGCGGCGCACTGGTTGCGCTTGAGTTAGTCACTGACAAAACAAGTCGTGCTCCGCTCTGCGCCAGCAATCCGGATTTGCCTGCCATTATTCGTCGTTACGCCAGACAAAAAGGTGTCATTCTCGGTGTACATGGTGGGGCTATCACATTGGCACCTCCGTTGGTCATCAGCAAAGAGGATGTAAGTAAAGTCAGTAATATCGTTGCTGATGTGGTCACACATGTTAATAACATTAAGGGTCTCATCAGATAAATAATCAGCCATATTCTTTGCTGAGATTAAGTCATGATGAGCTTACCGGGTGACAGAAAATATCTTTCTATCGCTCGGTAAATTATGGCTCATTATTACATTCGTTAATATCCAATGGAAAATAAAAATACCCACATTTTTATGGGTGATATTTTTCCGCTCGTAAACTTTTCGTGTTTTTATCACCTGCAATTAAGAGTGATGCTGTTTAATACTTTCTTGAGAAGACATTGAGAGGTGTTTTTCATTGCGTAAACATACTAAATAGCTTTCCGAAATAATAGATCATATATGGACGTCCCGTGGCGTACAAGTACTGACGTGATACGGTTTGCTGTCATATATCCGGCGTCTTTTTGGGAAAATTTTCCCGCGCCATGATGTCATCCGCACCCTGTTTCCTTATCACTTGACCGGTATTTTCTACCTGGATCTACTTCAGGTTATTACAGGGTTGGTTTACCGTTTTCTCATCAGTGCCTGCAAACTCAGGAAATCTTTTACTTTGTGCCGAACTAAATCATTACTTCATCGCAAATGCCTTATCCATATTGAAATCAACCGGTTCAGACAGCAACCGCCAGACAATACGTGTTAACTTATTTGCCAGCGCCACGGTGGCTTTCATTTTTCCCCGTCGCTCAGTGACATGATTAAGCCATCTTCCAAGACGGTCATCCCGCTTTTGGGCACAGCGCATGACCGCTCTGGCTCCATGAATGATGAGTGTCCGAAGGTCGCAGTTACCATTTTTAGTCATCGAAGTGAGGATGTGTTTCCCGCCGGAACTATGTTGCCGGGGAACCAGACCACACCAGGCGGAAAGTTGTCTTCCGTTAGCAAATTGTTCTGCATCAACCTCACTTAAAAAAGCGGCGGCGATGAGCGGGCCAACACCCGGTATAGTCATCAGTGCTCGATACCGGGGTTGCTGTTGACACAATGCTGCGATTTCATATTCTGTTGAACGAATATATTCATTCAGTGTGTGGATGTTTTCCAATAAAGTGGAAAGCAAATGGCGTAATACCGGAGACACAGGCTTTTCCGCATCTTCAATCAAATCGGGTAATCGCTGTTGCAAAGTGTGTATCCCAACCGGGAACTCGAAGCCCTGCTCAGCGGCCAGAGCACGAATTTGATTGGCGGCGGCGGTGCGCTGTTCGACCATCAACTGACGGGCACAACGCAGCGCTTTGATATCTTGCTGCTCAAGAGTTTTTACAGCAACAAAGTGAATCCCCGGACGAAATGCCGTCTCACATATTGCTAGAGCATCATTGGCATCATTTTTCTGATGACGAGTTAACGCCTTTACATGTTGGGTTGGAATGAGCCGGATGGCGTATCCCATGGATTGGAAAGTCCGCCCCCAGTAATGCGAGGTTGCACAAGCTTCCATTGCGATAAGTGTATCCGGCGGGAATTGACGAACAGTATCTAACAGCTTGCTGCGAGAAACTTTTCGATTCCAGGCAACGGTCCCATCATTCATCCAGACACAAAGCTGAAAAACGGATTTAGCCAGATCGATACCGACGACTTTTATCGTGTTCATGATGTTGTTCCTCTATAAATGGGACGGCTCAACATAAGTGTGGCAGGATTATGTTGAGGAGGGACGTCCATCACATCACTTGGGGGGGAACTCAGTCCAAGTTGAGCGATCTGATCAATCGCTGAATATCCCAAATCACCAACCGGACTGAGTCATGCCGATCATAACACCTATCCAACCCGACGAGCGTCAATTGATGCAGAAAACCATGCAGACGACACGCGACAAGAACCATTATCGCAGGCTTGCCGCTCTACTAATGCTTGATGATGGCATCTCCGTTTCCGATGTGGCTAAACACCTTCAGGCTGCTCGTTCCACCGTCGGACGCTGGATAAACTGGTTTACCCAAAGTGGCGCCGAAGGACTGGAAAGCCGACCCGCAGGACGACCGCCGAAATGGTCGCCAGAGCCTGTATTGCCGCTGCTATCTCATCTGGTTGATTACTCGCCACAGGATGTCGGATGGCTACGCTCGCGCTGGAGTCTGGAATTGCTGACCATGGAGATAAATGGTTTTTTCAACATTAATGCCTCACGAAGTACCCTGTATCGCTGGGTTAAGATGGCCGGTCTTGTCTGGCGTCGGGCTGCCCCACACTGAAGCTCTCCGACCCAGATTACGATGAAAAAATGACCGCTATTCAGGCCGCGCTGGCTGTCAACAGTTCGGAACATCCCGTGTTTTATCAGGATGAGGTTGATATTGCCCTCAACCCGAAAATCGGCGCTGACTGGAGCCAGAAAGGTAACCAAAAACGGATAGTGACGCCGGGCCAGAATCAGAAACATTATCTGGCTGGCGCACTGCACGCGGACACAGGAAAGGTGACCTATATAGGCGGAATAAAGAAGACATCAAAATTGTTTATAAATCTGTTGGTTAAACTGAAACGCACATACCGGCACGCCAGCATTATCACACTGATAGTAGATAACTACATCATTCATAAAAGTAAGGAAACCCAGCGCTGGCTGGTAGAGAATCCGAAGTTCAACCTGCTGTTTTTGCCGACTTACTCGCCCTGGCTGAACAGAATAGAAGGGCTCTGGCATAAGTTGCATGAAACGGTAACACGAAATCATCACTGTCATTACATGTGGCAGTTATTGCAGAACGTAGCCCAGTTCATGGAGGCTGCTTCGCCTTTCCCTGGAAATGCACCGGGAAAGGCAAGGGTGTAGCAGTATTATGAAAAGCTATTTAGAGACATGGTATCGGCTCATGGAGATGTCCTGTGTTAATGGAGGGAAGAAAAACAGAGGGATTTGAACGCTGGATGAGTACGGCAAACAATGTTAGTGAAATCATATGGTTACAAAATTGTAGGTTAAAATGTGGTTTTTATTCTCTGGTGGGAAATAATCGTTATTAATCAGTATTAACACACCAATGCATCATCGTTTACGACACATCAGTACTATTGTCAGTGCTTTTTACCCATCCCTCAAGCTTATCCGCCCATTCCTGCATCATCACTTTACGCTCATCAAGATAAGTTGCATGGTTGTACGTGCGACGAACATTGTTGGTATCAGCGTGCGCAAGTTGGGCCTCAATAGCATCAGGTCGATAGCCCATCTCGTTTAAACGGGTACTTCCTGTGGTTCGGGTTGCATGTGGGCTATATGTACCACTCCAGCCGAGGCTTTTTAGTAGCTGACGCAGGGAGTGTGATGTCATTGGACCTTTCGGATTATCCCTGCCCGGGAAAAGGTGCTGCCGATGTCCGGTTAATCCTTGTAGCATTCTAAGAGTTTTGACCGCTTGTGAGGGAAGGGGAATAACGTGTTCTCTGCGGGCTTTCATGCGCGTTGCCGGAATGGTCCACAGTCCGTTATCAAGGTCGAATTCTGCCCATTCTGCTTCGGTTACTTCGGCTGGCCGCGCCAGCGTCCACCACATTAGCCACATGCAATAGTTAACCTGGTATGAGCCGCGACTGTTGTCAAAACAGCTTAATAACTTTCCGATTTGCTGAGGATTCAGTGCCTGTTTGTGCTGTGTCTTATTGGCGGGAAGGGCCTTGCGCACCGGCCATACAGGATCGCTATCAGCTCTGAGCGTCGCGACTGCCAACTCAAAAACCGATGAAATGGTGCGGCGGGCTTCAGCGGCAACGGTCGGAGCGCCGCGTTTAGTGGTTTCCTGAAGAATTTTAAGAATGTGATGCGGGGTGATTTCCCTGATAGGAAGTTTGCCGATGGCGGGGAAAACTACACGCTCAAGCATATCAAGGCGGCGTGTTTTGGTGATGTCGGCCCAGTCTTTCATCTGCAACCACTCTTTGGCGATAAGCTCAAAGGTGTTGGAGGCATCGTTGACCTTGCGGATCTTATCTAACTGGCGAGCCTGTGTCGGGCTAACTCCATCTGCGACTTGTTTACGCGCTTGCTCACATTTCTCGCGAGCTTCGGCAAGTTTGACCGTCGGGTACTCACCCAACGCGAACATGCTGGATTTGCCGTTGAGTTTAAACCGATAGCGCCATGCCTTTTTGCCATTGGGTTTCACTTCTAGGTAGAGACCATTGAAATCATTGATCCGATAGATTTTTTCTTTCGGTTTGGCAGTACGGCATTGCGTATCGGTGAGCATAACGGGGCCTTGTTTATTTAATATACCGTTATTGTACTCACTTAAAATGAAGATGGAAGAATGTTGTACTCATCTATGTACTCATTTTTGACTGCGTTGTTACGAGATAAGTTGAGACTTTGTGAAATGAAAAATCCACGCAATTGCGTGGATTTTATAGTGTTTTGCCGTTGTTATGAGATTCAGTGAAACCTCATGAGACAGCAGATTTTATTTAGACGTTGAACAGGAAGTTCATTACGTCGCCATCTTTTACGATGTATTCTTTGCCTTCTGAGCGCATTTTCCCAGCTTCTTTTGCGCCTTGCTCACCTTTGTAGGTGATGAAGTCGTCATAGGCGATAGTCTGCGCGCGGATGAAGCCTTTTTCGAAGTCAGTATGAATTTTTCCTGCGGCCTGTGGGGCGGTAGCACCGACAGGGATGGTCCATGCACGAACTTCTTTCACGCCAGCAGTGAAGTAGGTTTGCAGATTCAGCAGTTCATAGCCCGCACGGATCACGCGATTCAAGCCTGGTTCTTCTATGCCTAACTCAGCCATGAATTCTTCACGGTCGGCATCATCCAGTTCGGCAATATCCGATTCAACGGCGGCGCACACAGCGACGACGACAGAACCTTCAGCGGCTGCGATTTCGCGTACTTTATCGAGATATGGATTGTTTTCGAAACCATCTTCGTTAACGTTGGCGATGTACATCGTTGGTTTTAACGTCAGGAAGCTCAGGTAGCGGATGGCTGCTTTATCTTCATCGCTTAAATCCAGCGAACGCAGCATGCCAGCGTTTTCCAACTGCGGTAAACATTTCTCCAGCGCAGCCAGTTCAGCTTTAGCATCTTTATCGCCACCTTTAGCTCTTTTTTGCACGCGATGCATGGCGCGCTCACAGGTGTCAAGGTCAGACAATGCGAGTTCAGTGTTGATGACTTCGATGTCATCGGCCGGATCAACTTTATTGTTGACGTGGATGATGTTGTCGTTTTCGAAGCAGCGTACAACGTGGCCGATGGCTTCCGTTTCACGAATGTTGGTCAAGAACTGGTTACCCAAGCCTTCACCTTTAGACGCGCCTTTCACCAAACCGGCGATATCAACAAATTCCATGGTGGTTGGAAGGATACGCTGTGGCTTAACGATTTCAGCCAGCTTGTCCAGACGTGGGTCAGGCATCGGCACTACGCCAGTGTTCGGCTCGATGGTACAAAACGGGAAGTTGGCCGCTTCTATGCCAGCTTTGGTCAACGCATTGAACAGAGTGGATTTACCGACGTTAGGCAGCCCAACGATACCGCATTTGAATCCCATGTTTATATCACCTTAAATAACTTATTAATCAGGCAATTACTATCTCTTGCCTGTCAGAATGGAAATATTTCGGCCGATTATACACGGAATGGCGATTTATCTCGATCTGCCATCCGCATTATGACCAGATTATGCCGCTTTGAAGGCATGCAGGCGGTTCATCGCTTTTATCATGTCTTCTTTCATCAGGATTTCTGTGCAGCGCACAGCCTCGTCAATGGCACTGTCGATCAGTGTCTGCTCGCTCATCGGCGGCTTACCCAATACAAAACCGGTCACTTTACTTTTATCACCCGGATGACCGATACCAATGCGTAAACGATGGAAATTAGGGTTATTACCTAATTTACTGATGATATCTTTCAGTCCGTTGTGACCACCGTGCCCACCGCCTAGTTTAAGTTTGGCAATCCCCGGTAATAAATCCAGTTCATCGTGTGCAACCAGGATTTCATCAGGCTGAATGCGGTAGAAGGTGGCCATTGCCGCGACAGCTTTTCCACTCAGGTTCATGAATGTAGTAGGAACCAGCAGACGTACATCTTGCCCTGCCAGATTCAGACGGGCGGTGTAACCGAAAAATTTGCTTTCTTCTTTTAGCGACTGACGATAAGACTCTGCCAGACGATCGACAAACCAAGCGCCCGCATTATGGCGTGTGGCGGCGTATTCAGCGCCGGGATTCTCCAGGCCGACAATTAATTTAATGCTGCTCACGGTATATTCCAGATTACGTGCTTAAGCTTACGCAGGGTAGCGTGATAAACGAAAGCGCTAGTTTACACACCGTGTGGTTGATAGCCAAATATCGGTGTTGGAATGTAAATGCAATGTTATTTATTGGGTTGGATGGGGTGATTATTCGTATTTTTGTCTATTTATTTGTTTAAACGTAAAAAAATATTAATTATTCCTTTTATCTGTGATCTCTCCCGCAATCATATAACCGCGTTATTGTCTATAATTACACCAATATAAAGAAGTAACCTGTAATGGCACTCCGATTCATCCACAGAATTAATCTGGAGGTGGCAGATGAAACGCAAGAACGTGGCAGTATTGGGTAATGTGTTGATGGGGCTGGGTATGGTTCTGATGATTGGTAGTATTGGTTTCTCCATCGCCAGTCAGTTTCCTAAGCTGAATGTCCCTGAATATATGACTTACATTGACCTGGTCGGTATCTTTTCTGGCGCAATATTTTGGTTGGTCGGCGCGCGTATTAGCGGGCGCGAAGAAGTTTCAGACCGTTATTGGTGGGTTAAGCACTTTGATAAGCGCTGCCGCCGTCAGCATCACCCATAGCCGTTAATGAAGTCATGGGCGTTAATGTACATTGAACAATAGAGCCGCTGTAGCCTCGCTATGGCGGTTTTTTGTTTGTGCGCCGGGCATGGCGCGTAGCGCCTTGACGGGCGCTGTCCGTTGACTGTAGTGGTCAAGGGGCGACTTGGCGGTGAAAGTCCTCTACACACCCGGCAAGGGGAAGTGTTAGCCGAACGGCAAGGGTGCCCACCGCGAGGTGGGATCTGAAGGAAGCTGAAGGCAAAATGCTGGCCTGACGAACAGGAAGCAGTTTAGGCGGCACAGCGGGGTAAGGTGGCAAATATCATCAAAGCCCAATACTTGCACAGAACGCTGTGACGTAAAGCTGACAGGCATAAGCAGGAAGGTCGCGCGAATTACCCCGGGAGGGCTGCACGTTTGCTTCAGGGCTACCGAGCGTCGAGAGGCGACGGGATGAACGTGCAGCAGTCAGCCGAAGCCGTAGTAGTGCTGCATAACTGGCAGCATGAAGGGCTGAACATGATTAACCGTGATTAGGACACCGATACTCGATGGGAATTAATGAGGCACAAGCGCAGAGCACTGCGGCCAGCGGCAGAGGAGACGGACAGTATCCGTCAGTGCTGCATGAGGGTGCTGAAATCCCCACGGCGGTCGGTGGGCAAACGAAAGCGGAAATGCCGTTGACGATGGAAACGGTGATAACGAGAGAGAACCTGATGCTGGCCTATCAGCGCGTGGTGGAAAACAACGGCGCGGCAGGGGTAGATAACCTGAAAGTGACGGAGTTGAAGCCGTGGCTGAAACAGAACTGGGCGAGTATCAGGCAGGCATTGATTACGGGCGCCTACCAGCCGCAGGCGATACGCAGAGTGGATATCCCAAAGCCGGACGGCGGCGTGAGAACCCTGGGTATCCCGACGGTAGTGGACAGGCTTATCCAGCAGGCGATAGCACAACAACTCAGTCCGGTCGTGGAGCCGCACTTCTGCGAATCGAGTTACGGGTTCAGAAGTAACCGCAATGCGTGGCAGGCAGTGCAACAGGCACAGCGCTACATACAAAGCGGGAAACGCTGGGTGGTCGATCTGGATCTGGAAAAGTTCTTTGACCGGGTGGATCATGACATTTTGATGTCACGTCTGGCGAGGCATGTCAGGGATAAACGGCTGTTGAAACTGATACGTCGCTACCTTGAAGCGGAAATGACGAACGGGTGCGAGACAGAGAAGCGAGGTAAGGGAATGCCGCAGGGCGGACCGTTGTCGCCGCTACTGTCGAACATTCTGCTGGATGAACTGGATAAAGAACTGGAGCGTCGAGGTCACAGCTTCTGTCGCTATGCGGATGACTGCAACATTTACGTGAGCAGTCGCAAAGCAGGCGAGCATATCTTTAGGGCAATCAGGGTGTACCTGAGAGACATACTGAAGCTAAAGGTCAATGAGCAGAAGAGTGCGGTGGCGCGACCGTGGGAGCGTAAGTTCCTGGGATACAGCGTGACACGGCACAAACAGACCCGACTGAAGATCGCAGGGAGCAGTGTCGAGAGGCTGAAGGAGAAGATCCGTAGCCTGACGACAGGGCACGCGACGAAATCAGTGAAAGGCGTAATCAATGAACTCACACCGATACTGCGAGGCTGGATGAGCTACTTCAGATACACGGAAGTAAAAGGAGTTCTGGAGAAGATTGACGGCTGGGTCAGGCGTAAACTGCGCAGTCTACTGTGGCGGCAATGGAAACGAACGTATACGCGAGCCCGAATGCTAATGCGAGCGGGCTTGTGTGAAAAGCGAGCGTGGAGGTCGGCGAGTAACCAGCGAGGAGCGTGGTGGAACGCGGGGTCGAGTCACATGAATGATGCGATAAAGACGGCGCAGTTCAGACGACTCGGCTTGATATCACTAGTGGAGCAGCAACGGCAGTTCCAGAGTTAACATGAACCGCCGTATGCGGAACCGCACGTACGGTGGTGTGAGAGGACGGCGGGAGTAATCTCGCCTCCTACTCGATTTTATAAGAAAGCCACCCTGTTACAGGTGGCTTCATCATCATCTTCTGCGATCGGTTACCCGATCAGCAGTGATTAATGTTCAAACATCGCAGAAATGGATTCTTCGTTGCTGATACGACGAATCGCTTCGGCCAACATACCAGACAGCGTCAATGTACGAACATTCGGCAGTGCGCGGATGTTTTCCGCTAGCGGAATGGTATCGCAGACAATCACTTCATCAATGACAGAGTTTTTGATGTTCTCGTAAGCATTGCCTGAGAAAATTGGGTGTGTGGCATACGCGAATACACGTTTAGCCCCACGTTCTTTCAGTGCTTCCGCCGCTTTGCACAGCGTGCCACCCGTGTCGATCATATCGTCAACCAGCACACAGTCACGACCTGCGACATCCCCGATGATGTGCATCACCTGAGAAACGTTGGCACGTGGACGGCGTTTGTCGATAATCGCCATGTCGGTATCGTTCAGCAGCTTAGCGATTGCACGGGCACGTACAACGCCACCGATGTCAGGAGAAACCACGATTGGGTTTTCCAGATTCTGTTGCAGCATATCTTCTAGCAGGATCGGGCTACCGAATACGTTGTCTACTGGCACATCGAAGAACCCTTGAATCTGCTCAGCATGCAGATCAACGGTCAGAACGCGGTCAACACCGACGCTGGATAGGAAGTCAGCAACAACTTTCGCGGTGATTGGCACACGTGCGGAACGCACACGACGATCCTGGCGGGCATAGCCGAAGTAGGGGATAACGGCGGTAATACGTCCCGCGGAAGCGCGACGCAGAGCATCGACCATCACAACCAGTTCCATCAGATTGTCATTGGTGGGTGCACAGGTGGACTGGATGATGAAAATATCACCACCGCGTACATTTTCATTGATTTGCACGCTGACTTCGCCATCGCTAAAACGACCGACAGCGGCGTCGCCAAGGCTAGTGTACAAACGGTTGGCAATACGTTGTGCTAGTTCCGGGATGGCGTTACCAGCAAAAAGCTTCATATCAGGCACGAGAAGAACCTCAGGCTTGCGTCCAGAGAAATATTGCACCTGCCAAGCAAGGAAAAACAACAGGTACAATATGCATACGGGTGTATGAATTAAGTTTGCTACAGACTGGCCGCGTGGCAGCCGGTGTGTGGCAAAACCTAACGTTGCCCAGAAAGCGTACGTTGTAGCGGAGAGATATTAACACCTCTTGCGACGAAACCGTTTAACCATTCCGGGGCCTGGTCAAGCACCTGACGGGCTGCGAACTCGGTGTCAAACTCTGCAAACACACAAGCCCCCGTTCCAGTCAGGCGCGCCGGGGCATATTCTAGCAGCCATGAAAGTAGCTGTTCAACCTCACGAAAACGTTTTCTTGCGATAGCTTCACAATCATTGACGAAGGTCTGGTTTAATAAAGTGTCTAAATCACGAATTGGCGAATTTCGCGTCAGCTCAGGGTCGCCGAAAATTAACGGTGTGGCGATACTTACGCCAGGGTGGGCGACCAGATACCATTTTTCTGGCGGATTCGCGGGTGTTAACTGTTCACCAATACCCTCGGCAAAGGCGGCATGCCCACGAACAAAGACGGGAACATCTGCACCTAATTGCAGACCCAGTTCGGCCAACGTATCAACGTTCAGCCCGCTTTGCCACAGGTGGTTGAGAGCGACCAAAACAGTGGCAGCATTGGATGAACCTCCACCCAGCCCGCCGCCCATTGGCAGGCATTTATTGATACTGATGTCTGCGCCGAACGGGATAGGGTGAATATGATGGCGTTCGCAGTGTTGCTGTAATAAGCGTGCTGCACGCACGATGAGGTTTTGCTCGTTATCTACACCATCAACGGGTGTAAGCAGGTTAATCCGATCGTCATCACGCGGCCGAATCGTCAGCGTGTCACCGTAATCCAGAAACTGAAATAGCGTTTGCAATAGGTGATACCCATCCTTGCGCTGACCCGTAATATAAAGAAACAGGTTCAATTTGGCGGGGGCAGGCCATGTATCAATAACCGTCGGTTGCATCGCTTATTTAACCATCCAGTTATTCATTTTCAGCTTAATACGCTGTTCCCCCTGGACGAGTTCCAGGCTGGTCGGGAGCGGGGGGGTTAACTCGGTGTTGTAGCTCTGATAGCTGACGTTCCAGTTTTGATTACCCTGCCGATAGGTGATGGTTTTCAGCAGATAACGTTCATCCAGTGTGAATTCGGCCGCATCACCGGGGATGCCGAGAATCCATTGGCGCAGATTATTCAGTGGGATTGCCATACCAGTCAGTTGCTGGATCATGTATTCGGCATCTTTACCCACGTAGCGCTTGCCTTGATTGTCAGTGATTTGCACATTGTCGGGTTGGGCTCGTAGTTCTAATTCAGTGCTACCGAGTGGATTGGTCAGCAGCAGTCGATAACGCTGTGGCGGTGTGTCCTGCCAGAAAAAATTAGCCGATACTCTTTTGCTATCGGAGATATAGGCAAAAGCGCCGCGAGTCTGATATTGGCTGAGTTGCTGTACTTTTTGCTGATGCTGTTGCCACTCTGGCGACGTTGGACTTGTACCCGTTTGAGTGGGTTGATTAACGCTACAGGCGGCGAGCAATACGCTGGCTAAAGGCAGTAAACGCAGGCATCGGACAGTTTGGATTGGCATGTCGGTCGTATCCTGTAAATGAACGCAGTTCGTGAAATACGTCACGCTAACGGGCTTACCTCTCAGCGTCAATGATTGTTATTGATTAATGGCGTTTATTGTTCTTTGTCAAAAAGTGACTACCTCGGACGAGGTGTATCACGTGCTGTCGCTTTTCTTGCACCCCTGCATCAAGTAGAATGCGACTCAAACGAAATCCATACTAAGACCGGTATTACTCAGAAACAGCCTAATGACCCTGCTTGCGCTTGGTATTAATCACAAAACCGCCCCCGTTTCTCTGCGTGAACGCGTTGTGTTCTCATCAGATAAACTCGGCGTGGCTCTCGACAGTCTGTTACAGCAACCGCTGGTGCAGGGCGGCGTTGTGTTGTCTACCTGCAATCGCACGGAACTCTATCTTAGCGTTGACGAACAGGAAAACCAGCGTGAGCAATTGATTCGCTGGCTGTGTGAGTATCATCAATTGCGTCCGGAAGAGGTTAACGACAGCCTGTACTGGCATCAGGGTAACGCGGCAGTGAGCCATCTCATGCGCGTTGCCAGCGGTCTGGATTCTCTGGTGTTAGGCGAGCCGCAGATTTTAGGGCAGGTGAAGAAGGCGTTTGCCGAATCACAGCGCGGGCATTCTCTGTCCAGCGAACTGGAGCGGCTATTCCAGAAATCCTTTACCGTCGCCAAGCGCGTTCGAACGGAAACGGATATTGGCGCCAGTGCGGTGTCGGTCGCATTTGCTGCGTGTACGCTCGCGCGGCAGATTTTTGAGTCACTGGCGGATGTCACGGTGCTGTTGGTGGGGGCGGGAGAAACCATTGAGCTGGTTGCTCGTTATCTTCGTGAGCACAACGTACAAAAGATGGTGATTGCGAACCGCACCCGGGAACGCGCACAAGCGCTGGCAACGGAAGTGGGGGCTGAGGTCATCACGCTGGCAGAATTGGATGAACAACTCGTTCATGCCGATATCGTGATCAGCTCAACGGCAAGTACGTTGCCGATTATCGGAAAAGGAATGATGGAACGGACGCTGAAAGCGAGACGGAATCAGCCAATGCTGATGGTGGATATTGCGGTTCCACGTGATATTGAGCCGGAAGTCGGCAAACTGCCGAACGTTTATCTCTACAGCGTGGACGATCTGCACGCGATCATTCAGAATAATCTCGCGCAGCGCAAGGCGGCGGCGGTACAGGCTGAATCCATCGTGCAGCAAGAAAGTGCCGATTTCATGGCGTGGCTGCGTGCGCAGTCAGCGGTGGAAACGATCCGCGATTATCGCGCTCAAGCCGACGAGCTGCGTGCGGAAATGACTGCTAAGGCGTTGGCTGCCATCCAACAAGGCAATGACGTTGAAGCGGTGATTCAAGAATTGACACACCGTTTAACCAACCGTCTGATTCACGCGCCGACCAAATCCCTTCAGCAAGCCGCTCGTGACGGCGACCAAAACCGATTACAAATTTTACGTGACAGCCTTGGGCTGGACTAGCATTCATCTCTATTACAGGATTTAACCGCCCGCATGAAGCCTTCTATTGTAGCTAAACTGGAAGCGTTACAAGAACGCCATGAAGAAGTCCAGGCGTTACTCGGTGAGCCCAGCGTCATCGCTGATATGGATCGCTTTCGCGCGTTGTCGCGAGAATATGCGCAGCTTACGGACATTACCCGCTGTTTCCAGCAATGGCAGCAGGCGCAAGAGGATCAGCAGACCGCAGAAATGATGTTGGACGATCCCGAAATGCGCGATATGGCGCAGGAAGAACTGAAAGAGGGTAAAGCGACGATTGAAGCTCTGGAGCAGCAGCTTCAAGTCCTATTGTTGCCGAAAGATCCTGACGATGAACGTGGCTGTTTTCTTGAAGTGCGCGCGGGAACCGGTGGTGATGAAGCCGCGATCTTTGCAGGCGACCTGTTCCGTATGTACAGCCGTTATGCCGAGTCACGCCGCTGGCGCGTTGAGGTGGTGAGCGCCAGCGAGGGTGAACATGGCGGCTATAAAGAAGTCATTGCCAAAATCGCTGGTGACGGTGTGTACGGCCAGCTTAAGTTTGAATCTGGCGGCCATCGCGTGCAGCGCGTTCCTGCTACTGAATCTCAGGGGCGTATTCATACGTCAGCTTGTACCGTCGCCGTCATGGCGGAAGTGCCGGAAGCGGAGATGCCAGATATCAACCCTGCTGATTTACGCATCGATACTTTCCGCTCCTCTGGCGCAGGCGGTCAGCACGTTAACACCACCGATTCCGCCATCCGTATTATCCACTTGCCAACCGGTATTGTCGTGGAGTGTCAGGACGAGCGTTCACAGCACAAAAACAAAGCTAAAGCGCTGTCGGTGTTGGGTGCGCGTATCCGTGCAGCTGAAGTGCAAAAACGGCAGTTGGAAGAAGCGTCAACGCGCCGTAACCTGCTCGGCAGCGGCGACCGTTCCGACCGTATCCGTACTTACAACTTCCCGCAGGGAAGGGTGACCGATCACCGTATTAACCTGACGCTTTACCGTTTGGATGAAGTGATGGAAGGGAAACTGGATACGTTGATTCAACCGGTCGTGCAGGAATATCAAGCCGATCAGCTTGCTGCGTTGTCCGAGCAGGAATAATGACGTATCAGGATTGGTTAGTCTCTGCGACGGCGCAACTCGCAGCGGGAGAAAGCCCGAAGCGAGATGCGGAAATTCTGCTGGGTTTTGTAACTGGCAAGTCTCGTACATTCGTGTTGGCGTTTGGTGAAACTACGCTAAGCGCCGCTGAACAGCAGCAGTTAACTGAACTGCTGGCGCGCCGTGAACAGGGTGAACCGATCGCCTATTTGATCGGCGTGCGAGAATTTTGGTCGTTGCCGCTGGCCGTCTCGCCTGCCACGCTGATTCCTCGCCCTGATACCGAATGCCTAGTCGAACAAGCGTTGTTACGCCTGCCTCAAACGCCGTGTGATGTGCTGGATTTAGGCACCGGAACCGGTGCGATCGCGCTGGCGCTGGCGAGTGAACGGCGTGATTGCCGGGTGACTGGCGTTGATGTTCAACCCGATGCCGTTGCGTTAGCGACAAAAAACGCGCAGCAATTGGGGCTCGACAATGCCCATTTCTTATCTGGAAGCTGGTATTCACCGCTCGATCACATGCGTTTTGCACTTATCGTCAGTAATCCACCGTATATCGATGCCGATGATGTGCATCTCTCACTGGGAGATGTTCGCTTTGAACCTGCCAGCGCACTGATTGCTGCTGACAACGGGTTGGCAGATTTACACACCATTATTGAATCCGCGCCACACTATTTAGACGTTGGTGGCTGGCTGCTGTTGGAACATGGCTGGCAGCAGGGTGACGCGGTGCGCCAGCTATTGCAGGCGCGAGGATTTACACAAATAGAAACTTGTCAGGATTATGGTGGCAATGATCGCGTGTCGTTAGGGCGCTGGTTGGATACCATCAATTATTAGGAGCAATGGACGTGATAACTCTTTACCCAGCCACGATATATCTGCATCTGGCAACGGTTGGCATCAGCATTTCTCTGTTTGTCGTCCGTTTTTTCTGGCTGTGTCGGCAATCGTCCCTGCTGCAACAGCGCTGGGTTAAAATTCTGCCGCATATTAACGATACCTTGTTATTGATCAGCGGTATTGGTTTAATCATTCAGAGCCACACCTATCCGTTTACGCCTGAGCAAAGCTGGCTGACGGAAAAACTGTTTGGCGTTATCATTTATATCCTTCTTGGCGCTATCGCCTTGGGGAAACGCCCCCGTAGCCAGAGTGTTCGCTGGCTGGCGTTTGTATCTGCTTTAATATGCTTTGGTGTGGTCGTGCTGCTGGCACTGACTCAGTCACCGTTGCTGATGGAATAATTATGAGTGCTATTGCTGATTTTGAATTCAACCAGTCACTGCTAAGTGATGGTGTCGTGTTGGTTTCACAGGCGATTCGCCGCGACTTTCCCGCTCAGGATGTGCGGCAAAATCTGCAACAGCTGGTTGAGAACGCCCGGGCGGTTATTCCTGACGACCTTGAGCAAGATCTTCAGCTTGAAAAACTGATTGAGCTGTTTTATCACACGTGGGGATTTGGCGGCGCTGGCGGCGTTTATCGCCTGTCTGATGCGCTATGGCTGGATCAGGTGCTGGAATCTCGTCAGGGTATGCCCGTGTCACTTGGCATCATCTTCCTGCATATCGCAAACGAACTCGGCCTGCCGTTGATGCCAGTGATTTTCCCGACTCAGCTGATTTTACGTGCCGACTGGCTCGACGAAGAGATGTGGCTGATCAACCCGCTCAATGGCGATACGCTGAGTGAGCATGTGCTGGAAGTGTGGCTGAAAGGTAACATCGGCCCGTCAACCCGTTTGCTGGATGAAGATCTGGATGAAGCGGAAAATGTCATGATCGTGCGTAAAATGCTCGATACGTTGAAAGTTGCGCTGATGGAAGAAAAACAGATGGAATTGGCGTTGCGAGCCAGCGAAGCGGTGTTGCAATTTGACCCAGATGATCCGTATGAGATTCGCGATCGCGGTCTGATTTATGCGCAGTTGGATTGCGACCACATTGCGCTGTCCGACCTTAACTATTTCGTTGAACAGTGCCCGGAAGATCCGGTGAGTGAAATGATAAAAGTACAGATTCACTCGATAGAGCAGAAACAGATTGTCTTGCATTAAAAAAACAGTCTTACATTAAGAAACCGTTTTGCAGTAATGCAGCGTTAATTTATTTCCCGACATGAAGGTAAAAGTATGACGAATAAAGTGGTCAAGATAGGGGATATCCCCGTTGCCAACGATCTGCCTTTTGTGCTGTTTGGCGGCATGAATGTTCTTGAATCACGCGATCTGGCGATGCGCATTTGTGAACATTACGTCACGGTCACGCAGAAGTTGGGTATTCCTTACGTGTTCAAGGCGTCATTCGATAAGGCTAACCGCTCCTCAATTCACTCTTACCGTGGTCCTGGTCTGGAAGAAGGAATGAAGATCTTCCAGGAACTGAAGCAGACCTTTGGTGTAAAAATTATTACTGACGTGCATGAATCGCATCAGGCGCAGCCTGTTGCTGATGTGGTTGATGTGATCCAGTTACCTGCGTTTTTAGCACGCCAAACCGATCTGGTAGAAGCGATGGCAAAAACCGGCGCAGTGATCAATGTGAAAAAACCGCAGTTCGTCAGCCCGGGTCAAATGGGTAATATCGTCGATAAATTCATCGAAGGCGGTAACGATCAGGTAATTCTGTGCGATCGTGGTAGCAACTTCGGTTACGACAATCTGGTTGTCGATATGCTGGGCTTCAATGTCATGAAACAGGCTTCTCATGGTGCGCCGGTCATTTTTGACGTTACGCATGCGTTACAGTGCCGTGACCCGTTTGGTGCAGCATCCGGTGGTCGCCGTGGGCAGGTGACTGAACTGGCGCGTGCTGGGATGGCAGTAGGTTTGGCGGGGCTGTTTATTGAAGCTCACCCCGATCCTGCTAATGCGAAGTGTGATGGTCCATCCGCGCTGCCGCTGGATAAACTAGAACCGTTCCTACAACAGATCAAAGCGATTGACGATCTGGTGAAAAATTTCCCAGAACTGGATACCAGCAAGTAATCTGTCGTATTGATTACTGATAGCAAAAACCCGCGATATCGCGGGTTTTTTATAAGGTTTAGTGGCTACACGGCGTCCGTTATTTATAGAGATCGGCGCTAATCGTAAGATTGTTACCTTTACCTTCCCACTGCCTGGTGATGTGGTAGTACTTAGCGCCTTTTTCGCCTGCGCGTTTAGCAACGGCTTCGGAAATTTGGGTCATGTTGGTATAGTTACCGCGGAACTGAATAGAGTCGAAAGGCACCATCTGTGCCGCCGTAGCATTGTTAAGTTCCTGAATTTGCGTGCCATCAGACAACGTTACCGTGTAACGCCCACCTTTCGATGACTGCGTTTCAAAGAAGTTACCCACACTGCGGCTGGGGCTATCGGAGTAAGCTACCCCTGGAATTTCTACCTTAGCGGCTTCTGCACCACCGGCAGCCAGCGCTGCACGACCCGCGTCAGAATCGGCAGGGATCGCATCAGGTTTCTGAAGCTGGCGTTTTGGTGCATCGGCTTTATAAATAAATGCCGTAGCTCTTTGGTTAGCGCTATTCGAGTTCACATCAATCTGACGTACGATGTAAAACGAATCGGCATTTTTCTCTTTTGCCGCTTTGGCTATCGCCTCGATCAGATCGGGTTGAGTGCTGAATAAACCGCTCACCGTTACCGTATCATAAGGCTCCAGCACATAAGCCGCATCTTTTGGCAGTTCTTTCACGCCGTAGATGGTGCGATATTGCACATCTTGTTTCGCTTTGGCTGCATCTTTACGATACAGATCGACAGTAACATTCCAGGAATCGTTTGAATTAGCATCCGTCATGGATTGCACATAAAACGACGCCGCGCCCGCCTTGTCCGCGCGTTTTGATGCTGCGGCTACCGCTTCACCGATTGCGTTAAAACGTCCTTTAAACGTAATCCGCTCAAAGGGTTGCAGGGATTCTGCCTGCTCAGGTGTTAGTTCCTGTGCCGCCTGCGCTGAAAATGCAGAGAGTGATAACAATAATGTGGATGCAATAACAGTAGTCTTCAGCTTCATAAAAAATCCTTTCGCCTTCCTGCATTCGAATTATTTAAGGTATAGCAATCAACCTGTAACGGAATGAGGCTGATTATCGCACGGAATAAATTCTTGTGCTTTAGCATTTTCAATGGGGCGGAAAAGCCGTGACGCTTCGGTTAAGAACAAGAAAAGTGCTAATAATAACGGTTAATGATTGTTTTACCATCATAAGGGATATTTATGTGATTTATCACATTAACAACCTTGTAACACATCGTTTTTGTGAAACAGCACAGAAAAATACTTCTATAATAATGCTACAAAAGGCAGAGAAGAGCATGATTTTCGACCAAGAAAGGCTGGCAGAACCTGTGATAACTCGGCTTTTCTGTGAAATTCATTTTATTTATGGATCATCGATCACATTTTCAGTACGTTATAAATGAATTCGCCTACAGTGAGACGCCCCAAAAAAGCGTGTGGCAGAAGATGAGTAGACCCTCTTCCTGCCGCGTGAATGCGGGGATACAGGGTGCAGCAGGTCTCAGCGAATTCGTATAACAGAGTAGGGTGAGAATAATAACCTTCGTTAAAAATAAGCGAAAAGGGTATCAGCATGCGTATTGGTGTACCAAGAGAGCGGTTGGCCAATGAAGCCCGTGTAGCAGCTACGCCGAAAACGGTTGAACAGCTGCTGAAACTGGGTTTTACGGTCTCGATAGAACGTGAGGCAGGAAAACTGGCAAGTTTTGACGATGCGGCATACGAAGAAGCCGGTGCGTCGATTGTTGACAGTTCAGAAGTCTGGCAATCCGATATTGTCCTGAAGGTGAATGCACCCCAGGATGATGAAATCGAACTGACCCGTGCGGGCAGTTCAGTTGTCAGTTTCATTTGGCCGGCGCAAAACCCGGCACTGCTGGAAAAACTGGCTGCCCGTCAAGTGACGGTGATGGCAATGGATTCTGTGCCGCGTATTTCGCGCGCGCAGTCACTGGATGCACTCAGTTCGATGGCCAACATTGCGGGCTATCGCGCCATTGTTGAAGCTGCCCACGAATTTGGCCGTTTCTTTACTGGACAGATTACCGCTGCGGGTAAAGTTCCGCCTGCCAAGGTCATGATTATCGGTGCAGGTGTGGCCGGTTTGGCCGCGATCGGCGCAGCAGGTAGCCTGGGTGCTATCGTTCGTGCTTTTGACACCCGGCCTGAAGTAAAAGAACAGGTTAAGAGCATGGGTGCCGAGTTCCTCGAACTCGACTTTGAAGAAGAAGCGGGCAGCGGTGATGGCTATGCTAAAGTCATGTCTGAAGCCTTTATCAAAGCCGAAATGGAACTGTTTGCTGCACAGGCGAAAGAAGTCGACATTATCGTCACTACCGCACTGATCCCCGGGAAACCGGCGCCACGCTTGATCACCAAAGAGATGGTGCTGAGCATGAAGCCCGGCAGTGTGATCGTCGATTTAGCCGCGCAAACGGGCGGAAACTGCGAATTAACCGTTGCTGACCGCGTTACCGTGACAGAAAACGGCGTCAAAATTATCGGTTATACCGATTTACCCAGCCGTCTGCCGACACAATCCTCACAGCTTTACGGCACCAATCTGGTTAACCTGCTGAAATTACTCTGCAAAGAGAAAAACGGTGAAATCGATGTCGATTTTGACGACACCGTAATTCGCGGTGTGACCGTTATTAAAGAAGGTGAAATTACCTGGCCAGCGCCGCCAATTCAGGTTTCAGCGCAGCCACAGCAGGCAAAACCGGCCGCTGCACCTGTGAAGGCTGAAGCCAAATCGACCTCGCCGTGGAAGAAATACGCGTTCCTCGTGATCGCCATCCTGCTGTTTGGTTGGTTGGCCGATGTGGCGCCAAAAGAATTCTTGTCTCACTTTACCGTTTTTGCGCTGTCCTGCGTGGTGGGCTATTACGTGGTCTGGAATGTCAGCCACGCATTGCACACGCCATTGATGTCAGTCACTAACGCGATATCAGGCATTATCGTTGTCGGAGCATTGTTGCAAATCGGTCACGGCGGGTGGGTGTCATTCTTCTCATTCATTGCCGTATTGATTGCCAGCATCAATATTTTCGGTGGTTTCACCGTGACTCAGCGCATGCTGAAAATGTTCCGTAAAAACTAAGGGGTAACACATGTCTGGTGGATTAGTAACTGCTGCATACATTGTTGCCGCAATTCTCTTTATTTTCAGTTTGGCTGGATTGTCCAAGCACGAAACGTCGCAGCAAGGGAACATCTTTGGGATCAGCGGGATGGCGCTTGCGCTGATCGCGACGATTCTGGGGCCTGACTCTGGTAACGTGGGTTGGATCATCGTGGCAATGGCGATCGGTGGGTCAATCGGTATTTATCTGGCGCGTAAGGTTGAAATGACCGAAATGCCAGAACTGGTCGCGATTCTTCACAGCTTTGTGGGGTTGGCCGCGGTGCTGGTTGGCTTTAATAGCTTCCTCGATCACGGTGAAATTACCGATCCGGTGATGGTGAATATCCATTTGACGGAAGTCTTTTTGGGTATCTTCATCGGTGCCGTGACCTTCACGGGCTCGGTTATCGCGTTCGGTAAACTGCGTGGCAATATTTCTTCCAAGCCATTGATGCTGCCTCATCGCCATAAAATGAATCTGGCGGCGCTGGTTGTATCCTTCCTGCTGCTGTTGGTTTTCGTCAATACCGGCAGCGTGGCGTTGCAGGTACTGGCGCTGATTCTGATGACGGCGATTGCACTGGTGTTTGGCTGGCACTTGGTTGCATCGATTGGTGGTGCGGACATGCCGGTTGTCGTTTCCATGCTGAACTCCTACTCCGGTTGGGCGGCCGCAGCGGCAGGTTTCATGCTGAGCAATGACTTGCTGATCGTGACTGGTGCGTTGGTGGGTTCTTCTGGTGCGATTCTGTCTTACATCATGTGTAAAGCGATGAACCGTTCCTTTATCAGCGTGATTGCCGGTGGTTTTGGTACGGACGGTGTTTCCTCCAGCGAAAGCGAAGAGGTAGGCGAGTATCGTGAGGCTTCAGCGGAAGATGTTGCTGATTTGCTCAAAAATTCAACCTCGGTCATCATCACACCGGGATACGGTATGGCTGTCGCACAGGCGCAATACCCCGTGCATGACATCACTGCAAAACTGCGCGCACGTGGCATCAATGTCCGCTTTGGTATTCACCCGGTTGCAGGGCGTTTACCTGGACATATGAACGTGCTGTTGGCTGAAGCGAAAGTGCCTTACGACATTGTGTTGGAAATGGATGAAATTAATGATGATTTCACCGATACCGACACCGTGCTGGTCATTGGTGCGAACGATACGGTTAACCCAGCGGCACAAGAAGATCCACATAGCCCAATTGCGGGTATGCCAGTGCTGGAAGTGTGGAAAGCGCAAAATGTTATCGTGTTCAAGCGTTCCATGAATACCGGCTACGCTGGCGTACAGAACCCACTGTTCTTTAAAGAGAACACGCAGATGCTGTTTGGCGATGCCAAGGACAGCGTTGAGGCAATTCTGAAAGCGCTGTAAGCGTGGTAAGGCGTAGAAAACGGAAGGGGCGAATATCGCCCCTTTTTTATATCGCTGCTTATCGCTATGATATTGCTAAAAATAATGCCAGCACAAAGGCTGGCGTTATCTGATGTTGAAAGTGATGCCATGAGCGATCAGCTGTTTTCGCTATCTTCCTGCGTAATCGGCGAAACGAAATCATCGGGCTTGATCGCCAGCAGGTCGCATTTCAGGTGATCAATCACATGTTCGACGGTGTTGCCGATAAAAGCAGCGGAAAGGCCGGTTCTGCCCAACGACCCCAAGACCACGACACCCGCCTGCAAATGCTCCGCCAGATCGGGAATCACTTCTTCTGGCAGCCCTTTTTCTACGTGCGTCACGCGTTCATCCAGGCTGAACTTCTGCCGTAGCGATTTCATGGCAATCAAATGCTGCCCTCGAATCGCATCGTTGTAGACGCTGGGATCGAAATCAGGCAATTCAATGGCGATATTGATGGGGGTAACCGGGTAAGCACCAACCAAGTGAACCTCGGTTTGGTCAACCTGCTGCGCCAGTTCCAGCGTTTCTGATACCAGTTTGATATTGAGCGGATCGTGATACGGGTCTTCACTGGCCAGATTGACGGCAACCAACGCACGGCCTTCGACTGGCCAAGGCTGATCTTTTACCATCCACACGGGGCAAGGACATTTTCGCAGCAACTGCCAGTCTGTTGGCGTAAAGATAACGGCTTCCAGCCGATCGTGCTGATGGGCCATTTTCAACAACAGGTCATGTTGCCCGGAAATCACTTCCCGAATGATGGCTTCAAAGGGCTTATTGTGCCAGACCACTTTGATCTCAATCGAAACGCCAGCCTCAAGATAGTGTTTACACTGCTCCTCAATCCACTCGGTCCGTTGCTGAATAACACCTTGACGCATCTCCACCCTTTCATCGGGGGAAAGTAGGGTTGTCATTTCATAAGAGAAATCATAAATCGGCAGAAATGCCTTAATATGGCCGCCAAGTCGCTGAACCAGATAAACCGCCCGACGCAGCGCTGGTTGGTCATCCTGATTTGGGTCAATAGCTACCAGTAAATTCTGATACTTTGCCATAGCTCCTCCAAACAGCTGTTACTCCACAGCCCGTAAATTAAGAGTACCGCAATGGAATCGTTTTGAACAACAGAGATGAGCCGCAGAATAACAAAATAGGAAATATCACGGATGAGGCAGGGAAGGAGGAAAAACACTGACGCTGCCACAGAAAAAAAGTGGCAGCGTCAACGAGTTAGGCGGGAAAGATTATTTACGTGAAGATCCCGCTAATTCGGAAAGCGCATCGATATTCTCGATCGTAATGTATTTCCCTTTTACTGCCAGCGTACCGCTCTTCTGGAAACGCCCCAGCAGACGGCTGATGGTTTCAACGGTCAGCCCCAGATAGTTACCAATGTCACCGCGCGTCATGGTCAGGCGGAATTCACGCGGCGAGAAACCACGTTGGGCAAAACGGCGGGAGAGGTTGTAAACAAACGCCGCCAGACGTTCTTCAGCATTCTTCTTCGACAACAGCAGAATCATGTCCTGATCGCCACGGATTTCGCCGCTCATCAAGCGCATCATCTGTTGGCGGAGGTTTGGCATTTTCCCGGAAAGATCGTCCAGCGTTTCGAACGGGATTTCACAGACCATTGAGGTTTCCAGCGCCTGAGCGAAACTCGGGTGTTGAGCCGTGCCAATCGCGTCAAAACCAACTAAATCGCCTGCCAGATGAAAGCCGGTAATTTGCTCATCGCCTTGCTCTGTGATGGTGTAGCTCTTTATCGTACCGGAACGAATCGCGTACAGCGATCTGAGTTCATCACCTGCTTTGAATAGCGCTTGCCCCTTCTGGATAGGCTTCTTCCTTTCAATGATGTTGTCGAGTTGATCGAGCTCGTGTTCATTCAAGGTGAAAGGGATGCATAGCTGACTGATACTGCAATCCTGACAGTGGATTGCACAACCGCCAGACTGGATGCGTCGGATAATTCGCTTTTCCGGGATCATAGGCTTTGCTCAGGCAATAATTGATATTGGTCAATTTTAACAGCTTTTATCGGCCGTGATAAGAGCGGCAATCACAGGAATAGACTGATAAATAGTGAACTAACTATAAATTTCCGATTTTGCTGAAAATATTCTGATATATAAACTTTGCGTGGCAATAATATTTTCGCCGATCGCGTTACCGAACGGTTAACGTATGGGTTAATCGTTCGGTAACGATGATAAGCAATTCGGCGTGAATTTCTTACCTGTCGGACGCGTTATAATTATAATGGTAAACTATTTTGGCGAGCCAAATAACCTTCGTGCTTTAGCAACCACTGCTTACGGTGTACGCCCCCTGCGTAGCCGGTCATCGCCCCGCCAGCACCGATAACACGATGACACGGAACCACGATGCTGACAGGGTTTGAGCCGTTTGCCATACCAACCGCACGTGCTGCACCAGTGCGCCCTAGTAGCGCGGCAAGCTCGCCATACGTGGTAATTTCTCCGCAGGGGATTTTTCGTAATTCCCGCCAAACCTGCTGTTGAAATTCGGTTCCTACGGAAGCGACGGGCAGCGTATCAATAATCGTTAATTCGCCATCAAAATAGCGTTGCAGGCTGTCTGTCAAACCACCGGGATTATGACGTGGCTGTAACGAAAAGGGATCATTTCGATAACTGCGATTGAGTGAGCGAAATAAATCGTCTTCATATTCGCGCCACTCAACGGCTCGCAAATGATTATTTTCATCAGCAATAATCAATAACTCCCCAAGTGGCGTTGCCATGATGTCCTGGAAAAAAATCTGCATAGTGATTCCTTACGCGCTTGTCGCTTTCTTGCACCTCTCATTAGTTGCACGTCGATTATCCTGCATCACCAGATGGATTGAAAATAAAATGAGAGAGGTGTCACGCCGTGAGGTGAAAAGAGAGAAGGCCATCACGATCGTAACCTGTGTCGCCTCGGTGCATTCTGAGTCAGACAAAAATAGAAGAACGGAACACTGTTTGAGAGGGAATCCCGTTGGTGCATGAACCGTTAAGAGAAACATCATACATTCAGTGTGAGGTCTGTGGGATAAATCGCATCTAACATTACCAATAAAATCAAACGGTAATATAGTAAATGCTCAATTTGTATTTATGAGAGATGGAGCATGTCAATCTTTATGCTACTGCCAGATAACGCTATCGCATGGCAATAACATGAAGGTGAACGATGTGGGTATGTTCTATTTTTTATGGCGAAGGCGTTTTATGTACGAATAGCTATGTGATCTACGTTATTTGGAGGATATGCGCAGAATGAAAAAGAAATATGCTGTAGTGGGAACCGGTGGCCGAGCGGGGCTTTACCTGGAATCGATCGCCAGAGATTATCAGGATCAAGGGCACTTTGTTGCATTTTGCGATACCAACCAGACGCGGATGGATTACGCCAACCAGATTGTCCATAAATTTGGGCACGATAATGTGGCAACGTATCATGCCGACCAATTTGAGCAGATGATCGCAGAAACCACACCAGATATTGTTATTGTGGCATCGATAGATCGGACGCACCATCACTATATTATTCGGGCAATGGAATTAGGGTGCGATGTTATCAGCGAAAAACCGATGACGATCGACGAAGAAAAATGTCAGGCGATTATCGATGCGATTAACCGCACCGGCCGTAAATTACGCGTGACCTTTAATTACCGCTATGCCCCTCATCACAGCAAAGTCCGTGAATTAATTGCCGCAGGCGTCATTGGTGACGTCTATTCCGTCCATTTTGAGTGGTTGTTGAATACCGAACATGGGGCAGATTACTTCCGTCGTTGGCACCGTGACAAACGCAATAGCGGCGGGCTGTTGGTGCACAAATCCACCCACCATTTCGACCTGGTGAATTTCTGGCTGAACAGCGAGCCAGAAACGGTCTACGCGCAAGGTGATTTGCGTTTTTATGGTAAGGCGAATGCCGAAGCGCGTGGTGTTACTGCATTCTATGCACGTTCACATAATAGCGTTGCAGCAGAGAATGACCCGTTTGCACTGCATATGAATCAAAGCGAACAATTGACCGCTTTATATTTAGATGCCGAACATGAAGATGGTTATTACCGCGATAAAAGCGTGTTCGATGACGGTATTAATATTGAAGATGTGCTGGGTGTCATGGTGCGTTATAAGAACAAAGCCATTATGACGTACTCATTAAACGCCTATTTACCCTGGGAAGGGTTGAATGTGGTGTTTAATGGCAGCAAGGGCCGGTTAGAAATGAAACTGGTAGAAAAATCTTATGTAAACGGAGGCGGAAAAAAAGAGGATGAAGGTGCGCTGGATGAATGTGAAATAAAGGTCTATCCGATGTTTGACATGCCTTATGTCGTGCCAGTTGAATTTAAATCGGGTGGGCACGGCGGTGGCGATCAGGTCATGTTAAACGATCTGTTTGGTATACCGGAACCTGATCCATTACATCGTGCAGCAGATTATCGTGATGGGGCGATGTCTATTTTAACCGGTATTGCCGCCAATCGATCGCTACGCACCGAACTGCCAGTGAAAATAAGCGAACTGGCCGTTAACCTGAAAAGAGGGAATTAATCAAAGTACCTGCTATTTTGGCAGTAAGCGCGTCCGCATCCGTAGTACCCGTCTGCCTGTAACGAGGGGAAGGGTGGAAACCTCCAAATACTATTATAAGGGTTTTATTATGGCGAAAACACGGAACACATTACCTCACCTGCTCTTACTCTGTGCTGCTCTTCCCGTTGGGGCTGCTTTCTCTCACTCTGCTGACGCCACGGAGATTCGCATCTCTTGGTGGGGGGGAAATCAACGGCACGAAGCCACACTAGCGGCGATTAACGCGTTTCAAAAAGCCAACCCGACGATTACCGTCAAAGCAGAGTATGCTGGCTGGGATGGTTATCTTTCCCGACTATCAACGCAGATGGCTGGGGGGCAAGAACCAGATGTTATGCGTATTGACTGGAACTGGTTGCCACAGTTTTCCCGCAACGGCGACGGCTTTTATGATTTGAATAAGCAGAAGGATATTTTAGGGCTGGGAGATTTTCCGCCTAACTATCTGAAAACGTCAGACGTGAAAGGGAAGCTGCAAGGTCTCCCGATTTCGATGACGTCCCGCAGCATGATTTACAACAAAACCATTTGGGATAATGCGGGTGTCGCTTACCCGAAAACCTGGGATGAACTGTTTGCCGCAGGCCCGGTGTTTAAACAAAAACTGGGTGACAACTATTATCCACTCGGCGTTGCCCAGGGGGCAAGCGATGTGCTGGATATTCTCACACTTGGCCGTAGCTACATGGCACAGAAATACGGTATTGATCTCATTGATGAGAAGAAGCAAAGCATCGCCTATAGCCGCGATCAGGTCAGGGAACTCTTCAGCTTTTATAAGAAGCTGGTTGATTCCCATGTGATACCCGATCAGCGCTATTTTTCCTCGTTCGGGCGTACTAACGTTTATGAAATTCGTCCGTGGATTAACGGCGAATTAGCCGGTATGTATCTGTGGGATTCAGCCATCTATACCTATTCCAGCAATATGCCGAAAGAGACTGTCTTAGAAACCGGGCCATTTATCACGATGCCGGATGCTAAAGATTCCGGGCTCACAAGCAAGCCGTCTTCACTGTTTGCAATCAGTAAGAACAGTAAACATCCGAAGGAAGCGGCGATGTTGATGAGTTTTATGCTGAGCAACCCAGAGGGCGTGAAGGCGGTTGGGTTGCAAAACGGGATACCTGCTAACCTGAAAGCACAAAAACTGCTGGAAGATATTGGTGTGATCAACGCCAGTAACCTGTTAGCAAATGCTTATCGTGCCGCCGAGGAGCAACCTGCATCTAAGGTGCCCGTTTCACCGTTTATGGAAAATCAGGAGTTGGTACAGCTGTGGACCACAAGTCTGCAAAAACTGGACTACGGCAATGGTGAGGTGAATAAAGTCGCCGATGATTTCCTGAGTAGCGCTAATCGCATTTTAAAACGCGCAATCCGATAACCACCGCGGTTAGTGTGCGATGCCGTGTTGCAAAGGCTATGGCATCGCACGCGTCGTTTACCCACTTTATCGTCATAACCACTCCTGTTAAGGTCATCCACTCCCACGCAGTGGAAATGGCTAACAGATAGGGGAACATCAACGCTTATTAATTGAAAGTCATCGACTTAGGTATAGATTGAATCCACCATTCGTCAAATAAGATTTTAGGGATAACAAGGGAGCGATAAACACATAGGAGGGCGGATGTGGCAGAGAAAGGAAACATGACATGAATAATGGTGACAACGTCACGTCATGTTTCCTACATCAATAGCGATAGCCTGGAAATTATTTCTCTTCGGGCTTAATTAACGCCAGAATCGTGCCCAACTGTTCGCGTTGTTCAGCACTGACTTCTCGTGCGGCGGAATAGCCTGCATTCTGGATAATCATCTCATTCAGGCCAACTAGCCAGTCATAGATATAAAACGCCGTATTGTTGGTGGGCGTTAGCGACAGCTTGGTGAGGCGCTGTGAAGCGCCAAAGCTGACCGCCTGTTTTTCCGGCTTGGCGAAAATTTTATGGCCGCGATTAATCCGGCTGGCAGGGCGCAGGGATTCATCAAGCTGCTGGAAGCCAAGCCAGGCGACAAAGTCCCCGAGAATAGTGAGCACGCGCGAAACCTGACGGTCAGCTTTATTCTCGCGGTTGATGCCCAACGATTCACCATCGACCAACATATCGACCAATGCTTCTTCGATCCGCAAGCGAATGCTGCCGGTAATCAATTCTTCGACTAGCATTTCAATTGTTGATTTCGGCACATTCAGTAGTTCAAGGAGCGGGGCATTTTCCGGCAGACCACGCAGGTAGTTAATCCAGTAACGATAAACGCCGTGTGCATAGTCCGCCTCATAGCCATAATCGACGGTAATGGCGGGCGCAGCAGGTTGGTCAAGCGCGATCGGCTCATCGGCAAACAGATCGATCTCGATCCCAACACCAAACGGATCGCTATTGATCAAGGGGGCTGAAGGGTCTTCGGCATCGGTGAGAAAACTGCCATAGCTTGCGCCCTGCTGTTGCAGATACAGACGGCGTAGCTCATCACGTGAAGGTAAAAGACGTTCTAGCAACTCGCCGTGTACGCCAGTGCGGGTCTGGAGCGATTTAAGCAAGGTTTCTGCGACGCGCTGTTTTTCCGCGGGATCGTCAACATCAACGGGCAGATACCAGTTCCCCAGCAGGTTATCGCTGAGTTCACGCTGAAGTTCGTTGAGCTGTTCACCTATGCGCCCGAGTTTCACTTCCCGGTGGACTTCAGCACCTAACCACGTTGCCATACGCGCCACACCGCGCTTATCCATCGCCAGCATCGTTCCCCAGACATCGCCTGGGTTACCCACATAGCGCTGTACCGCAGCATCGTAGTTTTGCCCGTGCGTAATACGACGATCGTGGCGAGTGACCGCCCAAATCAGTCCCGGTTTACGGTGGCTACGAACCTGCGCGTTTTCGCCCTGCGTTTGTTTAACCCAGTGATCCAACGCCTTACCGACCACTTTAACATTGCCACGATCGCCAGCGGCGCTGCATACCATCAGTACGTTCATTTCCTGATTATCGGTATAGCGCTCTAGTAGATAGGCGCGTTTTGCACGCAATAACGTGTGAGCCAGCGGATACGGTATAGGTTGGCGTTTTGCTGGTGGTTCGTCCCGCGTTTCGCGGATTTCACCAAAGCCGGGAAAATCCAACACATCGACCTGCTCGAACAACGCTTCTTTGGGAGGCAAGTGCAGCGGGACAAGCAACTCTGCGGTCAGCATCGTTAATTCAGCCAGCGAGAGCTCGGTTGTTTTCCCTGCACGACCATTCTGAACCGGGCGCACCAACACGCCGGGATCGTCGGCGCTGTGCAGACGCTCCAGTGCGGAACCGTCGATCAGACTGTCCGCTGGATTCAAATCATCATCTATCAGCGTTCGTAACGGGGCTAACAGCTTACTTGTACCGGACAGATGTTGCAGCGTGTGGCTGAAATGGCGATATGCAGTGGTCAACGAATTCAATTCACCCCACAACACGGAAAAGAGTTGGGCACGGTCATCAATGGTAAGAAAGGGGGCTAATTCGATTGCAACTGGCCAGAAGTGTGCCTCCAGCTGTTTCTGCCGTTTGACATCGTGACGCGCGAGATAATCCCAGAGTTCGACCACCTCGTCGCGGCTCATCCCTTCGACGGGTTCTGGCTGGCGGTGCATCAACAGCGTTTTAATGTGCTCGGCGATATGGCGTTCATCTAATTCTTCGAACGTTGTCTCTTGATTGAGATCGTTCAAAAACGCGTTGGCCATGATCTTGCCGATGTCCAACTCGCTGAGGAGTTGTAACTGAACGGGAAACGATTTGTTCTTCACGCCAGACTGTCGGCTAAAGCGCGTAACGAGCGCTGCCGCCCGGTCAGACGGGTTAATATGATCAATATAATCCAGCTGTTGCCCTTCAAACGAGGTTTCCAGCTTGCCGTTTTCTCCCCCAGCCAGTGACGCGATCAGATAGTTTTTCCCCGCCTGAGACAGGCCAAAAAAGCCAATGGCAATCTCTTTCTGCGCGACATTGGACAGATGCTGCGCTTTATTGTAATTACGGCGCAATTTGACGATCAGACGGTCGGCTTCAATATCCAGACGCGGGGCGTTCTGTCGCGTGCTTTCAACCCAGTCGATGGCTTGTTCAACACCTTCTGTAACGGCCTGTAGCTGGCCGTGAAGTCGGGTGGAAAGTTGTTTAGGCGTTAATCGTTTCATTTTTTAAATACACTCCCACTATCGATCCAATAATGGGTCGCGCCAGAACCGTTAGCGGATAATGTGTTCAATTTAAGTCGTAAATGATGGGGCGGCACGTGGGTGCCATCTTCCAGCACCGCATCGGCAATTTCAAAGCGCTCGGGGCTGTCCTGATCGTCGCTTTTTGTCACGGCCAACCGGACGCGTAGTTTACTGTCGCCAACAACCTTGCGGGCTAAATCCTGATCGACGATCGACAGCATATAGAGCGAGGAGGCGGGCCAGCGCTCATTGTCTAACTGACGGAAACCGAGGCAGAGTGAACCGCGTACCTGGAAGCGATGTTGCGGGTCAAGCACGAAATCCGGGGCATCCAGATCGATATCGCTGTAATACACATTATCCAGCGTCAGTGCGTTATTGCTGTCCATCATGCCGAGGTAGCGGACCGTAGAGTATGGCTGAAAATCACCGACCTTAAAGTAAAAGCCCGGCAAACGCAGATCGAGCGCCAGCAGGCACAACATTGCGCCGACGGCCGCGGTGGATTTCGGGTTATCAATACGCCCACGTTTGTTAAATGGATACCAGTCGTTAGTGTGATAGCCATCCAGTGACAGCATCCGGTTAATCGGCAGCGGTTGCAGGTGGCGGAACAGCGCCTGAATCCCAGGGAAACGCGAAGGACGGCCAGTGAGCAGCAGCACATCGCACGAATACAGCGACACTACTTCAGACATCAGGCGCAGATTCTGCGTGATATTCATTTTGTTAGACAGGAATTCGCCGTGCAGCTTGTTCAGTTTGAGGATGAGTGGCACCTGCAAAATATCGAATACGCTATCGCTAACTGGCAGCTCGCGCTGCACTTCCGTATTGATGTATTCCAGCACTTTATCTGTCGGTGCCTGTTCCAACAATTCGCCGAAGGTGGATTCGATCTCGGCGCTGGTGTCCAGCGGATCAAAGCGCTCATACGCTTCCAGAATCGCGCGACCGATCGGAATAAAGACCTGCAATGTCACCTGCTGGCGTAGCGTAAGCTGCGCATCCATACGCCCTTCATTGCCGAACAGTTTCGCCATCAACGCATCCGGGCTGGCCAGCCCTGCGGTTTTCAGCGCAGCCTGGAGCGCGGGAAGGATATAGAGCTGAATCACGTCCAGCAGGATATCGTCACCCGCGACCTTAAATCCTTCGCGAAACAGCAGGCGTGGGATGATTTTAACGTTGTTGCCCACACCGTCATCGAGCAGATATTGCGTAATGGCGAGGTCGGTGGTGCCGCCACCGATGTCGATTGAGGCAATGCGCAGCGTTTTTCCTACGGGTTCGCCTTCGTCGAGTTCTTTATCCGGCCGCGCCATGCTGGCGAAGAAATCTTCCGCCCGACCGCCAAAATTCACCTGCGCTTCGTTATACAGGTAAACCATCTGCCCGCAGGTCGCTTCATCCCATTCGATTTGTACGTCAGGCACCGGAATCCGGCTCTGTTGCTTGTCGGCTGGGGTAGTGAAATCGTCATCCATCGGGTGCCAGTCCATCGCTTTCCAGACCAGCGCAATCGCTTCATGCATGCGGCGTCGAAAAATTTCACGTTCAGGCTTCGGCATTGCGGAAGGCAACGTCAGAATGATATTACGCAACTGGCGCGGTGCACTGCTGTGGATCATCTTCAACCGCTGAGCGGCGCTATTCATCTGCATGAGTGCCTGTGCCAGCAGTTCAGAGAGCATGAAGGACATGATCGAGCTGCGACTGTAGTGCGGTGAAAATACCGGTAAACGCTCATCCAGCGGCTGATTGTAGAGAGGTTGACCTTCATCATTCAGCATGATGGTCAGCGGCATGGCAGTCGCTAACGGTTCGGTCTGCGAATGGGCGTCCGTCTGGCTGAAGCGCCAGCCTGGTGCATAGCTTTCTTCATCCCACAGGTAACGACGCGGGCTGGAAATACCGCTCGACCCTTCCGTTCCCTGACGCAGCAGCGCCATGTGGCTAGCCTCACGCCCGACGCGGGTGATCGACGGCCAGATGAAGGCGTCATCACGGCCGCTTTCTACGGAGAAGTTTTCCTTGCCAAACTTTGCCTGTGAAAACTCAACGCGACTCTCAAACAGTTCGTTATACAGATAATGCGGTTCACTCAGATCGCGCAGTTGCAGCTCATAGGTCTGCTTCAGGCCGTTGCTTTCATCGGCATGATCTTCCACCAGAATGCCACAGGTGTGCGAGTTGCCAACATCCAAAATCAGGTCAACGTTGACCGCGGGTTCCTGTAACGTGCTGGTATTGATGCGTATTTCGGGTATTTCGAGCTGGTTGCCCAGCATATCCAACACATTCAAATAATGTGCCTGATATTCAAATCCCCTGAGCGCCACTTTCACATCATGACTATCGCGGTTTTCCTGCACTTTAACCTGCTGAGTAAAGACCTCACGCAGCCAGCCGTCGACCCAAGTTTCATCGAGGAATTCACCCAGTTCATCGCTGTGATAAGCCAACGCAAAATTTCCACCCGTTTTGATGTCATTGGCATTCGGCGCCAGTGACTCGTATTCGTGACCTTCGGGATAGGTTTTAGTATCGAACGCCAGACAAATGCGATGCGTGTTGCCGTCCTGATCGGGCGTATCTAAAGTGAGGATCTGCATCCGCGCCCAGTTGTCTGGACCGCCCATAAAAGTACGCGGCGGATTGAAACGGAAGAAGGGCAGTGGCAGCCAGACTTTCTCCAACAGCTTCAGCGATTGCTCAAGCGAAATACTCAACTCAGGTTTCACGACTTCTGGTGCCATACCGGTGGCAGAAGGGAGTAGATATTTGTCCATGTGTTCATCGTAAAGCAGGTGCAGTAAGGGGCCGTTGGCACTTTTACGCACATAGCAGTTAGGCTGTTCAGCTAAAAACTGCGGCTTTAAGGCAAAATCCAAAAACTGAATTCCGCTGTCCTGAATCAACGTAATGCGTTGTTTATAATCGGTAATCGTCGCCAGCATGATTATTTACTCTCGCGCTTTATCGTCATCGGGAAAACGGTGTTTTCGTCATAGCGACCAATACACTCCGCCGCAGCGCCGGAGGCACCTTGTTTACAGACCAGTTCTGGCATTTGGAAACGTGAATTATCGGAACAGCGGGCACCAGAACGACTGTTGATGATCAAATTGCCGGAGCTCATTAATCCTGCCTCAACATTGGCGCGACACGTGACACCGTCACCATGAGTAATACGCGCCGTCCCTTTACCATTTTGGATTTGGTAGCGCAGGCTAGGTGGTCTGCCGGTAATCGGGGCTTTCCCATCAACAATGACGCGCCAGTTGCCATTCAGGAATTTGATGGAACCGATTTTCACTGCATCGGCAGGCATCACTAAATCATCTTTGCCCGCAGGAAGTGCTGGCACTGGGTCGATAACCGGTTCAATCGGTGGTGCAACAGGCTCTTTGGGTTCAACAACCGCAGGGGCTTCTGGTTTGACTGCCTCTACAATCGGCGGTGCTGAAACGGGTGGCTCAACGGCTTTTACGCTCTCTTTTTCTACGACAGGTGGAGCGGGTGGCGGTGTGGGCTCAGCCGGCGTAGAGGAAGGCAATGCGCGTTTTTCCTGCTTGACCGTTGCAACCTGTTCGGATGTCGGTTTGTCGTCTTGTCCTGACACGCAGCCACGTATTTGCAATGCCAAAATAGCTAACAGCGCGGCGGCAGGTAACAGCCACCATAGACGGAAGAACGGCGGACGAGCAGGCAATGCTGCCGCAGCGGCAAGCGCTGGTGTTGGCTCGACAGACTCAGGCTGAACGATAGGCTGTGGTTCTGGCACGGGTTCAGGGTCAACCAATGGAAGCGGTGGGGCGGGAGTCGGTGTGACCGCAAGCGGCTCAGCGTCCTTGATGACCGGTCGCAGGCAGTCTAACGCATCAAGACGGGATTTCTTATCGAGATTGACGAAGCCCCAGAATGTTAAGACTGGCTTACCATCAACTAGATAGACGTGGTTTGCGCCGGGAAACTGTATTGCTTTTGCCAGCAGGACACCGAAAAGTTTCTGCCCTGCTTTCTCTGCATTTTGCGTACGCAGGCTGATGTCGGCAACCGCAGTTTGATAGGTTTCCAGTAACGACAGCGCCTTTTCTCGTTCTTCTTCGCTGGCAGCAATCCAGGAGGTAACTTTACCGTCAATTGGCGCATACCAGTCAATGCGGTCGCCATGCTCGTTGGGTTGGGGAATCGCCAGACAATCGGCAATTTGCTGCTGTTTTCTGAGACGTAACGTTTCCCGCAATTGAAGTGCCGATGCGTAAACTGGCTGCCCGTTCTCACCCAGCGCCAGAAAATCATCCAAACTTCCACTACGTAAAAATAATTTTGCCACGCAAAAGAGACCTTTTGTAATGATGCCTAAAGCAGAAAATAGAATTAATCTGCGACAGGGTATACTGTAGTGCGAATGATGGCGAATCAAACGCTTAAAGAAGTGATAAAACTAACAAATATTTGAGCAATAGAAAAAGTGGGAAGCGCGACGTGTACTCACAAACAGTGGACAATATCCAGATAATGCAATGAAAATGCTGACAAAAAAGTTGGCAGAAATGAGGGATGCTGCGTCGTGTCAGCTTCCCTCGACGTTGTGAGCGATTACAGTTGGACGTTGCCCGTGATCAGATATGCAGATGAAGTGCTTTGTGACATCGGCGGCAGCGTATCACTGAGGACGTTACCTTTTACATCGGTAAATTCAATGGGGATATCATTCATTCCTACATGCTCCACAATAAAGTGGTTGTAATCGGTTTTTTGTGCCGCGATCCATTGATTGTCGCGCCTATATTTCATTTCAATAACCGGATATTTTACATTTCTGAATTGCACCGCAGCCCAATAAGGGTTTGAACCCTCCTTTATACGATAAATAACGTTGCCATTGACCGGCGCTTCGATCAGCGTCCAGTCGATATTAATTTTCCCATCTTGTAGGTCGCCTATTTTCTCGAATGCATTAAACGATAAATCTAATGCGCAATCGCCACCTTCTGGATAAAGATCCGTGACATAAACCACCGTGCTGCCTTTTGGGCCATTCACTTTCAGGTAAGCCCCTGCCAATGACGCTTTAATACCGCGATAATCCAGTTGGCTCCGGTTTAACGCGGTGATCTCCATGTCCTGTGGAATCGGATCCAACAAGAGCGCGCCGCCCTGATACCCAGAACCCGTTGCGGTTGCGTAGCCGTAACAAATATCGTCCAGTTCCCATTGGGCATGAGCGGTATTGATTAGCGGGATAAAGCATAATGCAGACAGTGTTAACGACGTTATTTTATTCATGTTTCACATCCAATATGATTCAAGAGTAATAACATAGATGAGTGGTAAAAAAATAAAAAACCAAAACAGGAATCCATGTTTTGAGAATCCACTACGTTGAAAACCTATCGTTTTGGTACACCGATAATCAGGCTTTTTTATAAATAAGTAAATCGGTTTTATCTTAAGGTAATAAGCAGTGAATATATCACTGGGTTTATTTATATATGGTAAAATAATTATGTGAATAGAATAATAGATTTGGATTTATTCCAAATATGTTCTACGGTTTAAAGGACGTGACTTACGCTTCAACTCAGATAGCTGCCACTGGCTAATCTATAACGAGGAGATTGCATGACTATTCATAAGAAAGGACAAGCGCATTGGGAAGGTGATATCAAGCAGGGAAAGGGCACGGTTTCAACGGAAAGCGGTGCATTGCAGCAGCAACCTTATGGCTTCAATACCCGCTTTGAGGGCAAAACGGGTACCAATCCGGAAGAACTGCTTGGCGCGGCGCATGCGGCCTGTTTCTCTATGGCGCTATCGCTGATGCTCGGCGAAGAAGGCCATAAACCCGAGTCAATTGATACCACGGCAGATGTATCGTTGGATAAAGTCGAGGGGGGATTTGCGATCACTAAAATCGCGCTTCACAGCACGGTGAAGCTACCAGGGATTGATGAAGCCGCGTTCGATAAGATTATCCAAAAAGCGAAAGCGGGTTGCCCCGTCTCAAAAGTGCTCAAAGCCGACATTACGTTGGACTATCAACTGAACTAACGACCTGCCGTAATCCTACAGATTTTTTCGATAAAAGGGCTTGCCAAGCGACATTGGCGAGCTTTTTTACATTTGTCCAATCAAAAACAGCGAAACGATTAAAAATAATTTAACATCTTTACGATTATAACCATAAAATCAGAATTGCCATTACGGAGTAATCTGGTCATGGCGTAGGACGCACTATAAAGAATAAAAGCAATATTGGGCTGGTCGGCTGTGGTGGCCAGATTCTCTGAGTATGTCGTGCTGTGGAACACAAGCGAGAGTTCAAGATGAATAGAATGACCAAGATCTGTTTTTCTGTGCTGTTGGCCGGTAGTTTGCTGACACCTGTTTTAGTAAATGCGACCGTGTCGGAAGACATGCGCGGTATGCAAAAAAGTTATACTGCCGCGACTAAAGCGGACGATGCTACAGCGTTGAAAACGGCGCTGAGCACATTCCGTGAGTATGTTGTGAATGCCAAAACACAGGTGCCGCCTGATTTCGCCAAGCAGCCTGCAGATGGTCCAGATAGAAAAGCCTATGTGGAAGGTCTGGATAAGATTTTGCAAAAAGTCGACAGCGCGCAGGCTCTCGCGGATGCCGGTAAACTGAGTGAAGCTAAAGCAGCACTCGCGGAAATCAACACCTTGAAAGGTGAATATCACAGTAAATTGAGAGGCTAAATCGCTTTTCGTTTACCATAAGCCGCCAGTGGGAAGCGATCTCACTGGCGGCTTTTTTTATTATAAAGATGATGATCGGCTGATATTGCGGTATGGATGACGCGCAGCAGAAAATCACTTCATCTTCATTTCAGTATTGCGACCGCGTGTTCGCTGGATACGGTGATTGAAGGATATACGTCCATTACTATCTCAATAATGAAGCCGTCAGCCGCGAAGACATTCTCAATACGCGGCTGACCATCACTCAAATGTGGGGAATAAACACCATGATAAATTTAATGGATATGGCTGAGGGGGATTACCCTGGCTATCGCCAGTTTTTTATTCTTGAATATGCTCAGGATCTACAAGAGTCCCGAGGATATGATGCGGAAAAGGCGAGGGCAATTGCCACGCAATCAATCGATATTGCGCTACCACAGGGCAGTCATACGCCAGCCAATAAATTATGGTCCATTCAGTCTTCACATGACGACGGTGTCATCATCGGCTATTTGTGGGTGGTTCTGAACGGAAATTCGGCTTGGGTCTCTGATTTTTACCTTCTACCCGCGTGGCGGGGGCGCGGTTTCGGTAAAGCCTCATTGGCAGCGCTGGACGTGGCAGTCGCGGCGGTAGGTATTCGAGAAATCGGACTGAGAGTCGCTACGCATAACCCGGTCGCCAAAGCGTTATATGAAAAGCAGGGGTTCCAGATTACGGGTTTTAACATGCACAAAAGTCTGGAGTCAGAGGGTAGCTAAGTCTATGAGATAAAAAAACGATCTCTAGCCTTCGCCCCTTATTCTTGTTCATTCCTGCGCCGCTAAAGTTCAAACACGATCACCCGGCGACCCTAAGGCGTTGCCGGGCAACACGTCTAATGGTACAGCGAGGCTAGCGACGACCGCGTAAATTTGTATTCGCGGACCATTCATAAGTTGTGGAAGTATCAGGTTTAAACTTCGCTTTCTTCTTCTCTGCCCGTGTTTGTTTTGCCACGGCTTCACGTTCCTTCATCAGCTTATCGATGTAGTCGTCTTTAATATGATTACTTTCAGAGTTGGTCAGCGGACGGCTCTGTTTTTTTCTAGCCTGATCGAGTAACGTTTTAAGCTGACGCTGTTCATTTTCTGTCATGTCTTTCTGAGTCAGTCTGGGCATGGGAATTGACCTGATAAGCGGGCTGGAAAACACATTGTAGAGGAAAATGCACCGAGGCTCAGATAAATAAGGGGTCAGTTTGGATATCGAAAATTTTGGTCAGGCCAAAATTGATGCCACATGCTGTAAACCAGTTCTGCTTTAGCCTGCTGGCGATATGCTTCAGCAGCGCATCAGAAAATCTTTATTCGATGCGTTCCACATTTGGATGACGCTCGGTTGCGGCTTCATGGAAAATGTCACCCAGCCAGCCGGCAATCTCGCTTTCTGTCATATCGTCTGGAATAGCGATGTCATAGAGTCGAGAAAACTTTCTCTCCGTCAGGTCGGCACGAAATACCAGCCACCGATCATTCTTACGTTGAACGCCAATATGCCGCCCAAAAACGTTATATATCAGCATATGCAATCTCCGATCATGCTGATACATACGTCAGGACATAATTACTCAGCGGAACGGCCAGTTCCTGCCTGTGTCTCTATTGGTTCGCATAATGTATATTATGTTAAATTGATTATGGCAGTGATAAATAACTTCATATCCCACCATCACTCTTTCCAGCAAATCAACATGTAGCAGACTTAAACTTTATAGAACAACGTATTCGCTGCTATTGGGGATTGAACGAAACCAAAATATTCATAGAACTCCCTAGCCTTGCTATCAATAGCATGTACCATGATAGCCTTGATGCCCACTTGGTCGGCTAAGTTAGAAATACGCAGTACAGCATCATTAAGTAACCATTTTCCGAAACTATGACCTTGAGTACAGACATCGACAGCAAGACGCCCCAGCAGAACAACTGGAACGGGATCGGGCATATTCTGACGTAAACTACGGCCTAAGTCAGCGTGGCTCACGGAGCCAGTTGCAATAGAATAGTAACCCACTACACGCTGAGTGTACTCAAGACAAATGACGAATGTGCGCGATGCGTTGAGGTACTGATTTTTAATCGCCCGGCGACGTAGCCAATCATTTAACACCTCATTACCGCAATCGAATAACTGAAGATCATGCCCTTCGGTCAGCAACGTCGGCGTCGTAACATTTATTTCCATTCAGGCTTCACATCCATCAGGCGCTGACGCCCTTCAACATTTTGTACCGGCGCTTCAAGCTGTTCAATAAAAGACTGATAATTGGCATCCTCCAAGACGAACACACGCTGATCCAGAATGATATTCTGGGCCTCATGTACGGCTTTCTCAATGATGAAATCAGTGCGGTTTTTATTAACCAAACTTGCGGCATAATCAATCACTGCGCGTTCCTCATCAGTAGCGCGGATATTAATTTGCTTATCACGAGTCGGCTTACGGACGCTGGTTTGCATGGGAGTTCTCCAGTTGGTAACAAATTGCTATACACAGACCTTAGCTCAATTGGTAACGGATTGCTATACAAAACTTAATCTTCCATCGCTGAAGAGTCTGAACGATTCGGCATGTACCTAAATAATAAATTAATATCTTAATGATCTTGGGCATCCCTCCCGTATCCTGTATGCGTAGAACTGCATCCAGATAGCGCATAACATTGCCGCCCGCTCTGCTTTCTTGTAACCTTCCCTCGACGCAAAATCTGAAACTACCGGACTTCGACCACATGACTGCTCATATTTCTAAAGATCCTTTACATGGCGTAACGCTTGAAATGCAAATCAATGCGTTGGTTGCCCGTTTTGGTTGGGTTGAGCTAGGTCGACAGATCAACATCAATTGCTTTAAAAGCGATCCAAGTGTGAAATCCAGTTTAAAATTTCTGCGTCGGACACCGTGGGCTCGCGCCGAGGTTGAAGCACTGTATCTTGATTCTCTGGATGATGTGGCGCCCGCGAAACCGAATGATGACATTGTTGACCCGTGGGCTAATAGTCGCAAAAGTAAGAGCTAACCCACGTGAAAAAGCCAGTTGTACTTATTGCTGCTGCGCTTCTACTTGTCAGTTGCGCCTCCAAGCCGCCGAGCTCGCTTGTCACCCCGCTCCCCCCAGTTAAACAACCACTCCCAGCCACAGCTCAGCAGAATCAGGAACCCGTACGTGGTGTCTGGCTGGCGACCGTTTCCCGTCTCGATTGGCCGCCAGTGGCGTCAGTCAATGCCAGCAGCCCTACTATCCGCATGACTCAGCAGCAGGAAGCGCTGAAAGGCAAGCTGGATAAATTGAAAAGCCTCGGCATCAACACCGTATTTTTTCAGGTTAAACCCGATGGCACTGCGCTTTGGTCATCTAAAATATTGCCTTGGTCAGATATGTTGACCGGCAATATTGGTGAAGATCCTGGCTACGATCCGCTTCAATTCATTCTGGATGAAGCGCACAAACGTGGTATGAAAGTCCATGCCTGGTTTAATCCCTATCGTGTATCCGTTAATACCAAGCAAGGAACCGTGACGGAACTAAATCGTACATTGTCACAGAATCCGGCCAGCGTATTTGTGTTGCATCGCGACTGGATTCGCACGGCGGGCGATCGCTTTGTACTCGACCCCGGCATTCCCGAAGCACGAAGCTGGATCACCAGTATCGTGGCCGAAGTTGTGGCGCACTACGCTATTGACGGCGTGCAGTTTGATGACTACTTCTATGCTGAATCATCGACCTCAATGCTTAACGATAGCGAAACCTTTCAACGATATGGTCAGGGATTTGGCTCAAAAGCAGACTGGCGTCGGCACAATACTCAACAACTGATCGAGCAGGTTTCGCGCACTATCAAACAGTTGAAGCCTGAAGTTGAGTTCGGCGTCAGTCCCGCTGGCGTATGGCGCAACCGGTCACACGATGCAGCCGGCTCCGACACGCGAGGCGCTGCCGCCTATGATGAAGCTTATGCCGATACTCGCCAGTGGGTGCAGCAAGGGTTGCTGGATTATATTGCCCCGCAGCTGTATTGGCCTTTCGCACGCGATGCGGCTCGCTATGATGTATTGGCAAAATGGTGGGTGGATGTGGTGAAACCCACGAGCACGCGCCTCTATATTGGCGTTGCCTTGTATAAAGTCGGTGAACCGTCAAAGAATGAACCAGACTGGATGATAAAGGGCGGTGTGCCAGAGCTGAAAAAGCAGCTCGATTTGAACGAGTCTACGCCACATATTAATGGCACGATTTTGTTCAGGGAGAACTACCTGAATCAGCCACAGACTCAGGAAGCGGTTAATTATCTTAGAAATCGCTGGAATCCTATTTAACGGAACGGGTGCAGAGGCATCCAAAATCTCTGCATCAGTCTTTATATAGACAGAAAGCAACATATCGTTCCCCCTCGCCTGTGGTTTTCACACCGTTTTTCCTCGCTAAAAGTGTTGTTTACTCCACTCGTTACCACCTTTTCGGCTCAAAAATTCCGCGGCAGGCGGATTTTTTTGCGTATTTAATAAGCATGTAAGATAACCATGGCATCATGAATAGTCATTAATTATTCAACCAGTTGATTTTTATGTAAAAAAATAAAGGTTTCGAAACGAAATAAATCATTGAGTCGGTGACTGAAAAACCCTATATTGGCCGCGTTTTTCTTATAGCAGTTACATGTTTAATTCATTTATTCAACTGTGATTGCCAGCGAGCACACGGTTGTAGGAGAGATATGATGACGGATAAAGTCCGTATTGACAGTTTAGGTGCGAATTCATTAAACGGAAACAATGAAACCTATTTGGCAAGACAAGCTGAATTTGAATCGAACGTGAGGAGTTATCCACGCAAATTGCCTCTGGCAATTGCGAAAGCCGAAGGTGTGTGGATCACCGATGTTGAGAATAATCAATATCTTGATTGTCTGGCCGGAGCGGGAACGCTGGCGCTTGGGCATAATCATCCTGACGTGCTGCAAAGCATCCAACGTGTCATTACTAGCGGCTTGCCGTTACATACACTAGATCTGACAACGCCGTTGAAAGATCAGTTCTCCGAATATCTGCTTTCCTTATTACCTGGTCAGGGCAAAGAGTATTGCCTCCAGTTTACCGGCCCTTCTGGCGCCGATGCGGTCGAAGCCGCGCTGAAGCTGGCCAAGAAATACACCGGTCGTGCTGGTGTGATCAGCTTCTCCGGTGGCTACCACGGCATGACGCATGGTGCGCTGTCAGTAACCGGTAACCTTTCACCGAAAGAAGCGGTCGATGGCATGATGCCTGAAGTCCAGTTTATGCCTTATCCACATCAGTACCGCTGCCCGCTGGGTATTGGCGGTGATGCTGGCGTTAAAGCATTAACCTACTATTTTGAAAACCTGATCAACGACGTTGAGAGTGGCGTACGCAAACCCGCGGCGGTCATTTTGGAAGCCGTTCAAGGTGAAGGCGGCGTTAATCCTGCGCCTGCCGAGTGGTTGCAGCGCATCCGTAAAGTAACGCAGGAACACGGTATCCTGCTGATCATCGACGAAGTTCAGGCGGGCTTTGCACGTACCGGTAAATTCTTCGCCTTTGAACACGCGGGTATTGAGCCAGATATTATCGTGATGTCTAAAGCAGTCGGTGGCGGCCTGCCATTAGCTGTATTGGGTATCAAAAAGCAGTTCGACGCCTGGGCGCCGGGTCACCATACTGGCACCTTCCGCGGTAACCAACTGGCGATGGCAACGGGTCTGACGACGCTGAAATACCTCAAAGACAATCAGGTAGCCAATAAAGTCGCCGAGCAAGGTGAATGGCTGAAGGCTAAACTGGCTGAACTGCAAAAACGTTATCCCGTGATCGGCCACGTTCGCGGTCTGGGTTTGATGATCGGGATTGAGATGGTTAAGCCTGACGAAGCGCAGGATCACATGGGGTGCTACCCATCTGATGGCGAATTGTCTGCTCTGTTACAGAAAAAATGCTTTGAATCAGGCCTGATTCTGGAGCGCGGTGGCCGTAATGGTTGCGTTCTGCGTCTATTGCCATCCCTGCTGATCAGTAATGCTGAGTTGGAAATCTTCCTGGATAAATTTGAAAACGCCCTGCTGTCTGCTGGCGTGAAGCCAGTCTAAGTGGAGCGAATGACCACGATGTCCCAATTAGTGAAAACAGAAGCAGTGGAAACAAAAATCAACCCGATTCTGGCCGCTTCTGCACAGAGTATCGAAGCCTATCAGGACGCGATCGCGCAGAGTAGCCAGGCCGTCATGCAGTGGTTGCAACAGCCTGAGATGTATCAGGGGAAAAGCGTTGCTGAACTGCGTGAACGCATCGTGCTGGATTTTAATCCTCAGGGGCTGGGTAACCAGGCCGCTATCGAGCGTGCGATTGAGTACTTTTTGAAAGACAGCCTGTCGGTACATCATCCACAGTGTGTCGCTCACCTGCACTGCCCGAGTCTGGTGGTTAGTCAGGCAGCTGAAGTGTTAATTAACGCCACCAACCAGAGCATGGATTCTTGGGATCAAAGCCCGTCAGCGACCATCATTGAGATGAAGCTGATTGAGTGGCTGCGTACTCAGGTCGGCTATCAGTCTGGCGATGCTGGCGTATTCACCAGCGGCGGCACCCAAAGTAACCTGATGGGGCTGATGCTGGCGCGTGATGCCTTCTTTGCCCGTCAGGGTCATTCGATCCAGCAAGATGGATTGGTTGGTAACCTGAAGAAAATTAAAGTGTTCTGTTCTGAAAATGCCCATTTCTCGGTGCAAAAGAACATGGCTTTACTGGGTTTGGGTTATCAATGCGTTACGCTGGTGAAAACCGATCGCTTCGCGCGGATGGATCTGAACGATTTAGCAGAGAAAGTGGCGCAGTCCAAGGCTAACGGCGAGCAGATTCTGGCCATTGTCGCGACAGCCGGTACGACCGACGCAGGCGCGATCGACCCTCTGCGGGCGATTGCAACACTGGCAGCGGAACACCAAATTTGGGTACACGTTGATGCAGCCTGGGGCGGCGCACTGCTGCTGTCAGAGAAGTATCGTGATTATCTGGACGGCATTGAGCTAGTGGATTCCATTACGTTAGATTTCCATAAACAATTCTTCCAGACCATCAGCTGTGGCGCATTCTTGCTGAAAGAAGCACGCCATTATGAGCTGATGCGCTATCAAGCGGCTTACCTGAACTCTGAGTTCGACGAAGCACAGGGCGTACCGAATCTGGTGTCAAAATCATTGCAGACGACGCGCCGTTTTGATGCGCTGAAACTGTGGATGGGTCTGGAAGCACTAGGCCAACAGCAGTACGCGGCGATCATCGATCACGGCGTCACGCTGGCACAACAGGTTGCACAGTATGTGGATGAACATGCCTCGCTGGAATTGGTGATGCAGCCACAGCTGGCAAGTGTGCTGTTCCGTTTCCGCCCACAGCCGTTGGCGACAGCGGCCGATGCGGCGATTGCGTTGCTTAACCAACGCATTGGCGATGCTCTGCTAGCGTCAGGGCGAGCCAACGTAGGCGTCACCGAATTTAACGGCGTTACCTGCCTGAAGCTGACGTTACTGAACCCAACGGTCAATCTGGATGATGTCAAAGTCCTGCTGGCTCTGGTTGAAAGTACAGCCCAGCAACTGCTGACAGCGTAATCCCCTGCTCTACTGCATCATTAAAGCCGATAATACTCAATGTGTTATCGGCTTTTTACTCCGTGTTTTTTAATACGAATATCCCGGTTTTTTCGCCAGCGTATCTAAATGTGGCTTGATAAGCGGATCGTAAACGTCATCCTTCCAGCGTTCGCGCTGAATTTCGTTAAACGCCACAGAAAGCGAGTCGTCAGAAGAGCCGAAATGCGTCTTCAAAACCGCCGCGAGATCTTCAGCGATGACTTTCTTCTCTTCTTCAGATAAGTTTCTTGGGAAGTGTTTGACATCAATATGGGGCATGGGAGAGTCCTTTTCAGTGATGAAACAGTACGTTGGTTAAGATAGCCATTGTGCGTGAAGACAGCAATAGGATGCTCCGCCTGATGATAAACAATCCATTTGAGATAAATTGGCCTAAACCCATCGAAGTGTGTCATTCAGGCCACTGTTAGCGATCTGCCTGATTCTTATACTGCTCCTATTCGGCGCGTAACAGCGCGACCCGTTACCCTGATATAGGAACAATAAGAGATAGCAAAATCAATCAGCTGCTGGATTATCTACGAGGCCATCTCCGTTCCCCTTACTCTTTGGATGCACTGGCGTACCAAGTGCAGATGAGTCGCAGGACATTTACCCGACATTTTTTCCGTGCTACGGGCATGACGGTCAGCGACTGGTTAACCGCGGAACGACTTCGCCATAGTCAGGTATTGTTGGAATCGACGTCCCATTCAATCGAAGCAATTGCCGATAGTGCAGGGTTTCAGTCAGTGGTGACATTTCGCCAGCAGTTTAAACAGCGTTTTAGCGTTAGTCCGACCGACTGGCGCAAAACGTTTCAGGATAAAAGCAGCTTCCGCTAATCCCTGTCTTGTACAAAGAAATAGCCAGATCATTATGCTATTGGTGAAGATACAGATCGCCACCTATCCTTAAAATGTGATTATGATCACACTCATCGATACTGCAAACACAACACCTCACTGACAGACACACGCCCTTTCTGATTAACGTTACTCATCCATCGTTACTCTCTGTTTATCCAAGATAAAACATGGAGAACTTATGAAAAAGTGCAATACGACGCTGATTATTTTCAGCGACCTCGATGGGTCACTGCTCGACCATGAAACTTACCGATGGGATGCCGCACAACCGTGGCTGATGCGACTGGCAAACGAGGCAATACCGCTGATTATCACCACCAGTAAAACAGCGGCGGAAGTTGAACGTTTACAGCGGGCGTTAGGGCTGGATGAGTATCCCTATATTGCGGAAAACGGTGCCGTTGTGGTGCTACCGCAGGCATGGCAAGCGCATCCTGATTATCCAAGAAAAAGGATCGGCTCAGGATATTCCGTCATCCGTACTCAGTTAGAGCAACTGCGTACATCCGGTTTTCGCTTCAAAGGATTTGGCGATATGAGCCACGCAGAAATAGCCGATGCCACAGGGTTAAGCGAGCAAGATGCCCGACGTGCGCAACAGCGTGAAGCCTCTGAACCGTTGCTTTGGCTGGATGATGCCGACAGGTTACCGCATTTTCGTCAGTTATTGGCGGATGTGGGCCTGACTCTGACGCAAGGCGGTCGCTTCTATCACGTCATGGATAGACAAGCGAGTAAGGGATTTACGAGTAACTGGATAAAAACACAGTACATTGAGAGATACGGCGCGAATATCAAAACACTGGGTCTGGGCGATGGTCCGAATGATCTATCCCTTCTATGCGCAGTAGATTGGGCCGTATTAATTAAAGGCAAGGAGAATCAAATCGTTAAGCTGCCTGAATCATACGTCGGTGAGCAATATTGTACGCAGAATTCAGGGCCTCAAGGCTGGAGTGAAGGGCTGGAACATTTTATCGGCAACGGCTATTTCTCGGCATGAACTAGCCACCAGATAGTATGGGAGCACATGATGAGCGAATTTTATCAAGATGGCATCATTACCAATTTTCACAACCTCACTCAGAGAAGCACGGAAGAGTTGGAATATGAACTTCAGGTCTTTTCCGGGCAAAACAGCATGGGGCTGATTTTGCCATCGCTTTATTCTGAGCTAGAAGGTCCTGCACTGAGTCATATCATCGATCAGCTGTCTCAGGTTTCTTACCTTGGCGAAATTGTGATTGGGCTGGATCGTGCTGATCGGGAACAGTTTCTTTACGCCCGAAAATTCTTCTCTCGCCTGCCACAACGACATCGAATTCTGTGGAACGATGGCCCACGTCTGAAAGCGCTCAGCGACGAGCTGGCTGAAAAATCACTCGCACCGCAGGAACCCGGCAAAGGCCGGAATGTCTGGTTTTGTGTCGGTTATACGCTAGCATCGCGCCGCTCTGCCTGTGTCGCACTGCATGACTGTGACATTGTCACTTATGATCGCGCAATGCTGGCTCGCCTGCTCTACCCGGTGGCGAATCCGCACTTTAGTTATGACTTCTGTAAAGGCTATTACGCCCGCGTTGCTGAGGGAAAACTGAATGGCCGTGTGGGTCGCTTACTGGTCTATCCGTTATTGAAATCGCTGCAAAAGGTTTACGGCAATTCCGACTACCTCGATTACATGCGCAGTTACCGTTACCCACTTTCTGGTGAGTTTGCAATGCGTACCTCAATCCTGAACAACTTGCGTATTCCAAGCGATTGGGGGCTGGAGATTGGTGTGCTGTCAGAAATTCATCGCGGAACCGCAACCCGCCGTATTTGTCAGGTAGATATCGCGGACCGCTACGACCATAAACATCAGCCGATCTCTGAAGACGACCCGAACGCAGGATTGCAGCGCATGGCGGCTGACATCACCAAAGCGCTGTACCGCAAGCTGGCGATTCTCGGCGTGAATATCACCACGGACTCTTTCCGTGTCCTACGGGCGACCTACTATCGAACCGCTCTTGATATGATCGATGCCTTCGAACACGATGCCCGAATGAACGGCCTGAGTTTCGACCGTCATAAAGAGGAGTCGGCGGTGGAGTTATTTTCTGATGTCATCACCTTTTCCGGCCATGCCTATAGCGATAGCCCGGGTGATAAACCCTTTGTGCCGAGCTGGAATCGCGTGCAGTCTGCTTTTCCCGACATCCTTGACCGATTGTACGCGGCGGTAGAAGCCGACAATCAGGAAGAATGATTTCTCCTCCATGCCATCGCTACTTCATAGAGCAAGCGCATCATGATGCATCACTTCATGCGTCATGATGGATCTCTTGCATAAGTAATTCATATCATTTGACTTAATTACTGGATGAATAAATAAATTTTTTTTACCTTTAATCGATACGTAGAAAAGGTGAAGTTTCCCGCTATACGGGAAAACTTGGCGTAAGAAAATATTATTTCACCTATTTGACAAGACATTAGAGAACGACCGATTAGAAAAATTGGCGCATTTTATGCTTTAGCTTTCCTGCCATTATGTAACTAAGGAGAGTGTTTTGATGAATTTTTTAATCAATGAAAGCGACGTATTAAACCCGAAACGCAGAGCATTATTAAAACTTTCTGGCGCCCTGCTGGGGACGGTTGCGGTAACAACAGGGGTAAGTTCACGAGTTTTTGCCGAAACTCAGCCTGAAAACTCAGCGTTTACCGCACCATCGGCTGATAACCCAATCCGCATTAATTTCAATGAAAATCCGTTGGGTATGTCGCCCAAGGCGCAAGCCGCGGCACGCGATGCCGTCGTGAAAGCCAACCGCTACGCAAAGAATGAAATTTTGATGCTCGGCAATAAACTGGCGGCGCACCACCAGGTGGAAGCCCCATCCATTTTACTGACGGCGGGATCGTCCGAAGGTATCCGTGCGGCGATTGAAGCCTACGCGTCGCTGGATGCACAACTGGTGATCCCTGAATTAACCTATGGTGATGGCGAACATTTTGCCAAGATTGCCGGAATTAAAGTCACCAAAGTTAAAATGCTCGACAACTGGGCGTTCGATATTGAAGGGCTAAAAGCCGCTGTTGCGGGTTACAGCGGCCCTTCTATCGTTTATTTGGTCAATCCCAACAACCCAACGGGCACGATTACACCTGCGGATTTAATCGAACCGTGGATTGCCAGCAAGCCTGCCAATACGATGTTTATCGTCGATGAAGCCTACGCCGAGTTCGTTAATGACCCACGTTTCCGCTCTATTTCGCCGATGATTACCCAAGGTGCAGAGAATATTATTCTGCTCAAAACCTTCTCCAAAATACACGCTATGGCCGGTATGCGCGTTGGGTATGCCGTCGCGCATCCAGCTGTGATTGCGTTGATGGGACGGTATGTCGCGGGTGAAAAAATCAACTTTAGTGGCGTGGATGCCGCATTGGCATCAATGAACGATTCGGCATTTATTACTTACAGCAAAAAGAGTAATGATGTGTCACGTCAAATCCTGCTGAAAGCGTTAGATGACCTGAAACTGCCATACTTACCGTCTGAAGGAAATTTTGTTTTCCACCAACTAGTCGTTCCACTTAAGGATTACCAAAAGCATATGGCAGACGCAGGCGTGCTGATCGGTCGCGCGTTTCCTCCGGCAGATAGCTGGTGCCGTATCTCGTTAGGGACGCCGCAGGAAATGCAATGGGTCGCGGATACCATGCGCGAATTCCGCAACAAGAACTGGATTTAATTCTCTGTCATACCGCTCTTGTCGCCCCGCAATGGTGCGGTACCCTGCCTCCCTGGCTTGTCTTTATTGAACGGTATTCGACTTCTGCCCCTCTCTCTGAGGGGCAATAATTTCTGAACCACCTCGTTGAAACCGGAGTAACGCTTGACCCATCGTGAATTGCACGGCTAAATGATCTTATGCCTTTCATTATTTATATTGATATCAGGCACAAGCAAAATATGAAAACGGTCAGGGAGAAAAGAGCATGATTATTTTTGTTACTGGTGCAACGGCTGGGTTTGGTGAGTCGATTACCCGTAAATTTATTAGCGCGGGCCATAAAGTGATCGCGACGGGCCGCCGTCAGGAACGTCTGGATGCGTTGAAGGTGGAACTGGGCGATGCGTTGTATACGCTAAAATTAGATGTGCGCGATCGTCAGGCGATAGAACAGGCTGTGTCCTCTCTGCCTGCTGAGTGGCGGGCAATTGATGTGCTGGTCAATAACGCCGGTCTGGCACTGGGTCTTGAACCGGCACATAAAGCATCGGTAGACGATTGGGAAAATATGATCGATACCAACAATAAAGGGCTAGTGTTTATGACGCGTGCGCTGCTGCCAGCCATGGTGGAGCGTAATATCGGTCACGTCATCAATATCGGTTCTACCGCAGGAAACTGGCCTTATGCGGGCGGTAATGTGTACGGTGCCAGCAAGGCGTTCGTACAGCAGTTTAGCCTGGGATTACGTGCCGATCTGTCTGGCACCCGAATCCGCGTAACGAATATCGAACCAGGTCTGGTCGGTGGAACCGAGTTCTCGGCCGTGCGTTTCAAAGGTAACGATGACAAAGTCAGCAAAACCTATGACAACACCACACCGCTGACGGCCGAAGACGTGTCTGAAGCCGTTTTCTGGGTTGCTACCCTGCCTGCGCACGTTAATATCAACACACTGGAAATGATGCCGGTCAGCCAATCTTTTGCCGGTTTAAGTGTACACCGCGAAGGCTGATAGCCACCTACAACACGAAGACTCGGGGCATGGACGTAAGTTTCATGCCCTTTTATCTCCCTTTTAGCGCAATGCTGTGCGGTTATAGTGCGGTTGATACGAAGGATGTATACTTCCCGTTATAGGCAACCTTTCGTTTTGCACGACGCGCGAAGGTTACAGGGAACGGCGGTCGCCTTTTGTTGTCTATCGCTTGCCGTGTGCGTGTTATCGTTTTGCGGCATCAGCGTGTGTTTTTATCATTCGTTCTGTCAAGGTGAAACATGAACCACTACTCTTTTTCTTCTCTGACTCGGGCTTTCATCCCACTTTCTCTGGTTATCGTTTCTGCTGCCTGGCAGCCTGCCGCACTGGCTGATACGCGTCACATCATTGTCGATTCTGGTGATAGCACGTTGTCGAAAGAAGCGGCGCGTCAAAGCAAAGAGCAATGGGACTCAACCCGCTCACTGCGTAATAAAGTGAACAACCGCGTTGAGAAAGAATTCGATAAAACTGAAAAAGCCATTGATGGGCGTGAAAAATGTAACGCCAGCTATAACGTCAATGCTTACTGGGAAAACACGACCGATCGTTGCCTCGATCGTCGTACTGGTCGCCCGGTTGCCCCCTGATTTTTACCCACGCCTTCCGGCGTGGGTTTCCCTTTTTTCTTCGTATTGCCGCGCATTCGTCTGTATGCGAGGAGTATCGCCGTTACATTTCAACATGACCATTTTATGTCGTAGCAACAGCTGCGCTTATCCAGAGAATGGAGTGCATCAGGATGAATATGGATTTAGCTCGATTATTTTCACGTCCTTTTCACATAAAGTTGTGGGGTCTGCTCATGATGTGCTTGTTGGTCAGCTCATGCGCAAGCACGTATCCAGAAACGGACAACATCACGCATATCGCCAATAACAACGGTACGCTTATTGCTGAGTCCAATACCTACGTTTACACATTCCCCGACGCAAGAACGCAAAAGGAGTATCAGGACTATTATGCGTTTTATCGCGATTATAAAGACATCATCACGGGTGTGAGGGTCGATTTTTCTCTCCGTAATAATGGTCAAGTCTATGCAAGCTATAAAAACATGATTGATACTCACCGATTGACCAACGATCAGAAAATCGATTTACGTGAGCTTTACGCGGCACAAATTCCCACGACGATGGGAAAAGGCGAAGTGACGTTTAGCGCGCAAGGCACGTTCAGTAAGAAAAAAGGGTCACTGGTCAGCCCGACAGAAAATGGTCGCTTGCCGCAGCCAATCCCTGTTGTAATCAATAGCAGTGATAACTCCGGTAAAGAAGTACTGCTTGCCCCTCTCATGATTCCGGCTGTTATCCTTTTTCCTCTGTTTATGATGTATGGCTGCGCCACGGGCCCCTGCGTCTAGAATGTTTCCTGGCCATCGTTGATGGCCTGATTTCGCGGCTTTTTCGCGTTATCTTCATCGTTTGATATACTCAAAGAGACTTTTTTCAGAGAAAAGGATCCAAAAGATGAAAAAAACCGTCATTTTTGGTGCTGCGTTATTCCTAGTTGCTCCGCTGGCTGCTCAGGCATCTTGCGAAAGCGTGAAAGCGGATATTACCCAGAAAATCATTGCCAATGGCGTACCAGAATCCGGTTTTACACTGGATATTGTACCGAACGATCAGGTGAATCAGGCCGGTGGTCAGGTGGTTGGCCACTGCGAGAATGATTCACACAAGATTGTTTACACCCGCCATGCCGAGGGCGAAGCTAATACTGAAAGCGCTCCTGCTCCAGTAGAAGGCCAGCCGACAACCACACCGTAACCTCTTCTTCTGGATGTTCAAAAGGCGCTTTCGCGCCTTTTCTTTTGTTGCTATTTTTTTCCGGTTTCGATATGTCCCGGCCGCTGGTTCGCGGGAATCATTCTGGCAGAAAGCAGCGTAATGGCGGCGATGAGAGCGGAAACGATGAATACACCATGGATTGATGAGGCGACCTGCGATGCCAGCGTATCGAGCTGGTTTACGCTCAGCAAAATACGTTTGGCTGGGTCCATAAGCGTTTGGAGCGGATCGTTCACGTCCGGCAATCTCCAATGCAGATTGATGTTCAACGTGGCGCCAAGCATTGCCGTTCCCAACGCGGAACCCAGCATGCGGGTGAACATGGCGGAAGCCGTTGCAATGCCGCGAATGGAGTAGTCCACCGAGTTTTGTATCGATACCAGAAACGTGGTGCTGCTTAGCCCCATTCCTGAACCGATCAAGAATGCCGCCAGTCTCGCCCACATAAGATTACTGTCTGGTTGAACGGTTAACAGCGTCAGGCTACCGATAATCAGCACTATACCGCCGCACATCGCCGTAAATCGATAAGACGTCCACAGCATTAACCGTCCACTCAGCGTACTGGCCAACGGCCAGCCAATCGACATCATCGCCAGTATACTGCCTGCTTCCAACGGGGTTCTGCCCATGACTCCCTGAATAAACGTCGGTAAAAAAGCGCTCACGCCCATCATGGCAGCCCCGACAACTAATCCGCCAAGATTACCAGCGATAATGACCCGATTGCGCCACAGCGCCAGCGGGAACAGCGGCTCTGGCGTGCGTTTCTCCTGTCGAACTAGCAAGATGCTACCTACGACGAAGATTGTGAGCAGCGGAATCACCCAATAACCAAACACCTCCGCCTGTAGTAACGCCATCAGTAAACTGGCGACAGACACCACCAGATAGAACGCCCCCATCCAATCCAACTTATGCTGGCGCACCGCATTGATCGTCGGTAGATAGCGAGCCAGCAGGAAGATCGAAAAGAGCCCAATTGGCACGTTGACCCAGAAAACGAGCGCCCAGTTGAAATGTTGTACGATGAACGCACCCAGCAGTGGGCCCATGATGGCGGAAAAGCCCCACACGCTGGACAGATAACCTTGGATTTTCGGGCGTTCGGTTGAGCTGTATACATCGGCGACAATGGTGAAGGCAATCGGCGTAATCGCGCCAGCCCCCAGCCCTTGCAAGGTTCGGAAGACAATCAGCCAGCCCATCTGCGTAGAGAACCCGCACAGAATCGATCCCAGCAGAAATACCATCATGCCAAAAAAGAAAACCTTTTTACGACCATACAAATCGGCCAATCGACCATAAATTGGAATACTGATCGACTGTGTCAGCAAATAACCCGCAAAAACCCAACCTAGTAGGGAAAATCCACCTAAATCCGCGATGATCGTAGGCAATGCGGTGGCAACGATGGTCACCTCAATCGCTGCCGTGAACATCGCCAGCATACAGGCAATTAAAATCCAGTGGCGATGTGGGACAGGCGTATGTTTCTGGTTATTCTCTGTTTTCATTATATTTTCAGGATAAGAAGAAAAACTGCCTGTGAGTATAACAGGTGGCGTGGCGGAGAAAATTTATTCCCGCAGAGAAGCGGGAATAGAGAACAAAAGGAATTAATAGCTGACGGCAGAAAGATCGATATAAGACGAGAGATCCCGCTGCTCGACACGTGGCAAATAAGGCAGCTCACCCAGTTGCGGTGCCGGAATTTTTTTGCGCAGAACATGAATAATTTCTGCGTAATTTGCCAGACCAGGGTTAATACGGTTAGCAACCCAACCAACCAGCGGTAAGCCATCGTTGATAATCGCCTGCGCTGTCAGCAACGCATGGCTGATACAGCCCAACTTGATGCCAACAACCAGCACAACAGGTAGTTGTTCCTGTACTACCCATTCGGAGTATGGCCGCAGATCGTTCATGACGGTTCGCCATCCGCCCGTGCCTTCAACCACCACGATATCGGCGGCTTCACTCATATGGCGTAGACCTTGCGTCATCGTGCAGTAATCAATCGCGCTTTCACTGGCGCTGATTTCATCTTCTCGCAGTGCAATGGGGTTAACCATGTTATAGGGTAATTCCAGCGTGGAGGCCGCCTGTAGCAATAGCGCATCTTTATTACGCAAACCCGCTTCCGTTTCTTCGCACCCTTTTGCTATCGGTTTGTAGCCCGCAACTGATTTACCTGCCAGCGCTAGTTTTTGCAGCAGCGCCTTGGATACCACTGTTTTGCCAACGGCGGTATCAGTACCAGTGACAAAAATACGTTTCAACATGGGATAACTCCAGACCACCCAAATACAACAAAACAAGCACAGCTAAATGCTTTCCAAGCGTGAAAGTCTAGGCTATGCCCCATTCGGGCAGTTTGCGTTAGCGCAATGTTTTGTTGCTCTACACCTCTATGGTTATCCCTGTAGCAGTTTAACCAGCAGCGATCCATTGTAGAGCGCATCTTTTACCAGTGCTGCACCGGGCATCGTACCCTGATTGTAGAACTGGGTCGCTTCCACCTGGATATTGTGACTGTAGGGAGGGAATGACTGCTGTTGAATACAGCCTAAAATGGCGGGATGCAAAATGCTGGCCGCTTTGTTCAGAGGGGAACCTACCAGAATTTTATCGGGATTGAAGAGATTCACCATAATGGCGACAATACGACCCACGTTATTACCCACATCGTTGATAATATCTTTGGCTAATTGATCACCGTTTAGCGCAGCATCACACAGGTTCTCTACGCTGAGCGGTGAACCGTGTAGGAGCGAACTCATGGAGGTATTCATGCGTTGCTGCGCCAGTTCCAGCATGTTTGCCGTGCTGGCGACCGTTTCCAGACAGCCGTGATTGCCGCAATAGCAACGCTTGCCATAAGGATCGACTTGCGTGTGCCCGATTTCGACCAGATTCCGGCTCCCTGCGTGCAGAATGCGTCCTCCAGTGATCACGCCCGCGCCAACGTTATGGTCGATCACCACCTGAATCACATTTTGGCAATCGCGTGATGCACCGTATAGCGCTTCGGCCATTGTCCAGGCGCAGATATCGTGCTGCAAGTACACTGGCAACCCCGTGCGCTGTTCTAGTGCCGGACCAATTGCCATCTCCTCAACGTCATAAAATGGCATCCGGTGAATAATGCCCTTACTGGCATCAATCATGCCCGGTGCGGTAATCGCGATTGCCGTTAGCCGTTCCAAGCGCTTTTGGTGCCGAATAAAAAACTGGTCGATTTCATTCAAAATACGGTCGAGCAGTGGCTGTGGCGACGCAGCGGGAAGCGGGATTTCTTCTTCCACAACCAGCTTGCTGCTGAGATCGCGCAGCGCTAACAATAGGGTGTTGTGGCTGATGCGTGCAGAAAGATAGTGCCAGGCTTGGGTATCCAAAATTAGGCCGATAGCGGGACGCCCCCTGCTACCCACATCCTGGTATTCCGTTTCTTGTACCAGATGGGCTTCCAGCAGTTCACGGACGATTTTGGTAATACTGGCGGGCGCGAGCTGAGCGCGTTTGGACAGTTCGATACGTGATATCGGGCCGTACTTATCGATCAGCCGATACACTGCACCGGCATTCATTTGTTTGATTTGATCGATGTGTCCTGGTTGACCGTCGGCTATCACAAACCTGGCTCCTACTCATTCGCATTATTGCTGGCACAGCTGTTGAAATATTTATCTTTATTATCGCAGCACGGTTATTTTTTACGCTGCAAAATAAAAAAACTGCGGGTATGGTGGGGCTTTTCACTAAAGCCGTCAAATATTTGATTCGTTATGTGATTTAGCGCGCATATTTTAACGATTATCCCCCAACATTAGCGACATCAGCATGTTAGCCGCCGCACTTTGCGGATGATGTTGCGCGGTAACCAGCCAGACTTCCGTTGTGGCGTCCTCTTCTTCCAGCAGCAAATACTTCACTCCATCAACCCGAATACGCAAGAATGACGCAGGCAAAATAGACACCCCCAACCCCGCCGATACCAATCCAACAATGGTCATTGCCTCGCCGACTTCTTGCGTGATGTAGGGGCTGATGCCATAGCGCTTCAGCAACGTCAGCGTATCGTCATACAGTGCAGTTCCAACTGCACGAGAGAAGAAAACGAACGGCTCATGCGCTAACTGTGTGATGTTAATTGCACGCCCTGAGACTTGCTGCGCTAACGGATGAGATTCTTGTACCACGGCGATGAGCGGTTCACGCAATAACAACTGGTGATTCAACGCATCAGGCAGTGGATTATTGCGCATAATGCCAATATCGAGCTTACCGTTCAGCAGCGGTTCAATTTGCTGCTTGGTGTTGAGCTCTATCATCTGAATATGGACTTCCGGGTAGGTTTGGCGAAAACGCAGCAGGCTACTGGAAATCTTTTTGATAAACGGGGCAGACGACGTAAAGCCGATCGTTAATTCTCCAATCTCGCCGCGTTGAATGCGGGATGCCCGCTCCGCCGCCTGCTCAACCTGACTGATGATCGACCAGGCTTCTTTCAGAAACATCGCGCCCGCAGGGGTAAGCTGAACATTACGGTTGTTACGCGCCAACAATTTCGCCCCCACCTGTTCCTCCAGAATCTGGATCTGTTGGCTCAGTGGCGGCTGTGAAATGCGTAATCTTTCCGCGGCGCGCCCAAAATGTAGCTCTTCGGCAACCGCAATAAAATAGCGTAGGTGGCGTAGTTCAATATTCATATTTTTAACGTATCAATTGTGATTATTAATATATTATACAAAATAATGTCACTCTTCTATGATCGCCACATTGTTGTTCTACGCCTGATTGACCTTTTCCGGTAAGGAATTATTGTGAGTAACCTGCCATCTTCTGCACCGAATGACTGGTCTATTTCTACGACCGATGATGTGGAGGATATAGCCCCGAAACCCTTCGCTAAAACGTCTTATATTACGCGTGGTACACCACAATTTATGCGTGTCACGCTGGCGCTATTTTCTGCCGGGCTAGCCACGTTCGCCCTACTATATTGCGTACAACCGTTGTTGCCGGTGTTATCTCAGGATTTTGGTATTTCGCCCGCAACCAGCAGCCTGTCACTCTCCGTCTCCACGGTGATGCTGGCTTTTGGGCTGTTGTTCACCGGTCCACTCTCCGACACGATGGGTCGTAAGAACGTGATGGCGGTGTCGCTGATGCTGGCTGCACTCTGTACCGTGATTTGCGCGTTCATGACCAGTTGGAACGGCGTATTGATTATGCGAGCGATGATCGGCCTGTCGCTAAGCGGCGTCGCAGCCGTTGCTATGAGTTATCTGAGTGAAGAAATTCACCCCAGCGTGCTGGCATTTTCGATGGGATTATATATCAGCGGTAACTCGATCGGCGGAATGAGCGGACGTTTGGTCAGCGGCGTGTTGACGGATTATTTCCCGTGGCGGGTTGCCATCGGTGCAATCGGTATACTGGCGCTTATTGCGGCGATAACATTCTGGCGAATTCTGCCGGAATCACGCCATTTCCGCCCCGGTTCACTGCGTCCGACAACGTTGCTGTTAAATAGCAAACTACATTGGCGCGATGCGGGTTTGCCGTTGCTGTTCCTTGAGGGATTTTTGCTGATGGGCGCATTCGTTACCCTGTTTAACTACATCGGGTATCGGCTGTTAGCTCCACCGTATTTGCTCAGTCAGGCGGTGGTTGGTTTACTTTCCGTGGTCTATCTCACTGGAAGTTATAGTTCACCAAAAGCTGGAGCGTTGACTTCTCGCTATGGCCGTGGCCCAGTGCTGAGTATTGCGATTCTGCTTATGCTGACAGGTCTGGGAATAACGGCACTGACACCCGTATTCGCTATCTTTGGAGGGATGATGCTCTTTACCGCTGGGTTCTTCGCCGCACACTCGGTAGCCAGCAGTTGGATTGGGCAACGGGCGCGTCGCGCCAAAGGCCAGGCTTCATCAATGTATCTTTTTTCTTACTATTTGGGGTCGAGTCTGGCTGGCACACTGGGAGGATTCTTCTGGCATTCATTCGGCTGGATGGGGATTACGGTGTTTCTCGCAGCCCTCTTATTGTCCGCATTGTTCGTCAGCCTTATACTGAAACGTCGTCTTTAAACCCTTTTCTTATAGGAGTTTATCTGATTCAGGTAAACTCCGCGCTGCTCCCGTTCACTCCCTTGTATTTCCCCCGAGCCCTGCTAAAAATGATGAAATACACAGTTGCTGAAGCGAGTTTTTGTAAGTATAAAGATAAGTATGTTGTAACTAAAATGGGTTGGGTTATGAATCGCTACGTGCTAATCGATCGCATGAACCGCTGTTTCCAAACGTTAGAGACCAAGTTGGCTCTGATGCAACGACAGTTTGGCGAATATCGGCTGCTGGCAGGCCGCGTCTATTCCCTTCCGAATGTGGAAAAAGGAACGGAGCATGACCCTATTGAGCATATCGCCGTCACGCAGTACGTTGGGCAAGAGGCACGCGAGAAAGGGTTAGCCCATTTTCAGCGTCTGTTCATTCACCACTATCCAGAAACGCTCAGCAGTAAAAGCGCGATCCGCTTGCCAGGCGCACTCTGTTTTTCCGTCAACGCCGCACAGTATCAGCAGGCGCAGTCACTTATCGCGGAAATTAATGCGCTGAAAAAGGAGCTGGAGCAGATTATTACTGTCGAATCAGGACTAGAGCCGGAACAGCGCTTTGACTTCGTCCATACGCATTTGAAGGGGTTGATCACGCTCAGCGCTTACCGTTCGTTAACGTTCATAACGAACCCGGCATCAGTCCGGTTTGGTTGGGCGAATAAGCACATCATCAAAAACATGACGCGCGGGGAGTTGCTGGAGAAACTGACCAAAAGCCTGAACGCAGCAAAAAATGCAGCACCGTATACCAAAGCGCAGTGGATGGAGCATGTGGAACAAGAGATAGAAACCGTATTACCGCTGCCGGAAGAGACGATATTGAAGATAAAACGCCCGGTAAAAGTGCAGCCTATCGCACGCGTATGGTATCCCGAGCAGCAGAAGCAGGTTCAGCACCCCTGCCCGTCTCCTCTGCTCGTACTTTGTCAGCAGGGAGCCGACGGCGATGTACCGACCATCGGCGAGCTTAATCCTTATGATGCTAACAACATCAAACATAAGCACAAGCCGAAAGCCGCCGAACTTCGCTTGCTTATCCCGCGTTTGCATCTGTATACCGATGCGCCGGAATAATCGAGTAGGAGGCGAGATTACTCCCGCCGTCCTCTCACACCACCGTACGTGCGGTTCCGCATACGGCGGTTCATGTTAACTCTGGAACTGCCGTTGCTGCTCCACTAGTGATATCAAGCCGAGTCGTCTGAACTGCGCCGTCTTTATCGCATCATTCATGTGACTCGACCCCGCGTTCCACCACGCTCCTCGCTGGTTACTCGCCGACCTCCACGCTCGCTTTTCACACAAGCCCGCTCGCATTAGCATTCGGGCTCGCGTATACGTTCGTTTCCATTGCCGCCACAGTAGACTGCGCAGTTTACGCCTGACCCAGCCGTCAATCTTCTCCAGAACTCCTTTTACTTCCGTGTATCTGAAGTAGCTCATCCAGCCTCGCAGTATCGGTGTGAGTTCATTGATTACGCCTTTCACTGATTTCGTCGCGTGCCCTGTCGTCAGGCTACGGATCTTCTCCTTCAGCCTCTCGACACTGCTCCCTGCGATCTTCAGTCGGGTCTGTTTGTGCCGTGTCACGCTGTATCCCAGGAACTTACGCTCCCACGGTCGCGCCACCGCACTCTTCTGCTCATTGACCTTTAGCTTCAGTATGTCTCTCAGGTACACCCTGATTGCCCTAAAGATATGCTCGCCTGCTTTGCGACTGCTCACGTAAATGTTGCAGTCATCCGCATAGCGACAGAAGCTGTGACCTCGACGCTCCAGTTCTTTATCCAGTTCATCCAGCAGAATGTTCGACAGTAGCGGCGACAACGGTCCGCCCTGCGGCATTCCCTTACCTCGCTTCTCTGTCTCGCACCCGTTCGTCATTTCCGCTTCAAGGTAGCGACGTATCAGTTTCAACAGCCGTTTATCCCTGACATGCCTCGCCAGACGTGACATCAAAATGTCATGATCCACCCGGTCAAAGAACTTTTCCAGATCCAGATCGACCACCCAGCGTTTCCCGCTTTGTATGTAGCGCTGTGCCTGTTGCACTGCCTGCCACGCATTGCGGTTACTTCTGAACCCGTAACTCGATTCGCAGAAGTGCGGCTCCACGACCGGACTGAGTTGTTGTGCTATCGCCTGCTGGATAAGCCTGTCCACTACCGTCGGGATACCCAGGGTTCTCACGCCGCCGTCCGGCTTTGGGATATCCACTCTGCGTATCGCCTGCGGCTGGTAGGCGCCCGTAATCAATGCCTGCCTGATACTCGCCCAGTTCTGTTTCAGCCACGGCTTCAACTCCGTCACTTTCAGGTTATCTACCCCTGCCGCGCCGTTGTTTTCCACCACGCGCTGATAGGCCAGCATCAGGTTCTCTCTCGTTATCACCGTTTCCATCGTCAACGGCATTTCCGCTTTCGTTTGCCCACCGACCGCCGTGGGGATTTCAGCACCCTCATGCAGCACTGACGGATACTGTCCGTCTCCTCTGCCGCTGGCCGCAGTGCTCTGCGCTTGTGCCTCATTAATTCCCATCGAGTATCGGTGTCCTAATCACGGTTAATCATGTTCAGCCCTTCATGCTGCCAGTTATGCAGCACTACTACGGCTTCGGCTGACTGCTGCACGTTCATCCCGTCGCCTCTCGACGCTCGGTAGCCCTGAAGCAAACGTGCAGCCCTCCCGGGGTAATTCGCGCGACCTTCCTGCTTATGCCTGTCAGCTTTACGTCACAGCGTTCTGTGCAAGTATTGGGCTTTGATGATATTTGCCACCTTACCCCGCTGTGCCGCCTAAACTGCTTCCTGTTCGTCAGGCCAGCATTTTGCCTTCAGCTTCCTTCAGATCCCACCTCGCGGTGGGCACCCTTGCCGTTCGGCTAACACTTCCCCTTGCCGGGTGTGTAGAGGACTTTCACCGCCAAGTCGCCCCTTGACCACTACAGTCAACGGACAGCGCCCGTCAAGGCGCTACGCGCCATGCCCGGCGCACAAAAGAAAACGCCTGCAGATAGACATCAGCAGGCGATGCGATAACACGCTGACTACCGCGCCATTATTTTTTCAGGCTACCGACCATCTCTTCTGGTCGGACCCATTCATCGAACTGCACTTCAGTGAGATAGTTCAGTTTGAGCGCCGCCGCTTTCAACGTCAGCCCTTCTTTGTGCGCTTTTTTGGCAATGTCTGCCGCTTTGTCATAGCCAATATGCGTGTTCAGCGCAGTCACCAGCATCAGCGATTCATTCAACAGTTGGGTGATGCGATCGTGATTAGGCTCAATCCCCACAGCACAGTGCTCATCAAAGCTCTTCATACCGTCAGCCAGCAGGCGGATCGATTGCAGGAAATTATGAATCACCATAGGGCGGTAGACATTCAACTCAAAATTACCAGACGCGCCGCCGATATTCACCGCGACATCATTGCCCATCACCTGGCAACACAGCATTGTCAGCGCTTCACACTGGGTCGGATTGACCTTGCCTGGCATGATGGAACTGCCCGGTTCGTTTTCAGGAATGCTCAGCTCGCCGATACCACAGCGCGGACCTGATGCCAGCCAGCGCACATCGTTGGCAATCTTCATTAACGATGCGGCCAGCCCCTTCAAAGCACCATGCCCATGCACCAGCGCATCACAGGTCGCCAGAGCTTCGAACTTATTCGGTGACGTTACAAACGGCTGGCCAGTGAGTTTCGCCAGTTCCGCCGCCACGCGCACTGCGTATTCAGGATGCGTGTTTAGCCCCGTTCCAACCGCCGTACCGCCCAGTGCCAGCTCGCAAATATGCGGCACGCTGTTTTCGATATGCTTCAGGTTATGCTGCAACATCGCGGCCCAACCAGAGATTTCCTGTCCCAGCGTCAGCGGCGTCGCATCCTGTAAATGCGTACGGCCGATTTTAACGATATTTTTGAACTGTTCCGCCTTTGACGCCAGCGTGGCGTGCAGGGCTTTCAACTCTGGTATCAGATGTTCGTTGATCGCAACAACGGCCGCAACATGCATCGCCGTTGGGAACACATCGTTAGAACTCTGACTTTTGTTAACATCATCGTTTGGATGAACCAGCCGATTGTTGCCCCGCGCTCCCCCTAGTAGCTCACTAGCACGGTTAGCCAACACTTCATTCATATTCATATTACTTTGCGTGCCGGACCCCGTCTGCCAGATCGCTAACGGGAATTCTCCCGCGTGTTTGCCTGCCAACACCTCATCCGCTGCCTGAATAATCGCATTCCCGCGATCGGCAGGTAGCAGCGTGAGATCCATGTTAACGCGTGCCGCTGCACGCTTGGTTTGCGCGAGTGCATAAATCAGCGCTTGTGGCATTTTCTCTTCTGAAATACGGAAATGCTCCAGTGACCGTTGCGTTTGAGCTCCCCATAAACGATCAGCAGGAACATCAATTGGCCCCATTGAGTCTTTTTCACTACGCGTCGTGCTCATTATCTTTCCTCTTTAAAATACAGATTCAAATAGTAGAAGACATCGAATCACATCGCTGGGCCTATTCTGATAACACTGACTGGCCTATAACACGGTCTGGTATCGCGCTACATAAAACATTACCATGAAGCGAAGAAGATGCAGTGTATTCATAATCATTCAAGTAGTTAACCGCTGGCATCACAAAAATTAACAATTTAATGTAATCGCAGGGAGCCGAAATGCAAAAAATGCTCAATTGCGTCCAGCACTACGCCTGGGGCAGCAAAAAAGCCTTAACTGAGCTTTATCGTATTGATAACCCTAATGATTTACCAATGGCAGAACTGTGGATGGGTGCGCATCCCAAAAGTAGTTCAGCAATTATTGATGAAAAAGGCAACACTCGCAGCCTACGAGACGTCATTGCCGAAGATGCCATAACCCACCTTGGCGCAACGGTTACGCAACGTTTTGGTGAGTTGCCCTTTCTGTTTAAGGTGTTATGCGCAGAGCAACCGCTTTCCATTCAGGTTCATCCCAGTAAATCAGCGGCAGAACAAGGCTTTGAGAAAGAGAATGCGGCCGGTATCGCGCTGGATGCGGCCGAAAGGAACTATAAAGATGCCAATCACAAACCAGAATTGGTCTACGCGTTAACGCCTTTTCAGGCGATGAACGGGTTTCGAGAATTATCTGAAATTGTTCATCTGCTGGAACCAATAGCCAGTGCACATCCCTCAATTGTCGCGTTTTTACAACAACCCGACGCAAAAAACCTCGCCATGTTGTTCACCAACCTGCTTAGTATGGAAGGCGAACAAAAATCACGTGCACTCGGCGTATTGAAAGCCGCACTAAACAGCCAAAACGGCGAGCCTTGGGAGACAATTCGTGCGATTACCCACTATTATTCCGATGATAGCGGGTTGTTTTCCCCGCTGTTGCTGAACGTGATTACACTTCAACCCGGTGAAGCCATGTTCCTGTTTGCTCAAACGCCACATGCCTATTTAAAAGGCGTGGCATTAGAAGTCATGGCAAACTCGGATAATGTGCTGCGTGCAGGGTTAACACCGAAATACATTGATATTCCAGAGCTGCTGGAAAATGTCGTGTTTGAAGCCAAACCCGCAAACCAGTTACTGACGACGCCACACCGTAGGGGTAATGAACTACGTTTTCCTATCCCGGTTGATGATTTTGCTTTTTCACTGCATGAATTGAGTCAGAATCCACAAACGCTCGGCCAAAACAGCGCTGCTATTGTATTTTGCGTTGACGGTCATGCCGTCCTGCAAAAAAATGAGCAGCGACTTTCGCTACGCCCGGGAGAGTCCTGCTTTATTTCCGCCAGTGAGTCACCGATAACGGTTGAGGGACAAGGGCGTCTCGCTCGCGTATTTAACCGATAACGCGTTCCGTACACGGTTGTTACACATGTACGGCGCTGAAAATTAGCCGTGTATTGCATGCAAAGTTCTCTGCGTTTCGCGTTGAAAACGCGCATTTTTTTACTAAAGGATGAATAAAGATGAAGAAATCGTTAGTCGCCGTAGGTGTGATTGTTGCTCTGGGTGCCATCTGGACCGGTGCATCCTGGTACACCGGCAAGCAGTTAGCTCAGCAGATTGATGGTTTTACCGATACGTTGAATACTCAACTTAAGCAAGCCTACCCCAACGCAGGGTTGAAAGTCGTTTATCGCGACTATCAGGGCGGCGTATTCAGCAGCACGCTAGCCTATGTATTACAGAGTGATGGCACAGCAAAAGGTACACAAATCCTTGCGCCCGGTGAAGAACTGGTCTTCAACGAAACCGTCTCTCATGGGCCGTTCCCATTGGCACAGCTCAAGAAATTCAATCTTGCACCGGCGATGGGCTCTGTCCATACCGAGTTGGCTAATACACCAGCCGTCAAAGCCTGGTTTGAACTGACTAAAGATAAGCCATTCTTTACGGCCGAAACCCGCGTCGCCTACAGCGGTGATACACAGTCACTCGTTACGCTGGCACCCATCGACCATCAAACGCCAGAACAGAAATTTTCCTTCAGCGGTGCAGATATCTTGCTGGATATCGGGCACGACCTGCGCAGCAGCAAGCTAGATACCACCATCGGCAGCGTGAAGATGGAAAGGAAAAATACCTGGGGTCAGACAGAAAATGTCGATATCACCGATTTCTCCATCAAAGCGATCAATCAAAAAGGTAAATTCGATCTTGATTTAGGTGATGGTGCCCTCTCTCTTAAAACGATGACGTTTATTGTAGAAGGTGGCGAACCCGTTACACTCAACGACCTCTCTTTGCAAAGCAACGCGACGGAAGATGACAAGAATCTGGCAGGCAAGATGGCAGTGACGCTGGGATCGTTGATCATCGGCGATCGCAATCTGGGTTCGGGTAACGTAAACATATCTATTTCACAGCTTGATGGCGAAGGCACTAAGCAATTCCTCACCGCCTATCAGGAAAAAGTTCAAAAACTGTTACAAGACCCGAGCACGATAGACCCCGATGCTTATCAGCACGACGTTGCCATGTTCGCTCTGCAATATCTGCCACAGTTGCTGAAAGGCAACCCAAGTATTGCCATCTCGCCGATCAGTTGGAAAAACAGTAAAGGCGAAGGAACGTTCACACTGGCGCTGGATTTAACCGATCCGTTGCAGAGTACAGATAAAGCGGCTGACGCCACGGTATCTGACGAAGAAAAAATTATTCGTCAGTCGGTCAAAAAACTCGATGCGAAACTCAACGTACCGTTGGATATGCTGACGGAGTTAATGGTACAGAGCAGCCCTAAAACGGCCAATGCGGAAGAGCAAAAGCAGTTGGAGGATATGGCGAAACAACAGGTTAATATGATGGCCGAGATCGGTCAGGGAAATCAGTTGAGCGTCACCAAAGACAATGCGATTACCAGCTCACTGCACTACGCGGATGGTCAAATTGACTTCAATGGCAACAAAATATCGTTAGCCGATTTTATCGCGCCTTATTTCTCCGTTCCCACGGAAGAAGATGAAGAGTCTCTGCCCGGGGCACAAGAAGAATCCGTTACGCCACCCGCGCAATAATCCTTTGTTTGGTAGCATTACGCGTTAAAAAAACGGTGGCCGCTCTTTCAGCCACCGTTTTTTCTGTCCTATACCTTCTGCTTGATATTGAGATAACGTCATGTCCGCGCTGAAACCGCTTATGGAAGCCCATCAGGCCGCGATCTACTTTTTTGCTGTCATAGCCGCAGTGGCCACAGCCATGGTTATACCGGAAACAGAGCAACTGGATGTCATGATTAATCCGGCGCTGGCACTGATGCTGTTTGTTACGTTCCTGCAAGTTCCGCTGACTACAATCCGAAAAAGCATCACTCAGATTAGGTTCATCGGCGCATTGCTCGTTGCCAACTTCATCGTGATCCCCTTGCTGGTCGCGGCGCTACTGCCCTTTCTTCCTGCCGAACCGTTGATCAAACTGGGTATCATATTGGTGTTACTTGCGCCGTGTATTGACTACGTGGTGACATTCGCGCATCTGGGGCGTGCCGATGCGGCTCGCCTGTTGGCCGCAACGCCCATGCTGTTGATACTACAAATGCTGGCGTTGCCCTTTTATCTGACGTTATTTCTCGGCCATGGTGCCGCTGAGCTTATCGTTTTCGCGCCCTTTATCGACGCATTTATCTGGCTGATTGCCGTGCCTTTAGTGCTGGCTGCCCTTCTGCAATGGCTAGCGGCGCGGCAGCGCACAGTGGCAGTATTTTCGGATGCGTTGGGTTATCTGCCCGTTCCCGCTACCGCTCTGGTGCTGTTTATTGTGGTGGCGACAGTCATGCCCCAGTTGCGCACCACCTGGGAGGTGATTTTACGCGCCGTACCGTTTTATCTGCTTTTCGCGCTTTTGGCACCGTTACTCGGCTGGTTCACGAGCCGCGTGTTCCGGTTGGACTCCTCTGGCGGACGAGCTATAGCCTTTAGCGCCAGCACACGTAATTCTTTGGTTATTCTGCCACTGGCGTTGGCGATACCGGACGCGTTACCGCTACTTCCGGCGGTGATCGTCAGCCAAACCTTAGTTGAGCTACTCAGCGAGCTTATATATATTCGGGTTATCCCCAGGTTGAATGCGCCAGAAATAGAGCAAAAAAACTAATAAGAGCTTGTTTTTGTTCAATTACCGTCCAAGGTGCATGAGTTTTAGTGGTAACAATTGGCTATTTACTACAATTTCTTTTTATACTTTGTCATACAAAAACAGTAGCCAGACAATAACATTATGATTGATTCACTCCTGCCATTGACGGATATCCACCGCCATCTGGATGGTAATATCCGCGCCCAGAGTATTCTGGAGCTTGGACGTCAGTTCAATATTGCGTTACCTGCCAACGATCTTGAGGCTCTCCGCCCTCATGTTCAGATCACTAAAAACGAGCCTGACTTACTGAGTTTTTTACAAAAACTCGACTGGGGCGTGGCCGTGCTCGGGTCGTTAGACGCCTGTCGCCGTATCGCCTATGAGAACGTTGAAGATGCGATGAAAGCCGGGCTGGACTACGCCGAACTGCGTTTTTCTCCTTACTATATGGCGATGAATCATAAACTACCGATTGCTGGCGTTGTTGAAGCGGTGATCGACGGTATTACGGCAGGTAGTCGTGATTTCGATACCGACATTCGCCTGATTGGCATCATGAGCCGAACATTCGGCACGGAGGCGTGTCAGCAAGAACTGGATGCCCTATTGTCCCAACGAGATCGTATCGTTGCGCTCGATTTGGCGGGTGATGAACTGGGACATCCTGGCGCACAGTTTACTTATCATTTCCAACAAGCTCGCGATGCGGGCTGGCACATCACCGTTCACGCGGGTGAAGCCGCCGGGCCAGAAAGTATTTGGCAGGCGATTAACCAGTTGGGCGCTGAGCGTATCGGACATGGCGTTACCGCAATTATCGATCCTCGTCTGATGACGCACATGGCAGAGCATGGAATTGGCATTGAATCCTGTCTGACATCCAACATCCAAACCAGTACGGTGGAATCACTGGATAAGCATCCGCTGATCCACTTCCTGCGTTACGGCATTCCAGCCACGATCAACACCGATGACCCTGCGGTTCAAGGTATTGAGATTCGCCATGAATATGACGTCGCCGCCCCCCTTGCTGGCCTGACGGCAGTCGAAACCCGTAAAGCGCAGGAGAATGGCCTGAATATTGCGTTTATTAGCGAGCAAGAAAAGCAACTGTTGCGCGAAAAGGTGTTGCGCAAACGCGCCGCCGTGCAGTAATAGCGTCAAATCGATCCCCCTAGAATCATAACGCCCTCGGTCTTACATAGGCCGAGGGCGTTTTGCATGATGCGAGAGAGCGATAATTTTTTACTGACGAGGCGTATCCTGTTCCTTGCTTATCCGCTTGGCATAACGCTGAGCCAGTGCGGCACAAACCATCAATTGAATTTGATGGAAGATCATCAACGGCAGCACCATCGCGCCGACAGTAGCCGCAGGAAACAGTACGTTAGCCATCGGAATCCCATTTGCCAGGCTCTTTTTCGAACCACAGAAGACAATGGTGATTTCATCGGCGGTATTAAAGCCCAACTTGCGTGCAGCCAGCGTATTCACCACCAGCACAATCGTTAGCAGTACCATCGAACAACCCACCACAGCCAGCAGCGACCAGCCGTTGATTTGTCCCCAAATGCCCTCAACCACCGCCTCACTAAAGGCAACATAGACCACCAAAAGAATCGATGACCGGTCAGTAATATTAATCAGCTTACGGTGGCGTTCGACCCACTTGGCAATCAGCGGACGTGACAAGTGTCCAATGACGAAAGGCACCATCAATTGCATGATGATGGAACCGATGGCGTGTAGCGTATCCGTTTCGCCCCCCTGCGTTTGCATCAGCAAACCAACCAGAATCGGCGAGAGAAATACGCCCAAAATGCTGGATGCAGACGCACTACAGATGGCCGCTGCCACATTTCCCCCCGCCATAGAGGTATAGGCTATCGCCGACTGCACCGTCGCCGGTAGCGCACACAGATAGAGGAAACCAAGGTATAAGGTTGGTGTCAGCACAATCGGCGACAGCAGACTCATGCCCATACCCAGCAGCGGAAATAAAATAAACGTGCTGGCAAACACCACAAGGTGCAAACGCCAGTGCCCCATACCTGCGCTAATCGCTTCACGCGAGAGCTTCGCACCGTGCATAAAGAACAGCAGAGCAATTGCCGCGGTTGTCAGATTCTCAAAGAAAACCTTCGCGATACCGTGAGCAGGAAGAATAGACGCCGTCACCACGACCAGAATCAGAACCAATAAAAACTTATCAATACGTAACCGTTGTAACCACCCCATGCCCGACACCTTTCCCCTAGCCTGTTATCAGCCCAATGAACACCCTAATAATACGGGCGATCCTAAGATCGCCCGTTTAAACAAACTGTTAACTATCTGGAATTAAACGCAGTAAATCTAGTTATTTCTCAGCGTAACGGCTTTTTTCTGCTCACCGGAGAGCAACCCCAGCTCGATCAGTTCCATCACTTGAATCGCCTGATGCACGCTCACAGGGTTTTCGCCTTTCCCCAACAGCGCATCGCGTACTGCCGCGTAGTATGCCGGGTAGTTACCCGGGATCGTGGTGATGGTTTGCTCTGCCGTGATGCCATCGCGGGACAGCGTCAGCACACCATCACGCTTATCCTGCCCCCAATCGGCCAGCGGCGGACGTTCACCCGCTTTCAGACGGTCTTCTTGTGGATCGAGACCGTATTTTACAAAGCTGCCGCGCGTGCCATGCACGGTATAACGTGCGGAAGCCGCTGCCACCAGCATGCTGGCGTGCAAAACCACCCGCCGTTGTGGGTAAATCAGCGTCGCGTGGAAATAATCGGTGGCCTTACTGCCCGGTCTCAGTTGTGCCATATCTACCTGAATCGCCACGGGCAAACCAAACAGCTCCAGCGCCTGATCCAACAAGTGCGGCCCAAGATCGTACCAGATCCCGCTGCCTTCGCTGCCATCTTCACGCCAGCGCTGGCGAACTTCAGGGCGAAACCGATCGAAATGCGATTCCATGTACACCACATTTCCCAGCGTTCCCGCCGCCAGCAGCTGTTTCAACGTCAGAAAATCGCTGTCCCAACGGCGGTTGTGAAACACAGAAAGGACTTTTCCGGCACGCTCGGCAATCACGCCCAGATCGGATGCTTGTGACAACGTCACCGTAAACGGTTTATCGACAACAACATGTTTACCCGCTTCCAACGCCAGTTTCGCCAGCGGGAAGTGCGTATCATTAGGGGTGGGGATAACAATGAGGTCAATATCGGGATCGTTAAACAATGCCTGCGGGTCTTTCTCAACGCGTAAATTTGCCCAATCGGCATGCACTTTTTCAGCATTACTGCTGGATACGGCCACCAGTTCCATCCCTGCCGTCCCTGCAATTAACGGCGCGTGGAACGTCTTACTGGCATAACCGTAGCCCAGCAGCCCAACACGAACGGTCTCACTCATGACGATTCCCCTTAGCTCATTTGACTTTGTGATCTCTCACTCAGTATATACCCGTCATCCGGTAGATTGCAGAGAGGGATCGCCGCCAGGGGAGTCTGGCGTTAACCGCTCACGGAGCTTGGCAGCCGCTCTCCCCACGCCACGGGCAGCGTTTTGGCTGCCGGATAGTTAATTTCGCTGCTGCGGCGGCGAAAGTCGCTGGGGCTCACGCCGACCCGCTTACGGAACACACGTGAGAAATACAGCTGATCGTCATACCCCACCACGCGACCAATATTGGCGATGGATTCCTGTGTCGTCTGCAATAACAGTTTGGCGCGAATTACACGCTGATCTTCGCGCCAGCGCAAAATGTTAATACCCACCTGCTCGCGGAACAGATGTGCCAACCGCGACGGTGACAGGCAAACGTGCCGCGCCACTTCGTCAATACGCAGTTCTCCGGCCAGATTACTGGTAATAAACTGGCAGGCTTCAATCACGCGCGGATCCATAATCTTTTGTGGACTCTGTGGATCTTCTTCCATCGCTCTGAGCAACAGTCGTTCCAGCAGATTCATACCCAGTTCTTCCGAGAAACGCCGCCCGGAACGCTGCGTCTGCTCGATATTGGCAAACAGTCTGTCGAATTCCAGTAACAGTTGGTTATTCGGCAAGCTCATGCGACCAATCCCGCTACTTTTGGTGTGCCACTCCAGCCAGTCCGCCCAATAGGCGCGTGGACGAAAATAGACCCAGCGGTGATACCAGCAGTCGCTGCTTGGTGAGCGGCCATAAAAATGCGTCGATTTCGGCGGGAACAGCAGCAGGTCACCGGGATTACAGAAAAAGGTCTCATCGCCATCAAAGACCTGACCCTGTCCTTTCATGGTGAGGTTAATGATGTAACCTTTCATCCCATCGGGACGATCGATAAAGAAGTCGAGCGGCCCTTCTGCCAGAATCGGCGTCAGACCAGCTACAAGGTAAGCGTTGAACGAATATCCCGGCAGCAGCGGATTAGGCTGAGAGTCATGCGCCATACGGTGATACATCGAGCCTCCGGTACACGCTAGTAATGAGAGAAAGCGGCAGCGTTATTCATCTGCCGCATGGACATTTATACCGTTTTCTTCGCCAGCTGTTTATAGCGGTCGAAGATAACCGCCGCCAGCAGAATCAGACCGCGCACCACATACTGAGAGAACGGCGAGATATTGAGCAGGTTCATCGCGTTCTCCACCGTACCTAAAATCAGCACGCCAGCGACCACATAGGAAATTTTACCGATCCCGCCTTTTAGCGACACCCCCCCCAGCACACAGGCTGAAATAACAATCAGCTCATACCCGATGGAGGTCATCGGCTGGCCACTCGTCATACGCGAGGCCAGAATGATCCCCGCCGCCGCTGATACCAGACCAGACAAAGCGAAAATGATGATCTTAGTACGCACAACCGGCACCCCAGCCAGACGTGCCGCTTCTTCATTGCCCCCAATCGCCAGCGTATTACGGCCAAACGTGGTTTTGTTCAACAGCAGGCCAAACAAAATCATACAGCCGATGGTGATCCAGATTGGCGCAGGCAAGCCCAGCCAGTTGGCATAACCCAGTTCGAAGAAACGCTCATCTTCAATCCCTACCGCTTTGCCATCGGAAATGATGTACGCCAGACCACGCGCAATCTGCATTGTCGCCAGCGTGGTGATCAGCGCATTGATCTTCAAACGGGCAATCACGAAACCGTTGAGTAAACCGAACGCCACGCCCAGCAGCAGCCCGGCACCGACGCCGATCCACAGGCTTTCACTGATATTAATCACCACCGCCGTCGCCACCCCGGCACAGGCGATAATAGAAGCCACCGACAGGTCAAAGTCGCCGGAAGCCAGACAGAACAGCATCCCGCAAGCCACCATACCGGACATGGAAATCGCCAGTCCCAGCCCTTTCATGTTGATAAACGAAGCAAAATTCGGCACAAAAATCGCGCAGCCAAGAAACAATACGGCAAAGACAACGAGCATGCCGTAGTTATCCCAAATGCGGGATAATCCCATACTCTCTTTCTTTTTTTCTGAGGTTGTAGACGTAACCGTTGACATTACTTTGCTCCTTTGCGGTCAGGCAACCGCAGATTCGATATCGGGGGTTCGTAGCATGGCCAGACTAAGCACCTTCTGTTCGGTAGCATCACCATGTCGCAGTTCACCGGAGACGGCACCTTCACGCATAACGATAATCCGATCGGCCAGCCCAAGCACTTCGGGTAAATCGCTGGAGGCAAACAGCACCGCGATCCCCTGATTCGCTAGTTCGTAGATGACATGATAAATTTCGTGCTTCGCGCCGACGTCGATGCCGCGCGTGGGTTCATCGAGCAAAATGACTTTCATCTCTTCGGACAGCCAGCGGCCAAGAATGGCTTTTTGCTGGTTCCCACCGGAAAGATTCATAATCAGCTGTTCAGCGGACGGCGTTTTGATGTTCAACGCGTCAATACGCTGCGCGGCGTTATCCGCTTCCCACTGGTTATTAATAATAAATCCAGCTTTCAGGCTCTTACGTCTTGCGCTGATATTGATGTTGTCACGCACCGAGTGCACCGGAATGATGCCATCCGCTTTGCGATCCTCCGGGCACAGCATCACACCTTGGCGAATCGCATCGATGGGAGAATTCACCACCAGCGGTTTACCATCCAACAACACCTGACCGCCAGTGATTTTGGTCGCGCCAAACAGCCCTTTCATCAGTTCGCTACGGCCTGCGCCAACCAGACCAAATAACCCGACAATTTCCCCCTGCTTCACACTCAATGAAATGGTGGATTTCACGCCCGGCGCTTTTACGTTTTTCAACGTTAAACGTTCCTCACCATGCGGACGCGGCGCATAGCCATAGATATCCCCCAGGTTACGCCCTACCATCGCCTGTACCAGCGACTCATGGTTCACCTGCCGCATATCGTCAAACGTGCGCACATAGCGGCCATCTTTAAACACGGTAATGGCATCGCTCAGCGCAAAAATTTCTTCCATTCGGTGTGAAACGTACAAAATGATCCGGCCTTCGCTACGCAGTTCCTTAATCACCCGGAAGAGTTGTTCAATTTCACGGGCAGACAGCGAACTGGTCGGTTCATCAAAAGCAATAACTTTGGCATTGCGAGCCAGTGCCTTGGCGATTTCCACCATTTGCCACTGCCCGATCGACAAGTATTTCAGCGGCGTATCAGGATCGATATCCAAACCCAAATGCTGCAACTGAAGTTTGGCTTCATAGCGCAGTAGAGAATAGTTCACCATGCCATATTTATGCGGCAGTTGACCCAGATAAATGTTCTCGGCAACCGTCATTTCCGGCACCAAATGCAGTTCCTGATAAATGATGGCAACGCCCGCATTCAAGGCATCCATCGTATTAGTAAACTGCACCGGTTTACCCTGAATGTGGACTTCGCCCGCTGACGGTGAATAGTTGCCGCTCAGGATTTTTAACAGCGTCGACTTGCCCGCCCCGTTTTCCCCCATCAATGCATGGATCTGACCGGCATGGCAGGAAAAGCTGATATCTGAAAGCGCCTTAACACCGGGAAATTCTTTACCAATCCCATGAAACGACAAATAGGGTGACTGTGCTGTCATGTCTGTTTCCTCATAACAATGCAGGTAGAGCGCGGATAACACCTCGACCAGCGTTATCCGCGTCTTTACGAAATCAGGCGTGATTACATCAGGCCTTTTTTCTCCAGTTCGACCTTAAAGTTGTCTCGCGTGATCAGCACCACGTCGGTCACTTCGGTGAATTTTTCCGGCTCTACGCCTTTGGTGACCCAGTCATTCAGCATCTGGATACTTTTGTAGCCGTGAATATCCGGGCTTGGCAGCAGTGAGCCAAAGAATCCCGTTGCCTGACCTTTGGACAGTTCGCTCACCGCATCCACGCCGTTGATACCGATCCCAATCACGTTGTCCGCTTTAAAGCCCTGACCTTCCGTTGCACGCACGCCACCCAACACGGTGTTGTCGTTCATGCCGATAATCAGCCAGTTTTTCACTTTCGGATGCTGAACCAGCATGGAGTTGGCCGCGTCAAACGCACCGGGGATATCGTTAGATTTGGTCGGTACTTTGTAGATCTGTTGTTCCGGGAATCCTGCGGTTTTCAGTGCATCCATGGAGCCAGACGTACGGCGACGTGCGGTGTCCAGCTCATCAGAGGTAATCGCCATCACGGCGGTTTCATCCACTTTCCAGCCACGTTTATTCATCTCTTTATACAGTTCCTGCCCCTGACGCTCACCAATTTTGGTCGCCGCCATCATCACCAACGGCACCGTATCCATCGGTTGGCCTTTGGCGTTCACGAACTGGTCATCAACCGCAATAACCTTAAGATTGTAGCTACGCGCTTTGGCAATAATGGCAGGCCCTAATTTCGGGTCAGGGGTACAGATAACAAACCCTTTCGCCCCACTGGCCGCCAGGCTATCAATCGCGTTCAGGGTTTTTTCCCCATCAGGCACCGCAATTTTTATCACATCGAAACCGAGATCTTTTCCTGCCTTATCAGCGAATTTCCATTCGGTTTGGAACCAGGGTTCTTCCGGTTGCTTAACCAGAAACCCCAGTTTTACGTTCTCTGCCATAGCTGATTGTGACATAACTGCGGCTAACCCGATTACTGCCAGCGCCTTAGTGAATTTATGCATGATGTTCTCCGGTGTCATTATCTTTTCATTCGCCAGCGACGCTGAAACGAATTCGAGTTCCTGGTAGGGTATTTCCGGTCTGGATAAAGGAAAAACACAGGCTTAGCGCGATTCCTTTACTCAGTAGCATTCAGACGCTTTATGTTTTAGTCGTTATTATCGGTCCGAATATAGAGCTTTATCACATCTCAGAACAATGACAGGTTTGTGCATACATTTAGCGAATTTAACCAATCATTAACCTTTGACCAGCTTCACAAAATGGCTACTGGCGACAGAAAAATACATACTTCCAGCTAACCGCTCCTAACCGCCTCGTCCTATCCCTGCCTATCGTAAACAGCAACGATCTGGGATTAATGAGGAGCAAAGCATGAGCGCGGGCGCTATTACGATTGGTCTCGACTTCGGCAGTGATTCGGTACGCGCCTTAGCCGTTGACTGCCAAAGCGGGAAAGAGCTGGAAACAGAGGTGGTCTACTACCCCCGCTGGCGTGAGGGTAAATATTGTCAGCCTGCCAACAACCAGTTCCGGCACCATCCGCTGGACTATATCGAATCGCTAGAGCAGGCGGTTAAGGTCGTGGTTTCCCGCCTGACGGACGAACAGCGGCAGAGCATTATCGGTATTGGCGTGGATTCAACCGGATCAACCCCTGCGCCGATTGATGAACACGGTCAGATTCTGGCGCTGCGTCCCGAGTTTGCCAACAATCCCAATGCCATGTTCGTGCTGTGGAAAGACCATACGGCAATAGAAGAAGCGGATGCGATTAACGCGCTGTGTCGTAGCGGCCAGTTCCCGGATTACACCCGTTATATCGGCGGCGTTTACTCGTCTGAATGGTTTTGGGCCAAAATTCTCCATGTTTCGCGCGAAGATGTGGCAGTGCGGCAGGCGGCTGTTTCCTGGATAGAATTGTGCGACTGGGTGCCCGCCCTGCTTTCCGGTACGCAAGCGCCTGCCGATATACGTCGTGGTCGATGCAGTGCCGGACATAAGTCACTCTGGCACCCGAGCTGGGGTGGACTCCCCCCGAAAGATTTTTTATACGCGCTCGATCCTTGTCTGACCGAAACATTGCAATACCCGCTGTTTACCAATACCTGGACTGCCGAACAACCGGTCGGCACCATCACCGCTGAATGGGCACAGCGGCTTGGCATTCCCGAGACGGTCACGCTGGCAGGTGGCGCGTTTGACTGCCATGTCGGCACGGTCGGCGCAGGCGCGCAGCCTTATACGCTGGTTAAAGTGATTGGCACCTCCACTTGCGACATTCTGATCGCGGATGAAGACCGCATTGCCGATCGCACCATCGCCGGCATCTGTGGACAAGTCGATGGCAGCGTCGTTCCCAACTATATCGGCCTTGAAGCGGGACAATCCGCCTTCGGTGACATGTACGCCTGGTTTGGCAGGCTGCTGGGCTGGTCGTTACAGGAAGCGGTAAAAGACCATCCTGAACTTAAATCGTCCCTACAGGCGGTGGAAGCCAAGCTGTTGGAACGGCTCACTCGCCACTGGGCGGAAAAACCCACGCTGGATCACCTGCCTATCGTGCTGGACTGGTTTAACGGTCGCCGAACGCCGTTCGCCAATCAGCGATTAAAAGGCGTGATTACTGACCTCAATCTGGGCACCGATGCCCCCACGCTGTTCGGCGGTTTTATTGCCGCGACCGCCTTTGGCGCACGCGCGATTATGGAGTGTTTTGAAGATCAGGGCGTCCCTGTCGAAAACGTGCTGGCGCTGGGCGGCATCGCGCGGAAGTCCCCCGTCATCATGCAGGTCTGTACCGATGTAATGAATCGTCCCTTACAGATCGTTGCCTCCGATCAGTGCTGCGCACTCGGCGCGGCGATCTTTGCCGCCGTCGCCGCTGGCGTTCACAGCGATATCCCGACGGCACAACAGCATATGGCCAGTGGCATAGAGCGCACCTTAATGCCAGACAGCCAGCGCGTCGCCCGTTATCAGCAGCTTTATGAGCGCTATCAGCAATGGTGCCGCCATGCGGAACCCGCTTATAGCCCAGCGTCTACGGCAAAAGATTAATTTTATCCCTCTGGGGATCACGTACAGGAGTCATCATGGAACATTTTAAGCAGCTTGAAGTTTGGTTCGTCATCGGTAGCCAGCATCTCTATGGGCCGGAAACGTTGCGTCAGGTAAAAGAGAACGCGGAAAACGTCGTCGCCGGATTGAATCAACAGGCCAACCTGCCGATTAAGCTGGTACTGAAGCCGCTGGTGAAAACGCCGGACGAAATTCTGGCACTGTGTCGCGATGCCAATTATCAGGATAACTGTGTCGGCCTGCTGACCTGGCTGCATACCTTCTCTCCGGCCAAAATGTGGATTGGCGGCTTAAGCGTGCTCAGCAAACCTCTGTTGCAATTCCACACCCAGTTCAATGCCGAAGTGCCGTGGGACACTATGGATATGGATTTCATGAATCTGAATCAGACCGCACACGGCGGTCGTGAATTTGGCTTCATCGGCGCCCGGATGCGACAGGCACATCAAGTGGTGGTCGGCCACTGGCAGGATAAGAACGCACATGCCCGTATTGGCAAATGGATGCGGGTTGCCGCCGCCATTCAGGAAAGCAAACAGCTGAAGGTCGCGCGTTTTGGTGACAACATGCGTGAAGTTGCCGTCACCGAAGGCGATAAAGTCGGCGCGCAAATTCAGTTCGGCTACGCCGTCAGCGCCTGGGGGCTGGGCGATTTAACCGCTGTGGTCGATGCCGTATCCAAAGGCGATATCGATGCGTTGGTCGAAGAATACGAAGCCAGTTACCAGTTAACGGACGCGGTGAAACTTAACGGGGCTAACCGCCAGAATCTGCTGGATGCAGCCCAGATCGAACTCGGGATGAAACGCTTTCTGGAACAAGGCGGCTATCACGCGTTCACTACCGATTTTGAAAATCTGTACGGTTTGAAACAGCTGCCGGGGTTGGCGGTACAGCGTCTGATGCAGCAAGGTTATGGTTTTGGTGGCGAAGGTGACTGGAAAACCGCCGCGCTGCTGCGCATTATGAAAGTCATGGCGGGGGGGCTGGCGGGCGGTACGTCCTTCATGGAGGATTACACCTATAACTTCCAGAATGGTAACGATCTGGTCGTCGGCTCCCACATGCTGGAAGTCTGTCCGACGATTGCGAAAGAGCAGAAACCAATTCTGGATGCCCAGTACCTGGGTATTGGCGGAAAAGCTGACCCTGCCCGTTTGATTTTCTCAACGCCAGCAGGGCCATCTCTCAACGCCAGCGTGATCGACATGGGTGACCGTTTCAGAATGTTGGTTAATCTGGTTGATACCATCGAGCAGCCGCGCCCGCTGCCTAAATTGCCGGTTGCCCGCGCCATCTGGAAAGCGCAGCCGTCGCTGGAAGTGGCGGCAGAAGCCTGGATTTTGGCCGGCGGTGCGCACCATACGGTCTTTAGTCAGGCGTTGGATCTCGACCACATGCGGCTCTACGCAGAAATGCAGAATATTGAACTACTGGTGATCGACAACGAAACACGACTCCACGAATTCAAAGATGCGTTACGCTGGAACGAGGTGTACTACAAACTTTGTAGCCGCTAAGTTCACGCGTTGAGCAGGTTGTCTATGGTTCTTTCATTCGTAGACAATCTGCTCCTTTATAGGCATTCATCGTTCCTACATCACTGATGTGTCATCCCCTCAGCCTTAAAAACCGTTTTATTTTTCTGTCAATCTGTTATTTTTTATGTCCATTCGTTTGTTATTGAAAAATAAGCGTACTTTTTACATCCCCCTCTAGACAGGCTTCCTCGCTTGAATATACTTAGTCATCTCAACCACATAACTATCAGACCAATTTACCATGACCGTTCATGATTATTTGCTCAAATTCAGGAAAGTCAGTTCAACAGAAAGTCTGGAAAAACTCTTTGATCACCTCAACTATTCTCTGACAGAGAGTCAGGAAATCATCAACATGTATCGTGCTGCGGACCATCGGCGAGCTGAATTAGCATCCGGCGGACGCTTATTCGATATCGGCTGCGTGCCCAAATCCGTCTGGCGTTATGTTCTGTAGTGATAAACGGTTATCTGCGAAAAAAGAATAATTATGCAATAATTTCCTACCGGGCTATGACGCAGAACGCCTTGCGCGTTACTGTCTGATAGCCCGGCGTTCTTCTTACTTCAGAGAACCTAACCACCCGCTTCTCGAAGGGAATGGCGATAACCCTACTTTGGGTATGTTGTCGAAAACCCAACAATACCTGATAATAGTCCGGTTTTGTTTTGTAGGCACCGTAATGACCGAATACGCATTGCTCTTTGTTAGCATCCTTCTGGTAAATAATTTCGTCTTAGTGAAGTTTCTTGGGCTATGCCCCTTTATGGGGGTGTCCAAAAAGCTGGAGACGGCGATTGGCATGGGAATGGCAACCACGTTCGTGATGACGCTGGGCTCCATGTTTTCCTGGCTGATCAACGAATTTATTCTCGTTCCGCTCGATATCCTCTATTTGCGCACCATGGCGTTTATTCTGGTGCTCGCCGTGGTGGTACAGTTCTCCGAGATGTTCGTGCGCAAAGTCAGCCCTGAGCTATACCGCCTGCTGGGGATTTTCCTGCCGTTGATTACGACCAACTGTGCCGTGCTGGGTGTTGTCTTGCTTAACATCAACCTGTCACACGGTTTTCTGCAATCGACGATTTATGGCTTCGGCGGCGCTGCGGGCTTCTCGCTGGTGATGGTGCTCTTTGCCGCCATTCGGGAACGTCTCGCCGTATCGGATATTCCAGCCCCCTTCCGCGGTTCGTCTATCGCGTTGATCACCGCGGGCCTGATGTCGCTGGCGTTTATGGGCTTTACCGGACTGGTGAAATTCTGATGACCGCTATCTGGATCGCCATTGCGGCATTAAGCGCACTCGCGCTGGCATTCGGTCTGGTGCTCGGCTACGCCTCCCGTCGATTTGAAGTCGAAAACGATCCGATCGTGGAAGAAGTCGAAGCCATGCTGCCACAAAGCCAGTGTGGCCAGTGCGGTTACCCCGGCTGCCGTCCTTACGCCGAAGCGGTCGCGTTGAACGGCGAAAATATTAATAAATGCGGCCCTGGCGGCGAAGCGATGATGCTGAAACTGGCTCAAAAGCTCAACGTCGATCCGCAGCCACTGGAGGGCGATGCTGACGTTCAATCCCCTGCTCGCCACGTCGCCTGGATCGATGAAAGCAACTGCATCGGCTGTACCAAGTGCATTCAGGCGTGCCCGGTTGATGCCATCATCGGCAGTACCAAAGCAGTACACACCGTCGTCAGCGATTTGTGCACCGGCTGCGATCTCTGCGTCTCCCCTTGCCCGACGGACTGTATCGAATTACGCCCCATCGCTCCGACTCCCGCTAACTGGAAATGGGATCTCGATACGATTCCAGTACGCGTTATTCAAGTAGAACGCCATGCTTAAGCTGTTTTCCGCCTTTAAAAAAGACAGGATCTGGGATTTCGACGGAGGCATTCATCCGCCGGAAATGAAGACGCAGTCCAGCCAGACGCCACTGCGCCAGATCCCATTGCCAGAACAGTTCATTATTCCGCTCAAGCAGCATCTTGGGCCGGAAGGCGAGATCTGCGTCAGCGTCGGCGATAAAGTCCTGCGCGGTCAGCCATTGACGCGGGGAAAAGGCCGGACATTGCCCGTTCACGCGCCGACATCAGGAACGGTGAACGCGATCCGCCAACACACGACGGCGCATCCCTCTGGGCTGTCAGAACTCAGTATCATTATCATACCAGACGGTGAAGATCGCTGGTGCGAGCGTCAGACCTATGCGGATTACCGGGCGCAAAGCGTCGATACCCTGCTTGCCCATCTCCATCAGGCTGGCATTGCGGGTTTGGGCGGTGCAGGTTTCCCGACCGCAGCAAAATTACAGGGCGGGATGCGCGGGATTGAAACCCTGATTATCAACGGTGCAGAATGCGAGCCCTACATCACCGCCGACGATCGACTCATGCAGGAATGCGCAGAAGAGATTATTCAGGGCGTCGAGATTTTGTCATTCCTGTTGCAGCCAAAACGCATTTTGATTGGCGTTGAAGATAACAAACCGGAAGCCATTAGCGCCCTGCGGATGGCCGTGGGTAAACGCAGCGACATACAGTTGCGCGTCATCCCTACCAAGTATCCGTCAGGGGGTGCCAAGCAGCTCACCAAGATTCTGACTGGCAAGGAAGTCCCGTTCGGCAAACACTCCGCTGCGATTGGCGTGTTAATGCAAAACGTCGGTACGGCGTTCGCCATCAAACGCGCCGTGATCGACGGCGAGCCGCTCACTGAGCGTGTGGTGACGCTGACAGGCGAAGCCTTGCGCCAGCCCGGTAACGTATGGGCGCGGTTAGGGACGCCCGTTCGCCACCTGCTCAAACAGGGTGGCTTCCATGTTAATAAGCAGCCGATGGTGGTGATGGGCGGGCCGCTGATGGGCTTTACGCTGCCGTCGCTGGATGTCCCCATCGTCAAAATTAGCAACTGCCTGCTCGCGCCGTCACATGCAGAAATGGAGCCAGTGGCAGAAGAACAGTCCTGTATTCGCTGTAGCCAATGTGCCGATGCCTGTCCGGCGGGTCTCCTGCCACAACAGCTTTACTGGTTCAGCCGCGGGCAGGAACACGAAAAAGCCCGCAATCACCATCTGTTCGATTGTATCGAGTGCGGTGCCTGTGCTTACGTCTGCCCCAGCAATATTCCGCTGGTGCAATACTATCGTCAGGAAAAAGCCGAAATTCGCGCCATCGACGAAGACGCACAGCGTGCCGCACAGGCCAAAGTACGTTTTGATGCCAAACAAGCTCGTCTGGAGCGGGAAAAAACCGCGCGCGAGTTGCGCCATAAACAGGCGGCGGCTGGCGTATCCACCACGGATAAAGATGCGGTTCAGGCCGCACTAGAGCGCGTACGCCGTAAGCAAACCGCCGCCGCCGAAATCGGTTCTCCTATCGAGATAATTCCTGATGCACAGCCGGATAACCGTGCAGCTATCGCCGCGCGTACCGCGCGTAAAGCAGCAGTACGTGAAAAACAGGCGCAGCAGGAGACACCTGCCGAGCTTGACCCACGTAAAGCCGCCGTAGCTGCGGCTCTTGCGCGGGTTAAAGCCCGTAAAGCCGCGCAGCAATCCGAAGTAATTACGACAGAACCGGTATCATCACCGGTTCCTAAATCAGTAGTGGAAACCGTCGCCGTCATTGAAGCACAAGAGCCGGAAGATCCACGTAAGGCCGCCGTTGCCGCCGCTATCGCTCGCGTTAAAGCCCGTAAAGCCGCGCAGCAATCCGAAGTAATTACGACAGAACCGGTATCATCACCGGTTCCTAAATCAGCAATGGAAACCGTCGCCGTCGTTGAAGCACAAGAGCCGGAAGATCCACGTAAGGCCGCCGTTGCCGCCGCTATCGCTCGCGTTAAAGCCCGTAAAGCCGCGCAGGCATCGTCATATCAAGAGGAATAAATGGCTTTTAGAATTGCGAGTTCACCATTCACACATAACCAACAGCGCACACAGCGCATCATGCTGTTGGTTATTCTGGCCTGTCTGCCGGGCATGCTGGCGCAGGTTTATTTCTTTGGTTACGGTAATCTGATTCAGGTCGGGCTGGCGTCGGCCACCGCGCTGATTGCGGAAGCTGTGACACTGTCACTGAGAAAATTTGCAGTACGCACCACGCTGGCGGACAATTCGGCCTTATTGACCGCAGTGCTGCTTGGTATCAGCCTGCCGCCGCTTGCTCCGTGGTGGATGGTGGTGATGGCAACCGTCTTCGCTATTATTATCGCCAAACAACTGTATGGCGGATTGGGGCAAAACCCCTTTAACCCGGCGATGATTGGCTATGTGGTGCTGTTGATCTCTTTCCCGGTTCAGATGACGAGCTGGCTGCCACCCACGCCGCTGCAAACCATCCCGCTCAATTTCCATGATGCGCTAAGCATCATTTTTACCGGACACTCGCCCGACGGATACACCATGCAGCAGTTGATGCATAACGTTGATGGCGTGAGCCAGGCCACCCCGCTGGATACGTTTAAAACCAGCCTCCGCTCTGGTCAAACACCGCAGGACATTCTGCAACAGCCGATGTTTGCCCAATCGCTATCTGGTATTGGCTGGCAGTGGGTTAATCTCGGTTTTCTCATCGGCGGGTTGTTCTTATTGCTACGTGGCACCATTCGCTGGCATATTCCGGTCAGTTTCCTGCTATCGCTGATGTTCTGTGCCTCGCTGAGTTGGATCATTGCGCCGGAGAAATTTGCTCCACCGATGTTGCATCTATTATCCGGTGCCACCATGCTTGGCGCATTTTTCATCGCGACCGATCCGGTCACCGCATCAACGACGAACCGTGGCCGTCTGATTTTCGGGGCGCTGATTGGGTTACTGGTCTGGCTAATTCGCACCTACGGCGGCTATCCGGACGGCGTAGCCTTTGCCGTTCTGTTGGCAAATATCACCGTGCCGCTGATCGACTATTACACCAAGCCACGCGCTTACGGCCACCACCGTTGAGGAGACGCCCATGATGACGACAATGCGTCGCCATGCGACAACACTAGCGCTGTTTGCAGCCGCTACCACTGCTGTCACTGCCGTGGTGAATATGCTGACGGAACCGACGATCTCCCATCAGGCGATGTTGCAGCAAAAAATGTTGTTGGATCAGGTGGTTCCCGCCGAGTTATACAACAGCGACATTCAGAAAGAATGTTACGTTGTCACTAATGCAGCATTAGGATCGTCAGCACCGCACCGTGTTTTCATCGCCCGTCAGAACGGTGAGCCCGTTGCCGCTGCACTGGAAAGTACCGCGCCGGATGGCTATTCTGGTGCTATTCAACTGCTGGTCGGGGCTGATTTTCACGGCAAGGTACTCGGCGTCCGCGTCACTGAGCATCATGAAACGCCGGGGCTGGGTGATAAAATCGAAGTGCGAATTTCTGACTGGATCACGCGGTTTAATGGGCTAATGGTACAAGGCGAGCATGACACTCGCTGGGCGGTGAAGAAAGAAGGCGGAATGTTTGATCAGTTTACTGGCGCAACCATTACGCCACGCGCCGTGATTAACAGCGTCAAACGCAGCGCGCTTTATCTGCAAACACTGCCGCCACAAATCAACACGCTGTCCGCCTGTGGAGAGAATCAATGAGTCAAACCAAAGCGCTTTTCATCGACGGGTTATGGAAGAACAACTCGGCACTGGTTCAACTGCTGGGTCTTTGCCCCTTGCTAGCGGTGTCATCTACTGCGACTAATGCGCTGGGGCTCGGGCTGGCAACGACACTGGTTCTCACCTGTACCAACATGGCTGTCTCTGCGCTGCGCCGGTGGGTGCCGGCGGAAATCCGTATTCCCATTTACGTCATGATCATTGCTTCTGTCGTCAGCACCGTGCAGATGTTGATCAACGCCTATGCCTATGGTTTATACCAGTCGCTGGGGATTTTTATTCCGCTGATCGTGACGAACTGTATCGTTATCGGTCGGGCAGAAGCCTTTGCCTCCAAGAATGCGGTTTTCCCTTCCGCCATTGACGGTCTGGCGATGGGTTTAGGAGCGACCAGCGCACTGGTGGTACTCGGTTCTTTACGTGAAATTCTGGGTAACGGCACGCTATTCGACGGCGCGGATTTGCTGCTAGGGAGTTGGGCTAAGATTCTCCGCATTGAGGTTGTCCACCTTGATTCCCCTTTCCTGCTGGCAATGCTGCCACCGGGCGCGTTTATCGGTCTGGGACTGTTACTGGCTGTGAAGTATTTGATCGATGAGAAAATGAAACAACGCCGAGCCCGTGCAGTTGCCGCCGAAGGGAAAATGGCACCCGCAACCGATGCCGTCGAGGAGGCACTGTGAACAAAGCCAAACGGGTTGAGATCTTAACGCGTTTACGCGACAACAATCCCCATCCAACGACTGAGTTAAATTTCAACACCCCATTTGAGCTGCTGATCGCGGTACTGCTTTCCGCACAAGCAACCGATGTCAGCGTCAACAAAGCAACCGCAAAGCTCTACCCTGTCGCCAATACGCCCGAAACCTTACTTGAACTCGGTGTTGACGGCGTGAAAGGCTACATCAAGACAATCGGCCTGTTTAACAGCAAAGCGGAGAACATCATCAAGACCTGCCGTTTGTTGCTGGAAAAGCATCAGGGACAGGTTCCCGAAGATCGCGCTGCGTTGGAAGCCCTACCTGGTGTAGGACGAAAAACAGCAAACGTGGTTTTGAATACCGCATTTGGCTGGCCGACGATTGCGGTTGATACCCACATCTTTCGCGTCAGTAACCGGACAGGATTCGCACCGGGTAAAAATGTCGAACAGGTAGAGGAAAAACTGCTGAAAGTCGTCCCGGCAGCATTTAAAGTCGACTGCCATCACTGGTTAATCCTGCATGGCCGTTACACCTGCATCGCTCGCAAACCACGCTGTGGCTCCTGCCTGATTGAAGATTTGTGTGAATTTGGCGAGAAGATCGACGCCTAATCGGTTGTGGTCTGGCGCACCAGACCTTTCTTTCAATCATCCCTTCAGCCTCGCCTTTCGCTCTCCCACTATCGGCGTGATCCGTATGTTCTCTGCATTTTACTGCTCAGGCAACGCTGTACTCTGACTGTTTATTCGATGTGTTGTAGCGTATTCCTCTATTAAAAAGCCTGTATAAAAGTACAAGTAACCACTATTTAAGGCTAATAAGTTATTTTTAATAGGAAATTTAGTGATTGAAAGTCACGCATCGTTATTATATCGGGTTTTATCTTATTACTTGTCATTGAGCAATTTTTATACTCACTGCATATTTAGTAATATGCAAAATATTAAACCTAATATTCATTCATAGTTAATGATATTTTCTTTATTTTAAGTAAAAGGCAGACTATATCACTTTAGTAAAAAATAAATATGAAAAATCGAGATAATAATTTTAAGCAAAAGCAAGTTATGAAATTAAACTCTGCATAACATTTAATTTATGGTTTTATTCCACTACAAAATCCACTTGTAACGAAACATGTCAAAAAGCTTGTCTATCCATAAAATAACGTCAATATAACGCCGTTTTTCCTTCCCATAACAACCAAAAGAGGTTGCAGTTTCACTGTTTCACTCTTGTTATTTTCTCGTTAGAAAAAACGAGATGTGTAAAATCAGAGGTTTTTGTGTCAACAGCAAACAACAACGAATCCACCGAAAGCATCAGCATGAACGCCTTCAAACAACCAAAAGCGTTTTATCTCATCTTTAGCATCGAGCTGTGGGAGCGCTTTGGTTACTACGGTCTGCAAGGCATTATGGCGGTCTATCTGGTCAAAATGCTGGGCATGTCGGAAACCGACTCCATCACCCTTTTCTCTTCGTTCAGCGCGTTGGTATACGGTTTCGTCGCCATTGGTGGCTGGTTGGGTGACAAAGTCCTCGGCACCAAGCGTGTGATCGTGCTGGGTGCCATTGTGCTGGCATTTGGATACACCATGATTGCCTACTCCGGCCACAGCGTAATGTGGGTGTATATCGGCATGGCAACCATCGCCGTCGGTAGCGGGCTGTTTAAAGCAAACCCATCAGCCCTGTTATCTACCTGCTATGAGAAAGATGACCCCCGTCTGGACGGTGCCTTCACCATGTACTACATGTCGGTGAACATCGGTTCCTTCTTCTCAATGCTGGCAACACCCTGGCTAGCAGCCCACTATGGCTGGAGTGTTGCCTTTTCCTTGAGCGTGGTCGGTATGATTCTGACACTGGTTAACTTCATGTTCTGCCGTAAATGGGTCAGTGCGCACGGTTCTCATGTTGATTTCCAACCGATCAATTTGTCAAAGCTGGCAATGACCCTCGTCGGTATTGTCGCGCTAGTCATACTATCGACCTGGCTGTTACATAATCAGGACATCGCTCGTTGGATTCTGACGCTGATTTCGCTGGTCGTCGTCGCTATTTTCACCAAAGAGATCTATGCGGTTAACGGTGCTCAACGCCGGAAAATGATCGTGGCACTTCTACTCATGTTAGAAGCGGTTGTCTTCTTTGTGTTATATAACCAGATGCCAACCTCGTTGAACTTCTTTGCTATCCGCAACGTTGAACACTCAATTTTAGGTTTTACCTTTGAGCCGGAACAGTATCAGGCGCTCAATCCGTTCTGGATCATGCTTGCCAGCCCAATTCTGGCTGCGTTTTACAACAAATTGGGTGACCATCTGCCAATGGCGCACAAGTTTGCGATTGGTATGGTGCTGTGCTCCGGCGCGTTTCTGGTACTGCCGTGGGGTGCAAGCATGGCCAACGAACAAGGTACTGTTTCCGTCAACTGGCTGATCCTCTGCTATGGGTTGCAAAGCATCGGAGAGTTAATGATTTCCGGTCTGGGTCTAGCGATGGTCGCTCAGTTGGTACCACAGCGTTTGATGGGCTTCATTTGAGATTTATAGTAATGTCTTCATGCAGATTGGCATCGTAACGGGGATTATCGCCGTTCTGATGCTGTTGACTGCACCGAAATTGACGCAAATGACCCAGGATGTCGCCGACGAACCTATGGATGCAGTAACCACCACAGCCTCCGCCTGATAACGAGCCGAAACACGTCACGCAAATGATAGAGTGGCGTGTTATTGGTGAAGCGTTAAAGGATAGCGAGATGACAAAAAGCCAGACACTGTCTGGCTCAGACTGCTGACTAACCCCACTTTTTCAGGTGGGGTTCTTCTTTTTTAGCGACCGCAGGTCGCGATCGCGATATTTTTCCACAACCTCGTCATTTGAGCTTTCTGCTTGCCCAAGGCGGCGTATTGACCTTCACAAGACCTTTTCAGCCACACATAAAGACAATAAAGAAGCGCCAGCAGCGCCATCTTCTTCATATTTTGCGCTGTGGCCGCAAGCAGGCACTGCATCTGTACTTTCGACAGTCCACGGAACCGGGCATATCGATGACCATGGTGCTGTTTCGCATCCGCGAAGCTTCTCTCCACCGTTTCTTTACGCCGGGCGTATATCTTTTTGCCCCATTTCGTCAGCCGTAACCTGTTGGCTTCCTCTTTCGATGCTTCCCAGACGTGCCGGGTTAGCGTTTTCTGCGCTTTGCTGTTCTGCGTACACTGCCGTCTCTGCTCACACCGTTGGCACACTGTCGGGTCTGAACGGTAATGTTGATAGCCGTTACGGTCTGTCGTGCTGTAGTTCAGTAACTCCTCTGCCGGGCACACATACACATCGCGCTCCTCATCGTACCTGAAGTGCTTCTTCTGGAACGCGTTCTGACCCTTGTGTGGCCGGCGATAGCCCGGAACCAACGCGATACCCATCTCCTGAGTGAGCTGGCACACCGCCGCCGTGAAGTAACCCGCGTCCACGCCCACCGCCACCGGCTCCAGACCGAAGCGTTCTACCTGCCGCTCGAGTCGCCCGATAAAGGGCTGGCTGTCGTGCACATTGCCTGGTGTCACATGGGTATCCATGATGATGCCATGCTTTCCGTCTACTGTGCGGTGGTCCAGATAGAAGAAGCCTTTCGGCTTGTTGTCCCGGTGCATAAAGCCGCTTTCCGGGTCGGTGGTGCTCACTTTGGTGTTTTTAACGGCGTCGTTTTGGGTTGCTTTTCTTGCGGCGGGCAGCGGCTTTTTTTCGCGTTGTTTCCTGTCGGCCTCCACCGCGTCATTCAGTTGCGTGAAGTATTCACTGACCCCTTCAGGGCGCAGTTCATTCACGGCTTTGCGCGGGTTGGCATCGGCTTTCAGGTGGGTGCTGTCGGTGTAGAGCACACGACCGTTTGCCATACCCTGACTCAGGGCCTGTAACACGATATGGTCAAAAATCTGCTGGAAGACATCGCTGCCGTTAAATCGACGGATACGGTTCTGGCTAAGGGTAGAGGCGTCCGGGACCTTCTCGGTCAAGCCCATGCGCAGGAACCAGCGGTAAGCGACATTGACCTGGATTTCCTTGACCAGACGGCGTTCAGAGGGGACACCGAAGAGGTAGCCCAACCGCATCATTTTAATCAGGCGAACGGGGTCGATAGCAGGCCTGCCGTTATCGGGGCAATAGAGGTGGGAAACGGCATCGCGGATAAATTCAAAATTGATGGCAGCATCGATTTTACGGACCAGATGGTCTTCTGGGACAAGTTCGTCGAGGGTGATGGTTTCAAACTGGTACTGCTGCGGGGAGGGTTCTCTGAGCATGGCGGTCAGTCCGTTTTTTGCACTAACCTTATTAGATCAAAATCCTGGCTTCACGGCCAGGACTTTGTCATCAATCTGAGCCAGACACTGTCTGGCTTTTTTACGTTGATTGACGTGTCTGAATGTCGTTTACTTCACTGGCAGCACAACGTCTTTGAACATCGCTTCTATTTCATCATTCGAGCGCAATGCAACGGCCGAATCGACAACATCCCGCGTCAAATGCGGAGCAAAACGTTGAATGAAATCGTACATGTAGCTACGCAGGAACGTGCTGCGACGGAAGCCGATTTTCGTCGTGCTGTAGCTGAAGATGCTGTTTGCGTTGATGGTCACCAGATCGGTTTCCGTTTGCGGATCGACCGCCATGTTGGCTATCACTCCTACCCCTAACCCCAAACGCACGTAGGTCTTAATCACATCGGCATCTGTTGCGGTAAAGACGATGCGCGGCGTGAGGCCGGCACGGTTAAACGCCGTATCCAACTCTGAACGCCCCGTAAAGCCAAAGGTATAAGTGACGATGGGATAAGCGGCCAGTTCTTCAATAGAAATGTCTGTTTTAGCCGCCAGCGGATGATCGGGTGTTACCACTACCGCGCGATTCCAGTGGTAGCAAGGCAGCATGATTAGATCGTCGTACAAATGCAGAGCTTCCGTCGCAATAGCAAAATCCGCCGATCCTTTCGCTACTGCCTCGGCAATCTGCGTCGGCGACCCCTGATGCATGTGCAGCGACACGCGAGGGTAACGATCGATGAATCCTTTGATAACGCTTGGCAGCGCGTAGCGGGCCTGCGTATGGGTAGTCGCGACGTACAGCGATCCTTTATCGGGATAGGTATGTTCTCCGGCAACCGCTTTGATGGCCTCAACTTTCGACAACACTTCACGTGCAATACGGATGACTTCCTGTCCAGCGGGCGTTACCTGTGTTAGGTGTTTTCCACTACGGGCAAAAATTTGAATGCCCAACTCATCCTCCAGCATACGGACCTGTTTACTGATCCCCGGCTGGGAGGTGTACAACCCTTCTGCGGTAGAAGACACATTCAGGTTGTGATTAACAACTTCAACGATATAACGAAGCTGTTGTAGTTTCATAATTTATCCCATTCCAATTGAAGTGTGCGCGTAGCATCTGACGACGTTCCGTTTTATTGACCTTGATTATACTCGTCATACTTCAAGCTGCTTGTGTGTTGGGCCGTCCTTACTCACCCCAGTCACTTACGTAAGTAACTGGGGACTCGCGCCGTTGCCGCGTTACAAGGCCATAAATGGGCCTTGCCCTAACGGGCCAACGCATAGCGTTGTTCAAAACGCTAACGTTTTGTCACACAACTCGAATTATTTAGGGTATACGCCTTAATCGTCAGGCGCATATTTTCGTCAATTAATGTCATTTAATCATAAAAATTATTTTTTATATAACCATATTTACATGAATAGCGCGATAAAGCACGCAACGCATGCGATTATCACTGAGGTAAACCGCATGATTCTCTATCCCGGATCAACAATCCTCACGCTACGGTAAGGCTATCCTCATACATTTTTTTAGCAGGATATTTTAATCGAGTAGGAGGCGAGATTACTCCCGCCGTCCTCTCACACCACCGTACGTGCGGTTCCGCATACGGCGGTTCATGTTAACTCTGGAACTGCCGTTGCTGCTCCACTAGTGATATCAAGCCGAGTCGTCTGAACTGCGCCGTCTTTATCGCATCATTCATGTGACTCGACCCCGCGTTCCACCACGCTCCTCGCTGGTTACTCGCCGACCTCCACGCTCGCTTTTCACACAAGCCCGCTCGCATTAGCATTCGGGCTCGCGTATACGTTCGTTTCCATTGCCGCCACAGTAGACTGCGCAGTTTACGCCTGACCCAGCCGTCAATCTTCTCCAGAACTCCTTTTACTTCCGTGTATCTGAAGTAGCTCATCCAGCCTCGCAGTATCGGTGTGAGTTCATTGATTACGCCTTTCACTGATTTCGTCGCGTGCCCTGTCGTCAGGCTACGGATCTTCTCCTTCAGCCTCTCGACACTGCTCCCTGCGATCTTCAGTCGGGTCTGTTTGTGCCGTGTCACGCTGTATCCCAGGAACTTACGCTCCCACGGTCGCGACACCGCACTCTTCTGCTCATTGACCTTTAGCTTCAGTATGTCTCTCAGGTACACCCTGATTGCCCTAAAGATATGCTCGCCTGCTTTGCGACTGCTCACGTAAATGTTGCAGTCATCCGCATAGCGACAGAAGCTGTGACCTCGACGCTCCAGTTCTTTATCCAGTTCATCCAGCAGAATGTTCGACAGTAGCGGCGACAACGGTCCGCCCTGCGGCATTCCCTTACCTCGCTTCTCTGTCTCGCACCCGTTCGTCATTTCCGCTTCAAGGTAGCGACGTATCAGTTTCAACAGCCGTTTATCCCTGACAGCCTCGCCAGACGTGACATCAAAATGTCATGATCCACCCGGTCAAAGAACTTTTCCAGATCCAGATCGACCACCCAGCGTTTCCCGCTTTGTATGTAGCGCTGTGCCTGTTGCACTGCCTGCCACGCATTGCGGTTACTTCTGAACCCGTAACTCGATTCGCAGAAGTGCGGCTCCACGACCGGACTGAGTTGTTGTGCTATCGCCTGCTGGATAAGCCTGTCCACTACCGTCGGGATACCCAGGGTTCTCACGCCGCCGTCCGGCTTTGGGATATCCACTCTGCGTATCGCCTGCGGCTGGTAGGCGCCCGTAATCAATGCCTGCCTGATACTCGCCCAGTTCTGTTTCAGCCACGGCTTCAACTCCGTCACTTTCAGGTTATCTACCCCTGCCGCGCCGTTGTTTTCCACCACGCGCTGATAGGCCAGCATCAGGTTCTCTCTCGTTATCACCGTTTCCATCGTCAACGGCATTTCCGCTTTCGTTTGCCCACCGACCGCCGTGGGGATTTCAGCACCCTCATGCAGCACTGACGGATACTGTCCGTCTCCTCTGCCGCTGGCCGCAGTGCTCTGCGCTTGTGCCTCATTAATTCCCATCGAGTATCGGTGTCCTAATCACGGTTAATCATGTTCAGCCCTTCATGCTGCCAGTTATGCAGCACTACTACGGCTTCGGCTGACTGCTGCACGTTCATCCCGTCGCCTCTCGACGCTCGGTAGCCCTGAAGCAAACGTGCAGCCCTCCCGGGGTAATTCGCGCGACCTTCCTGCTTATGCCTGTCAGCTTTACGTCACAGCGTTCTGTGCAAGTATTGGGCTTTGATGATATTTGCCACCTTACCCCGCTGTGCCGCCTAAACTGCTTCCTGTTCGTCAGGCCAGCATTTTGCCTTCAGCTTCCTTCAGATCCCACCTCGCGGTGGGCACCCTTGCCGTTCGGCTAACACTTCCCCTTGCCGGGTGTGTAGAGGACTTTCACCGCCAAGTCGCCCCTTGACCACTACAGTCAACGGACAGCGCCCGTCAAGGCGCTACGCGCCATGCCCGGCGCACAAAGATAAAAAAGCCAGCCTCGCGGCTGGCTCGATTTGGCTATTTTTGACGCACAAACATAGCGTTACGTAAGAGTAGCAGAAAGAGATTATTTCTTCCCTTCAACCCATTTTCCGTCAATATAAAACGCCGACCAGCCCGTTGCCTTGCCGTCTTTTTCTGACGAGACATATTGCTGTTTGGTCTTACGGCTAAAGCGCACCTGCGTTTTATTGCCGTCTTTATCGACCACCGGAGCATCGGCCAAATAGCGCAGTTTTTCCGGTAAACGATCTTTGAATCGCACCAGTTCTTCTACCAACGGTGCCCGCGTTTCACGAGATTTCGGGAACGTATTGGCGGCAAGGAATACCCCTGCTGCACCGTCACGCAATACGAAATACGCATCGGACTTCTCACAAGGCAGTTCAGGCAACGGCACCGGATCTTCTTTCGGTGGCGCAACATCGCCATTACGCAAGATTTTACGCGTGTTACTGCACGTTTCGCTGGTGCACGCCATGTATTTACCGAAGCGTCCCATTTTGAGATGCATTTCGGAACCACATTTCTCACACTCAACGATCGGCCCATCGTAACCCTTGATGCGGAATTCACCGACTTCGATCTCATATCCGTCACAAGCAGGGTTATTCCCGCAAACGTGTAGCTTACGCTGATTATCAATCAGGTAGCTGTCCATCGCCGTACCGCATTTTTCACAACGGCGACGAGCACGCAACGCGTTAGTTTCGGCTTCATCACCTTCTAATACGTTCAGCACTTCGGCTTCCGGTATCAGATTAATCGTGGTTTTACAGCGCTCTTTCGGCGGCAGTGCATAGCCGGAACAGCCCAGAAACACCCCTGTGCTGGCAGTACGAATTCCCATCTGACGAGAGCAGGTTGGGCAGTCAATGCTGGTTAATACCATCGCATTAGGGCGCATACCGCCTTCTTCTGGGTCCTGTTCGGCCTTTTCCAACTGCTGGCTAAATTCGTTGAAAAACTCATCCAATACAGCTTTCCATTCCGCCTGATTATTCGCGACCTGATCGAGGCGGCTTTCCATCCGTGCGGTAAAATCGTAATTCATCAGTTCGCGGAAGTTCTCTTCCAACCGATCGGTAACGATTTCACCCATTTTCTCGGCGTAGAAACGGCGGTTATCAGCCCGAACATAACCGCGATCCTGAATGGTCGAAATAATAGAGTGATAAGTAGACGGACGACCAATCCCGCGTTTTTCCAGCTCTTTAACCAGAGAAGCATCGCTGTAGCGTGCGGGTGGTTTGGTGAAGTGTTGCCCTGGCAGCAGTTTTTGCAACGACAATGCTTCGCCCACCGCCACGGTTGGCAACGTGCGGTCTTCATCATTTTTACGCAGCGCTGGCATGACTTTCGTCCAGCCATCAAAACGCAGTGTACGGCCTTTGGCACGCAGTTGATAATCAGCGGCTTCCACAATTAACGTGGTGGAATCGTATTGCGCTGGCGTCATTTGACACGCGACGAACTGGCGCCAAATCAACTGATACAGCTTCTGCGCATCGGCTTCCATATCTTTCAGGGTATCGGCCAGCACGCCAACATCAGAAGGACGGATGGCTTCGTGCGCTTCCTGAGAATTCTCTTTACTGCTGTAGACGGTTGCCGCCTCCGGCAGATAGCGCTTACCGAACGCTTCGCCGATATAACCACGCACCATCGTCAAGGCATCCTGACTGAGGTTCGTAGAGTCAGTACGCATATAAGTAATGTAGCCCGCTTCATACAGACGCTGCGCCATCATCATGGTCTTTTTCACGCCGAAGCCTAGGCGCGTACTGGCCGCCTGTTGCAGCGTTGAGGTAATGAACGGCGCACCCGGTTTGCTGCTGGTCGGCTTATCTTCACGGTCAGCAACCACATAGCGTGCGTTCTCAAGCAGGCTAACCGCCGCATGCGTTTGTTCTTTGTTAACCGGTTTAAACGGCTTGCCGTTGTAGTGCGTTACCTGCATTTGCAGTTGAATATCGCTGCCTGCCAGTAAATCGGCATGCAGTTCCCAATATTCTTCTGGCACGAACGCTTTGATTTCACGCTCGCGCTCGACAATCAGGCGCACCGCAACCGACTGCACACGTCCGGCAGACAGACCGCGGGCAATTTTTTTCCACAACAGCGGGGAAACCATGTAACCCACCACGCGATCCATAAACCGGCGCGCCTGCTGCGCATTAACCCGGTCAATATTCAACGTGTCTGGTTTTTCAAACGCCTGCGTGATGGCATTTTTCGTGATTTCGTTAAACACTACGCGGCTGAAACGCTGATCGTCACCACCAATAATTTCCCGCAGGTGCCAGGCAATGGCTTCCCCTTCTCGGTCAAGGTCGGTTGCGAGATAGATGTGGTCAGCATTTTCCGCCAGTGTTTTTAGTTCGGAGACAACCTTCTCCTTACCTGGCAATATTTCGTAGTTAGCTTTCCAACCATGATAAGGATCGACGCCCATACGATTAACCAGCGCAGATTTCTCATCCTTTTTGACTTTCTTTTTCGTTTTATCTTTAGTCGCTGAGTCCGCGCTCTTTTTACTGACTGAACCACTCGTCGGCAAATCGCGTACATGACCGACGCTGGATTTCACCACGTAGTCATTGCCTAAATACTTATTAATCGTTTTGGCTTTTGCCGGGGACTCGACGATAACGAGAGCTTTACCCATATGTACTATTACCTGCTGAATTCTTCTGAAAATCAGATATTTTTCGGGGCATCCAGATGCGGATTCTACTGACTGCGCAAAATCCCACACTCTACCTGATAAATGCTGCCACGCAACTTAATTAGCAAGGGGACGGTGTTTTATCCGCTTTCTGCCACACTGAATATCGGCAGGTAAGCCTCTAAAATGTAGCCCATTTGCCTCATAATCTGCTCTTTACGCTGAAACCGTATCGCAGTACCCTTTCTTTCGATGCAGTTTTAGAACAAACATTGTTGATAGAGTGTCATTCCCCCTTTTTCAAGGGGCGTACAGGAGTAACAATCATGTCACCTGAATATCAGGTTAACGAAGAAAAACGTCCGATTAGCCGCCAGAATTTATTAGTTGAAGCCAATGACATCATTAAACATCACGATGATTACTTGCATGGCATGGTCGCTGATAGCGTAGAACAAAAAAACGGCGTATTGGTTTTTCGCGGTGAGTTTTTTCTCGATGCGAATGGCATTCCGACGTTAAAAAGCACCGCGGTATTTAACATGTTCAAACACCTTGCGCATGTTTTATCCGAAAAATATTATTTGGTCGATTAAATGCAACTGCCCGCAAACGGCGGGCAGTTGAACATATAAAAATAATTACAGCAGAGGCTTCGAACCACGCTGCCACCAGCGTAGCATCAGGCGTTCTGCGGTATCACCGGCGCTGCCCGTCAGGCGATCCAACAGACGTTTACGGCGCGTATAGCGCACGCTTAATACTTCATGGTTCGCCATTTCGGCAATGAGCAAATCGTCACTGGTGCCGATAGCATCTATCAATCCCAACGCTTTCGCCTGAGTGCCAAACCAGTGCTCGCCCGTCGCAACCGAATCAATATCCAACGATGGACGCATTTGCTGTACAAAGTCTTTAAACAGCGTGTGCGTCACATTCAGATCTTCGCGGAATTTCTCACGGCCTTGCTCAGTATTCTCACCAAACAGCGTCAGCGTGCGCTTGAATTCACCCGCGGTGTGTAACTCAACATCAATATCTTTATTTTTCAGCAAACGGTGGAAATTGGGGATTTGCGCGACGACGCCAATAGACCCCACAATAGCAAACGGAGCCGCGACAATACGATCGGCCACACAGGCCATCATATATCCGCCGCTGGCTGCGACTTTATCTACGGAGACCGTCAAGCGTACGCCACCTTGGCGCAGGCGCTGTAACTGCGACGCGGCCAGCCCATAGCCGTGTACCACACCGCCAGGGCTTTCCAGACGCAGCAACACTTCATCTTTCGGCTTCGCCACCGCGAGCACGGCAGAGATCTCTTCACGCAGAGAACTGACTTCGCCTGCATCCATACTGCCGTTGAAATCGAGAACGTACAGGCACGGTTTTACATTTTTCTCTTCGCCACGCTTAGCACGCTGTTTATCTTGCTTCGCAGTTTCTTTTTCTTTCTTTTTTTCTTGTTTAGATAACAACTTGCGTTCAGTGTCGCTCATACAGGCGGTCTGCATTTCACGCTGCATTTCCTTATATTGCTCGCCCAGATTCATGACCTGTAACTCACCTTTATGCGGGCGCTTACGCTGTGTCATTCCGAATGCCAAAACGACTAACGCCCCCATCGCCACCACAATGGTGAGCACCTTCGCCAGGAATAAACCGTACAGAGAAAGTAATTCCACAAACACCGTCCTCATTGACTGAGTATTAATTAATATTGGCTTACCAGCCAGCGATAGCGCTGACGCCACGCGCCATTCCCTTCCTATAACCTAACTGATGACACACAATATGGCGATGTTATTCCTGCGGTTTCTCTATCTATTGCCGATTTTTACAACAGTACAGGGACAAATAGAGGCAGTCTCATTGAAAACGTGCAACATTTGAGGCATAACACCCCCATTCACCCTGCCCGGATACGCCTTCATCTGACGTTCCGAGCGGCGCGACCCAGCCCATTTCGTAGCGCCGATAGGCGATGGCAGGTCTATTATCTGAAGCGTGGACGGCTCTACGCCACGGCAAGAGGAATTCATTGTGCATTACCAGCCTAAAACTGATTTACTGCAAAACCGCGTCATTCTGGTCACGGGTGCGGGCGACGGCATTGGCCGGGAAGCCGCGCTGACCTACGCCCGCTATGGTGCTCACGTCATCTTGTTGGGGCGCACGGAAAGTAAGCTACAGGCGGTTAAGCAGCAGATCGAACAGGAACACGGTACGACGGCACACGTCGTTGTCTGCGATATGTTGGCCTTATCCTCTGCACAGTGCTTTCAGTTGGTGGATGAGCTGGCACAGGTTGTACCGCACCTGGATGGCGTCCTCCATAGCGCCGGATTGCTTGGGGAAATCGTCCCTGTCGTACAACAAACACCTGAGATCTGGCATCAGGTTATGCAGGTCAACGTCAACGCAACCTTTATGCTGACGCAGGCGCTGCTGCCGCTGTTACTACAATCCCCTTGCGCCTCTCTGGTTTTCACCAGTTCCAGCGTCGGCCGCGAAGGTCGCGCCAATTGGGGAGCCTATTCCGTCTCCAAGTTCGCAACAGAAGGTCTGATGCAGGTGCTGGCCGATGAGTATCGTTCACACAATCTGCGGGTGAACTGTATTAATCCCGGCGGAACGCGTACAGGAATGCGTGCATCAGCCTTCCCCAACGAAGATCCGATGAAGCTGAAGACACCGACAGACATTATGCCACTGTATCTCTACCTGATGGGTGATGACAGTCGCCGCAAGACGGGAATGAGTTTTGACGCACAACCGGGCAGAAAAGCCGGTCCAGCCGAATAACAAGAGAAGAACATGAACGATGAACGCCACCAACAACGCCAGCAGCGACTGAAAGAAAAGGTCGATGCCCGCATTGCCGCCGCGAATGAAACGCGCGGTATCTTGATTGTTTTCACCGGCAATGGGAAAGGGAAAACGACAGCAGCGTTTGGCACCGTCACACGGGCGATTGGCCACGGATTGCGGGCGGGCGTGATTCAGTTTATTAAAGGTGAATGGCCAAACGGCGAAAAAAACCTATTGCAACAGCATGGCGTGGAATTTCAGGTCATGGCGACCGGTTTCACCTGGGAGACGCAGAATCGCCAGACGGATACTGAAGCAGCACAGAAGGTCTGGCAGGCGGGTAAACGCATGCTGGCCGATCCACAATTTGATCTCGTGGTATTGGATGAGCTGACGTATATGGTTAGCTATGATTATTTGGATTTAGGTGACATTGTCACGGCATTAAGGCAGCGCCCTGCTGGACAGACCGTTATTATTACTGGGCGAGGCTGCCACCGTGATTTGCTGGAACTGGCCGATACCGTGACGGAGATGCGCCCGGTAAAGCATGCGTTTGATAGCGGGATTCAGGCACAGCAAGGGATTGACTGGTAGTGAAACGAAAACGGGCAGCGAAGGCTGCCCGTGACGCGTATGGAGAAAAAGATTAGCCGTTGCGTTTCGGCTTTGGCGATGTGCGACGTGCCGGAGCACTGTTGATCTGGCTGTGACGTTTTACTGCACGGCGGATCTGGTTCGCTTTCACCCGACGGCGCTCACGCTCAACCGGCAGTTTCGATACGGTTTCTACCGGGAGTTGCACTAACTCACGCAGATAGTTCAGCTGTTCAAGCGGCATTTCTGCCCAGCCGCCACGAGGGATGCCTTTTGGCAAGGTAATATCGCCATAACGCACGCGAATCAAGCGACTAACCTGCACGCCAACCGCTTCCCACAGACGGCGAACTTCACGGTTACGTCCTTCGGTCAGCGTCACGTTATACCACTGATTCAGACCTTCACCGCCCTGATAGCGGATAGTGCGGAATGATGCAGGACCGTCTTCCAGCTGTACGCCTTTACTCAGTTGTTTGATCTTTTCGTCGTCAACAACACCGAAGACCCGCACGGCATATTCGCGCTCAACCTCACGGCTGGGGTGCATCAGGCGATTGGCCAGTTCCCCGTCGGTCGTGAACAGCAGCAGACCGGAGGTGTTCACATCCAAACGCCCTACGGCAACCCAACGGGAGCCCTGAATTTTCGGCAAACGGTCAAACACCGTTGGACGCCCATCAGGATCGTTGCGGGTGCACAGTTCGCCTTCTGGTTTGTAATACACCAGTACGCGACACACGGTTTCTTCGGTTTCCTTAACGGTAACCACATGACCATCAATGCGGATTTTGGTGGCTTTCGTCACTTCAACGCGATCGCCTAGTGTAGCAACCTTACCGTCAACGCTGACGCGTCCAGCCTGAATGATACCTTCAATTTCGCGGCGTGAGCCATGTCCGGCGCGCGCCAGAACTTTTTGTAACTTCTCGCTCATTGAGCAACCTCTAGTGTCGCCTTCCCAGGCGTCGGGGGGAGTCATAACAGCTGATAAAATTCAGCAAGTTACGTAAAAATCAGACCTAATATTCCACGCTGGCGCGATTATACCGATCTTCGCGCCATTTGTATTCTCATTGTTACCGCTTGTCGCAGCGCTTAGTTATAAGAACGGCGTAACATCACCGGTACCTTCACGGACGACGCGCGGCACGGATTCGGTCAAGTCGATAACCGTCGTCGGCTGTTGACCCAGGGAACCGCCGTGGATAATCAAATCCACCAATTTTCCTAATTCATCCTGAATTTCTTCTGGATCGGATTCGGCGAAATCATTTCCCGGCAACATCAGCGTTGTCGACATCAACGGTTCATTCAACGCGGCCAGTAAATCCAGAGCAATCGGATTAGACGGCACGCGCAGGCCAATGGTTTTGCGTTTTTCATTCATTAAGCGACGGGGCACCTCTTTTGTCGCTTTCAGAATAAACGTGTAATTACCCGGCGTATTATTTTTAATCAACCGAAAAGCCGAGTTATCAACATGCGCATATGTCGAGAGTTCGGACAAATCGCGACACATCAGCGTGAAGTTATGATCGCTACCCAGATCGCGAATCCGGCAGATACGTTCCAACGCGTTCTTTTCGCCCAGCATACAGCCCAACGCATAGCCGGAATCCGTTGGATAAACAATTACCCCGCCTTTGTGCAAAAACTCCACCGATTGGTTGATTAATCGTGGCTGCGGATTCTGTGGATGAATATAGAAAAACTGACTCATGACCCTACCTCGTGCGTCTGGCATTGCGCGGCGTTGCTCATCCCACACCGCGTCATAATGCAATAGGGTTATTATAGAACGTGTCGGAGGTAAAAGATTGTTATTTCATGAGATAGCGAGGCCATTACGAGGCAATGTCCCGCTAATTGGCCAATAATGGATGATGCCAAACCGGCTCGACATCGGCAGGCAGCCATAGCTTACGCCCCAGCTCAATCCAGGCGCAAGGCAGGTGGAAATCCGATCCTTGCGATGCCATCAGGTTGAAATCTCGCGCATAACGAGCAAGCTGTGTCCGTTCATCCGGCGCCTGTTGGCATTGCGCGACTTCCATTGCGATCCCGCCGCTTTCTGCAAACATGGCTAACAGACGCTTTAGCCATTTGGCTGTCAGATCGTAACGCCCAGGATGCGCCAACACCGACACACCGCCGGACAGATGAATTGCTTCGATCGCCTGTGGAATGGTGCACCACTGCGGCGGCACATAGCCGGTTTTGCCTTTCGCCAGATATTTTTTAAACACTTGATTCATATTCGCCGCGATACCCAACTCGATCAGATAACGCGCAAAATGCGCCCGTGTAATCTGCCCGCCGGTCGCCAGACGCTGTGCACCAGCCAGTGCATCGGGAATACGGGATTTCTCCAGCCGCACGGCAATCTGTTCCGCCCGACTCTGCCGGTTATCCGCCTGCTGTTGCAGCAATCCACTTAATGCAGGATGGGTAATATCCATCCCCAATCCGACAATATGGATCTCGTGATTTTCCCACAGCGTGGAGATCTCCACGCCGGGGATTAGCCTTAGCGGCAATCCCTGTTGTGCAATCGTATTCCGCGCTTCTTCGAGCCCGGCGGTCGTGTCGTGATCGGTAATAGCCAGCACGCTCACCCGCATGTCTACCGCTCGATTGACCAGTGCCGTCGGCGTTAACAAGCCATCAGACGCAGTAGTATGGCTATGCAAATCATAAAGAGGGAATGACGACATCGGTTGAGAATCTTCTGGCACAAGCCAACCTATTAACAAGAATCATACGAAGGCCGCATGATGCCATTAATAGAAAGAAAAGGGTAATGCCTGCCGCGACCCTGAGTAATAAAATAATCCTATTGAAGGTGTTGACATTTCACCCTCGAACCAGTTAACTAGTACGCAAGTTCAGCGCAGTAATCCGAACACGAACAGTGAGATGATGATAATGGCAACGCAGAAAATGATGAAACATGGTTGGTGGCGAGCTTCCCTATCGCGGGTGGACTAATCACGCATCGCTGTTATCACACATGCAGATATTCCCAGACCCGCTTAGCTAAGCGGGTTTTTTATTTGATGGGCACAACATTAAACGGGTAGCAAGAATGCAAACAACACAACCGAAACTGGAACTGCTGCGTACTGAGGCCGTTTACCGTAACGACCCTAGCGCCATCTTTCATCAACTCTGCGGTGCCAGACCTGCCACATTGCTGTTAGAGTCGGCTGAAATCGACAGCAAGGAAAATCTGAAAAGCCTGCTAATCATTGATAGCGCACTGCGCATCACCGCTCTCGGCCAGCAGGTTTCCATTCAGGCATTAACCGCAAACGGTGTCAGTCTGTTACCGCTCCTGGATGCCGCACTGCCTGCGGAAATTATCAATCAGCCGCGTCCGGATGGTCGTGAACTCACCTTTCCACTGGCTGATGCCATGCAGGATGAAGATTCCCGCCTGCGTTCGCTGTCCGTGTTTGATGCCCTACGCCAGATTCTGACGCTGGTTGCCTGCCCGGCAGACGAGCGTGAAGCCATGTTCCTTGGCGGCCTGTTCGCCTACGATCTCGTCGCTGGGTTTGAAGCATTGCCCGCACTGAGCCAGCAGCAACGTTGCCCAGATTTTTGCTTTTATCTGGCAGAAACCTTGCTGGTACTTGACCACCAAAAACGTGTCACCGCCCTGCAAGCTAGCCTGTTTACGCCAAGCCACAGCGAAAAGCAGCGTCTGCAACAACGTTTGCAACAACTGCAACGTCAGCTTACTCAACCCGCTCCCGCGCTGCCGTGCCAGTCTATCGAAAACATGACGCTGAGCTGCAACCAGAGCGATGAAGCCTTTGGTGACGTTGTCAGCCAGATGCAGGAAGCCATCCGCATCGGTGAAATTTTTCAGGTCGTGCCATCACGCCGTTTCTCTTTACCCTGCCCTTCACCGCTGGCCGCTTACCAAACGCTGAAAGATAACAATCCCAGCCCTTACATGTTTTATATGCAGGATCAGGATTTCACGCTGTTCGGTGCCTCACCGGAAAGTTCGCTGAAGTACGATGCCGACAGCCGCCAAATTGAAATCTATCCCATCGCAGGCACACGTCCGCGCGGTCGCCGTGCTGATGGTTCACTGGATCGCGATCTCGATAGTCGCATTGAACTGGAAATGCGTACCGACCATAAAGAACTGGCAGAACACCTGATGCTGGTAGATTTAGCTCGTAACGATCTGGCGCGCATCTGTCAGTCGGGTAGCCGTTATGTTGCTGACTTAACCAAGGTTGATCGTTATTCCTTTGTGATGCATCTGGTTTCCCGCGTGGTGGGAACATTACGTGAAGATCTCGATGTCCTGCACGCCTACCGCGCCTGCATGAATATGGGCACGCTGAGCGGCGCACCGAAAGTCAGGGCAATGCAGTTAATTGCAGAAAGTGAGAAAACCCGACGCGGCAGCTACGGCGGTGCGGTGGGCTACTTCACCGCTCATGGCGATCTGGATACCTGCATCGTCATTCGTTCCGCCTATGTCGAAGACGGCATTGCCACCGTTCAGGCGGGAGCAGGCGTGGTGCTAGATTCCAATCCTCAGGCCGAAGCCGATGAAACACGCAATAAAGCCCGCGCCGTGCTGCGAGCCATTGCCAGCGCGCACCATGCAAAGGAGATCTTCTAATGGCCGACATCCTGCTGCTCGATAATATCGATTCATTCACCTACAACCTGGTGGATCAACTGCGTGCCAGCGGCCATCAGGTCGTGATTTACCGTAACCACCTGCCTGCCGACGTTATCATTGCGCGGTTACAGCAGATGGAAAAGCCGATTCTGATGCTCTCTCCCGGCCCCGGCACCCCAGCCGAAGCGGGTTGTATGCCAGAACTGCTACAACGTCTGCGTGGTCAACTGCCGATTATCGGTATTTGCCTCGGCCATCAGGCCATCGTGGAAGCCTACGGCGGCCATGTCGGCCAAGCGGGTGAAATCCTGCATGGCAAAGCGTCTGCCATTGACCACGATGCCAGCGGCATGTTTAGCGGCTTACCGCACCCGCTGCCCGTTGCCCGCTACCACTCGCTGGTCGGCAGCAACATTCCCGCTACGTTGACCGTCAATGCGCACTTCAATGCGATGGTGATGGCCGTACGTAATGATGTGGATCGCGTTTGCGGTTTCCAATTCCACCCAGAGTCGATCCTGACCACACACGGCGCTCGACTGTTAGAACAAACGCTTGACTGGGCGCTAGCCTAACGAGGGATACGATTATGCAACTGTCTTCTGCGACTTTGGAACCGTCTACTGCTCAGGATGTATTTATCATGCAAAACATACTGGAAAAATTATACCGTGCGGAAAGCATCAGCCGTCAGGAAAGTCAGGCGTTGTTTAGCGCCATTATCCGCGGTGAACTGGAAGCTAGCCAACTGGCAGCCGCGTTGATTAGCATGAAAGTGCGCGGTGAACATCCCGATGAAATTGCTGGTGCCGCTACGGCATTGCTGGCCGATGCTCAGCCATTTCCTCGCCCCGACTATTTATTTGCCGATATCGTCGGCACCGGCGGTGACGGCACAAACAGCATCAACATCTCAACCGCCAGTGCATTTGTTGCCGCCAGCTGTGGTCTGAAAATCGCCAAGCACGGTAACCGCAGCGTTTCCAGCCGTTCTGGTTCATCCGATTTGCTCTCCGCTTTCGACATTAAGCTGGATATGAGCGCACAGGATTCACGCCAGGCGCTGGACGATTTGGGCGTGTGTTTCCTGTTTGCCCCGCAATATCACCTGGGTTTCCGCCATGCTATGCCAGTACGCCAGCAGCTAAAAACCCGCACCGTTTTCAACGTGCTGGGGCCGCTGGTTAACCCGGCTCGCCCGCCACTGGCGCTGATTGGCGTGTATAGCCCAGAATTGGTTCGCCCTATCGCTGAAACGCTGAAGGTACTGGGCTACCAACGTGCCGCTGTTGTACACGGCGGCGGAATGGATGAAGTCGCGATTCATGCGCCGACACAGGTTGCCGAGCTCAATAACGGCGAGATCGAAACCTACGAACTGACACATCGCGACTTCGGTCTGGAATCGTATCCGCTGTCGGCATTACAAGGCGGAACGCCGGAAGAAAATCGTGACATTCTCGCGTCGCTGCTACAAGGTAAAGGTGAACGCGCCCACGCCGCTGCGGTTGCCGCCAACGTTGCGTTGCTTCTGAGACTGTTCGGACACGAAGATCTGCGCCAGAATGCGCAACAGGCACTTGACGTCATTCATAGTGTACAGGCTTATCAGCGCGTTGTCGCCCTGTCCACCAGAGGATAATAGAACCATGCAGGAAACCGTATTACATAAAATTGTGCGTGATAAAGCACTCTGGGTTGCAGAACGTGAGAAAGCACAACCGCTGGCCTCTTTTCAACATGAGATAGTCCCCAGCCAGCGCGACTTTTATCAGGCGCTGAAACAGGATAAACCCGCTTTTATTCTGGAATGCAAAAAGGCGTCGCCGTCAAAAGGATTAATTCGCGACGATTTTGACCCGGTGGCGATTGCCCAGGTCTATAAAGATTATGCGTCCGCCATTTCCGTTTTAACCGACGAGAAATATTTTCAGGGCGACTTTGCCTTTCTGCCGCAGGTTAGTGCGGCGGTACACCAGCCCGTGTTGTGCAAAGACTTCATTATTTCGCCCTACCAGATTTATCTGGCGCGCTACTATCAGGCCGATGCCATTCTGCTGATGCTGTCCGTGTTGGACGACGAGCAGTATCAGCAACTGGCTGAGGTGGCGCACAGTCTGAAGCTAGGCGTGCTGACGGAAGTCAGTAATGAAGAAGAGCTACAGCGTGCCATTCAGCTCGACGCGCGCGTCGTCGGGATCAACAACCGCGACCTCCGTGATCTCTCTATTGATCTCAACCGTACCCGATCGTTCGCTCCGCGTCTGCCTGCTGGCGTCACCGTGATCAGTGAATCCGGTATCAACCGCCATGCGCAGATTCGTGAACTCAGCACCTTTGCTCAGGGATTCTTGATCGGCAGCTCGCTGATGTCCGAGCCAGACCTGACCGGTGCAGTACGCCGCGTTATTTTGGGAGAAAACAAGGTCTGCGGCCTAACACGTGCCGCAGATGCACTGGCTGCCTATCAAGCGGGTGCGCTCTACGGCGGGTTAATCTTCGTCGCCAGTTCCCCACGCTATGTTGACGCCAAACAAGCCACTGACGTTATGGCCGGAGCTCCACTGCGCTATGTCGGTGTTTTCCGCAATGCGCCCGTTGAACACATCGTTGCTATCACGACGCAGTTGGGGTTATCGGCCGTCCAACTGCACGGCGATGAAGATCAACAGACAATCAACCAGCTACGACAGCAATTGCCTGCGGCTTGCCAGATTTGGAAAGCGCTGAGCATCTCAGACGTGCTGCCAGAGCGCAATTTCAGCCACGTCGATCGCTATGTGTTTGATAACGCTCAGGGCGGTAGCGGTAAAACCTTTAATTGGTCGCTGCTGGCGAATCAGTCATTGGATAACGTGCTGTTGGCCGGTGGCCTGAATAGCGATAACTGCGCACTGGCGGCACAGCAAGGTTGCGCAGGACTGGATTTCAATTCCGGGGTAGAAAGCGAACCGGGAAAAAAAGACTCACATAAAATTGCTACGGTTTTTGCGACGTTACGTCAACCGCAGCACTAAAACAGACGGGAAAATTATGACATTACTCAACCCTTACTTCGGTGAATTCGGCGGACAATTTGTTCCGCAAATCCTCATCCCAGCGTTACGCCAGTTGGAAGAGGCTTTCGTCAGTGCGCAGAAAGATCCTGAATTTCAGGCCGAATTTACCGATCTGCTGAAAAACTATGCAGGTCGCCCAACCGCGTTAACCTTGTGTAAAAACCTGACCGCTGGGACGAAAACGAAGTTGTATCTGAAGCGTGAAGATCTGCTGCATGGCGGCGCGCATAAAACGAATCAGGTACTTGGACAAGCATTGTTGGCTAAGCGCATGGGCAAAAGCGAAATCATCGCTGAAACCGGCGCGGGCCAACACGGCGTCGCAACGGCGCTGGCTTGCGCCCTGCTGGGCCTGAAATGCCGCGTTTATATGGGGGCAAAAGACGTCGAGCGCCAGTCGCCGAACGTCTTCCGCATGCGCCTGATGGGTGCCGACGTGATTCCGGTTCATAGCGGTTCTTCCACGCTGAAAGATGCCTGTAACGAAGCGCTGCGTGACTGGTCCGGTAGCTATGAAACGGCACACTACCTGTTGGGAACAGCAGCAGGCCCGCACCCTTACCCAACTATCGTGCGCGAGTTTCAACGCATGATTGGCGAAGAGACCAAAGCGCAGATTCTGGAAAAAGAAGGTCGCTTGCCAGATGCGGTACTAGCCTGCGTCGGTGGTGGCTCTAACGCGATTGGGATGTTCGCTGATTTTATCGACGATACCAGCGTGCGACTGATCGGCATTGAACCTGGCGGTTTAGGCATTGAATCTGGGCAGCACGGTGCACCGTTAAAACATGGCCGCGTTGGTATCTATTTCGGCATGAAGTCTCCGATGATGCAAACGTCTGACGGGCAAATTGAAGAGTCCTACTCTATTTCTGCCGGACTGGATTTTCCATCCGTAGGCCCACAGCACGCCTACCTGAACAGCATCGGCCGTGCCGACTATGTCTCGATTACCGATGATGAGGCATTAGAGGCTTTCAAAGCGCTCTGCCGTGGTGAAGGGATTATTCCCGCACTGGAGTCATCCCACGCGCTGGCACACGCCTTGAAGATGATCAAAGCGGAACCTGAAAAAGAGCAACTGCTGGTGGTCAATTTGTCCGGCCGTGGTGATAAAGACATCTTTACCGTGCACGATATTTTGAAAGATCGGGGAGAAATCTAATGGAGCGCTACCAACAGCTATTTGCACGCCTGTCAGAGAAAAAAGAAGGCGCGTTCGTCCCGTTTGTCACGCTGGGCGATCCATCCCCTGAGCAGTCACTAAAAATTATCGATACGCTGATTGCCGCGGGTGCCGACGCGTTGGAACTGGGCGTGCCCTTTTCTGACCCGCTGGCTGATGGCCCAACCATTCAGGCAGCCAATCTGCGCGCTTTTGCCGCGGGCGTCACGCCAGAGCAATGTTTCGAGATGCTGGCGACCATACGTCAGAAATACCCGGAAATTCCGATTGGCCTGCTGATGTATGCCAATCTGGTTTTCAGCAACGGTATCGATGCATTTTATCAGCGTTGTGCCGAAGTTGGCGTCGACTCGGTTTTAGTGGCGGATGTCCCAGTGGTGGAATCAGCCCCTTTCCGTACGGCAGCGCTACGACACGGTATTGCCCCTATCTTCATTTGCCCACCTAATGCTGATGATGAACTGTTGCGCGAGATCGCCTCTTATAGCCGTGGCTATACCTATCTGGTTTCACGCGCAGGCGTGACCGGAGCAGAAAAGCGCGCCCAACTACCGCTGAATCATCTGATTGCCAAACTGAATGAGTACCATGCCGCCCCACCACTGCAAGGATTTGGCATCTCCGATCCAGCTCAAGTGTGGGAAACATTAGCGTCAGGCGCGGCGGGCGCCATTTCTGGTTCTGCGATCGTGCGGATTATCGAAAAAAATCTGAACCAGCCCAGTCTACTGCTGTCAGAATTACACACTTTTGTGAGTGAAATGAAAGCGGCTACGCATTCATAACGCTTTTCAGGCGCGCGATATGTATTTAGCGCAAGTCATGTCGCGCGCGAATAGTATTTCAAATTATTTCTTATTTAATTAACGGAAAGTACATTCAAGAATTATTTAATTTCCAAATTTCAATAATTGTAAGAAATTTTTTCAAACTGAAATAATTATTTAATTCCTCATCAAATAAATAAATTAATTCCCCATTATTTTTTAATCCGCATAAATCCCACGAATAATCCACGAAGAAAATCACAGAATTGAGATCATTTAAAATTTTCTCTTTTTAAAGATCTTGTTCACATTACTGCGAGATAAAATAAATAGAATGAAATCGCTGAACAAAAGTGGCAGCGCGTTTTTAAATAATAATTCTCTTTGACTTGGGATAATAAAATGAAAGCTAAAATATTGACGATGGTGGTAACTTCCTTAATCAGTTTAAGCTCTATGGCTGTGACCATTGACTATCGCCATGAAATGAAAGATACGGCAAAGAACGATCATAAAGATCGCCTGCTGATGTCCCACCGTTTTGACAACGGTTTTGGCCTGTCAATGGAAGCCAAATGGGGACAATCTGACAACGATAAGACGCCAAATAAACCCTATAACGAGACGGTTAGCACCGGTACTGAAGTGACCGCGAGCTATCAGTACAAGTTCAACAAAACCTTTGGGGTTGAAACTGGTTTGAATATGGTTTCGTCTTCAAAAGACAATAACTATCGTCCTTATGTCAAAGGTACCGCTAACATTACCGATTCACTGTACTACGGTCTGCGCTACCGTGCATCTTACCTGCGTAAAAGTGACAGCATCGGCACTACAGCCCCTTCCGATATGAAAGGCTACACCATCACCAGTACACTGGGTTACAAACTGCCAGCGAATTTTGTCATTGAATACGAATTTGAATACGACAAGAAAACTAAAGCCGGTTCTGTTGGCTACCTCGCTGACAACGAGAACCATGACATGACCCACGATGTGAAATTGGCTTACAAATTCGACAAAAACTGGACACCTTACGTTCAAGTCGGTAACGTTTCTGGTAGCAAATTCACTGACGAGCGTCAAACTCGCTACCGCGTTGGTGTACAATACAATTTCTAATGGCTAACACCATCTAGATAATTGCTGTAATAAAATAGCGTTATTTTTATTGGTTTGTTATTTCCTGTCTCTAAAAACGGCGACGTTATTTACGTCGCCGTTTTTTACATCAAATTAAATTAACAATCAGAAGCGGTAGCCCACGCCAAACATAAAGGCCCATGGATCAAGTTTAGTATGGATATTTTGCTGATCGTTACCGGCTTTAAATTTCACATCGGTATCAATATCCATCCACCATACGGACATATTGACTAACCAATTCTTGTCCAGGTTGTAATCCAACCCTGCCTGCGCGGCAATGCCCCAGGAATTTTTCAGGCTAAGATCGCTCAACCCAGCATTTGTCCCTGTGCTATTAAATTTTTCATCAAAGAACATCGTATAGTTCAAACCAACGCCCAAATAGGGACGTAATTTATCTTGCGCATCACCAAAATAGTATTGTGCTACCAGTGACGGTGGCAGATGCTTAACTTCCGCAATCGTCCCCGTACCCGATGTGCCAACTTTGTGTTTGAACGGCGTTGCGGCGAGCAATTCAACACCAATATTGTCCGTCACCATGTAGCTAAAAGTCAGACCCAGTTGAGTATTGTTGCTAACCTGAAACTCCCCCAGCCCCAGCACGTTGTCCGAGCTTTCAGCAGGACGCACAGTAGCCGTTCCCGCCCGAACAATGAAATCCCCCGCTTGATGAGCCTGCGCAAATGCAGGCATGAGCGCCGCTGCCAACAATAAGAAAGATGTTTTTTTCATTACCCACTCCATTTATAGGGTTTAAATTTCGGGCAAAATATACCCCTAAGTGGGTATTATTGTTTTAAGCCAGATCACATCCTTTAAAGGTTTTACGCCCAAATTGAATTGAATCATTTATCACTAACCAATTAAAATCCATGTAATTGATCCAGATCAAAAACGGTGCGACAAATAAATTGCGTCATTGATGATGAGGAAAATAACAATGAGCAACCCTGTCACATTGATCCTCAACGAAGGGAAAAACAGCATTGCATCGCTAACGGGGTGCCACAGCGCGAATTAACAGGTTACAATCGCGAGTTAAGTTCTTTCTGTCGATTTATCTTTTTCAAGGAGCCTGCATGCCTATCACGGCTAACACGTTGTACCGTGACACAATGAATTTTACCCGTAACCAGTTCATCAGCATCTTAATGATGTCACTGCTGACGGCATTCATTACTGTCATACTGAATCATGCGCTATCGCCTTCTGTAGACGAGTTACGGATTCTGAGCGGTTCCAGCAGCGATCTGTCCTCTTCTGTCGAATCTGGCTTAATGGACTTGATTCAGCAGATGACGCCGGAACAACAAACCGTGTTGCTGAAAATGTCGGCGGCAGGCACCTTTGCTGCGTTAGTAGGTAATGTGCTGCTGACGGGCGGGGTTCTGATGCTGATCCAACTGGTTTCTGACGGACACCGCACCAGCGCGCTGCGCGCCATTGGCGCATCCGCACCTTTTTTATTCCGCCTGCTTTTCCTGATTCTGCTGTGCACGTTGCTCATCCAGCTTGGTATGATGCTGCTGATCATCCCTGGCGTGTTGCTGGCTATTGCGCTGAGCCTGTCACCAGTGATTGTGGTAACGGAAAAAAGTGGGATTTTCAACGCGATTAAAGCAAGTACTAAGCTGGCCTATGGCAACTTACGTGCTACTGCGCCCGCCATCGTGATGTGGCTGCTGGCTAAAATCGTTATTTTGCTGGTCGTGTCAAAGTTACCCATTTCCTCACCCACAGTACTCGGCGTGGTTCTGAACGGCTTGAGCAACTTAATCTCTGCCATCTTGCTCATTTATCTGTTCCGCCTTTATATGTTGCTACGCGCTTAATTACCGTTCCCAGCCTGTGCCACTCCGCGGGTGGCACAGGCTTCGCAGTCCCTTGGCCATTACCGATCCAATCGTAATTTTCTGCAAATTATTACAATATCGCGGGAATGGTGATCCACAATAAAGGATAATGGCTTGCGCTATCGGGTAACTCTTGCGGGTTATGATTACGACACAGTTGAGTGATGGATTGACATAATGAAGCAACTTCTTGATTTTATACCGTTGGTCGTTTTTTTTGCGGCCTATAAACTTTATGACATCTATATCGCATCGGGTGCGCTGATTGCGGCAACGGCGCTGTCACTCGCAGTCACCTGGGTGATATACCGTAAAATAGAGAAAATGACGCTGGTCACCTTTGCGATGGTCGTCGTTTTTGGTTCACTAACGCTAGTGTTCCATAATGATCTGTTTATTAAGTGGAAAGTGACCATCATCTACGCCTTGTTTGCCATTGCTCTGCTGGTTAGCCAGTTTGTCATGAAACAGACACTGATCCAGAAGATGCTGGGTAAAGAGTTGACCTTACCGCAGCCTGTCTGGGGGAAACTGAATTTTGCCTGGGCCATGTTCTTTCTGGTGTGCGGATTAGTTAACATTTATGTTGCTTTCTGGCTACCGCAAAGCGTTTGGGTAAATTTCAAAGTCTTTGGGCTAACCGGTGTAACGCTACTATTTACGCTGGTTTGTGGCGTTTATATTTATCGCCACTTACCTAACGACCAAGCGAAATCAGAAGAAGAAAAAAGCGAGCAACAGTAATCGCTAAACCGAGGCATACGCAATGAGCACACAAAACGTGTTACCACAGGGTGAACTGGTTCTCCGTACGCTAGCAATGCCAGCCGATACCAATGCGAACGGGGATATTTTTGGCGGCTGGTTAATGTCGCAAATGGACATCGGCGGCGCCATTTTAGCGAAGGAAATCGCCGAAGGGCGTGTCGTTACTGTACGGGTTGATGGGATGTCATTCCTAAAACCGGTTGCCGTCGGCGATGTGGTTTGCTGCTATGCGCGTTGCTTACGCACAGGCCGTAGTTCTATCAACGTTAACATTGAAGTATGGGTAAAGAAAGTCTCGTCTGAGCCGATTGGTCAGCGCTATCGGGCCACCGAAGCGTTATTTACCTACGTCGCCGTCGATGAAGAAGGCCATCCACGTGAGCTGCCAGCGGGTAAGAGCAACTTCACACCAAGCGAGTAACACAAGACTGAACGCTTGCTGCATCAACACGATGCTGCCAGCCCTGATTCATTGACGCTATATCGAACTCACGAAAACGGGGCATCGCCAATCAAAGACGATGCCCCGTTTCTTTTTATGTATTGCCACGTATTATTCGACCGCTGCCCCACCGTCAATTTTAAACACGATGGTCACAACCAGATCTTTACCCGGCTTACTTGCTTCGTAACGCCATTTTCGCATCGCCTGTTTGATGTCGCGCTCGAACATATTGCGCGGTTCAGCAGAAAGTACCCGAACGTTGTCAACGCGCCCAGACTCATCCACATCAAACTGCATTTTCACGCGCCCTTCTACGCGTAAAGAAAACGCACGGGCTGGATACTGTGGCTGCGCGCGGCTCAGCGGACGCGGCCCACTCGACTGTGAGCTTGCTGCCGGAGCGGGTGCTTGCTTCACTGGTGCATTATTGACATTGCGCGTCGGCTCTTCGCTGGTAAACGGCGAAGGCGGCTGTTTTTCAACAGTCGGTTCACGTTTAACGGGTTTCGGCTGCTCAACCTTCTTCACGGGCTTAGGCTTAGGCTCCGGTTGCGGCTTGGGCTTTGGTTCGGGTAACGGTATAGCTACCGGCGGTGGCACTGGCTCCGGCTCTGGAATAGGTTCCGGCTCTGGTTCTGGCTGTTTCACTGGTTCGGGTTCCGGGGCAGATTTTGCAGCCGGTGCCGCTTCGTAGGCCGCAGGGTTTACCATCACTACACTGATAGGTTTAGACTCTTGCGGTAATTCGATTGAATTATTAAACGAAGCGTACAGCAAACCTGCAATCAGTGAACCGTGGAAACCAACTGAAAGTATAAATGGCCATGAGTAACGACGAGTCAAAAAAAATTTTTTTTGCGGCATAGTCTGTCTTTATCCTCTTATGCCGCCCAAGTTTAAATGCAAATAGCAATCATATTCAATAACAACCCATGGAATTGTAAAAAAAACAGAAATCGTGGGGGGATTACTCTGGTAAATCAACCTATTGTCCTCGAACAACATCACGTATGATGGTAGAAACACGTTTCTCTTACCCGATAGTGTTTGGTCGTTGGGAAACCTTACCCGGAATCCCGAACGCGAGAATTTACCTTCCTACCCGTGAGGCCACTATGCTCTATGTCATTTATGCCGAAGATAATGTTGATTCCCTAGCGAAACGTCTGTCAGTCAGACCAGACCATCTTGCCCGTTTACAGGTATTACGCGATCAGGGTCGGCTGATTACTGCTGGCCCGTTACCTGCTATCGACAGCGACGATCCCGGTCAGGCTGGTTTTAGCGGTTCTGTCATTATCGCCGAATTCGCATCGCTGGATGACGCTACGGCATGGGCCAATGCTGACCCTTACATCACAGCCGATGTCTACAAACACGTCAGTGTGAAACCATTTAAAAAAGTGTTTTAAGGGATCCGTTGATATAGGTCATGATCGGAGAAAAAATCATGGCCTCTTACCGCTTCACCAAAAGCTGAAATATTTTAGTCATTTAACCGTGATAATTTGACCGCTATTCCACTATAGAGAGTCAACAATCATGTTAATGCCTGCGATTTTGCGAAACGGAATTGCTACTATCCGCCGCCGTCATCGCCTAAGTATTCTCGCCGGATTGTTATTGATCATTGGGCTATTTTCTTTACTACAGTTGGTTTCTATTGGCGTCATTTCTCAAACGATGACTCAGGTTAGACAGGATATTTCCGCGAACGAGAGCCTTCGCCAGCAACAAGCGGTAATGGATAAAGCACGGATGGAAGTGATGAATGCCAGCGACAAACTCAACCGCGCGGGTATTTATTTGTTGGTAGACAAGGAAACAGGCTCTGAAGGCAGCTGGCATAGCCTGATGGATGAAGCAGAAGTCTCTCTAAAACAGGCGCAAGCGCACTACCAGTTACTGGAAACAGCCACGACGGATGAAGCAGACACACCCGCCTTTGTCGATTTGAAAAAAAGTTACAACCAGCTTTATTCCGGGCTTGTCGAGCTGGCCGAGGGAATAAAAGCCACCAATCAGATCGATATTTTCTTTGCTGTCCCAGTTCAGGCCTACCAAAGTGATTTTACCCAAAAGTATTCACATTATCTGCAAGATACCGATGCCCTGCAAAAGCAGCACGGCCAACAATTCTTATCCTCTCTCGATCGCGCGAAAACCATTTTTATCACGGTTTTGGGGCTCTTATTGGCGATCGCCATTGCGGTGTGGGTAGGCGTTAATCGGGTCATTATTCGTCCATTGACACAAATCATTACCCATTTAAAACGGATCGCTGCTGGCGACCTTTCTCATACGGTCAACACAGAAACCCTCGGTACACGCGAAGTAGAACAGCTCAATATCAACGTCATTCAAATGCAGGAAGGTCTGGTTACCTTGGTCAATCAAGTTCGTCAGGGTGTTGACCACATGGTGACACAGGTTGATCGCGTCGCTGCGGATAACCAACAGCTTTCCGAACAGGCAAACCGCCAATCCCGCGAGCTTAAAGCCACGACTGAACACGTTATTCAGCTCAGCCAGCATCTGGAACAAAATACCCTGCATACCCAACAGGCCAATTTGCATGCGGAAGACACCAGCAAAATTGCCACACAGGGTGAAACGATGATGAATGACGTCAAAGCAGCGATGTCAGATATCGCAGGCAGAACGCGAGAAATGACGGAAGCGATTGGGATGATTGAAAACGTCGCATTCCAGACGCACATTTTGTCTTTGAACGCCGCGATTGAAGCCGCACGGGCTGGGGCAATGGGGCGCGGGTTCGCCGTTGTCGCGCGAGAAGTCGGCACACTGGCTTCGCAAAGCAGTCACTCTGCACAGAATATTAATGTGCTCATCCGTGATTCAGACAACAGCGTAACCGCAGGAACGCGGCTGGTAAATAAGCTGAATGACAGCCTACATAACATCATTCAAACGGCAAAAGGAACCGGCACATTTCTGAGTGAAATCTCGGAAATATCGCACCAACAAAATGAAAGCATTCATGAAGTGACTGCCCGACTTAGCACGCTGAACGATACGGTAAGAGAGAATGCGGGTCAGGTTGAAGCCTCCGCGCGCACGTTCACTTCACTGTTGGAGCAAACGGAACGTCTCAGTGCCTCGGTATCATTGTTTATCCTTCCCTCAATAGAAGCTGAGGTTAATCAGATGATTGACCAGGGAGAAATCGCGCAACGCATTCCAATAATGAGATGAGCCGATGATGGAATAGCTCAATGGCATTGATAAAAAATAGCGACCATACTTCGGGCCGCTATTTTCCACACTACCTTACCACTCGTAGGCTACCGCATAGAGTAATGCCCGCCGTTGGTGCTTCTGCTGCAAATAACGAGCAGAGCGAATATGGCGGTAAGTGCGTGATTGCGCTTCCAACCAACGACCTCTTCTACGCTGGACCTGACGTAACATCCGCCAACGGCCCACTTCATTCCGACTGCGTTTCATGATGCGACTCTTGTTAATCCACTCGCGTGAGCATTATAACCCCCTACTGCGTGGCGGCAAGAAAAGGAAAAATCCGTCGGGAACGAATTTGACCAGCCAACGGACATGTGGCTTGAAGTATGACGAGGATATTCAGAGGAAAGGCATTTCCCCTTTTATAAATCTATGCGTACACTCTGTTAATTCTTTGCAGAAGGGAACTGTGCTGCTTTTATGTCGACATTTTATACCGTAATAAGTTGGTTACTGGTTTTTGGCTACTGGTTGCTGATCGCGGGTGTGACCTTGCGTATTCTGATGAAACGCCGGGCTGTGCCTTCGGCGATGGCTTGGCTACTGGTGATTTATATTCTGCCACTTGTCGGTATTGTCGCTTACCTTTCGTTTGGCGAACTCCACCTCGGCAAACGTCGGGCTGAACGTGCCAGTAAAATGTGGCCATCAACGGCTAAATGGCTACGCGAATTAAAGGAATATCGCCGTATTTTCTCGACGGAAAACAGTGAAGTCGCCAGCGCGCTATTCCAGCTTTGTGAACGTCGACAAGGCGTGGGTGGCGTCAAAGGCAACCAGTTGCAGTTGATGACCACATTTGATGACACCATTAAAGCGCTATTACGCGATATTGAACTCGCACGTAACAACATCGAGATGGTGTTCTATATCTGGCAACCCGGTGGTCTGGTCGAGCAAATTACGTCTTCCCTAATTGCAGCGGCACGACGCGGAGTACATTGCCGTATTCTGCTGGACTCGGCTGGCAGCGTTCAATTTTTCCGCCAGCACCATCCCGAACTCATGCGCACCGCCGGAATAGAAGTGGTCGAAGCCCTGAAAGTAAATCTATTTCGTGCTTTCCTGCGCCGCATGGATTTGCGACAACACCGTAAAATTATCCTGATCGACAACCGGATTGCCTATACCGGCAGCATGAATATGGTCGATCCTCGCTTCTTCAAGCAGGATGCAGGCGTTGGGCAATGGATTGATCTGATGGCGCGTATTGAAGGTCCGGTGGCGACCACGTTGGGAATTATTTACTGCTGTGACTGGGAAATGGAAACGGGAAAACGTCTGCTTCCGCCGCCGCCAGATGTTAACGTCATGCCGTTTGAACAAGAGAGTGGCCACACGATTCAAGTTATTGCTTCCGGTCCCGGTTACCCAGAAGAGATGATTCATCAGGCGCTGCTGACATCCGTGTACTCGGCACGTAAGCAGTTGATCATGACAACCCCCTACTTCGTACCCAGCGACGATCTACTACACGCCATCTGTACTGCCGCCCAGCGCGGGGTCGATGTCAGTATTATTGTTCCACACAAGAACGACTCTGTGCTGGTCGGCTGGGCCAGCCGTGCGTTCTTCACAGAATTGCTGGCCGCAGGCGTAAAAATTTATCAATTCAAGGACGGACTGCTGCACACCAAAAGCGTGCTGGTCGACGGGCAGCTTAGCCTGGTTGGCACAGTGAATCTCGATATGCGCAGCCTGTGGCTGAATTTTGAAATTACGCTGGTGATCGACGATGCCGGGTTCGGCAGTGATTTAGCCTGCGTACAGGAAGATTATATTGCCCGCTCACGGCTGTTAAACGCCGCACAGTGGCAAAACCGCCCTTACTGGCAACGCATCGTCGAGCGACTGTTCTACTTTTTCAGCCCCCTTCTATAAAAAGAATGTTGGTCACTTCAGCATGGATTTAGGTGAAACACGGTGATGAGGTTCCCGCAGGGATGCCTCACACCGTGGTAACCCCGGTATCTCGATTCTTAGACGATCGGCATTCCTGCTATAAATACGCGTTTTCCCATGTTCTAATAAGGCTATTGGGAATCAACAGGAACGACGTTATGGATTTGAATAATCGCCTGACCGAAGACGAAGCATTGGAACAGGCCTACGACATTTTCTTAGAACTGGCTGCTGACAATCTCGATCCGGCAGATATTTTGCTTTTCAACCTGCAATTCGAAGAGCGCGGCGGTGCTGAATTATTCGACCCCGCTGAAGACTGGGCCGAGCACGTTGATTTCGACCTGAATCCTGATTTCTTTGCCGAAGTCGTGATTGGGCTGGCCGAACAAGACGGGGAAGAAATTACTGATATTTTTGCCCGCGTGCTAATTTGCCGGGAAAAAGACCACAAACTTTGCCATATTCTGTGGAAAGAATGAGTTATTCTCGCTTAAACGCAAGGCGTCTCCCACAGGAGACGCCTTCAGATTGATGACAAAGTCCTGGCCGTGAAGCCAGGATTTTGATCTAATAAGGTTAGTGCAAAAAACGGACTGACCGCCATGCTCAGAGAACTCTCCCCGCAGCAGTACCAGTTTGAAACCATCACCCTCGACGAACTTGTCCCAGAAGACCATCTGGTCCGTAAAATCGATGCTGCCATCAATTTTGAATTTATCCGCGATGCCGTTTCCCACCTCTATTGCCCCGATAACGGCAGGCCTGCTATCGACCCCGTTCGCCTGATTAAAATGATGCGGTTGGGCTACCTCTTCGGTGTCCCCTCTGAACGCCGTCTGGTCAAGGAAATCCAGGTCAATGTCGCTTACCGCTGGTTCCTGCGCATGGGCTTGACCGAGAAGGTCCCGGACGCCTCTACCCTTAGCCAGAACCGTATCCGTCGATTTAACGGCAGCGATGTCTTCCAGCAGATTTTTGACCATATCGTGTTACAGGCCCTGAGTCAGGGTATGGCAAACGGTCGTGTGCTCTACACCGACAGCACCCACCTGAAAGCCGATGCCAACCCGCGCAAAGCCGTGAATGAACTGCGCCCTGAAGGGGTCAGTGAATACTTCACGCAACTGAATGACGCGGTGGAGGCCGACAGGAAACAACGCGAAAAAAAGCCGCTGCCCGCCGCAAGAAAAGCAACCCAAAACGACGCCGTTAAAAACACCAAAGTGAGCACCACCGACCCGGAAAGCGGCTTTATGCACCGGGACAACAAGCCGAAAGGCTTCTTCTATCTGGACCACCGCACAGTAGACGGAAAGCATGGCATCATCATGGATACCCATGTGACACCAGGCAATGTGCACGACAGCCAGCCCTTTATCGGGCGACTCGAGCGGCAGGTAGAACGCTTCGGTCTGGAGCCGGTGGCGGTGGGCGTGGACGCGGGTTACTTCACGGCGGCGGTGTGCCAGCTCACTCAGGAGATGGGTATCGCGTTGGTTCCGGGCTATCGCCGGCCACACAAGGGTCAGAACGCGTTCCAGAAGAAGCACTTCAGGTACGATGAGGAGCGCGATGTGTATGTGTGCCCGGCAGAGGAGTTACTGAACTACAGCACGACAGACCGTAACGGCTATCAACATTACCGTTCAGACCCGACAGTGTGCCAACGGTGTGAGCAGAGACAGCAGTGTACGCAGAACAGCAAAGCGCAGAAAACGCTAACCCGGCACGTCTGGGAAGCATCGAAAGAGGAAGCCAACAGGTTACGGCTGACGAAATGGGGCAAAAAGATATACGCCCGGCGTAAAGAAACGGTGGAGAGAAGCTTCGCGGATGCGAAACAGCACCATGGTCATCGATATGCCCGGTTCCGTGGACTGTCGAAAGTACAGATGCAGTGCCTGCTTGCGGCCACAGCGCAAAATATGAAGAAGATGGCGCTGCTGGCGCTTCTTTATTGTCTTTATGTGTGGCTGAAAAGGTCTTGTGAAGGTCAATACGCCGCCTTGGGCAAGCAGAAAGCTCAAATGACGAGGTTGTGGAAAAATATCGCGATCGCGACCTGCGGTCGCTAAAAAAGAAGAACCCCACCTGAAAAAGTGGGGTTAGTCAGCAGTCTGAAGGCGTCTCCCACAGGAGACGCCTTTTTTACATCGGTAACCGTAAACGAGTTATTGCGCTTCGGTTTCCGGTAACAGCGCCTGCGGATCGACCTTCAGACATGACACGGCGTGCGCAAAACTCCCTTCCAGTAATGGACGGGTTTTCGAGCACTCAGGGCCGACAATCGGACAACGGGTGCAAAACACGCAACCGGAGGGCGGATTGATCGGTGAAGGTAAATCCCCTTCCAGTAGCTGTATCTGCTTGTTGCGTTCCTGATCGGGATCGGGAATCGGCACAGCAGACATCAACGCGCGGGTATAGGGATGTTGCGGGTTTTGATAGACCTGATCGTAAGTTCCCAGTTCTACTGCATGACCCAGATACATCACTAATACGCGGTCAGAAATGTGTTTCACTACCGATAAGTCATGGGCAATAAAAATCAACGACAGGCGCATTTCGCGCTGTAACTGACGCAGCAGGTTAACCACCTGTGCCTGAATCGATACGTCTAATGCGGAAACCGGTTCATCACAGATAATCAGCTTCGGCTCCAGAATCAACGCGCGGGCGATACCAATACGCTGACACTGACCACCAGAGAATTCATGCGGATAACGGTTGATCAGGCTAGGCAACAGACCAACTTTCATCATCATCGCTTTCACGCGATCTTTTACCGTCTGCCGATCAAGCTCTGGATGATAAACTTTCAACGGTTCGGCAATAATTTCGCCAATGTTCATACGCGGATTCAGCGACGCCAACGGATCCTGGAATATCATCTGAATATCGCTACGTGCTGCACGCCATTGATCGGCGCTCATGCCCAGCAGGTCTTTCCCTAGCCAGGTGACGCGACCGTCAGTCGCTTTTACCAGCCCGATAATGGCACGCGCCAGCGTAGATTTACCGCAGCCAGACTCCCCTACCACGCCCAGCGTTTCACCTTCATATAGGCGCAGCGTTACGCCATCGACCGCTTTCAGTTTTTTCGGCGGTTGCCAGAACCACTGGTTATCATCTCTGACATCAAAGTGAACTTTCAGATCGTCCACTTCTAACAACACCTTTTTTTCGTCCGCGTGGTTCATACCACCTCCTCAATCGCTCTAAAGCAGGCGCGCAAGCGACCATCACCAAAAGACTCCAGTGCAGGTGCACTGTGGCAGACATCCATTGAATACGGGCAACGTGGCTGGAACGGACACCCTTTCGGTAAGAGTAATAAGTTAGGCGGATTACCAGGGATGGTCGCCAACACCTCATCTTCTGCATTCAGACGCGGCACGGCGTTGAGCAGACCGACAGAATACGGATGGCTCGGATGATAAAAGACATCGCGCGCGACACCATATTCCATGGTGCGCCCCGCGTACATCACCAACACTTTGTCACAAATACCCGCAACGACACCTAAGTCATGGGTGATCATGATAATGGCAGTATTAAACTCGCGCTTCAGCTCGTTCAGCAGTGTCATAATCTGCGCCTGAACCGTCACATCCAATGCCGTTGTCGGTTCATCGGCAATCAACAATTTCGGACGACACAGCAGCGCCATCGCGATCATCACGCGTTGGCGCATTCCACCGGAAAACTCATGCGGATACATTTTCATTCGCTTACGCGCTTCCGGCATTTTGACCGCATCCAGCATTTTGACCGACTCTTCAAACGCTTCATTTTTGCTCAGGCGTTTATGCAGCATCAGCACTTCCATCAACTGTTCGCCGACGCGCATGTAAGGGTTCAGTGACGTCATCGGGTCTTGGAAAATCATACTGATTTCTTCAGCACGCAGTTTATTCAGTTGGTTTTCTGGTAAATTGAGAATCTCTTTGCCACGAAAACGCGCCGAACCGCCAATGCGCCCATTGCGAGCCAGCAATCCCATCAACGCAAACGCCGTCTGCGATTTACCCGAACCTGACTCACCGACAATCCCCAGTGTTTCACCGGCATTGAGCGTGAAATTCAAGTCGTTAACCGCCGTCACGTCCCCATCTTGTGTCTTGAACGTGACTCGGAGATCCTGAACATGTAGCAGCGCGTCGTGCGCACCCGTTAACTCAATGTTGCTCATGTTGATGCTCCTCAGCGATCTTTCGGGTCGAGGGCATCACGCAGGCCATCGCCGATAAAGTTAAAACAAAACAGCGTGACAACCAGAAACGCCGCCGGATAGAACAGTAACCACGGCGACACTTCCATTGAGTTCGCCCCATCATTCAGCAACGCTCCCCAACTGCTTAACGGCTCTTGCGTTCCCAGACCGAGGAAGCTCAGGAAGGATTCGAACAGAATCATGCTTGGTACTAACAGAGAGGCATAAACCACTACCACACCGAGCACATTAGGAACAATGTGACGTAAAACGATACCGCGCGTGGAAACGCCAGAAACCATTGCCGCTTCAATGAACTCTTTACGTTTCAGACTCAGCGTCTGGCCGCGCACGATACGCGCCATATCTAGCCAAGACACCATGCCGATAGCCACGAAAATTAGCAGCATGTTCTGCCCAAAGAACGTGACCAGCAGAATAACGAAGAACATGAAGGGGAATGAGTTGAGGATCTCAAGCAGACGCATCATTACCGAGTCCACTTTCCCCCCCAGATAGCCGGACATTGCGCCATACAGCGTCCCGACGATCACGGCAACCAGCGCTGCCGCCACGCCGACCATCAGCGACACACGGCCACCGATGGCAACACGAACCAGCAGGTCGCGGCCAGAAGAATCCGTGCCGAAATAGTGTCCAGACGTCATATCCGGCGCGGCTGACATCATTCCCCAATCCGTATCGGCGTAGTCAAATGCAGACAGCATCGGCGCAAACACCACGAAAAGGGTAATCACAGCCAGAACAAACAGACTAGCCAGCGCCGCACGATTATGGATAAAACGCAGACGCGCATCTTGCCACAGGCTACGCCCTTCAATTTCAGACTGTTCGGTGAAGTTCTCTAACGCTTCAACGTTTTTTCGATTCCAAAACATAGCGCCCCCAATTAATAGCGAATTTTCGGATCGATAACAGCGTAGAGCACGTCAATGATCGCATTAAATAAAATGGTTAAGCCGCCGACTAAAATCGTCAGGCTCAATACCAGTGAGTAATCGCGGTTCAGCGCACCATTCACAAAAAGTTGTCCGATACCGGGTAGGCCAAAGATGGTTTCGATCACCATTGAGCCAGTAATGATCCCGACAAACGCAGGCCCCATATAGGAAAGTACCGGTAGCAATGCGGGCTTTAACGCATGGCGCAGCACGATACGACGCATCGGTAGTCCCTTAGCGCGAGCCGTGCGGATAAAGTTAGAGTGTAAGACCTCGATCATCGATCCTCGGGTGATACGCGCGATACTGGCGATATAAGACAAAGACAGCGCCACCATCGGTAAAATGATGTATTTCGGTGCCCCACCGTTCCAGCCACCTCCTGGCAACCAACGCAGCGTAATAGCGAAAATAAGTACCAGCAGCGGTGCGACCACAAAGCTGGGAATAACCACCCCCGTCATGGCAAAACCCATCACGGTATAGTCCCATTTCGTATTCTGATTCAGCGCAGCGATCACCCCCGCACTCACACCAAAAACAATGGCAAGAATGAATGCGGCGAACCCTAATTTCGCAGAAACTGGGAAAGACGTCGCGACCAGATCGTTCACGGAATAATCTTTGTATTTAAACGAAGGACCAAAATCACCCTGCACCAATTGCAGTAAATAGTTACCGTACTGCGTCAGGATGGGATCGTTCAGATGATATTTGGCTTCAATATTCGCCATCACTTCCGGCGGTAAATTTCGTTCACCGGTAAAAGGGCTACCGGGCGCCAATCGCATCATGAAGAATGAGATAGTGATTAGGATAAATAGTGTTGGGATCGCCTCTAAACAGCGGCGAAGAATAAATTTTAACATTGCTCGTACCTATAAAAGGCTGGCGACATCGTTGCGTGCCGCCAGCCATTATTATTAGTGCTTGATGATATAAAGATCTTTCACGTAGACATTATCCTGAGGATCTTTGCCTGTTAAGCCCCCAACATACGTCTTCACCAAACGGGTATTCGCATAGTAATAGACGGGAATGGTAACCGCGTCTTTATTCAGCAGAGCTTCAGCCTGCTGATAAACGTCTGCACGTTCCTCATCGGTTTTCACCTGCAAGGACTTCGCCACCAGTGCATCAAACTCTTTGCTCTTATAGTGGGAGGTGTTACTGCTGCTATCTGACAGCATGCTATTGAGGAACGTTGACGGTTCGTTGTAGTCTGCACACCATCCGGCGCGTGCAACATCATAGGTTCCCTGATGACGGGTGCTGAGGAAGGTTTTCCATTCCTGGTTTTCCAGCTTAACGTCCACTCCGATATTCTGTTTCCAGATAGAAGCCGCTGCAATCGCCATCTTCTTATGCAGATCGGAGGTGTTGTACAGCAGGTTCAAGGTCAGCGGTTTGTCTGCGGTATAGCCCGCTTCTGCCAGCAGTTTTTTCGCTTCTTCATTACGTTTCGCCTGTGACCAGGTGAACCACTCCGGTACTGACGCTTTCAGGCCATCAATATACGGAGGAACAAAGCCATAGGCAGGAATATCACCCTGATTTTTCACCTTGTTGGCCAGAATATCCTGGCTCAGCCCCAGACGCAGCGCGGTACGGACTCGTACGTCGTTAAATGGCGGCTTCTGGTTGTTAATTTCGTAGTAGTAGGTACACAGGTACGGGTTAACCTTCACTTCATCCGGGATCTCTTTCTTCAGCTTTTGGAAGAGTTCGATCGGCAGGTTGTTGTACGTCATGTCAATTTCACCGCTGCGGTAGCGGTTAACGTCCGTCACTTCAGACGCGATCGGCAAATACGTCACTTGGTTAATCACGGTATGCGCGTTGTCCCAGTATTGCGGGTTACGCTCCAGTACCAATTTTTCGTTCACGACCCAACTTTTCAGTTTGTAGGCACCATTGCCGACCCAGTTTTGTGGCTGCGTCCATTTATCACCAAATTTCTCAAGCGCCGCTTTATTGACAGGCGACATGGCCGCGTAAACAGGCAGCTTATAGAAATAAGGCACCGCTTCGGACAGCGTAACCTCAAAGGTATGATCGTCGATCGCTTTTACGCCCAGCGTATCAGGGGATTTCTTGCCAGCGATGATGTCATCGATATTGAGCAGATGACCATATTGCAGGTAGCTGGCGTAAGGCGATGCCGTTTTTGGATCGGCTAAACGCTGCCAGCTGTAGACAAAATCTTGTGCGGTAACCGGTTCGCCATTGGACCATTTAGCATCTTTCCGCAGGTGGAATGTCCACACTTTAAACTCTTTGTTATCCCAGCTTTCGGCTACACCGGGACTGGTCTTGCCGTTAATATCAGAAATAACCAACCCTTCAAGCAGATCGCGCGACACGTTGGATTCGGGTACACCTTCGATTTTATGCGGATCGAGGGAAGAAACTTCCGCACCGTTGTTACGAACCAATTCCTGTTTTTCTGCTAACTGAACGCCTGCGGGAACGGTCGCAGCGAAGGCAGAAACAGCCATCGAACTACTCAATGCCGCGATAATAGCGGCCGCTATTCTTTTTTTAGTTGTGATGTGTGTCATTATTTTCTCCTGTAATGTTGGCGTGTTAGTAATACCTACACGGTTCCTGAATTGCACCCTGTGAAAAAAACGATTAATCGATTCAACCCACGCCCATTCCCACAGAGTAGGAATGGGTAAGCATAGAGTAAACACCAAATTAATCGCTGCTCGCTCATTTCATTTGCATCAAACCGTAAATAACATCACGACGGATTAATGCTTAATGATGTAGAGATCCTTCACCCGCAGATTATCCAACGGATCTTTGCCGGTAATACCGCCGACATAAGGTTTTACCAGTCGGGTATTCGCGTAGTAATAGACCGGTACGATCGCCGCATCTTTATCCAACTGAGATTCCGCCTGCTGATAAATCTGTGCGCGTTCATCGTCCGTTTTCGCCTGAACCGCCTGCGCCATCAGCTTGTCGAACACCGCACTCTTATAATGCGCCGTGTTGTTGCTGCTGCCTGACAACATGCTGTTCAGGAACGAGGTGGGTTCGTTATAGTCCGCACACCATCCGGCACGCGCAACGTCATAATTGCCTTGATGACGCGTACTGAGATAGGTCTTCCACTCCTGATTTTCCAACTTCACGTCAACGCCCAGATTCTGTCTCCAGATCGAAGCCGCCGCGATCGCCATCTTTTTATGCAAATCAGACGAGTTATAGAGCAGATTAAACGTCAGCGGTTTCTCTGCGGTATAGCCTGCTTCTGCCAGCAGTTTTTTCGCCTCTTCATTACGTTTCGCCTGTGGCCAGGTAAACCATTCCGGCGTATGCGCTTTCAGACCGTCAGTAAAAGGAGGAATATAGCCATAGGCAGGAATATCCCCCTGATTTTTCACTTTATTAGTCAAGATGTCTTGATCGAGACCCATACGCAGCGCCGCACGTACCCGTACATCGTTAAATGGCGGTTTCTGATTATTGATTTCGTAATAATACGTGCAGAGATAAGGATTGACGTTAACTTCTTGTGGGATTTCTTTTTTTAGTTTCTGAAATAGCTCGATGGGTAATTTATTATTGGTGACATCAATTTCCCCCGCACGATAACGGTTAACGTCCGTCACTTCAGACGCAATCGGCAGATAGGTGACCTGATTAATCACGGTTTTGGCGTTATCCCAATATTGGGTATTGCGCTCCAGCACCAGTCGCTCATTCACGATCCAGGACTTAAGACGATAAGCGCCATTTCCCACCCAATTTTCCGGCTGGGTCCATTTATCACCAAATTTCTCCACCGCCGTTTCATTTACCGGAGACAAAGATGAGTGATTCAGTAATTTATAAAAATAAGGGATCGGCTCACTTAATGTCACTTCCAGCGTATGGTCGTCGAGTGCTTTAACGCCCAGCGTATCGGGAGATTTTTTGCTGGCGATAATGTCATCGATATTCAGCAGATGACCATATTGCAAATAACTGGCGTAAGGAGAAACGGTTTTCGGATCGGCCAGTCGCTGCCAGCTATAAACAAAATCCTGCGCGGTAACGGGCTCGCCGTTTGACCACTTGGCGTCTTTACGTAAATGGAACGTCCAGACTTTAAAATCGCTACTTTCCCAGCGTTCTGCCACACCGGGAATCGGGTGTCCGTCCGGATCGGAAATCACCAACCCTTCATATAAATCACGCGCGACGTTGGATTCCGGTACACCTTCTATTTTATGTGGATCCAACGATGACACTTCAGCGCCGTTGTTTCTCACCAGAACCTGTTCTTTCGCCAGCTCAACACCAGCGGGTACATTAGCGGCCTGAACATTCACGCATGACGCCATCACTGCTGCGGCAATCATACTAGTAACAAAGCATCGTTTTGTTTTGCGAATTTTCACTTTATAACGCCCCTGTCTTGATACAACGCCATATCGAACTCTATGTCTAAAGATCGCCATCACATAGAGCAGAAAAGATCGCCCATTATCCAAATAAATCATAAGATTATTTTATGAGTATATAACGAATAACAGGTCGACACTCGAAGCTATCAAAAGCGGACACATTCGCCAATATTTTTACATTGATGTTGCTTAATTTTCTTCACCACCGTCCGACATGATTTTCATCACAACATGGTAAAATAATAATTAACCACATGATAATCAATGTTTTTTATGTTTATTTTACGTAATTTTTAAATATTCAACAATTTATAGATTTTGAGCAAAAAAACATCGTAGTAGATTTCATCGTTTTCACAGCACAAAAATGATGACGAGTACTTATCTGTTTGCATCATTATCTGAGCAAAATGTTATTATTTTAACAGTTTTATTACTAACACGGCTCGCCACTCGCACGCTATTCCTCTGCTATAGACTGTGTGCAAGAATAACGCATTCGATTAAGATATAAGCGTTATTTATACGAACACATTTTATACGAATAGGTCGTGCGCCACGTTGCCGCCACAACTACCTCCCAACCACGCCAGGTTAGAGAAGAAAGCCTCTGGCCTTACCTTGTTAATGATAGCCATTATCAATACCATCATGCTGAATGGTGTCAGCTTAAAGAAAATTCGATATTGATCACAAAAAAAGCCCCCGCAAATGGGTATGCTAATTCCATACCGTAATGAGTGCGCAAATAATCTTAATTTTTACGTATTTTCAAAACAATATTTTAAAAATTAACGATATCGTCGATTACAGTATTTTAAAAAGCAGCGATCGCACCACAACGGTAGCTGGCAAGCTCTTTGAGTCAATTGATACGAAATAGGTAGAAAAGAATAGCAAGGTAAGGGAAACGCTCCCTTCTCATTTATCTATACTGTTCTATCCGGCGAACAATTGACTGAAAGAGTTTAACATTTATCAGGAGAGCATTATGGCCGTAACCAACGTTGCTGAACTTAACGCATTGGTCGAAAGAGTGAGAAAAGCACAGCAGGAATTTGCCACTTACACTCAGGAACAAGTGGACAAGATCTTCCGCGCTGCCGCACTCGCTGCATCAGATGCCCGTATCCCACTGGCAAAAATGGCCGTTGCCGAATCGGGCATGGGGATCGTGGAAGATAAAGTCATCAAAAACCATTTCGCATCCGAGTACATTTATAACGCCTATCAGGATGAAAAAACCTGCGGCGTCCTCTCTACTGACGACACCTTCGGTACGATTACCATTGCAGAGCCTATCGGCCTGATTTGCGGTATTGTTCCCACCACCAACCCCACTTCTACCGCGATATTTAAAGCGTTGATCAGCCTGAAGACCCGTAACGGGATTATTTTTTCTCCCCATCCACGCGCAAAAAATGCCACCAACAAAGCCGCAGACATCGTTCTGCAAGCCGCGATTGCCGCAGGCGCACCGAAAGATATCATTGGCTGGATTGATCAACCTTCTGTCGACTTGTCCAACCAATTGATGCATCACCCAGATATCAACCTGATTCTGGCTACTGGCGGCCCAGGCATGGTGAAGGCGGCATACAGCTCAGGTAAGCCAGCCATCGGCGTAGGTGCAGGTAACACGCCGGTAGTCATTGACGAGACCGCGGATATCAAGCGTGCCGTCGCCTCTATTCTGATGTCGAAAACTTTCGATAACGGCGTCATTTGTGCGTCAGAGCAGTCCGTTATCGTGGTAGACAGCGCCTATGATGCCGTGCGTGAACGTTTTGCTACCCACGGCGGCTACATGCTGAGAGGCAAAGAGCTCCATGCTGTACAGGGTATTCTGCTGAAAAACGGTTCATTGAATGCCGACATTGTGGGCCAGCCTGCGCCGAAAATCGCAGAGATGGCGGGGATCACCGTCCCTGCGAACACTAAAGTGCTGATCGGTGAAGTGACGGCCGTTGATGAATCAGAACCGTTTGCCCATGAAAAACTGTCGCCAACGCTAGCGATGTACCGTGCGAAAGACTTCAATGACGCCGTCATTAAAGCGGAAAAACTGGTCGCAATGGGTGGTATCGGTCACACATCTTGCTTGTATACCGATCAGGACAATCAACCAGAACGCGTAAATCATTTCGGCAATATGATGAAAACGGCGCGTATCTTGATTAACACACCGGCGTCTCAGGGCGGTATCGGCGATCTCTACAACTTCAAACTCGCCCCGTCTCTGACGCTGGGATGTGGCTCTTGGGGAGGAAACTCCATCTCCGAAAACGTCGGTCCGAAACACTTGATCAACAAGAAAACGGTAGCCAAGCGAGCAGAGAATATGTTGTGGCATAAACTTCCCAAATCTATTTATTTCCGTCGCGGTTCACTGCCAATTGCCCTTGAAGAAGTCGCCTCCGATGGCGCAAAACGTGCATTTATCGTGACCGACCGTTTCCTGTTCAATAATGGTTATGTCGATCAGGTAACTTCCGTGCTGAAACACCACGGACTGGAAACCGAAGTGTTCTTTGAGGTTGAGGCCGATCCGACACTGAGCATCGTGCGTAAAGGCGCAGAACAAATGCACTCCTTCAAGCCGGATGTCATTATCGCGCTGGGTGGCGGCTCACCAATGGATGCGGCCAAGATCATGTGGGTGATGTATGAACATCCTACGACGCATTTTGAAGAGCTGGCACTGCGCTTTATGGATATCCGTAAACGTATCTACAAGTTCCCGAAAATGGGTGTCAAAGCCAAAATGGTGGCGATTACGACCACATCCGGCACGGGTTCCGAAGTTACGCCGTTTGCCGTCGTAACCGACGATGCAACCGGACAGAAGTACCCGTTAGCAGACTATGCGCTGACGCCAGATATGGCGATTGTTGACGCCAATCTGGTAATGAACATGCCGAAATCGCTGTGTGCATTTGGTGGGCTCGATGCCGTAACGCACTCACTTGAAGCCTATGTTTCCGTACTGGCAAACGAATATTCAGACGGACAGGCGTTACAAGCGCTGAAACTTCTGAAAGAGAACCTGCCAGATAGCTACCGTGATGGCGCAAAAAATCCTGTTGCTCGTGAGCGCGTGCACAACGCCGCGACAATTGCAGGTATCGCGTTTGCCAACGCCTTCCTCGGCGTTTGTCACTCAATGGCACATAAACTCGGCTCTGAGTTCCATATTCCGCACGGTTTGGCTAACGCCCTGCTGATCTCTAACGTGATTCGCTATAACGCGAATGACAACCCGACCAAACAGACGACATTCAGTCAGTATGACCGTCCGCAAGCACGCCGTCGTTACGCTGAAGTCGCCGATCACCTGCGCCTGACTGCACCCAGCGATCGCACCGCGCAGAAAATCGATAAATTGCTGAATTGGCTGGAAGAAATGAAGACCGAGTTGGGAATCCCAACGTCTATCCGTGAAGCTGGCGTACAGGAAGCCGATTTCCTGGCCAAGGTCGATAAGTTGTCAGAAGATGCGTTCGACGATCAGTGTACTGGCGCTAACCCGCGCTATCCGCTGATTTCTGAATTGAAACAGATTCTGCTGGATACTTACTATGGTCGTAAGTTCTCTGAAGAGATAAAAACGGAAGCGGTTGAACCTGTAGAAAAAGCTGCAAAAACGGGTAAGAAAGCCGCACATTAACACATCGGTGATTAGCGATTTAAGTTATCTTTTTTGCTATACCCAACCCTCTTAGGGTTGGGTATTTTTATTACAGGAACTCAATGCCGGAGCGTCTTAGGATCTAGGTTATTAATAGCTAAGTCGTCAGCTATTTAGCCGCCTTACTCGCTTTCTTTACGGGTTAATCCCAGCGCAATTTTATAATGCTTGCGGCAGACAGAAACATAACTTTCATTACCACCAATAACAACCTGCTCGCCTTCATGGACAGCATTACCCTGCGCATCTAATCGCAATACACAGTTGGCTTTACGACCACAATGACAGACTGTTTTTAACTCGATCAACTTATCAGCCCATGCCAATAAATAGTGGCTCCCAGAAAACAAATCACCACGAAAGTCAGTGCGCAATCCGTAACACAATACTGGGATATCTAATTGATCTACGACATCGGAAAGCTCACTCACCTGCTCACGGGTTAAAAATTGACATTCGTCAATTAATACACAATCTACAGGTTGGGTACGGTGCTCTTTCTCCAGCAATCCAAATAAAGGTGTCTGCGGATTAAACAATAATGCCGGAGAAGAAAGGCCTATCCGTGAACTGACTATCCCCACACCGTGTCGATTATCTATTTCTGCGGTGAACACTAGCGTGCGCATCCCACGTTCCTGGTAGTTATATGACGACTGCAATAGCGCCGTCGATTTCCCTGCATTCATTGCAGAATAATAAAAATAAAGTTGGGCCACTCAGCTACTCCAAAAGGCAGGCTATATGATCTTCGTGTCGTAAAAACTTATTGTAACAACTCGTCTTCATGCTGCGCAATGGGCTATTCCTCGACCACCTTTTGTCCATATGCCCGCTAGTTTCGGTACATTGCGATAAAGGATATAAACATTCCTTATAACAACGGTACGGCATCAATAAGCCATTTACTGTCGTTTGAGGTAGAAAAACGGCATACCAAATGTATTTTTTTGATAACCAGAAAGTATTTATATTTATGTAACATACGATGTGAGTTCTGTTTTAAAAATGATGTTTTTTAACAAACTTACAAATTTGACTATTGCAGAAAAGAAAATAGCACTCTATTATCACACTACACGCCACCAATAATATTAATTTGAGATTATCACAATGAGCGAAGCACTAAAAATTCTTAACAACATCCGTACTCTGCGTGCCCAGGCAAGAGAATGTACCCTGGATACTTTAGAAGAAATGCTGGAGAAACTGGAAGTCGTGGTTAATGAACGCCGCGAAGAGGATAGCCAGGTTCAGGCTGAAGTTGAAGAACGTGCGCGTAAATTGCAACAATATCGCGATATGCTGATTGCCGATGGTATTGACCCTAACGAATTATTACAGTCTTCAGGTTCAGTGAAAGTTGCAGGTAAAAGCAAACGCGCTGCCCGCCCTGCAAAATATCAATACACTGACGAAAACAACGAAGTTAAAACCTGGACCGGCCAAGGTCGTACACCAGCAGTGATCAAAAAAGCAATCGAAGAGCAAGGTAAATCTTTAGACGATTTCCTGCTGTAATTTTGCATAAACTCTGAATACTAAAAACCCCCGATAACATCGGGGGTTTTTCTTTGATACGCCTTTTAAGAAAAAAACAGATAGATTACCGTCTTGCCAACTCTCTGTTTGGCGTAAACAGAGAGCAATAATTACCTTCTGTTATTTTTCTTCTGCATCAATCGTTTCCTGCAACCATTGTGCGAAATCTTGACCTAAACCGTCATGGCGTAAGCCATATTCCACGAATGCCTGCATATAACCGAGTTTATTACCACAGTCATGGCTTACACCTTTCAGGTGATACGCTTCTACCGTTTCTTTTTCCATCAACATCGCAATGGCATCAGTCAACTGAATTTCATTACCTGCACCCGGTGGGGTTTTCTCCAACAGGGACCAAATATCAGCAGAAAGCACATAACGGCCAACGACGGCTAAATTAGACGGTGCTTCGGAAGCTTTAGGTTTTTCAACCACGCCAACCATGGGGACGCTATCCCCTGCTTTTAATTCCACGCCTTTGCAATCAACCACACCATAGCTACTGACATTCTCAACTGGCTCAACCATAATCTGGCTGTGACCGGTAGTAGAGAAGCGTTGCAGCATTTCGCTCAGGTTATCTTTCTTCAGATCGGATTCATATTCATCAATAATCACATCCGGCAGAATAACCGCGACAGGCTCATCCCCAACTAACGGGTGCGCGCACAATACAGCATGGCCCAATCCTTTCGCTAATCCCTGACGTACTTGCATGATGGTAACGTGTTTAGGGCAGATGGATTGAATTTCCTCCAATAGCTGACGCTTAACCCGTTTCTCCAATATCGCTTCCAGTTCAAAACTGGTATCGAAATGGTTTTCAATAGAATTCTTAGACGAGTGTGTAACCAAAATAATTTCATTAATCCCTGCGGCGATACACTCATTAACAACATATTGGATCAGCGGTTTATCTACCAACGGCAGCATTTCTTTAGGGATAGCTTTGGTAGCAGGCAACATACGCGTCCCTAATCCCGCAACCGGTATGACCGCTTTTTTTACTTTTTTATTCACACTAGACATAGACAGCCTCTTATATACCGTTCAAATAATGAACTTTATTTATCTAAGTAAGATAACCAATGGAGTATAACGACTTTAACAAGGGTGTGCTTGTCCCAACGTTACCGTTCAATAAAAAATAAGATAACTCCCTACATCGTAAGAAATAAAGAATAATACCGAAAGGTAGGTATTACCCGCACCGTCTCGTTCTATCAGGCTATTCTGTCGTCAACATAAGTCGTAAGCGGCCACCACCACCCCATATCTGACATTGCCATGCTCCACACTGATAATTAAGCTGATTGAGATAGGCTCCTTCAAGTGTTCCCAACGGAATCCCGCTATTCAATACAACCTGCTGTTCGTTAACATTTAGCGTGGCGTTTAGCCCGGCGGAGATAAGTATCAACTGTTTCAGTGGCCGATGATAATACCCCACAAGCAAAGGAAAACGCCCCTCTAAACTCGCCTGCCGTAGCAGTTGGTTCACCTGCTTTAATAACGTCGGTAAATACGGTAAACGATGTTGTTGATCGACCAAATGCTCCTGAAGTAATCCATTGAACAACGTTCGAAGCAGTAACGCTGCCAGCGTCCCATTATTATTGACACCCTGCGTGACATCGAGACAATAGAATGCCAATTCATCCTCGGAAAGCGCGGCGATATCCAACACGAGTCCCGGTTGTTCCGCCGTCGTCAACTGTCGGTAGTTAACGCGGCAGCGAGCAAGCGTTTGCTGAACAGGGGGTTGCAATTGAGCAAGCAGTTTGTTTATCGCCTCAGGCGATTGATTGAGGGAATCCATATCCTGCATCAGTTGATCCATCTCATTAAGTTGCGAGGTGAACATATCAGGATAGAGGCAGGACATCACCGCTTCACGCAAACGCGTGTAATCACGAATAGGCTTAAGCAATACATCTTGGACACCGAGACGCAAGACTTTAGCAATATCCGCCATTTGGCTGGTTGCAGAAATGACAAGTATTGGCGTGTCGTTATCCTTCAAACGCAGGTGTTCAAGGAACTCGATCCCTCCCATCGTCGGCATCTTCAGATCGCAAATCATTAAGTCGGGTTGGTAATGTTCAAGAATACTTAGCGCATCCAGTCCATTAATCGCTTCCTGAATAGAAGCCCCAAGAGAAGTCAGATAACCAGCGAGCACAGATCGAAAAACGGCCTCGTCATCAATGACTAAAATATGCTTACCCGCCAGTGGTTGTTCCATCAGTACCCCTTACTTCAAACACCGAATAATCACACTTTCTTTAGCGCCAATGCGCCGGATAGATGGCACACCCTGTCTTCTTCATTTGTTGTCTCAACTGCATGCACGTTTTGCTATGCTTTTTTTGCTAACGGCAACAATTCATCACGCATCTTTTCCACCGCCTTATAGCCAGCCTCGATCGCCTCCTGCGCCCGATGAAAATCTAACGTCGCGATCTGGGGACAATTGGGTTGTAACAGTACGTCAGGTGGATCGCCCGCCATTCGCATCATTTTTAACCGGTTTTCCAGTATCTGGATCGATGTGCTCATTATCTCCATCGCCGTGGGTGAACTTTCTGCTGGCTGACGTCTGCCTCTCAGTAAACGTTCCCGGATTCTACTCCGCCAATCTTGCGGAACATTTTCTATATCAATGTCGGCCTCTGATGCCGTTGGCTTGATCGACAGCAGATCCTGATGATTGAGGCTAGCATCGTGCTGGAGATCGACAGCAATCACGATATCAGCGCCCATTGCCCGCGCCAGAGAAACGGGAACAGGATTAACCACTGCACCATCCACCAGCCAGTAATCGTTAAATCGAACCGGGGATAGCAAGCCTGGCATACTGCAAGATGCCCGCATTGCCTGATGCAAGTCACCTTCGGTCAGCCACAGTTCACGCCCTGTACTGAGGTTGGTCGTCACTACGCCGTATTTAATAGCACAGTCTTCAATCTGTGTTGTATGTAACAAATGCTTCACACTATTAAAAACACGATCGCCACGCAACAAACTGCCACGCTGCCAAGAAAGATCCATCAACCGAATCACGTCCCAGTAGCCAAAACCCCTCACCCACCGATCCATGGAAGGCAAATTGTTTGTCGCATACGCCGCACCAACCAACGCGCCAATAGAACAACCCGCAACAACATCGACATCGATCCCCAGCTCTGTTAACGCATTAAATACCCCTATATGCGCCCATCCTTTCGCAGCCCCAGATCCCAAGGCTATGCCAATCTTTTTCCGCTGCATGATTGCTCCACCCTCCTTCATTTTAGCGCACATTGCTACACGTAGAGCTTCTTAGGTAACATATCGGTATCCTGCATAGGGATCTGTTTATTATCTATCATTTTTTATCTTAAATTTTCTTCAGGAGACGTTGTGTCAGAATCTTGCCCCTGTTGCAGTGGGTTGCAGTATAGCGCATGCTGTCAGCCCTATCTCACGCATGCCGCAACAGCGGCCGACCCCGTTCTGTTAATGCGATCGCGTTACACGGCTTACGTCAAACACGATGTCGACTACCTTATCGCTACGTGGCATCCCGATTGCCAGCCCGATAATTGGCGTGAGTCGCTCGCTGCAAGCTGCCAGAATTCACAGTGGCTCGGCCTTACTATACTGGCAACGTCCCCTGGAAAAACGCCTGATGAAGGCTATGTGGAATTCGCCGCACGTTATCTTTCGGAAACTGACAGCCAGCGAACAGAAGTGATGCGAGAGCGCTCACGCTTCCTTCGCCAGCAGGATCGCTGGTACTATATAGACGGCGTTCATTTGCAGATAGGCAGAAATGAACCTTGCCCGTGTGGTTCCGGCAAAAAATACAAAAAGTGTTGCGGACAATAGAACACCGGCAGTCGTCCACGTAGCTTTATCGCTGCGTTACCATAAGATCGTTATTTTAGTTTTCGGACAGGATCCACACGCTCATGCAATCCCAAAATATACAAAGAAAAGTATTACGAACCATTTGCCCCGACGCAAAAGGGCTCATCGCGAAAATTACGAATATTTGTTATAAGCACGAATTGAACATCGTACAAAACAATGAGTTTGTTGATCATCGCACTGGCCGTTTTTTCATGCGGACCGAGTTGGAAGGGATTTTCAACGACACCACGCTGTTAGCCGATCTGGACAGCGCGCTTCCCGAAGGATCTTCCCGCGAATTAACCGCAGCGGGCCGCCGTCGTATCGTGGTTTTGGTGACGAAAGAGGCTCACTGTCTGGGCGATCTGTTGATGAAAAGCGCCTATGGCGGCCTGGATGTAGAAATCGCTGCCGTCATCGGTAACCACGATACTTTACAGACATTGGTTGAACGGTTTGATATTCCCTTCCATTTAGTTAGCCATGAAGGGTTAACGCGCGAAGAACACGATCAACAGATGATCGCGCAGATCGACCAATACAAACCGGATTACGTCGTACTGGCGAAATACATGCGAGTCCTGACACCGGCATTTGTTCAGCACTACCCGAATCAGGTGATTAATATTCACCATTCGTTCTTACCCGCTTTTATCGGTGCCCGCCCATACCATCAGGCTTACGAACGCGGCGTAAAAATCATTGGCGCGACAGCACACTACGTCAACGATAATCTGGATGAAGGCCCAATTATCATGCAGGACGTCATTCACGTTGACCATACTTACTCGGGTGATGACATGATGCGTGCAGGCCGTGACGTTGAGAAAAACGTCCTCAGCCGCGCCCTATATCGCGTACTGGCGCAGCGTGTTTTTGTCTACGGTAACCGCACCATTATTCTGTAATCGGTTGATCGGACATCTTTTTGTATAAGGATGCACCGAACGGAATAAAAAAACGGCAAGCGAATTTATTTTTGATATATAGCCCTTTACAGGGGTGTGTCATTTGATATGATGCGCCCCGCTTGAAGCGAAAGCGTCTTGCAGCAAGGCCAGTGGTGGGGTTCCCGAGCGGCCAAAGGGAGCAGACTGTAAATCTGCCGTCACAGACTTCGAAGGTTCGAATCCTTCCCCCACCACCATTTCAAAGTAACACCTCTGAATGACATCCCAACGCAGAAATATCACATTTCCGTCAAGGGAGAAGGTGAGAACTTTCGACTAAGACTAAGTCCCTTTTCTTGTATCCCTCACTAAAAAAATAGCAGAGAACTATTATGCCTTTTTTTACATTTTTTTATCTCTTCTTATGCTCATTCCAACTTACTTTATTATAAAAAAACTTACCTCATCAGAAGATATTTATCATAAATTTGGCGGAATTATTGCTTCTTGTGCATTTATGTCTTTTCATTTCTATACTTATCATTCCGAAAGAATTCCTTTTTTTGACATATCTATTGTAGGTAATGATACGGTTCACTACAGTTCTATTATATTTGGATTTATCAGCGGGTTTGTAGGCTGGGCAGCTCATCACGAAGATTAGAAGTCATGAAAGACATCTAATAAAGCCATGTATAATTACGAGCTAATTATATTATTATGACCTTCTTATACCTTCTTTTTTCAACAATCTCTCTTGTTCCGCTCTACTTATCTGTGAAGAAATTGACAGCCTCTGAATTTATCTATACTAGATTTACCGCAATTCTGTTAGCTACCGTTTTTATGTGCTTTCACCTTTATATTTTTCATACAGAAGAAATACCGATTCTAAGCATTTCCATAAAAGATAATGAATTTATCTACAATAGTTCTTTTATATTCGCTTTACTGTGTGCGACTACCTGCGCGATAGCACACAACCGAAGTTAAAAATATTGAAAGATTACTAAAAATGGCATTTACTTACATATCGATATCAACAGTCGTTCTTATTTTCGCCTATTTTTCTATAAAAAAACTTACCGAGCATGACGATGTTTACTATAAGTTTTTTGGCATCCTCATCTCTTGCACATTAATGCTTTTCCATTTTTACACCTATCACGATGGGAAAATATCATTTATTGACATATCTATTGAAAACAATGACCCTGCCCATTACAGTTCTTTCATATTTGGTTTGATCAGTGGATTTGTAGGATGGGAGGTATATCATGAAGACAAAAAATAACTATAATAAACAGATAGATAGAATAAAACACAGTGTTCATCACTGAATCACTATGCGTTTTTAAACTTACTGACAGTTTCTCGAGATTTTTATTAGCAAAAACTTAATAAGAAGAGTCCTGCCAGAAGAGACACGAACTGGTGCGTGCTCCAATATGCTCCTATTCTATTGTTGCATATTTTAAAGAAGCGCTTTCCTGTGGTTGCATTCCATTATGCGTCATAGAATTGGGAAAAAAGAAACGAAGATCGGTAATAATCGCACTTTTTAACCGTAGTAAAAAACAGTATTCATTTCCCCCTATCGGGGCCGTTCGATAGAACTTAAATTCACAGTATAGCTTTTCATTATCATCTAATGCTTGCGCAAATAATGGTATCGCTTTATTTCCTATTGAGGCAACCGTTGAACATTCTGATGATATTAATCCTTGTTTACTACCGGTTACGCTCATATAGATCAAACTAGCCATAAAAATCTCCTCCTGGAAATAATAATCCAATAATGAAACACTGATTTATGATGAAAACGTCGTCAGAAAAGTAGTCTACGCTGTTAATCTTATCCCTGCAATTTATAAGATTAACAACGAACACTCATCATCAGCGCGACATTCCATGGCGTGGTAGCAAAAAATAGAGTCTTATGCCTTCCCTTTCCAGCGTCCCGGTACATAAGAGAACACAGGGAGTTGCCATGACCAGCGAATTGCCGCCAGACGCACAGCCAGACCAATAGTAAATGACGCCAGCAGATTAATATCGTGGTTAACGTTAAACGATTTTAGCCCCAGATATAATAGCGCAACTAACAGCGAAACGCTGGCGTACAGCTCTTTCTTCAGCACCATTGGTGTACGGTTACAGAAAATATCACGCAATATTCCACCGAAAATACCGGTCACGATACCCGCCATGACCACCACCGTCATCGAATAATTCAACTTCAGCGCCACATTGCAGCCAATAATGGTAAAGGCAATCAGCCCCATCGCATCCAGTACCAGAAAGAGGCGATGCAGATGGTGCATGAAGCGCGCAATGATAATCGTGAAAAGACCTGCACCAATGGTGAGGTAAATATAGCCGGGATGCTGCGTCCAGCCGATGGGATAATTACCGAGGAGAATATCGCGCACGGTGCCACCGCCAAGCGCGGTAATGAAGGCAATCATGCCTACACCAAAAATATCCATATTACGACGCCCGGCGGCCAGCGCCCCGGACATCCCTTCTGCCGTAATCGCGATCAGATAGATGTAAGTCAGCACACAAGTTATCCTGTGAAATGTGCCACTCCCTCTGTCCGCTTTACCTGAGAGTTTACGCAGCAGAGCTGCTTGCCCCTTCGGTGGGTTGCATCGCAACCTCTCTCCAGTTGGCTTCAATGGAATTCGCAGTTAGGGTAGCCTGAGCGATTATGGGAGTTTGCGCCTTCGGCGGAGCGTCATATATACCCTAAATAATGACGGGTATGCGCCCTCTCTCCTGCGAGGTGCGGAGTATAGCGGTCGACAAGCCTCATGTTCAACTGAATATAAGTGAATCTTATTTTTAACGATTCTCATCTGCGCCAACCGTCTCTAAAGCCACAGCAATAAGCCCAGTAACCCTATTCGAAAGCGCAGCCTCGCCGTGACGCCACGCTCTATTTTCTGCTACCATCTGGTCACATTTTTTAGCGAATGGCAGCGAACATGAAAGTTGTATCTTTTAATATCAATGGCCTGCGGGCGCGCCCTCATCAGTTGGCCGCCATTATCGAACAACACCAGCCAGATGTGATCGGGTTGCAGGAAACCAAAGTCCACGATGACATGTTTCCGTTAGAGGATGTCAGCCAGTACGGTTACCACGTTTATTATCACGGACAAAAAGGTCACTACGGCGTCGCACTGCTGTGTAAAACGCAGCCCATTGCGGTTCGTCGCGGTTTCCCAACGGATGAAGACGATGCGCAACGCCGGATTATCATGGCGGACTTCGCTACCGAACATGGCACGTTGACGGTCGTTAACGGCTATTTCCCGCAAGGAGAAAGCCGCGACCACCCGGTGAAATTCCCCGCCAAGACGCGCTTCTATCAGGATCTACAAACCTATCTGGAGCAACACCACAGCGCGACACAACCGTTGATTGTGATGGGTGACGTCAATATCAGCCCAACCGATCTGGATATCGGAATCGGCGAAGAGAACCGCAAGCGTTGGCTACGTACGGGCAAGTGCTCTTTCCTACCGGAAGAGCGCGAATGGATGGCACGTTTGCAAGGATGGGGGCTCATTGACACCTTCCGTGCCGCGAATCCAGAGAGTCACGATCGTTTTTCGTGGTTTGACTATCGCTCTGCCGGGTTCGATGACAACCGTGGCTTGCGTATCGACCTGATTCTCGCCAGTACCTTCCTGGCAGAGCGCTGCATCGCTACGGGTATTGATTACGATATTCGAGGAATGGAAAAACCGTCCGATCATGCCCCGATCTGGGCGGAGTTCACGCTTTAAAACGCGTGTGTAGTAAAAATAACATCACCGCTGTGCGGTAAAACCACAGCGGTGGTTAACATCGATTGCCATGTTGAGCATTGAAGCACGTCTTTTCTTACTTCACATTTATTGCTTCACCAGTTGCCATATCAGGTTGTTTGTTCCCAGCGTTTGCTTGTCCTGCACGCATTGCAGAATCACACCTTCAACCTTTACCACCGCACCCTCAGAATAGTTACGGTTTTCATACACACAGCAGCGCAGGCAGTTATTGTTCTGCTCGCGTACCGTCGTCGTCCCAGCGCCCCACACTTCCGGTGGAACGGGAACGACAATATCCGTTCCGCCACGGTTAGCCTGCACCAGCGTAGGCAGCACTAGCATCACACTGGCGAAAAACAAAGACACCAACAATTTCATTGCTTCTGCTCCTTCGCTTTTTTAGCCTGCGGTTTGCGCCGTTTTGAGGCACCCGACGGCGGCGCAGAAAGCCCTTTGAACGCTTTCACCGCGCCGTTTTGTTTCGCTTGCTGAATCAACGCCTGTAAGGTGTTCGTCAGCGGTTGCATAAAATCCTGATAGCGGCATTTCTTCTCGCTAATCTGTGTCAATGTGGCTTCCCAATGTGCAGTCATATCCGGGTGCGCCGCGCTGTCAGGCAGTGAGTGAATTAATGCTCGCCCCGCTTCACTTGCGTGAATATAGCGGGCTTTCTTAAACAGAAACGTCCGCTTAAACAATAATTCGATAATACCCGCTCGCGTCGCCTCTGTGCCTAAACCATCGGTCGCCCGCAGGATTTTCTTTAGTTCCTTATCCTGCACAAAACGTGCGATGCCCGTCATCGCCGATAACAGTGTCGCATCGGTAAAAGGCCGTGGCGGCTGGGTTTGACGCTCAACGACTTCGCCGTGTTCACACAGCAATTCATCTCCCTTTGCCACCACGGGCAACGGCATGCCTTCGTTTTCTTCATCCCGCTCTTTGCCTCCCAACAAGGTGCGCCACCCCGCCTCGGCCAGGAAACGCGCTTTGGCAATAAATCTCCCCCCCGCGATATCCAATTCAATGACACACTTGCGAAATACGGCGTCTGGGCAGAATTGCATGATGTACTGCCGTGCGACTAAGCCATATACCTTGCGTTCATTCTCCGTTAGCGAGGCGCTTGCGCTACGCGCGGTGGGAATAATCGCATGGTGAGCGTCAACCTTCCCGTCGTCCCAGCAGCGGTTACGCCGTTCGACATCCATGACGGGCTGCGGCAACAGATCGGGCTGATGCACGGCGATCGCATTCAAGACGGCATGACGCCCGGCAAAATGCTCTTCGGGCAGATAGCGACAGTCAGAACGCGGGTACGTGATCAATTTATGGGTTTCATACAGCTTCTGACAGACGTCCAGCACCTGCTGCGCGCTCAGCCCGAAGCGTTTCGCCGCCTCAATCTGGAGCGTTGAGAGCGAATAAGGCAGCGGTGCGGTTTCTGATTCCCGTTTGTCATTATAGCTGGTGACGAATGCTGGCTGGCCTTCGATACGTTTAACGACATGGTCCGCCAACGATCGATGCAGCAATCGCCCCTCTTCATCCTGATAAGGTTCGCACGATTCGCTGGGCTGCCAGATAGCGATAAAGCGCTCATCGGCTGGCGTCACGATATGGGCTTTAACTTCAAAATAGTCTTTGGAAACGAAGTTTTCGATCTCTTCATCTCGGCGTACAACGAGCCCCAGCACAGGTGTTTGCACACGACCAACCGACAGCACGCCATCATAACCCGCATTACGCCCTAATATCGTATAAGCGCGGGTCATGTTAATGCCGTAGAGCCAATCTGCACGCGAGCGCGCCAAGGCCGAGACACATAAAGGAATGAACTCTCTGTTCTCACGCAGACGAGAAACCGCACGCTCTACCGCCTGTGGGTTGAGATCGTTGACCAGACAACGACGTACCTGCTGGCGTTTCTCTTCTGCCAGAGAAAGATATTCCAGTACTTCATCGACCAACAATTGTCCTTCACGATCGGGGTCTCCCGCGTGAATCACTTCGCTGGCGTCATTCAGCAGCTTTTTTATGGTGTTGAGCTGTTTGCTAACCGAAGGGCGCGGTTGCAACAACCATTTTTGGGGAATGATAGGTAAGTCAGCAAGAGACCAGCGCGCATAGCGCGCATCATAAACATCCGGCTGCGCCTGCTCCAGCAGGTGTCCTACGCACCACGTCACAACATCATTCTGACCGCAGGCAATAAAGCCATCGCCGCGTCGATGCGGTTTGGGTAACACGTCTGCAATCGCCCGCGCAAGGCTGGGCTTTTCGGCAATAAAAAGTCGCATTATTCACCATTAAGCAGACTGGGCATTTCCCGCATAACTCGCGGGAAAGCACGCTGTAAAACGGGGTGGAAATTGATGTTATTCAAAAGATGGCGATCAGAAATAGTGAACAAACGTGTCAGTATCAAGCGGCGTGACCGTAGTAGAGGCTTTGAGCTGTGGTGTACCTAGATAGAGGAAGCCCACAATTTCATCCTGCTCGCGGCAGTGGAATGCTTCACGTACCAGCGCATTGTGCGTCCAGGCACCGCTACGCCAGATGCCATTAAAGCCCTGCGCTAATGCCGCCATCTGCATCGCCTGAACCGCACAGCCTGCGGAAACAATTTGTTCCCAGAGCGGCACTTTCGGGTTCTCTTCACAATGTGCAACAACGGTGATAATCAGTGGCGCACGATAAGGAGCCTGACGCGCTTTATCGATACCAGCCTCATCCAGGCCTTCCTGCTGCGCCGCACGAGTCAGTACCGTACTAAACCGATCCAAACCATCATTTTCGATCATAAAAAAGCGCCATGGCTGCATCGCACCATGATCCGGCGCACGCATACCAGCGTGGATAATGTTATTCAATGCATCACCCGCGGGTGCTGGCGCGGTCAGGCGCGAGGCCGAACGACGATTCAATAGCAACTCAAGAGCATCCATCGCACATCTCCTGTCTGGCAATATAATTTCTGCGATACAACCGATTTATCGGCAAAAAACGGTTATAGGGCAACGTTGCGCGCCACGTTAGCACAAGTAGAAGTTTTGTTACAAGATAGCCCCAACAGCGCGCGCGCCTACGATGATTTAATGCTGACTTTTTACTGCCCGCTCATTAGGATACTATCACTCCTTGTGCTTCACCGCTTGCCAGAAGGCCAGTTGAAGGACGTATGGCACACGCTGTTTACCCGTTCATGGAGATATCATGCGCACATTGTGGCGAATTTTTAGCGGATTTTTTAAGTGGACATGGCGTCTGCTTAATTTTATCAGAGAATTTATTCTCAATATTTTCCTTATCGCACTGATTTTAGTTGGCGTTGGGATCTACTCACAGGTAAAAACGACGCCGGAAGAGGCCACGAAAGGAGCACTGCTGGTCGATCTGACGGGCGTGGTGGTTGATCAGCCCTCCGTCAATAACAAACTGCGTCAATTAGGGCGCGAGTTCTTTGGCGCATCCAATAATCGTCGGCAGGAAAACTCACTGTTTGATATCGTCGACAGCATTCGTCAGGCAAAAAGCGATGATAACATCACGGGGATCGTGCTGGATCTCAGCGATTTTACCGGTGCCGACCAACCCTCTATGCAGTATATCGGTAAGACGCTGCGCGAATTTCGCGATAGCGGTAAACCTATTTATGCCGTCGGTGATAGCTACAACCAGTCTCAATATTATTTGGCCAGTTTTGCCAATACAGTGTCATTGACGCCACAAGGCAGTATCGATCTACACGGTTTCGCGACCAACAACCTCTATTTCAAATCCATGCTCGACAAACTGAAAGTGACCACCAATATCTTCCGCGTGGGAACCTATAAATCAGCCGTTGAGCCATATCTGCGTGACGATATGTCACCTGCTGCGCGCGATGCCGATGGTCGCTGGATTAACGCTCTGTGGCAGCAGTATTTAAATACCGTTTCCGCTAACCGCCAAATTACGCCCCAGCAACTTTTCCCCGGTGCAACCAACATTCTTGCGGGCTTGCAGGCCGTTCAGGGCGATACCGCCCGCTATGCGCTCGATAACAAACTGGTTGATGAAGTCGCCTCACGTTCTGTGACCGAACAATCGCTGGTTAAAGCATTCGGTTGGAATAGCCAGAAGAACCACTTTAACTTCATCAGTATCTACGACTATGTCGTCAAACCGCCGGTGCAAAATAACAACCAGATCGCGGTTGTCTTTGCCAATGGCGCCATCATTGATGGGCCGGAAACACCGGGAATGGTCGGTGGTGATACCACGGCGGCACAAATTCGTGCTGCCCGCCTCGATCCTAAAGTCAAAGCGTTGGTACTGCGCGTCAATAGCCCCGGCGGCAGCGTCACTGCGTCAGAGCTTATTCGCTCCGAATTGATGGCGCTGCGTCTGGCCGGTAAACCGATCGTGGTATCCATGGGGGGCATGGCGGCATCCGGTGGCTATTGGATCTCAACACCAGCCAACGCGATCATCTCCAGCGCCAGTACACTGACTGGCTCTATCGGTATTTTTGGCGTGATTACCACGTTCGAAGATTCGCTGGAAAGCCTTGGCGTCCATACGGACGGCGTTGCCACCTCCCCGCTGGCCGATCTGTCGATCACCAAGTCATTGCCACCTGAGTTCTCGCAAATGATGCAGTTGAGCATCGAACGCGGTTATAAGAATTTCATCGATATCGTGGCACAGGCACGTAAGAAAACACCGGAGCAAATCGATCAGATCGCGCAAGGGCACGTCTGGGTCGGTAGCGACGCGAAAGAGAATGGTCTGGTCGATCAGATCGGCGATTTTGATGATGCCGTGAAGAAGGCCGCTGAGTTAGCTAAACTGGGACAATATCAATTGAATTGGTATGCCGAACAACCAGGCTTGCTCGACACCATGCTGAATCAGGTAAACGCTTCGGTCTACGCCCTGTTACCCGTTGCTGTCCAGTCCATGCTGCCAGCACCGGTCGCGCAACTGGCAGAAGCCATGCGTTCACAGCCGTCCATCATGAATAACCTGAATGATCCGCAAAATCGGTACGCATTTTGCCTCACCTGCGGAGAAGTCCGGTAAGGTTTACCATTACTAGCCCGATAATAGTCATTGCTTATGGTGATATTACCGGGCTCCTTTTCCCTCTATACTCTTGTTTTGATCCTGACTCACACCACCATGCGAAAGAAATCCATTTATGTCGCCTATACGGGCGGCACCATCGGTATGCAGCGATCCGCCAATGGCTATGTCCCAGTATCCGGTCATTTACAGCAGCAATTGGCAAAAATGCCGGAATTCCACCGCGAGGAAATGCCATCGTTCACGATTCATGAATATGACCCGCTAATCGATTCGTCTGACATGACGCCCGCGGATTGGCAATCCATCGCAGACGATATTCAAGCCCACTACGATGATTACGACGGTTTCGTGATTCTGCATGGCACTGACACCATGGCGTTCACCGCCTCTGCCCTTTCGTTTATGCTGGAGAATCTTGCCAAGCCAGTTATCGTGACAGGGTCACAAATACCGCTCGCGGAATTGCGCTCGGACGGCCAGACTAACCTGTTGAACGCGCTATACGTGGCGGCTAACCATCCGATCAATGAAGTCGCCCTCTTCTTCAATAACAAATTATTACGCGGCAACCGCACTACCAAAGCCCATGCGGATGGTTTTGATGCCTTTGCATCCCCTAATTATCCGCCGCTGCTGGAAGCCGGTATCCATATTCGCCGGCTGGCACCTACCGTGGAATGCAGCAACTGTCCGCCGTTGAAAGTGCATCACATTACGCCGCAGCCTATTGGGGTGATTACGATTTATCCCGGCATTTCTGCCGATGTCATCAGCAATTTCCTCCGTCAGCCGGTGAAAGCGCTTATCCTGCGCTCCTATGGCGTCGGCAACGCGCCGCAAAGCCCTGGGCTGCTGCACGAGTTACGTGAAGCCTCCGCACGCGGTATTGTGGTCGTCAACCTGACGCAGTGCATTTCCGGCCGCGTGAACATGGGAGGCTATGCGACGGGCAATGCGCTGGCGCATGCGGGCGTCATCAGTGGCTTTGATATGACCGTCGAAGCCGCCTTGACCAAGCTGCATTACTTATTGAGCCAGCAAGACTTAAGCGCCGATGAAATCCGCCAGTTGATGCAGCAGAACCTGCATGGGGAATTGAGCGATAAAGATTGAGTTAATCACGGAGTAGATAATGAAAAAAGCATTGCTATTAGTTGATTTGCAAAATGATTTTTTCCCCGGCGGCGCATTGGCCGTTAACGAAGGCGACCGCGTCATTGGCGTTGCCAATCGTGCTATTGAGGCTTGTCTGGCCGCTGGCGTCACGGTGATTGCCAGTCAGGATTGGCATCCGGCTAATCACGGCAGCTTTGCGGTTAATGCGAATACCAGGGTCGGAGAACTCGGTGAATTAAACGGATGGCCGCAGATCTGGTGGCCGGTTCACTGTGTGCAGGGAACCACCGGGGCTGATTTTCATCCAGCGCTGAATCAGTCGGCCATTCAGTGGATCGTACAAAAAGGGACGCAGCCGGAGATCGATAGCTATAGCGCTTTTTTCGATAATGGGCATCGGGTTAAAACCGAATTGGATACGTGGCTACATGCTAATCACATCACCCATTTGACGATTCTGGGGCTGGCAACAGATTATTGCGTCAAGTTCAGCGTATTGGATGCGATTGCGCTGGGCTATCACACCGAAGTCCTGGTGGACGGCTGTCGTGGCGTTAATCTTTCATCCGACGACAGTGAGTACGCTTTACGGGAAATGGCGCAGCGTGGTGCGATACTGACGGATATGACGCAGTTTCTTACTACGTTGTCTTCTGCCCGTTAACGCGACTGACAACTGAAAATAGCGGCAGCCAATGAGGCTGCCTGCTCACACGTTACGCGTTGGGTTTCAACGTAATAATGGTGTCAGCGATGTTAAACTCGCGCTTCAACTCTTGCTTACTCTTCATCACAATCTCGCCATTGGTGCCAATGGTCATGTGCTCAGCCTGTTCATTATGGCGAGCCTGCCACATCATCACCATTTGCAGACAGTTTTCTTTCTGTTCAGCGGTCAACGCGACACCGTCTGGCCATTTGCCCAACTCTACTGCCGTGACCAACCGTTGATAGATTTCTGGCGTCATGGCGTCGATCAGATCATTGAGTTCCATATCCGGTTTCTGCTCCGAGAAAGGTCAGATTTATTATTGCGGGATTCCTGTGCGGGCAGCGCTTTACGTCAGCTGAACCGTTTAAAGCAAAACATTATCACACTGTCACCGCCACACCGCTCACAAACAGATTACCCGTCAACGCGTCCGCCATCAACGTCATCGATAAAGCTCAGCGAAGCAGAATTCACGCAGTAGCGTTCTCCCGTGGTTTTCGGACCATCAGGGAAAACGTGCCCCAGGTGCGCATCACACTGCCCGCAGCGGATCTCAATACGGCGCATGTTGTGTGAATCATCTTCCAGATAGCGAATCGCCTCTGAGGACACGGGTTGATCGAAACTTGGCCAGCCACAGCCGGAGTCATATTTACTGTCAGAATAAAATAGCGGAGCCTGACAGCACAGGCAGTGATAAGCACCCGTGCGCTTGTTATGCAGCAATTTACCTGAAAACGCAGGCTCCGTACCGCGCTGTTGAGTGACATAGCGCTGCATCTCTGTCAGTTCAGTGTTGTCGGGCGAAGTGTGCGAAGCAGAGTCGTAGTCGTTAGTCATGGAAGTCTCACCGCGGTGTTATTTCTTCAATTAATCACTGATTATAACAAAAAATTAACAACCTGACAGGCCGTTCTGACCTAATATTAGCAATGTTATTAGCATGAATATTTAATTGTGATGTACATCACATATTGTGACAACACAGGCTTTATATGATGCATTCCGCCCTCATATCAGTCTTAGGTGTTACTTAGTTACAGGGTCGAGCGGTTTTCGCACAAAGTTTGGTCATAGGTTTGACTTACAGCAACTATTGACACGATTCCGCTTGACGCTCAGCAAGGTTTTTGTAATTTTACAACCAACCTTTTATTCACAAACCAATAGCTGGTGGAATATATGACTATCAAAGTAGGTATCAACGGTTTTGGCCGTATCGGCCGTATTGTTTTCCGCGCTGCACAAGAGCGTTCTGACATCGAGATCGTTGCAATCAACGACCTGTTAGACGCTGAGTACATGGCGTATATGCTGAAATACGACTCAACTCATGGTCGTTTCAACGGCACCGTTGAAGTTAAAGATGGCCACCTGGTTGTTAACGGCAAAACCATTCGTGTTACCGCAGAGCGCGATCCTGCAAACCTGAAGTGGAACGAAGTCAACGTTGATATCGTTGCTGAAGCAACAGGTCTGTTCCTGACTGACGACACGGCACGTAAGCACATTGCTGCGGGTGCGAAGAAAGTCGTTCTGACGGGTCCATCTAAAGATGACACCCCGATGTTCGTTATGGGCGTAAACCACAAAACTTACGCGGGTCAAGACATCGTGTCTAACGCATCTTGTACCACTAACTGCCTGGCACCGCTGGCAAAAGTCATCAACGACAACTTCGGTATCGTTGAAGCACTGATGACCACCGTTCACGCCACCACTGCAACGCAGAAAACGGTTGATGGCCCGTCTCACAAAGACTGGCGCGGCGGCCGCGGCGCAGCACAGAACATCATCCCATCTTCTACCGGTGCAGCTAAAGCAGTAGGTAAAGTGATTCCTGAGCTGAACGGCAAACTGACTGGTATGGCGTTCCGCGTTCCTACCCCGAACGTGTCTGTTGTTGACCTGACCGCTCGTCTGGAAAAACCAGCGTCTTACAAAGAAGTTTGTGCAGCAATCAAAGCCGCTGCTGAAGGCGAACTGAAAGGCGTTCTGGGCTACACCGAAGACGACGTTGTTTCTACCGATTTCAACGGTGAAAAACTGACTTCCGTGTTCGATGCCAAAGCCGGTATCGCACTGAACGACAACTTTGTGAAACTGGTTTCCTGGTACGACAACGAAACAGGTTACTCAAACAAGGTTCTGGATCTGATTGCTCACATTTCTAAATAAGTGTCAGCGATGATTCGGTGAAAAAAGGGCGACGTGATGTCGCCCTTTTTTATTGTTAATTGCAGATTTCTTTTTACAACGAAAAACAATCAAAAAAAGGCACTATCATGCATAACACAATTTTCTCACTCCCCGTCACTCAACAAATTAGCGCAACCCTCAGTCAGCGTCAGTTGGAGCAATTACCCGTCATCGTCGTTGATCATCCTGAAGTTCGCGCAGCGGTCGCATTGCAAGGGGCACACCTACTGAGCTGGCAGCCGACAAACGAAGAGCCGGTGCTTTGGCTGAGCGACAATACGCCTTTTACTCAGCACGTTGCTATTCGCGGCGGTGTCCCTATCTGTTTCCCGTGGTTCGGCCCTTTCGCCGAGCCTAACCACGGTTTTGCTCGTTTACTGCCATGGGAGTTTACCGCCCACAGCGAAGATGAGCACGGTGTGCAGCTCACGTTCACGCTGCGCGATAATGAAGAAACACGTAAAAGTTGGCCGCATGAGTTCACTCTCATCGCCCGTTTCAAGCTGGGTAAAGCGTGCGGTATTGAGCTGGAAGCGCATGGTGATTACAGCATTACCAGCGCGCTGCACACCTATTTCAATATTGGTGACATCAGTAATATTCGCATTGCCGGTCTGGGTGAGTCATTCATCGATAAAGTGGATCAGGGCAAGCTGTCTACGCAGCAAGGCGATTTGGTCTTTACCGACCGTACAGACCGTATCTATACCCAACCGCAGGACACCAGCGTGGTACATGATGCAGTACTGAAACGCACTATTGAAGTACACCATACGCACCATAGCGATGTGGTGTCATGGAACCCTGGTGCAGAACTGTCTCGTACAATTAGCGATATGCCTGATGAGGGATATAAAACATTCGTGTGCGTAGAAACCGCGCGAATTAATCAGCCGTTTGTCGCGTCAGTCAAAGCTCCGGCTCGTCTGACGACGGTTATCCGCATCAAGAAATAACCTCCGTTATGTGTATGGCGACACGGTTCGCCATACCCCCCCTCTTCTGTAAATGCTTTCGCTACACCACATCCAAATGCTGTTTGCACATCGGTGGTGGAAAAGCCTGATCCAACTGCCCGAGATCATCCTCAGACAACACCACATCCAGCGCTTTCGCATTTTCCTGCACATGCTTTGTAGAACTGGCTTTTGGAATGGCGATCACGCCCGGCTGGCGAATCACCCATGCCAGTAGAAGTTGAGCTGGCGTGATGCTGTGTTCTCGCGCAATACGCTTCACCACCGGATGCGAGAATACCCCCTCGCGCAAACGTCCAGCCTGTGCCAGCGGGCAATACGCCATCACGGGAAGCTGCTGTTGAAGACACCACGGCAACAAATCAAACTCAATACCGCGCGATGCCACATGGTACAGCACCTGATTGGTCATGCAGCGCTGTCCGCCCTCTAGCGACCACAGCTCCCGCATATCCTCAAGGTCAAGATTGGACACGCCCCACTGCCCGATTTTACCTGCCTGCTGCAACCGCTCCATCGCCGCAATCGTATCGATTAATGGGATGCCACCGCGCCAGTGCAGCAGATACAAATCAATACGCTCGGTCTTCAGTCGCTTCAGGCTGCGCTCACACGCCTGTATCGCCTTTTCGCCTCCCGCATTGTGCGGGTAGACTTTCGACACCAGATAAACGCTGTCACGACGGCCACGTATCGCTTCACCGACCACGTCCTCTGCCCCGCCTCCCGCGTACATTTCCGCTGTATCAATCAACGTTAACCCAAGGTCGATGCCCGCTTGCAGCGCCGTCACTTCCTGTGCTCTCATTCGGGCATCTTCACCCATGTACCACGTTCCCTGACCGATCGCTGGTACACGCGTGTCATCAGGAAAACGAATCGCTTTTGTCATGAGTCCCTCCCTTGGCTACCGTCAACGTGACTGGTTTGCCGTCAACCTTACCTAGCATTCGGCGCACCATAAATGTGCAAATGGGGTGATATCACCCCATTATTGTACGGCAGATGCACCATGCTTACGAAGAGCATTAAAAGCGCTCACGAAAAGCATCAGAAGCGATAGCTGACGCCCGCGCTCATTAAAATGCTGTGGTTACTATCAACAATCGGGCTGTCTTTCATTTCGTCAGACAAACGCGTGTAACGACCGACTGCCCACGCGCTCCAGCTCTCGTTAATCTGATAACCCGCGCTCAGTTCAAGATACGGAGCCCAGCCATCACCAGGGCTGTACTGGTTAAATCCAGAACGCGAAGATTCTTGCGCACTCACGCCGTAGTAATATTGGTTCATATTTTCGCTGAACCAGGTCGCACCGATCCCCGGAGTCAGGCTCAGATCGCCCATAGTGAACCGATAAAGGTAGGCGGTGTCCCATGCGAAGCCGTTGCTGTAATCCAGCGTATCGCCCGCCAGAACGGTACGGATTTCACCCCAGTCAGCGGTATGGCGATAAGCCGCACCCGCCATCAGCGTACCACGGCGTTTGTCCAACTGTTTCATGCGTTGATCGTCACTATCTCCCGGTTTAAAACCTAAAGGCAGGTAGTAGGCCGTTAAAGAAAAACGATTTACGCCGTCATTCCACAGGTAATATCCCCCACCCAGTCCGCGGAAATAAAAATTTTCACTTTCATAATTCAGTACAGGAAGCGGATAAACGTCATTATCAACACCACGGTATACAGACGTTGAACCCGCAGCGCCAAGACCCAGAGAGATATCTGCGGCATAGACTGAAGGCACGAGCACGGCACCAGAAATCAGCGCGGCCAGCATACATAGTTGAGGTTTTTTCACAGTTTTCTATTTCCTATTACAGATAAATATCATGAAACATGATAGGCCAATTACACACGTTTGCGTTCAGGTTATATAAAAATAACATTAACGAATAACCTAACTATTCGATAGGTTTTACGTGCGCTAACGTCGGTAATAACCAGTGTCCTTAAGGCTGAACGCCCATTCTCTATAATGTTACACGGATTTTCCTGAAAGTGAGTCCTTGAAATATCTTAAAAATACGTCCGTGGACTAGAGGAAATTTTGCGGATGCAAACTACGCTTTAATACAGAAGGTGACATCTTCCTGACCCACTGGTATGAATAAAATCACGACACCCTGACGCGGCAAGTTGGCATAAGGGTTGCTGGGCTAAGAAGATTTATCCTTTCGGGGGCAATACATTAATAGGCATATATTCCACGCGCTCTCTTAATCTGTGCTAATCGACGAAGGACGGGCATCGCTATGAACATATTTGATCACTACCGCCAGCGCTACGACGCTGCCAAGGACGAAGAGTTCACTCTGCAGGAATTCCTTACTATCTGTCAGCAGGATCGCAATGCTTATGCGAATGCGGCTGAACGATTGTTAACGGCTATCGGTGAACCTGTAATGGTGGATACCGCCCAAGAATCACGCATGTCACGCCTATTCTCGAACCGGGTAATTGCCCGTTATCCTGCTTTTGAAGAATTTTACGGTATGGAAGAGGCTATCGAACAGATTGTCTCCTACCTGAAACACGCCGCGCAGGGGTTGGAAGAGAAGAAACAGATTCTGTATTTGCTGGGGCCGGTCGGCGGCGGGAAATCCTCTCTGGCCGAACGACTGAAAGCGCTGATGCAGCGTGTGCCGATTTATATCCTCAGCGCCAACGGCGAACGCAGCCCAGTAAACGACCACCCGCTCTGCCTGTTCAACCCGCAGGAAGATGCGGCAATACTCGAAAAAGAGTACACGATCCCACGGCGTTACCTTGGCACCATCATGTCGCCGTGGGCAGCCAAGCGCTTGCAGGACTTTGGCGGCGACATTACCAAATTCAAAGTCGTCAAAGTGTGGCCATCCATTCTGGCGCAAATCGGGATCGCGAAAACCGAACCCGGCGATGAGAACAATCAGGATATTTCCGCGCTGGTCGGTAAAGTCGATATCCGCAAGCTGGAACATTTTGCCCAGAACGATCCCGATGCCTACGGCTACTCCGGCGCGTTGTGCCGTGCGAACCAGGGCATTATGGAGTTCGTTGAGATGTTCAAAGCCCCCATCAAGGTGCTCCATCCGCTGCTGACCGCCACACAGGAAGGCAATTATAACGGGACGGAAGGCATTGCTGCCCTGCCGTTCAACGGGATTATTCTGGCGCACTCCAATGAATCCGAGTGGGTGCAGTTCCGTAATAACAAGAACAATGAAGCGTTTCTTGACCGCGTGTATATCGTGAAGGTGCCGTACTGCCTGCGCGTATCCGAAGAGGTCAAAATCTACGACAAATTGCTGGATCACAGCGAACTGACGCATGCCCCCTGCGCACCCGGCACGCTGGAAACGCTGGCCCGTTTTTCCATTCTGTCGCGCCTGAAAGATCCCGAAAACTCCAGCATCTACTCCAAGATGCGGGTTTACGACGGAGAAAGCCTGAAAGATACCGATCCAAAGGCGAAATCCTATCAGGAGTATCGCGATTACGCGGGCGTGGATGAAGGGATGAACGGTCTGTCGACCCGCTTCGCGTTCAAAATTCTGTCGCGCGTGTTTAACTTCGATCACAGCGAAGTTGCCGCCAACCCGGTACACCTGTTCTATGTACTGGAACAACAGATCGAGCGTGAGCAGTTCCCGCAGGAGTTGGCAGAGAAATATCTGGAGCACCTGAAAGGGTATCTGACGCCGAAATACGCTGAGTTTATTGGTAAAGAGATCCAGACTGCCTATCTCGAATCCTATTCCGAATACGGACAGAACATTTTTGACCGTTATGTTACCTATGCGGATTTCTGGATTCAGGATCAAGAGTACCGTGATCCAGATACTGGTCAGCTATTTGATCGTGAATCGTTGAACGCCGAGTTGGAAAAGATCGAGAAGCCTGCGGGTATCAGTAACCCTAAAGACTTCCGTAACGAGATAGTCAACTTCGTCCTGCGTGCCCGCGCCAACAATAGCGGCCGGAATCCAAACTGGACCAGTTACGAGAAACTGCGCACGGTTATCGAGAAGAAAATGTTCTCCAACACGGAAGAGCTGTTGCCTGTAATTTCGTTTAATACCAAGACCTCAACGGATGAACAGAAAAAACATGATGACTTCGTCGATCGCATGATGGAGAAAGGCTATACCCGGAAACAGGTGCGTTTGCTGTGCGAATGGTATCTGCGGGTGAGGAAATCATCATAATGACGCACGATGCTGGCAACAGCGTTTGGGGGAAACATGGCCTATTTTATTGACCGACGACTGAACGGCAAAAACAAAAGCACGGTAAATCGCCAACGCTTTCTGCGCCGCTATAAGTCGCAAATAAAACAGTCGATTTCCGAGGCCATTAATAAGCGTTCGGTGACCGACATCGAAAGCGGGGAGTCGGTGTCGATCCCCAATGCAGACATCAACGAACCGATGTTCCATCAGGGCCGTGGAGGACGTCGCCACCGCGTCCACCCGGGCAACGATCACTTCGTACAGAATGACAAAATCGAGCGGCCACAAGGAGGTGGCAGCGGTGGTTCTGGTCAGGGGGATGCCAGTAAAGACGGCGAAGGCGAGGATGGGTTTGTCTTTCAGATTTCCAAAGACGAATATCTAGACCTGCTGTTTGAAGATCTGGCGCTGCCGAATCTGAAGAAAACCCAGCATCGGCAGATGACCGAATACAAAACGCACCGTGCCGGGTATACCGCTAACGGCGTTCCTGCCAATATCAGCGTGGTACGCTCGCTGCAAAACTCGCTGGCACGCCGTATGGCGATGACGGCGGGTAAACGCCGCACGCTACATGAACTGGAAGACTCGCTGGAACGGCTGGCGCACACCGAACCGGCACAATTGCTGGAAGAGGAACGGCTGCGGCAGGAAATTACCGAACTGCGCCAGAAAATCGCGCGCGTACCTTTTATCGATACATTTGACCTGCGTTACAGGAACTACGAGCGTCGAGCCGAGCCATCGAGCCAGGCCGTGATGTTCTGTTTGATGGACGTGTCTGGTTCGATGGATCAGTCGACGAAAGACATGGCGAAACGCTTTTATATTTTGCTGTACCTGTTCCTCAGCAGAAATTACAAAAACGTCGACGTTGTCTATATTCGCCACCACACGCAGGCAAAAGAGGTCGATGAACAGGAGTTCTTCTACTCTCAGGAAACCGGCGGCACCATTGTCTCCAGTGCGTTAAAGCTGATGGAGGAAGTGGTGCGTGAGCGTTACGATCCGTCACAGTGGAATATCTACGCCGCACAGGCATCAGATGGCGACAACTGGGCAGATGATTCGCCGCTGTGTCACCAGATTCTGGCGAACCAGCTTCTGCCGATGGTGCGTTACTATAGCTACATTGAAATCACCCGACGTTCACACCAGACACTCTGGCGCGAATATGAAACGCTGCGCGATACGTTCGACAATTTCGCCATGCAGCATATCCGCGATCAGGATGATATTTACCCGGTCTTCCGTGAACTCTTCCGCAAGCAAACCGTAGGACATTAGTCGCCTCTCAATCAGCCAGTTATCTGTTAACTGGCTGATTCCTTTCCCAACAGGTTGACTGCCATTTTCGTGACATTGTCACAAAGATAACACTTCCTTTCCGCTACTGTGCGCATTACCCTGTCGAACCCATAAAACGTAGATTCCTGTTTTGTTATGCAACGATTTGTTCTGATTTTACTGACTCTGGTTCTACTCGGCCCGCTGGGTATCGACATTTATTTACCGCTTATTCCCGCTATCGCCATCGCGCTGAACAGCCCTGAATCGCTGATTCAGTCCACCGTTGCCCTCTTTATTCTGGTCATGGGATTAGGCCAGCTTCTGGCGGGGCCGCTGGTCGATAAGTACGGTCGGCGTCCCATGGCGCTGGCAGGTGTGGTTATCTACCTCATCGGCGCGATCATGGCGGCACTAGCTACCAACGCCACGCTATTCGTCCTTTCACGTCTTTTTCAGGGACTGGCCGTCTGCTGTACCGCCGTTGCCATTTTCAGCAGCGTACGTGACAAACTGAATGGCGACGATGCCGCCAGAACCTATGGTTTTCTTAACGGCACGTTGAACATTGTGCCCGCGCTGGCTCCGCTATTAGGTGGACTGTTAGCCGAAGCTTTCGGCTGGCGTGCGCCCTTCTGGTTCCTTGCAGGCTACAGCATTGTGGTACTGGTACTGGTCATCCGCTTTCTTCCAGAAACGCGTCCAGATTCAACCTTAGCGGTACATGGTTTACCGCTGCGGCAATATGCCCGTCTGTTATCCGATCGTCATTTTCTAGGGTTCGCGTCAGTCAACGCGGGGGCAATGGGGATGGCGCTAACTTATGTCACGTTCTCGCCCGTAGTGTTAATGAATCAGGCACAGCTCACCCCGCTTGAGTTTTCTATTGCCTTCGGCGCGAACGGTTTTTGGATCATGCTGGTCAGTTTCTTTGCAAATCGTATTATCCGCAAAGTCGGTCGGCCACGCTGTCTGGCCGTTGGTAGTCTGCTGATGGGGGCAGGTTTTCTTTCTCTACTTGGCGGTGTCGCGCTCTTGCCCGACGCGATGCAAGACACCTGGCCAACGTATATGTTACCCGTCGCGCTAGCTTGTGCGGGTCTGGCATTTTTGATTGGGCCGTCCACCAGCTATGCGCTGGAGCCTTATTCTAACGAGGCGGGAATTGCATCGGCAATGGTAGGGTTTGTGCAGATGGCGGGCGGTGCAGCGCTGGGGTTGATTGCTATGGCGCTCCCTCTGCCGTCAAAAATATCACTGGCGCTGGTGATGCTCTGTGCCGCCCTGCTGGCGATACGCGCCCGTCTGCTCACGCGGCACCACAAGGGCAGCATTACGCCGCTGCCCCGCACATAATTCAAAAAACAGCATACCGATACGTTACCGAGTATAGCGAGACACGGATAAATCATCGGACTCAATCTCCGGTGATTTATCTGACAGAATATCTGCCAGCAATTTCCCCGAACCGCAGGCCATCGTCCAGCCTAATGTACCGTGACCCGTGTTCAAATACAGATTTTTCAGCGGAGAGCGTCCCACCAGCGGCGTACCGTCCGGCGTCATCGGACGCAGCCCTGTCCAGAATGTTGCTTGCTCAATCGGCCCGCAATGGGGATACAGATCGCGCACCACCCTTTCCAGCGTCTCACGCCGTTTAAGGTTCAGATCGGTGTTAAACCCCACCACTTCCGCCATGCCACCAACGCGGATACGCTGATCAAAACGTGTAATCGCTACTTTGTACGTTTCATCCAGCACGGTAGAAACGGGTGCAGCAGCATCATCCGCCAGCGGAATCGTCAGTGAATAACCTTTCAGCGGATAGACCGGAATATCGAACCACTGGCGCAGTAGCCCCGTAGAATAGGAGCCGCAGGCCATCACATAGGACTCCGCCACGATCATTTCATCATCGCACTGCACCCCCGTGACGTTTTGCCCTTCAACCCGCAACTGACGAACATGACGCCCCAGTTTGAAGATGACTCCTGCGTCAGCGGCCATCGCCGCCAGTTGACGGGTGAACAGTTGGCAATCGCCGGTTTCATCATGAGGTAACCGCAGCCCACCGGTGAGCTTCTCCGCCACACTCACCAGCGCAGGTTCAACCGAGGCCAGCGCCTGTCGTGTCAACAGTTGATAAGGCACGCCAGCCTCTTCCAGCACGGCAATATCCCGTGTCGCATTGTCATATTGCTGTTCAGTGCGGAACAGTTGCAGCGTTCCCCCCTGTCGACCTTCGTACTGGATGCCGGTATCACGCCGCAGTTGTTGCAGGCAGTCACGACTATATTCCGCCAGACGCACCATCCGAGCTTTATTGATCTTATAGTGGCGCGCATCGCAGTTGAGCAACATTTGCCACATCCAGCAAAGCTGTGTCGCCGTGAAATCCGGCCGAATAGCCAGCGGGGCATGACGCTGGAACATCCATTTTATCGCTTTCAGCGGTATTCCGGGTGCCGCCCACGGCGCAGCATAACCGGGTGAGATCTGCCCTGCATTCGCTGCGCTGGTTTCCAACGCAGGCTCTGGTTGCCTGTCGATAACGGTGACATCATGCCCTGCCTGCGCAAGATACCAGGCGGTACTTACGCCCACTACGCCACTTCCTAGAATCACAACCCGCATGCGACTACTCTCCTTTTTGCACCGTTCTCGACTGTTTGCCGCTACCCACTCTATTTCAAGCTACCTGTGCGCTGCCTTTCCTGCAACTTGAATTACTTAAGGGCTAATACGCTGGAAAAATGCTTATTTTATGGGGTAAAACACTAGCTAAAAGACAAAAACCAAGACTACTCTACCATTTGGCAAGAAATTGTCATCCGCCATAACGATAGCATTTCGCTATTGCTGCTATCTGCCAATTTATTGCGCCAAGCCACCGTTTTCTCATCACTTTTATCAGATTGAGCTACGATTAATTATGCCTGTGCGATTGCGTACAGGTTGGTCACGTAGGGGGCGCGCTGATGGCTATATCGACGGATAATCAGGTAAAAAAAACACTTCGCCTGAGTGATGGACCGGACTGGACGTTTGAGTTATTGCAGGTTTATCTTGATGAAATTGATCGGGTAGCCAAGTTGTATCGTCTGGCGACCTATCCTCATCAGATCGAGGTAATCACCTCAGAACAAATGATGGATGCCTATTCCAGCATAGGTATGCCTATCAACTATGCCCACTGGTCGTTCGGGAAAAAATTTATCGAAACCGAACAGCGGTACAAACACGGGCAGCAGGGGCTGGCTTACGAAATCGTCATTAACTCCGATCCGTGTATCGCGTATTTGATGGAAGAAAATACGCTGCCAATGCAGGCGCTTGTCATGGCACACGCCTGCTACGGACACAATTCGTTCTTCAAAGGCAACTATCTGTTCCGTAGTTGGACCGACGCCAGCTCTATCGTCGACTACCTGCTGTTTGCCCGGCAGTATATTGCACAATGTGAAGAACGTTATGGCGTGGATGAGGTCGAGCACCTGTTAGACTCTTGCCATGCGCTCATGAATTACGGCGTCGACCGCTATAAGCGCCCGCAGAAAATCTCGCTCGAAGAGGAAAAGTCCCGCCAGAAAAGCCGTGAAGCCTATCTGCAAAGCCAGGTCAACGATCTCTGGAAAACCCTACCGCGCCGTGAACAGGGTGCTGCGCCAGAACAAGCAAGACGCTTTCCACAAGAGCCGCAGGAAAACCTACTCTACTTTATGGAAAAAAACGCCCCGCTGCTGGAGCCCTGGCAACGAGAAGTGTTGCGCATCGTGCGAAAAGTCAGCCAATATTTTTATCCGCAGAAACAGACTCAGGTAATGAATGAAGGCTGGGCCACCTTCTGGCATTACACTATCCTGAACCATCTCTATGATGAAGGTCGGGTCTCTGAGCGCTTCATGCTGGAATTCCTGCACAGCCATACCAACGTGATTTATCAGCCGCCGTACAATAGCCCGTATTACAGCGGCATCAATCCGTATGCACTGGGCTTCGCGATGTTTCAGGACATTAAACGTATTTGTCAGACGCCGACAGAGGAAGACCGCTACTGGTTCCCCGATATCGCGGGTAAAGACTGGCTGGATACGCTGCATTTCGCGATGCAGAATTTCAAGGATGAAAGTTTCATCAGCCAGTTCCTGTCGCCTAAATTGATGCGCGATTTCCGGCTATTTACCGTGCTGGACGATGACCGCAATAACTATCTGGAAATTTCCGCGATTCACGACGAAGAAGGCTATCGTTTGATCCGACAAGAGCTGTCCGCACAGTATAACCTGAGTCATCTGGAGCCAAATATTCAGGTCTGGAACGTGGATTTACGCGGCAATCGCGCGTTGACGCTGCGATACGTTCCGCATAACCGTGCACCGCTCGATAAAAGCAGCCAGGAAGTGTTAAAACACGTCCATCGCCTATGGGGGTTTGACGTCTATCTGGAACAGGCTAACTCGGATGGCAGCATCGAGTTGATTGAACGCTGCCCGCAGCGTAACGGAACTGCATCCGCATAACGGAACTCGCCTAACAGGTCAGCAACACGACCAAAGACAAAGGGGATTCAGGCTATTGCCTGAATCCCCTTTTCACAATGAAACTGCGGTATGAGCCTTAGCGGCGTACTTCCGCGATATCCCGCGGGATGGCGCTCTGCATACTGTGCCAGATCGCCCCGCTTTCTTTACCGTAATGTCTGACGACATCCATCACCTGATCGTATAACTCTTCGCTACGCAACGCTTCCAGCCGACCGTAAAAATTCACCGCCAGCTTGCGGGCTTCCAGATTGGAAAAATAGTAGCGCCCGACACGGATATATAGCCCTTTCAGACCGTTCAGGATCAGACCATAAATCGGATTGCCAGAGGCAAAAGCCAAACCACGGAACACGTTATAGTCAAGTTGCGCAAAGGCTTCTGCGCTATCATCTACCGCGTTTGCCTGGGTTAATACCTCACGCACCTTTTCTGGGTTATGGCGTAACGCCGTCCGAATAAAGATGGCGGCGATGTTGGTCCGCACTGCCAGCAGGTTATCGATCAATTGCGGCACGCTATCGTGATCGAGTCGAGCCAGCGTTTCCAGAATGTTAAGCCCGGAAGTTTCCCAAAAATTATTAATCTTTGTTGGCTTCCCGTGCTGTATCGTCAGCCAGCCATCGCGGGCTAGGCGCTGAAGCACCTCACGCAGGGTTGTGCGGGTCACGCCGATCAGTTCGGAAAGCTCTCTCTCCGCGGGCAAAATAGAGCCAGGTGGAAAGCGGTTATTCCATATACTTTCGATAATGTATTCTTCCGCGAATCCAGCCGGACTTTGCGCCTTTATAACCATGTGTTTGATAATCCGTAGCGGTGATTGCCGAAAAAAGCCAAGTCATAATACCAGACGAAAGAATCATGATATAGCGCCGTACTCAGACCCCGAACCATTTCAATGAAAAATTGTGACGGCACATCGCCCCTCACTGCGACGATCGGTAGACTTATGACCATTTGTAAAGTTTTTACGGTATGATAAAAACCATCAAACTATTCTAACGAATAAGGATTTCCCTTCCACTATGCATGCCATTCCCCTTCACCGCGCGCTGTTAAAAAACTTTCTGGGACACGCGCCAGATTGGTACAAACTGACTATTTTTGGTTTCTTGTTGATTAATCCGTTGCTGTTCTATTTTGTCAGCCCGTTCTGGGCGGGTTGGCTACTGGTGGTGGAATTTATTTTTACGCTCGGCATGGCGCTGAAATGCTATCCGCTACAGCCAGGCGGACTGCTGGCGCTAGAGGCCGTCGTCATCGGTATGACCAGCCCACAGCAGGTGTGGCATGAAGTCACGGGGAATATTGAAGTTCTCATGCTGCTGGTGTTTATGGTGGCTGGCATCTACTTCATGAAACAACTGCTGCTGTTTGTGTTTACCAAATTGCTGCTGCGCATTCACTCCAAAATGTTACTCTCACTCGCCTTCTGTATGGCGGCGGCGTTTCTCTCCGCTTTTTTAGACGCGTTGACCGTGATTGCTGTCGTTATCAGCGTCGCTATTGGATTCTATGGTATTTACCACCGTTTCGCGTCCCAACAGGGTGACGACGAGACCGACATCAGCGATGACAGCGCATTAAGCAGCGAGGAACATCATCGTACGCTAGACCAATTCCGTGCATTTCTACGTAGCCTGATGATGCACGCGGGCGTCGGTACAGCGTTGGGTGGGGTAATGACGATGGTCGGCGAACCGCAAAATCTGATTATTGCAAAAAGCGCTAGCTGGGATTTTGTCAGCTTTTTCCTGCGCATGTCAGCGGTGACCGTCCCCGTTCTTATTTGCGGTATCATCACCTGCCTGCTGGTCGAACGCTTCACGCTGTTCGGCTATGGGGTGAACCTGCCAGACAACGTGCGCCGCGTGCTTGAAGACTACGATCGGGACATGACAGAAAAACACACGCCACAGGATAAAGTACGTTTGCTGGTACAGGCGATGATTGGCATCTGGCTTATCGTCGCGCTGGCGTTTCATCTGGCTGAAGTCGGGTTGATTGGCCTCTCTGTGATTATTATGGCCACAACGTTTTGTGGTGTGACCGAAGAACACGCTATTGGTAAAGCGTTTCAGGATGCCATGCCGTTTACTGCGCTGCTGACGGTCTTCTTTGCCATCGTCGCCGTCATTATCGATCAGCACCTGTTCTCACCGATTATCCATTACGTCCTGCAATCTTCTGATAGCGACCAACTGACGCAGTTTTATCTGTTCAATGGCCTGCTATCATCGATATCGGATAATGTCTTTGTGGGATCGGTTTACATCAATGAAGCTCGTAACGCCTTTGAGAGCGGTAAAATTTCCTTACCTCAGTTTGAGTTGCTCGCTGTCGCGATCAATACTGGCACGAACCTGCCTTCCGTTGCTACGCCGAATGGGCAAGCGGCGTTTCTGTTCTTGCTAACATCCGCGCTGGCACCGCTTATCCGCCTCTCTTACGGGCGCATGGTAATCATGGCACTGCCTTACACCATAGTGATGACGTTGGTCGGGTTATTTTGCATCGAATTCACGTTGGTGCCGTTCACTGACTTTTTGCTGAATAATCACTGGATTTCTTTGCCAAATTTGACCATACCGGGCAGTCACTCATAATCACGATCGTGTATAGTCATTACGGTGGCGACAACGTCCCTGTTGATGACGTTATCAGCGGGGACGCTGTCGCCGAAAAAATGACAGAGAAGCATCAAATAAACATATCGTTACGTTTTGCACAGTGAAATGATGGCAGTGAAGCCTGAACGGTTTACACTGCTGCTTTAATCATGTTTAGCATGGAATATTTTTATGTTGCGATTTCTTAATCGTTGCTCACGCGGACGTGGTGCGTGGCTGCTGCTCGCGTTTACTGCTTTAGCACTGGAGTTGACTGCGCTCTACTTTCAGCACGTTATGCTTTTAAAACCGTGCGTACTGTGTATCTATCAGCGCTGTGCGTTATGGGGTGTGTTCGCGGCAGGTATTGTCGGCGCTATTGCGCCGTCAAGCCTATTGCGTTATCCAGCCATCGTGCTATGGATATACAGTTCCTACGAAGGGATTCGACTGGCATGGAAGCATACGGATATCTTATTGAATCCGTCGCCGTTTACCACCTGTGATTTCTTTGTCAGCTTCCCGTCATGGCTGCCTTTAGACAAATGGCTTCCGGCCATTTTTAATGCGACAGGTGATTGCTCAGAGCGTCAGTGGTCATTTCTCTCGATGGAAATGCCACAATGGCTGCTAGGTATCTTTGCCGCTTATCTGGTGGTTGCCGTGCTGGTGCTGATCGCTCAACCTTTCCGCCCTAAACGTCGCGACCTCTTCAGCCGCTGACCATATACCCGGTAAGAATGAACCAAAAAGCCCGACAATATGTCGGGCTTCTGGTAACGGTTTCTACGCTTCACTGGCTTGTGCCAACCATCATTGCTGTGGTCTGTAGATATCGCGATAATGACCTAATCGCTCGTTGAAAAAAGGTCTTTTTTCCAGCGGAATTCTGCGTGATATTTCATCTGCGTCGATCTTTTTTTCCTGACTTTCCATGAAAGCAATCGTGGAGGCAGCAAAGTCGGTGTATTGCTCGCTGTACTCAAGAATAATTTTCTCAAAGTTAATCATATGCTCTCCCCCTCTGCTGGTTATGCTGCTCTAAAATTATACAACACACCACGATTTATGCCGGAGTCGGCAGCATGATTCGCACAAGGAAAAATAAAAATGTGAAGTGACGGGCAAAAACAAACGGACATTTCGGTCTCAGCCGTAACGTGCAACGTTTTCGACCTCAATGGTCTTTAAACCACCAGCCCCTTTCTGAGTACTTTTTCTTCATTACGCACCGACTCATGCCTATAGTACGTACCGCAGGTCAACAACGACTTCTCATCCTATGAGGTATTTCTATCGCAATTAATTTATTCAGGAGAAACAATCATGTTAGGCAATATCAATATTTTCATCGCCGTATTGGGCGGCATCCTTTCTCTTAGCTTTCTGGCGGCGTACCTGAGCCCCAAATGGGATGACTAATGAGCACTGACTCTCCCCCCGATAACAAGCCCCTCTTCTGAGAGATTCAGATTGAGGGACTTCTTGTTTTAGGCATGCAACAACGCGTATCGAACAGAAACTACCGCGCCCATTCAGGTTTATTCAAAATATGGTCCTGCCAGTCCACCACTTCACTTTCGCGCACGGCGATATGGCGCACGGAGATACGTTCACGGTGCATTGCTGTCTTGGTACCACAAACCAGCGGATGCCACTGCGGTAAAGCCTCACGCTCATGAACCAAACGATAAGCACAGGTCGCCGGTAGCCAGTTAAACGTCAGCAGGTTTTCGCGCGTCAGCTTAATGCAGTCTGGTTCGTACTCGAAGCGTTTTTCATAGTTACGGCACTGGCAGCTTTTAATATTCAGCTGATTGCAGGCGACGTTGGTAAAGTAGATTTCCTCTGTATCCTCATCAATCAGTTTATGCAAACAGCACTGACCGCAGCCATCGCACAGCGATTCCCATTCATCGTCAGACATCTCAGACAACGTTTTTTGCTGCCAAAAAGGGCGTTCAGTCATGTTTCTTCCTGTTGTAAATCTATAGCATTGTGAATAAAGAGGCGTGATTCTGGCAGGCACTGCGGGGAAGTGTTGCTGCCCGTCATTCGGCACGGGCAGCCAGTGCGTTAAATAATACGTGTGCTCAGCGTCCGGTCATTTACCGTAATCGTCAGCATATCGCCAGACAGAATCGGACCGACCCCTTTCGGCGTACCCGTTAAAATAATATCACCCGCGCGCAGCGTAAAGAAACGGCTCATATAGGCAATCAGCGGCAGAATCGGCGTAATCATATCACGCGTGTTGCCCTGCTGGCGCACTTCATCATTCACTTTTACACCCAGTTCGGTTTGCTGCGGATCGCCAAATTCGGCAACCGGAATAAAACCGGAGATCGGGCAAGAGCCGTCAAACGCTTTGGCTTTTTCCCACGGCTGACCCACTTTTTTGAATTCAGACTGCAAATCACGCAGTGTCAAATCCAGCGCGACACCATAACCCGCGATGGCACGAGCGACGCGCTCTTCATTCGCCTGCTTTAACGGCGTACCAATCAGTACCGCTAGCTCAACTTCGTGGTGAACTGAACCCAGATTTTTGGGAATGGCGACGGGCTGACGTAAATCACACAATGCAGTTTCAGGCTTGATGAATAACACTGGCTCGCTCGGGGTCGCATTTCCCATTTCTTTGATGTGTTCTGAGTAGTTGCTTCCGACGCAAACGACTTTATTTACTGGGAAATCAAGCAGCGCGCCCTGCCAGTCTCTGTGTTGATACATGAGTATTCTCCTACCCTGTCTGTTGGATTATCGCTGTTTTCGTGGCGCACAATTCGCCCAAAAGGAAAACAGCTATACCCGTCATACTTCAAGCTGCATGTGCGTCGGCTACGTCCGTTACTCGGCTCATCCATGGGCTTCGCCCCGTTGGGGCCGCTGCAAGCAGCGTTCAAATCTGCTCCAGGCAGATTTGTCACCCGAATCACTGACTTGTGTAAGCTTATCGGGATCCCCTCTCTTGCCGCCTTCCTGCAACCCGAATTATTTAGGGTGTATATAAGCAAAACCATCGTTATATCATCGCAACAGGGGTTCCCCCAACAGATTTCAGGAGTGCGAGGTTGCCGACCGCGTCGTCTAAAGAAGGCGTTATAACCTATCAAGATGAGAAACAATTAAATTATGGCAGGCTAAAACTCGAAAGATGAATATTTATCGTGCGGAATATCATCTGAACAGCCGAGATATTCCACAGAAAATTATGTGTGCGGCTTTATCTGAAAGTACGTTGTAGTATTATTTTTTTACACTTATACTGGCGTGGTTAATAAGCTTTCAACTGGCGGCGGAACCTGTAAATAAAAACCCTGTTCCTGGAGCGCAAGTTTCATTTTTTCTATATCGGCATTCGCCAGTTTTTTACGCCCATCCAACGGTAAAATCATGGCTAACTGCGGCGCACCAAAACTTTTCATTAATTCTTCAGGCACGCGTGAAAAATCGTCTTTTTTTTCAACATAAAGATAGGTCTGATCGCGTTTAGCACTTCGATAGATCACACAAAACATTTTTTTTACTCTAATTGATGGGAATGCCATCTTGCCTGTATATAATTGTAACTATAACATGCTTACAGCGCTCTGGAATATCATGCCTTAAATGTTACTCTAGGGATTAAAAGATGCTGAAACTGAGTCAGGATAGATGTCACAAACGCCAATAGAGCTAAAAGGCAGCAGCTTTACCTTATCGGTTGTTCATTTGCATGATTCCCAACCCGAGGTAATTTACCAGGCACTACAGGAAAAAATAGAGCAAGCGCCTGCTTTCCTGAAAAATGCCCCTGTTGTCATTAATGTTGCTGCATTAACAGCGGAAACCGACTGGATAAAATTGCAGCAAGCCATTTCATCAACGGGTCTGCATGTCGTCGGCGTCAGCGGATGCACCGACGACGTATTAAAAAAAGCCATTGCACAGGCGGGGCTTCCTCTTTTGAGTGAAGGCAAAGCACAACGTCGGGTAGTCGAACCCGTTGCTGCTGTTCCTACCGCGGTGAAAACGAAAGTCATCAACACCCCTGTTCGCTCCGGCCAACAGATTTATGCTCGGAACAGTGACTTAATCGTCATGAGTAGCGTCAGCGCAGGAGCAGAGGTGATTGCTGATGGCAATATTCATATTTACGGCATGATGCGCGGCCGAGCCCTAGCGGGGGTTTCTGGCGATGTTCAAAGCCAGATATTCTGTACGCATCTGGCCGCAGAACTGCTCTCTATTGCCGGACGTTACTGGCTGAGTGACCAGATTCCTGAAGCATATTTTGGGCAACCAGCGCGGATCAACCTGAACCAGCTGGACAATGTGTTAACGATAAAACCTCTAGACTAGAATCTCCCAAGGAAACATTATGGCACGCATCATTGTTGTTACATCGGGCAAAGGGGGCGTTGGCAAGACCACATCAAGCGCGGCCATTGCTACCGGTTTAGCCCAGAAAGGAAAAAAAACGGTCGTCATCGATTTTGATATCGGTCTACGTAACCTCGACCTGATCATGGGATGTGAGCGTCGCGTCGTGTATGACTTCGTGAACGTGATTCAGGGTGATGCCACGCTGAATCAGGCGCTGATCAAAGATAAGAGAACGGATAACCTCTATATTCTGCCTGCATCGCAAACACGCGACAAGGATGCGTTAACGCATGAGGGCGTTGAAAAAATACTCAACGACCTGGGGGATATGGCGTTCGATTTTATCGTGTGTGATTCACCAGCCGGGATTGAAACGGGTGCATTGATGGCACTCTATTTCGCTGACGAAGCGATTATCACCACTAACCCGGAAGTGTCTTCCGTCCGCGACTCTGACCGTATTTTGGGTATTTTGTCCTCAAAATCACGTCGTGCGGAACGTTCTGAAGATCCGATCAAAGAGCATCTGCTGCTGACACGCTACAACCCAGGCCGGGTGAGCCGTGGCGACATGTTGAGTATGGAAGACGTCCTTGAGATCCTACGGATTCCGCTGGTTGGCGTGATTCCTGAAGACCAATCTGTACTGCGCGCCTCTAACCAAGGCGAGCCAGTGATTCTGGATGCGGAAGCCGATGCAGGTAAAGCCTACGCGGATACCGTTGAACGTTTACTTGGCGAGGAGCGTCCTTTCCGTTTTATTGAAGAAGAGAAGAAGGGTTTCCTTAAACGACTTTTTGGGGGATAAATTATGGCTTTACTGGACTTCTTTCTGTCCCGCAAAAAAACGACAGCCAATATTGCCAAGGAACGGCTGCAAATTATTGTCGCGGAGCGACGCCGGGGTGATAGCGAACCCCATTATCTGCCGCAATTAAAGCGAGACATTCTTGAGGTTATCTGTAGATATGTACAGATTGATCCTGAGATGGTGACCGTTCAACTTGAGCAAAAAGGAGATGATATTTCCGTGCTTGAGTTGAACGTGACATTACCGGAAGCGGAAGAAACGCCTAAATGATTTTTCTGCTGTAATATCCCCTGCTTTCACGCAGGGGATATATACTCGCTATACACTCGAATCACTGACTTGAGTAAATTCATCAAGATTCTTTCTTTTGTCACCTTTCTAAAACGCGAACAGCTCAAAATAAGCTGTATATTTAGACAGTGTTTTTATTTTGTTTTTCACCGTTTTCTTCTCACCCTATTTGCTGCCTTTCCCTAATTGAACATCGCAACAAATAAGGCGCCTTGAGAATACACGTTTGCCAGTGATTAATAGCCCTGCACAATTTCGCGCAGCTCATCGCCATATAATTGTCCACGCCAGCCAGATAGCATTTCCGGTGTGCAGGAATCTTGCCCAGTTAATTTCCAGTGCCAGTTCAACAGGCGATTAATTTGACGACGTGATGCCAACAGCTCGGCGGATAATCCACTCTGTTCACTCACGCGCTGTACCAGCGCTTTGATATCTTTAAACGCTTTTTTATAGCCAGGATGGTCGATCAAATTAATGACTGGTGGTGGGCAATCCATATCAGCAATGCCGTCCGTCTGCGCAACACAATCCAGTAGCGTTTTTCCGTGATAGCGGATTTCAGGGCCGCTCAGCCCCAGAGAGCTCAGTTCCCCCAGCGAAGACGGCAGACAACGTGCGACCTGTAACAGGTTCTCTTCACGTACGACAAAATTCACCGCACTGTCCCGCTCACGCGCTTTACGTAAACGCCACTCAGCCAAACGTTGAAGACACGCCAGGTTTCTTCCACGCAGTTGCCAGGCATTGCCAAATTCACGGTAGGCTAGCGCCGGCGCCAAAATATCCTGTTTACGCTGACAAAGCAGGAGGCACTCGTCCAACGCCGCGTTCATCCACCCTGCGGCTTCGGTATCCGCCACCAATTGGAGCGCCATCGGCAACAGATAGAACACATCAGCGGCCGCGTAGTCACACTGTTTTTCGCTCAGCGGTCGGGCAAGCCAGTCCGTTCTCGATTCACTTTTATCCAGCGTCACGTTCATGTAATCGGCCACCAGCGCAGCAAAACCATAAGAAAGTGGTTTGCCTAAAAATGCGGCCAGAATCTGTGTATCAATGAAAGGCGTCGGTAGTGTTCCAAACGTATTGAGAAAGACTTCCAGATCTTCGCTGCCCGCATGCAGAAATTTAGTGACCTGCTCGTCACGCAGTAATGCCTGAAAAGATGCCCAGTCTGTAATCGTTAACGGGTCGATAAGTGAAAGCTGTTCACCGTCATACAATTGAATCAACCCTAATTGCGGGTAATACGTGCGGGTTCTGACGAACTCCGTGTCCAATGCCACCTGCGGAAAGCGTCGCGCCTGAGCGCAGACTTGTTGTAACCCGATGTCGGAAGTGATCAACTGATAATTCAAAACGTCATTCTCTTGGTTGTTTTTACTTTACGGTTCTGGGTCAAACCCGTATTGCCATAAAAAAGAACGCCGGATAAACCGGCGTGAAAACATCATATCGCGTCCTGCCTCTCTCTGGCAGTCGTTTTTCGCGGAACATCGTCAAGCGGCAGCGTCTTTCTTCGCCTTCTTATCATCACGTAATTCGCGACGCAGGATTTTCCCGACGTTGGATTTCGGCAAATCCTCACAGAATTCGATCTCTTTCGGCACTTTATAGCCCGTAAGATTACGGCGGCAGTGGGTAATCAGTTCCGCTTTCGTTAGCGAGTCATCACGCCTTACCACAAAGGCTTTGACGGCCTCACCAGAAACCTCATTTTCAACTCCAACCACTGCTGATTCAGACACTTTGGGATGACGGCTAATCACATCTTCAATTTCCGTCGGGTAAACGTTAAAACCAGAAACCAGAACCATGTCTTTCTTGCGGTCGATCACCCGCAGAAACCCTTCATCATCGGCAGTGACAATGTCACCTGTTGCCAACCAACCGTCTTTCAGCACCTCATCCGTCGCGGCAGGCTGCTGCCAGTACCCTAACATCACCTGTGGCCCACGCACCGACAGTTCACCGGGTTCGCCCGGTCCAACATCGTTACCGTTATCGTCAATGATTCTGACATCCGTTGATGCCACCGGCAGCCCGATGCTGCCGCTGTAATGTTTGAGATCATAAGGGTTCACGGCCACCAAGGGGGAGCTTTCTGTTAACCCATACCCCTCAAGCAGATGTTTACCCGTTAATTTTTCCCAGCGTTCCGCTACCGCTCGCTGCACCGACGCACCACCGCCAACGGACAATCGCAGTGTAGAGAAATCGAGCTCATGAAACTCTTTGTTATTTAACAACGCATTAAACAGCGTATTAACGCCCGTAATCGCAGTAAAAGGATATTGTTTCAGTTCTTTTACTACTGCGGGAATATCCCGGGGATTGGTGATCAGCAGATTCTGTCCGCCCAGTTCAAAGAACAGCAGACAGTTAGCCGTCAAAGCAAAAATATGGTACAGCGGCAACGCCGTTACCACCCATTCATTTCCTTCCCTCAATACTGGGCCATAAGCCGCAAGACACTGTGCCAAATTCGCCTGCATATTACGATGTGTGAGCATGGCCCCCTTAGCCACCCCCGTCGTACCGCCGGTATATTGCAAAAAAGCGAGATCGCTATTGATGATATCAGGCCGAACATACTGCTGGCGTCGCCCTTCTTGCAAAACGCGACGAAACGAGATGGCATCCGGTAGATGATATTTGGGCACCAGTCGCTTAATGTATTTCACCACGAAATTCACTAATGTACCTTTTGCCGTAGAGAGTTGGTCCCCCATACGGGTCAGGATAACGTGCTTCACCGCGGTGTTATGGACGATTTTTTCCAGCGTATGCGCAAAATTAGAGACGATCACAATCGTGCTGGCGCCGCTGTCTTTTAGCTGATGTTCCAGTTCACGCGGCGTATACAGCGGGTTAACGTTGACAACGACCATACCTGCACGCAACACGCCAAACAGCGCCACGGGATATTGCAGCAGATTGGGCATCATTAACGCCACGCGATCGCCTTTCTGCAATTTAAGCTGGTTTTGCAGATAAGCCGCAAACGCCCGACTCCGCTCTTCCAACTTACGAAATGTCATCACTTCCCCCATGTTGATGAACGCAGGCCTATCGGCATAACGCTTCACGGCATTCTCAAACATGTCAATCAACGACGAATAGCGATCGGGATCGATTTCCGCCGGTACATCCGCCGGATAACGTGATAACCAAATTTTTTCCAAGACGTCACTCCCGAGATATTTTTTTAGTGGCATCACCGTCGCCCTCATAGGCATATAGTTATTAACATTATTTTAACTCAGCCTACCAGTTAGCTAACAAACAATGTTAAGGTTGCGAGAACGATCACTAATTTATTCTTTATTCAAAAAAAATCAGGCAACCTGCGTCGCCTGATCTCAATAGCCTAGTGGGTAACTTCTTATTCTGTCACGATATTCTCAATCCGTGCCGGACCAGGCCAGCCGCCGTCAAATCCCCATCCCGGTCCCCAGCCATACCCGTAACCCACGCGCCATCCCCACGGACCATAGCCACCAGGTGGCACCATCAGTCGCTGCACAACATTCCAGCGTTTGTAGCCTTGCGCATCAACCACAACATAACGGTAGGGTTTATCACCAATCGCGCCCTGTTCGGTGCCAACAATCGGCCCCACAACGGTCACCAGTTGCTCTTTAAAATCGACAGGTTCCAGAAAGCGATTCACATAGGCAATAAAGCGGCCTTCTGACGGCATATCCAACAGTGGTTTCGCCCCGCTATCCAGCGGCATACTGGCAATTTCCAGACGCGTTTTATTCGCTTCATTGCGGATACTGACCACCCGCCCGCCAAAGCGTGACTCCTGACCGACATAAATCTGTGGCGCATTCATCACTCGCACCAGATCGTCTTGCGGCGTTGGCGAGGTGCCTTTAATCGCATCCGGCACCGTGACGCAACCGGAAAGCAACAGCGCGGCAGCCACCATGCAGAGGCGTACGCTTTTCTGATTCACATTTTTCATCTGTTGTACAAACATGGCACAACCCCTCTTCAGATACCTGATAGTTAGACTGCTCAGCATCGAATAAGTTGCTGTTTATGACGGGTATACTTCACGCAAAAATGTACGTTCTGCTACTCGCGGCCAGGCAGTTTTTTCCATGTCACTTCATTGCGCAGGTAACGAGGTTGCGCATTCTCGACGTTGACCGCTTTCCCCGCCAGCCAACGTTGACAGGCCAACGGCAGCATGTCTTGTGCCTGTGGCAGCAACACGTCACCCTTCGTTAATAGCAACGATGGATGGTTGATCAATTCTGGGTAGGTTTCCCACCCGGTTCCTACCGTTGTCCATTCGCCTGACAGCGCACCCGTTAACGCTTGCACCTGCTCAGGTTTCAATACCGCTTCTTCGGATTCCCCCTGCCAGCGGCCGTCAGCATCGCGCTGATAACAACCCCAGTAGACTTCCCCCATCCGCGCATCAATGGCCGCCAGCACGTGCGTTGCCTGCGTTAGACGGAAAGCGCCTTGTGCCATCGCAGCCAATGACGATACACCAAGCAGCGGTAAATCCGCGCCCAGCGCCAGCCCTTGCGCAATACCGATACCAATCCGCACACCGGTAAAACTTCCCGGCCCCTGACCAAAAGCCAGCGCATCAAGATCGTTGAGTGTCAGACCGCTATCAGCCAGCACCTGCTGAACCATCGGCAGAATACGTTGTGTGTGTTCACGGGGACAAATTTCGAACAGAGAATGAATTTCACCTTCATTCCAGAGTGCGACGGAACAGGCTTCCGTTGCGGTATCAAGCGCTAGAATTCGCGTAGACATGCCAACCTCAGGCAGGATAAATAAATCTTAATAACCCGCATCATAGCATAAGCCCCTGTCGTGCCGCAGCCCTTCCCGCCATGCGGCAATCACCGACCGGGATTAAGTGCTACTCGTCAGGAACGTAATCGCTTGCTGAATATCGCGGGTACGCGGTGTCGGCGGTAAACTGTTAAGAAACACGGCACCATATGGCCGCATCACCAGTCGATTATCGCAAATCACAATTACACCGCGATCCTCAACATCACGGATGAGGCGCCCGACGCCCTGTTTCAAGGTAATCACCGCATCGGGGACTTGCACATCGTCGAACGGCTCACCACCACGCAGGCGACAGTCTTCAATACGCGCCTTGAGCAGCGGATCATCCGGCGAGGTAAACGGCAGTTTATCGATAATCACGCAGGAAAGCGTATCACCGCGCACATCCACGCCCTCCCAGAAGCTACTGGTCGCCACCAACAGCGCATTACCCGCCGACACAAACTGCGACAGCAACTGCGCTTTGCCGGTTTCGCCCTGTAACAGCACCGGTAGCGTCAGCGTAGCGCGGAACTCGGCCGCCAAATCGCGCATCATCTGATGCGAAGTACATAGCATAAAACAACGCCCCTGATTCGCTTCAATCAGCGGCCGCAGCATCGCCGCCAGCCTTTTCGCCGCACCGGGACGATGGGTTTCCGGCAAATTACGCGGGACGCAGAGCAGCGCCTGATGGGCATAATCAAACGGGCTGGGTAACAGGAGCGTGTTCGCGTTATCCAACCCCAGTCTATCGGTGAAGTGGAAGAGCTGATCGTTAACCGACAAGGTGGCGGAGGTGAATACCCAGGCCGCAGGCTTCTCTTTTATCAATTCACGAAAACGATCGGCGACGGACAATGGCGTCAGCGCTAACACAAAATGGCGCGAATTACATTCATACCAGTAGCTGTAGCCCGGTAGCTGCACGTCCTTCAGCCGTTTTAGCCGATTGCGATAAAGTGTGGCGCGTTCAAAGGCAGCATCCAGCAGCGCAGAACGGCCAAGAGACAGTTTCGCGACGTCGTAACACAGCTCCAGCGCATCATCCAGCAGCACCAGCGCACGCTGAAGCGACGGCTGTTCGAGCACATCACGTAAGTTACCGCGGAACCCCGGATCGCCGAGCGCCAACCGAAAATCTTGCGTACTTTGCGCCAGACGATCGGCACTTTTTTGCAGCTGAGAAGCGTCGCGCACTTCGGTGCGGTAAGCAATGATGATGTCTTTCGCCAAATCCAGCAGTTGGCGACTAGAAAGCTGCTGGCCAAAATATTGGCTGGCGATATCAGGAATTTGATGTGCTTCATCGAAAATCACTACATCGCTTTCCGGGATCAGTTCCGCAAAACCGCTTTCCTTTACCACCATGTCTGCCAGATAAAGATGATGGTTAACCACCACGATGTCGGCATCCATCGCTTTACGCCGTGCTTTCACCACGAAGCACTCTTTATAGTGCGGGCAGTCGCTACCCAGACAATTATCGTTGGTGCTGGTCACTAATGGCCAGATCGCGCTGTCTTCTGCCACGCCTGAACAGGTCGTGACATCGCCTTCCGTTGTTTCCGACGACCAGCCGCGCAGCCGAACCAGTTCGCTCAGCGTTTCGCCAGGTAAATCGCCGCCGCCCAGCGACTGCTGTTCGAGCCGCTCCAGACAGAGGTAGTTCGATCGGCCTTTCAGCAGCGCTAATTTGCCTTTGTACTTCAGCGCCTGCGCAATCGTCGGTAAATCGCGGCTATAGAGCTGATCCTGTAGCGCTTTCGAACCAGTCGAGATGATGACTTTTTTATCGGAACGCAAGGCAGGCGCGAGGTAAGCATAGGTTTTACCGGTTCCGGTTCCCGCTTCCACCACCAGCGCCGTTTTGTCGTCAATGGCTCGCATGACGGCCTGCGCCATCTGCCGCTGTGGTTCACGCGGCCTGAAACCCGCGATCGCTTTCGCCAGCGCGCCGTCATTAGCAAAATCATCAATTACCCGATCGTTCGTCACGCCTGCTCTCTTTATCAAAGGAATGCTGTATTTGTAAGCCGCTGACCATTTCAGGTCATGGCAAAATATCGCGCTGATTATGCCAAGAGTCACCCGGCGCTACCACTTTAAATCAGGAACACGAACCGACGCCCGCTGTGTTAGGCTTGGTAATTCACTTTTATTACGTTAGGAGAAACTTCACCCATGGCGATCACTCGTATTAATCCTGAAGCACGCTGGTCAGACGCCGTCATCCACAACAACACGCTCTATTACACCAGCGTACCGGAAAATTTGGATGACGACGCTCAGTCACAAACGGAAAACGCGCTAAGCGCGTTGGATGCGATCCTACAACAGGCGGGAACGGATAAGAGTAAGCTGTTAGACGTGACGATTTTTCTCGCCGATGCGGATGATTTTGCTGCGATGAACGCCGCGTGGGATAACTGGGTCGTGGCGGGTAGCGCACCTGTACGCTGCACCGTGCAGGCTAAATTGATGCACCCGCAATTCAAAATCGAAATCAAAGCGATTGCGGCGGTATAAGCTATCATCACTCTTATACCCTAAATAATTCGAGTTTCAGAACAAACGTAAACGTTTGAACAATGCACATGCAACTTGAAGTATGGCGGGTATAGGGGAAGCGTGGTTATTGCTCTTCTTCCTCTTCCCCATCGTCAAAAAGGTGTTCTTCATCACTGTCATTAAACGCGTCATCGTCTTCGTCAAACATTACCGCAACGTTGCCACCCTTATGATTTTTGCGGATTTCCGCTGCGACAAGCGCGATCGCCTGGCCGCTGCTCATGCCCTCAGACATCAGTTCCTGAATGCGCTCTACCGCATCTTGCTGCTGCTTGTGCGTCAGCGCGGGCATACCTGCAATCATGATAGTTTCCTGGTTGGTAAATTCACGCTTATCATCGCATGTCCGCTTCGGCATACACCAGCATTTCCGCTTTGTGGTACGCTGTGGTCAGTAAAATCGACACGACACTCTACAGACACCACACGAAAACATGACTGCTGCCAACACGATCAACGAGATCAATACCAGCGATTCGGACTCCGCCGTTCTCTATCACGCGCTGCCCTATTATCCGACTGTGCTGCTCGATCGCTTTGCCCCCTTTTCCCAACAACCATGGGCTATGCTACTGCATTCTGGATTTGCCGATCATCCGCACAATCGCTTTGACATTATGGTCGCTGACCCGCGCATCACGCTGTGTACGCGCGAGGGCAGGACAGAAATTATAAGTGACGGTGTAACTAAAACCATAGAAGGTGATCCGTTTATTCTGCTGCAACAGCAGCTTGATACGCTGTCGTTACCCGTTGAATCACATTCTGATTTTCCCTTTCAGGGCGGCGCGTTAGGTTTGTTTGGCTATGATTTGGGACGTCAAATTGAAACACTGCCCGCACAGGCCGAACGGGACATCGATTTGCCGGATATGGCCGTGGGTCTATATGACTGGGCGCTGGTTGCCGATCATCATCGGCAAACATTAACGCTGATCGTACATCATTCCCTTCAGGTACGGCTCGACTGGTTAGCCAACCCGCCCGTTAACGCCCCGAAAGCCGATTTCAACCTCACCGACACCTGGCAGTCGACTATGTCACGCAGCGCATACGGAGAGAAATTCCGCAAAATACAGGACTATCTTCTGGCGGGCGATTGCTATCAGGTCAATCTGGCACAGCGTTTTTCTGCGACTTACGAGGGCGATGAATGGCAGGCATTTTTACAGCTGTCCGCAGGCAATAAAGCCCCCTTCTCTGCCTTTCTGCGCTTGCCGGAGAATACCGTGATCAGTGTGTCGCCGGAACGCTTTCTCTGGCTGGAAAATAACCACATTCAAACGCGTCCGATTAAAGGCACATTACCGCGTCTTGCAGATCCAGATGCGGATCAACAGCAGGCGGCGCGGCTTGCCCATTCAGAGAAAGATCGCTCAGAAAACCTGATGATTGTCGATCTCCTGCGTAACGATATCGGTCGTGTCGCGGTGCCGGGCAGCGTTCGCGTACCGGAGTTGTTCGTCGTCGAGCCTTTTCCCGCAGTACACCATCTGGTCAGCACGATTGAAGCGCGGCTACCGGAAGATTGCCCCGCCACCACGTTGCTACGCGCCTGTTTTCCTGGGGGGTCGATCACCGGTGCACCCAAAATCCGCGCCATGCAGATTATTGAAGAGCTGGAACCACAGCGGCGTAATGCCTACTGCGGCAGTGTCGGCTATATTAGCCAGTGCGGAACCATGGACACCAACATCACCATCAGGACGTTATTGACCGAACGCGGTAGAATCTACTGCTGGGCGGGCGGCGGCATTGTTGCCGACAGTCAGGAACAGGCGGAATATCAGGAAACGTTTGATAAAGTGGGGCGTATTCTTCCCCTGCTGGAGGGTTCCCAGACCATTCTGGTGCCCAATAAATGAGTGAGATCGCCTTGCCACCGATGACGTTTGCGCTGAACGACTTTATTACGCGTTTTCAGTTACAGCTTCCACCGCCGCTGCGGCCGGTGCACCAACCGCGTCAGGCGGCGGTTCTGGTGCCGATTGTTTGTCACCCGACACCCACGCTGCTATTGACTCGGCGTTCTACCGACCTGCGTAAGCACGCCGGGCAAGTGGCGTTCCCCGGCGGCGCGGCAGACAAAACGGATCGTTCCATTATCGAAACCGCGCTGCGTGAAGCGCAGGAAGAAGTCGCCATTCCACCAGAAAATGTACAAGTGTTGGGCGTCTTACCGCCGTTGGACAGCATCAGTGGCTTTCAGGTTACGCCTGTCGTCGGGTTGATCGCCGCGCAAACTCGCTTTCACCCCAATGAAGATGAAGTCGCCGAGCTGTTTGAAATGCCGCTGGACGAGGCTTTCGCGCTAACGCGTTATTACCCGTTGGATATTGAACGTAAGCAGCAACGGCATCGGGTTTATCTCTCCTGGTATCAACAGCAGTTTGTCTGGGGATTGACCGCCGCCATCATCCACCAGCTTGCGCTACAGATTTCCGACAGGCCCTACGTTTAAGTCCGCCCCGGCGGCTTTTAGCGCAACACTTCTTTTTCCCGACTAATTATCCCTACGTTAAAAGCCGCTCTGCCGGACAAAAATCATTCAGCCATAGGATTTACAATGATTTAGCTCACATTTGAGATAAGTTAAATTATGTGTTGGCATAAATTTATTTCATGCGAAAAAGAAAGCCGCACAACATATTCCACACTACAATAGCGCGATTTGACGATTTTTATTCTAATTTTTAGATATATATCCACTACAATTCAGGTCATGTCTCGCCAGAACCGAAAGCAGGCGGCCAGAGAATTGTGGATACTGCCCTAAGTCTTTGAGGAGTTTGGTGTGATAAGTGTTTTCGACATGTTTAAGATCGGTATTGGTCCCTCTAGCTCTCATACGGTTGGACCGATGAAAGCCGGTAAGCAATTTGTCGATGAATTGATCAACCAAAATTTACTGACCGCAACCACGCGCATTGCCGTCGACGTTTATGGCTCGCTGTCACTGACGGGTAAAGGCCATCATACGGATATCGCCATCATCATGGGTTTGGCGGGTAACATGCCAGATACCGTGGATATTGATGCCATTCCCAGTTTTATCCGCGATGTTGAGCAACGCGAACGTCTGCTGCTGGCTAACGGGCAGCACGAGGTGGATTTCCCTCGAGAAGGTGGCATGGTTTTTCGCAGCGAAAATCTACCGCTACACGAAAACGGCATGACAATCGCCGCCTTTGCCGACAATAAAGAAATTTATAGCAAAACCTATTACTCCATCGGCGGCGGTTTCATCGTCGATGCAGAAAATTTTGGTAAAGATGCCACCACCGACATCTCCGTTCCCTATACTTTCCATTCTGCCAAAGAGATGTTGGAACACTGCAAACAAAGTGGCCTGTCGCTTTCTGGGATGGTGATGCGTAACGAGCTGACGCTGCACAGCCGTCAGGAGATTGACGCCTACTTTGCCGATATCTGGCAAACCATGCGTGCCTGCATCGATCGCGGCATGAACACCGAAGGTGTTTTACCCGGACCGCTGCGCGTACCACGTCGTGCTTCTGCACTGCGTCGTATGTTGGTGTCTTCCGATAAGTTGTCCAACGATCCGATGAACGTCGTCGACTGGGTCAATATGTTCGCGCTAGCAGTGAACGAAGAAAACGCCGCTGGCGGCCGTGTGGTTACCGCACCAACAAACGGTGCATGTGGTATCGTTCCGGCTGTCCTTGCCTATTACGACCATTTCATCGAACCGGTTAGCCCGACCATTTATATTCGTTATTTCCTCGCAGCAGGTGCGGTCGGCATTCTGTACAAAATGAACGCTTCTATCTCCGGTGCCGAGGTGGGTTGTCAAGGTGAAGTGGGCGTGGCCTGTTCCATGGCAGCAGCTGGACTGGCAGAGCTGATGGGGGCGAGTCCAGAACAAGTTTGTATCGCCGCCGAGATCGGTATGGAACATAACTTAGGCTTAACCTGCGATCCGGTTGCAGGCCAGGTACAGGTTCCGTGCATCGAACGTAACGCGATTGCTTCCGTTAAGGCGATTAACGCCGCACGTATGGCTACCCGACGTACCAGTGAACCGCGCGTTTCGCTGGATAAGGTCATTGAAACCATGTACGAAACGGGGAAAGACATGAACGCCAAATACCGTGAAACTTCACGAGGCGGATTGGCGATCAAAGTGCAGTGTGATTGATTAGCTCACGCCATTCGCCCCTTTTTTATCAACGATAAAAGTCCGCCAACTTGACATAATATCGTTCACTCTGGCCCACAAAACTTTCCCTTGAACAGAATGGCGGAATTAGCCCCGCCATTCTGTTTGCCGTTGACAACTCAATTTAATCAGCAGCGCACACCATGCTATATATGGCTAAGGCTGATACATTACGATAGTGCACATATTCCATGATTGGTCGTTCACTTTCCCGTTAATAATTTTTCCCACGGGTCATAAGCGGATAATAGCCATGTCTTAGGTCGTAAAGAATCGGATAGAAAATCACGTAAAAGCTGCACTTTGAGTGGTAATAATGTGCGTGTAGGATAAAGCGCGTGTATTCCGAGTGTTTGCGCTTGCCAGTCTGGCATAATTTCCACCAACCTCCCCTTGAGAATATCGCTATATACCAGAAAGTCTGGTTGCAAGATTATCCCTTGACTTTCGATAGCAAGAAATCGGCATGTTGCACCATTATTAACATTGAGACGCGGGTGAATACTCACTTTTATTTGTTCTCTTTTTTCCTTACAAAATAACCATTCGTTGCCACTGGAGTTATAACTATAAGCAATCACTACGTGTTTATCTAAATCTATAGGATGTAGCGGTGTACCCCATACGCGAAGATATTCAGGTGAAGCGCACAATATTAGGCGAGTTGTTGCCAACAAAGATGATACCAGCGTTGAATCAGGCAGATTGCCGATGCGGACGACTAAATCGTATCCTTCTTCTACTGGATCAACGTTACGATCAGAAAGAACAATATCAAGCTCAACTTTCGGGTTTTTATCCATAAACTGTCCCCACAGTGGAGCTAGCTGGAGTACACCGAAATCCTGCGGTACGCCAATCCGCAAGCGACCGTGTGCCTGATTGGCTCGTGTGCAGACTTGATTTTCAGCCTCTTCGATAACCGATAGCACCTCTTTACAACGCAGGTAATAAATTTGGCCTTCATTAGTCAAAGAAATACGCCGCGTAGTGCGATGGAGTAATCTTACGCCCAAAAATTTTTCTAACTCAATGACTTGCCGTGATACGGCTGGCTTTGAAAACCCGGTACTTTCCACCGCTTTGACAAAACTTCCTGCTTTCACTACCGCAACAAAGGTAGCCATCGCTTGCAATTTATCCATTATCTCCCCCTGCGAGACAATATATCTAATTCCTCGTTATTTATCATTACTAACATTACTAATAAAGTGTTGTTGATACTTTTACTTCACAAGAGATTACACAATGAAAATTGCCGTTATAGGTACTGGGAATATGGGTCAGGGGTTTGTCAAACAACTCACCTTAGCGGGGCATGAAGTCCGTGTCACTGCACGTGATCTCACCAAAGCCAGAGCGCTGGCCGATCAATATGCTGGGGCTGTGGCAGTGGCATCAGGTGACGCATTGCAGGATTCAGACATCGCGATTTTAGCGGTAGGCTACAATGATACACGCTCCGCCTTACAGTCTCTTGGCGATCTAAATGGGAAAGTGATCGTTGATATAACCAACCCACTCACCGCTGACTACATGGGATTAACCCTTGGCCATGATACCTCTGCGGGAGAGGAAATCGCGAAAATGGTTCCTGGCGCTATTGTTGTTAAAGCATTTAACACGATTTTTGCTCAAGTGTTGGCTGACGGGGCGAAATTTTCCCAGAATGAAACTGTCCCGGTTTTTTATGCTACGGATAGCGAATCAGCAAAAGAAACTGTCCGCGAATTAATCGACAGTATCGGATTCTCTCCGGTAGACGCTGGCGGACTAAAAAATGCTCGTTATCTGGAACCACTCGGTGGACTAAATATTTATTTTGGTTACGGGGCGGGTAAAGGAACTCAAATTTCACCGACCTGGATTAGCCGTAGTTAATTCACTTTCTATTATTCTTATTTTCAGGAAAATTATGTCTCATATAAAATTGACTCAACTCTCTATTGCTTTAACAATATTTTGTTTTTCCTCTTTTTCTTTTGCAGATCAGAAATCAACAGATATTGTGAGTCCTATTACGAATAAGGTTTTTCCATATAAAACGAGTCCTTCAGAAGCACGCAAAGCTGGCCGCGTGGCGTATGATAAACCGACGCCTGAAAATAGTATTATGCTGTTTGTCGATCACCAAGTGGGGCTGATGGCAAGCGTTCGAGATTTTCAACAGGCATCAGGCTATAAAAATAATGTTGTTGCCTTAGCGCAAATGGCTAAAGCATTAGATATCCCTGTATTAATTACGAGCTCCAATGCTCAATGGCAGAATGGCGATACTCTGCCGGAACTAAAAGAAATATTCAAAGATCAACCCATTTACCGTCGTACAGGGATTATCAACGCCTATGAAGATCCAACGTTCCGTAAGGCTTTAGAGGATTTAGTTGCCAAAACGGGTCGTCGGCACATTATTATTTCCGGTGTCACATTGGGAACCTGTGTAACCTTACCGACATTGGCAATGATAAATGATGGGTATCAAGTCTATCCGGTTGTTGATGCCTCCGGCGCATGGAGCAAATACGAGGCGGATGCAGCGATGCAGAGAATGACGGCGGCTGGTGCTGAGCTTGAAAGTGTATTTGCGCTTGGTGCAGAATTACAAGCAGACTGGAAAAACCCAACCGCTGACGCGATGCTTCCGCCATTTATCAATGGGTTACCAGAATATGGCTGGGTATTACAGAACTATTGGAACAATGCTAACCAACATACCGTTCCCGATCCTTTTAAAGTAGTAAAGTAATATAACGTAGTCTCTGCCCAGTTCCTTTTCAACAAAAAACACCCTGCCAGCGTACTGCTCGCAGGGTGTGATCATCGCGCACGACGGTGCTTATGCGTCTTCATCCTCTTCCCGATCGACGATGCGTTCTACACGCACCAGTTCAATACGGTATTCGGAAACTTCGACGATATGGAAGCGCAGGTGGTACAACTCGATGACCTCGCCGACTTTCGGGAATTCATCACTGTGCGCCAGCAACATGCCTGCCAACGATGCATACTCTTCCTTTGGATCAACCAGATCGCTGCTATCCACGACCTGTTGCAAAGCGTGCAGGTCCGTTCCGCCTTTCACTAACCAGCCTTCGCCGTCAGGGATGATATCCAACGTTTCGTCTTCATCCGGGAACTCACCCGCGATGGCTTCCAGCACGTCCAGCGGCGTGACCAATCCTTGCACCACGCCAAATTCGTTGGCGATAATAACCAAACTGCCTTTCGCACGACGCAAAACCGGCAGCAGGTTAATGACATCCAGCGTTTCAGGTACGACAATCGGCGGATTAGCGGCGGCAAAGCTTTCCACATCCGTTTGCGTTTCCAGCGCCACCAGCAGGTCTTTGGCACGGACGACACCGATAATTTCATCCAGCGAACCGCGGCATATCGGGAACAGGCTGTGAGGCGTATCCAGCAATTGCATACGGATCTGTTCGACAGAACTCGCGCTATCCACCCAGGAGATTTCAGTACGCGGCGTCATCACGCTACGCAGCGAACGTGAGGCTAACGTCAGCACACCGCTGATCATATTGCGCTCTTCTTCGGCGAATTCCTCTGTCGTGAGTTTCTTCTGCGGTTCATCCGCATCCACATCGTCCGTATTTTTCCGTGAACCCATCAGGCGCAAAATGGCCTCTGCGGTACGTTCACGCAAGGGGCGGTGCGACTGATGCTTCATAAAGTTATGACGGGCAATTTGGTTAAACAGTTCGATCAGGATAGAGAAACCAATCGCAGCATACAGGTAGCCTTTCGGTATGTGGAAACCGAAACCTTCCGCCATGAGGCTCAGACCAATCATCAGCAAGAAGCTGAGGCACAGGACAACCACCGTTGGGTGCTCGTTAACGAAGTTGGTCAGTGGCTTAGAAGCAATCAGCATCACGCCCATCGCAATGATCACCGCCGTCATCATAACGCCCAGGTGGTCTACCATCCCCACGGCGGTAATTACAGCATCCAGCGAGAACACGGCGTCCAGCACGACGATCTGCGCAACCACAGCCCAGAAGTTGGCATGCGCGCGATTACCATTGCCGTCGTGCGTTTTATTTTCTAGCCGTTCATGCAACTCCATCGTGGCTTTGAACAAGAGGAACATACCGCCGAATAGCAGAATCAGGTCACGCCCTGAGAAACTGAAATCGCCAACGCTAAACAGTGGGCGCGTCAGTGTGACCATCCAGGAAATCAAAGACAACAGGCCCAGACGCATGAATAACGCCAGGCTTAAACCGATAATGCGGGCTTTATCTCGCTGCTTGGGAGGTAATTTATCTGCCAAAATGGCGATAAACACCAAATTGTCGATACCCAGAACAATTTCAAGTACCACCAGCGTCAATAGGCCTGCCCAGATTGAAGGATCTAGCAAAAATTCCATGTCAGACTCCAGAAAATGAACGAGCAGATGACATCAACGCATGAGCCGCATTGAATGGTAATAAAAAGAGTTGATGTGAATCAGAGAGATTCTGAACGTGGTCTGAGTGACCAACTGAGTACAGAAAACCGCCAGCATTAGCGGGAAAACAGAGAACGTTTTGTCGGTGACAGTCCATGGGAAGGGCTGATGCCCGGTGCTCCTAAGCAATTTAAGGGATATTTACTCTAACAGGTTGTTACCGTTTTTCACAAAGAATTTCTTAGACTGGCTTCGCATTGATAACTCGCTCAAATTTTCTGATTTCACACCGTTTTGTCCCCCTGCTTAACTGGTCAGCATTAGAGCATCATCACACTATTTATTTTTTCGATAACTAAAATAAATCTGTCAGTCACGATTTTTCGCCTGACAACCTGGAGGAACACAGCGAAATGTCATGAATGCACGGTAAAATTTTTTCTTGTAGCCATACTAATACCGCGACGGTTAACGCTCAGTGACTGAACGCTAACCCGATTTCCTGACACATTGACTCTTTTTGATCGTGAACGTGAGGAGGTAGCAAGTGAGTATTGCAATCATGTTATGCACTCACGGCGCCACTGCGGGACCGCTGTTAAAAACAGCAGAAATGATTCTTGGCGAACAAAGTAATATCGCCTGGATTGATTTCGTTCCTGGAGAAAACGCCGAAACATTGATAGAAAAATATCAGGAAAAACTCACGCAGTTAGACACATCGCAGGGCGTGCTGTTTCTCGTTGATACCTGGGGCGGCAGCCCGTTCAACGCCGCCAGTCGCCTCGTCACTGACAAAGAAAACCATGATGTTATCGCCGGCGTGAATATCCCTATGCTGGCGGAAACCTTTATGGCTCGGGATGATAACCCCTCCTTCTCCGATCTGGTTACCATCGCTCTGGAAGCCGGTAGAGAGGGTGTAAAAGCCCTGAAGCATCAGGAAAAACCCAAAGCAGCGCCCCCTTCTCCTCTACTCCCTCCAAAAACCAACACCGTACCCACACCAGCGGGATCCGGTGAACATATGAAGATTGGGTTGGCACGTATCGACGACCGTCTGATTCATGGTCAGGTCGCCACCCGCTGGACGAAAGAAACCAATGTTTCGCGCATTATTGTTGTCAGCGATGAGGTCGCCGCCGATCACGTGCGTAAAACGTTGCTGACTCAGGTTGCGCCGCCGGGCGTTACCGCCCACGTCGTGGATGTGGCAAAAGCGGTTCGTGTTTATGACAACCCGAAATATGCCGCCGATCGCGTAATGTTGCTGTTCACCAATCCGACGGATGTATTAACGCTGATCGAAAATGGCGTAAACATCACCTCGGTCAACATTGGTGGGATGGCATTCAAACAGGGGAAAACGCAGGTAAATAATGCTGTCTCTATTGATGAAAACGATATTGCGGCATTCCGTGAATTAGATAAACGCGGTATTGAATTGGAGGTTCGAAAAGTATCAACCGATTCCCGGATTAAAATGATGGATTTGATTAACAAAATGCCGCGTTGATGCCTGTCGTGCTGCGAAGGTCGTTAATGCCAATATCACTATCAATAATAGTTTTACAGACCTGGCGATTTTCAAGTTATGCCGATATTGAAAAGCTTTATATCGACATAGAAAGCTTTACGTTGACATTGAAAAACAACGGGGATGACGATTTATTTTTACTCAGACACATTTTATAGGAGAAGTACGATGGAAATTACCACACTTCAAATTGTGCTGATATTTCTCGTCGCATGTGTTTCGGGGATGGGTTCGATTCTTGATGAATTCCAGTTCCACCGTCCACTCGTCGCGTGTACGCTAATTGGTGCAGTATTAGGTGATTTAAAAACCGGGATCATTATTGGTGGTACGCTGGAAATGATCGCATTAGGCTGGATGAACATCGGTGCGGCAGTCGCACCCGATGCGGCGCTGGCTTCCATTATTTCAACCATTCTGGTTATTGCTGGCGGTCAGGGAATTGGGGCTGGGATTGCCCTGGCGATTCCACTTGCTGCGGCCGGGCAAGTCTTAACCATCATTGTTCGTACCATCACAGTTGCATTTCAACATGCGGCAGATAGCGCGGCAGAGCGCGGTAACCTGACGGCCATCAGTTGGATTCACGTCTCCGCCCTGCTGCTTCAAGCCATGCGTATCGCGATTCCTGCGGTTATTGTGGCAGTCTCTGTCGGTACTGACGCCGTTCACGCTCTGCTGAACTCCATCCCAGACGTTGTCACTAACGGCCTGAATATCGCTGGTGGGATGATTGTCGTCGTCGGTTACGCGATGGTCATCAACATGATGCGCGCGGGCTACCTGATGCCATTCTTCTATCTTGGCTTCGTGACCGCCGCGTTCACCGAGTTCAACCTGGTGGCGCTGGGCGTAATCGGTATTGTGATGGCAGTGCTATATATCCAGCTCAGCCCAAAATATAACAAGGTTCAAGGCCAGTCTGTTGCATCAGGCAATAACGGCCTTGATAACGAACTGGATTAACAGGAGTGAGAGAAATGGTCGAAAATACGAATGTTAAAAAACTCACTGACAGCGATATCCGCGCGGTGTTTATCCGTTCCAACCTGTTTCAAGGCTCCTGGAACTTTGAACGTATGCAGGCACTCGGCTTCTGTTTTTCGATGGTGCCGGTGATCCGCCGTCTTTATCCTGAAAATTCGGAAGAACGTAAACAAGCGATCAAGCGCCATCTGGAGTTCTTCAACACGCAGCCTTTTGTTGCCGCCCCGATACTCGGTGTAACAATGGCAATGGAAGAGCAACGTGCTAACGGAGCCCCGATTGACGACGCGGCGATAAACGGTCTGAAGGTTGGGTTGATGGGACCATTGGCTGGCGTCGGCGACCCGATATTTTGGGGAACCGCCCGCCCGGTGTTCGCTGCGCTAGGCGCGGGGATTGCCATGAGCGGCAGCCTGTTAGGGCCCGTCCTCTTCTTCGTCCTCTTTAACCTGATTCGCCTGCTGGTGCGTTACTATGGCGTCGCCTACGGCTACCGCAAGGGGATCGATATCGTCAGTGATATGGGCGGCGGTTTCCTGCAAAAAATGACCGAAGCAGCGTCTATCCTCGGCTTGTTCGTGATGGGAGCACTCGTCAATAAATGGACGCACGTCAACATTCCGATGGTGGTGTCGACGGTGACGAACCAGAACGGGGAAACCACGGTAACCACCGTTCAATCCATCCTCGACCAGCTCATGCCGGGGCTCGTTCCTCTACTGCTGACGTTCGGCTGCATGTGGCTATTGCGGCGTAAGGTGAATGCGCTGTGGTTGATCATGGGCTTCTTTGCCATCGGTATCTTCGGCTATTGGATCGGCCTGCTCGGCGTATAATGCTTACTCGTCGGGCACACAATGTGCCCGACGATTCTTTATCAACAGAGACGCAACGGACAAGGGGAATACGGATGACGATGACAGATATCACGCTGGTGGGATTGATTACTTTAGCACTGATTTATGCCATCTATGACGAATTCATCATGGATAAACTCAAAGGAAAAACACAGCTTCTCATCCCCCTGAAACGGATCAATCGACTCGACACCCTGATTTTTATCGGCTTAGTGGGTATTCTTATTTATCAAAATGTGATGAATAATGGCGCTGTTATCACAACCTATCTTTTGATTTCGCTGGCCTTCATGGCATGTTATCTGGCCTATATTCGCCGCCCAAAACTGTTTTTTAAATCAACCGGTTTCTTTCATGCGAATATATTCATTCCTTATACCAAAATTAAGAATATGAATTTATCTGAGGATGGCGTATTGGTCATCGAACTTGAAAAACGTCGTTTATTGATACAAGTTACACAGCTCGATGATTTAGAAAAAATATATAAATTTATGATTAACAATCAATGAAATGAAATTATCATTCAAATTATTTAAATAGTTTTCAATATACCCTTCCTATCTCGATGACACTTTAACCACAACAACCATGACGTTATTTTATCCGATTTCATCCTCAACAACCAAATGAAAATAATTATCAATTGCATTATTAACACTTAAAACTTTTGGTGTTGTTTGCAACATAAATAATATGGTAAGGTTGCGCCGTCATTGGGGAGTAGCCGATTTCTGATTAGCCAATATTCATAGTAACTGGTCAGAAATGCTCGTATCAACATACTCGTTCTATCTCCATATTATCGGAGCATAAAACGTGGTGCGGGCGGCCAAGCATGATTGGCAGGCGAGACCATAGACACGTAGGATCGTCATTCGGGTTGGGGATGGTCTGCGTGTATATGGTTAATCGTCCAGCCGAGGCTATTTTACAATGAATACGTCAGCAACACTTATCCTAGCATTTGGCATGTCAATGGATGCCTTCGCCGCGTCAATCGGTAAAGGTGCCGTCCTGCATAATCCCCGTTTTCGTGATGCGATACGCACGGGCCTCATTTTTGGCGTTATCGAAGCCATTACTCCACTCATCGGTTGGGTGCTTGGTTTTTTTGCCAGCCAATATATTCTCGAATGGGATCATTGGGTTGCTTTTACGCTGTTATTGATTTTGGGTGGTCGCATGATCGTTGAAGGCCTCAAAGGCTCTTCAGACTGCCGCTGCGAAAAAGTCAAAAATCATAGTCTGGCACTGTTAATCTGTACCGCCGTCGCCACCAGCCTGGATGCCATGGCAATCGGCGTTGGTCTGGCCTTCCTTCAGGTCAATATTTTCCATACCGCGATGGTGATTGGCTGTGCCACCATGATTATGGTTACGCTTGGGATGATGATTGGCCGTTACATTGGCCCGATTCTCGGTAAAAAAGCAGAAGTTATGGGTGGATTAGTTCTGATTGGTATCGGCTGTAATATCCTGTACGAACACCTCGGCTACGCTGCCTGATAAAAATACCTCTCATATTAATGGGCAGCCCGGCTATCGCGCTGCCCATTTTTATTCTTCTTGATTACGCTACCGCACCGCTCTCCACGCGCTGATGCAAACGGATAATAAAGTCCGTTTCACAGCTAAACTGCACAGTTGCCTGCAACCGAATACTCACATCAGGTGTTGCCCGCCAGGCAAAGGGGGTCATTTGCAACAGAGTTGCGGCCTCGTTTCCAGATAACTGCATTGGATACGTGAGCGTTTGCTGTACCATAGGTTGAAAGCCTGCGAGTGCTTCATCTTTATTCGGATGCAATAGCACCTCATCGTAGACTTCCGCCTTCAACTGATAAAGATGCCGTGGCCCTGGAGACACCGTCACCACCCAACCGCCAATCTTAACCGTGCGCTGTAGTTCTGCGTCATTGCACGGTGCATAGATTTTCACCACAGCATCAAGGGATGCGTCGCGAAAAGGTAGCCTCTGGCTGGATGCAACGCAAAACTCAACATTATCATACCGCTTTGCCGCACGCTGAATCGCTGCTTTGGAAACATCCAGTCCGTATATCGCCATCGCCTTGCGTGATGTGAGACGATGGGCCAACTCTGCGGTGTAATACCCTTCGCCACAGCCGATATCCAGCAGTGCTAACGCGTCATCCGGCACAATATTATCAATATGTTGTGCAACAGCATCACGTAGCGGTTGATAATGGCCAGCCTCCAGAAAACTGCGACGGGCCTGCATCATTTCGGCACTATCACCGGGCTGTTTTGAGCGCTTAAACTGTACCGGCAACAGGTTGACGTACCCTTCTTTCGCACAGTCAAAGCTATGTTTACCACACGTCCATTGCCGCGGGTGTCGCTCCAGGGGCAACTGGCATAGCGGACACTGATAACTCATCGGCACATTTTCCTCATTAAACACGTCGTCATTGCATTACGGGTGCAGATAAAACGCAGACAACAAAAAACCCGCACCATGGCGGGTTTTGCAACAGAGCTGTAAAATTACAGCGCAGTGACGTTTACTGCAGAAGGACCTTTCTGGCCATCCTGAATTTCGAACTCTACGTTCTGGCCTTCAGCCAGAGTTTTGAAGCCGTTGCCTTGAATTGCAGAGAAGTGTACGAATACATCTTTGCTGCCGTCAGCAGGAGTGATGAAACCAAAGCCTTTAGACTCGTTGAACCACTTAACCTGACCTTTAATCTTTGCCATTTCAAATATTTCCTTTAATTGTTTAAACCGCCCAAAAGGCGTTATACAGACAAACCAAAGTCGTTACTGCTTGAGGCACTAAGATAAGGATCGGCAGAGAAGTAGCACGCAACGCTAAAGGTTGTACCTAAGTCTTCTTTACTGAAAATGCCATTCATATACAGAACTGTACCTCGTTTTACCCAGAAGGGTTATTACACACTATGCAAACGATGGCAAGGCCTTTTTTATCAGTCATGGATACGCCGCACAAATTCACATCATTACTGATTCATTAATACACGATAGCACACACTGACACCTATATTCACAAGCCCGTTCTGGCATTACACAATAAGCACATTTCAGATTTTATTATGCACAAAATACGCGACAAATGTCGCATTTCTGGCACAACAGGCCGACAATCGTAACAAAAAGCGATAATTAGCCTTCTGTCACTAACAGATATTGAACATTAACGAGAAGCGTGATCCGCAGCGGTCACGCTTATATCAATGTTTAAAATCAATTATCATTTTTATGCTATCTATATCCTTTGCATTAATTCATTACATAATAGATAGTAACTAGCCTCTTGCTGTGCCAGGAATTAACTGGTTTGAACCAGTAGAACTAATAATGCCACCAAGAAGGTCAATAAAAATACACTCGCCAATTTCCAGCGTCGCTCTGATTTTGTGCTCATACGCTTCACAGTCCTTTCATATAAAAATAGAGACATCTCTCACACTCTTTATGGTTTATCGGCAGCAGCCACGATACTTTTAAGGTTACTTCAGATTTTTCTCTTTTTTGGGCGTAAATTTAACCATGTGTATAGCTATGTATAGCGACACGACAGTTCGCCCTCGTTACCGTTAGACTTTCGTTGTAACCTTAAGTACGATTCATTAAATTAAAGCAACATTTTTGTTACAAAAGGAGCATGATGCGTTCCTTATCTGCACAAGCACATACGACAAGCCAGCGAACCGCGATTGCTTGTATCATGAGCTCCCCTCGAATACTGACTCTCCGCGTTCTTTTGCCTCTTGACTTAAATGATATTGATAATTATTCTCAAATGACATCTCACGGTTTGTAAGGATATTTGCATGATCAGTTTTCACGCCCTTTTATCTGCCTTGTTCCGTTGTATTGCGCTACCGAGCGCCTTATTGCTTTTAGCCAGCACATCCGTACAGGCGGCTGAAAAACTAAAAGTAATCACCACCTTTACCATTATTCAGGACATCGCACAAAACATAGCAGGTGATGCCGCAACCGTCGAATCCATCACCAAACCGGGTGCAGAAATTCATGATTATCAACCGACGCCACGCGATATTGTTAAAACACAGTCTGCGCAGTTGGTGCTGTGGAATGGTATGAACCTTGAGCGCTGGTTTACGCGCTTTTTCGAAAATGTAAAAAACGTGCCCGCTGTCGTAGTAACGGAAGGTATCACCCCCCTCCCTATTCGCGAGGGTGCCTATAATGGCAATCCGAATCCGCATGCCTGGATGTCCCCTTCCAATGCGTTAATCTATATTGAGAATATCCGCAAAGGTTTGGTTCAAGCCGATCCAGCCAATGCGGAGACCTATAACCGTAACGCCAAGGCCTATGCTGAAAAAATTACGGCGCTCGATGCACCGTTGCGTGAGCGCCTCTCCCGTATCCCAGAGCCTCAGCGGTGGTTAGTCACCAGTGAAGGCGCATTCAGCTATCTGGCGAAGGATTATCAGTTCAATGAAGTCTATCTCTGGCCAATCAACGCCGATGAACAAGGCTCGCCACAGCAGGTTCGTCGGGTGATTGATACCGTGCGTGAAAAGGCGATTCCTGTAGTTTTCAGTGAAAGCACGATTTCTGATAAACCAGCAAAACAGGTCAGCAAAGAAACGGGCGCAAAATATGGCGGCGTATTGTATGTTGATTCGCTGTCGACAGAAAAAGGTCCTGTGCCAACCTATATCGACCTGTTACAAGTGACGGTGGAAACCATCGCGAAAGGATTTAATCAATGAGTGGTGATCGATCAGAACAGTCATTAGAAGTCAATGATGTTTCGGTTACTTACAGCAACGGGCATCAGGCTATTCGCCACGCCTCTTTTTCTCTGACCGGCGGTACGATTTGCGCCTTAGTCGGCGTAAATGGCAGTGGGAAATCGACGTTATTCAAAAGTATCATGGGGTTAGTCAAACCAACCTCAGGACAGGTGCTGCTCAATCAGCAACCCATCTACCAAGCGCTGAAACAGAATCTGGTTGCTTACGTTCCGCAAACAGAAGACGTAGACTGGAATTTTCCCGTGCTGGTTGCCGACGTGGTCATGATGGGACGCTACGGACGGATGAATTTCCTGCGTATTCCCAGTAAACAAGATCGCGCCATTGTGGCGGAATCATTGGAGCGCGTCGGGCTGTCGACACTGCAACATCGCCAAATCGGCGAGTTGTCCGGCGGCCAAAAAAAACGCGTCTTTCTGGCCCGGGCGCTGGCTCAACAAGGCAGCGTTTTACTGCTCGATGAGCCTTTTACGGGGGTGGACGTCAAAACAGAGAACGCCATCATCGAACTACTTCGTACCTTGCGCGATGAAGGACATCTGATTCTGGTAGCCACCCATAACCTCGGTAGCGTTCCAGAGTTTTGTGACAATGTTATTTTGGTCAATCGCACTGTGCTAGCCGCTGGGCCGACGCACAGCACCTTTACCCAAAGTAATTTGGAAAAAACGTTCGGTGGTGTTCTGCGACACATCAACCTTGGGGGATCTCACCTTCACGATGATGACGATGCCCGCTCGGTGACGGTATTAACTGACGATGAACGTCCGGCTGTGTTCTACGGTTCGACTAAGAGCGACCCTCCTGCGTCACGCGCGATACCGGAGGAGAAAAAGCCCTGATGATCGATATCCTGCTACAGCCATTCAACTATAACTATATGGTCAAAGCGATCTGGGTCAGCGCCATTGTCGGTGGCGTATGTGCCTTTCTTTCGGCGTACTTGATGCTGAAAGGCTGGTCGCTGATGGGGGATGCCCTCTCCCACTCTGTCGTTCCCGGCGTCGCGGGTGCCTATGCATTGGGCCTGCCCTACGCTGCCGGCGCATTTTTTACTGGCATGCTCGCCGCGCTGGCGATGACCCTTATCCGTCACATTACCCGATTGCGCGAAGATGCGATCATCGGCTTTATTTTCTCAACGTTTTTCGCCGTCGGTCTGCTGATTATTTCGCTCAATCCGACATCCGTTAACGTGCAATCCATCATTTTCGGTAATATTTTGGGAATTGCCGACGAAGATATTCTGCAAGTTGAGATCATTATTGGCGTAACGTTCGTGATTCTCTGCCTACTGTGGAAGGATCTGCTGGCTGTGTTTTTTGATGAGAACCATGCCCGTTCGATTGGCCTTTCTCCACTAAAACTGAAAATTCTCTTCTTTACGCTGCTGAGCGCCTGTACTGTCGCGGCATTGCAAACCGTTGGCGCGATTTTGGTCATCGCGATGGTGATTACGCCGGGTGCCACAGCTTACCTGCTCACCGACCGGTTTGGCCGCCTGGTTATAATTTCGATTGTGCTCGGTGCACTCACCAGTGCAGTGGGGGCGTATTTGAGCTTTTTCCTTGATGGCGCAACGGGCGGCGTGATTGTCACGTTGCAAACCATTGTCTTCCTGCTGGCGTTTGTCTTTGCTCCCAAGCATGGGTTACTGGCCTCACGCCGCCTGCGATTGCGCGATCAATCAGGAGACGCGTTATGATGCTAATTAGCTGGCTAACCGATCCCCTGTCTTATCCGTTCATGCAACGAGCCTTACTCGCCGCCGTCGTCACGGGTACGGTTTGCGCGGTATTGTCCTGCTATCTGGTGCTGAAAGGCTGGTCGCTAATGGGTGATGCTATTTCGCATGCCGTGTTGCCCGGTATCGTTGTCGCGTTTCTACTGGGGATTCCACTGGTCATCGGCGCTTTTGTTTCCGGTATTTTCTGTGCGATAGCGACAGGATATGTAAAAGAGCACAGCCGGGTCAAAGAAGATACGGTAATGGGGATCATTTTTTCCGGCATGTTTGCGCTGGGGCTCGTCATGTTTGCACGCATCGATACCGATCAGCACCTAAACCATATTCTGTTTGGTAACGTGCTAGGCATCACTCAGCAAGAACTGACGCAAATATTACTGATTGCAGGGGTGACATTGGCCGTCATCTTGTTAAAACGGCGAGATTTCATGCTGTACTGCTTCGATCCTAATCATGCCCGCGTCATTGGCCTGCCCGTTAAGCTACTGCACTACGGGTTACTGAGCTTGCTGGCAATGACCATCGTCGCATCATTACAGGCCGTCGGCGTTATTTTGGTGATCGCGATGCTAATTGCGCCGGGGATCGTTGCTTTTATGGTCTGTAAACGCTTCGAGTATATGGTTCTTGTCGCGACGCTGGTTTCCGTCATTTCCTGTATTGCTGGCACCCTGATCAGTTTTTACATTGATGGGGCGACGGGTCCTTGCATCGTCATCGTTCAGGCGCTGTTCTTCATATTAGCCCTGACGTACCACCAGCTCAAACTACGTCGTCAAGCAGCATCCCAGATTGTCACTGATGCACTGTAGTGCCTTGCTTCTCTGCCCCAACATGGCGTAGCCGGAACGCAACTGCCGGTTACGTCATCATCTAACGAATTGAGCGCCATCCTAACGTCGTTATTTTTAATTCCGACTATACTTGTCTCTCGCTATATCTATCGATCGGTTATCACTGTGCTGTAGATTCCATTTTTATTGCGCTCAATGGGTTACCGTAAACGAATCACCCAGTGAACAGCAGGATATCGGGCAACATCAACGGGAGGATGACCTTATGTGGCAAGCTATCAGCCGACTTTTGGAAGAGCATCACGGTACTGCGGACATTCAGGAACATCGCGAATTGTCCGGTGGTGAAATACATCCAGCCTGGTACGTCCGCTACGGCGAGCATGACGTCTTCGTAAAATGCGATAGCCGTGAAATGCTCGCTAAATTCACCGCTGAAGCCGACCAACTTCACTTACTGAGCCGCAGTAATACCGTGCGTGTACCCGCCGTCTACGGTGTCGGCAGTTCACGCGATCACAGCTTCCTGCTTCTACAATATCTGCCTGTCAAACCGTTGGATGCCCACAGCGCGTGGTGTCTGGGCGAGCAGCTAGCACGCCTGCACCAGTGGAGCGATCAACCACAGTTTGGATTGGATTTTGATAATGACCTCTCGACAACGCCTCAGCCCAACAGTTGGCAGCGGCGTTGGGCGACCTTTTTTGCCGAACAGCGTATTGGGTGGCAGCTACAACTGGCGGCGGAAAAAGGAATGCATTTTGGTCACATTGAAACGCTGATCGCACGCGTTGAGGAACGTCTCGCGGGGCACCTGCCCCAGCCCTCACTTTTGCATGGCGATCTGTGGCCAGATAATTGTGCAAATAGTCAGGATGGCAGTTATCTGTTCGATCCAGCCTGTTATTGGGGGGACAGAGAGTGTGATTTAGCGATGCTGCCACGCTATCCGGCTCTACCTGCGCAGATTTATGATGGCTACCAGAGCGTATGGCCGCTGGATAAAGGCTTTATCGATCGCCAACCCATTTACCAGATTTACTATCTGCTTAACCGCGCCAATCTTTTCGGTGGCAAACATATTGTTGAAGCGCAACAGCTTATAGAACGTCAGCTTTTGATTTAAGACGAGGTGTTTGCTCGCAGCCAACAAGTTTACTCTACGGTAAGAAAGAGGTTTCAACATCTGGCGCAATCTCTGCGCCAGACTATCACTCAGACTGGCAATCCTAATAAACGCAACGCCAGGTAGCCAATCCCTGCGATAATTAGCGGCAGAATATAAAGCGGAAAGAATTGCACAAATATCGTATGCGCAGGAACAATGACACGCGATTCCAGTGTCTCTCGCGTGTTCCCACCCTCTCCCTTCATTTTTTCCAGAATTAGCTGATCCTCAATGCCTTCTTTAATGACCTTCGCCTGACGAGACATGCGGGCACCCGAAACCTGCAACGCAAGGCCAATAAAAATCAGGATGTAGATCAGCCAAAACATCAGCGTCGCGGTGCTGAAAAAATGTGTGAAATCTGGCACAGGTGAGTTGTACCAAAAGATGTTCAGGAAAGGCGTATTAAAGCGCACCATATCGACCATTAAATGTAGAAAATCCAGAAGTACAGCATCGATACCCTGTTTTTTCTGCGTATAGGCGTAGAGATAATTAGCCAGCGAGACGAAGGTTGAAAGCAGCGCGGGGATAAAAAGTATCCATCCGGCAAGGCGTTTAACCACGGCAATACGGCCAGCCTGTTGATACGTCATGAGAACCCCTTCTTAGCGACGCAACATCGATAATATTTCGTTTTAGTACGACGGATAGCCTACTGTAAGTTTACGTGCAGTCAATACTTTATCTCCCGCCTAGCCTGAGTTGTCCCCTGCCACTCGACTTATTCAGGGTATAGTTTACCATTAAATATTCTTTTTCTTTGCTGATGGAGCCCGTGGTATGTCCTTTGATTCCTCTATACGAGCGGCGATTTTCGATATGGATGGGCTGCTGATTGATTCAGAACCACTGTGGGATAAGGCCGAACTGGAAGTTATCGCTTCGCTAGGCGTCGATATTTCACTACGAGAATCAATGAAAGACACGCTGGGCTTGCGCATCGATATGGTGGTCGAACTTTGGTATCAACATTCTCCCTGGGCGACTCCAGGTCGAGATGACGTTGTCCGCCGCATTATCGATCGCGCCATCGAACTCGTTGCTGAGCAGCGCCCTCTTCTGCCCGGCGTAGAATATGCGCTGCAACTGTGTCGTGAACAGAACCTTAAAATTGGACTAGCTTCCGCTTCGCCGCTCCGTATGCAGCAGCAGGTGCTGCGCATGTTTAATCTGGAGCACTATTTTGATGTCCTAATGTCAGCCGAGACACTGCCGTATAGCAAACCCCACCCCGAAGTGTATTTAAATGCAGCAAACGGACTCGGCATTTCTCCTGCACAGTGCGTGACGCTGGAAGATTCGGTGAATGGCATGATCGCAACCAAAGCAGCACGCATGCGTTCAATCGTTATTCCACAGGCTGAATTTCGTGCTGACGCACGCTGGGTGCTGGCCGACTATAAGCTAGACTCACTAAATCAACTGGCTGAGGAGCATTTGGTCTAGGGTCAGAAAAGTAGCAGAATAGAACGAGAACGGTAGGAATCGCGGGATATTGCGAAAGCGTGGCTGGCTATATACCCGCCACGCAGTGAGGCATTACAGGAAATCAGCTCGCTTAGGCGAGAAAGCATCGATCAGAACGCTGCCATCTTCCAGCGAAACCACACCATGCATCTCAGGTTTCACCGCCAGATAGGCGTCGCCCGCTTTCAGGATACGTTTCTCACCTTCGATCTCCACTTCAAAGCTGCCAGCAGCAACATAAGCAATCTGATCGTGAATCTCATGGAAGTGCGGCGTACCAATCGCACCTTTATCAAAGTGCACGTAAACCATCATCAGCTCATCGCTCCACGTCATGATTTTACGTTTAATGCCACCGCCCAGCTCTTCCCATGGCGTTTCATCATCAATAAAAAATCTTCTCATCATCATCTCTCCTCTAACGCTTTTATTGCCCATACCTTCTATTGCGTCAACAAACTGTGCACGGCAACGAGTGTATGACTATGGATTGCGACATTTTAGCCACATCAGTACCAGAAGAAACATAAAATAAGCAAAACCATGACGGCCCTCAAGAAATAAATAAAACATTATTTCATTTTTATTGAATTCACATCCCATCCAAACTATCATCCCGCATAACAAGAAAGAACCGGGCAGGTTAAAGGATAGGTGACGTTGTCACTGCCACGCGACATCATCTGTTTCGCCCGGTGCTTTCGCCAGGAGCGGTTAATGATGAAATGGCCGTTTTCCACATGATGGGTCAATCACAGGAAACCCGTCACATAGTTATAAAAAACGAGCAGGCGGTGATTTCACTGAGCTGGTCAATTCATTCCGGTGTTGGCACCAGACGCTACACCTTTATCTGGGGCATAGTTGACGAGAATCAAGTTTTCGGTGACATGGATCACGTCAAAGTTAGCGAGTTACGTTAATCGCTTTCAACCGGAATTACCGGTGTTCCCTACAGTAACAGCTAACGACTAAGTATTTTGTCGCTTACAGAGAGATTATAGATATGATTTTAAATTCTTTTGATTTGCAAGGTAAAGTTGCTCTTATCACTGGTTGTGATACCGGTTTGGGTCAGGGTATGGCTATCGGTCTGGCGCAAGCAGGTTGTGATATCGTCGGCGTCAACATCGTTGAACCGAAAGACACCATCGAAAAAGTCACCGCACTGGGACGTCGTTTCCTCAGCCTGACTGCTGACATGAGCAATGTATCTGGTCATGCCGAACTGGTAGAAAAAACCGTTGCTGAATTTGGCCACGTTGACATTCTGGTCAACAACGCCGGTATCATTCGTCGCGAAGATGCTATCGAGTTCAGTGAGAAAAACTGGGATGACGTTATGAACCTGAACATTAAGAGCGTTTTCTTTATGTCTCAGACCGTTGCGCGCCAGTTTATCAAACAAGGTAAAGGTGGCAAAATCATCAACATCGCTTCTATGCTGTCCTTCCAGGGCGGTATTCGCGTACCTTCTTACACCGCATCAAAAAGCGCCGTTATGGGTGTGACCCGTCTGTTGGCCAACGAGTGGGCAAAACACGGTATCAACGTCAACGCGATTGCTCCAGGATACATGGCAACCAACAACACTCAACAGTTGCGTGCCGATGAAGATCGTAGCAAAGAAATTCTGGATCGTATCCCTGCGGGTCGTTGGGGTTTACCACAGGACCTGATGGGCCCATCCGTCTTCCTGGCATCCAGCGCATCTGACTACATCAATGGCTACACGATTGCCGTTGACGGTGGCTGGTTGGCTCGCTAAGCATCATTTGTCTTAGCGGCATTTCGCCAACCTGCGATAAAAAGCACAATTTCGGTTGTGCTTTTTATTTATTTTTCAAGTTGTTATTTTGTTTCTCATCATTCTTTCTCCTGCCTAAATCCTTTCTTAAAAAAAATCAAAACAACGTTCCGACTTTGATCACACTTTAGAGATTGCGTGCATGACGACAAGGTTAATAGCGCAATATAATCAATCAAAACAGTGTTTCTATTTATAAGGAACTGTTCCACGGTTCCATAAGAAGGTACTCCATGAGTATTTTTGAAAACTTATACACCAGCAAGAAATCGCAGCTCGACGAATGGGTTGCAGCGCTTGATAGCCACATAACTTGCGTACAGGATAAAGGTCGCAGCCAGACTCAACCAACGCCGTTATTAGCCGATGGCTTTGATGTAGAAAATTATGCGCCTGTAGTATGGCAATTTCCCGATGGACATAGCGCACCTATTTCTAATTTTGCCAGCCAGCAAAATTGGCTAAGAACACTGTGTGCTATGAGCGTCGTTACCGATAATGATAGCTATCAACAGTACGCTATCGCACAAAGCGAATATTTCCTGGAACACTTTGTTGATGATAATAGCGGCCTGTTCTACTGGGGCGGTCACCGCTTTATTAATCTGGACACATTAGAAGGTGAAGGGCCAGAATCCAAAGCTCAGGTGCATGAATTAAAGCATCACCTGCCTTATTATTCGCTGTTACAGCATGTTAATGCGGAAAAGACGCTGAATTTCTTTCAGGGTTTCTGGAACGCGCACGTTGAAAACTGGGAATCATTGGATTTGGGTCGTCATGGCGATTACAGCAAAAAACGCGATCCTAATGTATTCCTGCATAGCCGTCATGATGTCGTCGATCCAGCAAAGTGGCCTGCTCTGCCATTAACGAAAGGATTGACGTTTGTTAATGCTGGCACGGACCTGATTTACGCCGCATTCAAATACGCAGAATACACCGGCGATAGTCATGCCGCAGCCTGGGGTAAACACCTTTATCGCCAATACGTTCTGGCTCGTAACCCAGAAACCGGTATGCCTGTGTATCAGTTCAGCTCACCGCAGCAGCGTCAGCCTGTGCCGGAAGACGATAACCAAACGCAGTCCTGGTTTGGCGATCGTGCCCAACGCCAGTTTGGTGCTGAGTTCGGCGAAATCGCGCGTGAAGCTAATGTGCTGTTCCGTGATATGCGCCCACTGCTAATTGATAATCCACTGGCAATGCTGGATATCCTCCGCACCCAACCTGATGCTGAAATGCTGGATTGGGTCATCTCTGGATTAAAAAATTATTATCAATATGCCTACGATGTCACTAGCAATACGCTGCGTCCGATGTGGAACAACGGTCAAGACATGACAGGTTACCGTTTTCAACGCGATGGCTATTACGGCAAAGCGGGAACAGAATTAAAACCGTTTTCATTAGAAGGCGATTATTTATTACCACTGGTTCGTGCTTATCGTCTGAGCGGCGATGAAGATCTGTATGCACTGGTTAACACCATGCTGACACGGCTGAATAAAGAAGAGATTCAGCACATTGCTAGCCCGCTACTGTTGTTGACCGTTATCGAGCTGGCCGACCACCAACAATCAGAATCCTGGGCACATTACGCCGCGCAGTTGGCGAGCGTTCTGTTTGAACAACACTTCCATCATGGCTTGTTTGTTCGCTCTGCACAGCATCGTTATGTTCGTCTGGATGATACTTATCCGCTGGCTTTACTGACTTTCGTTGCCGCTTGTCGCAACAAATTAAACGCTATTCCACCGTTCTTGACGCAAGGTGGATATGTTCACGGTGATTTTTGCGTTAACGGGGAAAATAGAATTGTTTATGACGTGGAGTTAATTTATCCAGAGTTATTAGCGGATTAAATTTTATATTTTTTTAATGATTCACAATTACAAATAGGTAAGCATTATGAATGAAAACAGAATGCTGGGGTTAGCCTATATCTCCCCCTATATTATAGGGCTGATAGTTTTTACCGCTTTCCCCTTTGTTTCGTCATTTATCCTCAGTTTTACTGAGTATGATTTGATAAATCCACCTGAATTTACGGGACTAGAAAATTATCACCGTATGTTCATGGAAGATGATCTCTTTTGGAAATCAATGGGCGTTACCTTTGCCTATGTATTTCTGACCATTCCATTGAAATTAATCTTCGCACTGTTAATTGCGTTTGTACTTAATTTCAAATTGCGTGGTATCGGTTTCTTCCGTACTGCTTACTATGTGCCTTCTATTCTGGGCAGCAGCGTGGCAATCGCCGTTCTGTGGCGTGCACTGTTCGCTATCGATGGGTTGTTAAACAGCTTCCTTGGCGTGTTTGGCTTTGATGCCATCAACTGGCTGGGCGAACCGTCTCTGGCACTGATGTCGGTAACGCTGTTGCGCGTATGGCAGTTCGGTTCCGCGATGGTTATCTTCCTGGCTGCATTACAGAACGTTCCGCAGTCTCAGTATGAAGCGGCGATGATCGACGGTGCATCCAAATGGCAAATGTTCCTGAAAGTAACGGTACCACTGATTACGCCTGTTATTTTCTTTAACTTTATCATGCAGACCACTCAGGCATTCCAGGAGTTTACGGCACCTTACGTCATCACTGGCGGTGGCCCAACGCACTACACCTACCTGTTCTCGCTCTATATCTATGATACAGCGTTCAAGTATTTTGATATGGGCTATGGTGCTGCACTGGCATGGGTTCTGTTCCTGGTTGTTGCGGTATTCGCGTCTATCTCCTTTAAGTCGTCGAAATACTGGGTGTTCTACTCCGCTGATAAAGGAGGAAAAAATGGCTGACATGCATTCAAACCTGACTACAGCACAAGAAATTGCCGCTGCAGAAGTACGCCGTACATTACGTAAAGAGAAACTCAGTGCCGCCATCCGTTACGTGGTTCTGCTGTTCGTTGGCTTGCTGATGCTTTACCCACTGGCGTGGATGTTCTCAGCGTCGTTCAAACCGAACCATGAGATCTTCACGACGTTGGGCCTATGGCCAGCACATGCCACTTGGGACGGTTTCGTTAACGGTTGGAAAACCGGTACGGAATATAACTTCGGTCACTACATGATTAACACTTTCCAGTATGTGATTCCGAAAGTGGTTCTGACCGTTATCTCCTCGGTGATTGTGGCTTATGGCTTCGCTCGCTTTGACATTCCGTGGAAGAATTTCTGGTTTGCCACGCTGATTACCACCATGCTGCTGCCAAGCACCGTACTGTTGATTCCACAGTACCTTATGTTCCGTGAAATGGGCATGCTGAACAGCTATCTACCACTGTATTTGCCGCTGGCGTTTGCAACACAAGGGTTCTTTGTGTTCATGCTGATCCAGTTCCTGCGTGGTGTACCACGTGATATGGAAGAAGCCGCCCAGATCGATGGCTGTAACTCCTTCCAGGTGCTGTGGTATGTGGTCGTGCCGATTTTGAAACCAGCCATCATCTCTGTTGCGCTGTTCCAGTTCATGTGGTCAATGAACGACTTCATCGGTCCGCTGATTTATGTCTATAGCGTGGATAAATATCCGATTGCGCTGGCGCTGAAAATGTCTATCGACGTGACTGAAGGCGCTCCGTGGAATGAAATTCTGGCTATGTCCAGCATCTCCATTCTGCCATCCATTATTGTTTTCTTCCTGGCACAGCGTTACTTCGTACAAGGCGTGACCAGCAGCGGAATTAAAGGTTAATAGAGGATTTATCATGGCTGAAGTTATTTTCAACAAACTGGAAAAAGTATACACCAACGGCTTTAAAGCGGTTCATGGCATCGACCTGACCATTAAAGACGGTGAATTCATGGTTATCGTCGGCCCGTCTGGCTGTGCGAAATCAACAACGTTGCGTATGTTGGCGGGTCTGGAAACCATCAGCGGTGGTGAAGTTCGCATCGGTGAACGTGTTGTTAACAATCTGGCGCCGAAAGAGCGTGGGATTGCGATGGTGTTCCAGAACTACGCGCTCTACCCTCACATGACGGTAAAAGAGAATCTGGCGTTTGGTCTGAAGCTGAGCAAATTGCCTAAAGAGCAAATTGAAGCTCAGGTAGCTGAAGCGTCCAAAATTCTGGAACTGGAAGACCTGATGGATCGCCTGCCGCGCCAGTTGTCTGGGGGTCAGGCACAGCGTGTGGCAGTAGGCCGCGCCATCGTTAAAAAGCCAGATGTGTTCCTGTTTGACGAACCGTTATCAAACCTGGATGCCAAACTGCGTGCCTCCATGCGTATCCGTATTTCCGACCTGCATAAGCAATTGAAGAAAAGCGGTAAAGCAGCAACAACGGTATATGTTACCCACGATCAGACTGAAGCCATGACCATGGGTGACCGTATCTGCGTGATGAAACTCGGTCACATCATGCAGGTCGATACACCGGATAACCTGTACCACTTCCCTGTCAACATGTTTGTTGCTGGCTTCATTGGCTCACCAGAAATGAACATTAAGCCGTGCAAACTCGTCGAGAAAGACGGTCAGATTGGCGTTGTTGTGGGTAATAACGCGCTGGTGTTAAATGCTGAAAAACAAAATAAAGTGCGCAGCTATATCGGACAAGACGTATTCTTCGGCGTTCGCCCAGATTATGTTTCCGTGTCAGATACACCATTTGAAGGCAGCCACTCACAGGGTGAGCTGGTTCGCGTAGAAAACATGGGTCATGAATTCTTTATGTACATTAAAGTCGATGGCTTTGAATTAACCAGCCGCATTCCTTATGACGAAGGTCGGCTGATTATCGAGAAGGGACTGCATCGTCCAGTATATTTCCAGTTCGACATGGAAAAATGCCATATTTTTGATGCAAAAACAGAAAAAAATATCTCTCTTTAACAGGAGTAGTAACCGATGAAAAAAGCGATCCTACACACGTTAATAGTTTCATCTCTGGCATTAGTAGCAATGCCATCTTTAGCCGCTGATAATGTGGAATTGAGAATGTCCTGGTGGGGCGGCAATGGCCGTCACCAGCAGACGCTCAAGGCCATTGAAGAGTTCCATAAGCAGCACCCAGAAATCACTGTGAAGGCGGAATACACTGGATGGGATGGTCACCTGTCTCGTCTGACCACACAGATCGCCGGTAACACTGAGCCAGATGTGATGCAGACCAACTGGAACTGGTTGCCAATTTTCTCTAAAAACGGCGATGGTTTTTATGATCTGAACAAGGTTAAAGATTCTCTGGATCTGACGCAGTTTGATTCAAAAGAACTGCAAAACACCACGGTTAACGGCAAATTGAACGGCATTCCAATTTCTGTTACTGCGCGTGTGTTCTACTTCAACACCGAAAGCTGGAAAAAAGCAGGTCTGGAATATCCGAAAACGTGGGACGAGCTGCTGAATGCCGGTAAAGTGTTCAAAGAAAAACTGGGCGACCAATACTACCCTATCGTGTTGGAACACCAGGATTCTCTGGCATTGCTGAACTCTTACATGGTTCAGAAATACAACATTCCCGCTATTGATGTAAAAGGTCAGAAATTCGCCTATACCGATGCACAATGGGTTGAATTCTTTGGCATGTATAAGAAACTGATCGACAGCCATGTCATGCCTGATGCGAAATACTATGCTTCTTATGGTAAGAGCAACATGTATGAGATGAAGCCATGGATCAATGGCGAGTGGTCTGGTACTTACATGTGGAACTCCACCATCAGCAAGTACTCTGACAACCTGCAACCACCAGCGAAACTGGAATTGGGTAATTACCCAATGCTGCCAGGCGCGAAAGATTCTGGTTTGTTCTTCAAACCTGCACAGATGCTGTCTATTGGTAAATCAACCAAGCATCCTAAAGAATCTGCTCAGTTGATCAACTTCCTGCTGAACAGCAAAGAAGGTGCTCAGGCACTGGGTCTGGAGCGTGGTGTACCGTTGAGTAAAGCCGCTGTGGCTCAGTTGACTGCAGATGGCATCATCAAAGATGATGCACCAGCGGTTGCCGGGTTGAAATTGGCGCTGTCTCTGCCGCATGACGTTGCTGTTTCTCCTTATTTCGACGATCCGCAAATCGTTTCTCTGTTTGGTGATACCATCCAGTCTATCGATTATGGTCAGAAATCTGTTGATGACGCAGCGAAATACTTCCAGCGTCAATCTGAGCGTATTCTGAAACGCGCAATGAAATAATGTAGCACTCGATTTACTCTGTCATTCATCCCTGCCGCACCGTCGGCAGGGATTTTTCATTTAAATTAAAACATCCGCTATATTCAATTCGATCTCACTCACAATTTGAAACCCAATTTTACTTTTTGTTACTCAAGACGATCTCGATCACAGAACGTAATTTAATAATAAATAGAATAGAACTTGTCCCAAAAATCATAATGCGTGTTTTTATTAAGCGACTTCCTAACCAGTAGGGAATATAACAATGAAATTTAAATTATTAGCTCTGGCAGTTACGTCATTAATTAGTGTAAATGCAATGGCCGTAACCATCGATTACCGTCATGAAATGAAAGATACACCAAATAGAGATCACCGAGATCGTTTATCAATATCTCACCGTTTTGACAATGGCTTTGGTCTTTCAGCCGAAGCAAAATGGCGTCAAGCAAGTAACGAAAACACGCCAGATAAACCATTTAATGAAACCGTCAGCAACGGTACCGAAGTGGTTGCCAGCTATGTATATAAAATTAATAAAATTTTCCAAGTTGAACCTGGTTTCTCTTTAGATTCAAGTTCGACCTCTAACAATTACCGCCCTTACCTGCGTGGACGTGCAGCGGTCACTGATGATTTCTCCGTTTCTTTCCGCTACCGTCCATACTATTTAAGAAACAGCGGGCTTAATATTGGCAAACCAAACAGTGACCCTTCTGTTGAAAAAGGCTACAACTTAACAACAGTATTAAGTTATAAATTCCTGAAAGACTTCCAGGTTGATTATGAATTAGATTATAAAAAAGCCACCAAAGCAGGAAAAACACTTTATGATAATGACAATGATAACTTCGATCATGATGTAAAGCTTTCCTATAAGTGGGATAAAAACTGGAAACCATACACTGCTATTGGTAACGTAGCTCAAGATGGAAAAACAGACCATCGTCAAACTCGTTTCCGCGTTGGTGTGCAATACAGCTTCTAATAACAGCCTTGTTATTTAACTAAGTGTTATTAGTTAGCGGAAGGGATGTTATTTTTAATTGTTTATTTACTTTTATTTTTAACATCCTTTTATTACGCTGTCCGTTGTTGGTTAAGTTAGTTACGTTTCTTTGTTACATGCGTTCGAGTTAACTATGTTTTAGTTACATGCGTTTTAGCTGTTGCAATTGCTGTGTCTGATTTACCCTCTTCGTGTATGAATGTTATTTCTTTATTAAATTTTGCGGTTCAGGGTAGTCATTTTTTCTCCGATGTAATGGCTACCCTATTTTTTATCATCGCCCACCCCCTTTCCCTTTGTCAGGTGATCTATCATGATTGTTCGTTCTCTGCTTGTCGGAGCCATTATGATGTCTGTAAATGGATTAAGTTACGCCCAACCTGTTTTTCCTGTCTGGCCACACGGCGATGCACCGGGAGCTTCTTCTTCAACGGTACAGCCGCAACTGGTTGAGCGAAGCAAAGATCCCTCCCTTCCCGACCGTGCAGCAACTGGGATTCGCAGCCCCGAGATTACCGTTTATCAGGCAGAGAAACCCAATGGCATGGCATTGCTCATCACACCTGGTGGTTCTTATCAACGCGTCGTGTTGGACAAAGAAGGCAGTGATCTGGCACCGTTCTTTAACCAGCAGGGTTACACACTTTTCGTAATGACCTATCGCATGCCCGGTGAAGGCCATAAAGAAGGCGCTGATGCCCCACTGGCCGATGCTCAGAGAGCAATAAGAACACTGAGAGCCAATGCGGATAAGTGGCACATCAACCCACAGCGTATCGGCATCATGGGATTCTCTGCCGGTGGTCACGTTGCCGCTAGTCTGGGAACCCGATTCGCACAATCCGTTTACCCCGCGATAGATGCCATTGACAGCGTAAGCGCACGTCCTGACTTCATGGTGTTAATGTACCCCGTGATTTCCATGCAAGCCAATATTGCGCACACCGGTTCACGTAAACAATTAATCGGCGAACAGCCAACGGAAGCGCAGGTGATCCGTTATTCTCCAGAGAAGCGGGTTACGGCTCAAACGCCCCCTACATTTCTGGTACATGCCGTTGACGATCCGTCAGTCTCGGTTGATAACAGTCTGGTCATGTTTAGCGCTCTGAGAGGGGAGAAAATTCCGGTTGAAATGCATCTCTTTGAGAACGGTAAGCACGGCTTCGGTCTGCGCGGTACAAAAGGGCTTCCCGCAGCAGCATGGCCTCAACTGCTGGACAATTGGCTGCAAGCTTTGCCCCTAGAACCGTCCAAAACCGCACCGTAATCGAGGTATAGCGTAATAAATCGTTACGCTGTCACCGCTTCCGTAGGCAGAGATAATCTCTTATACTGTATAAAATAACAGTTTTATTTGAGATGTTTCATGACTGCGGAAGGACACCTGCTTTTTTCTGTTGCCTGCGCGATTCTGGCTAAAAAAGTTGAGTTATCGCCAGCGCTGGCTACCGGAGATTGGTGGCACATTATCCCTGGAGCACTCCTTACCGCGCTGCTACCCGATATCGATCACCCAAAATCCGTTTTAGGACAACGCCTGAAGTGGCTTTCTACACCTATTGCGCGGCTTTTTGGTCACCGAGGATTTACTCACAGCTTCCTTGCTATCGCTACAGGTGTTTTCTTTATTCAGACGCGCTTACCACCGAGTTGGCCGATTCCGACTGATGCCTACCATGCCATGATCGTCGGTTATCTTAGCCATATTCTCGCCGACATGTTGACCCCCTCTGGCGTTCCCCTACTCTGGCCCTGCCGCTGGCGTTTCCGCTTGCCAATTTTAAACAGCCAAAAAGGTAATCAACTAGAGCGTTTCCTGTGTCTTGCCTGTATCGGTTTTTCGCTGTATCAACCGCAAAAAAATCTGGATTGTTGCACCTACGAACAGTCATTTCGCTTCTTACAGTCCGCGCAGACATACTTTTCTCAATACGTGAAATAGCGGTTTTATCTGCTACGACGTCGTCTAGGTAACGCGATGACAAAAGAACTGCTATTCTGTGCCCGTTTGTTATTTCTTATCGCGAAAAATCAGGTTTTGCCATCAAACAGCCCAGTTGTGTGCGTTTGTGGCTAACGTGATATAGCGCGATTCACTGATAGGGAGAAAGACCAGATGAATTTTCCGCTACTTATAAATATTTTGTTATTTATCGCATTACTGCTCGGGTTAGGCTATGCCAGCCGCAATCCATCCTGGAGCCTGGCAAAGAAGGTATTGCTGGGTTTGGTTGTTGGGGTGCTATTTGGTCTGGCGCTGCATCTGATTTATGGCGGCGACAATCCGGTCGTTAAGCAGTCCATCTCATGGTTTAACATCGTTGGTAATGGTTATGTTCAATTGTTACAAATGATCGTGATGCCGCTGGTATTTATCTCCATTCTCAATTCCGTAGCCAAACTGCATAATGCCTCATCATTAGGGAAAATCAGCGTTTTAACGCTTTCCACGTTGTTGGTCACCACGCTGATTTCTGCGCTGGTCGGTGTTTTCGTCACCAATCTATTTGGCCTGACGGCAACCGGATTGGTACAGGGTGCGCAGGAAACCGCGCGATTAACGGCTATTGAAAGCAACTATGCGGGTAAAGTCGCTGACCTTAACGTTCCTCAGCTTATCCTGTCATTTATTCCTAAAAATCCGTTTGCCGAACTGACTGGCGCTAACCCAACGTCTATCATCAGCATCGTCGTCTTCGCCGCTTTCCTTGGCGTTGCGGCGCTACAATTGCTGAAAGATGATGCAGTGAAAGGCGAACGTGTGTTAACCGCCATCGACACGCTGCAATCCTGGGTAATGAAACTCGTTCGCCTGGTGATGAAGTTAACCCCTTACGGTGTCATGGCGCTAATGACCAAAATGGTTGCTAGCTCTAACCTGCAAGATATCCTCAAACTCGGTAGCTTCGTTGTTGCATCCTATCTGGGACTGGCAATAATGTTCGGCGTCCATGCACTGATTTTGTCTTTCACCGGAATCAATCCGGCGCGTTTTTATCGCAAAGTCTGGCCGGTACTGACATTCGCATTTACCAGCCGTTCCAGTGCGGCAACCATTCCACTCAGCATCGAAGCGCAAACGCGTCGCATCGGTGTGCCGCAATCTATCGCCAGCTTCGCGGCGTCTTTTGGTACGACAATCGGTCAAAACGGCTGTGCTGGACTTTACCCAGCGATGCTGGCCGTGATGGTCGCACCGACGGTGGGAATCTATCCCCTGGATCCTGTCTGGATTGCAACGCTGGTCGGTATTGTCACCATCAGCTCGGCTGGTGTAGCCGGTGTGGGCGGTGGTGCTACCTTTGCCGCGTTAATCGTTTTACCCGCGATGGGGTTGCCAGTCACGCTCGTTGCTTTGCTGATCTCCATTGAGCCGCTTATCGATATGGGACGTACCGCGCTCAACGTTAGCGGATCGATGACGGCGGGCACCGTCACCAGCCAGTTGATGAAGCAGACGGATAAAACGGTTTTTAACGCACAGGATGACGCTGAATTGACGCACCGCTAAGCCACGCTTGCTGCACAAAAGAAAACGCCGACAGCATCTACCGTCGGCGTTTTCTTTGTGACGGACATCCTTGTCCGTCACCCTACGAGCCGTTGCTACGCAACGTTGAAAAACGTTCCCTACGTTTTTTATGACGCGTTTCTAATAACGATATCGTGCCATCGGCTAGTTAGCGCTGCGGGTTAGTATCGTAAGCCTGGCAACTTTGGAAGCCTTTATTCAGCACATGACCCGTGTCGTTGTAACTCACGAAATAGTTCTGTGCCGTTCCATCACGGTTTTTCAGCAGATAATCGCTACAGGTTCCTTTGGCATTCACCAGCCGTTTCTCTGTACCGCCGATCCCCGCAACCTGATGAACCTGCTGCTTCGTCATTCCTACTTTCACATCTTTCACCACAGGCTCATTGACATAGCTTTCTGCTTTGTTATAAGCCGAACATCCCGCCAACATGACAGCACCCGCTGCCGCAATACATACCAGTAATCTGTTATTCTTCATTTCATCACCTCATATTAATGGGTCACTCTAAGGCTAGTCGGCAGCGACCACTTTTTCAAATCATAACGCAGGGATGTAACCTATTGGCCGATAGTCAAAAACGGGTTACCTATAGGGAAAATGACTACCTGACAGCTTGTCCTTTTTCTTCACGTCGATTCGTTTTACACTCAAGAAATCGTAATAATTCTTTTGCAGTATCAATAAGTTCAGGAGGGAGATGGCATGTCATTACAAAACGACATTATCACTGCGCTGGGAGTGAAAAGCAGCATCGATCCAGCACAGGAAATCCGTGTTAGCGTTGATTTTTTAAAGAATTATCTGAACGCGCACCCGTTCGTTACGTCGTTAGTGTTGGGTATCAGCGGTGGTCAGGATTCTACGCTGACTGGCAAACTGTGCCAGATGGCTATCACGGAATTACGCAATGAAACCGGAAATTCTCGCTATCAGTTCATCGCCGTGCGCCTGCCTTACGGCGTGCAGGCAGATGAAGCCGACTGTCAGGATGCCATCACCTTTATCCAACCCGATCGCGTATTCACCGTAAATATCAAGCCAGCTATCGAGGCCAGTGAAGCCACCTTACGTGCCATTGGCGTAACGCTTTCCGATTTTGTCAAAGGCAACGAGAAAGCCAGAGAACGCATGAAAGCGCAATACAGCATCGCAGGCATGAATGCCGGGCTTGTCGTCGGCACCGATCATGCGGCAGAGGCAGTAACGGGCTTTTTCACCAAATACGGTGATGGCGGTACCGATATCAACCCGATTTTCCGACTGAACAAGCGACAGGGCAAAGCGCTGCTGCGCGAACTTGGCTGCCCTTCTCATCTTTATACCAAAGCCCCAACGGCCGATTTGGAAGAAGATCGTCCTTCCCTTCCTGATGAAGTTGCACTGGGCGTGACCTATGAAAAGATCGACGACTATCTGGAAGGTAAGCAGATCGACGCTAACGATGCGACCACGATCGAGAACTGGTATCGCAAAACTGAGCACAAGCGTCGTCCACCGATTACCGTGTTTGATGACTTCTGGCAGTAAACCATTGCGATAAACACCACCGGACGCTAGCAATGGCGTCCGGCTCGACCTTGATCCCTTTTGTACGCATTTTATAACACCGTCACTCATTCAAGTGGCAGGGAAAAATGTTAGCATTTTGAACAATCTGAAGCGTTGGTTCATCAGGGATGAACCATGGAAAGGCCAAGCAATGCAACCACCGTGCAAGCAATTTGAAGAATGACAGGGATAAACATGACGCCACAGCGCGCCACGCTCACAGGCTTACTCGCAATCATGCTATGGAGTACCTCCGTTGGACTTATCCGCAGCCTGACAGAGGCGCTTGGCCCCATTGGGGGAGCGGCAATGATCTACTCCACCAGCACGTTATGCCTACTCGCTTTTTATGGCCTTCCACGCGTTAACACGCTACCCAGAATCTATTTGTTCGCAGGCGGTGCGCTGTTTGTCTGCTATGAAATATTTCTGTCTCTGTCTATCGGATTGGCCACTAGTCGCATGCAGGCGATGGAAATCGGGATGATTAACTATCTGTGGCCCAGTTTGACCCTATTTTTTTCTCTTTTTATCAATCGGCAGAAAAGCCGTTTTTTGCTCTGGCCAGGCCTCGCCCTCGCGCTGGGCGGTATCGTCTGGATGATGAAAGGAGAAAGCGACTGGACACCAGAGCGCCTGTGGAACAACATTCTTGTTAACCCGCTGGCCTACTGCCTGGCGTTTTCTGCGGCCGTGGCCTGGGCGCTATACTGCAATATCACTAAACGCTATGGGCAAGGGAAAAGTGGCGTCTCACTGTTTTTCTTCATCACTTCGCTCGTGCTATGGATTCAGTATATCTTCAGTGCCGAAGGGTCGATTTCATTGACATTACCAAGTTCTCTGGAATTGCTCTTTATGGGTGCCTCAACCGCGTTGGCTTATTCAGCATGGAATGCCGGTATTCAACATGGCAATCTGACGTTGCTGGCAACCGCCTCTTACTTTACGCCCGTACTTTCCACATTACTGGCAGCGATCTGGCTCAACATCACGCCCGCCATTTCGTTCTGGCAAGGCGTTGCCATGGTCACTACAGGCTCATTGCTCTGTTGGTATGCGACACGGTCTCCCCCGTGCTGATCCGTTTTGGATGGGGCTCCCTCGTCAATAAAAACCTTAATCTGCTCGCGGTCACATTCTTCTCGCTAACCTGCTATAGTCGCTTTCACATTTAGTTACCTAAAAAGTCACACATGTTAAGCCGTTTCTTTTCGTACTATTCTCCCTATAAAGGGTTATTCGTCCTCGATTTTGGCTGTGCCATTATCGCAGGCCTGCTTGAATTAGGGTTTCCGATGGCGATTAAAGCGTTCATCGACAAACTGTTGCCAGCTCAGGATTGGTCACTGATCCTGTTAGCGTCGGTAGCATTATTGGCGGTATATCTACTGAACACCGCGCTGATGGCTATCGTCAACTATTGGGGGCATGCGCTGGGCGTGGGGATTGAAACCGACATGCGCCGGCAGGCATTTGAGCATCTGCAAAATTTGCCATTCCGTTACTACGACAATATGAAGACCGGGCATATCATCACCCACGTCACCAAAGATCTGGAAGAAGTAGGGGAAATTGCCCACCACGGCCCAGAAGATTTGTTCCTCGCTATCATGACCTTTATTGGCGCATTTATTCTGATGGCAACGGTTCACCTGAACCTGGCGCTGCTGACGATTATTATCGTGCCTTTCATGGGATATCTCGTCAGCCGCTATGGCGCACGAATGACAGAAACCTGGCGCCAACTCTTCGGTCAGGTAGGCAACTTCAACGCCCGCATTGAAGAGAGCGTGGGCGGTATCCGTGTCGTTAAAGCTTTCGCTAATGAAGCCTATGAGAAGAAACTGTTCTCTAACGACAACGAAAACTATCGCCGAACTAAATTGCAGGCATACCGCATCATGACCGCCAGTATGACGCTCAGTTACCTCAGCACGCGCCTGATACAGCTTATCGTGATGCTGGCTGGCATTTGGTATGTTATTCAAGGCGAGCTTACCTATGGTGGTTTTATCGGGTTTCTGCTGCTGATCGAAGTTTTCTTTCGTCCCGTGGCCAAAATTACCTCTGTGCTGGAGAGCTATCCCAAGGGCATTGCGGGATTCAAGCGCTTTACTCAACTGATCGACACCGTTCCCGAGATTGCCGATGCCCCTGATGCGCATGATGCCGGGCCGCTGAAAGGTGATATCCGCTTTAATCAGGTGAGCTTTGGTTATTCCGACGATCGTCCGATTCTGCGCAATATCGACCTGTCGATTCGCGCAGGAGAAACCGTGGCGTTTGTTGGCCCGTCTGGTGCGGGCAAAACTACGCTCTGTTCCCTGCTTCCCCGCTTCTACGATTTAACCAGCGGAGCCATCACCATTGACGGTATGGATATCCGCCAGATGACCCAGGCGTCGCTACGTAGTCAAATCGGCATCGTACAGCAGGATGTCTTCCTGTTCGGCGGCACCATCCGGGAAAACATCGCCTACGGCAAACTGGGTGCCAGCGATGACGAAATCATGGAGGCCGCACAACGGGCCAGATTAGATGAGCTGATCGACAATCTGCCTGAAGGGCTGGATACCGTGGTCGGCGAACGCGGCGTCAAGCTGTCCGGCGGGCAAAAGCAGCGTTTGTCTATCGCGCGAATTTTCCTGAAAAATCCGCCAATTCTGATTCTTGACGAGGCGACGTCCGCACTAGATACCGCGACGGAGCAGGCTATACAGCAGTCGCTCAGCGAACTCTCCGCAGGGCGTACTACGTTGATTATCGCGCATCGGCTAGCAACCATACAAAACGCGGGGCGTATTGTAGTGGTGGATAATGGCAGCATCATTGAGCAAGGTAGCCATCACGCGTTGCTGGAACAAAGTGGCATTTATGCGACGTTGCATCAGGCACAATTCGGTCAGGCCTGATACCTTCTTTTTTTCGGCGAGGGTTCTCCTCGCCTTTTTCTCTCTCAGCCTTTTACACGTTGATGTGACTTAAGCGGTTTCCCCTGCCATAAATTGCATTTAAAATACATCTATTATAATTTCATCAGGATATGACGCTCATGGCGAGAAAAACCTTGGGAAAATACCGACAGCGGGAGATACGTACCGTCGGGTTGATGATCGCATTGTATGAAAAGCACCACCCAGAAACCGACGACAGCGCGCAGTATAAAGACCTATTCAATTACGCCATCAGGCGTCTGGAACGCTGTCATTTTGGTGAAGATAAACCTGCGTGTAAGCACTGTCCTATTCACTGCTATCAGCCCGCCAGACGTGAAGCGATTAAAGCGATTATGCGCTGGTCAGGGCCACGGATGTTGCTGCGCCACCCTATTTTGGCGATACGCCATTTAATTGACGATCATCGACCCGTGCCAGATTACCCCCAAAAAGAGACATCACCCAAAGCGTCAACTGGACGGGCGACCGCTTTAGGTTCGCAGCCGATCGAGCCGACAGATACCGACCTGACGTTAAAGTAGATGACGTTAAAATAGATACAGCGAATAAGAGAGGAAAAGGCCGCTTGCGCGGCCTTTTTGAGTGACACTGTTACTCTTTGGGAGAGGCGTTCTCTACCCTGCTTTTCAGCTTTTGCCCCGGACGGAACGTAACCACACGGCGCGCCGTAATCGGAATATCTTCGCCAGTTTTTGGGTTACGTCCAGGACGTTGGTTCTTGTCTCGTAAATCAAAATTGCCAAAACCTGACAACTTGACCTGCTCGCCATTTTCCAAAGCGCGACGAACTTCTTCAAAAAATAGCTCGACCAGGTCTTTAGCATCCCGTTTGCTCAGCCCGAGCTTCTCAAACAGGTATTCTGACATTTCAGCTTTAGTAAGCGCCATAGGTTCAATCCCTCAAGGATGCTTGGAATCGCTGTTTTAATGCTGCTACGCACTCAGCAACGGTAGCAGCAATTTCCTCTTCTGCCAGTGTACGCGTGGTATCTTGCAAGGTCAGGCTAATAGCCAGACTCTTATAACCTTCCGCTACGCCCTTCCCTCGGTACACATCGAATAAGTTTACGCCAACTAACTGATTTGCGCCAACTTTCTTACACTCGGCCAAAATATCACCCGCAGGGACATTTTCAGCGACCACAACGGCAATATCACGACGGTTCGCAGGGAAGCGGGAAATCTCGTTCGCATCAGGTAATACGCGGTCTGCGACCTTATCCCACAACAATTCGAACACCACGGTGCGCCCGTTGAGATCCAACTTGCGCTCCAGTTCTGGGTGAATAACGCCAATAAATCCAATGCGTTCCCCGCACAGATAAATAGCAGCACTTTGTCCCGGATGCAATGCTGGATTATTTTCGGCTTTGAATTCAACCTCAGACAATTTGCCCGTCAATGCCAGTACCGCCTCCAAATCGCCTTTTAAATCATAGAAGTCAACGGCCTGACGCGCCAGATCCCAATGTTCTTCATAACGTGTACCGGTAATCACACCCGCCAGCATCAAATCTTGGCGAATACCCAAGTCAGCACGGGTATCCGGTACAAAACGCAGACCACTTTCAAACAGACGCAGGCGGCTTTGTTGACGGTTTTGGTTATACACCGCGGCGCTCAGTAAGCCACTCCACAGTGATAAACGCATCACCGACATCTCTGCTGAAATCGGGCTCGGCAGGCTCAATGAGGTTTCATCAGGGTGGATTAACCCCTGGATTTTCGGGTCAACAAAACTGTAAGTAATTGCTTCCTGATAGCCGTGATCGACTAATAATGTCTTCACACGCTTCAATGACAATGACGCTTCGCGATGCGCGGTCATGATCAATGGAGCCTGAGTAGGAATATTCGGAATGTTGTTGTAGCCGTAAATACGCGCGACTTCTTCAACCAGATCTTCTTCAATTTCCATGTCGAAGCGCCAGCTCGGCGCAGACGCCTGCCAGCCGGTGTCGGTTTTCACCACACGACAGCCCAGTCGTTGCAGGATATCGCTTACCTGCTCATCGGCAATCACATGGCCAATCAGACGATCCAACTTCTCACGACGCAGCGTAATTGTTGCGCGCGTTGGCAAATTAGCATCACTCGTGACATCAACGACCGGGCCTGCTTCACCACCACAGATATCGATCAGCAAACGAGTGGCACGTTCAATGGCTTTGTGTTGCAACGCCGGATCAACGCCACGCTCGTAACGGTGAGAGGCATCGGTGTGCAAACCATGGCGACGTGCACGCCCGGTAATTGACAGCGGGTTAAAATAGGCACATTCCAGCAGAACGTTTTGCGTTTCTTGGTTGACGCCAGAATGTTCACCGCCAAAGATACCGCCCATCGCCAGTGCACGCTGTTGGTCAGCAATAACCAGCGTATCGGCGTGCAGCTTCGCTTCGTTACCATCCAGCAGCGTCAGCGTTTCGCCCTCTTCCGCCATGCGCACAATAATGCCGCCGTTGAGACGGTCAAGATCGAATGCGTGCATCGGCTGGCCGAGCTCCAACAGAATGTAGTTGGTCACATCAACCACCGGATCGATAGAGCGAATACCACAACGGCGCAGCTTTTCACGCATCCACAGCGGCGTTGCCGCCTTAACATTGATACCTTTCACCACACGGCCTAAATAACGCGGGCATGCCTGAGGCGCATCGACCTGAATCGGGAAGGTATCCTGAATCGTCGCGGCAACCGGCTCAATCGTCGGTTCATTCAATACCAGCTGATTCAACACCGCCACATCACGCGCCACACCGATGATGCCTAAGCAATCAGCACGGTTTGGCGTCACGCTGATTTCAATTGCGTTATCATCTAACGCCAAATAGTCACGAATGTCCGTGCCGATCGGTGCATCCGTTGGCAATTCAATGATGCCATCATGATCGTCGGAAATGCCCAATTCGGAAAATGAACACAGCATACCTTCAGACGGCTCGCCACGCAGTTTGGCGGCTTTGATTTTGAAATCGCCTGGCAACACGGCACCTACCGTCGCCACCGCCACTTTCAGCCCCTGACGGCAGTTCGGCGCACCGCAAACGATGTCCAGCAGGCGATCGCCACCAACATTTACTTTTGTCACACGCAGTTTATCTGCATTCGGGTGCTGCCCACATTCAACCACTTCACCGACAACCACACCGTGGAATGCGCCAGCAACAGGTTCAACGCCATCCACTTCCAGCCCAGCCATCGTGATTTGTTCGGATAGCGTTTCACTGTCAACCGCCGGGTTTACCCACTCGCGTAACCAGAGTTCACTGAATTTCATGATGTATACCCGCCTTACTTAAACTGTTTGAGGAAACGCAGATCGTTTTCGAAGAATGCACGCAGATCGGTCACGCCATAGCGCAGCATCGTCAGACGCTCCATGCCCATACCAAATGCGAAACCAGAATAGACTTCCGGATCGATACCGACATTACGCAGGACGTTCGGGTGCACCATGCCACAACCCAACACTTCCAGCCATTTACCGTTTTTACCCATCACATCCACTTCTGCGGACGGCTCAGTAAACGGGAAATAAGACGGGCGGAAGCGAACCTGTAAATCTTCCTCAAAGAAATTACGCAGGAAATCATGCAGCGTGCCTTTCAGATTGGTGAAACTGATGTCTTTATCGACGATCAGCCCTTCCATCTGATGAAACATCGGCGTGTGGGTCTGATCGTAATCGTTACGATAAACACGGCCCGGCGCGATGATACGGATAGGCGGTTGCTGCTTTTCCATCGTGCGGATCTGAACGCCTGAAGTCTGTGTACGCAGCAGACGTGTTGCATCAAACCAGAACGTGTCGTGGTCAGCACGCGCAGGGTGATGCCCTGGAATATTCAGCGCATCAAAGTTGTGATAGTCGTCTTCGATTTCTGGCCCGGTTACGACTGAAAAACCCAGCTCGCCGAAAAAGGTTTCGATGCGATCGATGGTGCGCGTCACCGGATGCAAACCACCATTTTCAATGGTGCGGCCCGGCAGAGAGACATCAATGGTTTCTTGTGCCAGACGTGCATTTAACTCAGCGGATTCCAGCATTTGCTTACGGGTATTCAGCGCGTCCTGAACGTCTTGCTTAGCCTGGTTAATGACAGCACCAGCCGCAGGACGTTCTTCAGCCGGCAACTCGCGCAGCGAGGTCATCTGAAGGGTTAAGTGACCTTTTTTGCCCAGATATTCGACACGCACATTTTCTAGTGCGGCAACATCCTGAGCCTCTTCTATAGCTGTTCTGGCTTTGGCAACCAGCTCTGCGAGATGTGGCATTGTGTTCCTCTTTTTCTGCCTATGTGGCCAACGGTCATGATTGAAGAATGTCGTTTTACTAAAACGAGAGTAAAAACCGATAATTATAAATAAAAAAGCCTCCCTAAGGGAGGCTTAAGCGCTACTTTTCGTTTCTTTTCTTACGCGCAAAGCCCCCTGAGTTCAGGCGCTAAAGTAAAAAAAGAAACGGAAAATAGCAGCGTTCATACTTGCGTTACCTTGTTTTGAGAATCACAAAAAGCCGTGTAAATAACAAATGGTATTGTAAATACCGAAAACTGTGGCGCTTGACGAAAAGAGGGAGCCAAAGCTCCCTCTTTCAACTGACTTACGCCAGTGCCACTTTCGCTTTTTCGACCAGCGCACTGAACGCTAACTTATCGAATACTGCGATATCGGCCAGAATCTTACGATCAATTTCAACAGAAGCTTTTTTCAGGCCGTTGATGAATTTGCTGTAAGACAAACCGTTTTGACGAGCTGCCGCATTGATACGTGCAATCCACAGTTGGCGGAATTGACGTTTACGTTGACGACGGTCGCGGTAAGCGTATTGACCAGCTTTGATTACTGCCTGGAAGGCAACACGATAAACACGCGAACGGGCACCGTAGTAACCTTTCGCTTGTTTCAATATTTTCTTGTGACGTGCACGGGCAACTACACCACGTTTTACGCGAGCCATATGCTCTCTCCTAAAGTCTTATTCTGAATTAAAAAAAGGTTACTTATGCGTATGGCAGACAAGCGATGACAAGACCCAGATCCCCTTTGGAGACCAGACCCTTCGGACGCAGGTGACGTTTACGCTTAGTTGACTTTTTGGTCAGAATATGACGCAGGTTAGCATGCTTACGCTTAAAACCACCGCCTGCGGTTTTTTTAAAGCGTTTAGCGGCGCCACGTACTGTTTTAATCTTTGGCATTGTTATTTCCACTTCGCATTGTTAATAAAACGAATCAGACAAGGCGAACAAAGCCGTACAACACAACGGTTGTACGGTCTTGCTACTTGAATGCCTTACTGTTTCTTCTTCGGTGCTAGCACCATGATCATCTGGCGGCCTTCGATCTTCGATGGGAAGGATTCGACGACTGCCAGTTCACTCAGATCGTCACGAACGCGGTTAAGCACTTCGATACCAATCTGTTGGTGCGCCATTTCACGACCGCGGAAACGCAGTGTGATTTTAGCTTTGTCACCATCTTCAAGAAAGCGAATCAGGTTGCGTAGTTTGACCTGATAGTCGCCATCATCGGTACCAGGCCGGAATTTGATTTCCTTGACCTGAATAACTTTTTGTTTTTTCTTCTGTTCCTTTGTGGCTTTACTCTTCTCATAAAGGAACTTGCCGTAATCCATAATTCGGCAAACCGGCGGCTCGGCGTTCGGACTGATTTCAACTAAATCAACACCTGCTTCTTCGGCTTTTTCTAATGCTTCATTTAGACTTACGATGCCCAGCTGTTCGCCTTCGACGCCTGACAGGCGTACCTCATGTGCGCGAATCTCTCTGTTGATGCGATTAGGACGCGCCGGTTGAACTCGTTTTCCGCCTTTAATACCTATACCTCCAATTGATGAAGACTACGGCTGCGAATCTCTTGCAGCAGCTTGCTGATAACTTCACTGACATCCAGGCTCCCCAGGTCTTTACCACGACGAGTACGGACAGCAACTTTTCCTGCCTCGACCTCTTTGTCGCCACAAACCAGCATATAGGGAACGCGTCGTAAAGTGTGTTCGCGGATTTTAAAGCCTATTTTCTCATTTCTCAAGTCTGCTTTCACACGAATGCCCGCTTCTTGCAATTTTTGGGTCAATTCGTTGACATAATCAGACTGGCTATCGGTGATATTCATAATCACCACTTGAACCGGCGCTAACCAGGTTGGGAAGAAACCAGCGAATTCTTCGGTCAAAATACCGATGAAACGCTCCATTGAACCCAAAATAGCCCGGTGAATCATAACCGGCACCTGACGTTCATTGCTTTCACCAACGTAAGATGCGTTCAGACGACCCGGTAATGAAAAGTCGAGCTGCACCGTACCACACTGCCACGCGCGATCCAAACAGTCATGCAAGGTAAATTCAATTTTTGGGCCATAGAACGCCCCTTCACCCGGTTGATAAGCAAATTCAATGTTATTTTCAGTCAACGCGGCTGCCAGATCGGCTTCAGCGCGATCCCACATCTCATCGCTACCAATGCGTTTTTCAGGACGCGTAGACAGTTTCACTACGATTTTTTCAAAACCGAAGGTACTGTACATGTCATACACCATCTTGATGCAGCTGTTCACTTCATCACGAACCTGCTCTTCCGTACAGAAGATGTGTGCATCATCCTGAGTGAAGCCGCGCACACGCATTAAACCATGCAGAGAGCCTGACGGTTCATTACGATGGCAACTACCGAATTCAGCCATACGCAGCGGCAAATCGCGATAGGATTTCAATCCCTGATTGAAAATCTGTACATGGCCCGGACAGTTCATCGGCTTGATGCAGTATTCACGGTTTTCTGATGACGTCGTGAACATTGCTTCTTTGTAGTTTTCCCAGTGACCGGTTTTTTCCCACATCACGCGATCCATCATGAATGGACCTTTCACTTCCTGGTACTGGTACGACTTCAGTTTCATGCGCACAAACGCTTCCAATTCACGGAAGATCGTCCAGCCGTCGTTGTGCCAGAACACCATACCCGGCGCTTCTTCCTGCATATGATACAGGTCAAGTTGTTTACCGATTTTACGGTGATCACGCTTAGAGGCTTCTTCAAGACGTTGCAGGTAAGAAGCCAACTGCTTTTTATCCGCCCATGCGGTGCCGTAGATGCGTTGCAGCATTTTGTTTTTGCTGTCGCCGCGCCAGTATGCACCAGAGGTTTTCTGCAATTTGAAATGATGGCAGAAACGCATATTCGGGACGTGCGGACCACGGCACATATCGACGTATTCTTCATGGTGATACAGACCTGGACGATCGTCGTGGCTGATGTTCTCGTCCAGAATCGCAATTTTGTAGGTCTCACCGCGCGCAGCGAACGCGTCGCGCGCTTCCTGCCAACTGACTTTTTTCTTGATTACGTCATAGTCAGTGTCAGCGAGCTCGTGCATACGCTTTTCGAGCAGCTCAACGTCTTCCTGAGTCAGGGTTCGGTCGATGTCAACGTCATAGTAAAAACCGTTATCGATAACCGGGCCAATCGCCATTTTGGTATTTGGCCACAGTTGCTTGATCGCATGACCCAGCAGGTGCGCACAGGAGTGGCGAATAATCTCCAGACCGGCTTCATCTTTGGCAGTAATGATGGCTAACTGCGCATCGGTATCGATTTTATCGCTGGCATCAACCAGCTCGCCATTGACACGTCCGGCAATACAGGCTTTTGCCAGACCGGGACCAATATCAAGTGCAACATCGAGGGGAGAAACGGCGTGGTCGTAATGACGCTGACTTCCATCAGGAAGGGTGATAACTGGCATTATAATTCCCTTATTTACAGTGGTGAGCCACACGAAAGCTCACATGCAAAAAATCGCATATCAATTGAAAATCAAAAGTGTTACCCATGCTATTTCTCTGTACTCTGTGAAATATATACACATGATGCGAACACTACAGGTGCGCATTAGCGTGACATGAATAACGTCGGGGCAATAATACACCTTATAACTTGGGTGTTAAAGCCGGATGGTAGCCTGCTCATCTTGGTATCGTAATGAGCAGGCCAGAAAATCGTTACGGTGTCTGTGCCGACTTCAGTGCTGCATTATTTTTGCGGGAAAAGCGGAAACCAAGCCAAATAACGGCAATCCAGAACGGAATTAACACGACCGAGATGCGAATCTCTGGCGATAGCAGCATAATCACCAATATCCCCGCCAGAAACGCCAGACACAGATAGTTACTCCACGGATACCAGAAAGCTTTAAACGCAGGCACAACGCCCTTCGCTATCATCGCCTGACGAAAACGCAGGTGGGCAAAACAGATCATGATCCAGTTAATCACCAGCGTGGACACCACCAACGCCATCAGCAGCTCAAAGGCTTTGCCCGGCATCAGGTAGTTAATCGCTACGCCGAGTGAGGTCGCCAGCGCCGACAGCGCGATAGAGCGAACGGGCACACCGCGCGCATTCACCTTAGCCAAAGACGCTGGCGCATTTCCCTGTTTTGCCAAACCGTACAGCATCCGGCTATTGCAGTATACGCCGCTGTTATATACGGATAGCGCCGCCGTCAGTACCACGATGTTGAGCACGTTCGCCACTATGTTACTGTTAAGGGCATGGAAAATCAGGACAAATGGACTACCGCCGCCGACGACATTCCCCCACGGGTAGAGTGACAACAAAATAGACAGCGCGCCGATATAGAAAATCAGGATGCGGTACACCACCTGATTAGTCGCCTGAGGGATAGAACGTTTCGGATCGGCCGCTTCTGCGGCCGTGATCCCCACCAATTCCAGGCCACCGAATGAAAACATGATCACCGCCATCGCCATGATCAAGCCGCTTGCGCCATTCGGCATGAATCCGCCATGAATCCATAAATTACGAACCGTCGCCGTTTCGCCACCATTACCACTCAGCAACAGCCAACTGCCAAAGACAATCATTCCGACGATGGCAAGGACTTTGATAATGGCGAACCAAAATTCCGTTTCCCCAAACATCCGTACATTAACGAGATTGATCAGGTTGATCAGCACAAAAAAGATCGCCGCAGACAACCAGGTTGGCGTCTCAGGCCACCAGTATTGGATATAAATCCCCACGGCGGTCAACTCCGCCATTCCTACCAGAATAAACATCGCCCAGTAGTTCCAACCCGCGAGGAAACCCGCAAAATCGCCCCAGTATTTAAAGGCAAAATGGCTGAATGAACCCGCTACTGGTTCTTCCACTACCATCTCACCCAGTTGCCGCATAATCAGAAACGCAATCATGCCAGCGATCGCATAGCCCAATAGAACGGACGGGCCAGCCATTTGAATAGTCTGCGATATCCCTAAAAATAGCCCAGTACCGATGGCCCCCCCCAGCGCTATCAACTGAATATGCCGATTTTTTAGCCCTCGTTTTAGAACCAATTCCTGTTGATCGTTTGCTATATTTTTTTGATGGTTTGCCATGTTGTTTTTGTGCTTCCTGTAAAGCTTTCTTCATTTTATAACAGTGCCTGTTTGCGGCATCCGCATGAAAGCAGGTGCAAACAGACAAAAGAAATGTATTTAAGCGCTACACAGTGATTGGACTATTAACGTTCGGGAATGACATTTTTAAACGTTAACTCCACATCATCATCACGACCAAGTTCGGCGACAAGCGCTTCCGGTTCGCTTTTCTCTACATTCTGAGGCAACAATCTTTTCAATAACGCTAACTGCTGGCGTTGCTGCTCTACGATCTCTTGCAACAATTTCACTTGCTCATTCGCTCTGACGCTCGCACGATTGACAAAAAACCAGACCAGTGCGGCCAGTAGCACAACCAACAAGATGAAAACCACTTCTAATATGTTCACAACGACTCCACTTATCGCTACTTAGACAGACATCTACGGGCTATCTTAACATCAGGGCGTAGCCAAATTCGATACCCGACGCAGTCCGTTATCCACAGCATGTTGATGTACATCGTTATCGTCTTGGTGCAAAAATAAAAAAACGTGGGGAACGTTTTTCAACGTCGCTTGCGACGGCACGCCATAAAAAAGCCTGTCGGCAAGGACAGGCTTAGCAAGCGATAAGGGATATCAGAAAGGATAATCGTGGTAGCCCATCTGCTCAGAGATATTTCTGGCTGCGGTGTGCAACGTCGCGACATATTCGTGTTTATTTTCTTCTGAAAAACGAATTGTTGGGAAAGAAATACTGAGGCCAGCAATCACCACACCAAAGCGATCGAATACCGGAACAGCGATGCAACGTAGTCCTTCTTCCTGCTCTTCGTTATCTTCGCCGTAGCCTTGCTCGCGCACGACATCCAATTGATTAAGAAGGTCTTCAGCAGAACACAACGTGTGTGGTGTACTGCGAGTGAATTCGACAGTCGATAGAACCTCTTCCACTTCGCCACGATCGCGCCATGCCAATAGCACTTTACCAATTGCGGTACTGTGCAGGGGATTACGGCGACCGATACGCGAATACATGCGCAGGTTATACATCGAATCAATTTTGTGGATATAAACGATGCCGTCTTCATCCAGTGCGCCTAAGTGGATCGTTTCTCTCGTCAGAGCAGACAATTCACGCATCTGTATATCCGCACTGCGGATTAAATCTACGTTCTGTAATGCTTTTGCCCCAAGTTCAAATAACTTGAGCGTCAGCGAATATTTCTCCGATTCACCTTCCTGCGCCACATAGCCCAGGGATTTCATCGTCTGCAAGAAGCGGTAAACGGTACTCTTGGACATCATGACGCGCTGAGAAAGCTCGGTAATACCAATTTCTCTCTCTTCACCTAATGCCTGCAAAATACCAAAAACCTTTAAAACGGACGACACGGAATCGGGTTGTTTATCTAAATCTGCACTAGCCATTTTTGTGGTTACCCTACTCAGTTTTTTTTGTTTTAAAAAAAATAGAACAATGGTTTTAGTATAAAGGGAACGCTTTGATTATGGCAATGGCGCAATAACGATAATCAAGTTAAGTTTGAGAAATAACCGCGTCAGAGACTTAATAAAATAAAATAATATGTAAGTAAATATTTTAAAATAATCCGCGCCATAAAATGTGACGCGGATTTATTAGTATTATTAGTATTATTAATATTATTAATATTATTAGTGCCAGACTGAATCAGGAATCTTCGCCAGATACAGTGCAGGCTTTCCATCTACGTCAGAAGTAAACAGGACTTGTTTATTATCCGGCGTGAAAGAAGGGTGTGGGTGGGTGACCTGACGGTCGCCTTCCAACACTTCCCAGGATGTATTGTGTTGCGCAATACGGTGTTCTTTGCCGGTTTTCAGGTTGAAAACATACAGGAACGGATCGTTTTCAATTTTGTAACCGCCGTCATCCTGTACATCGACTGGCGCATCGGAACCATCCCCCACCAACAGAGTGCCATCATAGTTACTCATCAGGTGAGAACATGGCGGCATGATACGCAGTTGACGATCTTCCAGCGTAACGGGATCGATGCTGCGGATATAGCGGTTGGTATCATCTTTAAGGTAAGAGACATAAATCATCGCAGAACCATCTGGCACCCAGAATTCGTGGGTACAGCTTTCGCCTTCAGCATGTTCTTTCACTTTACGCATGTTGGTACCGTCTTCGTTGATAAACCACATACGGGCATCAACCAAATCGTGTGGACCTTCATGGCAGAAAGCGACCGTATTGTCATCTCCTGGACGGTAGATTGGGTGACCCAACCACTGATTTTCCTGAAGAATCGTCTCCGCTTCGCCGGTGACTAAATCGACGCGAATCAGACGGCAACAAGGATTAGTGAAATAGAACTCCTGGAATTTTTTCCAATCGGTCAGTGGTTTCCAGTCTTCTTTTTTAATCTCAATACCGACCATTTTAGTGCAATCGGAATTGGCAACCCAAGTACCGTAGCCGACCCAATCGTCAGGCACCTGATAAATGGTTTTCTCTTCCAGTGTAGCCAGATCGACGCGCATCAGATTGCAGGTGTTTTTAACGTAATACAGTGCATCGTCATTCGGGGACAGGAAACCACCGAAGGTGTTGTCGCCCTTGCCTTCCGTCAACTGCGTGGCGTTCTGCGCTTTTAAATCCAGCAGATAGTAATTCCATGGACCATCAAATGCTGCACCAAACAGCAGTTTGCTGCCATCATTGAAGAAACATTTCTGGTAGAAATAGTTGCGGTGGCAGATAACATCGGGCGGGGTTAAACGCACAACTTCGGTGCCAGTTGCTGAATCCTGATAGGTATGGAACGTTAGGGGGATCTTGTTACCTTTGGCCATCCGTAAATCCTTAGAACTTATCATGAAGAATCTGACGCCACACGCGCATACTCTCCGATAACCTGACATTCAGCTCGCCCAGCTAGTCGGTCACGCCGACACTGGTTGTTCAAAAATCAGGCCACCAATCTCACGCGAGACGCCTGTTATATCGACATTATAGAAACAATGTTTCATTTTTCCGTGATCGTGGTTTTATTTTATAAAACATTCTTCATATTTTCACCACCTGTTTCAGATCTAATGAAAACATTCGGACAGATAAAGAGCAGGAGCGATGAATCAATAAACGCAGAAATAACAAAGGCCCGAATGGGCCTTTGGGAAGAAACTAGCGTGAATTACTTCAGGTACTCACCGGATCGGAGCGCTTCGATGCGCTTATCCAGCGGCGGGTGTGACATGAATAGCTCGCTGAAGGATTTCGATTTTCCGTTAATGCAGAAAGCCATCATGCTGCCCTCTTCCTGTGGTTCGTAGCTGGTCTTCAAGCGTTGCAGTGCCGCGATCATTTTTTCACGCCCCACCAGCTTGGCAGAACCGGCATCCGCATGGAATTCACGATAGCGTGAGAACCACATGGTAATAATGCTGGCAAGAATACCAAACACCAGTTCCAGCACGGTCGCGACGGCAAAATAAACCAGCGGATTGCCGTTACTGCTTTCGCCTTCATCACGATTGCCGGACAGAAAACCAGAAACGACCTGAGCAATCAGGCGAGAGATAAAGATAACGAAGGTGTTTACTACCCCCTGAACCAGCGTCATCGTTACCATGTCGCCATTCGCGATATGACTAATTTCATGCGCGATAACCGCTTCGGCCTCGTCACGACTCATGTTTTGCAGCAAACCCGTGCTCACCGCCACCAGAGAAGCATCACGACGCGCTCCCGTCGCAAACGCATTGATGTCTGGCGCATGGTAAATAGCCACCTGTGGCATCGCGATCCCAGCCAGCTGTGACTGTGAACGAACGGTTTCCACCAACCACCGTTCGGTTTCGTTACGTGGTTGTTCAATGACCTCACCGCCAACGGACCGCAACGCCATCCATTTAGACATCAGCAGTGAAACAAACGCACCGCCAAAGCCAAACAGCCCAGCCATAATCATTAAGCCCTGGACACTGCTGGACTGAATTCCCGTCAGGCTGAGTACCAGCCCGAAAACCAACATCACCGCCAGGTTGGTGATCAGGAAAAGCGCAATACGCATCATAAAGGTCTGATTTCCTCTCGCAGAAAAATAAAGTTTACAACACCTACATCGTATGGGTTGTCGTGGTATTTTCAAGTATTCTTAACTTTTCAGTTACTAAATCCACATAACTTTACATTTTTCAAAAGGAAAGCGGCATCCTGCTTGCTGGTGACCCCGATAGCTCAGCGTAATAGCGTTGACTAAAAATCGATAAATGCGGCAGTGTGATCGACCTGAATCACCCCAACGCCAGCACGGATGAGTGCCCCCCCCCCCTATACGGCGTCAGGATCGACTAAGGCACGGGTATCACTTAACGGCGCTAGAGTTCGCCTGTGATACATGGATGACGGTGAAAGTGGTGAACTGTATCGCGATATTTCAGCAGATGAAGAGCAGGTATTTTGCAGGGATAATAAGAGGAAAAACGTCACGCTGGGCAGCATGTGCCAGCCCAGCGCGATATTCTGTTAGCGTGGGATGTTATTAACTTTGTGCATGTGCCATGTCCGCACGCATTGCGTCAGTAACAGGTTGGTATTTAGGGGGAGTAATCCACAGGGTAATCAGCAGCGAGACGGCAGACATAATGATGATTGCCATAAAGGTGGCCTGGAAGCCCCCTAACTGTGCGGCGATAAACGAGCCAGACAGCGCACCGATACCGAACCCCTGATAAATCACGCCATAGTTTTTGCTGTGATTTTTCAGACCAAAGAAGTCACCGACAATCGCCGGAAATACCGTGATATTGCCACCAAAACAGAAGGCAATCGCGCTGACACAGATAAAGAACAGAATTGGACTAAGCGGCAGAAAGGTCATGACTGACACCGCAAGAATAGTGACAAACAGCGTAAAGCTAATCACTCGCATACGCCCGACATTATCGGAAAGTGCACCAAGCACAATACGCCCAACGGTATTAAAAATCGCAATCGCAGACACAGCATTGGCCGCCGTCGCCATATCCATTCCGGCCATTTGCACACCAATATCTTTCACAATGCCGATCAAATACAGGCCACTCATGCATGCGGTGAAGAAGATAATAAACAGCATATACGATTCTTTGGTTGCCAACATCTCGGCCAGCGAGAAATCACGCGACGCTCCCTGAACCGCAGCCTGCTGTACGGGCACCGTAGCAGGCTCTTTCAGCAATGAACTCCCGACCAGAATCATCGCCATAACAATAATCCCCCAGTAGAAAAAGGCTTCTGAGACACCGACTTCCACAATCAAAAAGCTGTTTACATATTTAAACAACAGGCTTCCGGTACCAAATGCGCCAACTGAAACACCCGCTATCAGCCCTTTACGGTTAGGGAACCATTTGATCAAATTAGACAACGTCGTGATATAAGCCGTGCCGTCAGCAAAACCGACAACAACCCCCATCAGCAGATAAATCAACGTCAGCGACGGACTCACCGCGCTGGCCATTAGACCGGCACCCAGAGCAATACCAGCGATCATGGTTAAGCGGCGCAGGCCAATACGCTCCTGAAATTTACCAGCAAACAGTGTGGCAAATGCCAGGCAGAAACTGGTAATTGAAAACGTCGTCGCCACAGAGCTCAACGCCCAACCAAATTTATCCACCAGAGGCTGGTTGAATAAACTCCAGGTGTAAATCGTGCCGAGTCCCATTTGGGTGATAATCGTACCGAGGACAATGACTCCCCGATTAACAGGTTTAGTATTCATGGGTTTTCCCCTACATCAAAATTGGTCCGATTCGCTCGGCACGCTAAAAAATATAAGCTGATGTGGAGAAGAGAAAATCCATCAAAACACTGTCAGCTTATGGGCTGAGGCTAGTATACAAGCGGGCTGACAATGGTTGATCGAATAGGGAATGAGATGCCTGAAACGCGGAATGAAATGCCGTTAAAGACGCATCAATGACCTGAACGCCTTTATCTTGCTTCGGCTTACCGGGACTTCAAAATCCAGATCGTTCAATCGCAAGATATAGGTATTGTTAAACCAGGGGACAATTTCACGGATTTTCGTCAGGTTGACGCAGTAAGAGCGATGGCAACGGAAGAAATACTCTTCCGGCAAGCGATGACAAAACTCCGTAATATTCATCGGCATGATGAATTCCTCACGCCGGGTATAAACCAGCGTGACTTTTTCCTGCGCAGCAGCGTAGTAGATATTATTAATATCCGTGACGATAATCCGTTCGTCTTTCATCAAATTAATCGTTTGCTGTGCGCCTCTCGGTGCCCCTACCTGCGCGCCCGTTTCAACAGCGGGTGCCATTTGCCGCTGTTGCCAGGTCGTTTCCAGTTTACGCAGCATCGTGATGATGCGCGATTCATGATACGGCTTGAGAATGTAATCGAAAGCCTCGACTTCAAACGCCTCGACCGCATGTTCTTTGTACGCCGTAATAAAAATGATGTAAGGCTTATGCGCAAATTTGCTGATATTTTGCGCCAACCATACACCATCTAACGACGGAATATTAATATCTAAGAAGATTGCATCGACGTCGTTATGTTGCAGGTATTTCAGTACATCCAGCCCGTCATCGAATGTTGCCGCAATCGTAATATCACTATGCTGTTCGATAAGGTAACTCAGCTCCTGCTGTGCGAGGAACTCATCTTCAACAATAATGGCTTTCATGGGTTGCCTCCTCTGTGTTCAGCAGCAGAATAGGTCGACGACGGCACCAGCACGGCATCCGGCAACGCCGACGGGGTTTTATCTTCTCGTGGAATGTAGAAATAAATCTCAGTCCCAGGTTCCAGACGGCGAATATGCAGACCATCGCCATAGAGTAAACGCACCCGATGATGGACATTCAGCAGACCAATTCGATTCCCTGGCAATTCGTTACGCGCGACGCGATCCATCGTTTCCTGACTAATGCCATTGCCCGTGTCTTTTACCGCTACCAGCAGCTTATCGCCCTGCTCTTTCACGGATAACACAACGGTTCCTTTGCCTCTGCAAGGCTGAATACCATGCACAATCGCGTTTTCTACCAACGGTTGAATTAATAAGCTGGGAATTTTATACGCTAAATCGTCGTCTATATCGTAGATCACCGTTAATTTGGCACCGAACCGCGCCTGCTCAATCGCGATATAATCTTGAATTTGGTACAGCTCTTTCTTTATATCGATCAGCGCATCGTCGTTGAGTTCGAGGTTATAGCGCAAATAGCGAGACAGGTTGATCACCAACTGGCGCGCGGTATCGGGATTAATACGAATAGATGAGGAGATCGCATTGAGTGCATTAAAAAGAAAGTGCGGATTGATTTTACTTTGCAGCGCTCTCAATTCCGCTTTATTTGCCATATCTCGCAATTGTTCGGTGCGGGAGACTTCAATTTGCGTTGACATGATTTGTGATAAACCAACGGCCATCACGCGTAATGAATAGGTAATTTTATGGGCGTGGCAGTAGTAAATTTTCAATGTGCCAGTCACCTGCCCGTGCTCCCATAGCGGGATGACAATCATCGAATGGATTTCCGGCGTCAAATGCTGTTCATCATTATTTTTAATAATAATTTTCCCATCCTGAATCGCCTGCTGCGTCATCGGGCTGATAATGTCGTGCCCGATATTATATTTGTCTTCGCCAATCCCCACGTAAGCCTGAATGTGCTGCGTGTTCGTTATCGCTACCGCATCTGCATTAATTTCAGTGCGAATGATCCGACAAATGGCCGTCAGCGAATCACTGTTGATATTACGGAAGTACGGCAGTGTCTTGTGTGCAATATCCAGCGCGAGTTTGGCTTGTCTGGCCGCAATCACCTCTTTTTCATTCGCCACGCTCTGTACCAGTAAAACGATCAGGCCAATACACACAGAGCCAAGAATCATCGGCACCGCAATTTTTGACACAATATCCAGCCCTAACTCGATTGGCGTCGCCCATACCACAACCAGCAGCATCGTTAACGACTCACACAGCATTCCGCCCAGAATCCCGATGCTCCACTGCTGCTCTTTTTTGATTTTTTTATTGATGTAGCCAGAAGTGGTACCTGCGATGATGCTGGTAATCAGGCAAGGTACGGAGGTAATGCCATCAATATCAATTAAATAACGATGCACTCCTGCAATGATACCGGTCGCGATGCCCACCCAAGGGCCAAAGAGAATTCCGCCGGACATCACCGCAATCACGCGCACGTTGACAAGCGATCCTTCAACATTAATGCCGGAATAGGTACCGAACAGTGCAAACAGTGAAAAAATGGCCGTCACCGTCACCCGCTCTCTCGGCGAATGTTGCTCTTTTTGCAGCAATTGCCGGAACTGGTGCGTCCTCGTCAGGAAGAACAGGCAAATCAGCATCAAGGCGGCGCGGTCAAAAACCGCAAGGAGCATCTCAAATATTTCGTGCACGGGACATCCGATACTGGGTTACGAGCCAGCACTATAGAAAAAATGTGATCCAGATTCCACTTTTTAGTCTGCTAACAATGCGAAGACGGTGTTAGCGAATGAAAACCAGCAAACGCAGGCTTTTAGAAAGGATTGCTGTAACACAACAGCTTACACGTCTGTTGGTTTATTCAACTTCAGTAGCTGGGTAAACTCTTCTGCAGGCATCGGATGTCCGAACAAATATCCCTGAGCTTCTTCACACCCTTTGCCTCGCAGTCGCTCACTCTGCTCTAACGTTTCAACCCCTTCTGCAATCACACCCAGACCGAAACTTTTCCCAAGATAGAGGATTGCCCTGACAATCGCTGCATCCGGCGGAGATTCACACATAGTCCTGACAAAGGTTTGGTCGATCTTCAGCCGAGTCACCGGGTAGTTCTTCAGCATACTGAGAGACGCATAGCCCGTTCCATAGTCGTCAAAGGCAATCCCGATTCCCGCATCCTGCAGCGTTTTTAATGGCTGTAACATATTTTCATCGTAACGCAGAATGATGTTTTCCGTGATTTCAAGCTCCAGCGAACTTGGTGACAACCCTGTACGAGCGAGGGTATCCATAATCTTTTGCGCCAACATGCCAGTACGAAATTGCGCACTGAAAAGGTTAATACTAATACGGAAGTAGCTGTTGCTGACCTGACACCACTCTGCGGCCTGCCTACAGGCCGTTTCTACGATCCAATCCCCTACTCGTTCCGCCCACGGGCCATTTTCCAGTGCGGTAAGAAATGCAGCAGGGCCAAGTAGCCCTTTCTCTGGGTGACGCCAACGTAACAGCGCCTCAGCACCAACAATCTCATTTGTTGCCAGTTTTACCTGTGGTTGATAGAACATTTCAAATTCATGCTGCTCATAAGCCCGCACAAACTCTAACTGGAAAGCATGCTTAGCCTGAAAGGCTTCAAGCAGTTCGCGCGTGAAAAAACGATAACAATTCCGGCCTTCAGATTTCGCCTGATACAACGCTAAATCTGCACTGGTCAACAGTTCCTGCACGGTCGCGCCATATTCTGGGTACAGCACCGCACCAATACTGGCACTGATATTGATTTGGTGATCGTCGATAACCATTGCCTGAGAAATTTCATGAATAATTTGCTCAGCAATTTTACCCGCAACCCTTTTATCATTCAGGCTTGGAAACAGCAGCGCAAATTCGTCTCCACCCATTCTCGCGACCACATCACCGGAACGAACGGTTGCTTTTATTTTTTTGGCAACGTGCACCAAAATATCATCGCCACTCGAGTGCCCCAGACTGTCATTAACATCCTTAAACCCATCCAGATCGACCATCATGATGCAGACCGCAGGTTCATTCTTGAGCGCGGTTTCCAAATTTGATGTTAATAATGTCCGGTTTGCCAACCCCGTCAAGGGGTCCATGTGCGCCAGTAAAAACAGTCGCTCTTCGTTGCGCCGACGCTCGGTAATATCACGCAATATCGCGCCATAGCTAATGTTGTTATTGTCTTCCCACATCGAAACAGACAGTTCGACCGGAACCCGGTTACCACTTTTGGCTTGTACGTTCAGTTCCAGCATCACCCCTTTCATCAGGGAATCACGGTCAGTGACCCGTTGCTTAAGCTGCACGATAAAAGCGTCAGGTATGATGTTATTAATATTTTGACCGATAATTTCATCGTCGCTGTATTCCAACATCTTCTCTGCGGCCGCATTCCAGAAGGTAATCATCCCCTTCTCATTAACGCACAAAATCGTATCAGGCGAGGTATTGGCGATATTTTCAAAACGCACCTGACTGGCTTTACGCGCCAATTCCAGACGCCGCATTTCCAGCTTGTCCATAACCAATGACGCCAGATCCTGCAAATTGTGCTCATCACGCTTGGTGAATGTTGCTCTGGGCTTCAAATCAATAATGCATAACGTGCCAATAGCATGCCCAGACGGCGTAATTAAGGGTATCCCTGCATAAAAACGAATACAGGGAATTCCTACAACCAGTGGGTTATTTTTGAATCGCACATCCTTAAGTGCATCAGGCACCACCATGATCTTTTTCTTCAAGATCGTGTGGGCGCAAAAAGAGATATCGCGTGGTGTTTCGCAAAAAGGAACCCCTACACTGGCGGCAAACAATTGACGTTCAGCTTCCACCAACGAGACTAAAACGATGGGGGCACTAAAAATGTTGGCAGCCAGGCTAATCAGGTTGCTCAGACTCGGATCGAACAGTGCGTTTCTAACTCCATACTCACGAAGAGCAGCAAGGCGTTTGTCTTCATCTTTGCTTATTGGGGCACGACTCATGGGTTCCCCCCTCCCACCGTATTAATGTTCAGATTAGACAAAAGGTTAGCTATAAATCCAAAATATTGCAGCAATGAGCACAATAAGAGCAACACCAGGTCAACGTGAGTAAACCAAGGCTCTTTTTCTCGCCAGAAAGTGGCCGAATGTTGAGTATGGCAAAAGATTCAAACTCTATCACCCCTTCGAATCATTAATAATAACAACTGGAAGCATCAATTAAGATGATAGATGAAAAGCGAAATAGAAAGATACCGATGAACTCACACGTGCAGTAATGCAGACAAAAAATAAAGAGAAGGGTTGGTATATTCAAATACTTATTACTGGATAACGACAACGTATTATCAAGTTATTAACAGAATATAACCAACCAAGGTATCATCAGGCGGGGAAATAGGTTATTGAATGCTCAGGGGTATCATTCTTCGCTCGAATAACGACATCCCAAACCCCTGTATAAGGAACAGTTAAATACACTTCACCTTCCGCATAGCGGCAAATAGAATCCTCCGTATAACGGTTCTCTTTAGCCATTGTTTCCTGTTCACCATTGCTCATTTTTACTTCAAACGTATTAGCACACCGGACAATTACCGTATCACCGCCAAACAGACTTAAACACGTGCGAATTACAGACATACATCCTCCGCGACACGCAGTCATGCGCATGCATAATAAAACAAATTTATTGGTTATATTTCCCACAACGGGATTTCCATAAAAGCAAAATGGTTGCGGCCAGATTGTGATTTAGATCAAGTGACACACAGGTTTAAGCCAAATCAGGGGGTGGAATAAGACGATACTATGACAGCCTGACATTTATTAGGATTTTTGATAGTCAGGCGATAGCGTTTATTTTGATGTTATCTCATACATACGCACAGTTTTTTCGCGCGATATAACAACTTTAGCTGTCTCCATGGTTGTATTTATGATTTTCTTCGCACACCAGCTATATATAACGTTGGTTTTTGTCAGCACGATTAATATCCGCTTGATGATTTACAACTTAGGTTGTAAATTGACCGAATGAAAACGACACTTGCAGAACGATTAAAGACCGCCAGGGCTGCACAAGGGCTTAGCCAAAAAGCACTTGGCGACATGATTGGCGTATCTCAGGCCGCCATACAGAAGATTGAGGGGGGGAAAGCGTCGCAAACAACCAAAATTGTTGAGCTTTCCAATGTACTCCATATTCGCCCTGAATGGTTGGCAAATGGCGAAGGCCCAATGCGTAGCGACAGGGTGGTTCGATCACTCCAGGAATCGAGTATTCCGCCAACATCAAAATGGGGCACCGTATCAGCTTGGGATAGCACGACAGAACTATCAAAGGACGAGGTGGAAGTACCTTTTTTGAAGGATATAGAGTTTGCCTGCGGCGACGGACGCATTCAAAGTGAGAATTACAACGACTTTAAGCTCCGTTTTTCTAAAGCAACACTGCGTAAAGTCGGTGCAAATACTGACGGTTCAGGTGTGCTTTGTTTCCCGGCAGCGGGCGACAGTATGGAACCCATCATCCCCGATGGCACCACTGTCGCCGTTGATACCAACAACAAGCGTATCATTGATGGAAAGCTCTACGCCATTGCTCAGGAGGGCAGCGGCAACGACAAGCTCAAGCGAATCAAACAACTTTACCGCAAGCCTGGCGGCCTCCTCGTCATCCATAGCTTTAACCGCGATGCTGACGAAGAAGCTTACGAATCGGAGGTCGAGATCATCGGTCGCGTGTTCTGGTATTCGGTATTGTTATAGCTCGATATAGGTGGTTTTCCGCTTACGTCGCTATCGACCTTTCCTCTCATCAAAGCTGGCAAACCAATGCGAGCACCGGCTTTGTTTCATATGTCAAAAACATTTACCCTCCCCCAGATAACCTTACCCACGCGTCACAGTTTTATACAATCACCGTGCTATTGTTTCACCATCCCTTGTTGATGTTGTGTTATTCCTCCTGTCTATGTGTTGCTTTCCCGCCCTATGGCGGGATTTTTTTACTCTTTCATCGAACCTTTTCTAGCATATAACCCGCAGACCGCCATTTCGTTTTACAACCAAAAACAACCCAAATTAAAACTAAAGATGTTGACGCAAAAACAACTATAGTTTTAAATAAACACATAACGCGATTTGGTCGAACTTTCTCAACATGTTGCCGATACCTCTGTCCCTACGGCGCGATCTTAGGCGTATTTTCACTGCTGTCGCCCTTCAAAGTTCGTCGCAAGCCACCAGCTGTATCGACTGTGGTAAGTGTGCCAAGGCCTGCCCGTCTAACATCCCGGTGGATAAGCTGATTCAGGTGAGAACAGCAGAATGCACAGCCTGCATGACCTGCGTCGAATCCTGCCCGGTAGCATCGACGCTCCATTTCTCATTGATGAAACCTTCAGGAGCGCAGGAAAAAGGTGGTGCCGCAGCGAAACCGCTATGGCAACAAACCGCGTTGTCCGGTATTACGATGGCCGTACTGGTGCTCGGTATCCTTTTCGGCATGATCGGTTTCACCATGTATACAGGAGGCTGGAACAGTCCGATTCCCGAACAGATGTACTTCCGGCTTATTACTGATTCACAGGGCATTGATCACCCATAACGGTTGGTAAGGTCAATATTGATTAATACAAGACGGGATGATGTTGGGGAAAATAAATTGAGGGCAATATTAAGGGGCCTGAACTGGCCCCTACCATTCATTATAACCTGCGTTAAAGAGCAGATTACATATTATCGATGATGTCTTGCGCGAACTCACTACATTTCCGTAGTTTAGCGCCTTCCATCAGACGTTCGAAATCGTAAGTCACGGTCTTGTTCTTGATCGCGCCTTCAACGCCCTTAACAATCAGGTCAGCCGCTTCGAACCATTGCAGGTGACGCAGCATCATTTCAGCAGACAGAATAACGGAACCTGGGTTCACTTTATCCTGACCCGCGTATTTCGGTGCCGTACCGTGCGTAGCTTCAAACAGTGCGCATTCGTCACCGATGTTCGCGCCCGGTGCAATACCGATACCGCCAACCTGTGCCGCCAGGGCATCAGAAATGTAGTCACCGTTCAGGTTCATACAGGCAATCACATCATATTCAGCAGGACGCAGCAGGATTTGTTGCAGGAACGCATCGGCGATCACGTCTTTTACCACGATCTCTTTGCCCGTGTTCGGGTTCTTGATCTTCACCCACGGGCCGCCATCGATCAGCTCACCGCCGAATTCTTCACGCGCCAACTGGTAGCCCCAGTCTTTAAACGCGCCTTCGGTGAATTTCATGATGTTGCCTTTGTGAACCAGCGTGAGGGAATCACGGTCGTTGGTAATCGCGTACTCAATCGCAGCACGAACCAGACGTTTAGTCCCCTCTTCAGAGCACGGCTTCACGCCAATACCACACTGCTCAGGGAAACGGATTTTGCTAACACCCATTTCTTCACGCAGGAATTTGATCACTTTGTCTGCTTCAGCAGAACCCGCTTTCCACTCGATTCCAGCATAGATGTCTTCGGCGTTTTCACGGAAGATCACCATGTCGGTCAACTCTGGTTGTTTAACCGGGCTAGGTGTACCTTCGTAGTAGCGTACCGGACGCAGGCAAACGTACAGATCCAACTGTTGGCGCAGCGCAACGTTCAGAGAACGAATACCACCGCCAACTGGCGTTGTCAGCGGGCCCTTAATCGCCACACGATACTCACGGATCAAATCCAGTGTTTCTTCCGGTAACCAGACATCTTTACCGTAGACCTGCGTGGATTTCTCACCCGTGTAGATCTCCATCCAGGAAATCGCGCGCTTGCCCTGATAGGCTTTCTTCACGGCGGCGTCAACGACGTTGATCATAGCTGGCGTTACATCGATACCGATGCCGTCGCCTTCGATAAACGGAATCACCGGATTGTTCGGAACAACCAGTTTGCCTTGAGCGTCAACCGTGATTTTCTGACCTTCTGTCGGTACAACTACTTTGCTTTCCATTAACCTCTCCTTCGAGCGCAATTTTGTTAATGACTTGTAAGATGCATGTCAATACTACTTGAATATTTAGCCCGCGCCAATCGCAAACCATTTCGAGTATAATGCTTTTGTTACCCGCGACTATAAAGATGATGAATAAATTCCCTGTTAAAAATCACAAAGTTAAACGATTCAGCTCACAGCCAGCAAGAAAAAGGCAACCTGACAATGCACCGCGCCGGATTGTTTTGTTCAATAAGCCCTTCGATGTCTTGCCGCAATTCACTGATGAAGCCGGGCGTCGCACGCTGAAAGATTACATTCCGGTTAGCGGTATTTACGCCGCCGGGCGTCTGGATCGCGACAGCGAAGGTCTGATGATCCTCACCAATGATGGTAAGCTTCAGGCACGGCTAACCCAACCGACGGAAAAAACGGCCAAAATCTACTATGTTCAGGTAGAAGGTATTCCTGATGACGCCGCACTGGTGCGCTTTCGCACGGGTCTGGAACTGAATGACGGCAAGACGCTGCCCGCAGGCGCGGAGATCGTTCCAGAACCTGACTGGTTGTGGCCACGCAATCCGCCAATACGCGAGCGTAAAAGTATTCCTGACTGCTGGCTAAAAATCACGCTGTATGAAGGCCGTAATCGACAGGTGCGTCGTATGACGGCGAATATCGGGTATCCTACCCTGCGTCTGATTCGATACGGCATGGCCAATCAAACCGTAGAAAACCTGTTACCTGGAGAATGGAAGGAGATAGCGGATGTTTAAACCCCATGTCACGGTTGCCTGCGTCGTGCAGGCCGAAAACCATTTTCTGGTCGTCGAAGAGTTAATTAACGACAAATTATTATGGAACCAGCCTGCGGGCCATTTGGAAGCCGATGAAACGCTGATTCAGGCGTCGAGCCGTGAGTTGTGGGAAGAAACCGGAATTCAGGCCACGCCGCAGAGTTTTTTGCGCCTCCATCAATGGATTGCCCCAGACAGCACACCGTTTCTACGCTTTTGCTTCGCGCTCGATCTGCCTACGCGAGTCGACACCCAGCCACACGACAGCGATATTGAATGCTGCCGCTGGGTGACCGCCGAGGAAATTTTGCATTCTCGCCAGCTTCGTTCACCGCTGGTGGCGGAAAGTATTCGCTGCTATCAGCAGCTAGAACGCTACCCGTTAGCCTTATTGGGCGCGTTCAACTGGCCTTTTTAAATATTCACCTTTTTAGACCTGCCGTGAATGGCCTGACCAGCTCGTGGCAGGAATAGCGATGCAGCCCTCCGTTCAACATGCTAAAATGCGCCGCTTGTTTTTCGCATCAATGCGTCAGTAAATTCAGTTCGTGAGACTCCCATGTCAGATAACAGCCAGAAAAAAGTGATTGTCGGTATGTCCGGCGGTGTTGATTCCTCCGTTTCCGCTTACCTGTTACAGCAACAGGGCTATCATGTTGAAGGCCTGTTCATGAAAAACTGGGAAGAGGATGACGACACCGAATATTGCTCAGCCGCCACTGACCTTGCCGATGCGCAAGCCGTTTGCGACAAGCTGGGGATCGAGTTACATACCGTCAATTTTGCCGCTGAGTATTGGGACAACGTTTTTGAACTCTTCCTTGAAGAATATAAAGCGGGTCGTACCCCCAATCCCGATATCCTGTGCAATAAAGAGATCAAATTTAAAGCCTTTCTGGAATTCGCTGCCGAGGATCTCGGTGCGGATTATATCGCGACAGGCCACTATGTCCGTCGTCACGATGTTGACGGTAAAAGCCGTTTGCTGCGTGGAATGGACGGTAATAAAGATCAAAGCTATTTTCTTTATACGCTGGGCCACGAACAGATTGCACAGAGCCTGTTCCCGGTCGGTGAGCTGGAAAAACCACAGGTTCGTAAAATTGCCGAAGAGCTTGAACTAGCAACCGCGAAGAAGAAAGACTCTACCGGTATTTGCTTCATCGGCGAGCGCAAATTCACCGATTTTCTGGCGCGCTACCTGCCCGCACAGCCCGGCCCGATTCTGTCCGTCGACGACAACAAACCGATGGGACAACATCAGGGGTTGATGTACCACACGCTGGGGCAACGCAAAGGATTAGGCATCGGCGGCGTCAAAGACGGTGGCGAAGATCCCTGGTACGTGGTGGATAAAGATGTCGCCAACAACATTCTGTATGTCGCACAGGGTCATGAACACCCTCGCCTGATGTCGTATGGTTTAATCGCGCAGCAACTGCACTGGGTCGACCGCCAGCCACTCACGGCTGAACGTCGTTGTACAGTAAAAACGCGTTACCGTCAGGCGGACATCCCCTGCACCGTCACGCCGCTTGGCGACGATCGCATTACCGTACGTTTTGATGAGCCCGTCGCCGCCGTGACACCAGGCCAATCTGCCGTCTTTTATCTGGACGACGTGTGCCTTGGTGGCGGTATCATCGAAGAACGCTTACAGGAGTAACCGTGGCTAAGAATTATTATGAAATCACACTGGCGTTAGCTGGCGTTTGCCAATCGGCGCATTTAGTCCAACAGTTGGCTCATACGGGTAACTGTAATAACGATGTTCTGCATACCTCCCTAAACAGCGTATTGAACCTCAATCCAGCGTCCACACTTGCCGTTTATGGCAATGATGAACAAAACTTAAAAGTTGGGTTGGAAACGCTATTAGGTATCCTGAACACCAGCAGCAATAAAGGCGCGGGTGCGGAATTATCGCGCTATACATTCAGCCTGATTGCGCTAGAACGTAAGCTAAATGCAAAATCTGCCGCACTGGACGAATTGGGCAAACGTATCGGGCAGTTGGAGCGACAGCTGGAACATTTCGAGCTGCTTTCCGAGACGATCGTTAGCGCATTGGCCGCAATTTACGTGGATGTCATCAGTACGTTGGGGCCACGCATTCAGGTTACTGGCTCACCAGAGGTGCTACAAAACAGTCAGGTACAGGCTAAAGTGCGTGCCACACTCTTGGCGGGTATCCGTTCTGTCGTGCTTTGGCAACAAATTGGCGGCGGACGCTTACAACTGATGTTTTCACGCAGCCAGTTGGTCAAAGAAGCGAAACAGATATTGGCACGTTGCACGTCCGTTTAATGGTATTCTTGCCGCTATGGCTGACGCTGGTGTAACTAACGCCAGCGTCACGAGAATCAATCGTTCTTATTGAAATTAATCGTTCTTGTCGAAATTAATCGTTCTTGTCGAAATTAATTGTTATTGAAACCAATCTCAGGAGTTGCTTGCGATGGAATTATCCTCACTGACCGCCGTTTCCCCTATTGATGGACGCTACGGCGATAAAGTCAGCACGTTGCGCACCATTTTCAGCGAATTCGGTTTGCTGAAATTCCGTGTGCAGGTTGAAGTACGTTGGCTGCAAAAACTGGCGGCCTGTGCAGAGATCCAGGAAGTTCCTGCATTTAACGCGGACGCAAACGCTTTCCTTGATAAGATTGCCGCCGAATTCAGCGAAGAAGATGCGGCACGGATTAAAACTATCGAGCGCACCACCAACCACGACGTGAAAGCCGTTGAGTATTTCCTGAAAGAAAAAGTGGCTGCGATTCCCGCGCTGCATGCCGTTAACGAATTCATCCACTTCGCCTGTACGTCAGAAGATATCAACAACCTGTCTCACGCGCTGATGCTGGATACCGCTCGCCGCGATGTCATTCTGCCGCACTGGCGTCAAATCATTGATGCGCTGAAAACACTGGCGCAGGAATACCGCGATATTCCCCTGCTTTCCCGTACTCACGGTCAGCCAGCCACACCTTCCACCATCGGTAAAGAGTTTGCTAACGTCGCTTACCGTATGGAACGTCAATATCGTCAACTGCAACAGGTTGAGATTCTGGGCAAAATTAATGGTGCCGTCGGTAACTATAACGCCCATCTGGCAGCCTACCCGGAAGTGGACTGGCACCAGTTCAGCGAAAATTTTGTCACATCGTTAGGCATCAACTGGAACCCGTACACTACGCAAATCGAACCGCATGATTACATCGCCGAATTATTCGACTGCATCGCGCGTTTTAATACGATCTTGATCGACTTTGACCGTGATATTTGGGGCTACATTGCACTGAATCACTTCAAACAGAAAACCATTGCGGGCGAAATCGGTTCTTCTACCATGCCGCATAAGGTTAACCCGATTGACTTCGAAAACTCGGAAGGCAATCTGGGTTTGGCCAATGCTGTGCTGGGGCATCTGGCTAGCAAACTGCCGGTTTCCCGCTGGCAGCGTGACCTTACCGACTCTACCGTGCTGCGTAACCTGGGCGTCGGTGTAGGCTATGCGCTGATTGCCTATCAGGCCACAATGAAAGGTATTAGCAAACTGGAAGTGAACCGCGATCGTCTGGCAGACGAGCTGGATCACAATTGGGAAGTGTTGGCAGAACCCATCCAGACTGTGATGCGCCGCTACGGGATTGAAAAGCCATACGAGAAACTGAAAGAGCTGACCCGTGGCAAACGCGTTGATGCTGCGGGTATTCAGGAATTTATCGATGGTTTGGCATTGCCGGAAGCAGAAAAAACACGCCTGAAAGCGATGACTCCAGCCAACTACATCGGCCGTGCTATCGCGATGGTCGATGACCTGAAATAAGTATTTTCAAACCAATTTCGACCGCACTCTGGCGGGCACCCTGCCCGCCAGTTTTCAATAAGACCAAGCATTCACAGCCTGTTTATACCCGGTTTACCCTCTCTGTGGATAATTTAGCGAATAAAATAAATTACTTTCTCTGCGTATATACCCTAAATAATTCGAGTTGCGTGAAGGCGGCAACCGCATGAATCCCCAGGAGCTTACACAAGTAAGTGACTGGGGTGAGTAAGGGCAACCAACGCACAAGCAGCTTGAAGTATGACAGGCACCATGTTGATAGGCGGGAGAGACATACGTGAAAGACACAGCGCATAGCCGTATTTCGATAAACATGGCCATTTCTACTCGACAGAGGATATAACAATGCGGATTCTGGTCGTTGAAGATAATGTATTACTACGCCATCATTTAACCGTTCAGATGAATGAAATGGGGCATCAGGTTGACGCAGCGTCTGACGCTAAAGAAGCGGATTATTTTCTGCATGAAAACATGCCAGACATTGCCATTGTCGACCTCGGGTTGCCCGATGAAGACGGTATGAGCATGATCCGTCGCTGGCGTGCCAATCAGGCCAAGCTCCCGATTTTGGTGCTGACCGCGCGTGAAGGCTGGCAGGACAAAGTTGCCGTACTGGAAGCGGGTGCGGATGACTACGTCACTAAACCCTTCCATATGGAAGAAGTTGTGGCACGTTTACAGGCGCTGATGAGACGCAACAGCGGATTGGCATCACAAATTATCAGCCTACCGCCCTTTGAGGTTGATTTGTCGCGCCGCGAGTTGGTGATCCACAGCACCCCCATCAAATTGACCGCGTTTGAATACACCATTATCGAGACGTTGATTCGCAACAAGGGTAAAGTCGTCAGCAAGGAGTCTTTGATGCTACAGCTGTATCCGGATGCAGAGTTGCGGGAAAGTCATACCATTGATGTGCTGATGGGGCGACTACGCAAGAAAATTCAACAGGCCGATGCGCCGGATGTGATCACCACCGTGCGTGGACAAGGATATCGTTTTGATATTGATACCCCCTCAGGCTCGGTATGAGCGATAACGATAAGAAGCTACCCTTTTCACTTCGCATTCGTTTTTTACTTGCGACAGCAGCCATTGTGCTGGCGTTGTCGCTGGCTTATGGCGTCGTCGCCATTATCGGTTATAGCGTCAACTTTGATAAAACGTCATTCCGCCTATTACGTGGCGAGAGCAACCTCTACTACAGTCTCGCACAGTGGCGCGACAACCAACTGACTATCGTTACGCCGCCCGACGTTGGCATCAACTTCCCCACTCTGGTGTTGATATACGATGAGCATGGCAACATGCTCTGGCGCGAAAAGCATTTCCCTGAGCTGGAAGCGCTAATAAAATCCGAATGGCTGAACAAAACGGCCTATCATGAATTAGATACCGACACCGATACCAGCAGCGCGGTCTTAACTGGCAATGCCTTACTGTTAAGCAGCCTACGCGCGCTGAATGGCGCGCAAAGTAATGCATTAACGCACTCCATCGCCGTAAACGTTTATCCGAAGACCGAGCATCTCCCCTCCATTACCATTGTGGTAGTCGACCGTATCCCACAGGAACTGCAACAGGAAGACGTCGTGTGGGAATGGTTCAGCTATGTGTTGATCGCCAACCTTCTTCTGGTGCTTCCCCTGCTGTGGCTGGGCGCTCACTGGAGCCTGCGTCCTATTCAGCATCTGGTAAAACAGATCGCCGAGCTGGAAAAAGGGACGCGCGATCAACTGGATGAAAACCCGCCGCGCGAATTGTTCAGCCTGGTAAAAAATCTGAATATTCTGCTGAATAACGAACGCCAGCGCTACCATAAGTACCGCACAACGCTCACCGATCTCACCCACAGTTTAAAAACGCCACTGGCGGTTTTACAGACCACGTTACGTGCGCTGCGAACCGGTAAAGAGATCACTATCGATCAGGCTGAGCCTATTATGCTGTCGCAGATCAGCCGTATCTCGCAGCAGATTGGCTATTACCTGCATCGTGCCAGCGTACGCGCCGAACATAATCTGCTGATACGCGAAGTCCACTCGGTTCCGGCATTACTGGATGGCTTATGTTCCGCGTTAAATAAAGTGTACCAGCGCAAGGGCGTAGTGTTGACGCTCGATATTCCGCCGGAGTTGACCTTCGTGGGCGAGAAGAATGACTTTATGGAAGTCATGGGCAATATCCTTGATAACGCCTGTAAGTACTGCCTGGAATTTGTCGAAATTAGCGTGCAACACTCCGATCACAAACTGCATCTGATTATCGATGACGATGGTCCTGGCATCCACGAAAGCAAGCGCGAAATGATCTTCCTACGTGGGCAACGCGCCGACCGTATGCGCCCCGGACAAGGTATCGGCCTTGCCGTTGCCGCCGAAATTATCGAACAATACCAGGGTGAGATCCTCATTAGCGACAGCGCACTGGGTGGTGCCCGAGTCGAAGCTATTTTCTCCCGCCAGAACCTTAGCCAGAATGAAGGGTGAAAGACGGTACAGCGCGCAATGCTTCCGCTATACTTATTGCCAACGTGTGAATTATTTTAACATATTGATTGTTTCACGAAAATCATGTCTTCAAGAACAGTCATTTCCTCAAAAACAAGTTTCTGGAAAACGGTATGGACTATCAGCTTAACCTCGACTGGCAGGATTTTTTAGCGAACTATTGGCAAAAGCGCCCGCTCCTGATTAAAGGCGGTTTCACACATTTTATCGACCCGATTTCACCTGACGAACTCGCGGGTCTGGCGTTGGAAAATGAGGTAGATAGCCGTCTGGTCAGCCATCAGAATGGGCGTTGGCAGGTGAGCCATGGTCCTTTCGAGAGCTACGATCATCTGGGGGAAAGTAATTGGTCGCTGCTGGTACAGGCCGTCGACCACTGGCATGAACCCTCTTCCGCTCTGATGCAACCATTTAGACCGTTGCCAGACTGGCGTACCGACGATTTGATGATTTCATTTTCGGTTCCCGGTGGAGGTGTCGGACCGCACCTAGATCAATATGATGTTTTCATCATTCAGGGGACGGGGCGTCGCCGCTGGCGCATCGGTGAAAAAATACCGATGAAGCAGCACTGCCCACATCCAGACCTGCTTCAGGTTGAACCGTTTGAGGCGATTATTGATGAAGAACTGGAACCGGGCGATATCGTGTACATTCCGCCGGGCTTCCCGCATGAAGGCTATTCACTGGAGAATTCGCTGAATTATTCGGTCGGGTTCCGCGCACCGAACGCTCGCGAACTGGTTAGCGGCTTTGCCGATTATGTACTTTCCCGTGAGCTCGGTAGCTATCGTTACAGCGATCCCAATATTCCCTCCCGTGAACATGTCGCCAGCGTGCTGCCGCAAGAGCTGGATGCGCTGCAAAAAATGATGCTAGATCTGGTGCAACAACCGGAGCATTTCCAGAACTGGTTTGGTGAATTTATTTCCCAGTCTCGTCATGAACTCGATCTCTCACCACCGGAACCGCCTTATCAGGTGGGTGAAGTCTATGATTACCTGCAACAAGGTGAACCGCTGCGTCGTTTAGGCGGCTTGCGAGTCATCTGTGTTGGGGATAACTGCTTCGTTAACGGAGAGAAAGTGAACAGCACGCACCAGGCGGCACTGTTTGCGTTGGCTGAGCACCTGACTATTGATGCGGAACAGCTGGGCAATGCACTGGAAGACCCATCTTTCCTCGCGCAGCTTACCGTGTTGATTAACAGCGGTTACTGGTACTTTGCAGATTAAGGCAAACGAAGCTCATCGTTCGTGCAAAGATAAGGCGGGAAGTTCCCGCCTTATTCGTCGATGCAAAGTGGGTACACTTACGGCTTCGCGCGCAGCGCCGTCAGTTCAGCAATGCGCATAATCACAGACACCGCCTTTTCCATCCCTTCCAGCGTGACAAATTCATGTTTACCATGATAGTTGTAGCCGCCGGTAAACAGATTGGGGCACGGTAGTCCCAGAAATGACAGATGTGCGCCGTCTGTGCCACCGCGAATCGGCTTCATGTTAGGTTCAATATCGCAATCTCGCATCGCCTGCTGTGCCAACGCGATAATGTGCGGGTGCTGTTCAACCTGCTCACGCATGTTGTAATAGGTATCGGTAATCGTGACTTCAATATAGCAATCTGGATGCAGTCCTTCGCCGACCTTTTCAGCAATATCCAACATCACCTGCTTACGCCGCTCAAAACCATTACGGTCAAAATCCCTGACGATGTAGTGCAAGTCTGCCCGTTCTACAGAACCTTTTATCGTGTGGAGATGATAGAACCCTTGATAGCCGTCCGTCTGCTCCGGCGACTCATTCTCCGGCACATGCTGATGATAGCGAGAGGCCAACGTCAACGCATTGACCATCACACCTTTGGCACTACCGGGATGCACATTGTTGCCTACGATTTTTATCTGAACCGATGCAGCATTAAAATTCTCATACTCCAGCTCACCGACACCACCACCATCTACGGTATAAGCCCACTGTGCGTTAAACGTTTTGACATCAAAAAACTGCGCGCCCTTGCCAATTTCTTCATCGGGCGTAAAGGCAATACGAATATCCCCGTGCGGTAGCTGACTTTTTTTCAGCCGTACCAACGCGGTAATAATCTCAGCGATCCCCGCTTTATCATCTGCCCCTAGCAGCGTTTTGCCATCGGTGGTAATCAGCGTGTGCCCCAGTAGCTGGTGCAGAACTGGGAACATGACGGGTGACAGCACTTCATCTCCCATCCCCAACGCAATATCGCCACCGCGATAGTTTTCCAGAATCTGCGGATTCACATTTTTGCCGCTAAAATCCGGTGACGTATCCATGTGTGAAATAAAGCCAATGGCCGGTACTGGCCAGGCGACATTCGCCGGAAGTGTCGCCGTCAGGCAACCTTGTTTACTCAATGCAATCTGTTCAAATCCCAGTTCGAGCAGTTCCTGCTGCAACGCTCGCGCCAGTTTTAACTGACCGTCGCTGCTCGGCACCTGCCGAACACCGGATTTAGACTGTGTATCAAATGAAACGTAATTCAAAAATCTGTCGAGTAATTTATCCATCTTATTTATGCCCCCTGAACCCTGAAAAGCATTATGGATAGGGCTACCACGGTAGATATTGCGTCAGGTCAGTTTTTTCCCGATTTAACAAACCGTCAGACCATAATTCTGACCAAAAAGCAGCGACCACGTCACGAAGAACATCCAAAACAAGCAACAACTACATAACAACAGAGAGACATCTGAGCCAATCCATTGATTAAATCACCACCGTTTGCTCACTAATCGGCAGGATGCAGGACTACACAAGTTGGCGTTAGGCAACGTTTCCCGTAAAATGCCGCACTTAATTGCACACGCTGTCTGAAAGGTGATAACCCTTGGTACGATCGCAACGGAAATGCCGTTGATTGGCCAAATCAGGAAATAGAGCTAGACCTTAATGAAAGAAAACACTCTGGCTGTGCCGGTCATTGAATTGATCAACGTCCATAAAGGCTTTGATGGCAAAGACATCATTTCACATTTTAATCTCACCATTAATAACGGTGAGTTTCTGACGATCCTCGGCCCATCTGGCTGCGGAAAAACCACGGTACTGCGCCTGATTGCCGGTCTGGAAACGGTCGATAGCGGTAATGTCATGCTGGAAAAACAGGATATTACTCATCAACCTGCCGAGCAGCGGCACGTGAATACCGTGTTTCAAAGTTATGCCCTGTTTCCACATCTCACCGTGTTTGAAAACGTGGCGTTTGGCCTGCGCATGCAGAAAACGCCTGCCGCAGAGATTGCCCCTCGCGTGATTGACGCGCTGAAAATGGTGCAATTGGAAGATCTGGCGCAGCGTCGCCCGCATCAGTTGTCCGGCGGCCAGCAACAGCGCGTTGCCATCGCTCGCGCCGTCGTTAACCAGCCGAAAGTGCTGCTGCTGGATGAATCCCTGTCCGCGCTCGATTATAAACTGCGTAAGCAGATGCAGAATGAATTGAAAGCGCTGCAACGTAAGCTGGGTATCACTTTTATTTTCGTCACGCACGATCAGGAAGAAGCGCTGACCATGTCTGACCGCATTGTGGTAATGCGCGATGGACGCATCGAGCAAGATGGAACGCCGCGTGAAATCTACGAAGAACCGAAAAATCTGTTCGTCGCCAGTTTTATCGGTGAAATCAATATCTTTGATGCCATCGTACTAGAACCGCTGGACGAACAGCGGGTTCGCGCACAGGTTGAAGGCCACGAATGCATTATCACCGTCAGCGTTCCAGTCAACGTCGGCCAACACCTCAACGTGCTGCTGCGGCCGGAAGATTTACGCGTCGAAGAACTGGGCGATGGTATGCCAGCGGAAGGGATGGTGGGCTATGTGCGTGAGCGCAACTATAAAGGCATGACGCTGGAATCCAACATTGAGCTGGAAAACGGCAAGATGGTCATGGTCAGCGAATTCTTTAATGAAGACGATCCCGACGTCGACCATTCACTCAACCAGAAAGTAGACGTCACCTGGGTGGAAAGTTGGGAGGTCGTCCTGCACGATGAAGATGAAGAAGTCGCGTAAACGCTTTCAAAACATCATTATTAGCCTCATCGTTGCCTGGCTGGTGCTGTTTGTTTTCCTGCCCAACCTGATGATCATCGGCACCAGTTTTCTGACGCGCGATGACACCCATTTCGTCAGTCTGGTCTTTACGCTGGAAAACTACACGCGACTGGCCGATCCACTTTATGCTTCTGTCCTATTGCATTCGCTGAACATGGCCGTGATCGCCACACTCTGCTGTCTGCTGCTCGGCTATCCGTTTGCCTTTATTCTGGCGCGCTTACCGAAAAAAATTCAGCCGCTGATGCTGTTCCTACTGATTGTGCCATTTTGGACTAACTCGCTAATCCGCATTTACGGTCTGAAAATCTTTCTGAGTACGCGCGGTCATCTGAATGAGTTTCTGCTCTGGACGGGCCTGATTGATACGCCGCTGCGGATTATGTATACCTCCGAAGCAGTGATTCTCGGTCTGATTTATATCCTGCTGCCGTTTATGGTGCTGCCACTCTACTCCAGCATTGAAAAGCTCGATAAATCCTACCTTGAAGCCGCCCGCGATTTGGGTGCCAATCAATGGCAAACCTTCATTCGCGTGGTAATCCCGCTAACTATGCCGGGAATTATTGCCGGATGCCTGCTGGTTCTACTGCCCGCCATGGGATTATTTTTCGTTGCCGATTTGATGGGCGGAGCCAAGAATTTGCTGATCGGTAACGTGATTAAAAGCCAGTTTCTCAATATCCGCGATTGGCCGTTTGGTGCCGCCACCAGCATCTGTCTGACGCTGGTCATGGGCGTGCTGCTGTTTATCTACTACCGCACAGCCCGCCTGCTGAATAAAAAGGGAGAGCTGGAATGACTGGACGCTTAATCCGCGGTGGATTTATGTTCATCATTTATGCTTACCTATACATTCCGATCATTATTCTGATCGTGAATTCCTTTAATCAGGCGCGCTTCGGCATCAACTGGCAGGGATTTACGCTGGACTGGTATCGGCTGCTGATGAACAACGACAGCCTGCTTCAGGCTGCACAGCACTCGCTGACGATGGCGGTGTTTTCCGCGACGTTCGCCACGTTGATGGGTTCCCTGACGGCTGTCGCGCTGTATCGGTATCGTTTTCGCGGCAAGCCTTTTGTCGGCGGTATGCTGTTCGTGGTGATGATGTCGCCGGATATCGTGATGGCGATATCGCTGCTGGTACTCTTCATGTTGTTGGGCATATCACTCGGGTTTTGGTCGCTGCTGTTTTCCCACATCACGTTCTGCCTGCCCTTTGTGGTGGTCACCGTTTACTCACGTCTGAAAGGTTTCGACGTGCGAATGTTGGAAGCCGCACGCGACTTAGGTGCCAGTGAAGTGATTATTCTGCGCAAAATCATTCTACCGCTAGCGATGCCAGCCGTAGCGGCCAGTTGGCTGCTCAGCTTTACGCTGTCGATGGATGATGTGGTAGTGTCCTCGTTTGTCACTGGCCCTGCGTATGAAATTCTGCCGTTGAAGATTTACTCGATGGTGAAGGTCGGCGTCTCCCCTGAAGTCAATGCGCTGGCAACGATTTTGCTGATTCTGTCACTCGTACTGGTGCTCAGTAGCCAGCTGATTTTACGCGACCGCACCGGAAAATAAGGTTGCGGCTAACGTCATTCACATCTGATTTTCATGCCCGCTGAAAACAACGGGTATTTCCTTTGGGACCTGTAAGGAGGTAAACATAATGAAAAAGTGGCCACACCTACTGGCAGCCTGCGCGCTAGCGTTTGGCATCAACACCGCCAACGCCAACGACGGTAAAACGCTCTATTTCTACAACTGGACCGAATACGTCCCACCGGGTCTGTTGGAACAGTTCACTAAAGAAACGGGCATCAAGGTGATTTACTCCACCTATGAATCCAATGAGAGTATGTATGCCAAGCTGAAAACCTATAAGGACGGTGCCTACGATCTGGTCGTGCCATCGACCTATTTCATCGCCAAGATGAGTAAAGAAGGCATGCTGCAAAAAATTGATACCAGCAAGCTGAGCAACTTCCATAATCTCGATCCGAACCTGCTGCACAAATCCTTCGACCCGAACAATGACTACTCGATTCCCTATATCTGGGGCGCAACGGCGATTGGTATTAATCATGAGGTGATTGACCCCGCCAGCGTCACCGGTTGGGCCGATCTGTGGGATAAGAAATATAAAGACAGCCTGCTCCTGACGGATGATGCGCGTGAAGTGTTCCAAATCGCCCTGCGTAAGCTGGGTTACTCCGCGAACACCACCGACCCCAAAGAGATTGAGGCGGCCTATAAAGAGCTGCAAACCCTGATGCCAAACGTGCTGACGTTCAATTCGGACAACCCCGGCAACCCATTCATCGAAGGCGAAGTTAATCTGGGCATGGTGTGGAACGGTTCTGCTTATGTTGCGAGTCAGGCGGGGACACCGCTGGATGTCATTTGGCCGAAAGAAGGCGGCATCTTCTGGATGGACAGTCTGGCGATTCCGGCCAACGCCAAAAATGTTGACGGTGCGATGAAGCTGATCGATTTCCTGCTGCGCCCTGAAGTGGCAGCACAGGTTGCGGAAACCATCGGCTACCCGACGCCGAATCTGGCAGCGAAAAAATTACTGCCACCTGAAGTTTCAGGGGACAAAACGCTGTACCCAGATGATGAAACCATCGCGAAAGGCGAATGGCAGAACGACGTCGGCAGCGCCAACACGCTGTATGAAACCTACTTCCAGCAGCTAAAAGCGGGTCGTTAATCGCGCACGCTATCGCGATGTGCATCGGCACAATCACAGAGGCTTCCCTTATCGGAAGCCATTTTTTTAGCAAAAATATCTCAACCCCTCAAATTGACAGCTAAAAGCATTATCCTGACGGTATTAGGAAAATAATTGCGTGCGGCTTCTTCTATAATAATTCCACCCCCATCAGAATCACGCTAAGGAGCACCACCATGCTGCAACTCTCCAGCCACAGTTTTCAGGACGGCGAAACTATCCCGGGCGAATTTGCCTTTGCCGTACCAGATGCAAACAACCACATTGCGCTGTCTTCTAACCACAATCCCCACCTTGTCTGGCACGGCGCGCCCGAAGGGACACAGTCTTTCGTGTTGATCTGCCACGACCCGGATGTACCCAGTCGCGGTGACGATGTGAATCAGGAAGGCCGCGAGGTGAGCGCCTCTCTGCCCCGTGTCGATTTCTACCATTGGCTATTGTTGGATATTCCCGCCAGCGTCAGCGAAATCGCCGCCGCCTCGCATTCCACTAGCATTACTCCGCGCGGCAAAGCAGGCCCAGATGCACCAACAGGATTCCGACACGGTATTAATGACTACACAGCCTGGTTCGCCAGCGATGAGCAGATGAAAGGCACCTACTATGGTTATGATGGCCCTTGCCCACCATGGAACGATGCGCTCGTCCACCATTACATCTTCACACTTTACGCTCTCGCGACACCGTCTTTAACAATAGAAGGTGAGATTAACGGGGCGAGTGTCCGCGCCGCATTGGCTCATGCGCCCGTATTGACGGAGGCGAAACTCACCGGGTTGTATACGTTGAATCCTCAATTGTTATGACTGTGGTCACTCTGCGCCCTGCTTCTCCACCTTTCATTGCAACGGTGGACTGGCGCTTGCCGTCAGGCCAGCCGCTCCAGCGGTATGGCCTGTGTGCGTTAGCCCAGCCTCATCTGCGCACTCCGCAGCAGACAACGCGTTTCCATTTTTATGAGGCCACGCTTCTGCTGGTTCTCTCTGGTCAATTAACCATTCTTGAGCAGGATAAAGCGACGGTTATCGACACGTCGTCTCAACTTTGCCTGATTACGCCGGATGCCAGTGCCGATTTGATGAAAATGCCCGGTGGCCATGATGCTGTTTTCCGGTCGATCTTTCTGACGTTTTCACCCACGCTTCTGACGCGTTTTTATCTCCGCTATCCTGATGAATTAGCGACAGAAGAACGTCAGAACCCCTTCACGTCTGTCTCATTGGATGACGACCTCCGTGGTACATTGCAGCGTCTGGTTGAAGGGATTACAGACAACACGCTCAATGAATCGCGTCTCGACCTCCGACTGATGGATATGCTGCTGGTACTGTCAGAACGAGGATATCGTTTTGGCGCGCCACCACAACCCGGCGTGACAGTTCAGCTACGTGCGCTTATCAGCGAGGAGCCGGCGCGCCACTGGACCGCACAGTCTGCTGGGCGTGTGCTGGCGATGAGCGAAGCCACGCTGCACCGTAGGTTGTCTGCCGAGCAGACGCGTTTTGAAATCTTGTTGCTGGAGACGCGGATGCAGCACGCGATGATGTTGGTACAGACAACGTCATGGAGTATGCAACGTCTGGCTGAGGCCTGCGGGTATAAATCCTCTGCGCGTTTTTCCGAACGGTTTAAAACCCGTTTTGGTTGTTCACCCACCAAGATTCGTTAATTCGTCATTGACGACACAACACTGTCATCGGCCACATCTAAAACAAAGCGCCCTGTCAGATAAACTAACAGGGCGCTTAAGGAACGATTCAAAAGATAATCGGAACAACGTTGGCGTATTACTCTTTCTGTTCTTGCGCCAAATCGTTAGCGATTTTTACCGTTTCATCGAGATAAGGATCGGGCGCCTGATAATCTTTCGGCAAATCTTCCAGCGATTTGAGGGGTTTCTTACCCTCTCGCGCCAGTCGATCGTTAATCCGGTTCAGACGCAACGCTTCATCATCGTCATTCTCTTTCTCACGCTGGGCAAGATTGAGCGATACGAAATTGCGTTTATCCTTCATCGCGTTGTAGCGGGCAATATCCTGCGCAACAAATTGGAACTCAGGATCTTTGGCGATGCGCTCCTGATGGTGCTCATGCAGTCTGCTAATCAGCGCCTTCAAATCGCCGCTCTTTATGTAGTTGGCTGCTTTGATGCTGTCCCACGGTAACGCGTTATCTTCAAACTTCTCGCCGGTATCTACCGTCTCGGTGCCCGTTGGCATCATCACTTCAGGCGTCACGCCTTTCATCTGCGTACTGCCACCGTCAATGCGATAGAACTTCTGGATCGTGTATTGTACGGAACCCAGCGCAGGCCAGTCAGGGCGCAACATCTGATCGTAAATCCGATTCAGCGAGCGATACTGCTGTACGGTGCCTTTACCAAACGTCGGTTCACCCACGATCAGCGCACGACCGTAATCCTGCATCGCTGCGGCGAAGATCTCGGAAGCAGAAGCACTGAAGCGATCGACCAGCACCACCAGTGGACCTTTGTAATAAACAATGCCGTCAGTGTCGCTGTCTTCACGCACCTTACCATTATTATCACGCACTTGAACCACAGGGCCGCTTGGAATAAACAGACCAGAAAGCCCTACCGCTTCCGTCAACGCTCCGCCGCCGTTAGTCCGCAGGTCAATCACAATACTGCTGACGTTCTGTTTTTCCAGTTTTTGGAGCTGAACTTTGACGTCATCCGTCAGACCGACATAGAAACCGGGGATATCCAGCACGCCGACTTTATCTTTGCCGACCGTTTTGACGGACATTTTAACCGCACGATCTTCGAGACGGATACGTTCACGCGTTAGCGTGACAATGCGGGTTTTCGTCCCCTTGCCAGTAGGCAAGATTTCCAGACGCACCTTACTGCCTTTCGGCCCTTTGATCAGCGCGACCACATCGTCCAGACGCCAGCCGATAACATCCACCATCGGTTTACCGCTTTGGCCTACACCGACCACACGGTCACCGACGGTAATGTTTTTACTCTTCGCGGCCGGCCCCCCGGGCACCATCGAATTAATCATGGTGTAGTCATCATCCATCTGCAACACGGCGCCAATCCCTTCGAGCGATAGGCTCATTTCGGTATTGAATTGCTCAGTGTTACGCGGTGACAGGTAGCTGGTGTGCGGGTCAATTTCACGCGCAAAGGCGTTCATGACGAGTTGGAAAACATCTTCGCTGTTGCTCTGCGCCAAACGGCGAATCGCAAACTGGTAACGCTTGGTCAGCGTCTCTTTGATGTCTTTATCATCTTTACCGGTCAGTTTCAGGCTGAGCCAGTCATATTTTACCTTGGCATCCCACAGACGGTTAAGTTCCCCCGCGTTTTGTGGCCAAGGCGCTTTGCTGCGATCGAGCTCAAACGTCTCATTCCCCGTCAGATCGACCGGTTTATCCAGCAGCGACAGAGCATATTGGAAACGTTCAAACCGACGTTTCTGCGCCAGATTGTACAACGCATACGGAACATCCAGTTGGCCGGATTTCAACGCGTCGCCTAATTGGTTCTTTTGCCCGGAAAACTGCGCTACATCCGAGGCCAACAACACATTGTGGCTGTAGTCCAGCATGTTGAGGTAGCGGTTAAAAATTTTCTCAGAGAACGATGCATCCAGCATAAACTGGCGATAATGCGAACGCAGGAAACGTGAGGCCACCCTGTCGCTAACGGTGGCATGTTGAGGCTCCTGATGGAGCTGAGGGATCTGCTCAACACGCGTAATATTTTCATTTGCAAAACTAGAGCCCGCCAGCAGTAAGCCTGCAATGGCGGTTATTTTGACTAAGTTGTTCATGCCCAGGTTGGCCTCCGTATCAGAACTGCAAGTGTTCTGCGCGTACAATCATTGCCAGTCCAGAAGCCAATTGTACTCTGACTTCGCCTTTGGCAATTTCAAGCACGGTGGCATCCATGGCGTCTTTGCCGGCTCTGACTTTGATTTCCTGACCGATTTGCAGTTTGGAAACATCCGTAACCGCAACCCGCTGACGCTCATTGCTGGCAGGTTTTGCCTGACGCGGTTGAGCATTCGCTGATTGCTGAGAAGAGGACTGAGATTGGCCGGAAGAAGACTGGCGTGGTTTACGCGATGCGCTGTTTTGAGATGGATTGTTTCGAGATGCACCGTTTCGGGATGCGTCGTTTGAAGCATCACGACGCGGCGCACGTCTCTGAGCAGGACGAGGAGTACGCACTGCATCTGCCGTCTCTCCGGCTGCTTCGCGTTTTTTCGCCTGCTGCTCAGCACGCTGAGCTTGAACTCGCGCTTTCGCTTCTTCCAACTGTGTGCGGGCATGATCAACATGCTGCTGTTCCAACTCGCCACACGGGTTACCGTCCAGATCGACACGTTGAGCACCCAATTTTACACCGTACAGATACCGCCAGCTTGAAGTATAAAGACGCAGCGCAGAGCGTAATTGCGTCTTACTGACGTTATCGGATTCCGGTACTCGCTCAACAAGATCTTGAAAAATACCGATTTTTAACGGACGAGTTTCACCTTCTGTGGTGAAACAAAGCGGGAACCGCTCTGCCAAAAAGGCAATGACTTCTTTACTACTGTTCAACTTAGGTTGATTTTCCATGAAATTTCCTGATTACAACGGGTTTGCCAACCGGCGCAGGCATGAACAGGCGTCATTATAATGACGCCATCGGCAATTGCCACGTTAACCTTGTATCAACGAGAGAGAATTGATGAATGTTGTCACATCACTCGCTTCCAGTTGAGCACAAAGTACGCTCACCACAGCCTTCAGCCCTTCTTCATCCTCCGCGTCAAAACGTTGATAAAGGGTACTGTCAATATCCAGAACGCCAATCCGTTGCCCATTAACGACAAGCGGTAGCACGATTTCAGCATTACTCGCGGCATCACAGGCAATATGACCGGGAAACGCATGAACATCATCCACGCGCTGAATGCGATTTTCAGCTATCGCCGCACCGCACACACCTTTGCCAACCGGAATACGTACACAGGCAACCTTACCCTGAAACGGTCCCAGGAAAAGCGTGTCGTTATCCAACAGGTAAAACCCTGCCCAGTTAACCCCATCCAAACGCTCAAACAGCAGCGCACTACTGTTTGACAAAATCGTAATAAAACGGTTTTCATCCGCAATAAGCGATGACAGATCGCGAATGAGATCCTGATAAAATGCTTGTTTATTCATACTGGTTTATTCATAAAATATATTGTTGTCTTTTCAAAACAGTGCGGACAATTCCCACACAGGCTGCATTAGCATCGGCTACAGAATGCCATAAGATGAGCGCCTTCGCGCGAAGAATCATCTGTTTTACGGTATCGTTGTCGTGCATATCGTGCTATTTCCATCGGTAAAATCACATCGGTCAGAGATCATATCCTTTTATGAATTTATCATTCAGTTACACTGAGTGGCTGTGAATACGTTATCCATTGGGAATAACAGGGTTCGATACCTTCTACCGGATCGCAGGAACGATGAAAATATATAATATAACCCGCCCTGCGCCATTTTCTTCTGCCCGCCCACCGCTAACCGGTGGCGCAAAAAGCACCGCGTCCGCCGTAGAGCGCTATCATCGCTGCCCGGAATGCGATGCAGTTTTTACGCTGCCACAGTTGAAGCGGAACCAGACAGCAAACTGCCCACGCTGTGATGCAAAAGTCAGTTCAGGCAGAGACTGGGCCATTTCCCGGCTTGCTGCAATGGCCGTCGCGATGCTGGTACTCATGCCGTTTGCCTTCACCGAACCGTTGATCAGCATTCGCCTGCTGGGTGTCACCATCAATGCCAGCCTGTTTGAAGGCATTTGGCAAATCACCCGGCAAGGACACCCGCTCACAGCAAGTATGGTCGCCTTTTGTACCGTTGGTGCACCGCTAACGTTAGTTTTTTCGCTGTTATACCTGTTTTTTGCCCCTCGCATCGGTATGAACCTGCGCCCCATTCTGCTGATGTTACAACGGCTAAAAGAGTGGATGATGTTGGATATCTATCTGGTTGGTATGGCGGTCGCCGCGATCAAAGTCCGTGAATTCGCGGATGTTCAGGCGGGTATCGGGCTGGTTGCCTTTCTGGCGCTGATGATCTTAAACCTGTTGACGCTGATCCACTTAAATACCGACCAACTCTGGCAGCGCTTTTATCCACGCCTGAGGCCGCTAATTTCCCCAGATCGCTACCGAATCTGCCTTTCCTGCCATTTCACCAGCTCGCCCGACAACCGGGGACGGTGTCCCCGTTGCCATATTCCGCTTCGTTTGCGCCAGCGTCAGAGCTTGCAGAAATCCTGGGCGGCGCTGATTGCCTCTATAATTTTACTGTTACCCGCTAACCTGCTGCCCATATCGATTATTTATGTCAACGGCGCACGCACAGAGGATACGATCTTTTCCGGTATTCTTTCGCTTGCATCAGGCAATATTCCGATCGCCATGGTGGTTTTCATCGCCAGTATTCTGGTGCCGTTGACTAAGGTTATTGTACTGTTCGGCCTGCTGGTTAGCATTCATGTCCAGTCGGAAGGCAATATAATGATGCGTATGAAGCTGCTACGCATTATCCGTTGGATCGGCCGCTGGTCCATGCTCGACTTATTTGTGATTGCCCTGACGATGTCGCTCGTCAACCGTGATCAACTCCTCGCTTTCACCATGGGGCCTGCTGCTTTTTACTTTGGCGCGGCGGTGATTCTCACTATCCTTGCCGTTGAATGGCTGGATAGCCGACTGATGTGGGACAACACTGATGTGGAATAACAATGCAAGATAATACGTCTGGGACACCAACCGAAGCGACCGTGAAAAACAAGCGTCGCCTATCGCCATTTTGGCTGCTGCCGCTGATTGCACTAATGATTGCTGGTTGGCTGATTTACACCAATCAGCAGGAGCGCGGGGCGACAGTCACCATTGATTTCGTCTCAGCTGACGGCATTGTCGCCGGGCGCACCCCCGTGCGCTATCAGGGCGTCGAAGTCGGCACCGTGCAAAATGTTAAGCTGAGCGAAGACCTGCGCACCATACAGGTTGAAACCAGTATCAAAAGCGATATGAAGGAAGCGTTGCGCAGCGGCACGCAATTTTGGCTGGTCACACCCAAAGCCTCTCTCGCCGGGGTTTCAGGGCTAGATGCGCTGGTGGGCGGTAATTACATCGGCATGATGCCCGGTCCCGGTGAGGCACAGGAACACTTTTCCGCGCTGGATACGCAGCCCAAATACCGCGTGAATACCGGAGAATTGCTGATTCATCTCCACGCCGACGATCTCGGATCATTGAATACAGGTTCGCTGGTTTACTACCGTAAAATTCCGGTGGGGAAAGTCTACGATTACACCGTTTCTCAGGATCGTCGCGGTGTGATGATTGACGTGCTGGTCGAACGCCGTTTCACCCATTTGGTAAAAAAGAATAGCCGTTTCTGGAATGTGTCCGGCTTTAATGCTGACATCAGCGTCAGCGGTGCAAAAATTGAGATGGAGAATCTGGCAGCGCTGGTCAATGGTGCAATTGCCTTCGACTCGCCAGAAGAGAGCGAGGATGCGAACGCCGAGCAATCCTATCGTCTCTATCCCGATCTGGCTCAAAGTCAGCGTGGGGTGAAAATTACGCTGGATTTACCTTCCGGTGACAGCTTATCCGAAGGCCATACTCCGCTGATGTATCAAGGATTAGAAGTGGGTACGCTGAATAAAGTCACGTTGAATCCAGACGACAGCAAAGTCAGCGGAGAATTGATCATCGATCCTTCCGTGGTATCGCTGATGCGAGAAGGCACGCGTATTGAACTCAGCAAACCCCAGCTTTCGCTCAGCGATCTGAATGTGTCACGTCTGCTAAGTGGCCCAACGCTGACGTTACTCCCCGGCGAAGGCGAACCGCGCCAGCATTTTGAGGTGCTGGATCGAGGGCAACAACAACTCTCACAGCCCGGAGCGCTTTCTATTCAGCTCACTGCGACACAAAGCTATGGCATTGATAGCGGTCAGCCCATACTGCTGCACGGCGTACAAATCGGCCAGGTCGTGAAACGTACCTTAGACGACCAAGGGGTCAGCTTCATTTTGGTGATCGAACCGCGCTATCGTCAGCTACTACACCGCGACAGCAAATTCATCGTTAACAGCCGAGTGAACGTGAAGATGGGGCTGGATGGGATTCAAGTGCTGGGTGCCAGTGCACAAGAATGGGTCAGCGGCGGCATTCAGGTTTTACCGGGCAGCAAAGGTGACGTTCAGGCACGTTACCCGCTGTTCAGCGATCTCGAAAAAGCCGAAGAAGGTATTCGCGGTGCCACTCCCTCACCGACCCTCACCTTGGTCACCGACAGTTTACCGGATATTCAGGACGGCTCTATCGTGCTGTATCGTAAATTCCAGGTAGGCGAAATCATGCGGGTGCGACCCAAGGCGGATATCTTTGAAGTCGAGGTTTATATCCGTCCAGAACACCGCAAGCTGTTGACAGAAAACAGCGTATTTTGGGCTGAAGGTGGCGCCCGCGTGCAGTTGAACACCTCAGGTTTAACGGTGCAGGCCTCACCATTGAATCGCGCACTTAAAGGGGCGATCAGCTTCGATAATCTGGAAGGCGCACCGGAAATTAAAGGCGGTAAGCGTGTACTGTACAATAACGAAACCGCCGCGCGCGCCGTGGGTAGCCGTATCATCCTGCGTACCTACGACGCCAGCAAACTCGCACCGGGTATGCCGATTCGTTATTTGGGCATCGATATCGGCCAGTTGGATTCGCTGAAGTTGTCCGAACAGCGTAATGAAGTGCTGGTGCAGGCGGTGCTCTACCCTGAATACGTGCGTAATTTCGCTCGTTCCGGGGCACGTTTTTCCGTCGTCACACCAGAAATTTCCGCCGCCGGTGTGAATCATCTGGAAACGCTATTCCAGCCTTATATTAACGTCGAACCGGGTAACGGTAGCGTGACGCGTAATTTTGAGCTGCAACAAGCGACTATCTCTGATTCCCGTTATCAGGACGGTCTGAATATCAGCGTTGATGCGCCAGAAGCGGGGGCGCTACAGGTTGGCACACCGGTTCTGTTCCGAGGCATCGAGGTGGGAACGGTGACAGGGCTGTCGTTAGGCACGCTTTCCGATCGTATCGCCGTGTCGCTGCGCATTAGCAAACGCTATCAGCATCTGGTACGCGACAATTCCGTCTTCTGGCAAGCTTCTGGCTACAATCTGGAATTCGGACTGGTTGGCGGCGTCATTAAGAGCGGCACCTTCCAGCAGTTTATTCGCGGTGGTATCGCCTTCGCCACGCCCCCTAGCACACCACTCGCCCCTAAGGCACAGGAAGGAAAGCACTTCTTGCTGAGGAACGAAGAACCTAAAGAGTGGCGGCAATGGGGTACGGCAATCCCAAATCCCCCGAGTAATTAGCATTCAGCACCTAACAGGGCGGCGGTTGTCGCCCTGTCGTTTTCACGCTATCGATGAAAGATCCGTGCTACACTTCGCCGCTCCTTTCCCCTCGTTTTACTGAATAACTGGTACGGAACCACGTCGTGGCAAAATTTACCCCAGCCAATCTGCCTACTGAATTTCTCGACACTATGCGGGATGTTATGCCTTCATCACTTTCGATGGAGGATTTCATTGCCGCCTGCCAACGCCCACTGCGCCGAAGCATCCGCGTCAATACGCTAAAAATCAGCGTTGATGCCTTTCTACAGCTCGTGCAACCTTATGGCTGGCAGCTTGAACCGATTCCCTGGTGCCAGGAAGGTTTCTGGCTACTGAACGCGGAAGAGGAAAATACGCGGTTAGGCAATACATTGGAGCACCTGAGCGGGCTATTCTACATTCAGGAAGCCAGCTCAATGCTGCCCGTCAGTGCTCTGTTTCATCGTAATGATGCGTTGGGAACTATTTTGGATGTGGCTGCTGCGCCAGGTTCCAAAACGACGCAGATCGCAGCCCGACTGAATAACGAAGGTGCCATCGTTGCCAACGAATACTCAGCCAGCCGGGTAAAAGTGCTGCATGCCAACATCAGCCGCTGCGGCGTCAGCAATACCGCGATTACGCACTTCGATGGGCGCGTTTTCGGCGCAGCGCTGCCGGAATATTTTGATGCGATACTGCTGGATGCCCCGTGTTCAGGGGAAGGCGTGGTGCGTAAAGATCCGGCGGCGATGAGCCACTGGTCGCAAGAGAGTATTCTCGACATTGCCACTACACAGCGCGATCTGATTCTGAGTGCATTTCATGCCTTGAAGCCCGGCGGGGTGATGATTTATTCCACCTGTACGCTGAACAGACAGGAAAATCAGCAGGTCTGTCATTGGTTACGAGCGCAATTCCCTGATGCCTGCGAGTTTGAGCCGTTAGACGGTCTCTTCATCGATGCAGAACGCGCCACAACGGAAGAAGGTTTTTTGCACGTCTTCCCACAGATTTATGACAGTGAAGGCTTCTTTGTTGCCCGCTTACGTAAAACCGCTAGCGTGCCACCGCTGCCGCGACCGGGTTATAAAGTCGGTAAATTCCCGTTCTCTCCCGTCGCGCCCAAAGATTGCACGTTGCTCACCCAGGCTGCACGTAAGCAGGGTATTCACTGGGATGAGACATTGCTCCAACTGTGGCAGCGTGATAGCGAGATTTGGCTCTTCCCTACGGCGCTGACTTCCGCTTTTGGCAATATTAAATTCTCGCGGATTGGTATTAAACTCGCTGAACGTTTCCCTAAAGGTTTCCGCTGGCAACATGAAGCGATTGTCGCGCTGGCCGATCCGAACGCAGACAATGCCTACGCACTGAACGATCGTATCGCCTGTGAATGGTTTCAGGGTAAAGACGCTTACCCAGAGCCGCTCCCTACAGCAGATGAAGTGATTTTAACCTACCAAAACACGCCCGTTGGTCTGGCAAAACGCATCAGCAGCCGGATAAAAAACAGCCTGCCGCGCGATTTAGTTCGGGATGGCGCCTCTTCCGCACAGCCCCCTGCTAACGAATAAATGCGCTTTCTGCATCAGGTGGCGATAAAACCACCTGATGAGCCGCTCAGCCTCCCTGTCCTTACTGATTTTCATCTACAATTACCCTGACAGATAGAGAAACTCAGTAATATCTGGAGAGCGACATGTTTGCGTTAGTGATATTTGTTTGTTATCTCGGGCATGGCTGTGACGATTTGGTCGTCGGTGCCTACAACACCGAAGCGCAGTGTCTACAAGCGATGGACGAACAGCGTCTGCGTCGCGCGGGATGCTTCCCCATTGAAGCGTATATTGATGGCTTCTGGGTTCCTGCCCAAGAGTACGCTGATTTCTAATTCTCTCATCGGCACGCGCTACCAATCCTTCATCTGATTATCTATTCCTATTATTGCCCAATTAATATATTAGTTAATTGATTATATTAGAGTTTAGGTTCACTATTCCCAGCGGTTTGGTCTTCTGCTAGCGAAACCATGCCGTATGGTTTGTTCATCAGGGCTTCTATTTAATACTTATCACGTGACGGATTACACATGACCTCATTATCAATACCCTCATTACTATTATGGGCGACACTGGGATGCGCCTTATACACCACCCCCGCTTTTTCCGGTAAATTCGACAACAAAACTTTCACTGAAGTGCAGACATTAGCCAATCAAAACGATGCTGAAGCACAGAACGCTCTGGGTGACAGGTATTATGATGGCGAAGATGTAAAACAGGATTATCAGCAGGCAGTCAGTTGGTATCAGAAAGCAGCCGCACAGAACAATCCTGATGCCCAATACAGCCTTGGCTATATGTTTGATAAGGGAAAAAGCGTTCAGCAGGATTATGCTCAAGCCGTCATCTGGTACACCAAAGCGGCCGAACAGGGCGATGCCTGGGCACAAAACAATTTGGCTTACTTGTATGAAACTGGAAAAGGTGTTCCACAAGATTATGCGCAAGCAAGGGTCTGGTACACCAAGGCCGCCGAACAAAACCATTCCCACGCGCAAACAAATTTGGGCGATCTGTACTACGACGGAAACAGTGTGCCGCAAGATTACGCGCAAGCAAAAATTTGGTATATCAAGGCCGCCGAGCAAAATTATGCCCGAGCTCAAGCTAATCTGGGCTATTTATATCAACACGGGAAAGGCGTTCCACAAGATTACACTCAAGCTGCGATCTGGTACACCAAGGCTGCCGAGCAGGAAAACGCCACGGCACAAAATAATCTGGGCGATCTGTATTACAACGGAAACGGTGTTCCACAGGATTATGCTCAAGCAAGAGTCTGGTACATCAAGGCCGCCGAACAAAATTATGCCCGAGCTCAGACTAATCTGGGCTATTTATATGAAAACGGGAAAGGCGTTCCACAAGATTATTCTCAAGCCCTAGCCTGGTATACCAAAGCGGCAGCACAAGAAAACGCCGATGCACAAACCAATCTTGGCTATTTGTATGAAACAGGGAAAGGCGTTCAGCAAAATTATGCTCAAGCCATCGCGTGGTATCGAAAGGCCTCTGAACAAGGACAATTCCATGCACAATACAATCTGGGGGTCGCTTATGATAAGGGAAAAGGGGTCAAGAAAGATCCCGTCCAGGCCGTAATCTGGTACACCAAATCCGCCGAACAGGGTTATGCCTGGGCACAATTCAATCTCGGTGTAGTTTATTACAATGGACAAGGTGTTAAGAAGGATAATACTCAAGCTATAGCCTGGTATACCAAAGCGGCGGAACAAAACTTACCGAATGCGCAATATAATCTTGGCCTTATGTATTATGAGGGAGAAGGAATTCCTCAAGATAATACGTTAGCCCATATCTGGTTTTCGATTGCGCTGGCAAACGGGAAAAGTGAGGCATACCAAAAGGTCATGGCACTCACACTAAAAATGAAGCCCGAAGAATTACTGAAGTCACATAATAAACTCACCGAGTTTAGAGAAAAATTCTCAATACCTGACCCCGTTATTCCCTAATAGGTTATCGCAAAATATCGATCAGGGTGGTGATGCTATCGCCCTCACCTCATTTTCAACGTCACTTCCTCATCGACATACACCAAAACCGCGCATACCAAAGTGAAAGTGATTAGCGTGCGCGGCGTTATATTCCGGCCCCAGAGCGTTGCCGAAAAAACGACAGCTTTCACTGAATATGGTGCGTAAATAGCTGCCGCGATCGTCCGTGGCCGACCACTGATTCAGGACGCTAACCTGTCGGCCATCAGAGAGGCGAAAAGCGGCGATATCCCACGCCTCTGCCGTTGCATGTTCACTCAGACGCCCTTCTGGCCTGTGATACACATTTCGGCAGGCATAGCTGCCCATATGGTCGATACGCGCCAGTGATGTACCAAGAGATTGCGCCTGCGGCACCGCGACCTGCGTCACAAACATGGTGCTACTCAGCGCCAGCGGGCAACTGGCGAGAAAACTGGAACTCAGCGTGACCGCGCCAAAACTTTGCACCCGAACAGGCGATGCTACCGAGCATTGCCCACGAATAGCATTGGCCTCGGAAAATCGCAGCCGTCCGTTTTCCTGTGCCTGCTTTAACACCGCCAAACAGGCGTCAGGATCGCTGGCGACAGACTTCATTTTTAGTCGAGTAATAAACGTGGGTGGATCATCGACAGACAGCGGAGAAAAAGGATCGTAACCGGGTGGAAGCTGGCGTTGAACCCAGGGTGCCAAGGCAATTAGCGTCCCCAGCATCGCAGCAAATAGTAACCATCCCCGCATCAGTATCCCCCCCCGGTTATTTTTTTCCTGAACAATATTATGCTATTAATGCAAATTCGGCCGGATTCATCCCCAGTGATATCCCCGCTTCGACGATTTTCTGCCACTCCTGATCGGACAGATAAATACCGTCAGCGCGGCGTTGCACCTGAGACAAATTCTCTGGCTCACCGGCGATTAAAATAGGCTGCGTCGGATCGGGAGCCGTTGAAGAACGGACGTAGTCCAGCATGGCATCATATTCTTTTTGCAACCACGCCATGGAAACCATGCTGGTGGGATCGATGACAATCGTCGTCATGTTATTCACTATCGCTCCCTGACGTGTATTCTCTGGCTGAATAGTTCCGCCACCGGAAAGCAGCCCGGCCAGCATTTCAGCCGCTAAAATCAACCCGCCGCCTTTATGTTTCGCAATCGGCTTTAACGCACCGTGTTTTTCGCCTTCCCACATAACTTTCGGGTCGTTAGTGGAAACACCGTTGCAATCCAGCATCACCTCTTCATCAAACGTTTTGCCTGCCAGATACGCAACGCGGGTTTTCCCCAGCGCCACCACGCTGGTGGCAAAATCCAGAACAAAAGCCGCATTGTGCTCTGTCGGCGGGAATGCAATACAGATCGGGTTTGTTCCGAAGCGCGCTTCACTGCCACACCAGGGAGCCACGATCGGGTAAAGATCGTTAACATTGACAAAGTGTATCGAAACAAGCCCGGCGTCTGCCGCCATTTCCCCATAGGTGCCGATGCGCCCCAAGTGACAGGTCGACGACAGGGTCATTAAACACACGCCCGTCGTTTTCACCCGCTCAATAGCCGCCTGCATCGCTTCTTTACCCGTGCGCTGACCAAAACCACGATCGCCCGTAAATTGCAGCACAGCCCCACTGTCACGCAGTAAACGCGCCGGCGTATTCGGGTGCATAATCCCTTTTCTGATGAACGCTACATAGTGCGGCAGCATCCCTACGCCATGGCTGTCATGCCCTTTTAGGTTAGCGGCCACAAGGTGTTCAGTGACAATACGGGCTTCATTTTCTTCACATCCTGCTTTCTGCAATACGCTTTGCATCGTCGCCATCAGACGATTAGCTGAAATCTGCATATCTCTTCCCTTTATCTACTTGATTTATTGTTCACAGATTTCATCCTACTGCGGAACAGGAATGAATGGCACAACGAATAACGAACAATATTTTTGAAAAAGAATAGCAAATCTCTCTGATATTCATTACCGGAGTATGGCGCTATCATTTTTCACATCAAGGCAAACCACCTAATTAACACAATAAACCGTGAAGGAATGAATCATGAAAAGCATCAAAAATTTTATCGCAGTTGTCGCTCTTTCAACGTTATCTTTCGGCGCTTTTGCTGCACAAGAAATCGCGACCGTCTCCATTAGCGGGGCACAATCGTTAGATTCTTTCGAAGCTCAGGTCGCTCAAAAAGCCCAAAAAGCGGGTGCATCGTCATACCGCATCGTTTCTGCTACCGGTCGCGACCAGCTACATGGCACCGCGATTCTGTATAAATAATTCACACCAGACGTCAGGGAGCCTCAGGGCTCCTCTGTCGCATTATTCGCAACAATAATCCCACCTGACGTTTCTGCACTTCATCCCTTTGTGGCGAAAATATCAACAAATCAAGTAATATGCCAATCAGTGCAATTGTTTTAACCGTCTGGTGAAGAAGAGTTCTCAGCAGTACCATCCCAGAATTGTAAGACGTATGCCTCGATGACTGGCATACATAGGGTTGCCTGCTTATCGGGTATAAATAATATGGACTTTATTTAAATGAAAAAGACATCGCGTTTTCTTCTGGCGTTTGCTGGATTATTGGCTTCCGTTACGGCTTATTCCGCCACAGCGCCCTCAAGCACTGAGGTACCACGGATACCAGCCATCAAACTGATCAATACCCCAGACAACCACTCGGCCTTCGTCACTGGCAGTGTGCCAGCACTGGAAAAAATCACCGCACAGAAATTTTGGCTCAGTCACTCCACCGAAGACTGGGAGATGAACGTTCATCCAGCACCGCGCAAACAGTATGTCATCACACTGAAAGGCACGTTGAAATTCAGGGTCAGCGATGGTTCAACGTTCCTGCTTTCTCCTGGAACGGTCTTGATCGCTGCCGATACGCAGGGTGAAGGACATAGTTGGGAGATGGTTGAAGGCACTGAATGGGTCAGGATTTATATTCCGATTGTGGAAGATAGCGATTATTTCACCCCCAACTCATCGGTCGCAGTGGCACCTAAAACACACTAATTCTTCGCAGCAAATTGGCGACAGAAATCTGTCGCCAACTTATTAATCCTTATTCGCATCAAACGGATCATCGACATCATCCTTGCTGTCATCACGCTTACGAGGAATCTCTCCCTGATCTTTCGGTGCATCTTTTGCTGGATGATCGTTTTCATCCTTATGTTTGCCGCCTGCATTTTTTTCTGTCATCGCTTCCTCCTATCACATCGTGTTCTATAAATTTAGTCGATAGTCAGTAAAACGAGAAATAACCTCGCAAAGAAACACGGTATGATAAAAAAACAATGCGCAATTGAACGAATAGTTCGGTGACTCCCGCAAACGTAAAGTATAAAAATCCCTTAGCCATTCAAGATACTATATAAACAAAAAACCCCCAGCTTTATGCTAGGGGTTCTTAGTGCTCTTCTTGGCTGCTCCGGTTTAAACCATCATCGCTATCGCAAGAGAAACATCAATTCAATTTGGCTTATTACAGCGCAACAACGTTGCCAGCTGATGGGCCTTTCTGACCATTTTCAATGGTGAACTCAACCTTTTGGCCTTCGTCCAGAGTTTTGAAATCGTTGCTCTGAATAGCAGAAAAATGTACGAATACATCTTTGCTACCGTTGTCAGGAGTAATGAAACCAAAACCTTTACCAGCGTCAAACCATTTTACTAAACCAGTCATTTTGTTAGACATAGAAATTACCTTAATTTTTATAGCGCCTTCCGGCAAATAGGGCCTGTGCACAGAATTTAATTAGCAACAATAAGGAGGCTCAAAAGAAGGGATATCTATGGATAACACTTTGAAATGAGAACTGCTTTACTAAACTGCTTTTTAGGTCTGCGAATCAAACCGACGAGCTATTAACGCATGGATGAAAATCTTTAGCAAGCATTTATTTTAAAAGTGTTTAAAAACCAATGACAATCCTGCAACTCCCCGTCATCCTTAACAGGTGCAGTGCCTTTAAAAGACACAGTACCTGATCTGAATCGCGATAATCATGACAATAAACGGATGTTTTATCAGCAGCCAAGAGAGGTTTACCGTTTATTTAGTTTGCCACAGCTTATATTGCCCCCAAACGCCCACTTCTGCGACATACTCTTGTTCGTTTCCATTCGCGATAACATCAACAGTTTTTCTCATTCCCATTGAAAGAACACAATGTTTTCTTGAGAAGAGATAGAGAATAATCACGTTGACTACGTTTCACGTATTGTTTCATCACATTTTCCTCAAGGAACGAGAAAAATGTATCAACGTCATTCAGGACGGGTCAAATAAATAAAAAAGGCCACGCGTTAGCGCAGCCCATATTTTTTGCACCGCGATAGCTTAATGGTTAGTTAAACTCTCTTTTACTTTTGTCACACAGCGAGGAACCATCAACTCTCTGAGTGTATCCCTTAGATCATCGTCATATTGTCGATTAGGAGGACGATGATCTTTGCGAAATGATTCGGCAATTCTAGCCGATGTAGCAATATACTCCGACTCATCAATACCGAAATCTGAAAGGCTAAAACCACGTTCTTTGAAGCTGGATACCTCTTCATTGACGATCGACAGCACATCTCTATCCGTTGATCCCGCCTTGTCAGTAATATTCCACTCAGTCAGGCAGATTTCATGCGCAGCGTTGTTGGTATCATTAATGGCAGCAAATGATGCCAATGGTAAAGCCAGTACTAACATAATGATTTTTCGCATATTCACGTCAATCTCTTTGAAATAAAAAGACCCGCAAAGCGAGCCTGGAAATGATTTTTATTTGCGACGTTAATGCCAGCAATACAGATTACATGATTAGTGTCGGTATTAGAAAAAATAACCCTAACGGGGCTGTGGAACTCAATGGGCTAACAAAGGGGTTTGTTAAAGCAAGAAAGGCAGCAGGGATTGAGTTAGACGAGAAACCGCCAACATTTCATGAGATACGAAGTCTGGCTGGCAGGCTGTATGAGAAAGAGCGTGGAAAGGAGTTTGCACAGAAGTTACTGGGTCACAAATCAGCAAAGATGACGGAGAAATATTTAGATACGAGAGGGAAAGATTACGTCTATTTATAAAAGACCGTATATCGAATTTCGTGGATTTTTCGTGTATTTTCGTGTAAATAAAAAATAAACTATTAAATATCAATTAGTTAAAAAAAGACCGAATACGATTCCTGTATTCGGTCTAGGGAAATGGCTCTTGGGAGAGCCGTGCGCTAAAAGTTGGCATTTATACAAGCTGCACTAGCCTTGTACCTTAAGCGTAGCCAACTGCACCGCGTTTTCCAGCTTAAACCCGTTCGTAATTATCACAAATGGAACAGATTTCACACTTTCGCTTAACCGAATAGAGGTAATTAGTTAACATTAAATAGGTAAATCAATTACTTCATGGCTTCCCCTCTGGTAAGCATAGTTGCTCTGCTCGTTCGATAAATGGCTGAAGACTTTTCTTCTGTTCCGGATGCTTAGGATCGTCCAGCCAAATCACATCTATCGGTTGTGCGCTTACCTGCCCGGACTTCATCTGCTCAATAGCAATATCATTCAGTGGATATTGCATCAGTGTCCCAGTATGTAAGGCGTACAGTGCATTGCCAGGGCGACAAATCAGTTGAACTTCTTCACGCGTAAAAGCCCAGCGTTCGCCATATTCCAGTCGGCTGATATTTGCCAGTTTGGCGGCAGAAAAAGCATTCGCAGACAGTGAGGTAAGCACGATTGATAGCAAAAATTTCTTCATCATGGTATTCCCGACATGCATATTCAGACAATGATGTGTGTGAGTTTTGCAGCCTTGTCCAAATCACAGAAAGACAGCATCAAACCTTATAAAACATAAAGTTGTATATCACTACTCACGCGATCATAGCGACAGAGGGAGATGAAGTCGAGCGGGAAGCAAAGAATAAAATCGACGATGTGATATAAGTAGGAAGGTCGTTCGAGGAAAGAAATAGCGGGATAAAAAGAACATTATCCCGCGTTACTCACATGCACATTGGCCGACAAAAGCGTTGATTGCCGTTAGGCTGAAGGTGCCGCCGCAGACATTTTTTTCAAGTCCTGATCGATGAAGAACAGACCGCCTTCGCTCGCTTTGACCAGAGCCAGTTTGTCTAGAATAGAACGGAACAATTTTTCTTCTTCATGCTGTTCAGCCACGTACCATTGCAGGAAATTAAATGTAGAGTAATCCTGCAATGCCATCGCCGCATGCGCCAGCTCATTAATTTTTGCTGTAATCAACTGTTCGTGTTCATAGGTCAATTTGAAGACATCAGCCAGTGAATCAAAATCAATCGGCGGTGCAGCAATCGCGCCTAATACAGGCAGGCTTCCCGTATCATCCAGATAGTCAAACAGGCGCTGCATGTGCTGCATTTCTTCCTGAGAATGCGTCTTCAGGAAACTAGATGCGCCTTCAAAGCCTTTGTCACCGCACCATGCACTCATTTGCAAATATAAATTTGCGGAATAAAACTCCAGATTAAGTTGCTCATTCAGCTTCTGAATCATTTCTTTTTTTAACATAGTTACTCCCTATTTTCACGGCAGGTGAAATTATTTAGGGCATTATGCCTGAAAAAATAAAATAAAAAACACTTTATTAACAACAACAAATAATTAGTAAAATAACCAATAAAAACAATATATTATAATAATTGCTATTGATATTTATTATCACTTAAAGCTGGTTTTCAATGTATTATTGCGAATCGTTTTTATTACCAAAAAATCACAATATCGCGCTATATCATTTACAGATAAATCTGTATTAAAAATGATTCCTATTTCGTAATCAGAATAATAAACATCCACATGACAAGGTGAACACTTGCCATTTTCCTGTTGCTACTTTACCGTGACACCTATCAGTCTGTGGCCAATAAGCAGGAGAAAGCGGTATGGGACATAATCTGGCAGAATTGTCCAAAGAGGATATGGATAAAGTTAACGTAGATCTGGCAGCATCAGGCGTTGCCTTCAAAGAACGTTATAATATGCCCGTCATTCCAGAGGCCGTTGAGAGAGAACAGCCCGAGCACCTGCGTAACTACTTTCGTGAACGTGTGATGTTTTATCGGCAAAGGTCGCTGCAGTTCTCTCGTTTACCCTACGAACCTAAGTCCAAATAGCGATTCACCTTATTTCGGTCCAAGCAAGACTGTTTTACCGTGTCCCTCTTCCGTGGGTTACATTCTTACACAGCAAAAACGATTTTCTGCTTGCATATCGGCCCATACAAGAGGTTAATGGAGAGGCGGCCTAACCTTTTATCAAGAGAGGTAATATATGAGTAAAGGACTGGATAGCAAAAAGAACAGCAAGAAAAAACCACTAAAAACGGCAGCCGAAAAGCGTGCCGATAAAAAGGCGAAGAAACCACAGGCTGATATTACCTAAGTAAGTAATGTGCCATGCTGATCGGGTAAACCCGAAGACGGGTTTACCCTCATAAACGCAGTTGCTAACCCCTAGTTGTGCTCTTACGCCGCCTTTTCAAGCACCATCAATAAGAAAGCATATTCCAGCGCGATATCATCATAGCGTTTGAAGCGACCGGATTTCCCGCCGTGTCCGGCATCCATATCGGTGTACAATAACACTAGGCGATCGTCCGTTTTAACTTCCCGTAATTTTGCCACCCACTTCGCAGGTTCCCAATACTGAACCTGAGAGTCGTGTAACCCCGTAGTCACCAATAAATGTGGATAGCGCTGAGCGGTCACTCCGTCATAGGGGCTATATTGCTTTATGTAGTCATAGTAGGTTTGTTTATTCGGATCGCCCCACTCATCATACTCTCCGGTCGTCAGCGGAATTGACTCATCCAGCATTGTCGTCAGCACATCAACAAACGGCACCTGAGCCACAACGCCTTTGAACAGATCGGGGGCCATATTGACGACCGCCCCCATCAAAAGTCCCCCTGCACTGCCTCCCATCGCGAACATGTTTTCTCTGTCGCCATAGCCTTTTTCTATCAATGCCTGAGACACATCGATGAAATCGGTGAAGGAATGCATTTTATTGAGCAGGCGGCCATCGTCGTACCACTGTTGCCCCAGTTCACCACCACCGCGGATGTGCGTTAAGGCAAAGACGAACCCTCGGTCCAGCAAGCTCAGACGGCTAACGCTAAAATCCGGATCTAGGCTATGGCTATACGCGCCATAACCGTAAACCAGTATCGGGTTCCTACCAGGGCTGAAATGATCGCGATGGTAAACGAGGGAAACGGGTACATCGACGCCGTCCCTGACCGTGATCCATAAACGTTCGCTCCGATAGTTATCCGGGGAGAAATCTTTTACTTCAGCTTGCTTAAGTAACTGTTGCTCCCCCGTATCCAGATTCAATTCATACAGCGTGCTGGGGGTTGTCATTGATGAATAGCCATATCGCATCAATGCCGTTTCTGGCGTAGGGTTGTACGACAACCACGTCACATAGCTCGCGTCATTGAAGGAGATCGTTTTTTCTTCTTGTGTATGCCAGTGGATCTGACGTAATCGGGTTAAACCGCGCTCTCTTTCTTCCACCACCAGCCAATCACGGAAAAATTCAAAACTTTCCAATACGCAGTGTTCCCGTGGAGCAATCAGTGTTTCCAGCGTTTGCTCATCAGGCTTGTCTGAACGGTAGAGGCCGAAATTTTTCCCTTCTCGGTTGGAGCGCAGATAAAACCGTCCCTGATAGTGATCGATGCCATATTCATGATCTTTTCGGCGCGGAATGCATACCTGCGGCACCGCCTCTGAGATCGTTGCATCGAGCAATAGCACCTCAGTCGTCGTGGTGCTGCTGAGATAAATGGTGATGTAGTGCTCTGATGTCGTTTTGCTCAGGCTGACATAATAGGTGTCGTCTTTCTCTTCATATATCAGTTCATCTTGTGCCGGGTCGCTCCCCAGACGATGACGGTAAACCTGATACGGCAATAGCGTTTGCTCATGTTTACGCACATAGTACAACACCGTCGAATCTGCCGACCATTCGGCACCTGCCGTCACATTTTCGATCACATCCGGTAGCCAGTCGCCGCTGTTCAGATCGCGAAAACGAAGCGTGTACTGCCGACGGGATAAAAAGTCCTCCGAGAGCGCCAGCAGCGTGTTATCAGGGCTAACCTCAAGCGTGCCGAGACTATAAAACTCATGCCCTTCTGCACGTTGATTCCCATCCAGCAGCGTTTCCCATGCGTCTGTTGCCTGCTCAGGTTGACGCAGATAGATGGCGTACTCTTTACCCGGCTCATAGCGACTTTGGTAGCGATACCCCTTTCTGACATACGGCACAGACATGTCCGTCGACGGAATACGTTTAACCATTTCGTCATACAGCGACCGTTTACGCGCGTCGTGAGGCGCCATAATCGCCTCACTATAGGTATTTTCCTGTTCCAGATACGCTAACACCTGCGGATCGGTACGCTGGTCATCACGCAGCCAGTAGTAATTGTCGATGCGCGTATCGCCATGTGTGCTTATCGCGTGGGGCCTTTTTTCTGCTTGCGGTGTCTTCATCGCGTCGGATCTCGTTGTCTTGACATAAAATTTTCACTCTGTAAGAAGAGTGGCACGATTGCCCAGCAATGCCAAGCTACGTCCTTGTCTCTTGGTGCGCTTTTGCGTAATGCATTCCAGAGCCTCCCCCTCTTTAATGCGCACGCAAACGTTTTCGTTTATACTGCGGCCATTTTTCACAACCCGATCAGGTATAAGGTTATGTTAACGATTGGAACCGCCCTGCGTGCGGATGCCACACGAGTGATGCTGCTTGGCTCCGGTGAATTAGGCAAAGAAGTGGCGATTGAGTGTCAGCGCTTGGGAATCGAAGTGATTGCGGTCGATCGCTATGCCGATGCCCCCGCCATGCAGGTTGCGCATCGCAGCCACGTCATCAATATGTTGGACGGCGATGCATTAAAAGCGTTGGTTGAAGCCGAACGTCCTGATTACATCGTGCCGGAAATTGAAGCCATCGCAACCGATATGCTGGTGACGCTGGAAAAGCAGGGTCACCATGTTGTTCCTTGTGCTGAAGCGACACGCCTGACGATGAACCGAGAAGGCATCCGTCGTCTGGCTGCCGAAACGCTCAATGTTCCGACATCCACTTACCGCTTTGCCGACAGTGAAGAAAGCTTTCGTCAGGCAGTGGACGCTATTGGTTATCCCTGCATTGTGAAGCCAGTCATGAGCTCATCCGGCAAAGGACAAAGCCTGATTCGCTCCGCTGAGCAGTTAGCGCAGGCATGGATCTACGCTCAACAGGGCGGGCGTGCAGGCGGCGGACGCGTCATCGTTGAAGGGTTGGTAAATTTTGATTTTGAGATCACCCTGCTGACCATCCATGCGGTTGACGGCATTCATTTCTGTGCACCAATCGGTCACCGACAAGAAGACGGCGATTATCGTGAATCCTGGCAGCCGCAGCAGATGAGTGCGCTGGCGCAGGAACGCGCGCAAAAGATGGCCAGCGATGTCGTGAAAGCGCTCGGCGGCTATGGTCTGTTCGGCGTTGAACTGTTCGTCTGCGGCGATGATGTCATCTTTAGTGAAGTTTCCCCTCGCCCACACGATACCGGCATGGTGACGATGATTTCTCAGGATCTGTCCGAATTTGCTCTGCACGTCCGCGCTTTCCTTGGGTTGCCAATTGGCGCAGTTCGCCAGTACGGTGCAGCGGCTTCTGCTGTGATTTTGCCAGAACTGGAGAGCAACAATACGCGCTATCAGGGGCTGGAAAGCGCACTACTCCCCCATACGCAAATTCGCCTGTTTGGCAAACCGGATATCAATGGCAAGCGTCGTATGGGCGTCGCGCTAGCCAGCGCAGAGACCACAGACGATGCCGTTGCAATCGCCAGGCGCGTCGCGGCTGGCGTAAACGTCAGCGGTTAATATCTACTTTGCTGTTGGGCGGTGTATACCGTCACTAACCGCCCGCCATAACAAAAAAGGCCACTCGCAGTGAGTGGCCTTCGTCATTCAGTAGCCAGTAAACTTACGCTTTTGCGCCTGCAACCGCTTCACGCGCCAGTTCAGTAATACGTGCGTAATCACCGCTTTCCAGCGCATCGTTCGGCACCAGCCAAGAACCACCCACACACAGCACGCTTTTCAGCGCCAGGTAATCACGGTAGTTATTCGGCGTAATACCACCAGTCGGGCAGAAACGGATATGAGCAAATGGACCGCCGATCGCCTGAAGCGCCTTCACGCCGCCGTTAGCTTCAGCAGGGAAAAATTTGAACTCACGTAAGCCGTAATCCATACCCAACATCAGTTCAGACACAGTGCTGATGCCTGGGATCAACGGAATATTGCCTTCCGTTGCCGCTTTCAGCAGTGGCTCGGTCAATCCCGGACTAATGGCAAACTGCGCACCGGCTTCAACCACCGCAGCCAATTGCTCAGGGTTTGTGACCGTACCCGCACCCACAATCGCTTCAGGCACTTCTTTTGCAATCGCACGGATCGCATCGATAGCACAGTCGGTACGCAATGTCAGTTCCAGAACGCGAACGCCGCCGGCGACTAACGCTTTTGCCATCGGCACCGCGTGTTCCAGTTTGTTGACCACAATCACAGGAACAACGGGACCCGTTGTCAAAATCTGTTCCGCGCTCGTTTTCCAGTTTTTCATCAAAAGTTATCTCCAGTCATGCCCGAAGGCATCATTAATTATATAGCGCGCCCCTGCCACAGGGATCTGCGTTGCCGCAAATGCCAACCGCACCGTAAGCCATACATTAAAACCGTGGAATGCCGACATCCTCCGGCATTCTCGCTACTGACGTATTATCAAAAAATTACTCGAACTCATTCCAGGAACGACCATCGCGAGTGATCATCGCTACGGATGCTACAGGCCCCCAGCTTCCCGCCTGGTAAGGTTTCGGTGCATCGTTGTCCATCGCCCATGCATCCATGATGGAGTCCACCCATTTCCAGGCTTCTTCAACTTCATCACGGCGGACGAACAACGCCTGAATCCCGCGCATCGTTTCGAGCAGCAGACGCTCATAGGCATCTGCCAAATGCTGCTGATTAAAGGTTTCAGAGAAGCTCAAATCCAGCTTCACCGTTTGCAGGCGGTGCTTGTGTTCTAATCCGGGAATTTTATTCAGAATCTGGATTTCCACACCTTCATCCGGCTGTAAGCGAATGATCAGTTTGTTCTGCGGCAACTGCTGGTAAGAATCATGGAACAGGTTCAACGCAGGATTTTTAAAGTACACCACCACTTCCGAACATTTGGTCGGCAAGCGTTTACCCGTGCGCAGGTAGAACGGCACGCCAGACCAGCGCCAGTCATCGATGTCGACACGAATCGAGACAAAGGTTTCCGTGCTGCTGCTTTTATTCGCGCCTTCTTCTTCCAAATAGCCCGGCACTTTGTGGCCCTGAACAAAACCAGCCGTGTACTGGCCGCGTACCGTCGTTTCGTGCACGTTGGAACGGTCAATACGACGCAGTGAACGCAACACTTTCACTTTTTCATCACGGATGCGGTCAGTCGTCAAATCAGACGGCGGAGACATCGCAATCATCGTCAGAATCTGTAACAGGTGATTCTGGATCATGTCGCGCATCTGGCCAGCTTTGTCAAAATAGCCCCAGCGCCCTTCAATCCCGACTTCTTCCGCTACTGTGATCTGTACATGGTCGATCGTCCGGTTGTCCCAATTTGAGGAAAACAGCGAGTTGGCAAAGCGTAGCGCCAACAGGTTTAGAACCGTCTCTTTACCCAGATAGTGGTCGATGCGGTAAACCTGACACTCGTTAAAGAATTCCGCGACCTGATCGTTAATGACGCGAGAAGACGCCAGATCGGTACCCAGCGGTTTTTCCATCACCACCCGCGCGGGCTCTTTATTCAGCCCTGCGGTTCCCAGCCCCTTGCAAATCGCACCAAACGTGCTGGGCGGCATCGCAAAATAGTTGATAGTAGTACGGTTTTTCTGGTCAAGCATCTTGCCCAGTTTATTGAACGCTTTGGTGTCTTCCACATCGAGATTGCAGAAATTCAGCCGACTGCTTAGCGTTTCCCACAACTTATCATCGATGGCTTCTTTCATAAAGGTGTCAAGCGCTTCGCGTACGACGCGGGTATACTCCGCTTTATCCCAATCCGCACGACCCACGCCAATAATTTTGGTGTCCGCGTGGATGTGCCCTGCTTTTTCCAACTGGTACAGGGAAGGTAGTAATTTACGGCGTGCCAGATCGCCCTTGGCACCGAAAATAACCAGATCGCACGCTTGGGCTGTTGAAGTTACCGCCATGTTCATCTCCTCGTTGCAGGATGCTGTAATTTTATTACAGCGCTAATGTACTCTTTTTGACTACAGCCAGTAAACCCATCATAAAAATGCCAAATAACGGGTGGTATTGACCGAAAACCACACATCAATCGCGCTGTGCCGTGGTTGGAATCACGTGTTGATTTCCCCTAAACCGAAATTTTTCGTCGTTTCTGACAGTCGATTACTTTTCTGAAAGTTAGACACATGTCATGTTCTGGCAAAAAAAGGACCCAACTTAGCCTGTTGCCCGCTGCCAACCATCACAGGGTCGTAGTATATTTTCATGACCTGCATTTTTTCACGTAATGCATGCCAGTTGTACCTTTAGTTGAAATTGGAAAAAACTTACATGGTCCCTGTCGTATGAATATGCTGGAAAAAATCCAGAGTCACTTAGAACTCTTGAGTAAATCAGAAAGAAAAGTGGCTGAAGTGATCCTGAGCACTCCGCAGACGGCCATTCACTCCAGCATCGCGACCTTGGCAAAAATGGCCGACGTCAGTGAGCCAACGGTTAACCGTTTCTGTCGTCGCCTTGAAACTAAGGGTTTTCCCGATTTTAAACTACATCTGGCGCAAAGTCTGGCAAACGGTACGCCGTATGTGAACCGTAACGTTGAAGAAGATGACAGCGTTGACGCCTACACCAGTAAAATCTTTGAATCCGCAATGGCTGGCCTGGAGCAGGTAAAATCCAGTTTGGATGTCGCTGCCGTCAACCGCGCCGTGGATTTGCTCACGCAGGCGAAGAAAATCTCTTTCTTTGGCTTGGGTGCTTCCGCCGCCGTCGCACACGATGCGATGAACAAATTTTTCCGCTTCAATATCCCCGTCGTTTATTTCGATGACATTGTGATGCAGCGCATGAGCTGCATGAATTCCAGCGACGGCGACGTCGTCGTATTGATCTCCCATACTGGCAGAACCAAAAGTCTGGTCGAAATGGCACAGTTGGCGCGCGAGAACGATGCGACCGTGATCGCCATTACCTCAGACGGCACACCGCTGGCGCGTGAAGCCTCGCTAGCACTACGGCTTGATGTACCTGAAGACACCGATGTCTATATGCCGATGGTGTCCCGTATCGCTCAGCTAACGTTGATCGATGTGCTGGCGACAGGATTTACTTTACGCCGTGGAGAAAAATTTCGTGATAACCTGAAACGGGTCAAAGAGGCCTTGCGCGAATCACGCTTTGATAAAGATGAACGGTTGATCAATCCCTTCAGGTGATAGGTAAGTTTTAGATTGTGCTTTGTTTTTTAGTTATATCCATGAAAAATGAGCGGTATCATCTACCCGCCTCATCGCAATGTGACCAGAGACTACGGTCATGGAAAGATGACGGGGATTACCTGTACAGTATGATAATCAGACTCAACACGATGTTCGAATAACGCAGGTGAAACAGTTTTGTTATAAAGTGACATTTTGCACCGTTATTCGACGCTTAATCGCAACACGACAGCTTCACAAGTGAACGGAGTTATACATGTCCAGACGGCTCAGAAGAACCAAGATTGTCACCACCCTGGGGCCCGCTACCGACCGTGATAATAATCTCGAAAAGATTATCAGTGCGGGCGCTAACGTAGTACGCATGAATTTTTCTCACGGCACAGCAGAAGACCATCAATTACGTGCCAACAAAGTTCGTGAAATTGCGGCAAAATTAGGCCGCCATGTTGCCATTCTTGGCGATCTACAGGGTCCAAAAATCCGTGTTTCTACCTTCAAAGAAGGTAAAATCTTCCTGAACATCGGCGACAAATTCTTACTAGATGCCAATTTAGCGAAAGGCGAAGGCGATAAAGAAAGAGTCGGGATCGATTATAAAGGCTTGCCGAGCGACGTGGTGCCAGGCGACATCCTGCTATTGGATGATGGTCGGGTACAGTTGAAAGTCCTTCAAGTTGAAGGCCTGAAGGTTTATACCGAAGTCACCGTTGGTGGGCCGCTGTCTAACAACAAAGGTATCAATAAACTCGGTGGCGGCTTGTCTGCCGAAGCCCTGACGGAAAAAGATAAAGCCGACATTATTACTGCCGCAAAAATTGGCGTCGACTATCTGGCGGTTTCTTTCCCACGTACGGGAGAAGACCTCAACTACGCACGCCGACTCGCACGTGATGCGGGCTGTAACGCCAAGATCGTATCAAAAGTTGAACGCGCTGAAGCGGTTTGTTCAGATGCCGCAATGGATGACATTATTCTGGCTTCCGACGTGGTGATGGTCGCGAGGGGCGATCTGGGCGTTGAAATCGGCGATCCAGAACTGGTGGGGATTCAGAAAAAGTTGATTCGTCGCGCCCGTCAACTGAACCGTGCGGTCATTACCGCTACGCAGATGATGGAATCGATGATCACCAACCCGATGCCAACACGTGCCGAGGTGATGGATGTCGCCAACGCCGTGCTCGATGGCACCGATGCCGTGATGCTGTCCGCAGAAACCGCTGCGGGTCAATATCCTGCGGAAACCGTCGCGGCTATGGCGAAAGTGTGTTTAGGCGCGGAGAAAATTCCAAGCATCAACGTATCCAAACACCGCCTTGACGTGGAATTTGATAACACGGAAGAATCCATTGCGATGTCTTCCATGTACGCGGCCAACCACCTGAAAGGGGTTACCGCGTTGATCGCCATGACGGAATCTGGCCGCACTGCGCTGATGATGTCCCGTATCAGTTCCGGTCTGCCTATTTTCGCCATGTCTCGTCATGAGCACACGCTGAACCTGACCGCTCTGTATCGCGGCGTCACCCCGGTGCATTTCGACAGTTACACCGATGGCGTTGCCGCGGCCAATGATGCGGTGATCCGACTGCGCGATAAAGGCTTCCTGATGTCTGGGGATCTGGTCATCGTTACACAGGGCGACATCATGGGGACCGTAGGTACAACCAACACGATTCGCATCTTACGCGTGGAATAATTATTACTTGACGACGTCCGCTACGCCGTATCGGACGGTTCATTCGAGCAAAAGCCGGACGAGAAATCGTCCGGCTTTTTTATCAATAGGCAGTATTTGCTTTTCATCCCGCAGTTAATTACGGTACAAATCATCCCGACAATACGGTTCAACTTCTCCCGGTTTGCGGGTTTTTAGCAGCTTCAGAATCCAGGTGTACTGTTCAGGGTTCGGCCTGACTAAAATTTCCACTTCTTCATTCATGCGCCGTGCAATGTATGCATCATCCGCCTCTGCTAAATCAACCATCGGCGGACGAATAAACACATCCAAGCAACCATCTTTGGCGTTATATACCGGGAACAGTGGCACAATATCCGCGCGACACACTTTCATCAGCCGTCCGACGGCGGGCAGCGTTGCTTTATACGTCGCGAAGAAATCAACAAACTCGCTGTGCTCAGGGCCATGATCTTGATCGGGTAAGTAATACCCCCAACACCCAGAGCGCACGGAGCTGATAAACGGTTTAATGCCATCATTGCGGGCATGGATACGTCCACCAAAGCGACGACGTAACCGATTCCACCAATAATCCACCAGTTCATTTTTCTGATTGTGGAACATCGCCGCCATACGCTGCCCGCGAGAGGTCAGCAGCATCGCGGGGATATCAACGCCCCACCCATGTGGAACCAGAAAGATCACGTTCTTCTCTTGCGCTTTAATACGCTCAAGAATGTCTTCACCGTGCCAGCGTACATACTTCTCGATTTTCTTCGGGTTACGAATCCCCACTTCTACCATCATAATCATCGACTGAGGTGCCGTCGCGAACATGTCATCAATGATGGCTTCACGCTGTGCTTCCGTTAACTCCGGCATGCAATACAGCAGATTAATGCGAGCACGGCGGCGGGCACCTTTTGATATTTTCCCGACAAAACGCCCCAGCCCACCGAGTACCGGGTTTCTTAACCGTGCCGGAATATAGGCAGCGAGTGCCATCACACCAACGCCTAACCAAACGCCCCAATAGCGCGGATAAAAAAAGGCGCGTTGAAACTGGGGAACAAATTCAGCGTTCGATTTTTTTTCTTTTTCCATGCCTAAACTCTTCAGATCAATCAATAAACACCATCATAATTGCCGCTCAACGTTTAGCAATACTCGCCGACAATTACGCAAAAACACGCCTGATCGATAATAAAAAATCAGGAACCCGTGTTCGATAAAATGCGCTATAAATGAAAATGCCGGCAGCAAGCCACCGGCATAACATGCAATCAATATCGTTAATCAAACTTAAGCTGCGGTACCACTTCCTTCACCTGCGCCAGATAATCACGACGTTCTTTACCCGCCAGCCCTTCAGAGCGTGGCAGTTGCGCCGTTAACGGGTTAACGGCCTGCTGGTTGATCCAGAATTCGTAGTGCAGATGCGGCCCGGTGGAACGCCCCGTATTACCGGACAATCCGATGCGATCGCCACGCTTCACTTTCTGACCCGATTTAACCAATATACGGTTTAAGTGCATAAAGTGAGTCGTGTACTGACGGCCATGACGGATAACAACATAGTTGCCAGCCGCTCCGCTACGTTTCGCAATCACCACTTCACCATCCCCGACAGCCAGAACGGGTGTACCGATCGGCATCGCAAAATCGACACCTTTATGCGGCGCGACACGCCCTGTCACCGGGTTCAAACGACGCGGATTGAAGTTGGAGGAAACGCGGAATTGTTTCATCGTCGGGAAACGCATAAAGCCACGCGTCAGACCGGAACCTTCGCGATCGTAGAATTTACCGTCTTCTGCACGAATAGCGTAGTAGTCTTTGCCGCCCGTATTCAGACGAACGCCGACCAGCTCACTTTGTTCACTTTTGCCATCGAGCATTTCACGAGACATGAGAACAGAAAACGTGTCGTCCTTGCGTAATTTACGAAAATCCAGTTGCCATTGCAGCGCCTTGATGACTTCACGCACTTCTGAGCTGGTTAAACCCGCGCTTTGCGCACTGCTGACAAAACTGCCACTCACCCGGCCATTCAGGACGCTGTTGCGCCACTCGCCTTTCAGCGTTTCAATACGCTCTTTAAAATCCGAACCCACACGCTCATAAATGCGTGTTTCGCGGCGGGACATCTGCCAGGTCAAACTTTGCAGTTCGCCATTCTCTCCCAGAGCCCACGACATCTGCTGCCCAATTTTCAGGTTGCGCAAATCTTTATTCTGCTCTGCGAGCAAGGTGACATCCGCAATATCGATCCCATACTGCGTCAAAATGCTGCTTAAGGTATCCCCCGTAGAAACCACATACTCGTGTGAGCCGCGTTCATCGGCAACTTTATCATCGAGTTCATCTTGCGGAATGTCATCATCTGGCGAGGGTTGGTCTATCGGTTCGCTGGCTTCCGGCGTCAGCGTACGCAGTTGGTTGGTTTCCAAATCGATATCTTTCACGATGACGGGTGCATCATCGACGTGGGGATAAACAAAAGGCCGCCAAACAGCAACGGCCAATGTCACAACGGTAAGCGACCCCAGCATAACGCGATGGGGCCGGGGTAAACTGCTATACGCCAGAGCGATAGTTCGGACTATCTGCTGCACTTATTCGTATCCTCATAATTTTTCCTCCAGACAGCTCACATACTGGTTCGATAGCTGCAACAAGAAATCGGCATAGCTATCTCTACCCAGTGCAATATTGCTTCCCAATGGATCGAGCACACCCGAGCGCACGTCGGTTCCCTTGGCAACAGCATTAATAACGGCTGGCCTGAATTGTGGTTCAGCAAAAACGCATACGGCTTTGTGCTCAACCAACTGTGTTCGTATTTGATGTAAACGCTGTGCACCGGGCTGGATTTCGGGGTTAACCGTGAAGTAACCCAAAGGGCTTAACCCGTAGTGTTTCTCAAAATAGCCATAGGCATCATGAAACACGAAATAGCCTCTACCCTGCACAGGTGCTAGCATCTTAACAATTTTTTCATCTGCTTGCGCAATTTTATCCGTGAAATAAAGCAGATTCGCGTCTAGTTTGTCCTTATTCTGAGGCATAAGTTCCAATAATTTTGCATGAATGGCGATTGCCGCCTGTTTTGCCATCTCCGGCGATAACCAAATGTGCATATTGTACTCACCATGATGGTGACCATCGTCGCCGTCATTATGCCCGGCATGGTTATGATCGTGGCCTTTATCATGGTCATGATGCGCGGATTCATGGTCTTCTTCGTGGCTATGAGCGGCTTCCTTTTCCAGCTCAGCTTTAATGCCGGGTAGCGCGGAAAGCGCGATTTGTTTTGCAGGTGAAACTTTCGCTAACGGCTTCCCGAGGAAGGCTTCCATTTCCGGTCCGACCCAAATCACCAGATCGGCAGACTGTAAACGCTGGACATCAGACGGACGCAGGGCATAATCGTGGGGCGATGCGCCATCAGGTAACAAAACCTCAGTTGGCGTCACGCCATCGGCAATAGCCGACGCAATGAATCCTAAAGGGCGAATTGACGTAATGACCGCAGCGGATGCCGCGCTGATTGACATCCCACTTGCGAGTAGCACGCTGGCAACAAACACACTTTTTAACCATTTTTTTGGCTGAATACATTTTTTTTGTTGAATAGATTGCTGCATGAAAGTCGATCCCATCGATTTTTATGGTGTTGTTTGTTATATTATAACGTAACATGAGTTATGCAAACCGAATTATATGTCTACATTGGTATCACTTAATAATATTTCAGTGACATTTGGCAGCCGAAAGGTGCTGTCAGATATCTCTCTGACCTTACAAGAAGGTCGAATCCTGACGCTGCTTGGGCCGAACGGCGCAGGAAAATCGACGTTAGTACGTGTGGTTCTGGGGCTACTTTCTCCCACTTCTGGCTCGCTGGTTCGCGATCCAGCGCTACGTATCGGTTACGTGCCGCAGAAACTACATCTGGACACCACCCTGCCCTTGACCGTCAGCCGTTTTATGCAACTGCGCCCCGGCGTGAAAAAGCAGGATATTTTACCCGCCCTTAAACGCGTTCAGGCTGCGCACCTGCTGGAACAGCCGATGCAGAAACTCTCCGGTGGCGAAACCCAACGCGTCCTGTTAGCCCGCGCACTGCTCAACCAGCCCCAACTTTTGGTTCTGGATGAACCGACACAGGGTGTCGACGTCAATGGGCAACTGGCGCTGTACGACCTGATTAATCAGCTACGGCAAGAATTCCACTGCGGCGTACTGATGGTGTCACACGATCTGCATTTGGTGATGGCGAAAACCGATGAAGTCCTCTGCCTTAATCAACATGTTTGCTGCTCCGGCACGCCCGAAGTGGTTTCCCTTCACCCCGAATTTTTAGCCATGTTTGGTCACCGCGGCACCGAGCAATTGGCAATTTATCGCCATCACCATAATCATCGCCACGACCTGCAAGGGCGTATCATTCTAAAAAGACAAGAGGGAAACGACGCATGATAGAGCTACTGTTTCCCGGTTGGCTAGCGGGGATTTTACTGGCTATTGCCGCAGGCCCGCTCGGTTCGTTCGTCGTCTGGCGACGGATGTCTTACTTTGGCGATACGCTGGCGCACGCTTCCTTGCTCGGCGTCGCCTTCGGCCTGCTGCTGAATATTAACCTGTTTGCTGCCGTCATCGCCGTAACGCTCATTCTGGCACTGGGTCTCGTCTGGCTGGAACGGCGTCCCTATCTGGCCGTCGATACGTTACTCGGCATCATGGCACACAGCGCGCTCTCGCTTGGATTAGTGGTCGTCAGTCTAATGAACAATGTACGTGTGGATCTGATGGCTTACCTGTTTGGCGATTTGCTCTCCGTCACAACAGAGGATCTGTGGGTGATCGGCGCTGGTGTGATCGTCGTTGTCGCCGTCATGCGTTGGCAATGGCGTGCGCTGCTTTCCATGACGATTAGCCCGGAGTTGGCACACGTCGATGGCGTGAAGCTCCAGCGCACCAAGCTGCTACTGATGCTGACCACCGCGTTAACCATTGGTATCGCCATGAAATTTGTTGGCGCATTGATCATTACATCACTGCTGATTATTCCTGCCGCCAGTGCCCGACGCTTCGCACGGACGCCGGAACAAATGGCAAGCATCGCGATTATTGTTGGCATGATTGCCGTGACAGGGGGATTGGCCTTCTCAGCGGGTTATAATACGCCAGCCGGGCCATCGGTGGTGCTGTGCGCATCGCTGCTGTTTATTGCCAGCTTGCTTAAACCACAACCCGCTTAGCCTATCAACCAGTCAATAGTACAAAAACGCAATAGCAAAAAGCCCTTCAAAATACGTGATTCAGAAGGGCTTTGAAAACTGCATAAGCCGCGTTTATTTCTGGTTAGCCATATCTGGAATGATTAAATCTCCCCGTAAAACATACGAGCTTAGTACATCTTGCGTTTTTTCATTGAGCCAAGACACAATTCTGGCTGCCACTGCATCCATCGAATATTCAATTGCGGGTATCGCGGGAATGCCCGGAATATCGAGAGAACCAGCAAGGCTGAATACCATAATGTCTTTCGGTACTGATTTATTAAACGCCTGAAGCTGGGTGATAACGCGTTTTGCTTCCAACTCATCGGCTACCAGAAGCGCATTGAAATTCAGCGTCGTACTGTTATTGAGCAACACTTGCAGCGCCACCGACGACGATGAAGACGCATCCATAAAAATCAAGTTGCGGTTAAACGGCAGAAAGTTATTTTCTAGCGCTCGCTTGTACCCTAATAACACCTGTTCCGCCGAGCTGCTGGCAGAGGGATTAATCAGCGCGATTTGTCGTCTACCCTGACGAATCAGGTAGTTACATGCTGTTTCTGTAGCAAAAGCATGATCGAATTGCAGACTGTTGGTGGCGTCAGCCTCCATGCAATCAATCAGAATAATGTTCTTATCGGGCAGATTCAGCGGAAAGCGTGCGCCGATAATTAAAATATCATCACACAACCCGCTAGTCAGTTCATCCAGCACACTCAGCACTTCTGCCCTACTGCTGGCAAACCGTAACAAGAGATGCTTCTGATGCCGACTAAAGTGTTTTTCCAGCGCATAGAGATAGCCAGTCGTTTGGTTGATGTTGTCCTGCGCGCAAATGACACCAATACATCCGGTTGACTGGCTTAACAGCGATTGAGCAATAACGTTTGGCCGATATTTAAGCTCATCAACGGCCTTTAACACCGCCAGACGGCTAGTTTCCTTCACGCCGCGCGAACCACTCAACACCCGGGAGACTGTGGCTTTGGACACCCCAGCTAAACGCGATACATCGTTGATTGTAGACATCATTTTGCCCCTGGAAAACGCTAAATCCGACTCAAAACCCTAAACACCAACCGCGCATTACGTTGCTTCGCAGTATAACCGTTTCCACCCTGCATGGAAACCGATTATCCGTTTAACAGCCAAGAAGCATTTTGGCGAATAAGATGTGATGCAAATCTAATTAATACCGCCAGAAATCGTCACACATTGACCGGCATCACAGTTCTCTTTTCTTTGCATGGAAAACGGTTTCCATATGATATCCAATCATCCTGGCAATAACTTTTTACATTCTGCTTAGCGAAAAATGCGATCCATTTCGGAAGATACATAATGGTATAAGCCGATGTTTATAAAAGGTTGCTACACGCGACATTTCCATCCAACCAGTTAATACAATGGGTTATGAGACGTAATGTGGCGACAACATACTTGATGATGATCCGTCGCCATCGCGGTGACACACGAAAAGGTGTTCACATGAGTTCCTTATATCAATCAATGATTGCCACTATCGAACAATCGATTACCCCGCTGGCCGGGCGTTTGGGGCAACAAAAGTATGTGATCGCTATCCGCGATGGCTTTACCGCCGCACTCCCCTTTATGATCATCGGATCGTTCATGTTGGTGTTTATTTATCCCCCGTTCTCCGCCGATACCACCGTCGGGTTTGCGCGTACCTGGTTGGACTTTTCTATCACCTATCGCGAACAACTGATGCTGCCTTTCGAGTTAAGCATGGGCGTGATGACATTTTTCATCTCCGTAGGCGTGGGGGCCAGTCTGGGACGACAGCTTCAGCTCGATTCCGTGATGTCTGGCCTGTTGGCATTGATGGCTTTCCTGCTCGTTGCCGCCCCTTACGCCGATGACAAAATTTCTATCGAGTATTTGTCAGGGCAAGGCATTTTTACCGCCTTACTCACATCGATCTACGCCACTCGCGTTTATGCCGCGCTGAAACAGCACAACATTACGGTTCGCCTGCCGAAAGAGGTGCCAACGGGAGTCGCCCGCTCATTTGAAATTCTTATTCCCGTGTTGGTGATTGTTGCCACACTGCATCCGCTCAATCTCTTCGTTGAGGCGCAAACAGGCATGATCATTCCCGAAGCGATTATGCATCTTTTGGCACCGCTGGTCTCCGCCTCAGACTCGCTGCCCGCGATTCTGCTGTCCGTGCTGCTGTGCCAGCTTTTCTGGTTTTCGGGTATCCACGGCTCGCTGATTGTCACGGGCATCATGAATCCATTCTGGATGACTAACCTGGCCGTCAATCAGGCCGCACTGGCGGCCGGTGAAGTCTTGCCACATATCTATTTACAAGGCTTTTGGGATCATTATCTGTTGATTGGCGGCGTCGGCTCGACGCTACCTCTGGCATTTCTGCTGTTACGCAGCAAGGTCACGCACTTGCGGACCATCGGCAGAATGGGCGTCGTACCCAGCTTCTTTAACATCAACGAGCCGATCATGTTTGGTGCCCCCATCATTATGAACCCGATGCTGTTCCTCCCTTTTGTCTTCGTACCGATGGTTAACGCCGTGCTGGCTTACACCGCAACCAAGATGGGATGGCTGGTGCAGGTGGTGTCGTTAACGCCATGGACAACACCAGCACCGATTGGTGCATCGTGGGCGGCAAACTGGAGTTTCAGCCCGCTGATCATGTGCCTGATGTGCATGGTGTTTTCCGCGCTGATGTATTTGCCGTTCCTGCGAGCTTATGAACGCACATTAATGAAAACCGAGGAGCAAAAAATACAAGGCGATATTTCGCTGACGAAAACAGTGAGTAGTAATTAATGGGATTAATAAAAACAGCGATAGCTATTAAATAGAAGAAATAAAATAAAGCGTTCATGGTCGGGATATTTTTATTATTCTCCTTCATCGACCTGAACGACATTCAAGAAGGCGGCATAGAAAATACGTGCTGCGAATATTCGTTCACATAAAAAACAGGTCATATGATGATTACATTAGAAGATGCAGTAATGGAAATTATCGTCAATGCGGGACAGTCGCGCAGTCTGTGTTTTGAAGCGCTACAGGCTGCGCGTAAAGGTAACATTGATGAAGCTAAAAATCTGTTGAAGGAAGCCGATGGCTACGCGCGTAAAGCCCACCATATGCAGACCCAACTGATCGAACAGGATGCGGGGGAAGCCAGACAGCCGATGACATTAATTATGGTTCATGCTCAAGACCATTTAATGACATCGCTACTTGCTCGTGAATTATCAGAAGAGATTATTCACCTTTATCAACGGCAATAGTGCAAATAATAAATGCCTCTTAAAAGGAGGAGCGATTACGTCAGTTATTTAATTACGTCATGCTGTTAAAAAAATAACAATCACCTTGTTCTGAACGTCGTGTCATTATTCACGCCAATCAGAGCGGGATGGTTATTGTCTGAAAATAACTTACCGAATTGAGATGACGATGAAACATTGCAAAAAACTGCCCGTTACGCTGGCGGTGCTGGCTGCCCTTTGCTCCGGTTCCGCATTCGCACAAGAAACGATTACTCAAGAGCAATTAGATCGTATCGTTGCTCAGGCCGTAGAAAAAGCGCTGGCGGAACGTCAGGCCAAATTAGACGCGATTGCCAGTAAACAGGTCGATCCACTGACAACGCCCGATGCCCCCAAAACGCCTGACATGGCGATACCTTATGGCATCAACTTTACTGGCTATGCGCGTTACGGTGCGCAATTCCAGAGCGGTGACCAGAAATATGTGGCAGTTGACGGCTCCTATAACGGTGCCTCCGCACTGGGCCGTCTGGGCAACGAAGGCAATGGCGGTGAATTCCAGCTTTCCAAGGCTTTCAAAAGTAACAACGGCGCAATCTGGGATGTCGTCGTAATGATCGACCACTGGGGTGACGAAGTTAACCTGAAAAAAGCCTATGCAGGCGTTACCAACCTTTTTGCTTCCCAGCCAAATGCCTATCTCTGGGCCGGACGTGATTTCCACCAGCGCCCACAGCAAGGCATCAACGACTACTTCTGGATGAACCATGACGGTCAAGGCGCGGGGATAAAGAATTTTGAACTCGGCGGTATTCAATTCGATATGGCGGCCGTCGGTGCCGTGGAATCCTGTAATCCTGAGGTGATGGATGATAATGCGAACCCCTCGCGCATCAGTTGTACCGGTAGCTCCGGCACGGGAGACAAAGGCAATTACGCGCTGACCTCCAAAGTACACGGCATCAAGCTGGGGCCGTTGGATCTTGCGCTGTACGCGAACTACGGTTTTGACTCGAAAGCGGTGGATAACGATGCACGACTGAAAGCCTGGCAAGGCGGCGCGGTCCTGAGCCACACGGGGAAAAATAGCCTCAATCAGTTTATCACTCGCTACTCGGACAATGCGGATAACAGCGTTTACAACAAAACGGACAACCTGAAAACCTTCTATGCCAGCTTTGAAGGTAAATACAAATTCACGCCGCAAACGCAGGTTGACTATCTGCTGGCCTACCACGACTACTCGAACGATTTTGCGAGTCAGGACGACCGTCGTAACTACAATGCCATCGTTCGCCCAATGTATTTCTGGAATGATGTGCATTCCACCTGGCTTGAAGCAGGCTACCAACACGTAGATTACGGTCAGGGTGGTGATAACAAAGGGTGGAAGCTGACGCTTTCCCAGAATGTCTCGATCGCCATGGGGCCAGAGTTCAGACCGATGCTGCGTTTCTATGTGACTGGCGGAGAAGTGGATAACAAACACACCGCGCGGACAACGACCGGCGTCAATACACAGCTTGATTCGTTCAACGTTGGGGCAATGTGGGAAGCCTGGTTCTAATCAGATAAATTCAGGGAGACCATCCGGCCTCCCTGAATAGGGTCACCTAGGCTCAGACGGCACTATTCTTCACGCGTTAAGCCAAAATGCCGATAGGCGTGCTGCGTCGCCATTCGACCACGCGGCGTGCGCTGAATAAACCCTTGTTGAATCAGAAACGGTTCCAATACATCTTCGATAGTTTCGCGCTCTTCGCCAATCGCTGCGGCTAAATTATCCAGCCCGACGGGGCCGCCCATGAATTTATCGATGATCGCCAACAGTAGCTTACGATCCATGTAGTCAAAGCCTTCGGTATCCACCGCCAGCATATCCAACGCCTGCGTCGCTACATCTCCGGTAATCGCCCCTTCCGACTTAACTTCGGAAAAATCGCGTACCCGGCGCAATAGTCGGTTAGCAATACGCGGTGTACCACGAGCACGACGGGCCACTTCAAGGGAACCCTCCGGCGTCAGATCCAGCCCCAGACACTGTGCGCTGCGGCCAACGATATACTGTAAATCCGCCACATTATAAAACTCCAGACGCTGCACAATGCCAAAACGATCGCGCAGCGGCGAGGTTAGCGACCCCGCACGCGTCGTTGCGCCAATCAGCGTAAAAGGCGGTAAATCGAGTTTGATCGAACGGGCGGCGGGCCCTTCGCCGATCATGATATCCAGCTGATAATCTTCCATTGCCGGATACAGCACTTCTTCCACAACGGGCGACAGACGGTGAATTTCATCAATGAACAAGACATCATGCGGTTCGAGATTGGTCAACAGCGCAGCAAGGTCGCCCGCTTTTTCGAGCACCGGCCCCGACGTCGTGCGCATATTCACACCCATCTCATTGGCGACAATATTCGCCAACGTCGTTTTACCCAAGCCGGGAGGACCAAAAATTAGCAGATGATCCAGCGCATCCCCACGTTTGCGGGCGGCTTGAATGAAAATTTCCATCTGCTCACGCACCTGCGGCTGGCCCACATATTCTTTCAGCAGCTTAGGGCGCATCGCTCGGTCGAGAAATTCTTCTTCGGGAATAGCGTCAGCGGAAATTAAACGATCGGCTTCTATCATGAATACCTCACAGCGCTGCGCGCAGTGCATCCCTAATCAGGGTTTCACAGTCAGCATCAGGACGCGCGATCTTGGAAATCATGCGGCTAGCTTCCTGTGGTTTATAGCCCAGCGCCACCAGTGCCGCAGCAGCTTCTGCTTCTGGTTCGCCAACACGGCTGTCTGCGCTAGCAGGCGACGCCAGCGGAATCTCACTGACCGGATTAAACAGATCGCCGCTCAAGCCCTTGAAGCGATCTTTCATTTCCACCACCAGCCTTTCTGCCGTTTTCTTACCAACGCCTGGGAGTTTAACCAACGCACCGATCTCTTCACGCTCAACCGCGCTGACAAATTGTGTCGCGGACATGCCGGAAAGAATGGCCAGCGCCAGCTTCGGCCCAACGCCGTTCACTTTAATCAGTTCGCGGAACAGTGCCCTCTCCTGCTTATCATTAAAACCGAACAGCAGTTGTGCATCTTCGCGGACAACAAACTGGGTAAAGATAATCGCTTCCTGATTAAGTTCAGGGAGTTCGTAAAAGCACGTCATCGGCATATGGACTTCGTAACCCACGCCGTTAGCTTCTATCAGCACCTGCGGCGGCTGTTTTTCCAGAATAATGCCTCTGAGACGACCTATCACGTTGCGCTTCCTTTTACATAGGGAATGAATGGCTTGAAGTATGACGAGTATATAACATAAAAAAGGCTGGATGAATATCCAGCCTCCTGTTTCAACGCAGTCGTCCTGCCAGTGGGTTAACTTTTGCCGCCGCCGTTCGCAGCAGGTTCTGGTTAAAGTGGCAATGTGTAATGGCGATCGCCAAGGCATCTGCGGCATCCGCCTGCGGACTGGCCGACAGTTTCAACAGCGAGCGCACCATGTGCTGCACCTGCTTTTTATCCGCTGCGCCCGTTCCCACCACGGTTTGCTTGACCAACCGTGCCGCGTATTCAAACACAGGCAGATCCTGATTCACGCCTGCGACGATAGCCACACCGCGCGCCTGCCCCAGCTTCAAGGCCGAATCCGGGTTTTTTGCCATAAAAACCTGCTCAATCGCCATACAATCTGGCCGAAATTGCGTAATGATTTCACTGACGCCCGCATAAATCAGCTTAAGCCGTGTAGGCATATCATCCACCACGGTACGAATGCAACCGCTACCGAGATACGTCAGATGCCGCCCCTGCTGGCGGATAATGCCATAACCCGTCACGCGCGAACCGGGGTCAATGCCGACTATGATTGTCATGGTGCTACGATTATCATCATACCGCTCCGCCGATTCGCCCGTGTGGATAGCTGTTGCTACGTTGCATTACCGACCTGCCATTACAGCAGTTCAGCCACCTCATCGGAGATCTCACCGTTATGGTAAACCTCCTGAACATCGTCGCAGTCTTCCAGCATGTCGATCAGACGCATCAGCTTCGGTGCCGTTTCTGCATCCATATCCGCCTTAGTGGACGGAATCATCGACACTTCCGCAGATTCTGCTTTCAGGCCAGCCGCATCCAACGCATCCTTCACATCACCAAACGTTTCCCACGGCGTGAAGACATCAATCGCACCGTCGTCATACGTCACGACATCATCAGCACCGGCTTCCAACGCTGCATCCATCACCGCATCTTCATCCAGACCTGGCGCATAAGAAATGACGCCTTTCTTAGTGAAGAGGTACGACACAGAACCATCGGTACCCAAGTTGCCGCCGGTTTTGGTAAACGCATGGCGCACTTCGGAAACGGTACGGTTACGGTTGTCACTCAGGCATTCCACCATGACAGCCGTACCGCCAGGGCCGTAACCTTCATAAATGATGGTTTCCATGTTGGCATCATCATCACCGCCGACACCACGGGCAATCGCGCGGTTCAGCGTATCGCGCGTCATGTTGTTGGACAGTGCTTTATCGATCGCGGCGCGCAGACGTGGGTTAGAACCCGGATCGCCACCGCCCAAACGGGCTGCGGTTACCAGTTCGCGGATAATCTTGGTAAAGATTTTACCGCGCTTAGCGTCCTGTGCTGCTTTACGATGCTTTGTGTTAGCCCACTTACTATGACCTGCCATAAAAATCTCCGAAAAAAGCCTGTTCAGGCCGGATAAATAACAAATTCCTCAATCGCCTGCCGATTGCTCCAGGACTTAGTCAACTGTGCCGCATTGGGCACGTCCAGCCACTGGTAAGCGAGGTGCTCGGATAATTGCACCTCGCGCTCAGCAGGTAACGCAAGACAATACCAATGTTCGGTATTGTGCGTGACCCCTGGCGCATAGCGACGTCTCAAATGAGCAAATAGCTCAAACTCAATACAGCGCTGACAGTCAAAGAGTGATAACGCTTCAGCGGATATATCAATGTTAACTTCTTCTTTGACTTCACGCTGTGCAGCATACGGCGCACTTTCCCCTTCTTCTATACTCCCCGTCACGGATTGCCAGAATTCAGGATCGTCACGCCGTTGCAGCATCAGCACCCGCCCGGTATCGCGGGCATAAATCACCACCAGCACCGAAACGGGTCGCTTGTATACCATCTTATTCGTTCTCGGATTTTCCATCCTGAGCCGCTTTCCCTTTTACAACAACCGCAATAGCAAGCTCTTCCAACGAAGTCGGGTTGGCAAAGCTTGGCGCTTCCGTCATCAGACACGCCGCCGCCGTTGTTTTAGGGAAGGCGATAACGTCACGAATGTTATCGGTGCCCGTCAGCAACATCACCAGACGGTCAAGACCAAATGCCAGACCCGCGTGCGGCGGTGTCCCGTATTTCAGCGCGTCCAACAGGAAGCCAAATTTCTCACGCTGTTCTTGCTCGGTAATGCCCAGAATACCGAACACCGTTTGCTGCATTTCACCACTGTGAATACGCACGGAACCGCCACCCACTTCATAACCATTGATCACTATGTCATACGCGTTGGCGATCGCCGAAACTGGATTAGCGGCCAACTCAGAAGGCAGCATGTCGCGCGGAGCAGTAAACGGATGGTGCATCGCGGCAAGGCCACCTTCACCATCGCCTTCAAACATTGGGAAATCGACTACCCACAGCGGCTCCCAACTGTTGTCTTTCGTCAGGCTTAGGTCGCGACCCAATTTGAGGCGCAACGCGCCCAGCGCATCGGTTACTACTTTCGCGCTGTCCGCGCCAAAGAACAGAATGTCGCCATCTTGCGCCGCAGTACGATCCAGCAGTGCAGACAACAGGTCTTCGCTCAGGAACTTCGCTACCGGACTTTGTACGCCTTCCAATCCCTTGGCACGTTCGTTGACCTTGATGTAGGCCAAACCTTTCGCACCGTAGATTTCAATAAACTTGCCGTATTCATCAATCTGCTTACGGCTCAGCTGTGCGCCGCCCGGTACGCGAATAGCAGCCACGCGGCCTTTAGCATCGTTTGCTGGGCCAGAGAACACTTTGAACTCGATGTCTTTAACCAGATCGGCAACGTCGACCAGTTCCAGCGGGTTACGCAGATCCGGCTTGTCGGAACCAAAACGACGCATGGCTTCTGCGAACGTCATGATCGGGAAATCACCCAGATCGACGCCTTTGACGTCAAGCCATAATTCACGCACCAGTTTCTCCATCACGTCACGCACCTGTGGCGCAGTCATGAAAGAGGTTTCCACATCGATCTGGGTAAATTCAGGTTGTCTGTCAGCGCGCAGGTCTTCGTCACGGAAACATTTGACTATCTGATAGTAGCGGTCAAAACCGGACATCATCAGCAGTTGTTTAAATAGCTGTGGAGACTGCGGCAGCGCATAAAACTTGCCTTTATGCACGCGGCTCGGCACCAGATAGTCACGCGCGCCTTCCGGCGTCGCTTTCGTCAACATCGGGGTTTCGATATCCAGAAAGCCGTGGTCGTCCATAAAGCGGCGAACAAAACTGGTGATACGGGCACGCGTTTTCAGGCGCTGCGCCATTTCAGGACGGCGCAAATCCAGATAGCGGAATTTGAGACGCGCTTCTTCGGTGTTGGTTTGGTTGGAATCCAGCGGCAATGCTTCAGAACGGTTAACGATCGTCAGGGCGTTGGCAAAAATCTCGACTTCACCTGTCGCCATATCTTTGTTGATTTGGCTTTCTGGACGGGCGCGCACCACTCCGGTAAGTTGGATACAGAACTCGTTACGCAACTCGGATGCCAGTTGAAATGCGTCCTGACGATCCGGGTCAAAGAACACTTGTACCAGCCCTTCACGGTCACGCATATCAATAAAAATCAAACCACCCAGATCGCGGCGGCGGTTAACCCAACCGCACAATGTCACTTCCTGGCCCACATGGGACGAATTCAACTGTCCGCAATAATTAGTACGCATCACGATGTCCTTTTACTCATCCGCCAGCTCACACGTTTTCACGGTAGATTACTTTTCACAGTAAATCACAGTGCAAAAACCGTGACATTTTCGCTGCGCGGTATGGTTTTTCTGAGTTACTGTTCGGTGAAAAAAGGCGGCTATTATAAAGGATAATAGCGCGAACGATAAGTATGAAGGTAACGCTCTGCGATGCAGGAGCCTACTCTTTTTACGAAAATTCTCTGCTGGTTAACGAAATGTTCACCAATCAGGATAGCGTTGTTGCAAAACACAGCCCCAGACTCCCGAAAGCCATCACTTCTCCGCGAGGTTGACATGACACCTCTTCTCAGTAAAGGACGCTTTTTCCCTAATGCCACCGGAAGAGGATTTGTGGAAACCCGCCTTCCCTTTTAATAAAACCTGCTAAAATTAATAAGTAACTCATTATTTTTATAAAAATTTTAATAAAAAGCGCGTTCCTATTATTGGCTAATGCGTATGGTTTACATGGAGAACCGCTATGTATTCATTTGTTGCCCGTCAACCTATTTTAAATCAACACCTACAAACCGTTGCCTACGAGCTACTTTTTCGCATGGACATCACCAATAAATTTCCTGATGTCAGCCCTGAGTTTGCGACCGCACAGCTTATTTCCGATCAATTTTTGACCCACCCACTGACAAAATCCGTCGTGGAACAACCTTACTATATTAATTTTCCCCATCAGATGCTGATCGATGGCCAGGCCGAAGTATTGCCACAGGAAAAAGTCGTGATCGAAATCCTTGAAAATGCGATACCGAATAATGATCTCTTTGCTGCCGTAAAAAAGCTAAAAAGGAAGGGCTTCAGAATTGCACTTGATGACTTTTCGATGGGGTCAGAGTGGGATCGATTTTTACCTTACGTTGATATCATCAAATTCGATTTAACCTTATCAAGGTTTGATGATATTGACAATTTCATCAAACGAACCGCGCAGCGCAAGTTAATCTATCTGGCTGAAAAAGTAGAAACACATGAGCAATATTTGCAAAGTAAAAAGCTGGGCATTTCACTGTTCCAGGGCTATTTTTTCAGTCGTCCTGAAATGATTAAATCAAAAAAATTGGTCAATAACTCCAGCAATACCATCAGGTTACTACGAGAGGTAAACAAACCTGAGATCAACTATGCCACGATCGAAGAGTTGGTCTGTGCCGATCTGTCGCTTTACTATAAATTAATGCGCCATATTACTAATATCAAATACCATACCCGCTTTGGCATCACCGCGACCTCTATGTCGTTTCGTTCGATGGCAATGCTGCTGGGGCAGCGTGAACTTAAACGTTTTGTCTCATTAATTAGCATTACCAGCAGTAATGAAAATAAACCCAGCGAGCTTTATCGTACCAGCTTAATCCGCGCCAGATTTTTTGAATTATTGTATGCCTCCTTTAATGTGAAGGAAGATACCACTGAAGCGTTTCTATGCGGATTATTATCGCTGCTTGATGCCGTACTCGATTCCCCCATGCCGCTGCTGCTTTCACAAATCGCATTATCCGAAAAAATTAACCAAAGCTTATTAGAAAACACCGGCGAACTGGCAATTTATCTGACGTTAATCGCTAAATACGAACAGCAAGAGTGGGAAGAACTTGAACACCTCTTAAATCAGTTAGGTATCGATGAAGAAAATTTCTTTACCATGATAATGGAAGCAACACTGTGGGCGGATGAGATTTTATAAACGGTTCCCCTCGACTCACTCGCGCTCCCCTGTCAATTACGCGATAATGGCAAACATCCTATTGAAGCTCAATGACATTATGGTGCAGTAGATGTACATCGGATTACCACAATGGCAGCATCCCGCCTGGAGTCGGTTGGGATTAAACGATCTTGCCGACTACAGCCGTTATTTTACCTGCGTTGAAGGTAACACCACTTTTTATGCGTTACCTTCGCGCGAGATTGTCGGACGCTGGCGTGATATGACGCATGACAACTTCCGCTTTTGCTTCAAATTTCCCTCGGCGATCAGTCATAAAGCCGCTTTGCAGAACTGTGACTGTGATATCGGCCTTTTTATCAATGCCTTGAGCCGATTGAGCACCGTATCGGACAGTTATGGCTACAACTCCCTGCCGTCTTCGGCCCCGCACAATTGCCCGTGTTGTGGCGCTTTCTTGATGCCTTACCGCAGGAATTTAGCTACGGAGTAGAAGTGCGTCACCCGCTATTTTTTGCTAAAGGTGATGAGGAGCGTGCGCTCAATCAGGGGCTACAGCAGCGCGGCGTCAATCGCGTGATTTTAGACAGCCGCCCAGTCCACCATGCCACACCAGATAGTGCTGCAATGCGTGAAGCCCAGCGTAAAAAACCGCGCGTACCAGTACACGCCGTGTTGACCGCCACGCAACCGCTGATCCGCTTTATCGGCAGTGAAACACAGGAAGAAAACCTACGCTGGTTTGAGTCATGGCGCAATAAACTGCCACAGTGGCCCGAGGCAAATCCCTTCTTCTTTATTCACACGCCGGATATTGGTGATGCACCACCGCTGGCACAACAGCTCTGGCCATTACTCACCGAGATCGACCCGACATTGCCACCGCAGCCGGATTGGCCGCGGCAAGCAACGCTTTTTTGATTCAGCAAACAGGGAATGTGTTAGTTCGTTTAGTTATAAATATTCTCTTAATGTAACCCATTTCCGCTAAAAAAATTGGGCTTTACAGGCGACAGGGGCGCCAGGTAAAGCTATTATTCTGCAAGCCGTTTTCGGTTAGGTCACGGAGTAAAAAATGGTAAGTGCGCTCTATATCGTGCTCGGCGCAATCTTGTTGATAAAGCTGTCTATTGATGTTTTCAAACTGAGAATGCAGTATCGCGTGGCCTATGGCGACGGCGGATTTTATGAATTACAAACCGCAATCCGAGTACATGGCAATGCGGTGGAATATATTCCGATTGCGGTGATTTTGCTGGTGCTGATGGAAATGAATGGCGCACTTATCATCATGATCCATTTTTGCGGCATGTTATTGATCGCCGGGCGCTTAGCTCACTACTACGGCCTTCGGCATCGCGAATTTCGCTGGCGGCGTTCAGGTATGGCCGCAACCTATGCCTCGACCATTTTGATGATTGTAGCAAATCTCTACTACCTTCCATGGGATCTGGTTTTCACGCTGTATTGATGCCGTGAGACAAAAACGATACCCGCTGTTCTCGGGCGCATAGGCAGTAGGCGTCCGAGAATCAAAAACCGCGTCCACACCCTGTGGAAGACGAAGATCATATACCCTAAATAATTCGAGTTTCAGGCAGACGGCAAGCGAGTGAGTGAGTGAGTGAGTGAGTGAGTGAGTGAGTCCCGATGAGCTTACACTGGTAAGTGATTCGGGTGACAAATCTGCCGGGAGCAGATTTGAACGCTGCTTGCAGCGGCTCCAACGGGGCGAGGCTCATAGATGAGCCGAGTAACGAGCACAACCAGAGCACAGACAACTTGAAGTATGACGGGTATAGCGTATTCTGCTAGAATGCGCGCCTCTTTATTACTCTCAGTACACTTTCTGCCATGCCAAACCGCGATATGCTTTTTTCTGTGCCAATTGCCAATTTAGGCGACTGGACATTCGACGAACGCGTTGCCGACGTATTTCCCGATATGATCCAACGTTCCGTGCCCGGCTATTCCAACATCATTTCAATGATTGGCATGTTGGCAGAGCGGTTCGCTCGCCCGGATAGCCTCGTCTACGATCTCGGGTGTTCGCTAGGTGCAGCCACGCTATCTATGCGACGCAATATCCACGTATCGGGTTGCAAAATTATCGCAGTAGATAATTCTCCGGCAATGGTGAAACGCTGCCGTAGCCACATTGATGCTTTCCGCTCCACAACCCCCGTCGAAATTGTCGAAGCAGATATCCTGAACATTGATATTGAAAATGCTTCCATGGTTGTGTTGAATTTCACCCTTCAATTTCTGGAACCTTCTCAGCGTCAGGTGCTTATTGAGCGTATTTATCAGGGACTAAACCCCGGTGGCGTGCTGGTACTTTCTGAGAAATTCAACTTTGCAGACAAAGACGTCGGGGAATTGCTGTTCAATATGCACCTCGATTTCAAACGAGCCAATGGCTACAGCGAGTTAGAAATCAGCCAGAAGCGCAGCATGCTGGAAAACGTCATGCTGACCGACTCGGTAGAAACTCATAAAGCTCGGCTGGCAGAGGCTGGCTTTGAGCACAGCGAAGTGTGGTTTCAGTGTTTTAATTTTGGTTCGTTATTAGCCGTGAAAGCAGAGGAAAAAGCGTGATCGATTTCGGCAATTTTTATCAGCAAATCGCGAAAAGCCCGCTCAGCCACTGGCTTAATACGCTGCCTTCACAGCTCAGTAGTTGGCAGCAAGAGTCCTTACACGGTAAATTCAAGTTATGGTTTAACTCGTTGGAACATCTCCCCTCGCTAACGCCAACCTCGCTGGACTTGAACGACAGCGTCACGGCGCGTATTGAGCCTGATATTTCCATCGGCCAGCGTGAAGGTATTGAAAAACTGCTGCGTAACCTGATGCCCTGGCGCAAAGGTCCGTTTTCGCTTTACGGCGTGGATATCAACACGGAATGGCGTTCAGATTGGAAATGGCAGCGCGTTCTGCCACATATCAGCCCGCTGAAAAACCGCCTGATTCTGGATGTAGGCTGCGGCAGCGGTTACCACCTGTGGCGGATGGTCGGCGAAGGTGCCACGATGGCGGTCGGTATCGACCCTATGCAACTATTCTTATGCCAGTTTGAAGCCGTGCGCAAACTACTTGGCGACGATCAGCGCGCACACGTTCTGCCGCTCGGTATTGAACAACTGCCTGAACTTGCAGCCTTCGATACGGTATTTTCTATGGGTGTGTTGTACCACCGTCGTTCCCCACTCGATCACCTGTGGCAACTGAAGAATCAACTGGTGGCGGGTGGTGAGCTGGTACTGGAAACACTGGTCATCAAAGGTGATGAGAACCAGGTATTAGTACCGGGAGAACGTTACGCGCAAATGCGTAATGTGTACTTTATTCCGTCCGCTACGGCCTTAACCACGTGGCTTGAGAAATGTGGGTTCGTAGATGTCCGTATCGTCGATATCTGTGCAACCACGACGCAGGAACAACGCCGAACTGACTGGATGACAACGGAGTCGCTGGCCGAATTTCTCGATCCTGACGATCCAACAAAAACGGTAGAAGGCTACCCCGCACCGGTACGGGCGGTATTGGTTGCCAATAAACCCGGTATCTACCAGTCCTAAATCGCTGCGCTAGACAAAAAAAGCCCCAGTAACACACTGGGGCTTGGTACTTGCCATGCAAACCTTAATGGTATGCGGCGGGCGCGGCAAAATATAACGATGTGGCATCTACAGCAACGCGGCTTCTCTATTGCTACGCTGCGAAATTCCTTAGGTTACGATACGTACTGCATTTCACTATCCGGGCTGACCGCCCGTTTCATGGCGGCCACCACATCACCATCCACACAGTACTGGCTAAATTCATCTAATTCCGTCTCAGAGCACATCGACACACCAATCTTGCGATAACGCATAGGTGATGGCGTCCACTGGCCTGCGGAACTATGCAATTCCCGGATGCCGGCCTGCTGAAATTTATGCACGTTAGTCAACCGCACGCCGGAGCCCGCCATAATAATAGGACCGTGGCTAGCCTGTGTTAGTTCACGTAACAAACGTAATCCATTTTCCGCTGTCTGCTGCTGCCCAGAACTCAATATGCGCGATACGCCAAGATCGGTAAGTTGTTCTAATGCAATATAAGGGTTCAAACACATATCAAATGCACGATGGAAGGTGACTGCCATTCCCTGAGCCACCGCCATGATTTCGCGCATTTTGAGCAAATCGATGTGCCCTTCCTCATTGAGAACGCCGACAACAACGCCGGGGAATCCCATCTCGCCAATCTGCTCAATGTCATATTTGATGGCCGCAAACTCCGCCGGACTGTAGCAAAAATCGCCACCTCTCGGACGTACAATCGGGTAAACAGGGATCGCGACCTTTTCGCGGGCACCACACAGCGTACCATAGGATGGCGTTAATCCCCCCTCTCGCTGTCCTGCACAGAGTTCAATTCTGTCGGCCCCAGACTGCGCTGCCGTTATCGCACAATCAACGCTATAGCAGCATACTTCCAGTTTCGTCATCGTGACTCCTCCACATAAACTCCCAGACCATTTTTCTTAATCATCGAAAATCGACAAATCATCACGCCGAGTAAAGTCATAACTATGGCATTCACATTCATGTCGTGAGGAGACAGGAGTCACAATGAACACGATACATTAGCGAAATAAACATGACATAAACCACAATTTTATTAATCTGTTCTACAGTAAAAAAAATCGGCATGAATAACGCAATATATACCCCAAATAATTCGAGTTTCAGGAAGGCGGCTACGCACATGCAACTTGAAGTATGACGGGTATATCATTTTATCTTTCTGATTACGTTATGCTCAAATTATCTACTATTTTCTTGCCACAGGGGAGACCTTTCGCTCGCGACAATATCTCGTATATCATATGGATGAAATTTTATTGTCACTTTCCCATTGGTTATCGCCAACGTCGGATTAGGAATTCGTTCTTTTTCGCCTTGCGGAACGCTAAATTTAAGCTTAATGCCCGGTGTACACAATGCGTCATCAGACAAGCAGGCTAACGCACGCTGATGCAGCGTTTCTGTATCACCAGACAGCACCAGTTCTACGTGCTCCCAGCCTTCATGGGGATAATGCTTCTCTCCTGGCCACGGCAGCTCAACACACGTAATCAGCCAGGGACCAACCAAGATGGCTTTATCCAATATAAACAAACAGATTGGCCGACCATTGATGAGGTTTTCAGACAATAGACTGCCTGCTTTTAGTAGCGCCGTTTTCCATGATTCAGCGGTCGTATTCTGATGGCAGCGCAAAGAAATATGATCGGCATGAAATTCACGTAAATCTAGTTGTAGCACACCAGCAAATTTCTGTAGTTCTTGCTCAAAACGCGCTAAATCTGTTATCAAATCATCGGGCAACATATCGGGTAACACTCCTTACAGCATCTCACATATCAACGGCTATTCATGCAGCGAGAATATCATATTCATAACATTTTCTAATTAAATTAGACGTTCCTCTCACATGTATTGATTTACATTCTCGTCCTATAAATCGCATTAAATGTAAAAAAAAACCTATCGCTTAGTTAATAAACGGAAATGTATTTTACCCGACGTTAATTTGAGATACTTTTCGCAACTTGTTCTGGGAAGAATCTTAAATAAGGTTTAGCCCATTGAACACCAGAATGAAAACATATAAATTAAGGAATCAAATAATAACGTAGAGATATCACCATGGTTTTACTCATTATATCTATCGTGCTTATTGCCATTGCGGCATATGCTATTTTTCGTCATTTTAAAACCAGAGACTCACATAAAATTGGTGTAAATAACCGTTCAAGAAAGCGTTAAGCGCACGATTTCTATTTATTTTCATTCTACCTAAGTTACATTCTCTTTTTCGTGTTCTCCTTGTTTCTTTTTTCATATTCCCCCCTCTTTCCCCCCCTCGCTCCGCGGGCAATTTCCCTCTGAATATCTCTCTGTTCCCCCTGCCCGTCTGCTGACGGGGAAAGGCAAATATGGTATAAGCAAGGCTTGATTTTTTATTTAAGGTAAACCGGTGAATATTCAGGCTCTTCTCTCCGAAAAAGTCAGCCAGGCGTTAACTGCCGCAGGCGCACCAGCAGGCAGCGAAGCTCAGGTCCGTCAGTCGGCAAAAGCACAGTTTGGTGATTACCAGGCTAATGGCGTCATGGCAGTGGCAAAAAAACTCGGTATGCCGCCACGACAACTGGCTGAAAAAGTCATCCCGTTCTTGGCACTGGAAGGCATTGCGGAAAAAACGGAAATCGCAGGCCCAGGATTTATTAATATTTTTCTCGATAAACAGTGGGTTGCGAGCCAGGTTGAGAACACCCTGAATGCACCAAAACTGGGTTTAATGCCCGTTGAACCACAAACGATCGTGATTGACTACTCCGCCCCCAACGTCGCGAAGGAAATGCACGTCGGCCATCTACGCTCAACCATTATTGGTGATGCCTCCGCCCGTACGCTGGAGTTTTTAGGCCACAACATCATTCGCGCTAATCACGTTGGCGATTGGGGTACGCAGTTCGGCATGCTGATCGCGTACCTTGAAAAAATGCAAAACGAAAGCGCCAGCGAAATGGATCTGTCCGATCTTGAAGCGTTTTATCGTGAAGCAAAGAAACACTACGACGACGATGCCGATTTCGCCGAGCGCGCACGCGGTTACGTGGTGAAATTACAGAGTGGCGATGAATATTGCCGTCAGATGTGGCGCAAGCTCGTCGATATCACCATGACGCAGAACCAGATCAACTATGAACGCCTTAATGTTACGCTGACTAAACAGGATGTGATGGGTGAAAGCCTGTATAACAGCATGCTGCCGGGCATCGTTGCCGATCTGAAGGCAAAAGGCTTGGCGGTTGAAAGCGAAGGCGCCACAGTGGTTTTCCTTGATGAATATAAAAACAAGGAAGGCGAACCGATGGGCGTCATCATCCAGAAAAAGGATGGTGGCTACCTCTATACCACGACAGATATCGCCTGTGCCAAATACCGTTATGAAACCTTGAACGCCGATCGTGTACTTTATTACATCGATTCTCGCCAGCATCAGCATTTGATGCAAGCCTGGACTATCGTGCGTAAAGCCGGTTACGTGCCCGATTCTGTCAGCCTGGAACACCACATGTTCGGTATGATGCTGGGCAAAGACGGTAAGCCATTCAAAACGCGTGCGGGTGGAACAATCAAACTGTCCGAACTGTTGGATGAAGCCTACGATCGCGCCCTGAAACTCATCGCAGAAAAAAATCCACAGATGGAAAACGATGAGTTAACCGCACTGGCGAAAGTAGTGTCTATCGGCGCGATCAAATATGCGGACCTGTCGAAGAGCCGTACTACAGACTACGTTTTTGATTGGGACAACATGCTGGCGTTTGAGGGCAATACTGCGCCTTATATGCAATACGCCTATACGCGCGTCGCGTCCATTTTCAAGCGTGCAGGCATACAGGAAGACAGTTTAACGCAGCCGATTACGCTGAGCGATGAGCGCGAATTTGTGCTTGCCATACGCCTGCTGCAATTTGAAGAAACCATCACCTCCGTCGCCCGTGAAGGTACACCGCATGTGATGTGTAGCTACCTGTACGATCTGGCGGGCTTGTTCTCCAGTTTCTACGAGCACTGCCCGATTCTCAACGCCGAAAGTGACGACGTGCGTCAAAGCCGTTTGAGACTGGCACTGCTTACGGCGAAAACGTTGAAGCAAGGTCTGGATACGCTAGGTATCGAAACCGTTGAGAAGATGTAATTCTCCATCGCCTGAAAACGTATTCATCGATTGAAAGTAAAACGCCATTGGTGACAAACCAATGGCGTTTTTTTATGACGAACATCCTTGTCCGTCACCCTGAGGGCCGTTGCTGTGCAACGTTGAAAAACGTTCCCTACGTTTTTTTACTCCGCAATGGCGTCGCGCTGTTACACGCTACGGCGGGCGAAGTCCCGTGGTCGGAATCCCAACAGTGCCAGCGTGGCGAAATAGGAACCCGCCCCTGCGACAACAACCAGCAACAGACGCAGAATACGCATCGTCATATTGCCGTCATCCCATTCGGGCATCCACCACAGCATGCCCAGCAAAACCAATGCCATCACGATAACTGCTGCCAGCAGGCGACCCAAGAATCCTCGCCAACCCGGCAGTGGTCGGAAAATATCCTGCTTACGCAGTTGCCAGTACAGCAATCCTGCATTCAGGCAGGAGGCCAGACCGATGGACAATGCCAGACCCGCATGTTGCAACGGACCGATAAAGATCAGGTTCATAACCTGTGTCAGAATCAGCGTAACTATCGCGATTTTTACTGGCGTCTTGATATCTTGCCGAGAATAAAAGCCAGGCACTAACACTTTGACGACAATCAACCCCATCAGCCCAATCGAGTAAGCAACCAACGCACGTTGCGTCATCAACGCATCAAAAGCACTAAATTTGCCGTACTGGAACAGCGACACGGTTAACGGTTTAGCCAAAATGCCTAATGCGACCGCACTCGGCAGCGCCAGCAGGAAACACAAACGGAGCCCCCAATCCATGAGACGGGAATAGTCATCATGATTGCCACTGGCAAAACTTTTCGCCAGCGACGGCAGTAAGATCGTCCCTAACGCCACACCCAGCACGCCGGACGGAAATTCCATCAGACGATCGGCGTAATACATCCATGATACCGCGCCCTCGCTGAGGAAGGACGCGAAAATAGTGTTAATGATCAGCGAAATCTGGCTCACCGACACGCCTAAAACCGCAGGCCCCATCAGCTTCATGACTCGCCAGACACTCGGGTCACGCCATTTCAGGCGCGGCAAGACCAACATCCCAATCTTTTTCAGATGCGGCAATTGATAGCCGAGTTGCAGTAAACCACCCACTAATACCGCCCAGGCCAGCGCCATAACGGGAGGATTAAAATACGGCGCAGCAAACAGCGAGAAGCCAATCATGCTGACGTTAAGCAGCGTCGGCGCAAATGCTGGCACCGAGAAACGGTTCCAAGTGTTCAGCACCGAACCTACCATGGAAGTCAGTGAGATCAGCAGGATATAGGGAAACGTGACTCTGAGTAAATTAGAGGTAAGCTCAAAGCGATCAGGCGTCGCGGCAAAGCCAGGAGCCGTGACCATAATGACCCAAGGGGCGGCGACCATCCCCGCAACGGTAACCAGCGCCAGAATCAGCGTCAGCATACCGGAAACATAAGCGAGGAACGTTCGCGTAGCCTCATCGCCCTGCTGGCTTTTATATTCGGCGAGAATAGGTACGAATGCCTGTGAGAATGCGCCTTCCGCGAAAATACGGCGAAGCAGGTTGGGTAATTTGAACGCCACAAAAAAGGCATCCGTCGCCATGCCTGCCCCAAAAATGCGGGCGACAATAGCATCGCGCACAAACCCTAACACGCGTGATAACATGGTCATGGAACTGACGGCAGCCAGTGATTTAAGTAAATTCATCCGATTATGTTCTGAACGGTTCAGGGGTGATTGTTGACCCGTTGAGGTCATCCTGATTGCGAGGTGCGACTAGTCTACGCATTGCGCGTGTAATAGCTACTTAACATTGCCATAACCGCCGAACTTTTCAGCTTTTTCCCAGCAATTTCTCAATCATACGCTGGGCCAGTAACGCTTGATTACCTGATGTTTCCGCTGGTTTTCGTTGTTCAATCGCGGTCATGAAATGATGCACTGCACCGACAAACCCGCGTTGTTCTAGCGTAGTTTGCCAGGATGGCACCGCTGGGCTGAACGTCATTCCCTCACGATCTTCACGCCATGCACGCATCTCGTCTACCTGATAGAGGCCTCCCTTAGCAACAGCCTGAACCCATTCCCGCTGGCTACCGGCCTGACGATGCATACTGGTCGTCACTTGACAGTCGCCGCTCTGGAAATGGTGCTCGGCATACAGCAGTTGACCGTCCGCATTCGCATGCAGCACACCATCAACCAACTGAGCATCGCTGCCAGCCAGCCATAGCGCGGTATCCACTACGTGCAGATAGTCATCCAGCAAGGTAAAACGCACGTCCTGTGGCCCGACGCTATCAATGCGGTGTTTATCCATACGCAGAGATGCAGGTTGGTCTAACCGCTGTTTTAACTGCTGATAACACGGGGCAAAACGGCGATTAAAACCGACCATCAGAATTCTTTTTTGTTGTTCTGCCAATTCGACCAGCATTTCCGCCTGATCCAGCGTTTCTGCCAGCGGTTTATCCACATAGACATCGACACCTGCTTTAAGCAGTTGGCTCACTACGGAGAAATGGCTAGCGGTACTGCTATGGACAAAAACAGCCTCACAATGAGCCGCTAACTCATCCAACGTAGAGAAATTCGTCATCCGGTAGTTCTGGCAAATCCGCTGCGTTTTTTGCTGGTCAGGAGAATAGGCACCGACCAGTTCCCAGCGAGCAGCCTGGCTGAGAATGGGCAAATAAGCTTTCTGCGCGATGCCTCCTAGCCCGACGACACCGATGCGGGGGCGTCGGGTGGATACGATAGGTTCTGCGGTACTGTCCGCGGATGGCAACTGAGGCTTCATGGCTGGTATTCTCCCTGGTACAAATGCATTACGCTAACAGCACGGCAAGCTGGCGCTTGAGTTCAGCGACCTCTTTTTCTAACGCCTCAACCCGCTCGGTAAGCGGATGCGACTTGTCGCTCGCCGTTTCTTCCTCAGAAGCCAATACATCGCTGACCTCACCGCTGAAAAGATGCTGATAGCGGCTTTCTCGTTTACCCGCTTCCCGCGCGAGCCTGACCACAAATGGACCATCGTCACGCCGTTGCAGTTGCTCAAGCGTGGATTCGGCTTCGCTGACATCTGAAAATTCATACAATCGAGCCGCGCGCGTACGCAGTTCCCCCGGGGTCTGTGAACCACGGAGAAGGAGCGTGGTTACCAGCGCCACTTCCGCAGGAGAGAGTTTCAGGTCGCCAAATTCGGAATTACAAAAACGATGTTCGTACTTCACAACACGGTTACCAAAACCACTGAGCGTACGTAGGAAGTGCTTTTTCACCAGCAAATCCAACGTTTGCTGCACCTCGCTTTCGCTCAGTTCCATCACTGGCTCGCGGTTGGTTTTCTGATTGCAGGCTGTGGTGATACCGTTTAGTGACATGGGGTATTGATCTGGTGTGGTGATCTGCTTTTCCAACATACAGCCGATCACGCGGGCTTCACGAGCATCCAATTGGTATTTCATCATTTTTCCTTAACGCGGAGACTTCCACTCGGCGTTGGTCAGCGCGGTTAATACGTGATCCTGCCATTTTCCATCAATAAGCAGATAGTCCTTCGCATAGCCTTCACGTTCAAACCCCAAACGCGTCAATAAATTCCCGCTACGCTGGTTGTGCGGCATATAGTTAGCCATGATGCGGTGCATATGCTGTTGACGCTGCATATAACGCAGCGCGGGCTGCAACGCTTCATACATCAGCCCCTGCCCTTGCCATTTTTGACCGAGGGAATAGCCCAGATAGCAGGCGTGAAACGAGCCCCGTAACACATTGCTAAAATTAGCTACGCCACACACTTCGTTTTCATTCGGATCTAACAGGAGGAAGTAATAGGCACTGCCCTGTTTATGCATATCATTAATCACGCTCAGCCGCGCCTGCCAGCCTGATGGATAACAATGGCTCGCGTCCCTCACGGGCTCCCACGGTTTGAGAAAATCACGATTTTCAGAATAGTATTCAGCCAAACGCCATGCATCGCGTTCATGGGCCAGACGCACCACCAGCCTGTCGGTTGTCAACTGCACTCTTGCTGGTGTTGAACGATAGCCAAACATTTTTCCCCCTACCTCTCCATGTTGTCGATAAGTAAAATTCATCGGCACTGAAAAAATCACTATTCTACACAAGCACAAAATATCGGTATTTCCGATAATCCTTACTATAACCACATAAATTCATAGGCGTAAAATCCTCTTCGCCGAGTTATTGCGCAATTGAATCAGGAAAGCCATTTTTTCTCGCCAAAATGCTACTCACATAACGTTAAATCGATAAAAAAATATTATCCAACAATAGGCTATACCAAAGTCGGATTAGAGTACAAAATAGTCACGTCTGTTATTTTCCTTCTTTTTTCATTGTGGTGAAACATGCCTCTGATGTCGCAAGCTCGGAGCTTGGGTAAATATTTTTTATTACTAGATAATATGCTGGTGGTTTTAGGGTTCTTCGTTGTTTTTCCCCTTATTTCCATCCGTTTTGTCGACGATCTCGGCTGGGCTGCATTATTAGTCGGTATCGCCTTGGGATTACGCCAGTTTATTCAGCAAGGGCTCGGTATTTTCGGCGGGGCTATTGCCGATCGTTTTGGCGCCAAGCCGATGATTATCACTGGGATGCTGCTGCGTGCCTCCGGCTTCGTTTTTATGGCGATTGCCGATGAGCCCTGGCTGCTCTGGTTGTCTTGTGCGCTATCCGGCCTTGGTGGCACGCTATTCGATCCACCGCGTACCGCGCTGGTAATCAAATTGGTGCGTCCGCAGGAGCGCGGCCGCTTCTACTCCCTGTTAATGATGCAAGATAGCGCTGGCGCCGTTATCGGTGCCCTAATCGGCAGTTGGTTACTTCAGTACGATTTCGAGATTGTTTGTTGGGCAGGAGCCGTTATCTTCGTACTTGCGGCTGCGCTCAATGCCTGGTTACTACCCGCCTATCGCATTTCGACAGTAAGAACCCCGATCGGGGAAGGTCTGATGCGCGTAATTCGCGATCGTCGTTTCCTGATGTATGTATTAACGCTGACAGGCTATTACATGCTGGCCGTACAAGTTCTGTTGATGCTCCCGATTATGGTCAACCAACTCGCTGGAACACCATCTGCCGTGAAATGGATGTACGCCATTGAAGCGGCGCTGTCGCTGACGCTGCTTTACCCTATCGCTCGCTGGAGCGAGAAACACTTCCGGCTGGAACAACGTCTTATGGCCGGGCTGTTTATCATGTCTGTCAGCATGTTTCCGATCGGGATGACGACAGAGCTTCAAACACTGCTGATGCTTATCTGCTTGTTTTACATTGGCTCAATTATCGCTGAACCCGCGCGTGAAACCTTAAGTGCCTCTCTGGCAGACGCCAGGGCAAGGGGCAGCTATATGGGTTTCAGTCGGCTTGGATTGGCACTTGGTGGCGCGATTGGTTACAGCGGCGGTGGCTGGCTATTTGATACCGGACATGCGCTGAATCAACCGGAGCTACCGTGGTTCATGCTCGGCACCATCGGGTTCCTGACGCTAGCCGCACTGTACTGGCAGTTCAACCAACGTCGCATCGAACCTGCGATGTTGGGGGGGCATTAGTTTGAATAGTACCGACGAGTTTGATCTCGTCGGTACAGTCCTTCTCTACTTTCCTCATACATTTAAAGCATTGTTTCGTCACAAGCCATTCAGTTTTGCTCCACCGTTTCATCCTTAAGCGGCATTATCGGCTATTTCAGTGCTATCCTATTGTTTACTCTGTGTATCGGGCGCACGCTGCCCATACGAAACTATGTAGATTGTTCATATAAAGAGATCGCCCACGTAAAGACATTGCTCGAATGAATAAGTCGCGCGCATAAATGGTACTAAGAGGTTAAAATAATGAAAAAATCAGGATGGATAGCAGCGGCTGCTGTGCTGCTTGCCTTTACACTCAGCGGTTGCAATAAGCTCACCCAATACTCGCTCAGTGAACAGGAAGTGAATGAGTACCTGCAAAAGCACAATGATTACCAGAAACAACTGGGCGTGCCTGGCGTGGTGGATGCACATATCGTGTTAACCGAACTATCCAGTCAAATTGGTCGCGCAGAACCGGGTAAAGTGACCCTGACGGGTAACGCAAAGGTCGATATTTCCTCCCTGTTGGGCAATCAGGCGGCGGATATGAAGCTTACACTGAAAGCACAGCCGGTATTTGATAAAACTCAGGGCGCGATTTATCTGAAAGACATGGAACTCGTTGATTACACCGTGCAACCGGAAAAAATGCAGACGGTAATGAAAACACTGAGCCCTTATTTCAATCAATCGCTAAAAAGCTATTTTGATCAAAAACCGGCCTATTTGTTGAATGCGGATAAAAGCACAACAGAATCGCTGGCAAAGAAGATGGCGAAAGGCATCGAAATCAAACCGGGCCAGATCGTTATCCTGTTTACTGACTAATATTCCCCCGCCGATAGCACACGTGATGTCTGCTATCGGCGTAATACGGTTTCATCCCACCGTATTATTCTTCCGCTTCCAACTCATCATCTTCTTCACTTTCGCCCAGCTCATCCCGCATGGCTTCCAGCGCTTCGCGGCACACTATCGCCAATGTGCGATAGAATGCAGTGGTAGCATGACTTTCTACTTTGCCGAGAAAACGATCGCTCCACGGTAATAGATATTCATCAAACAGCGTAATTTGCGCTGCGGTTTCATCTTCCTGTGCCTGATCTTCCAGCCATGATGCCGCCAGCAGTAAGCTACCAAAATGACCCACCACACCGTCATTTAACGGCATGCCACGCTGTTGCAGAAAGGTACGAATTTCCGCATCATCGGCATCGCTTTCATAGGTCGAGCGCAACGGTGAAACCGAGCCATTTTTTTGATCAAACAACACCTGATAGTCTGCCGCCATTGCGGGTAAATCCAGACCTTTTTGCAACCGTGCTAACAAAGCATCTTGATCCAACGGCCAGTGCTGCGCCAGTTTCCCGTCTTTAATCAACGCAAATAACGGTGTCAGCAAGGTATCCTGCGGCTGACGATAAAACAGCGTGCCCAACAGACGGCACACAATAGAAAACTCGTTCATTCATCATCCTATTTATTTTTAAGTAATACTGTTTTTAAATAACGGCTTTTAAGTGACAACGTCACAAATCGATCAACTCAGCAATTGCAGGCATCCCACGTTGCTCAAGGAAATCTAACACACGACGGGGACTCACATTTAATATCCGATCCTGTGGGAAATTCACTTCCTGCAAAATACGCTCGCAGTGGGTAAAGTCCCCCAGAGAAAACGCGATATGGGAATCAGAACCTAAAGAGAGTAACCCACCGGCGTCACGAACGGCTTCCGCAATCGCCCGACAGTTTGGTTCACTGCCTTTGCGTGAATGCATAAAAGAAGAGTTATTCAGCTCCAACGCCACGTTGTATTTCGCCGCGGCTTCCGCAATCGCGCGGATATCGACAGGAAATTTCGGGTTACCAGGATGGCTAATGATATGCGCGTCACCACGTGTCATAGTCGCGATCATCGCCGTAGTATGCGTATTTTTATCCTGTGGTGGAAAAACCGGCTCATGGAAGCCCGCAATAATCACATCCACCTGATCCAACATGGGTCCGGTACAGTCGATGTCGCCTTCGATATTTTTAATATTCGCTTCGATGCCACGCAAGATACCGACGCCATCAACCAAACGCGGCCACACACGCATATTCATAAAGTGCCAGTAATGCGGTGCATCCGCCATATCAGGACCATGATCGGTAATGGCAAACAGACGGATATTCTTCTGCTGTGCTTCGATGATGTAATCATGCAGAGTACTATAAGCATGCGTACTGGCAACGGTGTGCATATGTAAATCGACGGGATACATAGGTTCTCCTGGGGTCAACGAGTGCAAGTTAGCATACCATTTTTAGGGATATTCCGCAGCCAGTAAGCGGAATTACAACGTATTATTAACAAAAGTGAAACATTGTTTCTTGAAGCAATGCCGGGAAATAAACCAGTGCGAGAGTAGAAACGGAGAGAAAAGCAACAAATTGCGTTAACTTTGGCTCATTACACACGTTGAGTGCAGAAGTTTGTTGACGCTGTTCCGCAATTTCCCTACATTAGCGCCGTCCGCCAGCATGACATATGGCGAGATCACGGTGAGGTGTCCGAGAGGCTGAAGGAGCACGCCTGGAAAGTGTGTATACGTGAAAACGTATCAAGGGTTCGAATCCCTTCCTCACCGCCATATAAAAGAAAACGCCCTTGACGCAAGTCAGGGGCGTTTTCTTTTATGGTGATGGGATGGATGAGAAACGTCAGCAGGATTCACTCTATTATTGAACCCCGCCGTTTGTTGTTTCTACGATCTTGCTCCCAGTGCCAGATAGCTGCCCGCAGATTCATCGACGCGGAACTGTTCAACGGTGCGTGATAGACCCTGTGCCTGTTCGCTCAGCGATCTTGCGGCGGCCAGCGCTTCTTCGACCAGTGCCGCATTCTGTTCAGTACTCTGATCCATCTGCGAGATCGCGAGATTAACCTGCTCAATACCGGAACGCTGTTCTGCACTCGCGACGCTGATTTCGCCCATCATGGATGTTACACGGTGCACACTTTCAACCACTTCACTCATGGTATCGCCAGCCTGCTTCACGAAATCAGTGCCTTCTCCAACCTTAGCGACAGAATCATCAATCAAGTTTTTAATTTCTTTGGCTGCGGATGCCGAGCGCTGTGCCAGCGTGCGCACTTCACTCGCGACCACGGCGAAACCACGTCCTTGCTCACCCGCCCGTGCGGCTTCCACCGCTGCATTCAACGCCAGAATGTTCGTCTGGAAAGCAATGCTGTCAATCACGCCGATGATATCCACAATTTTACGCGATGAGAGACTGATCGAATCCATCGTCACGACAACTCGGCTGACAACGTCACCGCCACGAACAGCCACATCCGATGCCGATACAGCGAGTTCATTCGCATAACGCGCATTATCCGCGTTCTGTTTCACCGTTGCGGTCAGCTGTTCCATGGCCGCCGCCGTCTGTTCCAAGGCGCTGGCCTGCGATTCAGTACGCGCAGACAAATCACCGTTACCCGATGCGATCTGCGTCGAAGCCGTAGCAATGGAGTTTGTGCTGCTGCGAACCTGATTAACCAGATGCGACAGGTTGTCTCGCATCGCGCGGATAGCGTAGAGAATACTGGTTTGATCGCCCGGCTTCGTTTCAACGTCAACGCGTAAATTGCCTTCCGCGATTTCGCGTACCACATCCACCGCGTACTGCGGCTCACCGCCAAGCTGGCGCATCAGCGTGCGCAACATATTCCATGCAAACGCGGAAATAATCAGCAGAAGAACCAACCCTAAAGACAGTAAAATCAACGCATTGTGCCAGAATGTTTGCTGGATATCGTCAATGTAATCACCGTAGCCAATCGTCCAGTCCCAAGGCTCGAACTTGATGACGGCATAAAGCTTCTCAACCTTATTCTGCTGCCCTGGGCGCGTCCCTTCCGCAATCACGGTGCCGATCGTATTACCCTGAAGCGACGCACGGTAGCGTTCCCCCGCTTCTTTGCCGCCATTCGCATCGACGATACCAATGCGCTTAGGGTTAGGGTGAACATAGTTCACATCGTTCGTGTAACCACGCACGAAGAAATAACGATCGCCTTGGTGGAAACTGGCTATCGCCCGCTTGGCTTCTTTCTCTGCTTCGTCGCGCGACAGCTGGCCACTTTTCTCCTGGTCATACGCTTTCTGCGCCGCCGAATGAGCCAGTTCCACCAGCGTAGAGAGTTGGCCAGTGCGCTCGCTCATCATCGTGCTATAAAGCGTATTCAACGCCACTGCCGATAAAATTAGCATCCCTAACAAGGTCGTACCGCACAGCAGTGCAATTCTGGTTCGTAGTTTCACTCTATTTTTCTCTCTAACCTTTAACTTTTTCAGAAAATTCCGAATAAAAAGTTATACTACATTGCCGCCTTGAGCCATACCATTCAGGTAATAATGATAGATTTTTTAACAATAAATAATGAAAAAAAACCCAATTCGCTCAATTTAAAACCATAATCGAGCAATAACGACTAAAAAATGGTAATAAATGATCGAAATCGAAATAAATTCGTAAGTGATGTTACAAACGCGAAAATATCCAGATCATCATCCGAAATTCATATATTGGTTAATCGCGTTTGTTGATTGACCTCTGTATCGATTGAACAGAGAGAGAGGTAAAATCAGGACATTTGCCTCTAATCGAGTAGGAGGCGAGATTACTCCCGCCGTCCTCTCACACCACCGTACGTGCGGTTCCGCATACGGCGGTTCATGTTAACTCTGGAACTGCCGTTGCTGCTCCACTAGTGATATCAAGCCGAGTCGTCTGAACTGCGCCGTCTTTATCGCATCATTCATGTGACTCGACCCCGCGTTCCACCACGCTCCTCGCTGGTTACTCGCCGACCTCCACGCTCGCTTTTCACACAAGCCCGCTCGCATTAGCATTCGGGCTCGCGTATACGTTCGTTTCCATTGCCGCCACAGTAGACTGCGCAGTTTACGCCTGACCCAGCCGTCAATCTTCTCCAGAACTCCTTTTACTTCCGTGTATCTGAAGTAGCTCATCCAGCCTCGCAGTATCGGTGTGAGTTCATTGATTACGCCTTTCACTGATTTCGTCGCGTGCCCTGTCGTCAGGCTACGGATCTTCTCCTTCAGCCTCTCGACACTGCTCCCTGCGATCTTCAGTCGGGTCTGTTTGTGCCGTGTCACGCTGTATCCCAGGAACTTACGCTCCCACGGTCGCGCCACCGCACTCTTCTGCTCATTGACCTTTAGCTTCAGTATGTCTCTCAGGTACACCCTGATTGCCCTAAAGATATGCTCGCCTGCTTTGCGACTGCTCACGTAAATGTTGCAGTCATCCGCATAGCGACAGAAGCTGTGACCTCGACGCTCCAGTTCTTTATCCAGTTCATCCAGCAGAATGTTCGACAGTAGCGGCGACAACGGTCCGCCCTGCGGCATTCCCTTACCTCGCTTCTCTGTCTCGCACCCGTTCGTCATTTCCGCTTCAAGGTAGCGACGTATCAGTTTCAACAGCCGTTTATCCCTGACATGCCTCGCCAGACGTGACATCAAAATGTCATGATCCACCCGGTCAAAGAACTTTTCCAGATCCAGATCGACCACCCAGCGTTTCCCGCTTTGTATGTAGCGCTGTGCCTGTTGCACTGCCTGCCACGCATTGCGGTTACTTCTGAACCCGTAACTCGATTCGCAGAAGTGCGGCTCCACGACCGGACTGAGTTGTTGTGCTATCGCCTGCTGGATAAGCCTGTCCACTACCGTCGGGATACCCAGGGTTCTCACGCCGCCGTCCGGCTTTGGGATATCCACTCTGCGTATCGCCTGCGGCTGGTAGGCGCCCGTAATCAATGCCTGCCTGATACTCGCCCAGTTCTGTTTCAGCCACGGCTTCAACTCCGTCACTTTCAGGTTATCTACCCCTGCCGCGCCGTTGTTTTCCACCACGCGCTGATAGGCCAGCATCAGGTTCTCTCTCGTTATCACCGTTTCCATCGTCAACGGCATTTCCGCTTTCGTTTGCCCACCGACCGCCGTGGGGATTTCAGCACCCTCATGCAGCACTGACGGATACTGTCCGTCTCCTCTGCCGCTGGCCGCAGTGCTCTGCGCTTGTGCCTCATTAATTCCCATCGAGTATCGGTGTCCTAATCATGGTTAATCATGTTCAGCCCTTCATGCTGCCAGTTATGCAGCACTACTACGGCTTCGGCTGACTGCTGCACGTTCATCCCGTCGCCTCTCGACGCTCGGTAGCCCTGAAGCAAACGTGCAGCCCTCCCGGGGTAATTCGCGCGACCTTCCTGCTTATGCCTGTCAGCTTTACGTCACAGCGTTCTGTGCAAGTATTGGGCTTTGATGATATTTGCCACCTTACCCCGCTGTGCCGCCTAAACTGCTTCCTGTTCGTCAGGCCAGCATTTTGCCTTCAGCTTCCTTCAGATCCCACCTCGCGGTGGGCACCCTTGCCGTTCGGCTAACACTTCCCCTTGCCGGGTGTGTAGAGGACTTTCACCGCCAAGTCGCCCCTTGACCACTACAGTCAACGGACAGCGCCCGTCAAGGCGCTACGCGCCATGCCCGGCGCACAAATACAAAAGCCTCCGCGAAAGCGGAGGCGTTCCCTCTAATGACAAGGCGCGCTAAGCGGTAACAGCCCTGTCCTCCATGGCTTTTCGCCAGCCTCCCAACCAGTAAGACCGAGCATTAATTGATTGATAAGGACAAAATTCCTTTGGTCTACCGACAATACCGGCTTGATAACCACGTGAATGAGCCCGTTCAAGGCGATCGCGTTTCTGTCTCTTCATGCCTTATTTCCCTCATTATTTATCTGGTGGAAAGAAAACAATGATTACTTTATAAGCAACCACAGACTATCAATACCGATTCTGCCGCCAAAGGTCAAGGCGCAAAATTCACGCCAGTGTCATATTTGTGATCCAAAATAGGAATTTTCTCCACTGGAGAACGAAAAAACATAACCATTTGAAAACAATAAAAAACCTCTAAAAATGCAATGCAATCACAGCATTACATCTTTAAAGGTCTGGTTTTTAGAACCCGAGTTTTTCGTGTTGTCGTTGTTTCAAACAACGGTAACACTTAATTAAGCGTACTTGCCTGCTGGGCAATCGACTGGGAAACCTGCTGCCAGCCTTGAGCCAGTGTTCTTACCAGCGCGTCATAGCCATCTTCCGTTTGTGGCAGCACCACGCTGAAGGGACGTTTAAGCACTTTTCCCTGATAGGTCAGCAGCCATTCGCCACGAACGACAACATTCCCATCATAACGACCGTGAAAGCCCGTGACGGCCACGTTCAGAACAGCCTGTTCACTTCCCTGCGGCTGCGTGGTGACGACCCACCCCGGCAGTTTATGCCCCAGATTAGCCACCAGCGCCTGCTGCAATTGCTGATCTAACGGGCTGGCCCACAGGTTATTACTGGCAATGACATACTGCACATCGTTAGTCTGGTAGACCAAACCCGTATTAACGAGATAATCCGCCACACTGACATGTTCAACCCATAACGACTGCCCTTGAGTCAGGGCAGTCTGCACCGTGCTGGTATCCACAACTGTCGGTAACTGATAGTACGTTTTCTGCGTATTGCTACTGCTACAGGCGCTCAATACCAGCACCAGAACTAGCGTCCAGATTTTCATCATTATTTTGCCCTCTTCGGCTGAGGATCTTGACTACCCGACGACTCAAACACCAACGCGTTGCTTTTCTCGTTCAGAGTACGCAGCACAGGCTGTAGTTCCCGCAAGACCTGATCCAACCGCTGCATATCCGCCATCATCTTGTTATACGCTGGTGAGCCAGGCTGGAAGCCTTTCATGCTACGATTCAGTTCAAGCAGCGTTTTTTGCATATCTTCAGGCAAATCCTGCATCGCTTTGCTGGACGTCAGTTTGTTCAACGTCGCTAACGTTTTTTGCATTTCGCGCAGCGTTGCCTGACTTTCCGTCAGCGTCTTCGTTGCTTCATTAACCATCGGATTCAGCGGCAGGTTATTCACCTTATCCAGCACCGCCATCAGCTTCTGTTGAATCTGTGATAGCCCCCCGTCAATGGTAGGCAGAATCGGGTAACCATCCAAAACAAACAGCTGCTTATCCACTTTTTCTTTCGGATAAAAATCGAAGTCGATATAGAGCGCCCCCGTCAGAAGGTTAGCCGACTTCATCGACGCACGCAGCCCCAGCGACTGGGCTTGCTTCAGATGCTGTTCAAAGTCGAACGAGCCGCCAATCTTCTTCTCGAACCGATCGGGTTCAATACGGATCAGCACCGGAATGCGATAGTCATCATCCAGTTCCTGCTTCATATTTTTCGGGAAAAACGGTGCTTCGGCAACCGTCCCCAGCCGAATACCGCGAAATTCAACTGGCGCCCCCGCCTGTAAACCGCGAATCGATTCGCTGAAGAACAGCAGATACTCTTTATATTCGGTGTATAGCGAGTCTTGGATACTGCGCTGGCTATCAAATAGCCGATACTGCGCCATTGCCTTGGCCGCATCACCCAGTTCCCACCCGGCAGGGACATCAAAGCTGACACCGCCGCTAAACAGCGTCGTCAGAGAGCCCATTTCGACACGCATTCCCTGTGCCGACATATCGAACGCGACGCCGCTGTCTTTCCAGAAACGAACGTTGCTGGTAACCAGACCGTCATACGGAGCTGAGATAAACAGTTGATAACGCATTTTACGCGCTTTCGGCTCGAACTCGCTGGTTTCCACCGACCCTACCCGATAGCCGCGAAACAGGACAGGGTCACCCGCATTCAACTGCCCGGATTGTTCACTGTCCAGTATCACCCTGATGCCTTTCGCATCCGGCGAGGCCAGCGGTGGCGCATCCAGCAGGGTAAACTCGCGCTTTTCATCTTTATTGGCACCGGGCTGTAGCTCAATGTACGCACCGGATAATAACGTTCCCAGCCCGGAAACCCCTTCCCGACCAATTTGCGGCTTCACTACCCAAAAAGCGGAGTCCTGTTTTAATAATTTATCCATGCCATCATGCAAGCGCGCTTTGATCTCCACCCGGTGAAGATCATCGCTCAACACGACGCTTTCTATCACACCCACGTCTACGCTACGGCTTTTGATAGCAGTTTTACCTGCTTCAATGCCTTCGGCGTTACTGGTAATCAGCGTGATTTGCGGCCCCTGGTGGCTGAAATGGTAAAACAGTATCCACGCACCGATCAGCACCGTGACAATCGGCACAATCCAGACCGGTGACCAGCGTTTAATCGCTTCTACATCCGCAACGGCATGATTATCTTTCGCCAACGGAGGACTCCTTATGAAGAACATCATCACGACGATCCCACAGCAAACGGGGATCAAACATCATCGCGGCAAACATGGTCAGAATCACCACGGCCGCGAACAGTACCGCCCCAATGGCGGGGTAAATACTCATCAGGCGACCAATGCGCACCATCGCAGACAGTACAGCAATAACAAACACATCAATCATTGACCAACGTCCGACAAACTCAACCATCTCATAGATGACGTGCATTCGCTCGCTGTCTTCCGTTTTTTTCGTTTTGCCATTGGCCTGCCAGCACAGCCAGCCCAACGCCAGCATTTTTAGTGTCGGCACCATCACGCTAGCAATAAAAATCACCAGGGCGACAGGATAAGATCCCATTCCCCACAGCAGGATAACACCTGACATGATCGTCGATCCCATGCGATCGCCGAAGGCTTCGGTCACCATAATCGGCATCAGATTCGAGGGAATATACAGCATGACAGAGGTGATCAGCAAAGCCAGCGTCCATTGCAAACTATGCTTCTTACGGGCGTGTCCACGTGAGTGACAACGCGGGCATATTAACTGGCTGGCGGGCAGAATGGCAGTGCAACATGAACACGAACGCAGCCCTTGCGATAGCCCGCTTTTCCCTAAAACCGGCGGTGCCGGTAACGCGGGTGGCGGCACAATATCATTCCATAGCCAGCGGCGATCGAGGCTTTGGAAAGCCAGCAGTTGCAACAGACAGAACAGAACAAAAGGCATAAAGCTGGTGCCGATGCCGATGTCACCATAGGCCATCAGTTTGACAAAGCTGACCAATACACCAGCCAGAAAAATCTCTGCCATTCCCCAACTTTTAAGATGAAGTAGCATCTTGCCCATCCCTTTTTTCAACGCCAACGGCAGCGAAGCATGCAGGCAAAGCAAAATAAGGGTCACCATACTGAAAGCGGGAACCAGTTGAACAAACAGCATAAACAGCGTCGCGACGCTGGCGTAGTCGTCCGCCACCATCACTTTAGGAATCTGTATCAGGGTAATTTCGCTGGTGATTCCCGCCACGCGCATAGAAACGAAGGGGAAAAGATTTGCCAGCAATAACATGAATAGTGCGCTCACCGCGTAGCCGACTGGCCGTTTACGTGGTTCCGCCTGACGGCTAGTTAGCGCAGTTTTACAACGTGGACAGGTCGCTTTCTGTCCTTGTAACAAAGCAGGTAACTCCACCAGCAGGTCACACTGCGGGCAAAGCATATAGTCATCATGGTGATGATGTTCGTGTTCAAGGCCATATTCGTCGTGAAGACCATGTTCACGTTGAAGATTACAGTCATGCCGATCGTGATGGGAACACACGCGCCCTCTCCTTCAAACTCGTCAGCTTCTGACTGAAAACATCTTCTATCAATACGGGAGTTAACCTCCCGTATTGATGACATAACACAAACAGCGCAGATTAGCCGTTTTTCTGTGCTTCAAGCGCTTCCCAACGTGCGAAGCAGGCTTCCAATGCACTTTCCGCTTCCGCCAGTGCGGTCAGTACCGACTGTGTTTCATCATGTGGGCGACTAAAGAAACTGGCATCGTTCATCTGCGCTTGCAGCGACGCAATGTCCTGTTCCAGTTGTTCAATACGCAGCGGTAACTGCTCTAATTCGCGCTGGTGGTTATAACTTAATTTCCCAGTATTTCGTTTAGCGGACGGTGCGGTGTTCGCCGTTGCCACCGGCGCGGTGACTGCCGGAGCCGTCGTCGTTCGCAGGGGTGTTGTCGTTGCACGCTGTTGTTGCGCATCGAAATAACCGCCGACAAAACGGGAAATCTTGCCCTCGCCTTCAAAGATCCAGCATTCAGTGACCGAATTATCCACGAACTGACGATCGTGGCTGACCAGTAGAACGGTTCCCTGATAACTTTCGATTAATTCTTCCAGTAGTTCCAGCGTTTCCACATCCAGATCGTTGGTCGGTTCATCAAGAATCAGCAGGTTACTAGGCTTGAGGAACAAGCGTGCCAGCAGCAGACGGTTACGTTCCCCACCTGACAGCGCTTTTACTGGCGTCATCGCACGTTTCGGATGGAACAGAAAGTCCTGCAAGTAGCCCAGCACATGACGTGAGCGGCCGTTGACCATCACTTCCTGTTTGCCTTCCGCCAGATTGTCCATCACCGTACGTTCTGGATCGAGTTCAGCGCGGTGCTGATCGAAATAGGCAACTTCCAGCTTCGTGCCACAGTGTACACGTCCGCTGACCGGTTCTAACCCACCCAGCATCAATTTTAGCAGTGTAGTCTTACCGCAGCCATTCGGCCCCACCAATGCAATCTTGTCACCACGCTGTACCTGAGCAGAGAAATTGCGTGTCAGTATCTTATTGTCAATCTGATAGCTTACGTCTTCCAACTCGAACACTATCTTGCCGGAACGGGCAGCCTCTTCAACCTGCATTTTCGCCGAGCCCATAACTTCTCGACGCTGCGCACGATCCTGACGCATTGCCTTCAGCGCCCGCACGCGCCCTTCGTTACGGGTACGCCGGGCCTTGATGCCCTGACGGATCCACACTTCTTCCTGTGCCAGTTTGCGATCGAACTCCGCATTTTGCAGATCTTCCACCCGCAGTGCTTCTTCTTTTCCTTCCAGATATTTCTCGTAATTACCCGGCCAGGAAACCAGTTTACCGCGATCAAGATCGACAATCCGGGTCGCCATATTGCGAATAAATGAACGGTCATGGGAGATAAAGACGATGCTCCCCTGGAATGTTTTCAAGAAGGTTTCCAGCCAGTCAATCGTCTCGATATCCAGATGGTTAGTCGGTTCATCCAACAGCAGCACGCGCGGTGAACTTACCAGCGCTCTGCCGAGTGCCGCTTTACGCAACCAGCCACCAGAAAGCGACGCCAGCGGAGCATCCGCAGACAGGCCAAGCTGTTCCAGCACTTCGTGAATACGGCTCTCCAGTTGCCACAACCCCTGATGCTCCAGAATGTCCTGCAACTTAGCGAGCTGGTTCAGGTTCTTTTCACTGGGATCCGTCTCTACCAGGCGCAACATGGCATGGTAATCCTTCAGGTAACCCGCCTGTGCCGCGACCCCTTCAGCAACAAAATCGAACACGCTACCGGCAACATCGCGCGGCGGATCCTGTTGCAGACGCGCGACGATCAGATCTTGTTCATAGATGATACGGCCATCATCCAACGGAATGTCTTTGGCCAGAATTTTCAGTAGCGTCGATTTACCCGCACCGTTGCGCCCAACCAGACAAACGCGCTCATTCTCTTCGATATGGAGTTCGGTGTTATCCAACAACGGCGCATCACTAAACGACAGCCATGCTCCTGCAACACTAATTAAAGACATCGGTTACTTTTCCTCACCGGCATGCGTTAGCAGCCAGCAGTTATGAATTTGACGATTACGAGCAAAATCTTGTGATTGGGTCTGCGCTGTGATTTCTTTGGCGTTCAACCCCAGCGCGGTCAGGCCAGCAATATCCATCTGGAAGCCGCGTTTATTATTCGAGAACATGATAGTGCCACCACGGCGCAACAGGCGTTTGAGATCTTTCATCAGCGCCAGATGATCGCGCTGGACATCAAACGACTCTTCCATCCGTTTTGAGTTCGAGAAGGTCGGCGGGTCAATGAAGATCACATCAAACTGTTCATGGCCGTTATGTAACCATGACAGGCAATCCGCTTGGATTAAGCGATGCTGACGCCCGCTCAGGCCATTCACCCGCAGGTTTTTCTCCGCCCATTCCAGATAGGTGCGTGACATATCGACGGTAGTCGTTGAACGTGCACCGCCTAATCCAGCGTGCACACTCGCCGTGCCGGTGTAGGCAAACAGGTTGAGAAAGTCTTTGCCACGGCTCATCTCACCCAGCATTTTGCGGGCGATGCGGTGGTCGAGGAATAGACCAGTATCGAGGTAATCGGTCAGGTTGACCCACAGCTTGGCACCAAACTCTTCCATCAGCAGGAAGTCACCTTTCTGTGCCAGTTTCTCATACTGGTTTTTACCTTTCTGACGTTCGCGCGTTTTCAGTACCAGACGGTTCGACGGTAATTCCAGCACGCTCAGCGTCGCGTTAATCACATCAAACAGGCGCTGACGCGCCTTTTGCGCATCAATGGTTTTCGGCGGGGCATACTCTTGTACCACGACCCAACTGCCGTAGCGATCAACCGCCACATTATATTCAGGCAAATCGGCATCATAGAGGCGATAGCATTCAATCCCCTGCTGCTTCGCCCATTTTTCCAGCTTGCGCAGGTTCTTACGCAGGCGGTTAGCAAAGTCTTCTGCGATTTGCCCCGCAGATTCCCCCTGCGTTTCTGCCAGTTGATAATTCTTCTGCACACAGTCCAGCGGGCCGTTTTTCGCCTTGAATTGACGTTCAGCACGCAGTTGCAGACAGCTCAGTAGCTCCGGCGACGCACTGAACAGCGAGAGCTGCCAGCCACCAAAGTCGCTTTTCATCTTACGACCCAGCATATTATGTAGGGCGATCAACGCAGGTTCACTTTCCAGACGCTCACCGTAAGGTGGGTTGCTGACAACCGTCCCTTTCGGGCCTTCTGGCAGTGGATTTTTTAGCTGTGCCGCATCCCTCACGTCAAAAGAAATCAGTTCGGCAACGCCTGCGCGACGCGCATTAGCTTTGGCGATCTCAATCACTCGGCGGTCATTATCCGATCCGAAGAAGCGTGACGTGGTTGCCTGCAAACCTTGGCGGGCGCGCACTTGTGCTTCTGCAATCACTTCGCGCCACAGTTCAACATCGTGCTTTAACCAGGCGTTAAATCCCCAGTGTGTACGGTGTAAACCGGGCGCGCGATCGGACGCAATCATGGCGGCTTCGATCAGCAACGTACCGGAACCACACATCGGATCGACCAGCGGCGTGCCGCTCTGCCAGCCGGAGCGCAACACAATCGCTGCCGCCAGATTTTCTTTTAACGGTGCGAGTCCGGCCAGATCGCGGTAACCGCGCTGATGTAAGCCGTCGCCGCTTAAGTCCAGCGACACGCTGGCCATATCACGCTGCAAAAAGACGTTAACGCGAATATCCGGCTGCTGTTTCGCCACGTCCGGTCGCTGCCCGGTTTTGCGCGTAAAGCTATCCACAATCGCATCTTTGACTTTTAACGCGCCGTACTGACTGTTACGGATATCTTCATTGGTGCCGGTAAAATGCACGGCAAAGGTTTTATCGATGCTAAAGATCGTTGACCAGTCAATCGCCTGCACGCCCAGATACAAATCCAGATCGCTGTGCACCTTGAATTCATTCAGCGGCAGCAGAATGCGCGACGCCAGACGGCTCCACAACAGGCTCTTGTACAGCAGGCGGTTGTCACCCTCAAAATGGACACCGCCCTGCACAACCGCACAGGACTGCGCACCCAATGATTCGAGCTCGCTCTTTAATAACTCTTCCAGTCCCCGCGCCGTGCTGGCAAACAAAGCATTCATGTCGTCACTATCACCAAAAAGAAAAACAGTAAAAAAGAAATTGGGGCGCATTATAGCTAATCCGAGACGCTTGTCATAAAGTTGCCGCTTTACTTCGGCAAGGAACAGGTCAGTGATCGGCGTAACGCGGCTTTATATACACCCAGTAAAATCGATGCGGGGGTTGCAACTGTCCCACGCGATGGCGTCTGTCAGCGGTTTGGCGAACGATCGTGCGTTCATGATCACCGAACCTGATGGCACATTTATTACTGCCCGCCAGTATCCACAAATGGTGTTATTTACTCCCGCGTTGCTACCGGATGGGCTGTTTATTGCCGCGCCGGATGGTCAAACGGCCACGATTCGTTTTGCCGACTTTACCGAATCACCTCAGCCGACAGAAGTGTGGGGAACACACTTCACCGCGAGCGTTGCACCCGATGCTATCAATCGTTGGTTAAGCCACTATTTTCAGCGCGCCGTGCAGTTGCGTTGGGTGGGCAATGCGCCGTCACGGCGGGTAAAGCATTATCCCGATGTTCCTCTGGCTTTTGCCGATGGTTATCCGTTTCTATTAGTCAATGATGCGTCATTTCAGGCGCTACGCCAGCGCTGCTCCGCCGGCATTAAAATTGAACAATTTCGCCCTAATCTGGTGGTGACGGGCGCAGAAGCCTTTGCCGAAGATAGCTGGAAGACCATTCGTATTGGCGAGGTTGTTTTTGACGTCGTCAAACCCTGTAGCCGCTGCATTCTAACTACCGTCAGCATCGAACGCGGGCGTAAACACCCGTCAGCAGAGCCGTTGGCAACGCTGCAATCTTTCCGTACTGCCGACAACGGTGACGTCGATTTTGGGCAAAATCTGGTCGCCAGAAATACAGGCATCATTCGCGTGGGCGACACATTGGAAGTGTTAGCGACCAAACCACCGCGTCCTTATGGTTCCGCTCAGGTGGTCGAAAACCTTGTCGTTCCCGAAAAAAGCGAACAGACCGTCACCATCCACTATCAGGGAAAATTGTTGCAAGGAAATAATCAGCAAATTTTGCTGGAACAATTGGAGCAACAGGGTATTCGAATCCCCTATTCTTGTCGGGCTGGACTGTGCGGTTGCTGTAAATTGACGTTAGTCTGCGGAGAGGTTTCCGCGCTGAAGCAAAGTGCCATCAGGGAAAACGATGAGATTCTTACCTGTAGCTGTATTCCGCAGAGTGACGTTCATCTGCAATAGCCGAAGAAAAGCCAGCATGTATGCAGCTTAAAGTATGACGGGGGTTTAGACGACCTTGGCGTACTCAAATGCCAACGTACCGTCACCCAGCGTGGTTTCCCACTCGGCCCTATTCTGAACGACGGCAGGCATTAATCTGTCGTGCATGATTTTTATGGCGTCGCCCAGCACCATCATTTTCCCATTTAATGGCAGTTGTTCTTGCGCCAGCAAACAGAGACAGGCTTTATCTCCCGCTTCCGCCACCAGAAAACAGGCCATTTCATGCGTTTCGGTGAGCTGTACCTGTACAACATCCCCCGTCTGCGGTGAATAGGCCACGGCATCCGGTTGTTGGATGAAGTGCCAGCTTTTTGGCATGAGCGGTTTTAAGAATCGACTTGCCACCAGCGCATTCAGAACTAATTCACCCTGAAGATCGCGATGTAATGCCACTTTCTGGCATTTATCATTATAAGTAAAAAACAATGCGGCATCGTCAACGCAAAATGCACATTCATTAAATGCATCCGGCGTTAGCATTTTAGAAGGAAAACGAGAACGGAATAACATGCCGTTAGCCAGATCCAACATTAGGCGATCGTGTTCGGTATCAAAATACCAGCGCCAGTTATCGTCAGGTTTTAACTTCATATTATTTACCCTTCGCCTTCACAGTAGAAATATCAGAAATGGCTGATTGTGTTTTCTCACATTGCAATAATCGTTCATCTCTATAAACGGTGCGGTAAGAAGATCAGACATCGGTTGATAGGTTATTTACGCAAACGGATAAAATATAGACTAGCTGGGGGGATAAATAAACCCCCAGCTAAAAATGAAAGGCATTTCGGATTAAATATGTGTAACGATATCTTTAATCAGGCGAGGACCATGGAAAATAAAGCCAGAATATATCTGTACCAGCGATGCGCCAGCCTCCATTTTTTCACGTGCGGCAACCAGAGAATCAATACCACCAACGCCAATAATCGGTAAACGTCCCGCTAATTCCTGTGACAAACGACGGATAATTTCCGTGCTGCTCATCTGCAATGGGCGACCACTTAATCCTCCCGTTTGTCCGCAATGATTTAGCCCCTGAATCAGTTTCCTATCGAGCGTCGTATTAGTGGCAATCACACCATCAATGTTATGGCGAACCAAACTATCGGCAATTTGGATCAATTCTTCTTCAGAAAGATCCGGGGCGACCTTCACGGCCACTGGGACATATTTCTGATGCTTCTCTTTTAATTCTGTCTGCTTATTCTTTATCGCCAGCAAAAGATCGTCCAGCGCGTCGCCATATTGCAGGCTACGTAATCCCGGCGTATTGGGTGACGAAATGTTGATAGCGATATAGCCCGCGTGAGGATAAACCTTATCCATACAGATCAAATAATCGTCTTTGCCTTGCTCAACTGGCGTATCTTTATTCTTGCCAATATTGATCCCTAATACACCGCCAAAACGCGTTTTCTTTACATTCTCGACCAGATAATCCACGCCTTTATTATTGAATCCCATCCGGTTGATCAACCCTTCCGCTTCCACTACGCGGAATAATCTTGGTTTATCATTACCGGCTTGTGGACGCGGCGTTACCGTCCCCACTTCAATAAAACCAAATCCCATTGCGCCTAACGCATCGATGCATTCGCCGTCTTTATCTAATCCCGCAGCCAAACCCAGTGGATTTTTAAAAGATAATCCCATGCAGGTAACGGGTTTAGTCGGAACGGATTGACGGACGAGAAATTCAAAAGGCGTGTTGGTAATACGGCGTAATTGTTGGAAGGTCAGCTCATGTGCACGCTCTGGATCGAGCTGAAACAGGGCTTTTTTGATAACGGGATAGAACATATTGTCTCCTGAGATCCCTATCACAAAGGTATCTTGCTTACGCAGAAAGTAAGCAATAGTGGATTACGGTTTAACTCACGGTCGGTGATGGTAGTGCCATCTCTGCGGAAAGTAAAACGTTTGCGGAAGTAAGAAATTAGCGTGGGGGGAAATATCACACGCAGCAGGCTACCGCGTGTGATAGAGGAACGACCGTGACGGAATTAGTCTTGCAGTGCTTTGCTGATTTTCTCGAACAGATCGCCAGACAGATTTTCCAACGTCTTCAGTTGCTCCAGCGCCTGACGCATTTGCGCCTGACGTTTAACATCATAGCGTTTCAGGCGGATCAAGGGTTCGATCATCCGTGCCGCGACCTGCGGATTGCGGGTGTTCAGATCGGTTAGAATCTCCGTCAGAAAGCGATAACCGCTGCCATCTTCTGCATGGAAAGCCGATGGATTTGACGCGGCAAACGCCCCCACCAACGAACGCAGGCGGTTAGGGTTGTTCAGGCTGAATGAACGGTGTTGCAACAAGTCACGCACGCGGGTTAGCACATTATCTGCTGGGCTAGTGGCTTGCAGCGCGAACCATTTGTCCATGACCAAACCATCCTGATGCCAGCGGTCATCAAACTGCGTCAGCAATTCATCACGCACGGGCAGTTGAGCGTCAACCGCCGCCGCTAGCGCCGCCAGCGAGTCGGTCATGTTATCCGCTTGACGGAACTGTGCTTGCACCAGTTTATCCGCCTGATCCGCATCGCTGAATGCCAGATAATGCAGGCAGACGTTGCGCAGCGCACGTTTGCCCATATCGGCATGTTCAATACGATATTGCGGCGCATGATTCGCGTGGTATACCGCCAACCACTCATCCGCCATCTCTTTTGCCATCGTACGCGTCATGCTGTCACGTACGGCAGCGATAGCGGTGGGATCGATGATATCAAACAGTTCAGCAATTTCGTTTTCGCTCGGCAATGTCAGAATCTGAGAAGCCAGCATCGGATCCAGTTTGTCATCCAGCAATACACCACGGAAAGCATCGACGACATGCATCGGTACAGAAAGCGGTTGTTTCTGCTGGTAGCGAGACACGTTCAGACGAATATAGTTAGCCAACAGGCTCTGTGCTGCATCCCAACGCGAGAACGCATTACTCGCATGACACATCAGGAACGTCAGTTGTTCGTCACTCCAGGCATAATTCAGTTTTACCGGTGCAGAAAACTCACGTAATAAAGAAGGAATCGGGCGGCAAGGTACATGATCGAAAATGAACGTTTGCTCAGATTCAGTTACATTCAGTACTGACGACAACAGTTGCCCGTCTTTCTGGAGCGGAATCACCTTCCCTTGCAGATCGTACAGTTCAATATCCAGCGGAATGTGCAGCGGCAGCTTCTGCTGTTTGTCGGCACCGACTGGCGTCGTTTGGCTCACACTCAGCAGATATTGTTGCGTCTGCGGATCGTAATCATCATGCACCGTCAATACTGGCGTGCCCGACTGGCTGTACCAGCGGCGGAACTGCGTGAGATCGACGCCAGAAGCCTCTTCCATCGCCAGCACGAAGTCATCACAGGTCGCCGCGCTGCCGTCGTGACGCGCAAAATACAGACGAATGCCTGCCTGGAAGCCTTCTTCACCTAATAAGGTGTGCATCATGCGGATCACTTCCGATCCTTTTTCATAGACCGTCAGCGTATAGAAGTTATTCATCTCGATCACCTGATCGGGACGAATCGGATGCGACATCGGGCCGGCATCTTCGGCAAACTGCGCACCCCGCATCACTCGCACGTTATCAATGCGATTTACTGGACGCGATCCCAGATCGGAACTGAATTCCTGATCGCGGAACACCGTCAGCCCTTCTTTCAGGCTAAGCTGGAACCAGTCGCGGCAGGTGACACGGTTGCCCGTCCAATTGTGGAAATATTCATGGCCGATCACCGCTTCAATGTTCAGATAGTCTTTATCCGTCGCGGTTTCCGCCTTGGCCAGCACGTATTTGGAATTAAATACGTTCAGCCCTTTATTTTCCATCGCCCCCATGTTGAAGAAATCCACGGCGACGATCATATAGATGTCGAGATCGTATTCCAGACCGAAACGCTCTTCGTCCCACTTCATCGAATTTTTCAGCGAAGTCATCGCCCAATCCGCGCGATCGAGGTTGCCACGGTCAACGTACAGCTCCAACGCAACATCGCGACCAGAACGCGTCGTGAAGCGATCTTCAAGGACATCAAAATCCCCAGCAACCAGTGCAAACAGATAAGCCGGTTTCGGGAACGGGTCCTGCCATTCAATCCAGTGGCGACCACCTTCCAGCTCTCCTTGCGCCATACGGTTACCGTTAGAGAGTAAATAAGGATAGCGAGCTTTATCTGCGGTGATGCGCGTCGTGAATTTCGCCAGCACATCCGGTCGGTCGAGATAATAGGTAATGTGGCGGAATCCTTCGGCCTCACACTGCGTACAGAGCGCGTCACCAGAGAGGTATAACCCTTCCAGTGCGCTATTGGCGGCAGGATTGATGTCCGTTTCAATACTGAGCGTAAAACTCGCTGGCAATTGCGTCAGAATCAGGCCATCGTCCTGCTGCTGGTAATGTGTCCATGGCTGGCCATCAACGCTCAGACTAATCAGCGTCAACCCTTCTCCATCCAGCGTCAACGGCGCGCCAGCGTCCCCTTGCAGCACCACTTGGCTAACGGCTTTTACGCGAGTTTTTTCAGCATGAAGATCGAAATCCAGTGCTATATCGGTAATGGTGTAATCCGGCGCACGGTAGTCATGGCGATATTTTATTTGCGGCTGTTGATTCATATAAAGTTTCCACCTCGTCATAAACATCAAAGATCAAGTCTATACCTGTTACCTTAATGTTATCACAACAAAATTATGAGGATAATCATCGTACCGTGGTTCGCCTCCCGCACATCTCGCTATGTTGTCGTAATGTAATAAACAGATAATCAAGGTATACTGACCGGACATTGCTGATTGTCCCGATGGTGGATAGGCATCTTACAAGGATGCTGTAACGCATTATGACTTTGCACACTTCCCCGATTTTGCACTCATTGCTGGATACCGATGCCTACAAGCTGCATATGCAACAGGCGGTGTATCATCATTATTATGATGTCGATGTTGCGGCTGAATTCCGCTGCCGTGGCGATGAGTTATTAGGCGTTTACGCCGACGAGATAGCCCATCAGGTCGATCTGATGCGTTTCCTGTCATTGAGTGACGATGAGTTCACCTACCTTTCTTCTCTGCCGTTCTTTAAACCAGATTATCTCCACTGGCTGCGGGACTTCCGTTTCAATCCACAGCAGGTGTCGATCAAGAATCACGCTGGCAAACTGGATATCCGTATCACCGGACCGTGGCGTGAAGTGATTCTGTGGGAAGTTCCCCTGCTGGCGGTGATCAGTGAAGTCGTGCATCGGCATCGTTCGCCCAACGTCACGACTGAGCAGGCACTCGTCCAACTGTCTGCCTCACTGGAGAGCTTCCGCCAGAACAGCGCGGATGTGGATCTCAGCCAATTTAAGCTGATGGATTTTGGAACACGTCGCCGCTTCTCACACCACGTTCAGCAGACGATTGTTACGGTGCTGCAAGCCGATTTTCCTTATCTCATCGGCACCAGTAATTACGATCTGGCGCGCCGTTTGGGCATCACCCCCGTCGGTACGCAAGCACACGAGTGGTTTCAAGCACATCAGCAGATTAGTCCGACGCTGGCAAACAGCCAGCGCGCTGCACTAGACATGTGGCTGCGTGAATATTCCACGCATTTAGGCATTGCATTGACTGATTGCATCACCATGGATGCCTTCCTACGCGATTTCGATTTACCGTTCGCCGAAGCCTATCAGGGGCTACGCCACGATTCTGGCGATCCGGTCGATTGGGGGGAGAAAGCCATTGCACATTATCAACGCTTGAACATTGATCCGATGAGCAAAACGCTGGTCTTCTCCGACAATCTAAATCTGGATAAAGCGCTGGCGCTGTATCGTCATTTTTACCAACGTGTGAATCTGGTATTTGGCATAGGTACACGTCTGACGTGTGATATCCCCAGCGTACAACCGCTGAATATCGTTATCAAGCTGGTGGAATGTAACGGCAAACCGGTAGCAAAACTTTCCGATAGCCCAGGTAAAACCATCTGTCAGGATCAGAACTTCGTGTGTGAGTTACGCAAAGCCTTTGACTTACCCCGCGTGAAAAAGGCCAGTTGAGGCTTTCCCCTATAGATGTTGACCAACTTTGCAGCAGATTCACCGGCATGAGCGAAAACTTCGCGCCATTCCGGTGATTTCTGCTTGTGTCCTGTTGCATCGCAAGTAACATAGCGAATGGCTCGGATTGGGCCATTTGACGTTTTAACCACGATATATTTCTTAAACACGATTAATTAAAGAGAGAATTTTATGAGCGTAGTGCCTGTAGTCGATGTACTGCAAGGCCGTGTCGCCGTTGACAGCGAAGTCACCGTGCGCGGCTGGGTACGTACCCGGAGAGATTCTAAAGCCGGTATCTCCTTTATCGCCGTTTATGACGGCTCCTGCTTTAATCCATTACAGGCTGTCGTTAATAATAATCTCTCCAATTATCAGGATGACGTACTGCACCTGACCACCGGCTGTTCCGTTGAAATCACCGGTAACGTCGTTGCTTCCCCGGGCGAAGGACAAAGCTTCGAACTGCAAGCCACCCACGTCAACGTTGTCGGCTGGGTTGACGATCCCGATACCTATCCGATGGCGGCGAAGCGTCACAGTATCGAATACCTGCGTGAAGTCGCGCACTTACGTCCACGTACCAATCTGATCGGTGCCGTGGCGCGTGTTCGCCATACGCTGGCGCAGGCGATTCACCGTTTCTTCCATGAGAATGGTTACTTCTGGGTATCAACCCCGCTGATTACCGCATCCGATACCGAAGGGGCGGGCGAAATGTTCCGCGTTTCTACCCTCGATCTGGAGAATCTGCCACGTACCGAGCAAGGTAAAGTCGATTTCAGTGAAGATTTCTTTGGTAAAGAAGCATTCCTGACCGTATCCGGCCAGTTGAATGGCGAAACCTACGCCTGTGCGCTGTCCAACGTGTATACCTTCGGTCCAACCTTCCGCGCAGAAAACTCCAACACCAGCCGCCATCTGGCCGAGTTTTGGATGATCGAACCGGAAGTCGCTTTCGCCACGTTGGATGACGTAGCCGGTCTGGCTGAAAACCTGCTGAAATATGTTTTCCAGGCCGTATTGAACGAGCGTGCAGATGATATGGCGTTCTTTGCTGAGCGTGTCGACAAAGAAGCCATCACTCGACTGGAAAAATTTGTCAGCTCCGATTTCGCCCAAGTCGATTACACCGATGCCGTCGATATCCTGCTGAATTGCGGGCAGCCGTTCGAGAACCCAGTTTACTGGGGCGTTGATCTCTCCTCAGAGCATGAGCGTTATCTGGCTGAGCAACACTTCAAAGCACCGGTTGTGGTTAAAAACTATCCGAAAGACATCAAAGCGTTCTACATGCGTATGAATGACGACGGTAAAACCGTTGCCGCGATGGATGTTCTTGCACCAGGTATCGGTGAAATCATCGGTGGCTCTCAGCGTGAAGAACGTTTGGCGCAGTTGGATAGCCGTCTGGAAGAGATGGGGCTGAATAAAGAAGACTACTGGTGGTATCGTGATTTACGTCGTTACGGCACTGTTCCCCATTCCGGTTTCGGTTTAGGTTTTGAACGACTGATTGCCTATGTTACCGGTGTACAAAATGTGCGCGACGTGATCCCTTTCCCACGCACACCACGGAATGCCAGTTTCTAAATAAAAATTTAATATAAGTAAAACAAATATGTAGAAAAAAAGAGTCGGGTTTCCCGGCTCTTTTTTTTAATTTTTGTTATATCACAAAAAGTTCCCTGTATTTTACATTTTGACACATAATTTTTCTATTTGTTACTCGATTACGAAGTTTGTAGCATCTTTAGGGTGGATTAACGGGCGAGTGAATGGAAAACTGCGTTCAGACACAGGAAGACACCAAACTTTCAGGAATAGTTCCCTAAAGAATTATTTATGGCAGTGGCAGGTGTCTAAATAACACCAATGAGGGTAATAATGATGAAACGCAACATTCTTGCAGTAGTAATCCCAGCTCTGTTAGTCGCAGGCGCTGCCAACGCAGCAGAAATCTATAATAAAGATGCGAACAAGCTGGATCTGACTGGTCGTGTGCATGCAGGTTATGCGTTCCAAAACCAGAGTGCAGAAAACGAAGACAATACTACCGCTCGCCTGGGCTTTAAAGGCCAAACGCAGATCACTAGCGACCTGACAGGTTACGGTACTTTCGAATACCAGTTCGGTGCTAACAATACAGAAAGTAAAAATAATGATGAAGGCAAAACCCGTAAGGCATTTGCTGGACTGAAATTTGCTGATTTCGGCTCTTTTGACTATGGCCGTAATAGTGGCGTCGCTTACAACGCTCTGGCCTATACTGACGTACTGCCAGAAAACGGCGGCGACAGCAGCGTTACTGATACTCTGACTGGTCGTATCGGTAACGCCGCAACGTTCAACACTTCCAATCTCTTTGGTCTGGTTGACGGTTTAGGTTTCGGTCTGCAATATCTCGCTAAAGACGAGAACGACGGTGACGCTAAAATTTCACGTCTGGATCGTCAACATGGTGATGCGTGGGCGACATCTCTGTCCTATGATACCGATTTCGGCGTAGGTGTGGTTGCCTCTTACGGTGCGTATGACCGTACTAAAGACCAGCAAAATGCTGCTGGCGCTAAAGGTGATCGTGCTGACGTATGGTCAACAGGTCTGAAATATGACGCAAACAACATCTATGTTGCAGCAGTTTACGGCGAAAGTCGTAATTTCTTCTTGACCAGCAGCTCAGATGGCAGAATTGCTGATGAGAGCAAAATCTTTGAAGTGGTTGCACAGTACAACTTCGATTTCGGTTTAACGCCTACCATTGCTTACGTATCTCGTAAAGACAAAATTAATAACGTTGCTAACGACTACGCTGTTAAATATGCAAGCGTTGGTGCAACTTACGCATTCAACAAAAACTTCTCTACCTATGTTGAGTACGACATCAGCCTGCTGGATAAAGACAAGACTAAGACATTTAATCAAGAAAACAGCGACCGTGTAGACGTCGGTGTAATCTATCAGTTCTAAGTTGTCGCAGCATAACGTAACGAGTTAATCGTTCGTATTGCATGAAAAGGCAGAGCTTCGGCTCTGTCTTTTTTATTGTGTTTTAGATAACGCCCTACGAGCCGTCGCCAGCGACATTGAAAAACGTTCCCGCATTTTTTGTTTATGTTTTGCACCACGCTGCGCCAATTATTCTCACCTAACCAGTCTTTTATTTCGTCTCTCTCCTTCTCCCTGTTATTTCCCTTTCTTTTTGACATCAACGGTTGGCAAAGCCTTTTACTGACGGTACTCTGAGAATTCTTATTTCATCTCAGTTATGGAACATTCTGGCAATGTTTGAAAATATCTCTGCCGCACCGGCCGATCCTATTCTCGGGCTGACCGATCTTTTCCGCGCCGATGACCGCGCGAATAAAATCAATCTGGGTATTGGTGTCTATAAAGATGAAACCGGTAAAACTCCGGTTCTGACCAGCGTGAAAAAAGCAGAACACTATCTGCTGGAAAATGAAACCACCAAAAACTATCTGGGCATCGACGGTCTGCCAGCATTTGGTCAGTGCACGCAGGAACTGTTGTTTGGCAAGCAGAATGCCATCATTGCCGACAAACGGGCTCGTACAGCACAAACGCCTGGCGGAACGGGTGCGTTACGCGTAGCTGCTGATTTCATTGCCAACCAGACGTCAGCAAAACGTATTTGGATCAGCAACCCAACCTGGCCAAATCACAATAATGTGTTCTCTGCCGTCGGTTTAGAAATTTGCCAATATGATTACTACGATGCCGCAAACCATGCGCTGGATTTTGATGGCCTGCTGAACAGCCTGAATGCCGCACAGGCAGGCGACGTGGTACTGTTCCACGGCTGTTGCCATAACCCGACCGGTATCGATCCTACCGCCGAGCAGTGGGCTAAACTAGCAGAGCTGTCGGTAGCGAAAGGTTGGCTACCGCTGTTTGACTTCGCCTATCAGGGCTTTGCCCGTGGGCTCGAAGAAGATGCGGAAGGTCTGCGCCTCTTTGCCGCACTTCACGATGAACTGATCGTATGCAGCTCGTACTCTAAAAACTTCGGTTTGTACAATGAGCGTGTCGGTGCCTGTACGCTGGTGGCCGCTGATGCTGCAACGGCAGATAAAGCATTCAGCCAGGTGAAAGCCGCTATTCGCGCAAACTACTCTAACCCACCGTCACACGGCGCAACCGTTGTTGCTACCATCTTGGGTAACGATGCACTGAAGGCCATTTGGGAGCAGGAACTGACGGCGATGCGTGAGCGCATTCAACGTATGCGTCAGTTGTTCGTCAATACCTTGCAGGAAAAAGGTGCGCAGCAGGATTTCTCCTTCATTATCAACCAGAATGGGATGTTCTCATTCAGCGGCTTGACCAAGGAACAGGTTCTGCGTCTGCGCGACGAATTCGGCGTTTATGCGGTGAACTCTGGCCGTGTCAACGTTGCTGGGATGACGCCAGAAAACATGGCGCCGCTCTGCGAAGCGATTGTTGCCGTACTCTGATCGTTCTGCGATCAAAAAAGCCGACACCCAGTGTCTAATGCCGATCGTTTAAGAAACGAGATACTGGGGGCTACCACGGTGCGAGGTATCCCTGCGGGAACCTCATCCCCGTGTTTCCCCCTAAATCCACGCTTAAGTGAATAGCATTAACACCCTGTGTCGGCTTTTTTATTTCTGCTTTTCAAGCCAATAAAACACTACCAAATTGCGGCATCTTCACGCAGGAAAGGATTGGTTTTACGTTCATGTCCTAAGGTTGACATCGGACCATGGCCCGGAATAAATGTCACATCGTCCCCCAGCGGCAGTAGTTTATTTTTGATGGACGCAATCAACGCCTGATGATCGCCTTGAGGGAAATCGGTGCGCCCTACGCCACCATTGAAAATTACATCGCCTACCTGTGCCAGACGCGATTCGGCATCAAAGAATACAATGTGACCCGGTGTGTGACCCGGACAGTGGAAAACCGCCAGCGTCGTTTCGCCCACGCTAACCTCATCACCTTCCTTTAGCCAGCGTGATGGCGTCAGTGGCGCGCACTCTTCCAGACCAAACATCCGGCTCTGTGCAGGTAACCCGTCCAGCCAAAAAGCATCTTCACTTTGCGGGCCAATAATTGCTACTTGATAGTGTTCGGCCAGTTCCGCTGCTGCACCGACGTGATCTAAATGTCCATGCGTCAACAGAATTTGTTTAACCGTAATCCCCGCATCAACGACGGCTTGTTTGATTTTTTCTGCGTCACCACCGGGATCGACAATCGCCGCTTCATTGGTTTTTTCACACCATAATAATGTGCAGTTCTGGCTAAATGCCGTCACAGGGACAATTTGATATTTCATATCACTCCATGTTGAATAACTAAACGGCTCGCTATATTGCTGCGAGCCGTATCAGAAAAGTGTCGCACTGCTATAGCCGATTACCAGGTGCGGACCGGACCAGTATCGATGTGAACGAAATCACTGCGCGGGTAGTAGCCCACCCCACCGGCACGCATTTTGGTGGCAGCTTTGCGAATATTGGCCAATTGAACACCTTGAATATGGAAATCCATTGCCTGCCCTTTCGTGTGGTAACTCTGCTTTGCCACACCCCGGCTATGCGCACGTAATTCGTTATTGGTATCTACTGCGCGATAACCAGAAATCAGTTGCACGGGCTTGTTGGTGCCCAGCATGACCTGTAAACGATAGAGCTGATCGAAAAGTTGCGGATCAATCGTTTTGATTTTATTAGCGCGGTAATCGCGGAAAAAATGATTTAGGCGGGAGAGTTCTGATTTGTTATACCGTTTGCCATCAAAGAATTCCGTTTTCAGCCGTTCTCCAGTATTCAGGTTATCCAGCGTCAAAATTCGTGGCCGAGGCGTAGATAACGTTGCAAATGCCTGACCGGGAAGCAGTGCGATGCCCAAGGCAGCACCACCCAGTGCAAGCCACTTACGACGATGATTGTCAATGTGATCCATAGAACGAGTATCCTGGCTAAAAGAACGGTATAAAAGCGGTACAAAACGCACCGCCTTGAACCTTAACTGCCAGAGAAAAGTGAGTCAACCCGCTTTGCTTACGGGTTTGCGGGAGATCGCATCGTTCTCCCGCAAAACAATAAAAAGCCAGTACCGCTAATACCCGTGTTTTCAATACTTACTGAAGCAACAGCCCAGCGCTGGACAGCACTTTCGTCCCCGCTCGGGCGATATCATCATAATTGTAAATATCTGTTCGGAACTGCGGTTTACCATCTTCCGCGACCCACGCGGTCAGGTAATAGAGATTAACAGGAATCCGATGTTTCATTGAAACAAAGGTGGTATTTCCCTGATCTAGCGTGGAAGAAATGCGGGTATTATTCCAGCCAGCATCCTGTAGCAGCATGTTAGCCAGTTCTGATGCCTTATTGACCCGCACGCAGCCGGAACTCAGCGCCCGGATATCACGCTGGAACAGGTTATGATTCGGTGTGTCGTGCAGATAAATCGCTTCTGAATTCGGCATATTAAACTTATAACGCCCCAGCGAATTGTTTGCCCCAGGTGCCTGACGCAGGCGATAGGGGAAGCGCTCTGCCGACACGCCCTGCCAATCGATCATTGAGGGGTCAATGGCTTCTGCATCCTGACTCCAGCCGGACAGCACCGTATAGCCGTGACGCTGTAAATAACCGGGATCGCGCACCACTTTAGGAATAATATCCTGTCGGGTTAGCGTCGTAGGGACATTCCACGGCGGGTTGACCACGACATTATACAGCGAACTGCTCATTAGCGGCGTCTTACGTTTCGGTTGCCCAACAATGACGCGCGACGATAAACGTTCGGCACCATCCTGATAATAGATGAGTGAGTAATTGGGAATGTTCACCATGATACCGGTATGAACATTATCCGGTAACAAGCGCAGACGCTGGATATTCAACGCCAGCAACGTTGCTCGCATTTGCGGAGAGGCATTGAGCCAATCACGCGTGCGCTTACCAATCACACCATCATCTTCCAGCCCTTGCCACTGCTGGAAGCGTTTAACCGCCTCAACCAATTCTCCCGTGTAACGATCGTCTGCGTTGGTCGCGCCATCGACAACAGCGGTTTGTGCGGTTAGCGACGTGGTTGTTGCAGCGACATTTTCATTAAAAAGCGTGATGCTCTCCGTTGACGATAACATGCCAGTACGTTGCAAGATCTCACGCAGCACGGTCAATTCACGGCTCTGCTGTTCCGGGCGCAGAGATTCCGCCAGATTCAGGTTCGGCCAGGGACGCGTGTCCGTCAGCATTATCTTCAATGCTTCATGCATTTTGGCGTATTGCGAATGCGGCGGTGCCAGCGACACCACATAGGCCGCACTGGTGCCGGACTCCACGGCCTGTTGCCATTGAGAAATGCTATTCAGCGCAGGTGATTGCAGACGATAAGGCACGCTGCTGTACAACCAGTCATTGCCGTTACGCTCCACGCCAGAAACGAACTGCAAATAGCCCAGCATCGCATCCGATAACACGACATCACGCGCAAATCCGGTTAGTTGAGGGTCAGCCAGCCAGGTCACCCACGTGGTGAACTGCGGCTGTACACCCGCTATCGCCAATTCAGCAAGCTGCTGCTGAAACTGTTGAACAGCGCGGTTATCTGCCCACATCGGTTGCATTCTATTTTTGGCATAAAGTGATGATAAATCAGAGAGATAATGCACCGCCATACCGTGTGGCAGCGCAGCCAAAAGCCCTGCCCGACTCTTCTCGACAGAAACCACACCCGCGCTTTGTGATAATCCAGGCAACACCGTCGGAGACGCTGACAACACCGAAAACGAAGGAGACAGGCTTCCGACCCAAATACAACCCACGCGCAACATTAGCCTGACCATTTTTCGCTTATGTAACAACAACATCCATTTATCCCCTGTACTCATTAATCACTATGCTTTCACGACAATCCACGTTGAACATGGAAATAACAAACCGAATTCGCTCGCACACGGTCACACTAGCGTAAACTCATTCTTTCACTTTCCTCGTATAGAAAACGATAAAGAATGAAATAGGATCGTTTTTATATAGCGCCATTATTACCGCATGCCACTTTACAACATACGCCCGTAAATCCCTCTACGGCCTGCAATCGTTTTATCGTCAGTATATAAAGAGAAAAATATTTTTGCTTCTTCTTCTGGGTATTATCTTCGTATTTGATGAACCCATTCGTCGTCAGCCTTCTCTTTAAGTAAAAATAAAGCCGCTTAAAAAAGCGGCTTTATCATTATAGAAGAAAATAACAGCAGAACTCATAGCTACAAAGCTTGCTCTGGCGCTTCCGTTCCGAACCCACGCAGCCCAACCACATGGACGTGCTCATTGTTCTGGTAAACTTTACGCACCAGCTTATAGGTAGTTCCCTTTTCGGGGCTGATATTTTCCGGTGCCGCGATAACTAACTGCATTTCCAGGCGGTCGCAGAGCTCGAATAGCGTCGCGATCGACTTGGCATCCAGACGCGCCGCTTCATCGAGGAAGAGTAAACGGCACGGAATAATATCTTTGCCACGCAGGCGCTTAGACTCTTCTTCCCAGCTCTGTACCACCATGACCAGAATCGACATCCCAGTACCAATCGCTTCCCCGGTCGATAGCGCCCCGCTCTCCGCCCGCAGCCAACCATCCGCACCACGGTTAACCTCAACTTCCATTTCAAGGTAGTTTCGGTAATCCAGTAGCTCTTCACCGATCGTCTGCGGCGTGCGTTGCCCCATATCAATTTCAGGATTAAGCCGTTGATACAATTTCGCCAGCGCTTCCGAGAAGGTCAGACGATTACTGTTAAACAGATCCTGATGCATTTCCTGCTGTTCGGACAGCACATTGAGTAACGTGGTATGCGTTTCGCGCACATTGACGTTCAAGCGAACGCTCTTCACCTGACCAAACGCAACCGCTTGTAGCCCCTGGTTCAGCATCCGAATACGGTTCTGCTCACGCTGGATCGTCTTACGAATGATGTTTGCCACGCTACGAGAGCTGATAGCCAGCATTTGCTCACGCGCCGTCAGCTCTTCAGTCAATCGGTTAAGCTCGATTTCCATCTGCTCAATGGCCTCTACCGGATCATCGGTGCGGATAATATCCTGACGGATACGCTCACGCAGATGCTGGTAAACGGCAATATAGAACTGAATTTTGCGCTCGGGTCGCTTCGGATCTTCGGAAAGCCGCAGTACATCGCGCAGATGTTCGTTATCCGCCACCGCCAGACGCAGTGCACCCAACGCCTTATCCGACATGGAACGCAGCTCATCGCCTTCCATGTACGCCAGTTCACGGCGGTGCAGACGGCGCTCGACGCCGTTGTCTTTCACCAAACGCATGACTGCACACCAGCCCGCTTTCGCGGTGACAACTTGCTCACGCATCTGGTGATAATCACGCTCCAGCTTGCGCAGTTTCTTCTGCAAACTGTCCATTTCCGCTTCACAGAACGTAATCTGTTTTTCCAACTGATTACGCCGCGAACGGTTGGTGCTTAATGCGGCATGTAGCTCATCACGACGCTGGCGGGCGCGCGCTTCAGCATCGGCATCCGCACGCACACCGATATCCTGAAGTTCCTGCGTCAGTTCCTTCAGCATGTCCTGTTTGGCGTCATAAGAGCTTTTTAGCGAGGCCTGAACCTGACTGTACTGCGTCAGTTGTGCCTGATGCTGGCGTAGCTGTTCGCGTGCTTTTGCACGTTCAGCCTCCGCCTGTTCCAGCCGCTGGCGCAGTTTGTCATTCAGACCCGCATTTTCACCCAACATGCCAGCCGAATCAGCATAGCTAAAGTGCGCGCGACGCTGCACAACCTCAGTCAGCGCAAATGCCTGCTGTTTTGCCTGCCGCTGTGCGTTCTGCGCCTGAGCATAATCTTCCTGCAATTGTTCATGCTGCTGCGGGTCGCTTTGCAAGACAGAAACCAGAGGCTCCAGCTTAACCAGCGTTGCCCCGTGCTGTTGGATAAAACGGGCAGATTCTTCGGTTTCATCCAACTCCGCCCGGATCTCTTCCACGCGATCCTGCAACGTTTCATCGCACAACAGGCTAATACGCGGAATCAGTTTATTCAGTTGTGCGCTGGCTTCTTTCGCCTGATCGTATTGCTGGCGCTGCTGCTGGTTTTCGCCATCAAAGTTGGCCATCGCACGATCCAGCTCGCCACGACGGGAACTAAGTGTACGAATTTCTGCTTCGGGATCGTCATCAAAAACGACAGCCAGATGCGTACCGATGAATCGACTGAAAGACTGGTGCAAGCGTTGCGTTTTCTGCACGTCAAATGACAGCGTCGCGTACTGCTCTGCCAACGCTTCGCGCTCATCACGTAGACCTTCCAGCCGCATTTCCCGCGCGGCGCGACCAAACAGCGGCACTTCTGGGAAACGAGAATAACGCCACTGGCGCTCCGCGATTTTCACCACGACAGCACGTTCCAGTTCTTCAACCGCAAACACGCTGTCATCAAATGACTGCGGATCACCTTCGATCAGATACAGATCCTCTGGGCAATCTTCCAGACCGGCAAGCTGCTCGCGGATCAGCGAAAGATCGGGCACCACAATCGCATGGCGGGACGGGCCATAAAGCGCCGAGAAATACGGGGCATCATCCAGCGTGACATCATCATATATTTCAGACAACAGCACGCCGCCAAAACGTTCCGCCAGCGCGTTCAAACGCGGGTCTTCGGAACCACCGGGTTGGCTTAGTCGCTCAACCTGCGCCTCGATTTGACGTTTGCGAGCGGCGATGTCATCGCGCTCAACCGAGGTTTCACGCTCGCGCTCCAGCAGTTGCTGCATGAATTCCGTCACCTGACGGCTATCTTCAAACGTTTCACCGCTCTGCTCGCTCAGTTGCGTCAGCATTTCCTGTGCGGCCAGCCAGACTGGCGCACGCACCGTCAGTTTCTGAATGCGCTGTTGGGTCTGCTCAAGTTCCTGACGCAGCGCCATACGGCGCTCACCCGCTTCCGCCACCAGCGCTGACAGGGTTTCGATCCGCGCATCAAGTTCTTGCTGGAGCGACTCCAGTTCTTCTGGCTGATAATCCTGACCGTTGCGCTTGCTGAAATCCTGCAATAACCGCTCAGCATCCTGTTGTTCACGCAGGCGCTGTTCCAGTTCAGACAAACGCATCCGTAGCGGCTGTACTCGCTCCGCCTGATAACGCAGTGAAGCGCTGTCGCGCAGCAAATCGCGCGCAACCTGCCAGGCTTCGTTGCGATTGACCGCTCCGGCAATTTTACTCACTAACTGGTAGGCTTGTTCGAACTGACCGTGCGCCGCATCGGCCACGCTGAGCTTCTGTTCCAGCATCAGCAGAATCTCTGTTGCTTCCTGCTCTTTCGCCTGATAGCTGTCCAGCCACTCATCCGCATTCTCTGCCGTTAAATCCGGCAACTGGCACAGCGTGCGGGCGCGTTCAAGCGCTTGTTGCGCCTGCTGGTACTGAATGGCGCGCGTTTGCTGCACGTCCAACGCCTGCTGGTAATCGGCAAGCTGGCTTTTCAGTTCATCCACTTCCAACTCGGCAGCATCGGCACGTTCTTCGTTTTCCGCCTGCTGCTCCCGCGCCTCTTCCACCACCTCATTCTGTTCTTCGAGGCGGTAGCTCAACTCTTCCAGATCGGCGTTATAACGCTCGATTTTTTCCTGCTGGCGCATGGCAGTTTGCACCAGATTTAGGTGATCGCTGGCTGCCTGATAATCCGTTTCCAGATCGCCTTCAGCCCCACTCTGCTCCGCCAGTTCTCGCGCCATTTCCACATGGCGATATTGCTCGCTCGACAGTTGCTTACGACTGGAGAACAGGTCACGACGCAGTTCTAACGCACCATCCAGATGAATACGACGTTCATTGGCGTGTCGCATGTAGTCAGCAGCAACATAGGACGTCGCTTCAGAGATCAGATGCTTGAACAGATCGCGGTCGGATTGGGTAACGCGAATCGCTTCCAGCGTCATGCGGTTTTCACGCAGCGCCGCTTCCATATCCTGAAACGCTTTACGTACACCGCTGTTTTCTGGTAGCAGGTAATCACGCAGCGAGCGCGTAATCGCACTGGAAATACCGCCATATAGCGAGGCTTCAATCAGGCGATAAAACTTGCTGCGATCGGAGGCTGAACGCAAGCGCCTAGGCACCACGCCCAAATCAAACATCAGCGAATGATAATCGGTGATGGAGTTAAACTGCTTGAACTGAACGCCTTCCATCTCCTCGACGCGATCCTTCAGTTCCTGCAACGACAGTACGCGAGCCTGACGATCGCCGACTACCTGCGTCAGAATTTGCGTCGGCTGTATCGCCGTCGGTAACCCCTGAATGGTGAAAGGTTTGATATCGACTTTACGGTCGCGTCCTGCAACCTGCTGGAGGCGAACTCCAACCAGCACGCGCTGATGACGCGAGTTAACGACATCCAGCGTGGAGTAGCAGACGCCTGCACGCAATTTACCGTGCAGACCTTTATCGCGTGAGCCACTGGTGGCACCGGCTTCAGTCGTATTTCTGAAGTGCAGTAACGTCAGGTCAGGGATCAACGCCGTAATAAAAGCAGCCATCGTGGTGGATTTCCCCGCGCCGTTACCACCAGATAGCGTGGTAACCAGTTCATCCAAATCGAAGGTGCGGGCGAAAAAGCCGTTCCAATTGACCAGCGTTAGTGAGCGAAATTTACCGCGTTCAATCATTCCTGTTCATCCTCAACACGTAAAGCTTGCCCCAGTAGGAATGGGATACGCTCTTATTCATCCTCGCCCGTTTCTGGCGCGGTATCATCGGTGCGATCGTTATCGTCGCTGTCATCTTTCAGCGACAAATTACCTTCAATAGGCATCGCTTCACCATCGCGAATCATGCGTAGCTGTGCTTCACGGGCATCATCGCCGCTGCGCACATCAGTCCCAAAGCGGAATACCGATTCGGTAATTCTGAATTTGCTGCTGTCATTGCCCATAAAGTAGATCATCCCTAACCGACGTAAGCGGTTAAGTGAGGTTCTAACTTTTTCCTGCAACTTTTGGCGATCCAGATCGGAACCGGTGGAACGCTGGTTAACCAACTTCAGCAGTTTGCTTTCATCCGCCAGACTCAGCAACTCTTCATAGAGCTCCTGCTGGCTGAAAATGCCTTCGTGCGCCAAACGCTCCGGGCTCAGATAGAGATAGCAGAGAATTTTCCCTACCATCATATCCAGCTCAGATAGCACCGAACGCGGGATCAGCGTGGTAGAGCGCGGACGCAGATAGAAGAACCCTTCCGGCGCGCGGATCAATTCCACGTTGTAACGGCTGTAGAACTCCTCCAGCACCTCCTGAAAATCCATCAAAAATACGTGGTTTTCCAGTTCTTCAATACCAATATGGCGCCCAGCGCGCAATTGGCTGTCCAGCGCGGGAAAAAGGTTATTCGACAGCGCGCTTGCCAGCTTTACTGGCATAAATTGTTCAATATTTATCGATGACATGGGCCTGCACCTTGGCTCCGTAATCATTGATTGCCTGCCACAGTGCTGGCAATCCGGAGAAATCTGTTTCGGCTACGCCCAGACGTACAGCCTGGTCGACCACGATTCGAGCAACATCAAAATGCCGCGAGCGAGGATACTGCGTGAGGTATTCACGCATCACTTCACTCAAATCCAGCGGAATCTGTTGCGCTTTATATTTATGCAGCGCCTGCTCAACCAGCGCGATCAGTTGCTCGCGCATTTCACTAAACTCTTCGTACTCCAGCTCCGGCGGCAGCTCACCGGTCACTTCTTCACTACGCAATGTCAGCTCTTCGTCACGCATATCCAGCAACCGATCGGCGTTGGCGAACGTCAGCGCCCAAGGGTTGTCGAAATAGTTCTGCACTGACTGGCGTAATCGCTGGGCAAAGACGCGGTTTTTATCCATATCAATCGCAGTACGGATAAACTTATGTACGTGGCGGTCGTAACCAATCCACAAATCTATCGTCTGCTGCCCCCAGCTCACAATGCGATCGAGTTTGTTTTGCAGGTCAAACACCAGTTTATCGACAAACTCCAGGTTATGCGGGTTATTCATAATCGCATCCTGAATGCTCAACAGGCTCGTCTGCAATTTGTCGCCTGCGGCTTCGAGCGTGTCCTGCAATTCACGCAGCGTCGATGACGTTTCAGTCAGCAGGTGTTCACAGCTACCGATCGCGGCTCGCCAGTCCTGGTTTAGCAGCGCCGCAATATCATCTTTAACGCCCTGCTGCTGTTCATCCATCACGCGTTGCGACAAATCAATACTGTCAAAAATTTCAGCAACGGAATATTTCAGCGGTGCAAATACGTTGCGGTGCCAGTGAAACTCATCGCCGTCTTCTTCCGCCGCATCGGCCGCACGACTGAGCTCCTGCGCCACGATAGAAAGCTGCATAGAAAGCCGTAGCGTTGAGAACTCACGCTGGCGGATGTAATAATCGGTAATGCCGATCCCCAGCGGCGTCAGCCGATAAATCGCATTCCCTTCCGCCTGTTCGCTGGTAAAACGGTTAAGCAACCGCTGACGCACCAGATCGTTAATTGCGTTATTGGCGCGAACAGTAATGGTTTCGTTCGTCTGATCAAATCCCTGACTCACATGGCGGAAGGCATCAATCAGCTCGCCTTCACTCATTTCACCATCCATACGCTCGCCATTAAGCGTGGCGATCGCCATCAAAAACGCCAGGCGTTCGGTGGGGAGGGAAATGGAGAAATCGTTTTTTCGTGCCCAGGCGACCAGTTCGGGTACAGTCTGGGAAAAATCACTCATAATGCATCCTTCAAATGGGGTTTATGCGCCATGACATGGATATAACGGCCCAAACTTACAAAAGGCTCTTGCCGACAATACCGCTGTTCAATCTCCAGAATGTCGTCAAATTTTTCAACTTGCTGCTGTTTACTTTTCAAGTAGTCATGAAACACACGCACGCCAGTTTTCCCGCTAATGGTCAGCCCCATCTCATCAAGCCAGCCGTACACGTCTTGCGGGTTCAGCGGGTGATCTGGCGAGAGCGAGCGCCGTTTGCCCTTAGGCATACCGGCCTGAACATAATCAAAGTTACCCACCACCATGTTACGCATCAGCAACCCATGATGGTTATAGAACATCAGGGACAATGCGCCACCCGGCGACAGGCAATCGTACAATATTTTCAGTGCCTGCTGTGGTTGTGCGACCCATTCCAGCACCGCATGGAACAATATCAGATCAGCGGGGCCGTCCATATATTGCGCGACATCCTGTGCGGCACACTGCACAAAACGCATATTATGGGTGACGCCCTGCGCCGCTGCCGCATTTTTGGCGCGCTGAATCATCTCATCGGAAACATCGCACAACAATACCTGATGTCCTAAAGCCGCAAGACGGCAGGCTATCTGCCCTTCACCCCCTCCCGCATCAAGGATGCGTAAAGGCCGTGCCGGAAGCTGGGCTAAAAGACCGTCAAGATCTTGCCACAATACCGCCAGCCGAAGTCTCCCCTTCGTTGTGCCATAGATATTCTGAGCAAATTTTTCCGCGATATCGTTAAAATTGCGATCCTGCATCAGTCATTGTTCCGCATCATATAAACGGGATAGCTCACGCAACTCGTATCTGCGCGAGGCGATTTTTCCTGCCTGCCATTTTGGCACAGGCTGGCTTAGAATAAATGGCCTTACCGCATGATATCTTCCCGGATGCGGTTTTTTCACTCAAAAGGAATGCAATTCTATGCTTTTCACACTCAAAAAGTTCGTCGGTGGCCTTCTGCAACCCCTGCCATTGCTATTGATTCTGATGGGTGTTGGTCTGTTGCTGCTCTGGTTTACCCAACGACAGCGCACGGGGAAAACGATGATAGTAGCCAGTTGGCTGATGCTTATTCTACTCAGCCTGCAACCTGTTGCCGATCGACTGTTGTTACCACTGGAATCACAGTACCCAACCTGGCGACGGACGCCGCAAGCGGGCAATGTCGAGTATATTGTCGTATTAGGCGGGGGATATACCTATAACGCGGAATGGGCACCCAGTTCTAATCTCATCAGCAATAGCCTCCCGCGCGTCACGGAAGGCGTTCGTCTTTATCATGCCAACCCCGGCGCAAAATTGATTTTTACTGGTGGCGCTGCGCAAGGGAACCCTGTCAGTAGCGCGAAAACGGCGGCGCTGGTCGCCGAAAGTTTGGGCATTCCCCAGCAGGATATCGTCATTCTGGATACACCGAGGGATACGGAAGAAGAAGCGGCGGCAACGGCTAAGATTGTTGGCGATCGAACTTTCCTGCTGGTGACCTCAGCCAACCATCTTCCTCGCGCTATACGATTTTTCCAAGCCCAAGGACTAGCGCCGATTCCAGCTCCGGCGAACCAGATGGCAATCACGTCTGCGCTTAATCCGTGGGAAAAGGTATTCCCTTCCGCTTACTATCTATCACACAGTGAACGAGCCTGGTATGAAACGCTCGGTCGCCTCTGGCAATTACTAAAGGGAACCACGACAGCACCCCACGACGCGGCACAACCGCAGGCTCACTCCAGCCAAGGGGACAACTCACGGGAAGCCACATCAAATAGCTGACGATCCAATTGGCCCGTGTGAATATAGCGGGCCACGGCTTCCCAAATCACATACAGCCAGCGGCGGTAAACAAAGGATTCAGAAACGGGAGCCTGTTTCAGATAGTGATAAAGCAGTTGCTCTGGCATGCCAGATTCGCAAAGTCGGAAAAGTTCATACTCTCTGGGTGCCCACAGCATCATCCCCGGATTGATCATCGCTAATAGTTGATCGCTACGCGCATCCTTCAACATACTGCGTAATGAAAGGTTGCCATGCACTAATACACAGTTATCGTCAAAATCCTCAAACAACATTTTCAGGCACTGGCGAGAGCGATAAAGCACGGTGCGATCCTGCTGCGTAAGCTGGGGCGCGCTAACATTGAGCAACGTAGACCACAGGACTTCCAGACGCTGTTGATACCAACTGAACCAATCGTTGTCCTGCGTGCTGTCCACAGAACCGACACAACCATGGCTGTCAATTCGGTGCCAGGCAAGTACGTTTTCAACAATTTGATCCATTAGCAACGTCCAACGCTGGCCGTTTCTTGGTGGCGCTTCCACCGATACACCGCGTAAACGCTCAATCAACAGCAGCTCCCGGTAAGGTTGCTGTTGCGTCAGAACCAACCCATAGACGGTTGGCAGACGGGCATCACCTTCACGCGCCAGCATCGAGAGCTTATAGGCTTCCTGTTGCGCGACCCCCTGACAAACATAACTTTTCGCTAACAAAGGAATGGCGTTGCCTTCTTTGTCATACAAGGCATACAGATCCGCATAGGGCTGTTCGCTTATGCGCTCAAGTCGGCTGAGGCTTTCCCCCAACACCGCACTGAGTTCTGATTTCAACTGTTCCATAAACGGTGATACCTCAGTTGAGCCAAATAGCTCCATTCACCATGATGCGGCGAGCAGAAGACAAATACTTCAACGCAGATCAAATATACTCGTCATACTTCAAGTTGCATGTGCGTTGGCTACGCTACTCAGCACACTTGCGTGTGCCTCGCCCCGTTGGGGCCGCTGCAAGCAGCGTTCAAACCAGCCTCTGGCAGATTTGTCAGTCACCCGAATCACTTACCTATGTAAGCTCATCGGGATAATAATGAGAGACACCCTGTCGGGGTTGTTGCAGCGGTACTCCCTGCCTGTCAGCAAGGAATACCGTGAATGACTGGCTAGTGTATTAACATTTCGCCACTATTCGCGTTCAAAAGCCCCCAGATCTGGCGCTGATCCCTTATAAGGCAGTTTGACATCACCCCCCTTGTTGATCAGAGCGCTCCCCGATGCAAGATGCAGGCTCTTAAGTACCGGCAAGCTGCCGTCCGCCTGACGTGGCGCATCCCATCCGGTCACGGAAACGCTCTCGAAGTCAGCATCTGATACCGCAATTTTCAGATCCCACGAATTATAGCGCATGTTTGCTCCGTCGGAGAACGACAGGTCTTTACCCCCGTGAGACACATTATTGCGCAGCGTACCCAACCCAATGGCTTTTCCATTTGCATCGATGCCGCGGATATTAAAGTTCGGGTTATTTTTATAGCCAGTGTTATTGAAGAAATCGTTCGCTACAGGATGGTGATTAGCATAAAAACCCGCAGCCTTATTTAAGAACGCAACCGAGTTACGCACGGTATGTTTCACCGCATTCGCCACATAAACGCCGCCGTAGCCACCGATTTTAAAACCATTACCGTTACCCGCAGCCAGTGATTGTGTTGTCCCCGGCAAATACCCATGCGACCAGGCCCAGGAGTTTTCAATCAGCACCGGTGAATAGGCATTAATTAAATCAAAACCATCATCCGAATTTGACCACGCCCGGCAACCGCGGAAAATATTACCTGGTTGGTTAGCAGGGATATGCGCACCAAAACCATCCCCGCTTTGACCAGCACCATTAGAGGTCAGTGGATCATAGTTATGGTGAGAGTCACTATTTAATACCAGGTTATTTCCCCCACGTTGGATGAACAAACCAGTACCCATAATGTGATGAATATTCAACTGCTCGAATATATTATTACTGCCTCTAATCCACACGCCCCAGGATTCATGGTTAAGGTTATTACGTTGTGGCACACCGGTTATTTCCAGCCCTTTAACGGAAACCCAATCGGCAACAACGTTAACCCCTTTGACCCGGCAATCATCCTGCATCTGGCTGAAATCAAAAATCGGCACTTCTCCGCTAGACGCCCAGTACTCAATACGCTTACCTTCCGTGCCGCTTTTATTCAGCGTAATCGCATTGACTACATCGGTCCGCGTAGCACAGACATTCAGCCCTTTGGTGAACACGTATTTACCACCGCGTATCCACAGGCGGTCGCCAGGATTTAATGTCTTCTGCGCACGATCGATCGTTTTCCAGGGGGAATTCTTACTACCATTATTCGCGTCATTGCCGTTGGGAGCCATGTAATAAACCGCCGCGCTGCTTCCTGCCGCTGCCCCCATTAACATTCCGCCGAGGAAAAAATTTGCGATATAACGTTTAGCATTCATATTATTACCATCCTTAGTTGAAATAAAGAAAACGCCATGCAAAAACATGGCAAGTTGATAGTAACATTTAAATATAAAAATAAAAGTTCCACTCGCCGTGTATAAATTAAAAATGAAAATTAATTATCGCATAAATAAAACCGCACGATATAATTTTTATTTTTTAAGAATAGTTATCTAAATAAATGATAAATAATTAAAAAACGAAATGACAATACTAAGAAAAAATTTCATGGGGAAAAACTATTCCGATAAGAATAGATTCCCCTATAACGCGCTCATCGCAGATTGATGCGACGAGTTTTACTGTGCAGCCATGATTTGTCGCACGCGGGCGAGATCTTCTGGTGTATCTACACCGACGCTAGGAACGGCTTTGGCAACAGCAACGTGGATCTTCTCGCCATACCACAGCACACGCAATTGTTCCAGCAACTCGATTTGCTCCAGTTGGCTTGGAGCCCAACTGACATAGCGTCGTACAAAGCCAGCCCGGTAAGCGTAGATACCGATATGACGCAGGAAATGATCGCCAATGGCTTCTTTAGACTGAGCAAAACGCTCTCTGTCCCAGGGAATGGTCGCACGAGAAAAATACAGTGCGTATCCTTCCGCGTCGGTAACCACTTTTACCGCATTTGGATTGAATGCTTCTTCGCTGGTTTCAATCGACACGGCCAGCGTTGCCATTCCCGCTTTACTGGCGGCGAGATTCTCTGCCACCTGACGAATAATCACGGAAGGAATAAGTGGTTCATCGCCCTGAACGTTAACGATGATGTCATCATCGCTAAAGCCGTACTGCTCGATAACTTCAGCCAGACGTTCTGTGCCAGAATTATGATCGGCACGGGTCAGACATACTTCGCCGCCAGCTTGTCGCACAGCGACCTCAACATCGGGATGATCGGTAGCCACGATAACGCGCTGCGCCCCCGACTCCAGCGCCCGCTCCATTACATGGACGACCATCGGTTTGCCGTTGATGTCCGCCAGCGGTTTCCCTGGCAGTCGACTTGACGCAAAACGCGCAGGAATAATCACAGTAAAAGTCATTGTGCTGTCTCGTCAGCTCCGAGTTTACGCGCTTCGTTTTCCAGCAGCACGGGGATACCATCACGAACCGGATAGGCCAAACCATCGACCTTGCATATCAATTCCAGCTTCTCTTTATTAAAGTACAGCCGACCATTACAAACAGGACAGGCAACAATCTCAAGTAAACGGTGATCCATACTTCCTCCATCTTTGGCCGATCGATGACCGACATTATTCACATTTTCCGCCGACATTACGGTTAATAACACTTTCAATTTTATCAAGTAATTGCGTGCCATGAGGCTCAATTAACACGGCATCGACGGGCAAATACCACCAGTTATCTTTAGCAAACGCTCTGCATTTCACGGCATCTTTTTCCGTCATCAGCAGAGGCTGCTTCACATCTTGAGTCAACGATTCAAGCTGTTCTGGCTGGTACGATTGATGGTCAGCAAAAGCGACTTCGCGCACAATGCTGACGCCCGCATCACGCAGCGTAGCAAAAAAACGCGGAGGATGTCCGATACCCGCCATCGCCACCACATCCTGTAATTGGCTCAGCGGTCGCGATTCACCGGACAATAAGTTAATTGCCATACCCGCTGTGAGTGTCATGCCTATCTCATTGGTTCGTGGCATGCCACCGTTAACAATGACGGCATCCACCGACGCCAGACGGCTTTCTCTTTCTCGCATCGGGCCTGCTGGCAGCCACCAACCGTTGCCAAAACGCCGCATTCCGTCAATCACAACCAGTTCGATGTCTCTTGCCAACGCATAGTGCTGTAATCCATCGTCGGTGATCACCACATCTACGGTGTGCCGAGCCAATAATGCCTGCACGGCCTCCCGGCGTTGGGGGGCAACCGCAACAGGCGCGTCAGTACGTTGGAAAATCAGCACCGGTTCATCACCTGCCTGCGCCGTCGTTACCGATTCATCAAGCAGCAGCGGATAGCGCTCAGCTTTTCCACCGTAACCCCGCGACACCACACCAACACGGTAACCTCTGTGTTGCAACTGTTCGACGAGCCAAATGACTACCGGTGTTTTCCCATTGCCCCCTGCCGTCAAATTTCCCACGACCACAACGGGAACAGGCGATCGCCAGCATTTCCGCCATCCCAGTCGATAGCTCTGGCGGATCAGAAACGTGATGAACCCGTATAACCACGCAAGCGGCAGTAACAACCAATAGAGCCGCGACTGCCCGGACCAAATACGCTCAATCATTCGCCAAACTGCATTCTATGCAACTGCGCATAGGCACCGTTCGCCGTCAGTAGCGCAGTATGGTTACCACGCTCAATGATTCTGCCGTCTTCAACGACCAGAATCTCATCTGCTTTTTCAATCGTGGAAAGGCGGTGTGCAATGACCAATGCAGTACGATCTTTCTGCAACTCATCTAATGCAGCCTGAATCGCACGTTCAGATTCGGTATCCAACGCTGACGTGGCCTCATCTAATATCAGGATCGGGCTATCACGCAGTAGCGCACGGGCAATTGCGATCCGTTGGCGTTGCCCACCTGAGAGCATCACACCATTTTCACCAATCACCGTGTCCAGCCCATTTTCCATCTTGTTGATGAAATCGGTCGCATACGCCATTTTTGCCGCACGCTCAATTTCCTCACGGCTATAGTGCTCATTGCGGGCATAGGCGATATTGTTCGCTATCGTATCGTTAAATAGGTGCACATTCTGAGAAACCAGCGCCACCTGATTGCGTAAGGAAGATAGGCGATATTCGCGTAAGTCGTGACCATCAAGTAAAATTTCACCAGACTGAATATCGTAAAAACGGGTGATCAAACTGGCAATTGTCGATTTACCTGAACCAGAGCGGCCAACCAATGCCACCGTTTTACCAACGGGAACATGCAGATTGATATTTTTCAGCGCCAGATTTTCTCGTCCTGGATAAGCGAAATTAACCTGACGGAATTCGAGGTCACCTTTCGCTCGTTCGATTTCCAATTTGCCAGTATCACGCTCCTGTTCCATGTCCAGAATGGCGAACAACGTCTGGCACGCCGCCATACCACGTTGGAACTGAGCATTCACGTTAGTGAGTGACTTTAACGGACGCATTAGCGCGATCATAGAAGAGAACACCACCGTGATCGTCCCGGCAGTCAATGTCTCCATCACGCTAGGGAAACTGGCAGCATACAAGACAAACGCCAACGCCAGCGATGCGATCAGTTGGATGATAGGGTCGGAAATTGAAGACGCAGACACCATCTTCATACCCTGCTGACGCATCCGGTTACTGACCTGATCGAAACGTTTAGTTTCAACGTCCTGGCCCCCAAACATCAACACTTCTTTATGCCCTTTCAGCATTTGCTCCGTGCTGGTGGTGACGTGTCCCATGGTGTCCTGCATGTTTTTACTGATATTACGGAACCGTTTGGACACCAGTCGCATAGCGATCGACACAATCGGCGCAATCACAATCAGGATGATGGACAACTGCCAACTGTAGTAGAACATCAGAATAAACAGGCCAATAATTGACGCCCCTTCCCTGACGACGGTAATCAACGCGCCAGATGACGAAGCCGCAACCTGCTCAGAATCATAGGTGATACGCGATAGCAGCGTCCCCGTCGACTGTTGGTCGAAAAACGCTACCGGCATCCCCATGATGTGGGAAAAAAGGCGGCGGCGCATATTCATCACCACTTTGCCTGAAACCCAGGCAACACAGTAGCTGGAGACAAAGCCCGACAGCCCCCTCACTAACATCAGCCCAATGACAACCAACGGCATCCAGAGCAATACTGAACGTTCCGCCTTACCGAATCCTTCATCCAGCAAGGGTTTAAGCAGAGAGAGCATTAATGTATCGCCAGCCGCATTAATAATGAGTGCGATTGCAGCAGCAGCAAGCCCTGCCTTAAAAGGAGAGATCATCGGCCATAGGCGGCGAAAGGTCTGCCAGGTGGAGAGATCTTTATCATTCAGCATGTAGTGAACCTGAATCGGGAAGAAATAGCCGACCATTTTACTCATTATACCGCCTGACGCCAAACCACTGATGATACCAACGGGGCGATATGTGATCCCTGAACCGTAAAACATACCATGAATCGCTGAAAAAACGTGCACTTAGCTGACCAAATGATGCCGTATCTAGCCATGAGTAGCCATGTTGCCGATATCGCTCGACAATCTTTACTGAAGGCAGCCGCCACGGGTTATAACGCGCCGCCGACGCCATCACAACGTCGGCGTTAACGGCACGAATGAAGGGAGGAGACGACGAGGTTTTACTGCCATGATGGGGGATTTGTAACAAATTCGCACGCAGCGCACTGCGTTCTACTCTCATCAATGCTTTTTCCGCATCCGACTCTAAATCGCCCGTCAGTAGAACACTGTGTTTACCATCATCAACGCGGATAACACAGGAGTCATTATTTTCCGCCCTCTCGACATGCTCAAGTGGCCACAGCACGGTAAACGTGAGATTTTGCCAGCGCCAACGTTCGCCACGCAGGCAAGAACGATGACTCACCGAGTTAATAGCGCTATAGATTGCTGCATTCGGGTAAGCTGCCTGTAAGGTTTCCAGACCACCGATGTGGTCCATATGACTGTGGCTCAGAATGATTTTTTCCACATCGACGCCACGCCATCGCAGGTAGGGCAAAATTTCTCGCGTTGCCATATCTCCCCCTTCCCAGCGGTTTCCCGTATCGTACAGCACCGCCTTCCCATGTTGTTCGATCACGACGGCCAAACCATGGCCGACATCCAGCATGTCCACACGCCACTCAGGCTCATCAGTTTTTATGCGAAAAACCAATAAAATAAGAATCATAGCGCCAACACTCATGGGATAGTGTCGCCACCAGCTAAAACGCCAAATTACAACGGCTCCCCATCCCGCGATACTGACAAGTAGCAACGACGCATCAAGATAAACCCACCCCGTTTGTAGAGACATCAACGGGGCAAATACCACTTGCAGTGAAATATCCGCCAGCCACCAAAGCCTTTCGCTCAGTGGTGAAAACGCAACCGTGCTCAATGCCAGTAGAATAAGCGGCGTGGTAACAAAGGTGACTAAAGGCACTGCCCACAGGTTGGCAAGCAGAGAGGTGATGCTAAAACCGTGGAAAATATGCAACTGCAAAGGCATCAATAACAGCGTGATCCCCGTTTGCAGATGAAGCCATCGTAGCCAGAACCACCGTCGCTGAGTCTGTAACCGATAGGAAAGCGGAGCCCATTGAAACCAAAAAATCAGCGAGGCCACCGCAAGGCAAGAGAGCCAAAAACTGTCTGACAGCACGCTGAGTGGATCGCTGACCAGAATCAATGCGACACACCATAGCCAAACCTGCCAGGCTGAGCAGTTAACGCCGCGCATTTTTAGGCAGACCCATACGCTAAGTGCTAGCGCAGAACGCACCGCCGGTGGGTTTCCCCCTGCCAGCCAGACATACCCCCAGGCAACCATGACGCCCGTCAATAATGGGAGACGATAACCAATCCACCGCACAGGAAAGCCATACTGTAACGCCCGTACGATTACCCAACCAAACAGGCCAGCAAGCGCAATATGAAGGCCGGAAATCGCCATCAAGTGCATCGTCCCGGTATTCTGAAGTAGCGCTTTAAGATCAGGGCTCACCGTTTTCATCTCACCAAACGTTAGCGCCAGTAAAATAGAACGCCAGGGTAATCCCTGCACCTGCTGCTCCGCCTGTATAATCGTGCGCTGGCGAAAGTCACAATGGCTGTTAACCACCGTTGCCGTTAGCACACGACCCGACACGGGTTGCCGTTTGGCTATCGCCCAGCGTTGGCTATCAAAACCGCCTTCGTTTAAGCGACTATGGATGGGACGAAAATTGGCAGTGATTGCCCAGCGTTGACCTCCGCACCAGTTTTTCATCTCAGGTGATAAGGTCAGTTGGGCATATAATGGAGGGAAGATTCTGTGCTGATTTATCTCTTCCAGTCGAACCGTGATCCAATCATCATCATGCTCATTAAACCGTATGCTACTTATCGTTACGACAGCGTTAACCTGCCCCTGCGTAGCGCGCTCAATTTGTAACAGTAAGGTTTGAGCATTCAACGATGCCCAGCAAAAACTCATGGCAATAATCGCCACAACACCTATCCCCGCGTAGCGATACCCTACCAATATCACACAAAGGGATAGACCACCGCCCCACCACAGCGGCGTTTGTGCTGGAATCTGCGGTAAAAAAAGCAACGGTAGGATACCCAGCACACCAGCCCAGGCCAGACTATTTACTGACATCGTCCCTTGCCATGACACAGCGTTCCCTCTTTCCTGTGGTTCGTCCTGGCATGTTGCAGTAACCCAAGCTGATGCAACAGGACGAAAGATTCAGGTAGGGAAACGCTTCGCAAGAAAACGGCTAAATGGCAGTAAACGACATGGACGCTGTGAGCCTGATTCCACTTTCAGCGTCCTGCGTTTCTCCCTGACTGTGCGATGACAACAACCTGGCTACGGCGTACCACATTAAATCCCGAGCGCTTTTTTCACGATAGCCTCAGCAGGCTGGCCTTCGCGGTGGGTTACACCGTTAAGCCAGCTTGAAAGCCGTTCTGGGTGCTTCGCCAGTTCTGCGCGCGCCGCGTCTTCGGCAGTTTGTTTATCATCCAGAATGCGGGTGATAATGGCATTCTCCAGCGCGACATCAAACGTTAACTGACTGAAAAAACGGTTAACATTCGGGCACTGCGTGGCGAAGTCCTTACGTGTCACTGTATTCACCGTCGCGCTACCATAGTTAGGGCCGAAATAGGCATCCCCACCGCTTAAATACGTAAGTTTGAAGCGCGTATTCATCGCATGCGGCTCCCAACCGAGGAAAACCACCCACTGATTGCGGCTCGTCGCACGGGTGACCTGCGCCAGCATTCCGCTCTCACTGGATTCCACGAGATTCCAGCCTTGCAGCCCAAAATCCTGTTTATCCAGCATCTTTTTAATATTTTGGTTGGCTGGCGCACCGGGTGCGATACCGTATATTTTGTGGTCGAACTTATCGGCGTATTGTTGTAAATCAGCAAAATCTTTTACTCCGGCCTCTGCAACATACTCCGGTACCGCCAGTGTGAATTTGGCGGCCGGGAGATTCGCCCCGAGCACCTTGATTGAGCCCTCTGCGGTATATTTGCTGATAATCGGTTCCTGCGCGGGCATCCAGTTACCGAGGAACACATCAACCTGCCCGGTTTTCAGCCCCTGAAAAGCCAGCGCGACGGAAAGATTCTGCACCTTCTGCTGATAGCCCAACGCCTTGAGCACCACGCCAGACACGGCGTTGGTTGCCGCGATATCCGTCCAGCCGGGATCGGATTGCGTGACCACCGCACAGCGTGGGTCTTCTGCGGCGAAACTGGTCACAGGCAATAGCGCAGCACCGACCAACAGCATGAATACCGACAATGATTTCTGCTTCATTATGCTTCCCCGATTGATTTTTTTAACGGCTGTGGGTAGCGAGCAAAGGCTTCCTGCTCGTCCAGTGTTTGATGGTTGCGGATATAGCGCTGCGAGGCTTCCTGATGAGGCTGAAAATCCCATTTAGGAATCGCGTCACGACCCGCGATGCGGGTTAAAAATAATCTCTTTTGCTGGCTCGCCAGCACCTGCTGGTTCAGGCTGTCCAACTGCCAACGCGCGGCCACTTCTTTAGCAAAGCTCTCAACGGTATCCTGATATTCACTATCTGTTGCCAGATTGCGCTTTTCATACGGATCCTGTTGCAGATTGAACAACTGCGGCGCTTCACTCAGGGAGTGAATGTATTTCCACGGCCCGCGGCGAATCATCACCATTGGCCCTATTGCTCCCTCTGCCAGATATTCGCTGTATACGCCATCTGAGCCTGTTTCTCCACGCAGATGCGGCACTAAGCTGCGTCCATCCAGCGGTGCAATCGCCCGCGCTGAGCGATCCTCACCGCTCGCCAATTCGCACAGAGTAGGCAGCAAATCGACCAGCGAAACGTTCTCGGTGATACGACGCGACGCGAAGCGTTTCGGGTTATGCACAATAAACGGAATGCGAACCGCATTTTCGAAGAACGTCATTTTGTACCACAGACCGCGTTCACCCAACATTTCACCGTGATCGGCGACCACAAAAACGATGGTATCTTCTGCCAGTCCAGTTTCTTCCAGCGTGCGTACAATTTCACCAAAACAGTCATCCACATAGGCCATCGCGCCGTAATAAGCATGACGCGCTCGACGAATGTCATCTTCGCTAAGTAGTCCCTCCTCCAGTTGATACATCGCCCTCAGACGGGCGGAATGAGGGTCGTCCTCAACATCATCAGTCTGCGTTTTCGGTAAGTCGATATCCTCGGCATTGAATCGGTCGAGATAGCGGCGGGGAATAGCAAACGGGTCGTGTGGATGCGTCAACGACAGCAGTAGCAAGAACGGCGGGTCCTCAGGGCGACGAGCGGCGTCATATAACCGTTGCCGCGCCAAAAACAGGGCTTCATCATCAAAATCAAGCTGGTTGGTTCGCACGCATTCGCCCGCCTCCAGCACCGAACTCATATTGTGATACCAATCCAGACGCCGCTCGGGATGACGCCAGTCAGGCGTCCAACCAAAATCCGCAGGATAGATATCCGTCGTCAGCCGCTCATCGAAGCCGTGCAGTTGGTCGGGGCCGCAAAAATGCATCTTGCCGGAAAGCCAGGTACGGTAACCCTGTTCACGCAGGTAGTGACAAAACGTCGGCGAATCGGCGTGAAACTCGGCTGCGTTATCGAACACGGCATTACGCGAGATGAGCTGGCCCGTCATTAATGACGCCCGCGACGGCGCGCACAGCGGACTGTTACAATATGCAGATTCAAACACCACGCCTTCTCGCGCCAGCCTGTCAATATTCGGGGTCAGACTGACATTATTTCCATACGTTCGTAATGCCGAGGCGGTTAATTGATCGGCCATTAGAATAACGATATTCGGTTTATTTATAAGCATAATCAGTCAGGAATTAAAATTAATTAAATGAATCGTGATATTTTTATCTCACGCCCTTTTCATTCTGTGAAGGGGGTATTTTATTATCATGAGATAAGGTCAGATTATGGCAAGAAAATTACAACTACCGCCATTACAGGTATTAGTGGTATTTGAGGCGGCGGCGCGTCATGGCAATTTCACCGCAGCGGGAAATGAGTTAAGCCTTTCTCAACCTGCCGTGAGTCAGCGCATCCAAATGCTTGAAAATCTACTGAATACACCGTTATTTGAACGGCGTCATCGTGGTGTGGAACTCACCGAATCAGGCAATGGGCTTTATCAAATTGTTCGCTCTTGTCTTAACGATATCAGCGAACAATTGGAACGCACGCGCTACCAGCGGAGCACATTGCGAATCGATACCGATATGGGTTTCGCCAGTTACTGGCTGCTGCCACGTCTGAACGACATTCAGGCATTGATCCCCGGCGTAGAGGTACAAATTTCCACCTCGCCAAACGACTACAACTTCCGCGACAACAACGCCCACCTGGCCATTTATTTTGGCAACGGAAATTGGCCAGGCACGCAGGCGCAGCGCTTGTTTCCCGAAGACGTCGTTCCCGTTTGTAATCAAAATCTTATCAATGAAATCGGTGCGAACCCCTCGCCTGATAAACTGCTGGGACATCCGTTAATAAAACTACCGGAAACGCATCCACCGCGCTGGTTAACGTGGGAGGACTGGTTTCGACAACATCAGGTTATCAGCCAGCAACATACGGCATCGCGTACGTTTAACGCCTACTCTCTGGTGATTCAGGCCGCTATTGAAGGCCAGGGCATTGCTCTCGGCTGGCGCCCCTTAATTGACTCTTTTCTGGCCAGCAAACAGCTTTTCCGCTGTGGGCCAGAAATGCGCACCGAGCGGGGATATTACTTAATCTCCGCCAGTGGAAAGCTGTCATCTGCTCAGCAGGAAAAAGTAAAAGCATGGTTATTAGATGAGGCATGGAATTTCCATCTTAAAAATAACGCATTGCAATAATATTGCTAAGCTAATGCAGAATAGTTCTATTCTCCGTAATAAAACCTTTAACTTGGTCTGACTATTTTAGGTTAGCGTATAATGATTCTCAGAAAATAGGTGATATGGCCATGTCAGAGCCAGTTATCGAATTACGTGACATCAATAAAAATTATTACAGCAAAGAAAAAGGCGGTCTTTTTTTTCGGGCTAAACAGCAAACGTCGGTTAATGCCTTGAATAATATTAATCTGCAAATTTATCCGGGCGAAATTTTTGTCATCGTTGGCCTTTCAGGTTCAGGAAAGTCGACGCTTTTACGCACACTGAATTTTCTGATTCCCCCCACTGACGGTTCGGTGTTATTTGACGGCCAAGAGCTGTCATCACTCTCATCTGCGCAAATGATCGCCCTACGTCGTCAGAAAATGGGCATGGTCTTCCAGTCTTTCGCGCTTTTCGATGAGCGCACGGTATTGGATAACGTGGCATTCGGTCTGGAAGTCGCCGGTGTGAGTCGTGCAACACGTTACCAGAAAGCACAGGATATGCTGGAACAGGTCGGGCTCGGTCAGGTAGCAAACCATTATCCCCACCAGCTTTCTGGTGGGATGCAGCAGCGTGTCGGGCTTGCCAGAGCACTGGTTGTGAACCCGTCAGTGCTGTTGATGGATGAAGCGTTCTCCGCGTTGGACCCGATTATTCGTCGGGAAATGCAATCGCTATTGCTGACGCTACAGACGCAGCAACGGCGTACCATCGTGTTTGTCACTCATGATATGGAGGAAGCGCTACGACTGGGAACGCGTATTGCCATCATGGAACAGGGCAATCTGGTGCAGGTCGGCCAGGCGGAAACTCTGATTAATACGCCTGCAACGCCCTACGTGCGCCATTTTTTCTCCGGCGTGGACACATCACGCTGGCAACTGGCGGAAAGTTATGCCGATAGCGAGATGGCGCCCTGAGAAGGTAAATTTATGACCTATCCATTAGATTTTAGTCGCCAAATTGACCGCGCAATCCACGCCATGCTATCGCATGCTGGTGGCTTTTTTGACGCGCTGGCAGCGAGTATTGATGCCTTCGCAGGGGGAATGGAAACGCTCACAGGATGGTTAACACCGTGGGGGCTGGTAATCCTCTCCGTGGGTATCGGGCTCTGGCGTATCGGAAAAGGATTCGCGCTGTTCGCATTGCTTGCCATGCTCTACATCATCTATAGCGGGTACAGCGAACACGCATCGATCACCCTCGCGCTAACGCTCTCTTCCACTTTTTTCAGCCTGCTGTTCGGTATTCCTCTGGGCATCTGGAGCGCGCGGCGCGCGGTCGTTGGTAGCATAGTGCGCACGCTGTTGGATTTTATGCAGACCATGCCCGCCTTTGTTTATCTGATTCCCGCGACGATCTTGTTTGGGCTGGGTCGACCGCCCGGTATTTTCGCCACCATTTTATTCTCCATGCCGCCAGTCGTACGTCTGACCGATTTAGGTATCCGTCAGGTAAATGCTGCCCGTATTGAAGCAGGTGTCGCCTTTGGCTGTACACCGTGGCAACTGCTGTGGAAAGTACAGTTACCCGCCGCTCAACCGTCAATCATGGCGGGGGTGAACCAGACCATTATGATGGCGATGTCGATGGTGATCATTGCCTCCATGGTCGGTGCAGGTGGACTAGGCAATGACATTCTCAGTAGCATTCAGCAGCTTGATATCGGCTTGGGTTTACAAAGTGGGATGGTGGTGGTGCTGATGGCTATTTTACTCGATCGGCTTTCCGCCAGCTTTGTTCGGCACAGGGAGCGCTAGGCGCAGCTATAGTCTGTAACGCCAACAGGCTTTGTTAAGATCCGTACGCACAGTAAAAGAAAAAGGATCGCAGAAGCGATCCTTTTACAATAGCTATTTACCGTAGCTGTTTACCGTAAAACACGGTGCGTCAGGTTACTTAACTTCGCCCATCGCTTTCAACTTTTTAGACAGCTCACGGCGTTCTTTCGACAGATCGGCGTTTTTGATGATGTAGTCATCAACACGGTCTTCATAATCACCGCGCATGTTAGCGATGATGTTCTGTACGTCCTCAATGGACATGCCAGGTTTAAGATATTCGCTCAGGTTGTCCAGCAGCAGAACGCGCTTTTGGTTATCACGAATTTTCTTCTCGTTGTCGATGATTTCACGCTGAAGTTTGTTTTTACGACGAAACATGCGCACGAATTCCAGCACATCCTGGAAACACGGCTTAGTGTCCTTATCCATCTTTTACCCTTACCTTAAGTCATACATAAATTCTTTATGCATTCACCATACAGGTTATACCCAGCGTCTTTCAAGCAGTGCTTACGCCCTTTGCGCTAACACCTCGCTGAGCGGATAATCTGTCAGCAAACCATCAACGGTAATATACCGCGATACGCTGATTATGAACCTGCTCAATGGCCACTTCCGTATCGAAAATATCTTCCAACACCTCGGATACCATAATGTCTTCCGGTTTTCCCGTGTAGATGATCTGCCCTTTGCGCATCGCAATAATGTAATCCGAATAGGCGGAAGCAAAGTTGATATCGTGGATAACCAGCACGATGGTTTTGCCTAGCTCGTCTGCCGCACGGCGAATCTGCTTCATCATCGCTACGGCGTGTTTCATATCCAGATTATTCAGCGGTTCATCCAGCAGCACGTATTCCGTGTCCTGACACAGCACCATCGCGACATAGGCACGCTGCCGCTGGCCGCCGGAAAGCTCATCTAAAAACCGATCTTTCAATTCGGTCAGATTGAGGAACGCCAGCGCGGCGTTGATACGTTCACGATCGTCAGCATTCAGCCGCCCTTTGGTATAAGGATAGCGACCAAACCCCACCAGCTCCGCTACCGTTAGGCGGCTGGTAAACTGGTTTTCCTGACGCAGCACAGACAAACACGTCGCCAGTTTATCGCTGGGTGTGGTCATTACGTCCATGCCGTTAACTTTGACCTGCCCGCGATCCGCGTCCAGCAAGCGGCTGATGATGGACAACAATGTCGACTTCCCCGCGCCATTCGGGCCGATAATCGACGTGACGCCACCACGAGGCACCGTCGCCGTGACATCATTCAGAACCGTCACGTTATTATACGTTTTAGTTACATTGCCGATCTCAATCACACGGAAACCTTTTTCAGTAGCAATACAATAAACAGCGATCCACCCACAAATTCAATCACGACCGACAGTGCTCCAGACATATCCAGCAGGTGCTCAAGCACCAGTTGTCCGCCAACCAGTGAAATCACGCCTAGTAGAAAAGCCGCGGGCAGCAACAGACGATGCTGGCTGGAACCAATGACTAAATAGGCAAGGTTTGCGACCATAAAACCTAAGAAGGTGAGCGGGCCAACCAGCGCCGTTGAAATGGCGACCAGCACGGAAACCAGCAGCAGAATGACCGTGACGCTGCGCTTGTAGTCGATACCCAGGTTAATCGCGTTATTACGTCCCAGCGCCAACACATCAAACCGAAAGCGCATGCGCCAGATCACCACCGCGACTACCAGCGTAATACCAACCGACAGCGCCACCAGTTCAGGCACAGTACGGGTGAAGGTGGCAAACATCCGCCCCTGTAGAATGGCGAACTCACCGGGGGTCAGCAGACGCTGCATTAAGCCCGCCATGCTGCGAAACAGCGTGCCGCAGATAATCCCGACCAGTAAAACCAGATGCAGGTTATTGTGGCTGCCGGTGAACAACCAGCGATACAGCAGCGCGGAGAAGAGAATGAGCAGCAGTGTTTCAAGAACAAATTTGCCCGCAATCCCCAACCCCGGAATGCCGCCAATACCGAAAGTAAATACCAGCGAGGTTTGGATCAGGATGAACAGGGCTTCAAACCCCATAATCGATGGCGTCAACACCCGGTTGTTCGTCACCGTTTGAAACAGCACCGTCGACGCACTGGCGGCAAAAGCCACCAACAGCATCGTCGTCAGCATCAACCCGCGATGCGTCAAAATGTAGCGTAAGTTACTGCCTAGGTTGATAGTCATAAATAGCACGATCACCACGACAGCCCCCCCCGTCAGCCACAGCAATCGCTGAACAGGCGATAACCCCGCACGTTTTTCGCTGACAGCTCCAGTCAGCACCGTATTACGTTCATTGACTGACATGGCGTTTCTGGCTTAGCAATAAGAGAAGGAAAACAGCAGCGCCAATGACGCCAAGAATTACACTCACTGGAATCTCGAAGGGATAGCGAATCACGCGGCTGATAATATCGCAGCACAGCACCAAGCCGCCGCCGAGCAGGCACACCCACGGGATCGTTTTGCGCACATTGTCGCCCAGCATCATGCTGATCAAGTTCGGCACAATCAGCCCGATAAACGGCAAGCTCCCCACCACCACCACTACCACGCCGCTGACGATGGCGATAATGCTCAGCCCCATCAGCATCACCTGCCGATAGTTGAGGCCAACATTGACGGAAAATTCGCGCCCCATGCCTGCTACCGTGAAACGGTCAGCAATCCAGCAGGCCACCAACGTTAACGCCCCAACCAGCCAGAGCAGCTCGTAACGTCCCTGCAAGACACCGGAAAAATCACCGGATTCCCAGCTACCAAGTGCCTGTAACAGATCAAAATACATCGCGCCAAACGTGGTGATGGAACTGATGACCGCACCCAGCATAATGCCGACCAACGGCACCACCAGTGCAGATTTCAACACAATACGCTGTAACAGCATCATGAATAGGAAGGTGCCCGCCAACGCAAACAGACTCGCCACCACCATCTTGGTGAAAATCGTCGCGCTGGGCACAGCAATCATCACCACCAGCAAGCCAAGGCTGGCCGACTGCGTGGTTCCCGCCAAAGACGGTTCGACAAAGCGGTTTTGCGTCAACAACTGCATGATGAGGCCTGCCACACTCATGGCGCTACCTGCCAGCAACAAGGCCAGAGTGCGGGGAACGCGGCTAATAAAGAAAATATCGCACATTTCTGGATCGTTCCAGACGGCCTGCATAGTCAACTGCCCTGCCCCAACAAACAGGCTGACAACGATCATGCAGGCCAGAAACAAAAGCCCTAGCGAATAGTAAAAAGACTTCATTGATTCTGCCGTAATCTGCCGTTATTGCTTATCCAACGCGTCGTTGACGGTACTCACCAGGTTTTTATAGCTTTGCAACCCCCCAGCGATATACAGCGATGCAGAATCCAGGTAGACCACGTGATTATTTTTCCAGGCATTGGTTTTGTGAATCAGTGGGTTATCCAGTACCTGTTTAGCAGATTCACCACCCGGGCGACCAATCGCACTGTCACGGTCAAGGATAAACAACCACTCTGGGTTCACGCTCAGTAAAAATTCTGATGTCACCACATTGCCGTGGCGGCCCGAATCAGGGAACTCGGTTGCTGGTTTGAAGCCCAGCTCATCAAACACGAACCCAAAGCGCGATTTAGGCCCGTAGGCAGACATTTTTCCACCACTGATCATCAATACCAACGCATTGCCCGCGTTTTCCGTTCTGGCGCGCGTTTGAACGATCTGTTGTTTAAAGTCATCAATCTGTTTTTTCGCTTCATCTTCTTTGCCAAAGATGGTGCCCAGTTGCTCGATGCGCTGGATAAAGCTCGTCATAAACTGGTGTTCATCCACGTCCATCGAGATCGTCGGCGCAATACCGCTCAGTTTGTCGTAGGCGTCGCGCGTGCGTCCACCCGCGATAATCAGGTCAGGTTTAGCGCTGCTGAGCGCTTCATAGGCGGGTTCAAACAGCGTCCCGGCGTTCAGATAAGTATCGCTGTTGTATTTTGATAAAAACGCTGGCAGCGGCGTGCTGCTTTTCGGTACGCCAGCAATGCCTTCGGCTTTCAACGCATCCAGCGTGTCCAGAGAGGTGGGATCAAACACAATCACTTTCTTCGGCGGTTGCGGAACCTGAGAGGTTCCCTGTGCATGCTCAATGTTAACTGTGTGACTTCCTTCTGAAGACGATGCCTGCTGATCGCATCCGGCCAGAACAAACATAGATGCCAATAGCGTCGCCTTCACTGCAAACGCCGCATTTAATCGCACCGCATTTAACCGCATAAGTGTGTTCTCCATTTCGCTGTTTGTCGCCGAATGCTACCCCGCAGCGGACGCTACGCGGCAATAAAGAATTTAATTATCATTCGCATTAAAACGAAAATTGTAACCGAACGTACACACTCATGCCTAGCGATTATGTCTATCCGCCTATTGATGTAAGTCAGGGAAGTGATGCAAATCAGGAAAGCACCGCAGAAAAGTCGATTCAATGGTATCCTTGCCACTTTCCAGTCTGTTTGCCTGACTTCAGGCTCAACGCGCACACGTAGCTAACTGCATATATGGCCGAGAAAACACAACCCACTTTTTTCATTCATGACTACGAGACGTTCGGTAAGCATCCAGCGCGCGATCGCCCCGCGCAGTTTGCGGGTGTCCGTACCGATATGGATTTCAATATTATCGGCGAGCCGTTGGTCATTTATTGCCGTCCTACCGATGATTACCTGCCGGAACCAGAAGCGGTGATGATTACCGGCATTACCCCGCAGGTTGCGTTGGCGAAAGGCGTGAATGAAGCGGCGTTCGCCCGTCAGATCCATGAAGCATTCAGCGTGCCCGGCACCTGCATCATGGGCTATAACAACATTCGCTTTGATGATGAAGTCAGCCGCAATATCTTTTACCGCAACTTCTACGATCCTTATGCCTACAGTTGGCAGCACGGTAATTCCCGTTGGGATTTATTGGATGCGCTACGCGCCTGTTATGCTTTACGGCCGGAAGGTATCGTCTGGCCGGAAAATGATGACGGTTTGCCCAGTTTCCGCCTTGAACATCTGACAAAAGCCAACGGCATCACGCACGAGCAAGCACATGATGCAATGTCCGATGTGTACGCCACCATCGCTATGGCAAAACTGTTCAAGCAGGCGCAGCCCAAGCTGTTTGACTATCTGTTCCCGCTGCGTAATAAAAACAAAGTTTCTGCACTGATCGATATCCCGCAAATGAAGCCGTTGGTTCACGTGTCTGGCATGTTTGGCGCGGCAAGGAGCAACACCAGTTGGGTTGTGCCGCTCGCCTGGCACCCGGACAACCGTAATGCGGTCATCATGTGCGACTTGGCTGGCGATATGACACCGCTGTTGGAGCTGGGTAGCGAAACCTTGCGTGAACGCTTATACACGCGCCGGGAGGCGCTGGCTGCCGATCAGAGCGCGGTTCCACTCAAGCTGGTGCACATCAATAAATGTCCGGTATTAGCGCCTGCCAATACCTTACGACCGGAAGACGCAGAAAGATTAGGCATCGATCGTCAACGCTGTCTGGATAATTTGGCGCTGCTGCGCAACAACGCGAGCGTCAGGGAAAAAGTGGTGGAACTGTTCGCCGACGCCCCTGCTTTCGCCGCCTCTGATGATGTCGATCTGCGGCTTTATGATGGCTTCTTTGGCGATGCCGACCGTATGGCGATGAAGATTATTCAGGAGACCGCGCCGCAAAATCTTCCCGCGCTGGATCTCACGTTTGCCGATAATCGTCTGGAACCGCTGTTCTTCCGCTACCGTGCCCGCAATTTCCCCGGCACGCTGAATGAACGCGAACAGCAGCGTTGGTTGCAGCATCGGCGTGCGGTATTTACGCCGGAGCGCTTGCAAGATTATCTGTCAGAACTCAGCAGCTTGTATCAGTTGCATGAAGACAATAAAGAGAAGATGGCACAGCTCAAAGCGCTGTACGCCTATGCGCAGGAACTGGTGGGCTAAAGCATAAAAAAGCGGAGCACATTGGCTCCGCTCAGACTGCTGACTAACCCCACTTTTTCAGGTGGGGTTCTTCTTTTTTAGCGACCGCAGGTCGCGATCGCGATATTTTTCCACAACCTCGTCATTTGAGCTTTCTGCTTACCCAAGACGGCGTATTGACCTTCACAAGACCTTTTCAGCCACACATAAAGACAATAAAGAAGCGCCAGCAGCGCCATCTTCTTCATATTTTGCGCTGTGGCCGCAAGCAGGCACTGCATCTGTACTTTCGACAGTCCACGGAACCGGGCATATCGATGACCATGGTGCTGTTTCGCATCCGCGAAGCTTCTCTCCACCGTTTCTTTACGCCGGGCGTATATCTTTTTGCCCCATTTCGTCAGCCGTAACCTGTTGGCTTCCTCTTTCGATGCTTCCCAGACGTGCCGGGTTAGCGTTTTCTGCGCTTTGCTGTTCTGCGTACACTGCTGTCTCTGCTCACACCGTTGGCACAACGTCGGGTCTGAACGGTAATGTTGATAGCCGTTACGGTCTGTCGTGCTGTAGTTCAGTAACTCCTCTGCCGGGCACACATACACATCGCGCTCCTCATCGTACCTGAAGTGCTTCTTCTGGAACGCGTTCTGACCCTTGTGTGGCCGGCGATAGCCCGGAACCAACGCGATACCCCTCTCCTGAGTGAGCTGGCACACCGCCGCCGTGAAGTAACCCGCGTCCACGCCCACCGCCACCGGCTCCAGACCGAAGCGTTCTACCTGCCGCTCGAGTCGCCCGATAAAGGGCTGGCTGTCGTGCACATTGCCTGGTGTCACATGGGTATCCATGATGATGCCATGCTTTCCGTCTACTGTGCGGTGGTCCAGATAGAAGAAGCCTTTCGGCTTGTTGTCCCGGTGCATAAAGCCGCTTTCCGGGTCGGTGGTGCTCACTTTGGTGTTTTTAACGGCGTCGTTTTGGGTTGCTTTTCTTGCGGCGGGCAGCGGCTTTTTTTCGCGTTGTTTCCTGTCGGCCTCCACCGCGTCATTCAGTTGCGTGAAGTATTCACTGACTCCTTCAGGGCGCAGTTCATTCACGGCTTTGCGCGGGTTGGCATCGGCTTTCAGGTGGGTGCTGTCGGTGTAGAGCACACGACCGTTTGCCATACCCTGACTCAGGGCCTGTAACACGATATGGTCAAAAATCTGCTGGAAGACATCGCTGCCGTTAAATCGACGGATACGGTTCTGGCTAAGGGTAGAGGCGTCCGGGACCTTCTCGGTCAAGCCCATGCGCAGGAACCAGCGGTAAGCGACATTGACCTGGATTTCCTTGACCAGACGGCGTTCAGAGGGGACACCGAAGAGGTAGCCCAACCGCATCATTTTAATCAGGCGAACGGGGTCGATAGCAGGCCTGCCGTTATCGGGGCAATAGAGGTGGGAAACGGCATCGCGGATAAATTCAAAATTGATGGCAGCATCGATTTTACGGACCAGATGGTCTTCTGGGACAAGTTCGTCGAGGGTGATGGTTTCAAACTGGTACTGCTGCGGGGAGGGTTCTCTGAGCATGGCGGTCAGTCCGTTTTTTGCACTAACCTTATTAGATCAAAGTCCTGGCCTCACGGCCAGGACTTTGTCATCAATCTGAGCGGAGCACATTGGCTCCGCTTTTTCTTATCGGTCAGTCATCAGCTGACTTAAACCGGCTCTTCACTGCATTGCGGCACAGGCTGACGGAAGCTGCGTGTCACGAATGCCAGATAGAGCAATCCAATCGTTGCCCACACCAGACCCAGCGTCATCGAACTGGCTTCCAGATTCACCCACAGCGCCCCCACCGTCAACGCCCCCAACACTGGCATCACGAGGAAATTAATGGTGTCTTTCAGGGTGTGGTTACGACGTTCGCGAATATAGAACTGTGAAATAACCGACAGGTTCACAAACGTAAACGCCACCAGCGCACCGAAGTTAATCAGCGCCGTTGCTGTCACCAGATCGAACGACACCGCAGACAGTGCAATCACGCCAACCAGTAAGACGTTCAAAGACGGCGTACGCCATTTCGGGTGGATATAGCCGAAGAAGCGCTCAGGGAATACGCCATCACGCCCCATCACATACATCAGGCGAGACACGCCTGCATGTGCGGCCATACCCGATGCCAGAACCGTGACGCAGGAGAACACCAGAATAACGGACTGGAAGAATTTACCAGCCACGTACAGCATGATTTCCGGCTGAGACGCATCTGGCTCCTTAAAGCGCGAGATATCTGGGAAGTACAGTTGCAGGAAGTAGGCCACAGCAACAAAAATCACGCCGCCGATCAGCGCCGTCAGGAAGATGGCTTTTGGAATCACGCGACCCGCATCCTGCGTTTCTTCCGACAGCGAGCTAATGCCGTCAAAGCCCAGGAACGAGAAGCAGAGAATGGTTGCGCCGGTAATCATCGGCACGACATGCGCATTCTCAGACCAGAACGGACGCGTGCTGGTCAACGTTCCTGCACCTTCCCCCAAATAAACGCCGTGGATCACCAACCCCAGGAATACCGCCATGATAGCGACCTGTACCACCACAATAATGGAGTTTAGGTTAGCCACCAGGTTGATACCTCGCAGGTTGAACAACGTCATTAACCCGACCAGCGCCGCCACAAAAATCCATGATGGTACGCCGGGGAAGATCGCTTCCAGATAGATTTTCGCCAGCAGGATGTTGATCATCGGCATGAACAGATAATCCAACAATGACGACCAACCGACCATAAACCCAACGTGCGGGCTGATCGCTTTTTGCGCATAGGTATAAGCCGAACCGGCGGACGGAAAACGTTTTACCAATTTGCCGTAGCTCAGCGCCGTGAACAGAATGGCGATCAGCGCAAACGCATAGGCAGTAGCCACATGACCGTCGGTCAAGCCAGACACGATACCGAAGGTATCAAAAATGGTCATCGGCTGCATGTACGCCAGTCCCATCATAACCACAGGCCACAGCGTGAGCGTTCTTTTTAACTGGGCACGTTTTGCGCCAGTATTAGGCAGTTGAGAATCAAGCGACATGGCGCACACCTCCGTCAGTCACAGCAAAGACAGTACTGTTGTCGGCGAACGCACTAAAAATAAGGGGGTGGATACAGGACTCGCCTGAATCACGATGAGAAGAGGTGGCTGTAACAGCACCAGAGATAACTTGCGACTGCGTCGCGCCATAACCAATACCTTTGCAGCACAAACCGGCGGGCACCGGTGCGAAACGTGTTAATTGCCCCATCTTTCCTTTCCTCACTGTGCTCACAGGCACACACAAAATTATCTATCCGGATCGTTGTCCGGCCTCTTTGGTTGAAGACCCTATACCCAGCCAACCTGAGCTACAGAGAAAGGTAAGAAGCCACACCAATACCCCTGTAACCCGAAGGTTGACGAGCATAAATGTAAAAAAATAACCGACGCTATTAGACGTCGGTTATTTTGCAAGGCGCGTATTCTGCACCACTCGATCTCATCTGACAAGACTCTGAGAACGTTAGAAACCATTTATTTATCCCCCCCTTCTTCGATCTGCCTGTACGTTGGCTTTTCACATGACTTATGGGTAAATAAGTAGGATAAATAAGATAATACTCGTTATAAATACGTTGCTGTTATGTGTGAAGCCTAAATAAAGGGTTGTGTTTAAAAATTACAACTCCTGAAACCGCTTTTTCTTTTCGTTTTGTAATCTTTCCAACTCAAAAATCACCTGCTGAAGATCGCGCTCCTGCGCCGCATTCAGTGTAGGGAATTTAAAGCTCAGGCGCTGCGTGAGTTTCACTTCACCTTTATTATCGACAATCTTCACCATCGCCTGGCCGACAAATTGCAAATCAACGCAGAAGAAGCCGTGATCGGCGAGATCCATTTCCACGTTTTTAATGATATCGCCTTCAGTCAGCGATCCCGTTGTATCGCGGTCGGTATACAAGCTCAATCCACCCAAGGAGAGATCTTTGATGGCGAACTGGAAAACACTCTCGTCCGGCAACTCGCCACGGCAGGTCAACGGTGGCCACAGTGGGGTGTTGATACGGAAATAGGTTCTACGTTGGATAAGGTAAAGACGTTCAGGAATCTGCGCACTGAAGGCGGGCAACCCATCGTACTCCACCGTTTTGGCAATTTCGGCATTAAATTCGACTTTTGCACCAGCAGGTTCAGCGACAAAAGACAGGGTACCCGCATATAGCGCACGGTTGTTTTCACGCGCAATGCCACCTAAATCGAAGACAAACAGGTTGCTGTCGGGTACGACATCAAGAATTTTACTGATGAATTGTCCGTGAGGATGGTGCACCATCAGAGACGTATCATTCTTCTTTAATTCGCGTAGCGTTGCACAGATAGCCAGTTTGTTGCGCTTAACAAACTGCTCTTTCAAAGTTTCATTCACCGCTTTCATCCCCACCATATTTACATGGATTATGTGTCAATGGCTTATATTGATGCACGCCTCCTCGTTATCTTTCAAGTCCCATAAGTGCTTATACACTGGCACTCTGGCAGCCTATTGAAAACGATCATGCGGGGCGCTTGAAATTACATGATATAAATAGGTGAAAACGGTATCAACAATTTCCTCAACAACTTTAGCGGATTAGTAAAAAAGTTTTCAAGAGCGGTCAAATGATGAAATTTATCGACACGCATCCGCTCCGTTATAACATCCGATCGCTATTCAGCAGGATAGTGATACAACAGCCAGGTTACAGCCAAGAGATCGGCACTACCGCCTGGACTAAGATTTCGGGCAATTAACGCCTCATCCATCGATATCAGCGCCTGACGATTCAGCGGGCCAGCCAGTAATTTCTGCGCATAATTCTGCACAAACACCAATCCGTCCATTCCACCACGTGAAACTACGTTGGTGTCTGGATTATGAGCCATCAATACCAGTAGCGTCCGTAATAGCGCGGTTTCTTCATCCGAACCGTCAGCAATCGCCTGCTGCAAGGTGGGCAATGCGTACTGGCATACGGTATTAAAACCGCTGGCAGCTTCACCCCTTGCGCCCGTAAGACCGTGACGCTGATAGAGGTGTTCGCCTGCTGTTGCCGCCCCAGAGCACGACTCCAGCTCATTACACACCAGATCGCTGCACATAATGGAAACACTGTTGCACAGGCTACGCTGCGTAATACGCTCTCCCTGCCCTGCCAGCCAACCCGCAGCCGTGCACAGCAGACCAAACGCAAAAATCCCCCCTTTATGGGTATTCACGCCTTTCGTCGCTGACAGCATCGCCTGCTCGCAGGCAACACCAATAGGCCGAACCTGAGACAACAGTTGCGCAAGCGGTACGCAGGCGTACTCATAGCCCGCCTCAGTAAAATGGTGGAACCAAGGAGCAATAGCCTGAACGCTGGTCTGAAATAGCGCCACATCCATATCACGATGGGACCCGTTATTCGCGCGATCCACCAGACCGGGTTTTGGTGTCAACATGACTTCCATTGTCAGCGCACGCGCTACCCGCAGCCCAATATCGGGTAACAGATGGCGTTCCTGATATTCACACGGTGCAGAATGAGATGCCGTGGCAAACCGCATGCCGTCAGGCTGGCGTAAAGTAGGCATTGACCTTTTCCTCGATGTGTTCAAGCAACTCAGGCAGCGAATGACGGCGCGAACGGCTACAGGCATGTGCCATCTGATCGCACAATAAGCAGGCACGCCCACTATGCGCCAGCATCGACCGCCCAATCGATCCCTCTTCCGGGCTGAAGATGTCAAAATCCCATAGCCGTCCCAGCTCATGGTTATCTTCCAGCGCAATGGTCGCCGCTTTCACCGACAATGCATCTTTGGTGATCGACCACAGCCCTTCCGCCCCCGTTGCCAGCCAGAATGTCTGCTGCTCCAGCACCATCCATCCCCGCGCTTGACACAGCGAAGCAAACGCCTTGATCGCTTCGGTCATCACTTGCCTATAGCCGTCGTTATCTTTTACTGGCCCCGGCGTGACCAGCGTCAGTGAAACCAGCGTCGCACCATGTCGAGCGAGCCACTCTTGTTGGCGAACTGCGCGGCGTTCCTTCGCCGCGAGTAGGGTTTCCAACGAGATGGAAACAGCCTTTGTCATCATCGATTCCCTCATGGGTTTACCGCTTATTCGTCGGCTTCTTTCACCTGACGAACAACATCAATCACACTGCCATCGCGATAGCGAATAACGCCGACGATGCGATCGTGGAACTCGATAGCACGAGGTTCACCAACCAGTTCAATCGCACGTTGATACAGCGCCTCTATCGTCATCACAGTCAGACCTGCCTGCTTCAGGCGTTCAGCAACGTCAGGACGCGCCGGGTTGACGGCAATACCGTGATCGGTCACCAGTACGTCGATGCTTTCTCCCGGTGTAACACGGGTTGTTACCTGACGTACCACCGTCGGAATACGGCTACGAATCAGCGGCGCAACGACGATGGTCAGATTCGCTGCCGTCGCAACATCGCAGTGTCCGCCAGATGCTCCACGCATCACGCCGTCTGAACCCGTGATCACATTGACATTAAAATCGGTATCAATTTCCAGCGCACTAAGAATCACCATATCCAGTTGATCGCAACAGGCCGCTTTCGAACTTGGATTGGCATAAACGTTAGTAGAAATCTCAACATGGTTGGGGTTTTTCGCTAGCGACGCCGCCGCATTGGCATCGAAACACTGGGTATCGATCAGTTTTTCGATCAGTCCTTTCTCGTGCAGATCGACGATACCGCCCGTAATACCACCGAGTGCAAAGCGCGCCACGATATTCTGCTGACGCATTTTATCTTCGAGGAAACGCGTACAGGCCGTTGAGGCCGCGCCAGAGCCGGTCTGGATAGAGAAACCGTTTTTGAAATAGCCCGCATGTTCAATCACGTCTGCCGCTGAACGCGCGATCAGCAATTCACGCGGATTACTGGTGACGCGCGCCGCACCGACGCTGATCTTAGCCGGATCGCCCACTTCATCGACCTGAACGATGTAGTCCACCTGATCTTGCACGATACTGGCAGGCATGTTCGGGAACGGCACCAGCGCTTCGGTCAGCAATACCACTTTGCGAGCAAACTGCGCGTCAACCATGGCGTAACCCAGCGAGCCACAGCTGGATTTCCCAACGGTGCCATTGGCGTTACCAAATTCATCACTGCACGGAACCCCCAGAAAAGCGACATCAATATTCAGTTCGCCACTTTGCAACAGATGAACACGGCCGCCGTGGGAATGAATTTGTACTGGTTCTTTCATTAACCCATGAGAAATGGCATCGGCCAGCTTGCCGCGCATCCCTGAGGTGTAAATCCGGCTGACCACGCCCGCTTTGATGTGGTCAATCAGCGAAGCGTTACAACTCATCAACGAGCTGGATGCCAGCGTGAGATCGCGAAAGCCCATGCGTGCCAGCGTATCAATCACCCGATTAATGACTTTATCGCCTTCGCGAAAATGGTGGTGGAAAGAGATTGTCATCCCATCTTTCAGTCCGCTGTTGCGAATCGCCTCTTCCAGATCGGCACACAGTTTGCGCTCATGCTTTTGGGCGACATCATTCAGCCACGGCGTATTTTGATTGGCACTGACGAAGGCTTGTAGGTGACGTTTTTCCGGGTACTGCTTTTGCAGTGCTTCAATAAAATGACTCATTGTCTAATCCTGTAATTCCTGAGAGCGGCCATTGCGGTGTAATCGCGCAATGGCTATTTGCGAACGCCGGAAGCCTGAGCACGTTCCAGAACTCTTCTGGCGTGGTCGATGATTGGCCCGTCGATCATTTTTCCGTTCAGGGAAATGACGCCCAGACCAGCACGCTCGCCCTCGTCTGCGGCTTTGATCACCAGATGGGAATAGTCCACTTCATCCTGCGTCGGGGCATAAGCGTTGTGTAGCAACTCAATCTGGCGTGGGTTAATCAGGGATTTACCGTTAAAGCCCAGCTTGCGAATCAGATCGACTTCCTTCAGGAAACCGGCATCATCATTGACGTTGGGATAGACCACGTCGAAGGCATCAATACCGGCAGCGCGAGCCGCATGCAGCACGGCGCAGCGGGCATAAAACAGCTCTGTTCCGTCACCGCGTTCCGTTTGCATATCCATCACATAGTCGAACGCTGCCAGCGCAATCCCGATCATGCGCTCGGAAGAACGGGCAATCGCAACGGCATTAATCACGCCCACCGCAGACTCAATCGCCGCCATAATGCGGGTAGAACCCACTTCACGACCGCAGGCTTTTTCGATACGAACCAAATGGTGTTCCAGTTCATTCACATCGTCAGTGGAGTCGGTTTTTGGCAGACGAATAACATCAGCACCACCGCGCACGGCCGCTTCAAGATCCAGCAGGCCAAACGGCGTACTCAGTTGGTTGATCCGCACCACGGTTTCAATATCGCGGTACATCGGATGCTGGAGCGCATGAAAAACCAGCAGGCGCGCGGTATCTTTCTCTCGCAGTGACACCGCATCTTCCAGATCGAACATAATGGAGTCTGGTTTATAGATAAATGCATTGGACAGCATGGCGGCATTTGCGCCTGGGAGGAATAACATACTGCGGCGAAGCTTATTCATTATAATATCTCCCATTCAATCTGCTGTCCGTCTGTAGCGCGCAGTACCGCGCTTTGCACGCGAGCACGGATGACACAATCCAGCGCGCCTTTGTCATCCACAATGATCGTCCCTTCCTCTACGCCCAGCGCTTTCAGCGTGTCATCTACGACCTGTTTAATTTGATGACCGAACTGCTTAATGACTTCGCTGTTGATGACCACAGTGAGCTTCCCGTCTGCCGGTGCCACTTTGACCAGCAAATCGCTGGACTCAAAGGTGCCTGCCAGAGACTCCTTAACAATCTTCATAGATTTATCCTGATTAATTTTAATTATGCGTACTCGGGTTCGTAATAGTGCTGTAAATGCTCAAAAGTTGAGGTTGGCACGATGTCCCGAATACGGCTGTACTGCCGAAGTTTGAGTAATTTTCTGACTTCCGAAGCGGAAATGGCCAGTCCTGAGGTTTGCCGTTTACGTTCAATTTCAACCACGCTTAACGCGGGGGCAGACACCGTCTGGTCTTTCTCCAGCCAGTAGTGCATATCCTGGTTGTACTGATTCGTCACTGGGCAAAAGGGTTCGGTGCCGACGAAGCGCTGAGTAATACCGAGGGCTGGTGCGATATATTTCCTGAAAATAATGAGATCGAGCGCCGCATGGGCGCGGGTGATCAGTTTTTCTTCCTTCAGGAAATAGCCGGGGAACGTCGCTTTAGAAATCATGTAGTTCGAACCAGCATGTACCGTCAGATTAGGGATGTGTTCTACGCCGCGCTGTACCATCTCCAGGCGCTCGCTGAATGGGAAAAAGGAAACATCTTCCCGAACCACAAATACGTGCAGCCAATCACACGACTGTGCCGCGTGTTCCGCCAGATAGCAATGACCCAACGTGAAGGGATTCGCATTCATGACAATCGCGCCGATCTTTTTCTCGGTTTGCATCGTGAGCGACTCAGGCTGCGCGCAATCTGCCAAAGACTGACAATATTGCTGGATACCAATCGGTGTATTTTCCATCAGCATCGCGCTGTCCTGATAACAGGCTAACGGGTAGAAACCACATCCCCGGAAGATGTCGACATTTTCCGGCTTGGTATAGAGAAACAGGTGAAAGTGGCCGCGCTGCGCTGCCTGTTGCATCACTTCATTCACCACCTGTACACCCAGATTGAGGTGCCTGAATTCAGGATCGACCGCAACGCACTTAATGGTGTTGGAAGCCAAACCCGCGCAGGCGATCAGTCGCCCACCCAGTTTACCCACAACAACGATGTCAATATCGTCATCCATGCCGAGCTGGCAGTGTGCAAGGAACTGGCGTACGGCGTCCCTCTCCTGCTCCCGAAGGCGCACATCCAGCGTGTCAAAAAAGACGGAATCATTGGCATACATCACGGTTCTTCCTGCAACTCAAATTAGTTAGGGCATTCATTGCAGGCTTGCCGGTTTTCACACCGACAAACCCAGCACCTGAACTTAGTGCGCAGCGACTTCAGCAGTGATCGGAACCGATTTCACTGGTGCTGCCGCATCCACTATCGTGTTACGCAAATGGCCGATGTTTTCGATTTCAACTTCAATGCAGTCACCCGCCTTCATAAACAGCGGCGGATTGCGTTTTTTACCCACGCCGCCCGGCGAACCCGTGATGATCACGTCGCCAGCACTCAACTCAGTGAAGGTACTAATGTATTCAATCAATTCAGCAACTTTGTGGATCATGCTGCTGGTATTGTCGTCCTGCACCATGCGGCCATTCAGATACGTGCGGATCGCCAACACATGCGGGTCGGGAATTTCATCCGTGGTGGTCAGATAAGGGCCGAACGCACCGGTTTTCTGCCAGTTTTTACCGGCGGTAAACCAGCTATGCTGCCAGTCACGCGCAGAGCCATCCATGTAGCAGCTATACCCTGCGACATGAGAAAGTGCGACATCCTGAGAAATATTCTGTCCGCCTTTACCGATAATGACCGCCAGCTCGCCCTCATAATCAAATTCGCTGGAATAATGCGGTTTGATGACGGGTGTCGCGTGTCCGGTTTGCGAATCTGCGAAGCGCACGAATAACGTGGGTGCAGGATTCAGTTCATTAAATTCTTGACGCTTAGCGGCATAATTCATCCCCACGCACAGTATTTTCCCTGGTGCGGTAATAACCGGTAAGAACGTGACATCGGTGACCGCAATATCCGGCGTACTCATACTAAATTCATGTGCGACATGTAATGCATTCTGTGCCAGTAATGCTTTCAGGTCGGGGTAACGGTGGCCAATTTTACCGCCGAGATCGATTAATCCCGTTGGAGTATAAATGCCGTAACTGTCTTTACCGTTATAACGATAGCTTGCAAGTTTCATAATATTTCCTGTGCAAAATAACCCCACGCGCAATGGCGGTTTTATTTCGTTAACTCAACACATTTTTTCAACGTAATACTTATTTTTCTCAGCCTCTTTTTATTTTCTGAATGACATCAGACTAAAAAGTTGGCGAGCACCAGCAGTGAAATCGACACGTTAATCGCGCCGCCGATACGCGTTGCGATCTGCGCAAATGGCATCAGCACCATACGGTTACCCGCGGTCAGAATCGCGACGTCACCCGTACCACCCTGTCCGCTCTGGCAGCAGGAAACAATGGCAACATCAATCGGGTGCATACCGATCTTTTTACCCACCAAGAAACCGGTCCCGACCAACGTCACTACGGTAGAGATAATCACCAGCAGGTTTTGAATCGTGAAGGCGTTGACCAGTTCCTGCCACGGTGTAATCGCCACCCCGACAGCAAACAGAATCGGATACGTCACAGAGGTCTGGAAGAACTTGTAAACAACCTGAGAACCTTCCAACATTTTCGGTGAAACACCATGGGCCAACTTCACCAGCACCGCAGCGAACAGCATGCCAACCGGTGCAGGCAGACCAACCACTTTGTGACCGAGCATACCCACCATATACAGCAGGATTGCTAACAGCGCGCCTGAGGCAATCGTCGTTACGTCTGCTTTGCCACTAAAGCCAGAAGCCGGAGCACTGCTTTCGCCGTTACCCAGGTTATTGCTTTTATTCGGCATCAATTCGCCTTCGCCAGTCAAGTGTGGGTAGCGTTTACCCAGTTGATTCAGAACACCGGCAAGGATAATGGCCGTCAGGCTGCCCAACATCACGATAGGCAAGACACGTCCCAGAGCAACCCCCTGATCCATGTGCAGGATCGTGGCATAGCCGATAGACAGCGGAATAGCACCTTCACCTACCCCACCCGCCATAATTGGCAGAATCAGGAAGAAGAAAATTTGGAACGGATCCAGACCTAGCGCAATACCCACGCCCATCCCCACCAGCATCCCAGCCACTTCACCACACAGCATCGGGAAGAAAATACGCAGGAAGCCCTGAATCAGCGTCTGCCGATTCATACTCATGATGCTGCCGACAATAATGCAGCAGATATAGAGATAAAGAATGTTGGTGCTCTTGTAGAACTTGGTCGTAGATTCCACAACAACATCCGGCAGCAGGCCATAATGCACCATCGCCGAAGGGATGAAGGTTGCACAGATTGCCGCCGCCCCCATCTTGCCGATAATCGGTAGACGCTTGCCAAATTCACCACAGGCAAATCCGAAGAATGCCAGCGTCGCCACCATCACGACGATATCGCTCGGTAACTTACCACTCAGGCAGTCGATGCCGATTAATACCCCCGCCAGCACAAAAAGTGGCACTGGAATAATACCGACTTTGTAGGTATCCAGAACGTGCCACCATTTTTCCTTTAATGAGGCCTTCCCAGCCGCCTCATTATTTACCACAATATATGAATCATCAGTTGTGCTCATAACTTAGTCCCCGTTTTATTTTGTCCGTGCATCATAGGGGGCGGATATCTATTATTATGTGATTCCCTTCAAATTAAAAAATGAGTTTTAAAGGCGTTTATGGTTTTTATGATTTATATTCGATAATCGTTTATTGCGCAGACAGTTAGACGTTTTTCTGTTCAAAATAAACTTTAAGGATTTTATGGTTTTTATGGTGTTTATTTCCTAAAAGTGATTATGTTGATAAAAAGTGATTAAGTTGTTTATTAAAGAAAACGGAGTCGTTTAATTTTATCTATTTATTACTCATACCATATTGGCAACAACAGATTTAAACGTGTTATTGCTCACAACTTTTTTCCTCTCAGTCCAATCTGATTAGCATTCGTGATAAATTCAGTAGCTATTTTTAGTTAACCAGTAGGCTACCCCACATCATGAGAGTGAGACTTTCTTTTCATATCAAATTGTTTATCTATTTGATCGTCTTCTTCTCTTTGTTACTGCTGATGGCAGGTGTTTATTATTATCACGATATCGATAAACAACTCTATTCTGAGCTGGGTACGCGCGCGCAGGTACAGGCCAGAGAGATCGCCATCATCCCATCACTAGTCGAGTCAGTAAAAAATAGAAATATCAAACAGATATATATCCTTGCTCGGCAATTAAAACAACGCAGCGATGCAAGTTATATCGTGATCGGCGATAGTCAAGCGCGCCACCTGTTTCATTCTGAGTATGCGGAGAATGACCAACTCGTCGGCACACAGATGGTCGGCGGAGACAATTTCGATGTATTAGAGGGAAAAAGTGCTATCACGGTGCGCCACGGCAGCATCGGCATCTCACTACGCAGTAAAGCGCCCATCATTGCTGATGGTCAGGTGATCGGCATTGTCTCCGTGGGCTATTTGAAAACTCACATCGATAGCCTGACGTTCAGTAAACTAGCACGTATTCTGCTGGCCATTCTGGCGATGTTTGTCGCGCTGTTTATCTTTTCCTGGTGGTTCTCACGTAATCTGAAAAAACAGATGTTTGGTCTTGAACCCCTTGAGATCCGCATGCTGGTCAGGCAGCAGAAAGCGTTACTCGAATCGATCTACGAAGGGGTCATCGCGATCGACAAACAGCACCGCATTGCCGCCATTAACCATGCTGCCAAAGAAATCCTCGGACTAAATGAACCTTCCTATCTGTTGCGCGGCAAGCCGATTGATACCGTCATTAAACCCGTCCCCTTCTTCTCCGGTGAAGCGATGTGGAACAGCGACACTCACGATGAAATTTGTCGCTTTAATCACGCCACCGTCATCGCCAGCCGGGTGCGGATTATGCTAGAAGATGAGCTTCAAGGCTGGGTCATCAGCTTCCGCAGTAAAAACGATATTCATACACTGAGCATGCAGCTCAGTCAGGTGAAGCGTTACGCGAATAGCCTGCGCATTCTGCGGCATGAGCAGTTGAACTGGACCGCGACGCTGGCTGGGCTGCTGCACCTCAAACGCTATGACGAAGCGATCAAATATATTGAAGCGCAGTCGGAAAGTGCACAGGTGGTGCTGGATTTTGTTTCGCGCCGCTTCTGTTCGCCAGCATTATGCGGGCTGCTGCTAGGCAAGTACGCGACAGCACGAGAAAAAGGCATTGAGATTGTTTTCGACCCACGCTGCCAGCTCACCCATATTCCTGCCGCACTGAGTGAAACGGAGCTGATGTCCATCATTGGTAACTTGCTGGATAACGCGATGGAAGCCACATTGGCCATGGCTACGCCGCATTATCCTGTCGAAATATACATCTATGACAGTGAACAAGAGTTGGTCATTGAAGTCGCGGATCAGGGAACAGGGATCGATCCGGCCATTGCCGATTGCCTGTTTGAAATGGGTGTGACCAGTAAAACGCAAGGTGATCACGGGCTGGGACTGCATCTGGTCGCCAGCTACGTAAACCAGGCTCGGGGAATTATTGAAGTTTCTGCCAACCAGCCGAACGGCAGCATATTTTCCCTATTTATACCGCTATCCTCCAAATAATTTGAGTTGCCGTGTGTTGAACAACGCACAAGCCATTTGGAGAATGACGGGTGTACGGGCACTAGATCTTCTTTATCTTTCAGATACTAACAGGGATTCATACCATGCAGCACACTGAACATTTCGATGTCTTAATCGTTGAAGATGAAAGTAAGCTGGCAAATATTCATGCTGAATTTATTGAAAAAAATTTCAATCTGCGCGTCGTAGGGATTGCCGCTACACTTTTTGAAGCCAAAAAGCTCCTTCAGCAGCACAGGCCTCGCTTAATCCTGCTAGATAATTATTTGCCCGACGGCGAAGGGGTTTCGCTGATTGAAAGCCAACTGCTGAAAGGGATGGACTGCTCCGTCATATTTATTACCGCTGCCAGCGATATGAATACCTGCGCTCAGGCGATTCGCTGTGGGGCTTTTGACTACATAATCAAACCACTCTCTTACCCACGGCTGCGTTCTTCGCTGGAACGCTTTATTCAATTTGTAAAAACCCAGCATACCTACAAAGTTGTCGATCAGCAGAACGTCGATATTCTTTATCAGTTGCAATCGTCCGGCGCTGCGCCCTCTTCGTCAGCAAAAGGTATTGAGGAGAACACACTGGGACTGATCAAACAGATTTTTGCCAATGAGGGAGACGAGACGCTCTATTCTGTCGATGAGATTGTCGAGAAAACCGGGCTAAGTAAAACCACGGCGCGCCGCTACCTCGAGTTCTGCGTCGAGAACCAATTCCTCGATATCGAAATGCGTTACGGCAAAATTGGCCACCCGCGTCGGTTATACCGTATGAAGGGCACCCTGTAGGTGCCGCAGCCCGTACGCTATGACGGTACCATTCGCCGCCATAGCGTATCCGGCAAAGCCAGACGACGGTGTGCGATGAAAAGTAAGATAAAAAAAGTCCGATGAAAGGGTAACGTTATTAACTCATCGTTCCGCGCGCCAGCATTAAGACAAAATTTAACCATTCATTATTTTCATTCCATTTGTATTTCAATATATTTCCAAATTAACCACTTTCTTCCCGATTTTTTAAAGATTAAAAAATAATCACAATTTCCTGTGTTTATTCTGATAACGACCAAAGTAACGCTTATTGGTAATACCCCCCTTACTTGCTGTGCAGTTGTCCAATAGTGAGAGAGAAGCCTCACAAATTATTATTAGTTTCTTCACTCACACTAAAAAAAAGCGTCATAAATCCGATAAGCACTATGGGTCATACCTTATTAGTTTGCTACTTGATACCAGTAATTCATCCCTGGAGAGACAACATGTTCTTAGCCAAAAAAATCAGAAATCTTAAAATATCCCAAAAGCTTTATCTTGGGTTCGGGGTCATCCTGCTACTGGTTATCATTGCATCGCTACTCAGCGCAGGACGCTTCAGGGAAATTCGCGATATCTATGAGAAAACCAATCTTATTTACAACATCAACATCGAAGTCTTTCAGGCCAAAATAAACCGCCTGAAGTATTTTTACTCCTATGATGAAAAATCGCGTGAAACCATGGCGGGCTTTGTTAAACACGCGTCAGAATTAACCACTGAAGCGAAAACGCTCTCATGGAGTCCAGAAGGGGCAACTCTTGTCAACGATCTCGGCCAGCACCTGACCGAATTCCAGAATGCTATCACCGAGATGGGGAAAGCCACGCAGCGCGTGGTAGAAAACCGTGACAAGATCAGTGCCGCCAACGGGCAAAACATTACTGCGAATTTTTACGCCAGACTACGCCAGCAGTCTTCTGATAACGTAACACAGTACCAGACGGAGGATCTGGTCACGCAGGTTGCAGAATTGAAACAGGCTTCGTATGCGTTGCAGCTCAGGCAAAATGCCGATGCCGCGAAGAAGTTCGATGAAGCTTTTGGCCGCTTTGACAGTAACTACCAGGCCGTCACTGCTGCGCTGGCACCGGAACAGAAGGTCGCCGTAGAGAGCCTGAGAAGCTATGCCACCAGCTATAAAAAACTCAACAATGACTACTTTCAGAGCGTCAATGACCTGAAAAAAACAGAAGACGGCGTGAAGGTCGGCGGAGATAAAAGCAGCGCCTCCATTAAATCGATTATCACTATCGTCAAAGAGAAGAATGATGCGCTGGCATACGGTTCCGCTACCATCACGATGATCATTGGCCTCATCACCGTCGTGATCGGTATTATCATCTCACTGCTGATTACCCGCCAAATCACCCGCCCCGTAATTCATAACCTCTCTCTGGCAGAAAAAATTGCCGCAGGCGATTTGACCTCAACAATCACAGTCGACCGTGATGATGAACTGGGTCAGTTAACCGCTGCAATGGGAAGGATGAACGAAAAGTTGCGCCATATGATCAGCGATGTGCGTGACAGTGTGGACAGCGTTTCAACCTCCGCAGCCAAGATCGCCGCGGGTAATAGCGATCTCTCCTCACGCACCGAGCAACAATCTGCCGCCGTAGTGGAAACCGCCGCCAGCATGGAAGAACTCACCTCGACCGTTAAAAACAATGCCGAGAACGCCAAACAAGCGAGCCAAATCAGCACCGAAGCCTCACAAAATGCCCACAAGGGCGGCGAAGTGGTACGAGATGTGGTGGATACCATGTCGGGCATTTCAGAAAGCTCGCACAAGATTGCCGACATCACCGCCGTTATCAACAGCATCGCTTTCCAGACTAATATTCTGGCGCTCAACGCCGCCGTAGAAGCCGCGAGAGCCGGAGAGCAAGGGCGTGGGTTCGCCGTGGTTGCCAGCGAGGTACGGACGCTTTCTCAACGCACGTCCCAAGCGGCAAAAGAGATTGCCAACCTGATATCCGAGTCGGTGTCACGTATCAATGTGGGAACGCGGTTGGTGGCCAACGCGGGAACCGCGATGGATCAGATCGTCTCCTCCGTCTCGCAGGTCAACGACATCATGGGGGAAATCGCCTCCGCCTCCGATGAACAAAGCCGTGGCATTGAGCAAATTTCCCGCGCCATCAGTGAACTTGATACCACCACGCAGCAGAATGCGGCACTGGTGATGGAGTCGTCAATCTCCGCTAACTCGCTGGAGGAACAGTCTGCAATATTGGAAAGTATGGTGGCAAACTTTCGCCTGTCTACTCACGAGGGACGTCAACCCAAAGCAAATACCTCAAGTTTGTCGCCCCAGCAGAAACACTTACCACCGGCGTCAAAACAAGCACAGGACGCAGGCTGGACAACCTTCTAACGTTTTACCTCCCAGTCCTGATATCGCGTCAGGGCTGGATTTTACAACTTAACGCCTTATCACTAATAAATAAACTACCAAATAATCATCAGACTACGCTGTTTTAGCCATATCCACATAAAACACCATGCATCTGCACAGTGTTTTTTGACACCCATCACAAAACGTTATTATCTCCTAATCTGACACTAACATCGCAATAACATAGCCCGATAACCCATAGTGGTTAGCAATAAAATTGTGAACAATATTTTTGCTAAAAAAGCGTCATACATGGGGAGTTATAATGCAACATCTTGCTAGTCGAATTCGTAACACAAAGATCGCACATAAATTGTATGCGGGGTTTGGCATTATTTTATTACTCGTTATTATTGCCTCGACACTTAGCGCAAAGAGATTTAAAGACATTAAAGATATTTATGAAAAGACCAATCTTATTTATAGCGTCAACATTGAGGTTTTTCAGGCAAAAATAAATCGTGTTAAATATTTCTACGCACCTGATGAGAAAACAAAAGATATTCTAGCAAAATTTGTCAAGAGCGCGACAGATTTAACTGACAGTGCAAAAAATCTGGCTTGGAGCACAGATGAATTAAATCACATCAAAAACTTAAAAGAAAATTTAGAGGAATTTCAGGCATCGGTTTCCGCAATGTCCACCGCAACACTAAAAGTCGTTGGAATTCAAGAAAATGTCAATGTATTACATACACAAGCTACGTTAGAGCCTTTTACACAAACCATTCATAACACGAGTTCATTCCCCGATAATGATGCTTATTACGCGATGAGCAAGCTGGCCTTCTTGTTAAGTGAAGTGCAAAAACTGAGTTATGAACTGCAAATAACAAAAGATGAGAAAACAGTAACCGCGCTGAATACTCGTTATGCAGAAATGGAATCAGCCTATCAGGCATTACCGCTTTTATCGACTGACTTGAAAGATCAAGCTGACGCATTACGCAATTACGTTAAGCAATACCAACAGCTCAATGCGAACTACTACACCGCTTTCGATGACGTGAAAAAAGCAGAAACGCGGGTCATGAGAGCAGGAACGAAAAGTAGCGCAGACATTAATGCGCTGACCGCCATAATCAAAGCCAAAAATGATGAGTTAGCCTATAACTCCGCCACCATTACGATGATTATCGGCCTCATTGCCGTCATTATCGGTATCATCATTTCAATCTACATTACCCGGATTATCACCCGTCCCATCATCCATAACCTGTCGCTGGCAGAACGCATTGCCAGTGGCGACCTGACCACAACGATTCATACCGATCGCCACGATGAACTGGGAAGACTCACCCACGCCATGGGGACGATGAATGAACAGTTACGCCACGTTATTTCCGAAGTACGGGACAGCGTCGGCAGCGTCAGCCTATCAGCGAGTAAAATTGCCACAGGCAATAGCGATCTTTCATCACGCACCGAACAGCAGTCAGCGGCAGTCGTTGAAACCGCAGCCAGCATGGAAGAACTCACCTCGACGGTGAAAAACAATGCCGACAATGCCAAACATGCTAGCCAGATCGCTGCCGATGCCTCCCAAAATGCGCTTAAAGGTGGTGAGGTTGTGAAACAAGTGGTAACGACCATGGACAATATCGCGGCCAGTTCCAGAAAAATTGCCGATATCACCACCGTTATCAACAGTATTGCCTTCCAGACCAACATCCTGGCGCTAAACGCCGCGGTAGAAGCCGCTCGAGCCGGTGAACAAGGTCGTGGTTTTGCTGTGGTCGCGGGCGAAGTACGCAGTTTGTCGCAGCGCAGCTCTCAGGCTGCCAAAGACATCGAAGCACTGATCTCAGAATCGGTCGAACGTACCAATGCAGGTAGCCACCTTGTTGCCGTTGCCGGAGAAACTATGGAGCAAATCGTCGATTCCGTTTCCCGCGTGAACGATATTATGGGGGAAATTTCATCCGCCTCTGAAGAACAGAGCCGGGGAATTGGGCAAATTGCACAGGCAATCAGCGAACTGGACACCACCACACAGCAAAACGCCTCGCTGGTGATGGAATCCTCTATTTCCGCCAATTCGCTGGAAGAACAGGCCGTGCTGCTAGAGAAATTACTTGAGCACTTCCGCGTGTCTCAATCCGACAACCGCGCAGCTTCACTCACGTCACCCGCAACACCACGGCACGCGTTGCCACAACGTATGCCAACGACAGACAAAAAAACGCTTTCATCAGAAAGCGACTGGACGTCGTTCTAATACCTCCCGCCCGGATAGCCGCACGCTCTCCGGGCGCATCACAACACGAATTCTTAACGCGGCGAACTCTCGTTCAACGGCATCGTTGAAGGATTAGGGTACTGATAGTCAAACCCAAGCTCATGGCAGATACGCTGCCCATCGACAATTCGACCCTGAGCGCTATCGGTCACGGGTGCAAACTGTGGCGGAGATACCTGTAATCGGCGTGCCTGTTCAGGATAAAAATCTTGCCTGGCAGGATGTTCTGGCGCGCACAGGTTGTAGATATGCCCACCGTTCGGAAGCTTAAGCAGTAACAGGATCGCCGCCAGCACATCTTCCTGATGCACCAAATTCACGCCATGATTGCCATGCGGCAGGTTGGTTTTCCCTGCAAGGAAACGCCCAGGATGACGATCGCCACCGACCAGCCCCGCAAGACGCAAGATATCCACGGAGATATCCGGTAAATGTTGCAACCACTGTTCGAGGGATACCAGCGTCTTCCCTGCGACCGTCGTCGGCTGTAACGGCGAGGTTTCTCTTGCCGTGCCGCTGCTATCGCCATAAACCGAGGTTGAACTGGTGAAGATAATACGCGGGACATGATACACACGAGCCATATTCACCAATTGCTGTACCGCTTGTGCATACCCGTCGCCTCCTTCCGCCGTTCGGCTGGCGGGCAACGTCACGATCAACACGTCAACCTGTAGTAGTGCGCTAAGTTCGTCAGCGTCACATTCCAGTTCAGGCGTCAGCGTCAATTGATAGCATTCAATCCCGCTCATCCTCGCAGCTTCAACGCCATCAGAGGTCGTTTTCGTTCCCACCACGTGGTAACCATGCCCATTCAGCGCCAGAGCCAGTGGCATACCTAGCCAACCCAATCCCACAATCGATACTTTTTTCATCTGCCGTTCTCCCCTGCAAGGAGCCTGTGATTAACACCGATGCCTACAGAGTAAACGGCTTTCATGTCCATCGCTACGGCACCTTTCCGATTTCAACAGGCTTTTCTGCCTATCAAAGACCGATACCCCGCACGATTATGCTGGCGTATCGCCCAATAAAAGCGAACTTCCCATATCTGCTAAAAAGATGTTGCACAACAACCCGCACATGGTTTAGGTTATTCGACAAGTAAATCGATATTCATTTAATAAATACTGACACAACAAAGAGACATATTATGACACGCGTTCTGTTTAGCCACCATCATCACCATCATCCTGATTAGTCTTTCGGGCAATTGGTGCTGGAAGACGTTCAGATCTTCCAGTGGCGCAGAACACAAAGAGAGCCCTCGGAAGATCATCTTCCGAGGGTTTTTTTATGCTCGCTATATTTCTAGACATTTAAATTTGACAGGTTAATGAGGTTTCCATGCTGGATAAAACACGTTTACGGATAGCAATGCAGAAGTCAGGCCGCCTGAGCGATGATTCACGCGAGTTGCTGGCACGCTGCGGTATCAAAATCAACTTGCAGCAACAGCGTCTGATCGCATTCGCAGAAAATATGCCGATTGATATCCTGCGCGTTCGCGATGACGATATCCCCGGTTTGGTGATGGATGGCGTGGTCGACCTGGGCATCATCGGTGAAAACGTATTAGAAGAAGAACTGTTAAACCGCCGCGCTCAAGGTGAAGATCCGCGTTACTTCACACTACGCCGTCTGGATTTCGGCGGCTGCCGCCTGTCGCTGGCGATGCCACTGGACGAAGCCTATACCGGCCCTGAATGCCTGCAAAACAAACGTATTGCCACCTCATATCCTCACCTGCTTAAACAATATCTCGACAGAAAATCTATTAATTTCAAATCCTGTCTGCTTAACGGTTCCGTCGAAGTCGCACCGCGTGCGGGTCTGGCCGATGCCATCTGCGATTTGGTATCAACCGGTGCCACGTTGGAAGCCAACGGCCTGCGCGAAGTCGAAGTCATTTACCGCTCCAAAGCCTGCCTGATTCAGCGTGACGGCGAGATGCCTGCGGAGAAACAGCAACTGATCGATAAATTGCTGACCCGTATGCAAGGCGTGATTCAGGCGCGTGAATCCAAATACATCATGCTGCATGCGCCTAGCGAACGTCTGGAAGAAGTCATTGCCCTACTGCCCGGTGCTGAGCGCCCGACCATTCTGCCGCTGGCTGGCGATCAAAGCCGTGTTGCCATGCACATGGTCAGCAGCGAAACGCTGTTCTGGGAAACCATGGAAAAGCTGAAATTGTTAGGTGCCAGCTCTATTCTGGTCCTGCCCATTGAAAAAATGATGGAGTGATGACAATGGTTGACAACACCAAAAGCATCGGCAGTTTCAGCACGATCGTTGACTGGCAGCGCTGCTCAGCAGAAGAGCAGCGTCAGTTGCTGACACGCCCGGCCATTTCCGCATCAGACCGTATTACCGCCGTCGTGAGCGATATTTTGGCAAGCGTGAAAAACCGTGGTGATAGCGCCTTACGTGACTACAGCGCACAGTTCGATAAGGTTCAGGTGAATGTGATTCGCGTCACCGATGCCGAAATTGCCGCTGCCTCCGCCCGTCTGGGTGATGAAGTAAAACAGGCGATGTCAATCGCCGTGCGTAATATCGAGACATTCCACAACGCGCAAAAGCTGCCGATTGTCGATATCGAAACACAGCCGGGCGTTCGTTGCCAGCAGCTCACTCGCCCTATCGCGACTGTCGGCCTTTATATTCCGGGGGGCTCGGCCCCTCTACCGTCGACCGTGTTGATGCTGGGAACACCTTCACGCATCGCTGGCTGCGGTCGTGTGGTGCTGTGCTCACCGCCGCCGATTGCCGATGAAATTTTATATGCCGCACAGCTGTGCGGTATTAAAGAAGTCTTTCAGCTTGGTGGGGCGCAAGCGATTGCTGCGATGGCATTTGGCACAGAGAGCGTGCCGAAAGTCGATAAAATTTTTGGCCCCGGCAATGCGTACGTCACGGAAGCCAAGCGTCAGGTTAGCCAGCAGCTCGATGGCGCGGCCATTGATATGCCCGCAGGGCCATCCGAAGTGTTGGTGATCGCCGACAGCGGTGCGACGCCTGCGTTTGTCGCGTCTGATCTGCTGTCGCAGGCAGAGCACGGCCCAGATTCACAGGTCATCCTGCTCACGCCCGACGCAGCAATGGCCAAAGCCGTGGCGGACGCCGTTGAAGAGCAGCTCACGCAATTGTCCCGCGCGGACATCGCGCGTCAGGCACTTGCCAGCAGCCGGGTTATCGTCGCGCGAGATTTGGCACAGTGCGTTGAAATCAGCAATCAATATGGTCCAGAGCACCTGATCATCCAGACGCGCGACGCCGAATCACTGGTTGATAGCATCACCAGCGCGGGTTCCGTGTTTCTTGGCGACTGGTCGCCGGAATCCGCAGGTGACTATGCCTCCGGCACTAACCATGTTTTGCCGACCTATGGCTATACCTCAACCTATTCAAGCCTCGGTTTGGCCGATTTTCAGAAACGCATGACCGTACAGCAGCTCACGCCGCAAGGGTTACTGCAACTGGCACCAACGATAGAAATTCTGGCACAGGCCGAGCAACTGACCGCCCACAAAAACGCTGTTACCCTGCGTGTTGCCGCACTAAAGGAGCAAGCATGAGTAGTATTGAAGAACTGGCACGCGCCAACGTACGCGCATTGACACCGTACATGTCTGCCCGTCGTTTGGGCGGCAATGGTGATGTCTGGCTGAATGCCAATGAATATCCTCAAGCGCCTGAGTATCAGTTAACGTTGCAGACGTTGAACCGCTATCCAGAATGCCAGCCAGTAACGGTGATCAACCGCTATGCCGAGTATGCGGGCGTAACGCCGGAACAGGTTCTGGTTAGCCGCGGCGCTGATGAAGGGATAGAACTGCTGATTCGCGCATTCTGTGAACCGGGGAAAGACGCGATTCTTTTCTGTCCCCCGACTTACGGCATGTACGCCGTTAGCGCCGAAACATTTGGCGTGGAGCGCCGCACTGCGGCAAGCAAAGCAGACTGGCAGTTAGATCTCGATGCGATTGAAGCACAATTGGACAGCACCAAGGTCATTTACGTTTGCAGCCCGAACAACCCGACTGGCAACCTGATTGCACCGGCAGATTTACGTCAGTTGCTCACGCTGGCACAGGGAAAAGCGTTGGTCGTTATCGATGAGGCCTACATTGAATTCTGTCCGCAGGCGTCCACCGCGGTCTGGCTGGCTGAGTTTCCTCATTTGGTGATTCTGCGGACCTTGTCCAAGGCCTTTTCACTCGCTGGATTGCGCTGTGGCTTTACGCTGGCAAACCCAGAGGTGATTCAACTTTTGCTGAAGGTGATCGCCCCTTATCCGCTGTCCACCCCGGTAGCAGATATCGCGGCGCAGGCGTTGAGCCAGGAAGGGATCGCCAAAATGAAGGCGAATGTTGCAGAGGTTACCGCCAACCGCCGCTGGCTGAGCGCCGCCTTAAAAGACATTTCCTGCATTGAAGAAATCTTCCCCAGCGAGAGTAACTATTTGCTGGTGCGCGTTACCGCTTCCCCTGCTGTATTTAAAACGCTGTGGGATCAGGGCATTATTTTACGTGACCAAAATAAGCAACCCAGCCTCGCAGGCTGCTTGCGCATTACTATCGGCAACCGCTACGAATGTGAACGCGTTGTTGCTGCATTACAATCATTGCCGGGCATCAACGCTTAATTTTAAGGAGCTCACGTGGGCCAGAAATACCTCTTTATCGACCGTGACGGAACATTAATTGCTGAACCACCTGAGGATTTTCAGGTTGACCGTCTGGATAAACTGGCGCTGGAACCAGATGTCATTCCCTCGCTGCTGGCGCTGCAAAAAGCCGGTTACACGCTGGTGATGATTACAAATCAGGATGGGTTGGGAACCGAGAGTTTTCCGCAGGAAACCTTCGATCCACCGCACAACCTGATGATGCAGATTCTGACATCGCAGGGCATCCGTTTTGAGCAAGTGCTGATCTGCCCGCATTTGCCAGCAGATAATTGCACCTGCCGCAAACCTAAGACCGAACTGGTGACGGCCTATTTGAACAACGGCCTGATGGATGTGGCGAACAGCTACGTCATCGGCGATCGCCAGACCGATATTCAATTAGCACAAAATATGGGCATTACCGGCCTGCTCTACCAGCGTGGCAGCCTGAACTGGCAAGCGATTACCAACCAGTTGACCAAGCGTAACCGTCATGCCCACGTCAACCGCGTCACGCGTGAAACCGCAATTGATGTGAACGTCTGGCTGGATCAGGAAGGCGGCAGCAAAATCAACACCGGCGTCGGTTTCTTCGATCACATGCTGGATCAGATCGCCACTCACGGCGGATTCCGTATGAACATTGAAGTAAAAGGCGATCTGTACATTGACGATCACCACACGGTGGAAGATACCGGTCTGGCGCTGGGCGAAGCGTTGAATAAAGCACTGGGCGACAAACGCGGTATTGGCCGTTTTGGTTTCGTTTTGCCAATGGATGAGTGCCTGGCACGCTGTGCACTGGATATTTCAGGACGTCCGCATCTGGAGTATAAAGCAGAGTTCAGCTACCAGCGCGTGGGCGATCTAAGTACGGAAATGGTCGAACACTTCTTCCGCTCGCTGTCTTATTCCATGGCCTGTACGCTACACCTGAAAACCAAAGGGCGTAACGATCATCACCGTGTTGAAAGCCTGTTTAAAGTCTTCGGACGCACGCTGCGTCAGGCCATCCGCGTCGAGGGTGACACGCTGCCGAGTTCGAAAGGAGTGCTCTGATGAAGGTCGTTATTCTTGATACCGGCTGCGCTAACCTCTCTTCTGTGACCTACGCCGTACAGCGGTTGGGGTATACGCCCGTCGTCAGCCGCGAGGCCGAGATTGTCCTGCAAGCGGATAAACTGTTTCTACCGGGCGTGGGCACCGCGCAGGCCGCGATGAATCAACTGCAAGATCGCGACCTGATTGCGTTGATCAAGGCCTGCACCCAGCCCGTTCTCGGTATTTGCCTCGGTATGCAGTTACTGGGCACAAACAGCGACGAAAATGGCGGCATTCCCACGCTCGGCATTGTTGATTCGCCGGTGAAAAAGATGGTTGATCACGGCTTGCCGCTGCCGCACATGGGCTGGAATCAGGTCATTCCGAAGGCCGGACACCGTTTGTTCCGCGATATCGATGACGGTGCCTATTTCTATTTCGTCCATAGCTATGCCATGCCCGTTTGCGAAAACACCATTGCGCAGGCCAACTACGGCGAAGCCTTCACCGCCGCACTGGAAAAAGATAACTTCTTTGGCGTGCAGTTCCACCCTGAGCGTTCGGGTGCAGCAGGCGCGCAACTGCTGAAAAACTTTCTGGAGATGTAGAGCGTCATGATTATTCCCGCATTAGACCTGATTGATGGGCAGGTTGTCCGTCTGCATCAGGGTGATTATGGCCAACAGCGCCAGTACGGCAGCGATCCGCTCCCCCGCTTGCAGGATTACCAGCAACAAGGCGCAGGTGTGCTGCATTTGGTAGATTTAACCGGTGCCAAAGATCCCTCTGCCCGCCAGATCCCCCTATTAACCACGTTGTTAGCTGGCGTTAGCGTACCCGTTCAGATCGGCGGCGGTATTCGTACTGAACAGGACGTGGAAGCGTTATTAAAAGCCGGTGCCAGCCGCGTCGTCATTGGCTCCACCGCCGTTAAGCAGCCGGAACTCGTTCAGCAATGGTTCACCCGCTACGGCGCAGACGCGCTGGTGCTGGCACTGGACGTGCGTATCGACGCCAACGGCACGAAATTCGTCGCCATCAGCGGCTGGCAGGAAAATTCAAACGCCACGCTTGAGCAGGTCGTCGAACAATATCTGCCGTTTGGTCTGAAGCATGTACTGTGCACTGACATTTCTCGTGACGGTACGCTGAGCGGCTCCAACGTCGAGCTCTATCGTGAAATTAGTCAGCGCTACCCGCAGATTGCCTTTCAGGCATCCGGCGGCATCGGTAATCTGACGGATATCGCCAATTTGCGCGGCAGCGGTGTACAAGGCGTGATCGTGGGTCGCGCATTGTTAGAAGGTAAATTTAACGTCGCGGAGGCTATCTCATGCTGGCAAAACGGATAATCCCCTGTCTGGACGTGCGTAACGGCCAGGTCGTCAAAGGCGTTCAATTCCGCAACCACGAAATCATCGGTGACATCGTGCCGCTGGCGCAGCGCTATGCGCAGGAAGGCGCTGATGAGTTGGTTTTTTATGATATCACCGCCTCTTCCGACGGTCGTGTCGTCGATAAGAGCTGGGTGTCTCGTGTCGCAGAAGTCATCGATATTCCCTTCTGCGTGGCGGGTGGCATTAAAAGCGTGGAAGAAGCAGGTCAGATCCTCTCTTTCGGTGCGGATAAAATCTCCATCAACTCACCGGCACTGGCCGACCCAGAGCTGATTACCCGATTGGCCGACCGTTATGGCGTGCAGTGCATCGTCGTCGGGATTGATACCTGGCATGATGCTGCTACCGGTCGCTATCATGTGAATCAATATACGGGCGACGAAACACGCACCAAGGTCACCACCTGGGAAACGCTGGACTGGGTACAAGAAGTGCAAAAGCGCGGTGCAGGTGAAATTGTCCTGAACATGATGAATCAAGACGGTGTGCGCAACGGCTATGATTTACACCAGTTAAATCTGGTGCGTGATGTCTGCAACGTTCCGCTTATTGCTTCCGGCGGCGCAGGCACCATGGAACATTTTTTGGATGCGTTCCAAACCGCCCACGTTGATGGCGCGCTGGCAGCATCGGTGTTTCACAAGCAAATTATTAATATTGGCGAGCTGAAACAATATCTTAAGCAACAAGGTGTGGAGATTCGAGTGTGTTAAGTGCAGAGTACTTTCTAAACGACGAACAACGAAACCAACTCGATTGGGAAAAAACGGATGGTATGCTGCCGGTTGTTGTGCAACATGCGGTATCCGGTGAGGTATTGATGCTGGGCTATATGAACCAGGATGCGTTGCAAGCTACCGAAGAGAGCGGCAAAGTGACGTTTTTCTCGCGAACCAAGCAGCGGTTATGGACGAAAGGCGAATCTTCCGGCCATTTCCTGAATGTCGTCACTATTACACCAGACTGCGATAATGATACGCTGCTGATTCTGGTTAACCCTATCGGACCAACCTGTCATCTGGGCACCAGCAGTTGCTTCTCGCCTGCGGCCAGCGACTGGACGTTCCTCTATCAGCTAGAGCAACTGTTGGCCGAGCGCAAACATGCCGACCCAGATAGCTCTTACACCGCGCGCCTATACTCCAGCGGCACCAAGCGCATTGCGCAAAAGGTCGGTGAAGAAGGATTGGAAACAGCATTAGCGGCAACAGTGCATGACCGTGAAGAACTGACCAATGAAGCAGCAGATTTAATGTACCATCTGTTGGTGCTGTTGCAGGATCAGGATTTAGATCTGGCGACCATCATCAATCGTTTGAAAGAACGTCACAACAAATAAGCTTTCCCCCGCGTTATCGACTACCGATGGCGCGGAAAAAAATAATAGCGATAAACGTAAAAAAGCACCCGAGATGGGTGCTTTTATAAGGCTGGTATTTAAGACTAACAATTAGCCGTAAATATTAGCGCGGTCGCGGAGTTCCTTGCCCGGTTTAAAGTGAGGGACGTACTTACCTTCCAACTCAACTTTGTCACCCGTTTTCGGATTACGACCTACACGCGGTGCACGGTAGTGAAGTGAAAAACTGCCAAACCCACGGATTTCAATACGGTCGCCTTCGGCTAACGTAGAGGCCATTTGTTCGAGCATTTCTTTCACTGCATCCTCAACCACTTTGGCCGGGATATGAGATTGCTGTCCAGCAAGCCTTTCAATAAGTTCAGACTTGGTCATAGCTCCTCCAAGTGCGGTTATCAATAACCAGGATAACTGACTACCGTTACAAGAATGAGCAACTTGCGTTGCTCATTCTACCGTTGTGATTACTCGCCTTTAGCTGCTTTGAATGCTTCTGCCATCGCGCTGGAGAAATTGTTTTCTTCCGGCTTGTTGTTAACAGTTGCGATTGCATCTTTCTCATCAGCTTCGTCTTTCGCACGGACAGACAGGCTAACAACGCGGTTCTTACGATCAACACCGGTATATTTCGCTTCAACGCTGTCGCCAACGTTCAGTACCAGCGTTGCGTCTTCAACGCGATCGCGAGAGGCTTCAGAAGCTCGCAGGTAGCCTTCTACGCCATCCGCCAATTCAACTGTAGCACCTTTGGCGTCAACTGCTGTAACTTTACCAGTAACAATAGCACCTTTCTTGTTAACAGACAGGTAGTTATTGAACGGGTCTTCAGCCAATTGTTTCACGCCCAGAGAGATACGCTCGCGCTCTGCGTCAACTTGCAGAACAACAGCGGCGATTTCATCACCTTTCTTGTATTCGCGAACGGCTTCTTCACCAACCACGTTCCAGGAGATGTCGGACAGGTGCACCAGACCGTCGATGCCGCCGTCCAGACCGATGAAGATACCGAAGTCAGTGATAGACTTGATTTTACCTTCAACGCGGTCGCCCTTGTTGTGGGTTTCAGCGAACAGCTGCCATGGGTTGGATTTACACTGTTTCAGGCCCAGGGAGATACGACGACGTTCTTCATCGATATCCAGAACCATCACTTCCACTACATCACCAACGTTAACAACTTTGGATGGGTGGATGTTTTTGTTGGTCCAATCCATTTCGGAAACGTGTACCAGACCTTCAACGCCTTCTTCGATTTCAACGAAGCAACCGTAATCAGTCAGGTTGGTTACGCGACCAGTCAGACGCGTGCTTTCTGGGTAACGCTTAGCGATAGCGACCCATGGATCTTCGCCCAGCTGTTTCAGACCCAGGGACACACGGGTACGCTCGCGGTCGAATTTCAGCACTTTAACAGTGATTTCGTCGCCCACATTGACGATTTCGCTTGGGTGTTTAACACGTTTCCAAGCCATATCAGTGATATGCAGCAGGCCATCAACGCCGCCCAGATCAACGAATGCACCGTAGTCAGTAAGGTTCTTAACGATACCTTTAACTTCCATGCCTTCCTGCAGGTTTTCCAGCAGTTGATCGCGCTCAGCGCTGTTTTCAGATTCGATAACTGCACGGCGAGAAACAACAACGTTGTTGCGTTTCTGATCCAGCTTGATAACTTTGAACTCAAGCTCTTTGCCTTCCAGATGCAGCGTGTCGCGAACCGGACGAACGTCTACCAGAGAACCTGGCAGGAACGCACGAATGCCGTTCAGCTCAACAGTGAAACCGCCTTTAACTTTACCGTTGATAATACCAGTAACCGTTGCAGCTTCTTCGTAAGCTTTTTCCAGCGTCAGCCATGCTTCATGACGTTTAGCTTTTTCGCGAGAAAGCAGCGTTTCACCGAAGCCATCTTCGATAGCGTCCAGAGCAACGTCAACTTCATCACCAACCTGAATTTCCAGTTCGCCCTGTGCGTTCTTGAATTGCTCTACCGGAATGGCAGATTCAGATTTCAGACCGGCGTCAACCAGTACGACATCTTTATCAATAGCAACAACAACACCGCGTACGATGGAACCAGGACGGGTTTCGATTTCTTTCAGGGATTCTTCAAAGAGTTGAGCAAAAGATTCAGTCATGTTTGATAATCTTAAGGGTTTCAATTTAACGTCCATCTGGCATCCTGCTCAATGGGGTTGTTTAACATGCCCCGCTGTGCATCCTTACAGCGAGGTAAAAATTCAGTTTTCTGTGATTACGCTAAAATTTCGCGGGCGTAAGCCAACGCGCGCGCTATCACTTCATCGATCGTCATTTCCGTGGAATCCAGCACCAACGCATCGGCAGCAGGCACTAACGGCGCAACAGGGCGGCTACGATCGCGCTCGTCCCGTTCTTTTATCTCAGATAAAAGACGTTCAAAGTTAACATTAAAGCCCTTCCCCTGCAACTGTAGCATACGGCGTTGTGCACGTTCTTGCGCGCTGGCATCCAGAAAAATCTTCACCGGTGCATCAGGAAAGACTACCGTTCCCATATCACGACCATCGGCAATCAGCCCAGGAGCTTCACGAAATGCACGCTGCCGACGTAATAATGCTTCGCGAACGCGTGGGAAAGCTGCTGCCTGAGAAGCCGTATTACCTACCGCTTCAGTACGTATTTCGTGGCTAACATCTTCGCCTTCAAGGATAATTTTCAGTTGCCCATCTTCTGCAACAAAACGTACATCAAGATGAGAAGCAAGCGGAACTAACGCATCTTCAGAGCTGATATCAACATGGTGGTGTAACGCTGCAAGAGCCAAAACACGATAGATAGCCCCCGAGTCCAGCAGGTTCCATTGTAAAGCTTCAGCTAATGCCTTACACAACGTCCCTTTGCCTGCGCCGCTCGGTCCGTCAACCGTAACTACCGGTGCCATCACCGTCATTTCGCTCTCCTTTAATACTGGGAAGTTCCGCTTACGCCGTTTTATGGCGTCACGGAGCCTCATTATACGCATCAATACAGAGAAAGGTTACCCTAATGCCGGAATGACGGGAAAAATAAGACATTATCTGAACGTAGTCCGCAAGTTCAAAAGAAAAAATAGCGCATAGAACGGGAGAAAAGGCACGGAAACCGTGCCGTAGAAAAAGATTAAGCCAGCTCGCTGAGACGCGCCAGTTGCTCGAAGTAGTCAGGGAAAGTTTTCGCTGTACATTTTGGGTCGAGGATGGTGACTGGCGTATCCGACAGCGCCACCAGTGAGAAACACATCGCCATACGATGATCGTTGTAGGTACCGATCTCTGCCGCTTTCAGCGTCGCGGGCGGCGTAATACGAATATAGTCGTTGCCCTCTTCAACTTCCGCCCCCACTTTACGCAACTCAATCGCCATAGCTGCCAGACGATCAGTTTCTTTCACGCGCCAGTTATAAATGTTACGCAACGTGGTAGTCCCACCCTGGGCAAAAAGTGCCGCCGTCGCGATAGTCATTGCCGCATCAGGGATGTGGTTCATATCCATATCGATCGCGCGCAGCTCGCCGCGTTCACATTCGATATAATCCTCACCCCAACGCACGGTCGCGCCCATTTTTTCCAGGACGTCAGCAAAGCGAATATCACCCTGTACGCTATTACGGCCTACGCCAGTCACGCGAACAACACCGCCTTTAATCGCCGCCGCTGCCAGAAAGTAAGAAGCCGACGATGCATCGCCTTCAACCAGATAATCACCCGGTGAGCGGTACTGCTGGCGACCTGTGACAAAGAAGCGCTGGTAATTCTCGTTACGTACCTCAATACCAAACGCCTTCATCATATACAGCGTGATATCGATATATGGTTTAGAAACCAGATCGCCCTGAATGCTAATTTGCGTATCCCGCGTGGCCAGAGGCGCAGTCATCAACAACGCAGTTAAGAACTGGCTGGATACGCTGCCATCTACGCTGATTTCACCGCCCTGAAAACCACCGTGTAGACGAAGTGGTGGGTAGTTTTCCTGCTCCAGATAGTCAATTTTCGCCCCGCCCTGACGCAGTGCATTGACCAGATGCCCGATCGGGCGCTCTTTCATGCGCGGCTCGCCTGTCAGAACAATATCGCCATCTGTCAGGCACAACGCGGCTGCCAGTGGACGCATCGCTGTACCTGCATTCCCTAGAAACAGTTCCAGCGGTTGCGATGCCGTAAACGCCCCACCCAGACCCGTAATCTCACAGACGGTTCGGTCAGATGACAGATGATATTCAACGCCCAGCGCCGTTAACGCAGTAAGCATGTGGCGAACATCATCACTGTCTAGCAGATTAGTGAGTCGTGTTTTACCTTCAGACAAGGCAGCTAGCAACAACGCACGATTAGAGACACTTTTTGAACCGGGGAGATTAAGCGTGCCGTTAATCAGTTTGATGGGTTGTAGAGTCAGGGATTCCTGCATGTAAAGCCTATTCTTTCAACGTGGACATAAAAACCCCGGAAAGTCCGGGGCTAATCAAAATGTATCGGGAGACGGTTTTAATTAACCGTGGCGACGTGCAAAGTCGGCCATAAATTCCGTCAGCGCTTTCACGCCTTCCAACGGCATCGCATTGTAGATGGAAGCACGCATGCCGCCCACTACGCGATGACCTTTCAGTGCGTGCAGACCTGCAGCAACTGATTCTTCCAAGAAGACTTTATCCAGCGCCGAATCCGCCAGCAAGAATGGCACGTTCATACGAGAGCGGTTCGCCACCGCGACGTCATTACGATAGAAGTCGCTACCGTCAATCGCGCTATACAGCAGGTCGGCTTTATCTTGGTTACGTTTTTCCATTTCAACCAAACCACCATGCTCTTTCAGCCATTTGAAGACCATACCGGACAGATACCAAGCGAAGGTCGGCGGTGTGTTAAACATAGAATCATTGTCTGCCAGAATTTGGTAATCCAGAATCGATGGCAGCTCACGGCGTGCTTTGCCCAGCAAATCTTCACGCACGATAACCAGCGTCAGACCTGCAGGGCCGATATTTTTCTGCGCACCCGCGTAGATCACGCCATAACGGCTGACGTCAATACGGCGAGACAGGATGCTGGAAGAATAGTCGGCGACCACAATTTTGTCGCCAAAATCCGGTTCTTCTTCAATAGCAATGCCGTCAATGGTTTCATTCGGGCAGTAATGTACAAATGCCGCATCATCAGACAATTGCCATTCACGCATCGGCTTAACACCACGCAGGCCGCCTACGCGCGTTTTCACATCAATCACGTTAGGTGTGCAGTATTTTTCTGCTTCATTGATGGCGCTGTGCGCCCAATATCCACCGTCGATGTAGTCCGCCGTTGAACGCTCACCCAACAGATTTAACGGCACTGCCGCAAATTGCGCACGCGCACCGCCGTGGCAAAAGAGCACTTTGTAGTTGGAGGGGATTTTCAGCAAGTCACGCAGATCTTGTTCGGATTCAGCAGCAACCTGCATAAACTCTTTACTACGGTGGCTGATTTCCATGACCGATGTACCCAAGCCATTCCAATTACATAATTCCTGTTCAGCACGACGCAGTACTTCAACCGGCAGCATTGCTGGACCGGCGCTAAAATTAAAAATCTGAGTCATTTCCCCTCACCACACCTGAAAAATAGCGACTGTTTTTATCACCGTTGTTACAAATGTCATTTTTATAAACCTGCCGATTATAAAAACACCGCTGTTACACGATTGTAGTTATAACGGAACGACCGCCATAACCACACTACTTTTACCCTACTATCGGTTTTATCACTCGTCCATCACGGCTGCAACGCTTATTGCGCTTTCATTATGCAAAACGGCACGTTACGCAGTCTGTGCTTTTTCACTGTTGCCGATCTGTTATGAATACATAGAGTCCAGACAGAAAAATCCGTATCATGCCGCTTCCGCTAATCTCGATAAGAGTGAACACCATGACTCAAACGTTTATCCCAGGCAAAGACGCCGCCCTGGAAGATTCCATCGCCCGTTTTCAACAGCAGCTCCAGGACCTGGGGTTTAACATCGAAGAAGCGTCATGGCTGAACCCGGTGCCAAACGTCTGGTCTGTCCATATTCGAGACCGTGATTGCCCACTTTGCTTCACTAACGGCAAAGGCGCCAGTAAGAAAGCGGCTCTGGCTTCTGCGTTAGGCGAGTATTTCGAGCGCCTGTCCACCAACTATTTTTTTGCTGATTTCTACCTCGGCAAAACTATCGCTAGCGGTGATTTCGTTCACTATCCGAATGAAAAATGGTTCCCGATCCCGGAAGACGATACTCTGCCGGAAGGGATTTTGGATGCTCGCCTACACCTGTTTTACGATCCTGAACAGGAACTGAGTGCTAGCGATCTGATCGATCTGCAATCCGGCAATGCCGACAGAGGTATTTGCGCGCTGCCATTTACCCGTCAGTCCGATCAGCAAACCGTCTATATTCCGATGAATATCATCGGTAACCTGTACGTTTCTAACGGGATGTCCGCGGGTAACACAGCCAACGAAGCCCGTGTTCAGGGGCTGTCTGAAGTATTCGAGCGCAGTATCAAAAACCGCATCATTGCCGAATCCATCAGCCTGCCGGAAATCCCGCAAGAGGTGTTGAACCGCTACCCAGGCGTGGTCAAAGCTATTGCAACGTTGGAAAAAGAAGGTTTCCCGATTTTCTCTTACGATGCCTCACTGGGCGGAAAATATCCGGTCATCTGCGTGGTGCTGTTTAATCCCGCCAACGGCACCTGCTTTGCCTCCTTCGGCGCCCACCCTGACTTCGGCGTAGCGCTGGAGCGTACCGTCACCGAACTGCTGCAAGGCCGCGGCCTGAAAGATCTGGATGTCTTCACTCCGCCGACGTTTGATGATGAAGAAGTGGCCGAGCACGCTAATCTGGAAACCCACTTTATCGATTCCAGCGGCCTGATCTCCTGGGATATGTTCAAAAAAGAGGCAGATTATGAATTTGCTGACTGGAGCTTTAAAGGGTCAACAGAAGAAGAATTCGCCACGCTGATGGCGATCTTCAAGCAGGAAGATAAAGAGGTCTACATTGCTGACTATGAGCATCTGGCTGTTTATGCCTGCCGTATCATCGTACCAGGAATGTCGGACATCTATCCTGCTGACGATCTGCTGTTGGCCAATAACAGCATGGGTGCTCATCTGCGTGACACGCTGTTGGCTCTGCCTGACAGCAAATGGGAACAAGAAGCGTATCTGACATTGTTACAACAGTTGGATGACGAAGGGCTGGATGACTTCACCCGCGTACGCGAGTTGCTTGGTATTGCCACCGGCAAAGATAATGGCTGGTTCACTCTGCGCGTTGGCGAATTGAAAGCCATGTTGGCGCTGGCCGGCGGCGACCTGGATCAGGCGCTGACTTGGACAGAATGGACGCAGGATTTCAACGATTCAGTCTTCAGCACACAACGCAGCAATTACTATCGTTGCCTGCAAACCCTGCTGCTGTTGGCGCTCGATCCTGAACGCAATCCCGCTGAATACTACGATGCCTTTACCAAAATGTACGGTAGTGAGACGGTTGATGTCGCCAGTGCCGCCGTTGCTGGCGAAGCGTGCTTCTACGGCCTGTTTGCCGTAGACGATACCTTTGCCTCTTTACCTGCGCATCAGTCACTGCTGGCGGCCTATGAAAAGCTGCAACAGGCGAAACGCCGTTATTGGCAGTCAAAATAATGTCTACGCTCTGTTGTAAATAACCCCAATAGCCCTTCATTTAAAAGGGCTATTTTGTTGTCTGAAGGACAATATTTTATTATTCGTGATGCATAATCAGAATATTGTTATTGAATGGTGAATTTTTAATTAAATTACCTCGACAAGGCGGTACTGAAATTCTACAAAACATGATTTTCATTAACGCTAAATCGGTAGGTTTAACGTCTATCATTCAACTCTTTTTGTAAAAATTAAAATATTTTTTTACCATAATATTCAATATATTACCCATTAAATCACAGTATCCCACCCTCCCCATCACCCCGTTAATTTCTTGCAATATGATCCACGTCAAATTTTGCCGTATACTGCTTTGTTAGTATCTCAACGCTGATAAATTTTAAGAGAGAGTTAGTGTGAAAGCTGACAACCCCTTCACTCTATTACTACCGGCCGCTATGGCAAAAGTTGCTGAAGACGCCGGAGTCTATAAAGCTACCAAACAACCGTGCACGACGTTTTATTTAGCGATCACTGCGGGTGTATTTATTTCGATCGCCTTCGTCTTTTATATTACGGCTACCACAGGGACAGCGACGATTCCTTTCGGCATCGCGAAATTGATCGGGGGCATTTGTTTCTCCCTTGGTCTCATGCTGGTTGTCGTCTGCGGCGCAGACTTGTTTACCTCAACTGTTCTCATCGTGATTGCTAAAGCCAGTGGACGTATTACCTGGAAGCAACTAGCCTGTAACTGGGCTAATGTTTATGTCGGCAACCTGATTGGCGCGCTTTTCTTCGTTGGACTTATTTGGTTCTCAGGAGAGCATATGGTCGCAAACGGTGCATGGGGTCTGAACGTTCTGCAAACGGCTGAGCACAAGCTTGAGCATACATTTGTTGAAGCATTGTGCTTGGGTATCTTAGCTAATCTGATGGTTTGTCTGGCCGTATGGATGAGCTACTCTGGTCGTACGCTTACAGACAAAATGTTTGCCATGATTCTGCCTGTCGCGATGTTCGTTGCCAGCGGCTTTGAGCACAGCATCGCCAACATGTTCATGATTCCTATGGGCATCGTTATCAAAAATTTTGCGACCCCGGAATTCTGGAATGCCATTGGCATGGTACCGTCTCAGTTTGAACATTTAACCGTTAGCCATTTCATTACCGATAACCTGATTCCCGTCACCCTAGGGAATATCATCGGCGGCGGCGTAATGGTCGGTTTGACATATTGGGTAATTTATTTGCGCGGTGGAGACAAGCACCACTAAGGTGCTATCGGCCGCAACGTCGGGTTTTAAGAAATCCATATCAAAGGTAGGTGTAAAATGACCGAGCTGAATGAAAAATTGGCCAATGCATGGCAAGGCTTTAGCAAAGGTGAATGGCAGGATAACGTCAACGTTCGTGACTTTATCCAGAAAAACTACACGCCGTATGAAGGTGATGAGTCTTTCCTGGCTGGCGCAACTCAAGCGACCTCAGCGCTGTGGGACAGCGTCATGGAAGGCATCAAACAGGAAAACCGTACTCATGCGCCTGTTGATTTTGATACCAATGTTGCTGCAACTATCACGTCTCACGACGCGGGATACATCAACAAGGGTCTGGAAAAAATCGTTGGTTTGCAGACTGATGCGCCGTTGAAACGTGCGTTGATTCCATTTGGCGGCATCAAAATGGTTGAAGGTTCATGCAAAGTTTACGGTCGTGAACTGGATCCTCAACTGAAAAAAATCTTCACCGAGTACCGCAAAACGCATAACCAAGGCGTGTTCGATGTTTACACTCCAGACATCCTGCGTTGTCGTAAGTCTGGCGTTCTGACTGGTCTGCCAGATGCTTATGGCCGTGGCCGTATCATCGGTGACTACCGTCGCGTTGCGCTGTACGGTATCGACTACCTGATGAAAGACAAGTTTGCTCAGTTCACTTCTCTGCAATCCAAACTGGAAAACGGTGAAGATCTGGAAGCAACAATCCGTCTGCGTGAAGAAATTGCCGATCAGCATCATGCACTGAGCCAAATTAAAGAAATGGCCGCTAAATACGGCTGTGATATTTCTGGCCCAGCAGCGACAGCTCAGGAAGCCGTTCAGTGGACTTACTTTGGCTACCTGGCTGCGGTTAAATCACAGAATGGTGCAGCAATGTCCTTCGGACGTGTCTCCACCTTCCTGGATATCTACATCGATCGCGATTTGAAAGCAGGCAAAATCACAGAAGAAGACGCTCAGGAAATGATTGACCATCTGGTCATGAAACTGCGTATGGTGCGTTTCCTGCGTACACCTGAGTATGATGAGCTGTTCTCTGGTGACCCGATTTGGGCAACAGAGTCTCTGGCTGGTATGGGTCTGGATGGTCGTACACTGGTGAGCAAAACCAGTTTCCGCTTCCTGAACACGCTGTACACCATGGGGCCGTCTCCAGAGCCGAACATGACCATTCTGTGGTCTGAAAAACTGCCACAAAGCTTTAAAAATTATGCGGCTAAAGTCTCCATCGATACCTCTTCTCTGCAATACGAGAATGACGATTTGATGCGTCCTGACTTTAACAACGATGACTACGCGATTGCTTGTTGCGTAAGCCCGATGATCGTTGGCAAACAAATGCAGTTCTTCGGTGCTCGTGCGAACCTGGCGAAAACCATGCTGTACGCTATCAATGGCGGCGTGGACGAAAAACTGAAAATGCAGGTTGGTCCTAAATCAGAACCAATCAAAGGCGATGTTCTGAACTTCGACGAAGTGATGGATCGTATGGATCACTTCATGGATTGGCTGGCTAAGCAATATGTCACCGCGCTGAATGTCATCCACTACATGCACGACAAATACAGCTACGAAGCATCGCTGATGGCACTGCACGATCGTGACGTGTTCCGTACCATGGCGTGTGGTATCGCCGGTCTGTCTGTTGCTGCTGACTCCTTGTCTGCCATCAAATATGCCAAAGTTAAGCCGATTCGTGATGAAGATGGCCTGGCTATCGACTTTGATATCGAAGGTGAGTATCCGCAATTCGGTAACAACGATGCACGCGTAGATGAACTGGCTTGTGATCTGGTTGAACGTTTCATGAAGAAAATTCAGAAACTGAATACCTACCGTGGCGCAACCCCGACTCAGTCTGTTCTGACCATCACCTCTAACGTGGTATATGGTAAGAAAACGGGTAACACGCCGGACGGGCGCCGCGCAGGTGCACCATTCGGACCAGGTGCTAACCCAATGCATGGTCGTGACCAGAAAGGTGCCGTTGCTTCTCTGACTTCTGTTGCCAAACTGCCGTTTGCTTACGCGAAAGATGGTATTTCTTATACTTTCTCCATCGTCCCTAACGCGTTGGGTAAAGACGATAACGTGCGTAAAGCGAACCTTGCTGGCCTGATGGATGGTTACTTCCATCATGAAGCCAGCATCGAAGGTGGCCAGCACTTGAACGTCAACGTCATGAACCGTGAAATGCTACTTGATGCGATGGAAAACCCGGAAAAATATCCGCAGTTGACTATCCGTGTATCTGGCTATGCCGTACGTTTCAACTCACTGACGAAAGAACAGCAGCAAGACGTCATTACCCGTACTTTCACACAGTCAATCTAATTTCCATGGCTGTCTGAAAAGGCGTAAAATAAAGGCTCCACGTCAGTGGGGCCTTTTTCTTACCCTTATTTATTGTTCAGATTGTTAGCTTTATTGTTCAGATTGTTAGCCTGTTTTGCCAGCCAGCTACGCTGGCTCAATGTGGATGGCCTGCAAAACAGATTCGACGCAGCATCTGTCACACGGTGTCCTTCTGTCAGAAACGTCTGCCAGATCGATACCCGCTTTCTCATGACTGCGCTCATAAAGGCCGCTATTGTCCGGTCAAATTTGGAGAAAACCTCGCAATGTCAGTAATCGGTCGCATCCACTCCTTTGAATCCTGCGGTACCGTCGATGGCCCAGGCATCCGTTTCATCATCTTCTTCCAGGGCTGCCTAATGCGCTGTCTGTATTGCCATAACCGTGATACCTGGGATACACACGGCGGTAAGGAAGTGACGGTTGAAGAACTCATGAAAGAAGTCGTGACCTATCGCCACTTTATGAATGCATCCGGTGGCGGCGTAACGGCATCGGGCGGTGAGGCCATACTGCAAGCCGAGTTTGTACGTGACTGGTTCCGCGCCTGTAAAGCAGAAGGTATCAATACCTGTCTGGACACCAATGGATTTGTGCGCCGTTACGATCCCGTCATTGACAAGCTATTGGACGTCAGCGATTTAGTGATGCTCGATCTGAAGCAAATGAACGATGACATACACCAAAATTTAGTTGGCGTATCGAATCATCGCACTCTGGACTTCGCTCGTTATCTGGCAAAGCGTAACCAGCGAACCTGGATACGTTATGTCGTGGTTCCCGGCTGGTCTGACGACGACGCATCCGCGCACAAATTGGGAGAGTTCACGAAAGATATGACAAACATCGAGAAAATTGAACTTCTGCCCTATCACGAGCTTGGTAAACACAAGTGGATCGCAATGGGCGAAGAGTACAAATTAGACGGTGTGAAACCGCCGAAGGCCGATACGATGGATCGCGTTAAATCGATTCTTGAAAGCTACGGCCACAAGGTCATCTACTAATCTTTGACGCTTTCTGAAAAAATGGCGCGCCCACGGCGCGCTATTTTCATTTCAAGAGATAAACATCAGCGCATCGTTACACAGTGTGCTAAGCCAGATTCCCTGCCGCTTTGATTTTCACCTGCACCGCATTTCCTGGCAGATAAGCCAACGGAATTTCCTGATAATCAATGATTTCAACGCTACCTGATATAGCTCCCGTCTCTTCTGCAAGACAAATCGTTTGCTGTTGCAATTCGTTTTTTATCTTTTCACGGTCATGATCCGGCATTTTCACAACGCGCTCGATCTGCGCCCCCACCTTCCCTAACGCAACACCCACTGCATTTGCCGCATCGAAATTCAGCGGACGCACAACCTGGCTGATGCCAGATAAAACTTCAGGCAACAAAATACTTCCGCCGCCGACAAGCACCGCAGGAATAGCCGCACTCGACGATTTAATCCGATCGATAGCACTTTCCACTTTATCAATCATCTGACGATAAGCCTGTTGACAAAGCGTTTTATCCAACTGGGGCAGCGGATGAGAAAACGCTGATGTCCATCGCTCACGATGAAGTTGCAGCATAATATCGCTAAGCGTTAACGTTTTCCCGCCAAAACTGACGCCTTGTTCAAGAAGACGATAGCCAACACTGTCAGGCCCAATGGTGATCGTTCTATCCTGAGACTGCCGCACGCAGGTGCCGCCGCCAATACCGATAGAAATAATATCTGGCATTCTGAAATTCGTCCGCACATCCCCCACTTCAACGGCGATTGACGATTCACGCGGAAAACCATTCACCAACACACCAATATCTGTTGTCGTGCCGCCGACATCAATAATCAATGCATTATCCAATCCCGAAAGGTGGCACGCCCCACGAATCGAGTTCGTCGGCCCACAGGCCATCGTCAAAATGGGATATTGCTTCACGATACTTTCGGACATCAACGTACCATCGTTTTGCCCAAAAAATGGCGTAGCGTTAATGCCGTGACGGGTTAGCGCTTGAGTAAAGCCGTTAACAAAACGATTTGCCGTGCTTTGCAATGCCGCATTCAGGATCGTCGCATTTTCTCTTTCCAGCAATCCCGTGCTGCCAATCCGATGAGATAACGACAGAGAAACATCAGGCAATGCCGCATTCACCCACCGAGCAACCTGCAATTCCTGCGCACTATTTACTGGGGAAAATACGCCGCAGATAGCCACGCTATCCACATAGCCACGCATCTTGTCACAGACCGCTCGCACTTCATCCAATAATACAGGATGAATCTCTCGGCCATCGAATTCATAGCCACCGTGAAGTTGATAGAAATGCTCGCCTAACGTCTTTTGCCATTCGTCATCCCAGCCAAACAGCGGTGGGACGCTATCGCTGCTTGGCAAACTCAGGCGTAATAATCCGACGCGATCCAGCCCTTTCCGCTCGACAATCGCATTAGTACATTGTGTTGTGCCTAACATTGCATAATGAATATGCTGCGGCGCGATGCCAGACTGCGCCAATACCTCAGCAATCGCCCGTTCGATACCGCTGTAGATGTCCATGCTGGTAGGACATTTGGCCGTCGCAATACAGCGCAGGTCAGCATCTAAAATTGCCGCATCCGTGTTTGTGCCGCCGACATCAATCCCGAGTCGGTAATCATGTTTATGTAACATCGGGGAAAAGCCTCAGCGATTTACAAGCTGTTCTATCGGTACATACTGCACCGGATAACCGAAATACTCTGGACCCGCAACATCAATCCCTTTCGGCGTTCGCCATTTTTCATTGCACGGATAGGCAATAACATCGACTCGCTGCCCATACCGTAAATGCTCCGTAATAATCGGGCGTCCGGTTTCGCTGTCTACTATAGAAATTAAGTCAGGAACCACCGCCAGCAGATTATCCTGTGTAGGATTGGTCGTTTGTGATGAACGATACGCTAGCAATAGCTCATTCTGGAAAAGCACAGTGAACGATTCACCTTTGTCGCTTCCGATGCCATCAATCACTACCTTGCCCCGAGCAAAACCGCCGGTTGTGCGCCGCACTACATCAACAATTTTTCCTGATGCAACGAGATGACCATTTAACACCGTAAGCAGAGACTGTACTGGGTGACTACCTGACTGATGAGCCTGACGTAGCATTTTTCCGATATCCTGCGCCAGTGTGAGCGTCCCTTTAATCGCACTACGCTTAAGTTGACTACCGCGTAATGGATAATCGCACATGGCGCAGGCGGCCCCCATCTGTTCCGTAATGGCTCTGGCTAACCGTTCAGACCACACACCATCAACTGGATTAAGGATAACCGAGTTACCTTTCTCATCAGCCAGCGTATTGGGTGCCGAAGATAAACCATCAAGGAAAAAGGTCACCATCTGCGCTTCGGGGAAGGCTCTCCCCATCGCGTCACAATCGACGACGGGGACACCTTTTGCAGCCGCAACGACTAACGGTATCAGTGAGTTGATGCCGCCGACTTCGATAGAAAAAGTTCCAGCAGCTGATTCTGCGAGATAATTTTCCATTGTTTCAAATGCCAGAAGGATTTGCTGCGGTGAAATGATTTTTTCCACAGAGACTGTCGGCGCCCCCATCGTGCTGCATGGGATAAAAAGATCGTTATCCTTTATACCATCCAAATTGCATAACGTTACGGGCTTCCCGTGGCGCAAAGCATTTTTTGCAATTAATGATCCCAAATACGGATCTCCACCGCCGCCAGTGCCAAGAATTGAGGCTCCTAGCGCAATGTCATCAATCATTTCAAAATCAATATAGCAGACCATTACTTATCCAATACCCACTAAGCAAACTAGGATTTAGAGAGTGAGTCGGACGATTCAACCAACTGCGGGAACATTTTCCGCATAATGATATACATTACCAGACTGATAACTATGCCATCCAACGTAGAAACAGATGTTATCGTGAACAAATCAAAAAAATCTGTAGCGGTTAACAAGCTGACAGAACTGCCACATAACCATGCGATAGATGCACAAATATTCAGTAATGGTGGTTGTGATGCGTCCTGCTTTAGACGCGAAGAGTCAAAAAAGTAATATTCAGCAAGGTAAACCCCTGCAATAGGGGAAATCAGGACACCCAGTAACGACAAAAACTGAGTAAAGTTATTAATCATACCGTTATAAGCCAAAAGCAGACCAGCAAATGCCATCAACACAACGAGTATTGGCCGGGATATTATTCTGACAACAACAGAGAGGCCTAATGAAGCTGAAATTAAATTAGAACTATTCGTCGTCCATTGCGCGAAAATTAAAATCACAATAGCTGAAACACCGAGCCCGATAGTAAAAAATATTTCGACCAAATCGTCACTGCCAACCATATGGGTCAATATGAGCGCGACAAGAATCGTTGCACTATTTCCCAGTAAGAATCCCAAGCCTGAGCCTAATATGGCATCTTTACGTGTCCTGGAATAACGCGCGATATCAGGCGACATAATACTTGCAGCCACTATCCAGATAGAAATCACGTAAGAAATAGCGCTCCCCAAGCTTATCGGATTCTTAATGACAACTTCGGCGGGAAAAGAATGGCCGCTAGCCGCAAGATATATTCCTGATACGATGAGTATAAGCATTAACGGGACACTTAATGCGCTTAGTTTCCCTAACGCACGAACTCCCCAAATGGCTGTCGATGCCATGAGTGCCATACCAAAAAGCAGGATGAAAAAGCGCCCAGGTTCAAGTTGATAATGTGACAGTGCTTTTTGCAGCATCACACCAAAGAAATCAAGTTGAAAAGCAAACCACCCAACCAGTGAAACAGCGGAAAATACGCCAATCACTTTCCCACCTAATCGCCCAAAAACGGAGATACTGAGTAGCGTGGTTGATAGCCCACATCCATAACCGACGTTAGCACATAATGCAGCAAGAACACCCAGCAAGGCTGATCCAATCAGCGTGGCACTGACAGCCTGAGAAAATGGCAACCCACTACTTAGAAAAGATCCTAAAAATAAACCAGAAATATCGATCCCTATAGCCAGCCATATCAAGGCAATGACATACCAGCTTTTTCTGGCTTCAGCAGGGACTGGTTCGTATTCATAATCATAGATTTGCCGCTCCTGTAGTTGTTTTTCAGGCACAGCATTCCCTTGAGACATAATTCCTCCATTAATAAGCAGCAAATAATTATTGTATCGTTGTGATATTTTATAGAGGTTGCTTGACGACGTATAGAACAATGGTGTCGCTAGCAAGCTAACAACACCATCGTGCTTATGAGAGACCCTGGTGTGACGCATAAAACCACACTTTTGTGGCAACCACATCAATGATGTGGTGTGAGAACAAGATAAATGGGTTTCATATCGATTAATACAGATATATTTTGATGTTAACATTCAAATATGTAATGTATGCGAAGGAAATGCTATGCGCTTAGATAAACTGGAGATTCGCTGGTTAAAACTTTTCTGTAAAATTGTTGAAAAACAAGGGATTACTAATGCACAAACTGCAACAGGCTTAAGCCAACCCGTTCTAAGTCACTACCTGTCTCGACTTGAAGATACGTTGGGGCTTGTTTTGTGTGAACGTGGCAGAGGGGGTTTTGCCTTAACAACTGAAGGTGAAGTTGTCTATCAGGAGGCAAAGTCGGTCATTTCCACACTCGATGATTTCGCGAACAGACTAGCTCGAATCAAACATCAACTGATAGGTAAGGTAAAGCTTGGCTGCCTAGATAATATCGCCACACACCCCAATAACGTTGTATCACAAGCGATATCTCATCTTTATGACCAAAGTCCGGAAGTCAATGTCGAAATCGAAATTATGGAATACCTTCCACTAATGGAACGATTAAAAAATGGGCATCTCGATGTTGTTCTAAGCGCCTTACCCGATGACATCCCCGCAGACATTTTTTATCAACCGGTCTTTGTTGAACACAGCTACTTTTATTCTCTAGCAGAAAATGCTGAAATGATCGAGCGTGAATGGCTCAATGGTGAATTAAACCCTCGCAGACTGCTAATTGGTGGACACGCTGTCAACGAAATATCTAAACAACTAGGTTCCGTATCAAAGCAAGGTTACCATCAGACAGCTTGGCATCTTGAAGGAAGTCTATTACTTCTGCTTGCGGGAACCCATATTGGTTTTCTCCCCGACCATTATGCAGCATCTTGGGTGGAAAAAGGGAGGCTTGCAGCCGTTGCTCCAGATCGATTAAAGCTAACCAGCATATTTTATCTGGTGCGAAACGCAAAACAGCGTCTTAGCCCAGTAGCCGAAGCACTATGGAATAACATGGTAGAGGCTGGAAAAAGCTCACTGGCCAGCCTCGATCTCACTAACTCAAGCAGCAGCTAATGGCGTTGGATGATGGTCGGCTTTTCTGAGCAACAGCATCAAGTAGATCATAGCAATGGCAGCAATCAGTACAAACAGCAACCGATCGGAGTAGCTCTGCATCAATACCGCAGCAACGCTTGGCCCACAAAGGCTGCCAAGCGTGTAGCTGAGGAGCAACGCTTGATTCATTGCCACGAGTTCATCAGGGCTCACTTTTTCACATGCCCATGACATAGCAACGGGGTACAGCGTAAAACCAGCGCTTCCCAACAGGAAGAGCGACGGTGCCATGGCATAGTGGCTGATACTGAGCATGGCAATACAGCCCACAATCACCACAAAAACCAACACCCGAAGAACCAACAATCGACCATAGCGATCCGCCATACGCCCAACAGGCCATTGGCCAATGATGCCTGCGCTGATCAACAGCGCCATCCAGTATCCAACCTGCGCATCATTCATCCCCTGATGGGAGAGATACAGCGGCATCAGACCATACAACGAACCTAAAATTGCGCCAGAAATAATACAGCCGTGTACACCTAAACGCGCACTGCGATATGTCAGCATTTTCCACATATTGACGGGCTTTGCGCGCTGTTCTGGCGGAGTCGGGAGACGAGTAAACAGCAAGGGTAATACGGCTAAAATAACTAATGCCGCCATCCACGGCAGCACACTCAATAATGAAGTAGGTAACACGCCAAGCAGTAACTGTCCAACCACACTACCGAGGTAATAAGCGATCATATAAGCAGCCAACAGTTGCCCTCTTTGCGTCGGTGTTCCACTACACAACAAGGCACTTTCGACCACAACCCAAATCAATGCACAGCCAATCCCAGCAAGAAAACGCCAGAACAACCAGTTGCCAATATCCGCAGAAATGCCAAGCCCCACAATCGCGATGCCAAATAATAAAGCGGCGAAATAATAGCTGCGATTAAAACCATAAAATTTGATTAGCTTGCCAGCTAATAGCGTTCCAACCAGATTGCCACCGAAATAAGATGAACCAACCAGACCCACCTGCCAGACAGGCAGAGTCTGATAAGCCAGCCAAAGTGGAACCAGAGTATTTAATACCGCAATACAAACGGTCAGCAGCAGAAGTCCGCAGAGCAATAGCAGCACTGGGGGGGAATAAGCAGACATAGCGAAGTGGATAACCAAACAACGGGAGAAGAGTGAGCGCATCATGCCACTGTGCATATAAAAGTCAATCCGGGCAAAAAGTGCGAAAAGTTCTTTCTTAAATTATAGATTGAAAGAATTAATCAACACTCATAGAAAGGGTCATAGCTTTGAAAACAGAAGGCTACTATTTATCTGATTTTAAAATATTTTTAGCTTAAAAATTAAATAACAAAAGCGATATGGGATAGATAAATTATTTTTACGATAAAAAAATATTACCGAACGGATGACGTAAAAAAAGCGCCCTGAGGCGCTTTATTCTGATAACAGAGGTTAACCAATAAATTCCAGCCCGCCCATATAAGGACGCAGCACTTCAGGAATCTCAATACGGCCATCGGCCTGCTGGTAGTTTTCCAAAACCGCCACCAGTGTACGACCAACTGCCAGTCCCGAACCGTTCAACGTGTGAACCAGACGGGTCTTCTTATCGGACTTACTGCGGCAGCGCGCCTGCATACGACGCGCCTGGAAATCCCACATGTTTGAGCAGGAAGAGATTTCACGGTACGTGTCCTGCGCTGGCAGCCAAACTTCCAAATCGTAAGTTTTGGTGGAACCAAAACCCATATCCCCTGTGCACAGCAACACTTTGCGGTAAGGCAATTTCAGCAGTTGCAGCACCGTTTCAGCATGGGTCGTTAATTCTTCCAACGCCCGCATAGAATCTTCAGGGCGGACGATTTGCACCAATTCAACTTTGTCAAACTGGTGCATACGGATCAATCCACGCGTATCGCGGCCATACGACCCCGCTTCAGAGCGGAAACACGGCGTGTGTGCGGTCATTTTCAATGGCAAGGATTCTTCATCAAGAATCTCGTCACGCACCAGATTAGTCAGCGGAACTTCAGCCGTTGGGATCAGCGCATATTGGCTGCTTTCTGCTTCTTCGCTTAACGGATTAGTGTGGAATAGATCCTCACCAAACTTAGGCAACTGCCCCGTACCGTATAACGTGGCGTGGTTTACCAGATAAGGAACATACGCTTCCTGATAGCCATGCTGCTGTGTATGCAAATCCAACATGAACTGGGAAAGCGCACGATGCAGACGAGCAATCTGTCCCTTCATCACAACAAAACGCGCACCAGTTAATTTCACCGCTGCGGCAAAATCCAGTCCGGCAGCCATCTCACCGAGTTCAACATGATCGCGCACGGCGAAATCATACTTACGCGGCTCGCCCCAGCGAGTGACTTCCTGGTTTTGTGAATCGTCCTTACCAAGCGGTACGGAGTCGTCTGGCAGGTTTGGTATCGTTAACGCCAGATCGCGAATTTCATTCTGCAACTGATCCAGCTCTGCTTTCGCGGCATCCAGTTTTTCGCCTAATGTGTTAACTTCACGACGCAAAGGCTCGATATCTTCACCGCGTGCTTTCGCTGCACCAATCTCTTTCGATCGGGAATTACGCACTGCTTGTAGGTTTTCGGTTTCTACCTGCAATACCTTACGACGTTCTTCCTGCTTGCGCAGGGTATCAACATCCAGCTTAAAGCCTCTGCGAGCCAGTAACTTTTCGGCGACTGCGTCTAGCTCATTACGCAGTAAATTGGGATCGAGCATGCTAATCCTGTGCTTATGATTATCAAATGAAATGATGGCGAACACGGCGCGCTTAGCGCGCCAGTTTCAAAAAATACCTCAATAACCTTACCGCAACGCTTAGTTCAACGGTAGCGTTTTGTCGGGCTATTTTGATCCTGAGTAGCAAGCCAGGCGAGCTTTTCACCAATTTTGCCCTCAAGGCCACGCGAGGTAGGCACATAATAGTGTGTATCCGCCAATTCAGGCGGAAAGTAGCTCTCACCCGCCGCATAGGCATTAGGTTCATTGTGTGCATATCGATACTCTGCTCCGAGTCCCATTTCTTTCATCAACCGGGTAGGTGCATTGCGCAAATGTTCGGGAACATCGTAGTCAGGCTTCTCACGAGCATCCTGCATTGCTGCTTTGAAAGCGCTATATACCGCGTTACTTTTGGGTGCACAGGCCAAGTAAACGATCGCCTGAGCGATGGCGCGCTCCCCTTCTGCCGGCCCAACACGGGTGAAGCAATCCCAGGCAGAAATAGCCACCTGCATCGCGCGTGGATCGGCATTGCCGACATCTTCAGAGGCAATCGCCAACAGTCGCCGCGCAACATACAGCGGATCGCCGCCAGCGGTGATGATTCGGGCGTACCAATAAAGTGCCGCATCCGGCGCAGAACCTCTCACTGATTTATGCAAAGCCGAAATCAGATCATAATAGCGATCGCCCTTGTTATCAAAACGGGCACTGCGCTCACCAGCAATTTCGTTGAGGAGTGCTGGCGTCAGGACGCGCATGCCCTGCGCATCAATTTCTGCCATGTCCGCCATCATTTCCAGACTATTCAGCGCACGTCTGGCATCGCCATTGACCAGCTCTGCCAGCATTCGACCCGTTTCAGCTGGCAGGACAATATTCTGCTCACCGTATCCACGCTCACGGTCGCTCATCGCCTGCAATAACACCTGTTCGATATCTTCTGCCGTCAATGCTTTTAGCAAATAGACGCGGGCGCGCGATAACAATGCGGAATTGAGTTCAAAAGAAGGGTTTTCCGTTGTCGCGCCAATGAAGGTGATCGTGCCATCTTCGATATGTGGCAGAAAAGCGTCCTGCTGGCTTTTATTGAAGCGATGAACTTCATCGACAAACAAAATGGTACGTCGCCCTGCATTTCGATTTTGCCGAGCGCGTTCAATTGCTTCGCGAATCTCTTTGATGCCAGACGTTACGGCAGAAATACGCTCGACATCTGCCTGTCCGTAATGGCCAATTAATTCTGCTAGCGTCGTTTTTCCCGTTCCTGGCGGTCCCCAAAGAATCATCGAGTGCAACTGCCCTGCCTCAATGGCTCGTGGCAGTGGCTTACCGACACCTAACAGGTGCTGTTGGCCGATATATTGCGCCAATGTTGCTGGCCGCATGCGCGCGGCCAGAGGTTGGAATTCATTATGGGAAAAATCAAGTGACAGGTTGCTCACGCTGGCCTCACTGACGCTGATCGTCCAGCGTGACGCCCTTCGGTGGCGTAAACGTAAACCGTGCGGCATTAACAGCGCCGTTTTGCTGATTTTTCAGTACATAGGTACTGCGCTGCCCATCCTGTTCCGTCGCGGTAAATTGCTTGATCGTGCCGTTTGTCGTCACATTAATCGCGAACTGCTTCAGATTGCCGCTCGCTGACTTCGGCGTAAGTTCGAAATCATCACCTTTCTGAAGCACATCATATTTATCCCAGTCGCTGGTATCGTTACGCGTAATCAGAATGAACGGTGTGTTGCCTGTTGCATCTTTCAGCCAGGTCGCCGTGACCTGCTCAACAAACGGATTGTAAAACCAGAGTGTTTTCCCGTCGGAAATCAATGCACTTTCATCGGGTGATGTTGTTTTCCAGTTAAATAAGTTAGGGCGCTTTAACCACAATTCCCCTTCCCCTTCCTGCACCGCTGCGCCATCCGCGCTGGTGACGGTCTGGCTGAAGTTTGCGTGGAAACTGTTTACTTTATTGAGGCGCCCCTGTAAATCTTTTGCTGCGTCCGCATAGACAGCGGTCGACGTCATTCCCGCAATAAGGCAACTGATAGCTAACCACTTTTTCATACGCATAATCCTTTGAATTTCCTGATATAACCGGCCTTGTCTATAAAGGCCAAACGCATAATGTTGCGTCGATGTTCTTTGTAGATCACCGTTACTTTGTGAACCACTGTGATTGATGAATCTATGTTATCTGAACCCACTCGGACAGTGATAGGTGAATTATCTGCTTATTAGCGCATTTACGCTTCTTTGCATAAGGGCTGCACACGCAGCCCTTATGGTTGAGTCATTTCAACTGATACCGTGTTGTTATTCCATTGATGGTGGTGCCAATACCTCACGATTACCATTGTGTCCAGGAGAACTGACGATGCCTTGCGCTTCCATTTGCTCAACAATTCGCGCAGCGCGGTTATAGCCAATTCGGAACTGACGCTGTACGCCGGAAATGGATGCACGACGCTTATCGACGACAAATTCCACCGCCTGATCGAACAGCAGATCGAGTTCTTCATCGCCATCAAGGCCGAGGCTTCCGCCTTCCCCATCATCGCCACCGCTGACAATATTATCGATATATTGAGGGCGACCCCGCGCTTTCCAGTCTTGGACCACGGCATGCACTTCCTCATCACGCACAAAAGCGCCATGAACACGAACAGGGATCGAGGAGTTAGGTGCCATATACAGCATATCCCCCATTCCCAAGAGCGATTCCGCCCCCCCTTGATCGAGGATAGTCCGTGAGTCAATCTTGCTGGAAACGGTAAACGCGATACGCGTCGGAATGTTTGCTTTGATCAACCCGGTGATCACATCAACGGAAGGACGTTGCGTCGCCAGTACCAAGTGAATTCCCGCAGCACGCGCTTTTTGCGCCAGTCGGGCAATCAGTTCTTCAACTTTTTTACCTACCGCCATCATCAGGTCGGCAAATTCATCGACCATGACAACAATATATGGCAGTTTCTCCAGCACCGGCGGTGTCATATCCATACTGTCACCCGGCTTCCAGAACGGATCGGGAATCGGGCGTCCCATCGCATTTGCCGTCATGACCCGTTCGTTGTACCCCGCCAAATTACGCACGCCAAGCGCCGACATCAGCTTGTAGCGGCGTTCCATTTCACCGACACACCAGCGTAATGCATTTGCTGCATCCTTCATGTCGGTTACGACTTCAGTCAGCAAATGCGGGATACCTTCGTACACTGAGAGTTCCAACATTTTCGGGTCGATCATGATAAAACGCACATCTTCTGGCGTCGCTTTATACAACATACTGATGATCATGGCATTGACGCCGACCGACTTGCCTGACCCCGTCGTACCCGCAACCAGCAAGTGCGGCATTTTCGCCAGATCGGCAACCACAGGTTCACCCGCTATGTCTTTCCCCAATACGATCGACAATGGCGAAGGATTATCCCGGAACGCGTCACAGTCCAGCACTTCTCGCAGATACACGGTCTGGCGGTGTGCATTAGGCAATTCCAGCCCGACATAGGGTCTACCGGGAATCACTTCAACAATACGCACAGCGACAACCGACAATGAGCGCGCCAAATCACGCGACAAGTTCGAGATACGGGCCGCTTTAACGCCCGGTGCCAGATCCAATTCAAACCGTGTGATTACCGGTCCTGGAGAGTGATCGACCACATCCGCTTTTACGCGAAAATCAGCCAGACGCGCTTCAATCAATCGTGCAGTTTGTTCCAACGCAAAATTATCAACAGGGGCTTCACTTGCGGGTGGAGGGGTCAACAAATCCAACGTTGGCAGTGGCGTAGTCGGCTTCTGCAACGGTTGTTCATTACGCATCAGGAACGGATGAATCAGGCCATCCATTGCCGGATGATGCGCTGGCACTGCCGCATTTTCCTGTTTCACCGCCTCAACAGGCGTTGGTGTCGGTTGCACTGGCTGGCCAAACATCAGCGGGCTGTGCTTATCGTCGTCATCGTCCTCATCTTCACCAGCGTGTATCGGCGGAAGCGCTGGCTCGGCGCGATAGGACGGCGGTAAAGTCGAGGACTCGCTAAAAACATGCGGTTCAGATTCGCGCTCATTTTCTGCGCTGAACGGCGAGAATGAAAAGGCGTTATGCGGTGCTACAGGCGTTGGGCGAACCGACTCACTGGCCGCAGGTGACACTGTCGGCACAGGCGTTATCTCATTAGGTTGTGACGCGATGGCATCATAACGAACCTGCTGCTGTGCAGCGAAATCTTTGGCTAGTTGGGCTTGCAAGAGTGTGTCTTCATCGTCTTCCTGTAACGGATACTCGTCGCCATAACGCTGACGCTGCTGATCCAAATACGCTTGTTGCAACGCAGTTTCTTGCAGGGCGATGTCATCCGGCGTTTCTTCCTGATACACGTCGTTCGTTAACTCCGCCTCTGCGCTACCGCTCTGCGCCTGTAACCTGGCTTGTTCTTCGGCTAGCCGCTGCGACGGTAACTTTATTCCATACGACGCCAGCTCGCGGCGAGTAGGAATCCGAACCGGATTCGGGCGCGGCAGTTCCGGCCCTACGCCGCGTTTAATCTGCGGATTATCATCCGCATCAGCACTGAACGCCGGCGTAAAAGTGTTATTCGCATTGAAATCGGTATCGCGTGCAGATTGTGATGGCTCAGCAAACGGTTGAATCTCTGATGATGGCATGACGATCGGCGGTACAACACGATTCTCGTAAGCATTTCCATAAGGAATAGACACACTGCCATGGGGATCTGGCGTCGTTATAGGCGCTTCAGGAACCTCAAACGAATACAGCGGCGGCGTCGAGTCGATCGCAGATGGGGTAATTGGCGGCACAGTGCCAGACACGGGTGCATCAGACCATGCTGCCGCTGGCCTTTCTGCTGAGAGTATCGGCTGTGTAGCGGCTGGCTCGTTTCCAGTTGAAGGTGATACCGTCTCTATCGTGCTATCTGCCATCGTATCGTGTACGGCATTAGCAACCGGAACCGGGGGAGCAGAAAACAGGACGTCATCGTCATCACGCTGTTGTGTTGCCGCTTCACCTGATGCTTCATCGTGATGCAAGCTAAGCACCTCGTTCTCATCTTCTTCACGACCGTGTTCTTCGCGATACTCCTCATCCTCATCGCGACGTGAGCGGTTTGACATGAACGTCAGACAGCCCAATACACCCGCACCAATTTTTTCGGCAATGGTTAGCCATGACCAGCCAGTAAACAACGTTAACCCAGCCCCCCATACGCACAACAGAACCAGCGTAGCGCCCATACTGTTAAAACGCGGGATCATTGAACTGCTCAACAAACTTCCCAATACACCACCGGAAGCAAAATAGTAGAGATCGTCAATATTCAGCGCAGCCAAACCGCAAGAAGTCAGGATTAGCGCCAACGTCCCAATCAGGCGAAGTGAGAAAGTAAAATATTCAATGGATTGATGATTATCACGCTGGCGGAAAGCGGCCCAGCACAGGGATAACATGATCGGCGGAATAGCATAGGCCAGAACGCCAAAAATAAAGAACAGCGTATCGGCCAACCAAGCACCCGCCACACCACCAAGGTTATGGATAGGTTCATGCCATGCAGTCTGCGACCAACTGGGATCGGAGGGGCTGAAACTGAGCAATGCGACACTGAGATAAACCGCAAAAAGTGCCACAACGATTAGAATCGCTTCAAGCAAACGACGTGTTCCGCTGAGTTTTTTCAGGGTAACGTCTTTATCTTCTGTATATTCCTGGCTCAAGAGTCTCTCCAGGGGCCTGTAAGGTTTATGACAAAGCGCCGAGAAACCCCGGCGCTGGGACTGTATAAATTCACAGGAGTGTAGCTGAATTTATCGGGTTTTACACCCACGCGTTTATCGAGTCTTAATGACCAGACGGTTACTTTGTTTCACTTCTTCCATCACCACGTAAGTACGGGTGTCGTTTACACCCGGCAAACGCAGCAGCGTTTCGCCCAGGAGTTTACGGTAAGCGGACATGTCGGGTACGCGCGTTTTCAATAGGTAGTCAAAATCGCCGGAAACCAGGTGGCATTCCTGAATCTCTTCCAACTTCTGCACCGCAGAATTAAACTGTTCAAACACATCAGGTGCACCGCGGTTCAGCGTTATTTCAACAAAAACCAGCAGTGACGCATCCAGATAATGCGGGTTTAGCAGCGCTGTGTAGCCATTAATGAACCCCTGTCTTTCCAGACGTCGCACACGCTCCAGACAAGGTGTTGGCGACAGCCCAACACGTTTGGAAAGCTCGACATTGGAAATACGCCCATCTTTTTGCAATTCGTTCAGGATGTTACGATCAATACGATCGAGATCTTTTCCTGGTCGCTTTTTAGTGTCTACCATTATTATTGTCTCTCTTCACTTTTCCCTGCACCGCTTTACCCCGATAGACCTCATGTATCAGAGTTACCCTTAAAGAAGACACGCTGCTTATTTTGTATATCAACAGTCATTAACTTCTCGTTATCGCCCCATGTATTACTGACCAACGAAGAAGGCCATCACGTCATATCCGTGGCCCAAGGGCCTGCCTGCGCAAAAACGAATAAAAAGCCGAGCTTTTAACTGTTCACATACAAAAAATTTCCTCTTACCCAGATGTTTTCGCAAATGCACAGCCGATTGTCAAAGTAAAACAACGAAAATCAGAAGAAACTGCCAGATTCGATAAGCCAGAGCCCTCTACCGAGGTAAGCTCAATCATTTTACTTATGAATATGGCCGGTTTTTCAGCAATTTATGTTCTCCATCGTCATTAACGATTAAACAAATAGCCAGCAACTTTTCTGCATACTTTTTTTACTCTTGTAATTTCCTTACAATCTTTCTCATTGTTCGTGGTAGATATGTTCGTCGTTAAAGAAACGAGTTGGTCGTAAAGGCTGGTTATATGAACATTGTTCGCCGTCATGAAATGAGGAAAGCATGGGTACCGTTAAACATCACAAGTTATTGATTCTGGGCTCAGGCCCCGCTGGCTACACTGCCGCAGTGTATGCTGCACGCGCGAATTTACAGCCAGTATTAATCACGGGTATGGAAAAAGGCGGTCAGTTGACGACCACGACCGAAGTAGAAAATTGGCCGGGCGATGCCGACAATTTAACTGGCCCGTTGTTAATGGAACGTATGCATGCACATGCGACCAAGTTCAATACCGACGTGATTTTTGATCATATTGAACGTGTTGATTTGCAGAACCGTCCATTCCGTTTATTCGGCGATAGCGACGAATACACCTGTGATGCGCTGATCATCGCTACGGGTGCATCAGCTCGCTACCTTGGCCTGCCATCTGAAGAAGCGTTTAAAGGCAAAGGCGTATCCGCCTGCGCAACCTGTGACGGATTCTTTTATCGGAATCAGAAAGTTGCCGTCGTTGGCGGCGGGAATACTGCTGTAGAAGAAGCGCTGTATTTGTCTAACATCGCAGCGGAAGTACATTTGATTCACCGCCGCGAGACGTTCCGTTCAGAAAAGATTCTGATCGACCGTCTGATGGACAAAGTTAAAAACGGTAACATCATCCTGCATACCAACCGTACGCTGGACGAAGTGCTGGGCGATGATATGGGCGTAACCGGTGTGCGTATCCGCGATACACAAAGCAATGCCGCAGAAGAACTGGAACTGGCAGGCGTGTTTATCGCTATCGGGCATAGCCCAAATACCGTCGTGTTTGGCGACCAATTAGCACTGGAAAACGGTTATATCAAAGTGCAATCAGGTATTCATGGCAATGCGACACAAACCAGCATTCCTGGCGTCTTTGCCGCAGGCGACGTGATGGACCATATTTACCGTCAGGCCATTACCTCTGCCGGTACAGGCTGTATGGCTGCACTGGATGCTGAACGTTACCTGGATGGGCTGACCATCACCAAGTAGTACGATGCAGGAACGGAGCGGCAACAGCCGTTCCGTTTTCTTCCTTTCGATTTGCCTGCCGCAACACAAAAATTGATCGCCTCACCGATTTCCCCTCTCCTTTTCGTTTTCAGCGCGTCCCTGTCGCGGTAACATGGCGGCATTCTGCATGATAGAAGATAATTTTGTTACCTGACAGTTACATAAGAGTTATTTTCTGTTAAGTCCATTTCTGCAACATAACGAACTGGTGCCCGATGAAAAAAACCAGACAGCAAGAACTGACCGCCTGGCTGAAACAGCAAAGCAAGCTGGCGCAACGTTGGTTACGGCTTTCACTGCTGCTCGGATTTCTGAGCGGCGCACTAATCGTGGCACAAGCCTGGCTCTTAGCCACCCTGTTGCATGCCTTGATCATCGAGCATACCCCCCGAGAATCCCAGCTCTCCCCCTTCTTTCTGCTGATCGCCACCTTTATTTTGCGTGCGCTTAACAGCCTGTTACGCGAGCGTGTCGGTTTTCTTTGCGGACAAGCGGTTCGACAGCACATTCGTAAGCGGGTACTGGATCGATTACAGCAGCTCGGCCCGGCCTGGGTTCAGGGTAAACCCGCGGGTAGTTGGGCAACAATGATTCTTGAGCAGGTGGATGATATGCAGGACTATTACGCCCGCTATCTGCCGCAAATGTATCTTGCCGCGCTGGTCCCGCTGCTTATCTTGATCGCGATCTTTCCACTCAACTGGGCCGCAGGACTGATTCTATTTCTCACCGCACCGCTTATTCCCTTGTTTATGGCGCTGGTCGGTATGGGTGCCGCGGATGCCAACCGGCGTAACTTTCTGGCGTTGGCTCGCCTAAGCGGACACTTCCTCGATCGCCTGCGCGGGATGGAGACACTCCGCCTGTTTCATCGCGGTCAGGCTGAAACCGAACAAATCCGCCATGCCTCAGAAGATTTCCGTAGCCGCACCATGGAAGTGCTGCGCATGGCATTTCTCTCCTCGGGCGTGCTGGAATTTTTCGCCTCCATTTCTATCGCGGTTGTCGCCGTCTATTTCGGTTTCTCTTATCTCGGAGAACTCGATTTTGGTCATTATGGAATGGGCGTCACGCTCTTCGCTGGTTTTCTCGTCCTAATTTTAGCACCGGAGTTCTTTCAACCTTTACGCGATCTAGGCACCTTCTACCATGCCAAAGCTCAAGCTATCGGTGCAGCGGAATCACTGGTGACTTTTTTAGCCGAGGAAGGCGAATCGGTAGGTTTTGGCACCGATGAATTCAGCAGCGATACCGCCATTGCCATCCACGCGGAAGACCTGGTTGTCCTCGCACCAAACGGCACGCCGTTAACCCAACCATTAACGTTCAATATCCGCGCAGGCGAACGTATCGCGTTAGTCGGTATCAGCGGAGCAGGAAAAAGTTCACTGCTTAATGTTCTGTTGGGGTTCCTGCCTTATCGTGGTTCATTAACCGTAAATGGCAAAGCTCTCAACTCGCTTACGTCTGAATCGTGGCGTAAGCAATTGAGCTGGGTTGGGCAAAATCCCCATTTACCGGAACAGACGCTGCGCGGCAATATTTTACTGGGTAATCCACAGGCCAGCATTGTGGAATTGCAGCAGGCGATTGAACGCGCGTACGTGCAAGAATTTTTACCACAACTGCCACAGGGGTTGGAAACGTCCATCGGTGATGGTGCTGCACGTTTATCCGTTGGGCAGGCACAGCGCGTCGCCGTTGCCCGTGCGCTTATCCACCCTTGCAACTTATTGCTGCTGGATGAACCATCAGCCAGCCTCGATGCCCACAGCGAGGAACTGGTTATGAGCGCACTGAACGCGGCAGCACGTTCTCAGACCACGCTGCTGGTCACGCACCAGCTCAACGATATCACCGATTATGATGCCATTTGGGTGATGGAAGAGGGTCGACTGGTTCAGCGGGGGAATTATCAAACACTTCTCGCCGAAACAGGCCCCTTCGCGGCACTGCTGGCACAACGACAGGGGGCGCTGTAATGGCTCAGATAAAAACGATGCGAGTATTAAAACCCTTTCTGGCACTTTATCGTCAACACATTTGGCGCTTAAGTCTGGGTGTCGTGCTGGCAATCGCCACATTGCTGGCCAGCATCGGCTTACTCGCCCTATCCGGCTGGTTTCTCGCTGGAGCCGCACTGGCAGGGATTGTCGGGCTACTCACCTTTAATTATATGCTGCCTGCCGCAGGCGTGCGGGGCGCCGCTATCGCGCGTACCGCTGGACGTTATGGCGAAAGAGTCGTCAGCCACGATGCAACATTTCGTGTTCTGCTGCGTCTGCGCGTTTTCACCTTTTCTCGTATTCTGCCGCTCTCTCCCGGCGGGCTGGCACAGTTTCGTCAAGCTGAACTGCTAAACCGGCTCGTGGCAGATGTGGATACACTTGACCACCTCTACCTTCGCGTTATTTCGCCTATTGTCAGCGCCTTTGTCGTCATTCTCATCGTCTGTTACGGTCTGAGCTTCATTGATGTCACATTGGCTCTGACGCTTGGCGCTATCATGCTGGTGCTCTTGCTCTGTCTGCCTGTTCTGTTTTATCGCGCAGGTAACGGCATCGGGCAGGATTTAACCGCACTACGGGCACAATACCGCCTTCAGCTAACCACCTGGCTGCAAGGTCAGGCGGAGTTAACCGTTTTTGGCGCACTCGACCGCGTCCGACAACAGCTGGCACTGGTGGAAATTAACTGGCTACGTCGCCAACATCAGCAAGCCAATCTTACTGGTTTGTCTCAGGCGGTGATGATTTTATGCAGCGGGCTGACTGTTACGCTGATTCTGTGGCTGGCAGCCGATGGCGTTGGCGGTAACCCACAGCCCGGTGCGTTGATCGCCCTGTTCGTGTTTGCGTCGCTTGCCGCCTTCGAAGCGCTGGCTCCCGTCACGGTGGCCTTCCAGCATATGGGACAAGTGATTGCTTCCGCCGCCAGGGTCGATCAAATTATTCACCAGCCCATTGACGTTACGTTCCCTGAACATGGACCAGAGACATCGAGCACAGCCTCACTCGAACTCTCACATGTCGGTTTCACTTATCCCGGTCAGCCACAGCCCGTGTTGCAAAACATCACGCTCTCGATTCAACCGGGCGAACACCTGGCATGGCTTGGGCGCACCGGATGCGGAAAATCGACGCTATTACAATTGCTGACTCGCGCATGGAATTGTGAATACGGGGAGATTACGCTCAATGAACACCCGCTAGCCAATTGGCGGGAAGACGATCTCCGCGCCATGATGAGTGTCGTACCACAGCGCGTACATATTTTCAGCGCCACGCTGCGTGATAACCTGTTACTGGCAGCACCGGCTGCACGAGATGAAAAACTGGCCGAGATATTACAGCAGGTTGGGTTAGAAAAACTGCTAGAAAACGAGGGGCTGAATGCCTGGCTGGGAGAAGGCGGTCGTCAGCTTTCCGGTGGCGAACAGCGGCGTATCGCGTTGGCACGTGCCTTATTGCACGACGCACCGCTCGTTCTATTGGATGAACCTACTGAAGGGTTGGATGCAGAAACCGAAAAGCGTATTCTGCAACTGCTCCGCCAGCACTGTGCCAATAAGACGCTGATCGTCATCACCCACCGGTTATACGGTTTAGAATCAATGGATCGCATCTGTATTCTGGACGATGGTAACGTAATCGAACAGGGCAGCCATCAGGCTTTGATGGCACAACAAGGTCGTTATTGGCAATTTCGCCAACACGTTTAAGGCAAACGTCGTTGCAATACAACGTTTGAAAAACATGCACCTCTATCAGCTATCGTCTCACTCGCTTCAGTTTCCTGATCCGAACCATGCGCTGGATGACCCCAATGGCCTGCTGGCCGTTGGCGGCGATCTCTCTGTTCCCCGGCTAAAAGCGGCCTACCGCCAGGGAATTTTTCCCTGGTTCTCCCCCGGTGAACCGATCTTATGGTGGTCTCCGAATCCGCGTGCGGTTCTGTTTCCCGGCGAGTTTCACCTCAGCCGCAGCATGAAAAAATTTCTGAAGCGCCACACTTTTATCGCCACGCTCAATCAGGCATTTGATGATGTCATTCACGCTTGTGCACACGAACACCACGATGGCACCTGGATTACGCCGGATATCATTTCGGCTTATCGCCAGCTTCATCAGGTAGGGAAAGCACATTCCGTCGAAGTGTGGCATAATGGCGCACTGATTGGTGGGTTATACGGTATTGAACAAGGGCGATTATTTTGCGGCGAATCAATGTTTAGCCGCACGGATAACGCCTCAAAATACGCACTGTTAGTGTTTCAGCAGCATTTTATTCGCCATGGCGGTCAGTTGATTGACTGTCAGGTGTTAAATTCCCACACCGCCTCACTGGGCGTGTGTGAAATTCCCCGAGATCGCTTTCTACAGCAGCTGTCCCAGTGGCAGGATATCGCTGTCGATGAGAATTGTTGGTTACCACAACAGCTTGCAGAACCGGCGTGGTGATAAAAGAAAACGGGTAAATAACGCGCCAAACGTGAACGCTTCTTTACATAATGTCGGTTTTTCGGCATTATCTTGCGGTTAAAAAATAAAGGTAGTTAGACCTAGAGGATTCGATGGCCAAAGAAGACAATATTGAAATGCAAGGCACCGTGCTTGATACGCTGCCCAACACCATGTTCCGCGTTGAATTGGAAAACGGGCACGTGGTTACCGCTCATATCTCCGGTAAAATGCGTAAAAACTATATCCGCATCCTGACGGGTGACAAAGTCACTGTAGAGTTAACCCCGTACGACCTGAGTAAAGGCCGCATTGTCTTCCGCAGCCGTTAACCGGTTCGCTCATCGCTGATAACAGCGATAAATGAGGATGTGACTCCTTCTCCAGCCCTTTCCTTCATGGCAAGGGCTTTTGTTTTTTGGATACTTTCCGCCCCTGCCCTCACTCTAACGTCATCTTGCCCATCGCCTTTCAATCCTGATTAAACGATCGCGCCAAATAAAATCATCTCTTTTTCAAAGATAATCGGCGTATAGTTAGTGTGGATATAAATTAAAGATACGATTGATGAAATGCTCATATAAGGACGTGACATGTTTAAACCAAATAGCTTAATCATTTATGTTGAAGATGTTTCATTAAGCACTGAATTTTATAAAAAAATATTAAAATCAGAACCGTTAGAAACCTATGAAGAATTTTCTGTTTTTCCCCTCTCCCCCGAGTTTATTTTAGGCATTCAGTCTAAATCAGGAATTGATCCAAAACCTCAAGCCCAATTTGGTGGGTTTGAAATTTGCCTGTCCGATGTCACCCCAAATGATGTAGACACGATATATCAGGAATGGAAAGAATTAGGCGTAAAGTTTGCACTCGAACCAATAAATCTTGAGTTCGGTTATACCTTTGTTGCCATAGATCCTGATGGGCATCGATTGAGAGTCTGCGCGACGGATACAAGCAACATTTCCTAGCCGGAGGCGACCTGTTGCTGGGTTCATTGCTCTCGGTGTCCTATAACAATAGATATCAATTGTAGTCGGCGCACCAATAAAAAAGGGATGCATCAGCATCCCTCTTAGGTAACACGCAGTATTGATTAATTAACGCTTTCCGCTTTTCGCTTCTGCGCACTCACGAAGCCATACGTCAGCTGTTGCGTTTCTTTATCCAGTTCCACCGTCACAGAGCCCCCGTCCACCAGCGAACCAAACAGCAGCTCGTTGGCCAGCGGTTTCTTGAGGCTTTCCTGCATCACGCGTGCCATTGGTCGGGCACCCATTGCTTTGTCATAGCCTTTCTCTGCCAGCCAGTCGCGCGCTTCATCGCTCACTTCCAGCGACACGCCTTTCGCATCCAGCTGCGCCTGAAGTTCTACGATAAACTTATCGACAACCTGCTGAATGACATCGGTCGACAGATGGTTGAACCAGATAATGCCGTCCAGACGGTTACGGAACTCCGGCGTAAACACCTTCTTAATTTCTTCCATCGCGTCAGTACTGTTGTCCTGATGGATGATGCCGATGGATTTACGCTGTGTTTCCCGCACGCCCGCGTTGGTGGTCATAACAACAATGACATTACGGAAATCCGCTTTACGACCATTATTGTCCGTCAGCGTACCGTTATCCATCACCTGTAGCAGCAGGTTAAAGACGTCAGGATGCGCTTTTTCGATTTCATCCAACAACAGCACCGCATGAGGATGTTTGATTACCGCATCCGTCAGCAAACCGCCCTGATCGTAGCCGACATAGCCTGGAGGCGCACCAATCAAGCGGCTGACCGTATGGCGCTCCATGTATTCGGACATATCAAAGCGCAGTAGCTCGATATCCAGCGCCTTCGCCAATTGCAGCGTCACTTCCGTCTTACCGACACCAGTAGGGCCAGCGAACAGGAAGGAACCGACCGGCTTACGCTCCTGGCCCAGCCCTGCACGACTCATCTTGATAGATTCAGACAGCGCTTCAATCGCTTTATCCTGCCCAAACACCAGCATTTTCAGGCGGTCGCTGAGGTTTTTCAGCACATCACGATCGCTGGCAGAAACCGTTTTTTCTGGAATGCGGGCGATACGGGCGACAACGGATTCGATATCACTCACGTTGACCGTTTTCTTACGTTTGCTTGCCGGCATCAGACGGCTGCGCGCGCCAGCTTCATCAATCACATCGATGGCTTTATCCGGCAAATGGCGGTCATTGATATATTTCACCGCCAGTTCTACCGCAGCACGAACGGCTTTTGAGGTATAGCGAACATCATGGTGAGCTTCATACTTCGGCTTCAGGCCATTGATGATTTGTATGGTTTCTTCCACGCTGGGTTCAGTGATATCAATTTTTTGGAAACGACGCGCCAGCGCCCGATCCTTTTCAAAGATATTGCTGAACTCCTGATAAGTAGTGGAACCGATGACGCGAATCCTACCGCTGGAAAGCAGCGGCTTAATCAGATTAGCGGCATCAACCTGACCACCGGACGCAGCACCCGCACCGATAATCGTGTGGATTTCATCAATAAACAGAATGCTGTTCTTATCCTGCTCCAACTGCTTCAACAGTGCCTTGAAGCGTTTTTCAAAGTCACCACGGTATTTAGTGCCTGCCAACAACGCACCAATGTCCAGTGAATACAGGGTGCACTCTGCCATCACTTCCGGTACATCACCCTGCACAATACGCCAGGCTAACCCTTCAGCAATCGCCGTTTTCCCCACGCCGGATTCGCCGACTAACAGCGGGTTATTTTTACGACGGCGGCATAATACCTGAATCGTGCGCTCCAGTTCTTTATCCCTGCCAATGAGCGGATCGATACCGCCAACGCGAGCCAGTTGATTCAGATTGGTGGTGAAGTTTTCCATACGGTCTTCCCCTCCTGCCTGTTCTTCATTGACGGGACTTTCAGGGTTTGGCGCCTGATCGGTTTCTTCTTTACGCGTACCGTGAGAAATAAAGTTCACAATATCCAGGCGGCTAACGTCATGCTTGCGCAGCAGGTAGGCAGCCTGAGATTCCTGTTCGCTAAAAATGGCGACCAGAACATTAGCACCAGAAACCTCACTGCGGCCAGAAGACTGCACATGAAAGACGGCGCGTTGCAATACGCGCTGGAAGCTGAGCGTCGGCTGAGTTTCACGCCCATCGTCACTCTGCGGTAATGTTGGTGTGGTCTGTTCAATGAAGGCTTCCAGTTCCTGGCGCAGTGCGGCTAAATCTACCGTACAGGCCTCCAACGCTTCACGCGCGGCCGGATTACTGAGCAGAGCCAGCAACAGGTGCTCCACGGTCATAAACTCGTGTCGGTGCTCACGCGCTCTGGCGAAAGCCATGTTGAGACTGAGTTCCAGTTCTTGATTGAGCATAGGCACCTCTCCCAATAAATCGCCTGACTTCAGGCTTTTTCCAGCGTACAGAGCAGCGGGTGCTCGTTTTCTCTGGCATAACGATTGACTTGTACGACCTTGGTCTCAGCCACTTCAGCGCTGAATACGCCACAAATTGCTTTACCCTGATAATGCACTGTTAACATAAGCTGTGTGGCACGTTCAATATCATAAGAAAAGAACTTTTGCAGAACGTCAATAACAAATTCCATCGGGGTGTAATCATCGTTATTCAACACCACGTTATACATGGATGGCGGCTGCAATTTTTCTTTCTGTTTATCAGCGGTCAGGTTCTCAGATTGTGACCACGTGCTGTTGTTTCCCATTCTCTATCCACATCATGTAACGAATATCGCGACTCACGATATTGGTCTGTTTATTCCCAATAAATCCGAGAAGCAGGAAATGAGCACCTGCGACTTGAAAGATGACGGGTATCTCTTAATGCTGGCGACTTAAGTATGGATTGAGGGGGAAACACGGTGATGAGGTTCCCGCAGGGATGCCTCGCACCGTGGTAGCCCCCAGTATCTCGATCCTTAAACGATCAGCATTACGGGTATCTCTACATTTACAGTAGCACGTCTGCTTTTTATTTTACCACCTGAGGGATTAAATGGTTCCCGGAAAGCAAAATTCAAGGCCTGTAACCTATATCTTGATGACACCACGCGATCGTGGATTAATCAATAGCGTTATCTGCATCAAACTTTGACAAACTGCCCTCCTCGCCGCACGGTGGATCGCTTGACGCCGGGATCGATTTCACTAAAGTGTACGGATGAATTGATGGGGTTTTAATCAATTCGTATTCGTAGTAACCAAATAACCACACCTTACTGAAAAAGAATACTCTTGCGAAGGATGTCAATGCATGGAGACAGGTACTGTTAAATGGTTCAATAATGCCAAAGGGTTTGGTTTTATCTGTCCAGAAGGGGGCGGTGACGATATCTTCGCACACTACTCAACGATTCAGATGGATGGCTACCGAACGCTAAAAGCCGGACAGGTTGTCAGGTTTGACGTACATCAAGGGCCGAAAGGCAATCATGCTTGCCTGATCGTCCCACAAATCGTCGAGGCCGTATCCTGATTCCTTCCACACCCTACACTTCTACTCAGAACACACGACGCTAAACAGTAAAAAATACAATGCGACAAATGCCGTTCGTTATACTGAACGGCATTTTTATCTTTTCATAACATTAATCGGCACGTCCGCGCGCCAGCCACAGCACACGAGAGAACATGCTACGGATGAGTGGAGGGATTGCATCGCTGCCCATTACCGCCGCCTCCATCGCGACTTCAATCGCCAGATCAGGCTTGGATGAACGATGGATAGCCTTGATGATAATTTTATGCATCGACAGCGGTACTTTCTCCGGCAGTTGCGCGATGCGGTGATAAACCTGACTAAATCCCTCACGATACATGTAGTGCTCCATATCCGATGCGGGCAAAACGGTCAGATGATCGCGTTCGCTCTCATTCTGCGTAGCTAGCAGGCTTCTTGCTGTTGCCGCATATTTTTTCCCAGCATCATCGCCATCGACCAGCACATGCCATTCAATCCCCATACGGTGTGCGAATCTCAGTAATGGCCGGATGCCTGACTGGGCAAACTCAATCACTTTCACCCCTTCCGCCTCAAAATGATGACCACACTGGCGTGCCAGTTCATTCAACATCCAGACTTCGGTCTCCCCTTCCACCAGCAGCCAGCAACGGGCAAAAAGCGAAGCCGGTCGATTCAGACGGATGTGAAAAGCGATACGTCGGCTGTCTTCAGCACTCATTCCCTGACGACCAATGCGGTATGTCGCAACGCGTGAAGATTCCCGCACCAAACGACACACCTGCTCCATCGGCACCAGCGACAGTAACTCCCCTGAATTGGTTGTCGTTACTTTCTGGAGTGGCAGTTGCATCAGAAGCCCCCAGGCGACTGACAGCATGATCGGGTGTAGCCGGGTTTCCGGGTCTTCAATCAGCAAGAGCGGACGCGCATGGGGATCCAACACCACCGATCCTTTCGCCTGTAACAGCGTAGAAAACAATTCCAGCAGGATAATTCGGCGACTGCGGCTATTGGGGTCGGCAATCAGACGGTTGATGTTGTCCAGCGATCGCCACGATTTACCGTTGTGCGTTCGCGCATGCCGATGATGGCGGCGGTCGTTGCCCGTCGCATTCTGCTCAGAAAAATAGTGCTCCAACAACTGTCGCATCGCCACTAAACCTTGACGCAGCTCTTTATCCGTTAATTTCTGCGGATTCTGCGCCAACTCGCGCATCAGTTGTTCAAACTGCTGAGCCAGTTTTTCATTATTGTTATCTACTGTCGCCGCCAGCGTCCCAGTACGCAGACGCCGCATAAAACGCGCATCACGCAGTCGTAAAACCGGATGCAGGCGGATGATCTCTCTAGCCAGTTCATCAATATCATCCAGCGGTATCGGGTGCCCATCAGCGTCCAGAAAGCTGCGCCAGGTGAAGACTGACTGGCTTTCGTCCACTTCCCCTTCCAGCCGATAAAAAACGCGGTATAGCGATTCATTTCCCTCGACCCAAACGGGGCTCAGCGAACGATAACGAGGGGATAGATGATGGCCGACTGCCGTCTCGCAAAAGGTAAAAATAACCTGAAGATGCTTTTCCCGGCTATTTTCATCCCCCGGCGTGAAGTGAAAGTCCTGCATATCAAAATGATAAAGCGGCAATGTGGGAGCCAGCAGCAGCGAAAGGGCATCCAGCAGGCTGGATTTCCCCCACGCGTTCTCACCAATCAGCACATTATTCTCGTCCAGTACCAGCGACAGACGATTGATTCCCCGAAATCCCAGGATTTCAATACTTTCCAGATGCATCCTTCTCTCCTGTAGCGACTGCCTGCGGTTTTCTGCTGCCAAGATAGCCATCGTATAGAATATCCTGCCAGACAACGCTTTACTCACTCCGATAATTTGTTTAATTTTAATAGATTATCGTATGTCTTCCCGCCAAGTGTAGCCGATGACGCTCACGACGGCTGCCAACGCACGGTTTACATTTCCTCTGCGCCACCGTTTGTCGGGGTAGAAATGAAGAAGAAAACCCCATGGTCTGACGACAACAATCCCGGTAACGCTAACATACGGGTTAACACCGTTTTTCTCGCGCAAGGACACCGATTCTGTGATGTATTCAGGATTATTAATGATTTTATTGCCGCTCATCATTGGCTATCTGGTGCCGCTACGTGCCAAAAAAACATTACAGGGGATTAACCAATTACTGGGTTGGATGGTGTACGTTATTCTGTTTTTGATGGGAATGAGCCTGGCCTTTCTGGAAGACCTCAGCAGCAATTTGTTACTAATCTTTCGCTACACGGGCGTTTTCGCATTTTGCATTCTCGCAGCAAACGGCATTGCGCTGTGGCTGTGGGAAAAACGTAGCGCATGGCACAGCAAATTTAAAAACGCCACCCCATTTTCTCGCCTGCATATGATTCTTGAATCATTCACTCTCTGCGGCGTCGTCTGCGGTGGATTTTTACTGGGATTAACACAATGGTCAGGATTCACCTACGCCAGCAAAGGCAGTGAATACGCGCTGATTTTTCTGCTATTCCTGGTCGGCATTCAACTGCGTAACAGCGGGATGACACTGCGCCAGATTGTGTTAAACCGTCGCGGGTTGGTCATTGCGCTCATCGTCGGTATCAGCGCACTCGGTGGTGGCCTGCTGGCCGCGTGGGTGTTGGGGTTACCGCTGAAAACCGGCTTGGCAATGGCATCCGGCTACGGGTGGTATTCACTATCTGGCATTCTACTGACCGATGCTCTCGGCCCCGTCATCGGCAGCGCCGCATTTTTCAACGATCTGACCCGTGAACTGCTGGCCATTATGCTGATTCCGGCGTTGGCGCAGCGCAATCGTTCCTGTGCATTAGGTCTTTGCGGCGCAACATCGATGGATTTCACCCTGCCCGTTTTACAGCGCGGCGCGGGTGTCGATATCGTACCCGCGGCTATCGTACACGGTTTTTTATTAAGCCTCGCCGCGCCAATATTGATGGCGTTCTTTACCTCATAAGTACACGCCTATCGTCGTTTTCTCCCTCGTTTATGGGCCGTGATTGAGAGTGATTTTCATTGCCCATCATCAAAATTGCGCTAAATCAAATTTACCTAAAGTTGCAGTAAAAAAGCCTTTTTACCTGCCTCGGCTGACACTATGCTTTAAACAAGCATTTTAAATGCAACTTAAAAAAGGAAGTCATTATGTTTTGTGTGCAATGTGAACAAACGATTCGTACCCCTGTTGGAAACGGCTGCTCTTACGCGCAGGGCATGTGCGGTAAAACCGCAGAAACCTCCGATCTGCAAGACCTGCTGGTCGCTGTGCTACAGGGACTTTCTGCCTGGGTGCTGAAAGCACGCGAGCTCGATATTATCGATCACGATGTCGACAGTTTTGCACCACGCGCCTTCTTCTCTACATTGACCAACGTTAACTTCGATTCCCAACGTATTATTGGCTACGCTCAGGAAGCCATCACGCTGCGTGAATCGCTGGCGGTTCGCTGCCGTCTGCACGATGCCACGGCAACCGTCGATCACCCGATGGCGGCGCTGCAACTGGCTGGAAACGATATTCCAACCTTACTGCAACAGGCGGAAGAATTTGCGCTGGATAGCGATAAAGCCATCATCGGTGATGACGTCCACGGCTTGCGCATGCTTAATCTTTACGGCCTGAAAGGTGCGGCGGCCTATATGGAGCATGCTCACGTTCTCGGTCAGTATGACAATGCACTCTATGCCGAATATCATGCTTTTATGGCGTGGTTGGGCACACAGCCAGCCGATGTCGATACCTTGCTGAACAACGCAATGGGCATCGGTAAAATGAACTTCAACGTTATGGCGATCCTCGATCGTGGCGAAACCGATGCCTACGGTCACCCACAGCCGACTTCTGTTAACGTGCGTCCGATTGCGGGTAAAGCCATTCTGATTTCCGGTCATGACCTGAAAGACCTGCGCATGCTGCTGGAGCAAACCGAAGGCACCGGCGTGAATATTTATACCCATGGCGAGATGCTGCCAGCACACGGCTACCCAGAACTGAAAAAATTCACGCATCTGGCAGGCAACTACGGCAGCGGCTGGCAGAACCAGCAGACTGAGTTTGCCAAATTCCCTGGCGCAATCGTCATGACCTCTAACTGCATTATCGATCCTAACGTAGGTAACTACGGCGATCGTATCTGGACGCGCAGCATCGTCGGCTGGCCGGGCGTGAACCATCTGGAAGGTGACGACTTCAGCGCAGTTATCAAACAGGCACAGAGTCTGGCTGGCTTCCCGTACAGCGAAATTGAGCACATGATCACCGTCGGCTTTGGTCGTGAAACACTGCTGAGCGCCGCAGATACCGTCATCGATCTGGTGGCACAGAAAAAGCTGCGCCACGTTTTCCTCGTTGGCGGATGCGACGGCAGCCGTGAAGAGCGTAGCTACTTCACCGACTTCACGCTGAACGTGCCACAAGATTGTCTGATCATGACGCTGGCGTGCGGTAAATACCGTTTCAACAAATTGGACTTCGGTACGCTGGAAGGCCTGCCACGTCTGCTGGATGTCGGCCAATGTAACGATGCCTATGCGGCCATTATTCTGGCGGTCAAACTGGCGGAAAAACTGGGTTGCGGCGTCAACGATCTGCCGCTAAGCCTGGTGCTGTCATGGTTTGAACAGAAAGCCATTGTCATCCTGCTCACCCTGCTGTCTCTCGGCGTGAAGAACATCTACACCGGGCCAACCGCGCCGGGCTTCCTGACGGATAACCTGCTTGCCATTCTGAACGACAAATTCGGTATGCGGGCGATTACCACCGTTGAACAGGACATGAACACCATTCTGGCCGCGTGATGAATTAAGACGGACAACGTACCGACAGTCATAACATGATGTCCCAGCGGCCACTTCCAGATGCGCCGTAAGTCCGTTTCTTTTGGAGAGTAACAATGACGATGCCGACACCGCTTTGCCCTAACCGCATGCAGGTGCACTCGATTACCCAGGAAACGCCGGATGTCTGGACGATTTCGCTGGTTAATCATGATTTCTATCCGTATCAGCCGGGCCAATATGCGCTAGTCAGCATCGCTAACAGCGCGGAGACGCTACGGGCGTATACGATTTCTTCTTCTCCGGGGCTCAGCCGTTTTGTTACCTTGACGGTGAGAAGGCTGGACGACGGCATCGGCTCTCGCTGGCTGACTCAAACGCTGAAAGTCGGTGATTATCTGTGGCTGTCTGATGCGCAGGGAGAATTTACCTGCGCTAACGCCGTCAGCGATCGTTACCTGATGGCCGCAGCAGGCTGTGGCGTCACGCCGATTATGTCGATGTGCCGCTGGCTGCTGGCAAACAAGCCGCAGACTAATATTCACGTTATCTTCAATGTGCGCAACCCGCAGCAGGTGATTTTCGCCAACGAATGGCAAGATCTGGTACAGCGTTATCCGCAGCAATTGCATCTTACGCTGATGGCAGAATTTGACGCCGCACCCGGTTTCCTTGCCGGACGTATCAGCGACGATCTGCTGGTCGAACACGTGCCGGATATCGCCAGCCGCACCGTGATGACCTGCGGCCCAGCGCCATACATGAACCAGATTGAAACCCTGACTCAGCAGCTTGGCGTGACCTCAAACCGTATCTTCAAAGAACAGTTCCGCCCGGCAGATGACGTGTTGGATGACGATGCCGATCGGCTCACGCTGACCATCAGCCGTCCGCTAAAAAATCTGCGCGTGCCAGTGGGTATCAGCCTGCTGGCCGCATTGGAAGCCAATAAGGTGCAGGTTATCGCCGCCTGCCGTGCTGGGGTGTGCGGGAGTTGTAAAACCCGCGTGCTATCCGGTAATTACACCACCAGCAGTACCATGACGCTAACACCCGCCGAGATCGCTCAGGGCTATGTTTTGGCCTGTAGTTGCCAGTTGCAAGGCGACACTGTTTTGGCCTAATTCCCTCCTCGTTTTACCCCCTTCTGCCTGATAGCCACGGTTATCGGGCAGGTAGACCAGCGTAAATTACGCGTTGATACCACACACTTTTCCTCACCACCTTCCTTTTCCCCGTTACGAATTATTTAGGATATAGTAAGCCATGGTTATATTTTGCTATGGAACCGCTGGCGCATGACATCTCCTTCAGCCCCAATTCTGATTCTGGGCGCAACTGGCTATATTGGCCGCCATTTAACCGAGCGGTTGAGGAAACAAGGCAACCGAGTCATCGCTGCCGGTCGGAATATCGAATCCCTCGCGTCGAGGAACTGGCCGGGCGTCGACTGTCAACAGGTTGACCTCACTAAGCCAGAAAGCCTGCCTGATGGTCTGTGGGGCGCGGAAACGATCTATTATCTGGTACACAGTATGGGCGACGGCGCGGACTTTATCGCCAGAGAGCGTATGGCCGCCATGAATCTGCTGCTGGCGCTGCCCTCCAGCCGCGTAACACAGATCATTTATCTGGGGTCGCTTCAGGCGAAGGATGACACCTCACCGCACATGTTGGCACGCCAGATCACGGGTGATGTCCTGCGTAACAGCAGCATTCCCGTCACAGAGTTGCGTGCGGGTATTATTATCGGTGCCGGGTCGGCGGCGTTCGAGATCATGCGCGATATGGTCTATAACCTGCCGATACTGACGCCGCCGCGCTGGGTGCGATCTAAATCGTCGCCGATTGCGCTGGAAAACCTGCTAGTGTATTTGATCAATATCGCGCAGCACCCCGCGACAGAAAATCGCATCATGGATGCCGCAGGCCCCGAATACATCAGTTATCAAACCATGTTCGAGCGTTTCATTGAGATCAGCGGTAAACGCAGATTACTGATCCCCGTTCCTATGCCAACGCATCTGGTGTCCGTCTGGTTCTTGCATCTGGTGACATCGGTTCCCCCGTCCATCGCCAGCGCCTTAATTCAAGGGTTAAAGCACGATTTACAGGCCGATGGCCACGCACTACAGACGTTGATTCCACAAAAACTGATGAGCTTTGATGACGCCGTGCGCCTCACGCTGCAAAGCGAAATGGAGAGCGTACAGCAGGCCGACTGGGGCGATGACACCGAAGTCCGCGCACGCTGGAAACCGAATTACGGTTTTTACCCCAAACAGGCGGGCCATACGATGGAGACGTCTGCTTCCAGTCAGGCACTCTGGCAGGTCATCCAGCAGGTTGGTGGCAAGGAAGGATATTTTTACGCGAATGCGCTGTGGAATATTCGAGCCAGACTGGACGATCTCTGCGGCAACGGCGTGACTTACGGACGCCCCGAGCATCCGACGCTGGAAGTGGGCGACAAGATTGACGGCTGGAAGGTTATCTCTATCAAACCACAGCGTCAGTTAGTGCTGTTATTCGGCATGAAAGCGCCGGGACTAGGTAAACTCAATTTTACTATCACGGATAAAGGCACGCATCGAACCGTGGATGTCCGCGCCCGCTGGCATCCTTCTGGGTTTAACGGGCTGGTTTACTGGTTTCTGATGATGCCCGCTCACCTGTTTATCTTCCGTGGCATGGCAGCGCGTATTGCGAAACTGGCAGAGAAGGAAACGATTTAGCGGCTGCCGTATTTCTCCAGCAGCGCATCAGCGATCGCTTCGCTCTGCGCATCGGGCTGACCTTGATAGTTATCAGGTCGAAAATGCATCTGGAAAGCGGCAATCACCTGCCGCTTCTCACGTGCCGTCATCGTGTTTTGCACCGAGTAGCCATAGCGCCCCAGTTTTTCCAGCAGAGCCGCTTCATCCACCGGCTGCATAGGCTGTCGTCCGTTCAAATAGAACGTGACCCGCTGCACATCCGGCCAGGCACCAATGCCCGCTTGCGCCAGCACCTGCCAAGGGAACAGCGGCCCAGGGTCTTGTTTGCGCAGTGGAGCAATATCGCTGTGCGCTACCACGTTTTGCGGGGCAATCTGATAGCGACCGACAATATCACGAGCGATCGCAGTCACGAGCTGAATCTGCGAGGCGGTAAACGGCTCCCACGTATAGCCTGTTAGTGTGCGCTGATAGCCTGCGTTTTCGATCTCGATACCAATCGAAGAATGATTCAATCGACTAAATCCGCGCCAGCTACTGGCTCCTGCATGCCAAGCGGCCTGAGATTCAGGCACCAGTTGCCAGGCAAGCGGCTTGCCGCACTGCAAAGGTGGGTGTGCTGGAATCAGATAATGGGCGCTGACGTGCTCATCCGTCAGAATATTCAGCGAGGTGGCAAAGTCTTCCGCCGTATAGTGAATCACCAGAAAGCGGATACGAGACTCCTGCGCCCGCGACTGTAATGCGGTTTCCAGTACATAATTATTCTGTTCCTGCAACGAGGAAGGAACTGATTGGCACCCCGCCAACAGCCCCAATACTATGCAAAGCATCCATTTCAACATCGTTATTCCACTATTATGTGTTTTTTCCACACCGTCTCTTTACCAACTCGCTATATACGTGCTGTTTCAACTACTAGCGGCGAACTTTTACCGCGGTGCCACTGACGGTCACCATCAGCATGCTGCCATCCTTCCCAACGGTTTCATAGTCGAGATCAATGCCCACAATGGCGTTCGCCCCTAAATCCTCCGCTTGTTCCTGCAACTCTTTGAACGCAATCTGCCGCGCCTTACGCAGCTCTTTCTCATAGGCACCGGAACGGCCACCGACGACATCACGAATACTGGCAAAAAAGTCACGGAAGATATTCGCCCCCAGAATGGCTTCGCCAGTCACGACGCCACAATATTCAGTAATCGTGAAGCCTTCCAAATTCGGGGTGGTAGATAATTGCATGTTGTCTCCTTTATTGCTGCCTATCAGTACGGCTCTGCGAATACCCGCGATGGGAAACCGTGTCCCTACGCCGTAAGCCATTATTTTGTGCTATTATTTAACCAATAAATCGCTTATTGGCAAATTTTAACCCACGGTGATTGCATAACTATTCTGCCAACGTTAACATTCGCCGCATCAATGTCTATTCAATTCTTACGCATGAGTATTCAACTAAACGGCATTAACTGTTTCTACGGCACATACCAGGCGCTATTTGATATCACCCTCGATTGTCCTGCGGGTGAAACGCTAGTGCTCCTTGGTCCCAGCGGTGCGGGCAAAAGCTCGTTGATACGCGTTCTTAATCTGTTGGAAATGCCACGTTCTGGCACGCTTTCCATCGCCGGTAATCAGTTTGATTTTCAGCACACGCCATCCGACGGCGCGATCCGTGAATTGCGTCAGAACGTCGGAATGGTGTTCCAGCAATATAATTTGTGGCCGCATTTGACCGTGGTGCAGAACCTGATCGAAGCGCCCTGCCGCGTGCTGGGGCTGAGTAAAGAAGAAGCGAAAGCGCGGGCGGACAAACTGCTGACGCGCCTGCGCCTCAATGACTTTGCCGATCGCTTCCCGCTTCATCTTTCTGGCGGGCAGCAACAGCGTGTCGCGATTGCGCGCGCACTGATGATGGAACCTCAAGTTCTGCTATTTGATGAACCCACTGCCGCGTTGGACCCGGAAATTACTGCTCAGGTCGTCAACATCATCCGTGAATTGGCAGAAACTGGCATTACGCAGGTGATTGTGACCCACGAAGTCGAATTTGCCCGTAAAACGGCCAGCCGAGTCGTTTATATGGAAAATGGCCGCATCGTTGAACAAGGGGATGCGACGCATTTTACCCAGCCGCAGACGCCTGAATTCGCTGGTTATTTGTCACATTGATTACTATCAGGAAAATGATAATGAAAAAATTGATTATTGCAGCCTTATTCGCCGCTGGTGCCGTATCCGCAAACGCCGCAGACACCATCCGTTTCGCGACCGAAGCGTCCTACCCTCCGTTCGAATTTGTCGATGCGAATAACCAGATCCAAGGTTTCGATATCGATCTGGCTAATGCACTGTGCAAAGAAATGCAAGCGACCTGCACGTTCAGCAATCAGGCGTTTGACAGCCTGATTCCCGGTCTGAAGTTCCGTCGTTTTGAAGCCGTTATCTCTGGGATGGATATTACGCCTGAACGTCAGCAGCAGGTGTCATTCACACAACCTTATTATGACAACTCTGCTCTGTTCATCGCCCAAAAAGGGAAAGTCGCCGACATGGCGGCGCTGAAAGGCAAACGCGTAGGGATGCAGAATGGTAGCACCCATCAGAAATACCTGCTGGAAAAGCACCCTGAAATCACCGCGGTGCCTTACGACAGCTACCAGAATGCGGTATTGGATCTGAAGAATGGTCGTCTGGATGCCGTGTTCGGTGATACCGCCGTGGTCAACGAATGGCTGAAGCAGAACGATACGTTGGCCTCTGTCGGTCAAAGCGTGACGGATAAAGACTACTTCGGTATCGGTCTGGGCATCGCGGTACGTCAGAATAACGATGAGCTGTTGAAAAAATTCAACGATGCGCTCAACAAAATCAAGCAGGATGGCACTTACGAGACCATCTACAAAAAATGGTTCCAGCAATAATCTGACGCGCAATGATTGAATTTCAACCTCTTGCAAGCGCCGCCGGGATGACCGTCGGCCTTGCCGTTTGTGCACTGGTGCTCGGCCTCGCGCTGGCGATGCTGTTTGCCGTTTGGGAAACTGTCCGCTGGAAAGCCGTGAGCTGGACGGGAACCGCCGTCGTGACGCTGTTGCGCGGCCTGCCAGAAATTCTGGTCGTGCTGTTCATCTATTTCGGCTCTTCTCAGTTGCTGATGATACTGGCAGACGGGTTTACCCTGAATCTCGTCATCGTGCAGATTCCGGTAAAACTGGATATCGGCATGTTTGAAGTCAGCCCATTCCTGTGCGGCGTGATTGCGCTGGCGCTGCTGTATGCGGCCTACGCCTCCCAAACGCTGCGCGGCGCGCTCAAAGCCGTCCCGCAAGGGCAATGGGAATCGGGTCAGGCGCTGGGGCTCAGTAAATCCGCGATCTTTTTCCGTCTGATCATGCCGCAGATGTGGCGTCACGCCCTGCCGGGATTAGGCAATCAGTGGCTGGTCTTGCTGAAAGATACCGCGCTGGTGTCGCTGATCAGCGTGAACGATTTGATGCTGCAAACCAAAAGTATTGCGACACGGACGCAGGAGCCCTTCACCTGGTACGTTGTCGCGGCGGCGATCTATTTGATTATTACGCTGTTAAGTCAGTATGTGCTGAAACGCATTGAACTGCGCACCACGCGTTTTGAGCGGAGGCCTTCCTGATGCTCGCTTATTTACCTGAGCTAGTAAAAGGTCTGCATACCAGCCTGACCTTAACTGCCGTTTCCATCATCGTAGCGCTGGCGTTATCACTGCTGCTGACGGTCGTGCTGACGCTCAAAACGCCTGTCATATCGCTGTTGGCGAAAGGTTACATTACGCTGTTTACCGGTACGCCGCTGCTGGTGCAAATCTTCCTGATTTACTACGGCCCAGGGCAATTTACCTCTATCCAGCAAATCCCCTGGCTGTGGAACCTGCTTTCACAGCCGTGGCTGTGTGCGATGGTGGCACTGGCACTGAATAGCGCAGCGTATACTACGCAACTGTTCTATGGTGCGGTAAAAGCGATTCCCGCCGGGCAGTGGCAATCCTGTGCAGCGTTGGGCATGGATCAGAAGCAGACATTGCGTATTTTACTGCCGTTTGCGTTTAAACGCGCACTGTCTTCTTATTCAAATGAAGTAGTGTTGGTGTTTAAGAGTACGTCACTGGCTTACACCATCACACTGATGGAAGTCATGGGCTACAGCCAACTGATGTACGGCCGGACGTATGATGTGATGGTGTTTGGTGCCGCAGGGATTATCTACTTGTGCATCAACGGGTTACTGACATTGCTGATGCGCTGGGTTGAGCGTCGTTCACTGGCATTCGAGCGCCGTAATTAATCCTTGTTGTATTTATCCACTTAGAAAGCAGGCTTTGATAGCCTGCTTTTTTATTGCCTACTGATGTAAAAACACGCAACAAATCGACTCATTAATCATTTTAATTGCATGAAAATTCAATTAATGGCATGGTAATCGCCATGACGCCGGAATCCTTCCGCGCAATGATCTTATAAGAAAAACAGACAGGGGTAGGTAATGAAAAAATTAGTGCTCGCTACGTTACTGGCAGGAATCACCGTCAGCGCCACCGCCGCAGACACCATCCGTTTTGCGTCATCCGCCACTTACCCGCCCTTTGAGTCGCTGGATGCCAGCAACGAAATTGTCGGTTTCGATATGGATCTGGCGAAAGCGCTGTGCAAACAAATGCAGGCGACTTGTACGTTCACCAATCAGGCGTTTGACAGTCTGATCCCTGCGCTGAAATTCCGCCGCTATGACGCCGTGATTTCCGGTATGGACATCACGCCAGAGCGCAGCAAACAGGTGGCGTTCACCCAGCCCTACTATGCCAACTCCGCAGTGGTTATCGCGCAAAAGGGGAAATTCAGCGATTTTGCTGCAATGAAAGGCAAACGTATTGGGATGGAAAACGGCACCACACACCAGAAATACATGCACGACAAGCACCCAGAAGTACAAACCGTCTCTTATGACAGCTATCAGAATGCGGTACTGGACCTGAAGAATGGCCGTATTGATGGCGTATTCGGTGATACCGCCGTCGTCAACGAGTGGATTAAGACGAACCCTGAACTGGCAACAGTTGGCGAACATGTGACTGACGCCGAATACTTCGGCACCGGATTGGGCATCGCCGTGCGCCCCGATGACAAAGCACTGCTGGAGAAGTTAAATAAAGCGTTGGATGCCATCAAAGCTGACGGCACGTACAAAACGATTAACGACAAGTGGTTCCCGCAATAAGGTCAAACAAGCATTGGGTGGTAAAAACACCCAATGCTCATCGACTATATTACTTATTCATATTCGAGCTTATCTAGTTTGTCCTTCTTATCTTGTAGCGCCTGAATTTTTTCATATAGAATAACTTTCCCATCGACTAATGTTTTTTTAAATTCATCCACATCTAAGATATCTGCTTGCTTCATTTTCTCTTCAAAAGATTCGATAAGATCATTTATTAGTTTGACTTCAAGATAAAAGCTTCTTTCTGCTGCTATTCTTTCATTTCGTGCCGCATGTTGAGCTTTCAACATCAGCCCACCAGCAATAAAACTCCCTCCCGCAGCAGCGATGGTATAATTAATGACGGAAAGTGATAACTTTACATCTTTAAAAATTTCTAGCGGCTCCATCCTTTCTAACGAAGAGATAACAACAGCACCGATAAAACTAAAAAGCAACCCAATACAGACCATGAAGAGCGGTTTTCTATAAACAAAACCGGACATAACATTCCAAGTAAGGAGTAATATTACGAAAATTAAAAGAATAAAAAATTCAATCATAAAATCCCTCTCTATTTAACAAATATACTTTCTTGCTCGCTATGATATTTCACTAATAACGTCAGTACTTCGTAGTGCGCCGTATGCGGGAACATGTCGAACAGCTGTACGCGCAGCGCACGGTAATTCGCCAGTTCCGTCATGTCTTTCGCCATGCTTTCAGCGTTACAGCTGGAATAGAGAATATAGTCTGGTGCCATGCGGCTCAGGTAGGCGCACAGTTCGCTACCGATACCGCGGCGTGGCGGATTGACCAGCACCAGATCGGGGATTTCCGCTTTAGCTGTCGCGAACTGCGTGGAATCCAGTGCCTGAAACTCCACCTGCTTCAACCCTAACTGTTCTGCCGAGCGACGCGCACAGGCTATCGCCTCAGCGCTGATTTCGATCCCCGTTAAACGCATCTCAGGGGATACACAGTGCAGGCCAAAACCCCCTACCCCGCAAAACAGATCCCACATGCTAGTAATATTCAGCTCTGCAACCCAATCGCGTGCCGTGGCATACAGCGCAGCGGCGACCCGCGGGTTCGTCTGGAAAAAACTCTGCGGACGGATATACAGCGGCACCTGATTAAACTGTTCGGCCAGTGCCGCAGCGTCACTCAGGATAATCTCCGCTTTCCCTTCCATAATCGCCTGATGCACGGGCTGGATATTGGCGGATATCACCTCAAGCTGGGGCAACTGCTGCTGTAGCCAGGGCAATGCAGCTCGCAGCTGCGCCAGCTTGGTTTCCGAGCGCAAGACAAAGCGCAGCATGAACGTACCGTGCTGCGTACTTTCCGTCAGCAGCAGGTATTTCAATTCTCCACGGCGGCGTTCCACGTTATAAGGCGTCAACCCCGCACGAGCGATGAAAACTTTAAGCACATCGAAAATTGGCGCGAAGCTGGGCGGATAAAGCGGGCAATCGCAGAGATCCACCGCGGTTCCATCGCGATGCAGCATCCCCAGCAGCGGGCGTTCCACGCTACCACTTATCACCATTTTGGCTTTATTACGAAATCCAGACTGCTCAGAGGGTTGCACGGGCAGCCAGCGCTGCACAGCATGCGGTTGCAGCAAATCTTCAAGATGCTGCTGCTTATCAGACAATTGCTGAGGGTAGGCTTTTTCCAGCCATTGGCAGGAACGACAGGTTCCCGTGCTGTAGCGGGCACAATGCATAAACAATCTAACTATAAGAAGAAATACAGAATGAAAAGATTATATCACTCTGGCGGCGTCACCCTGCGACCTTTTACTGATTCATGGTGACGCCAGCAGACAGATTAACTCATAAGAGAGGCATACCTATTTCTGGCGCAGAAAAAAACGCTTACTGCGTCGTGGCAGAAATAGCAAAATCATCACCAGAAGATCCGGGATCTTCTGTAACAGGAGTTGGTGCAGCACGGCGGCGTTGTCTTCCCCTGAAATATGGAATATCGCTGGCATAAATTCACTGAATGACGCCAGCAGCAGGTAACACACGACGGCAGCCTGACAGGCCACATAGCCCCATCGTCCCCAGTTCACGCCCGCCAAAACGGCAAAACCACAGCGAATTTCAATGCCGACGATAACGAGCGATAACAATAATACCAGTGTCGAATCCCAGGCTTCCGCGTTGCTGCCAATCCAGCAGCTCAAATCGCTGAGCCCGAGCTCCCAGACAAGCAGCAGAATCCCCAAAACACGAGTAGCAATAATCGCAATCCCCGCCACCATCACGGGCACCGGGGCATACACTTTGCGTTGCGTCATTTCCTTTTTCTTGTACAGAATTTCAACGCACTCCCTTTATGCGGCATTTACCCGCCAAAAATACAGCACCAATATAGAATCCGATGCCAATATAAAACGTGATGCTGATACAAAACAGCAACGCCCCCATACTCTGGCGGCGTTGCTGGAAATCTTCGCGAGGCTCACACATTACAGAGAGAGATCGAATCAGCCACGTCTCGCTTTTTGCCTATCACGATAGCGCTGCTTCTCTGCTCTCGCCATAAACCACCAAGCGATAAACCCAATAATACCAACGACTAACAATATCAGGGAAGCCAAGGCGTTAATTTGTGGATTAACCCCCATTCTGACGCTGGAGAACACCAACATAGGCAGCGTCGTTGAACCTGGCCCCGCCACGAAGCTGGCAATAACCAGATCGTCCAGCGACAGTGTAAACGCCAGCAGCCAGCCAGAAAGCAGCGCAGGAGCAATCATCGGCACCGTGATAATGAAGAAGACTTTGAGCGGGTTCGCCCCCAGATCCATCGCCGCTTCTTCAATAGAACGATCCAGTTCACGCAGGCGCGCACTGATCACCACGGTGACATACGCGGTGCAGAACGTGACGTGCGCCAGCCAGATGGTGAACATGCCCCTTTCCGCTGGCCACCCAATGGCATGGCCTAAGGCAACAAAGAGCAACAGCAGCGACAGACCGGTAATCACGTCTGGCATCACCAGTGGTGCCGTCAGCATAAACGCAAAACCATTGGCACCACGGAAACGGCCAAAACGCACCATGACGACAGCAGCGATAGTCCCAAGGATCACGGCCATCGTTGCCGATGCGGCGGCAATCGTCAGGCTCAAGAGCACCGCACTGATCATTGCCGTATTGTGAAACAGTTCGATATACCAGCGTGTCGACCACCCTGCCCATACGGTAACCAGCTTGGAGCTGTTGAACGAATAGATCACCAGCATCAGCATCGGCGCATAGAGGAAGGTAAAACACAGAACCAAAATCACAATACGCCACGGCGAGCGAACAACAGGTAAATTATTCACGCTTCACCCTCCGCAGTTTTGCTCTGATGTTTATGGAACCAGATAATCGGCATAATCAACAGCAACAACATGACGATCGCGACAGCGGATGCCACTGGCCAATCTCGGTTATTGAAGAATTCCTGCCACAGAATACGGCCAATCATAATGCTATCTGGTCCACCGAGCAGTTCTGGAATCACGTATTCCCCCACCGCAGGGATGAACACCAGCATCGAACCCGCAATAATACCGCCTTTCGTGAGTGGGACGATCACGCTGAAGAACGTTCTTAGCGGCCGCGCGCCCAGATCCAACGACGCTTCCACAAGCGAGTAGTCCAGCCGCGTCAGCGCGGTATAGATAGGCAACACCATAAACGGCAAATAGGAATACACAACGCCAATGTAAACCGCCAGATTAGTGTGCAAAATGATCAGCGGTTCATCAATCACGCCCAGCCACAGTAGGAAGTTATTCAGGATGCCGTTATTTTTCAGAATCCCCATCCAGGCATAGACACGGATCAAAAACGACGTCCATGATGGAAGAATAACCAATAATAACAGGATATTACGTGTCGATGGCTTACTATGTGCAACAGCCCAAGCCAAGGGATAACCAATAAGCAAGCAGCACAGCGTCGATACGGCCGCAACCTGAAGCGACTGCATATAGGCATCGAAATACAGCGGATCGTCCAACAAGTGCAGGTAATTCCCAAGATTCAGGGAAATATCCAGCTTGTCGTCCATCCAGGAAACCAGATCGGTATAAGGCGGAATTGCACGTGCCATCTCTGCGAAACTGATTTTGAACACGATCAGGAACGGCAGCATAAACAGCAGCAGCAGCCATACATACGGCAGCGCGATAACCAGCTTGTGCCCGTGTTTTTGACGCCAGCGAGCCATTAGCACACGCAGCCAAAGTCTGGCCTTGCCCGGTGGTTCCGCCGTGTGATGTTCAGGAAATAAAGTCATGGCATTCTTCCTCACTACACCGTCAGAACCACACAGCTGTCCGCATCCCAACACAGCCGAACCTCATCTCCCCAGGTCGGTGTGCCTTTACGATAGCGATAGGCATTTTGTAGCTGCGCGCTGATGATTTGCCCACTGTTGAGCCTGACGTGGTAAACCGACAAATCCCCCAGATAGGCGATATGAACGACTTCCCCTACGGCGAAATTACAGCCGTCAGCCGGAACCTCTTCGCACAGCATAATTTTTTCAGGACGCAACGCAATGTAAACCGGTACGCCATCCACCACCGACACATCCGAATCCACCTTCAGTGGATGCACCAACCCGGGGCTTCTAATAATCAGTGCCTCATCCTGGCGCTCCTGCAATATCCCTTCAAACATATTGACCGAGCCGATGAATTCTGCGCTGAAACGTGTATTCGGGTGCTCATAAATCTCTTCCGGCTCGCCAATCTGTACGAACTTACCGCGATTCATGATGGCAATACGTCCTGCCATGGTCATGGCTTCTTCCTGATCGTGCGTCACCATCACACAGGTTGCACCAACGCGTTCCAGAATATCGACGACTTCAAGCTGCATGCGGTCACGCAGTTTCTTGTCCAGCGCCCCCATCGGTTCATCCAGCAACAGCAGTTTTGGACGCTTCGCCAGACTACGAGCCAACGCAACACGCTGACGCTGACCACCGGAGAGTTGATGCGGTTTACGATTGGCAAACTCCTGCATATGCACCAGCGACAGCATCTCTTCTACACGATCTTTGATTTCCGCACGCGGTAGCTTGTCCTGTTTCAAACCAAACGCGATATTCTTTTCCACCGTCATGTGTGGAAACAGCGCATAAGATTGAAACATCATATTGATAGGGCGCTGGTAAGGCGGCACCAATGACAAATCCTGACCATCCAGAACAATCTGTCCCTGCGTGGGGAGCTCAAAACCTGCCAGCATACGCAACAGCGTGGATTTCCCACAGCCAGATGCGCCCAGCAGAGCAAAAATTTCGCCTTTATAAATCGTCAGGCTAACATCATCGACAGCGGCCTGACCATCAAACGACTTCGTCAGGTTACGGACTTCCAGCAGCGGCGTGGCCGCTTTTTGAGGTTTTGATTGAGGGCGTGGGATCGCGTCATTCACTTCGCATTGATCTCCGGCAAAAGCAGAACAAGTCGCCCCGCTGACGACGCGATTACGCGTTTTGCATTCAACGGTGTGACACAATATAGAGCGCAAACAGGCGGGTTATCCGCCTGTTTTTTGCCACATTTAACGCCTTCAATAAGTAGAGCGCACGATGGCACCCGACTTATAGTCGGTATCACATTAGATCAAAGCCGCTATTTACCGCTCTTAACTTTAGTCCATGCACGAGTACGTGTACGGTCAATCTGAGGAGATTGCACCTTGAGCGTAAACATTTTGGCACGCACATCCGCAGGTGGGTAGACACCCGGATTGTTACGAATCTCTTCGTTAACCAAAGGCAAAGATGCCAGATTACCGCTAGCGTAATAGGTGTGGTTACTGATCTCCGCCATCACTTCCGGCTTCATCAGGTAATCCAGAAACGCGTAGACTTCATCCAGATTTTTAGCATCTTTCGGGATGGCGAGGACATCAAAGAATGCCAATGCGCCTTCTTTCGGAATACTGTATTGGATATTGACGCCGTTCTTCGCCTCTTTCGCACGATTCCCCGCCTGCATGATATCGCCAGCCCAGCCTACAGCAACGCAGATGTCGCCGTTCGCCAGATCGTTGATATATTGCGACGAATGGAAATAACGAATGCTCGGACGCAGTTTCAGCAACAGATCGGTCGCTGACGTGCTGTAATCACCCGGTTTGGTGCTGTTCGGATCTTTACCCTGATAGTTTAATACCGTGGCAAAGATCTCTTCCGGCGCATCCAGGAAAGACACCCCGCAGCTTTTCAGCTTTTCCAGATTCTCTGGCTTCAGCACCAGATCCCAGCTATCAACAGGCGCATCGGCACCCAGCGCCGCTTTGACTTTCTCGACGTTATAGCCAATACCCGTGGTCGCCCACAGATAAGGCAGGGCATATTGGTTATCGGGATCGTGCTGAGCAATCAGCTTCATCAGCTCAGGATCCAGATTTTTGTAATTCGGTAGCTTACTCTTGTCTAATGGCTGAAAAACTCCCGCTGAGAGCTGACGCTCAAGGAAGCTGGCTGAAGGCACTACCAGATCAAAACCTGTGCTGCCCGCCATGAGTTTGCCTTCCAACACTTCGTTGGAGTCAAACACATCATAGACAACCTTAATGCCGGTTTCTTTCTGGAAATTGGCTAACGTGTTGGGTGCGATATAGTCGGACCAGTTATAAACATGCAGCGTTTTCTCTTCCGCAGATGCGGTGACGGACGCGGCCATCAGCAAGCCGGTAACAACACCCGATAGCCATTTTTTACGTTGGGTGAACATCCGTTCCTTCCTCCATTCAAGGGGGTGATTCGTGGGAGTAAGTCTGTATCGTGGAGATACAAAACATGTCTGCGCATGTACCGTCATATCCAATCGGTGAATGAATATGCACCGATTTTTATCCGCTCATACACAGACATAGCCCTGATTCGACAGTCTGTCGCCTACAGGAATAAAGCATAACCCCACAACATCATGCACACCATACTTGAACGTAAAAAATGGGTTTTAACGATTATTTATTCACATTTTGTCGATGTGATGAAGGCGTTTAGCGACAAACAAAGAGGAATATCTGGCAATAAGGCGAAATAACCAGAATAAATGGCGGTGAAAGGAAAATAAGTAAAACCAATTGCTGCCGTTGGCAGCAACCGTATCAATGCAAATGGGAAGTCGTGACTCGCGTAGCAGAGCCCTCTTCTTCCTCACCGATAAACAGCAGATTATTAGCGCTCGCTTCAAGGATCACCATTGAGATCTGTTCTTCGGATTGCTGCATGAAATGCCTGAATTGTTCCAACGTCATGCCTGCGGCAACACTAAACGACTGGCAAACAATCAGTTTCGGCAGGTTATCATCCTGAACGTCGATAAATGCCTTAACGGTCAAGGAACTGGCATTGATTTGGCTCAGATCGCCGACCAGAGGAATCAGTGCGCTGGGCTTCACTTCGGCAAGTGCGGAAAACAAGATCACGTTATCCACCAGATCAACCTTTGCATCGAACACACCATCAAAATTTTGCATATGAGGAAGATGGAGCGCCTGACAGGAATCACATTCGAAATACAGAATGTTCAGTTGATCCAGCCACCGCCGTAGCATAGCCAAATCCGGAACGATGAGTGAATCCATCATGTTTGCCTCATACTTGCCACCGTAAAGACAGCGTTATTGAAAAGAGAACATCGTTCATACAGAAACGATGTTAAAACAGAAACAGTCTCAAAACAGAAACCATCTTAAAAACGGCACATAGCTTACGGAATATTGTGCAACGATGCCATGATAAAAGCGCACCACGACCCGTTTTCCTTACCTTACTGCACAACGATCGCTGCCGCGAACGCGACCTAATAGCCACGCGCCAATAGAAACGCCGTATTTTACGGCGCAGTCTCCGTTTCAGAAAGCTAACTTTTACTTATTGTTGTCGATGTTGCGACGCGCTTCTGAGTATTTTGCTCAATAAACTCAATCATCATGCCAGCAATATCGAAACCGGTCGTCGTTTCAATCCCTTCCAGCCCCGGTGAAGCATTCACTTCCATCACCAGCGGCCCGCGTTCGGCGCGCAAAATATCGACCCCCGCCACATTCAGCCCTAGCGTTTTCGTCGCCTTGATAGCAATCGCACGCTCCTGTGCCGTAATTTTCACGTTATTTGCCGACCCGCCACGATGCAAATTTGAACGAAACTCCCCCGCCTTCGCCTGCCGTTCTATTGCCGCAACCACTCGATTACCGATCACAAGACAGCGGATATCTTTACCCTGCGCTTCATGCACGTATTCCTGCACCAGAATATGTGCATTCAGCCCACGAAACGCATCAATCACGCTTTCTGCCGCCTGCCGCGTCTCCGCTAATACAACGCCAATCCCCTGCGTGCCTTCCACCAATTTCACGACCAGCGGTGCACCGCCTACCATCGCGATCAGATCGCCAGTATCATCCGGCGAGTGGGCAAAGCCAGTAATTGGCAGATCAATCCCTTCGCGGGCAAGCAGTTGCAGTGAATGAAGTTTGTCACGGGCGCGAATCACCGCAACAGAATTATTCAGCGGATAACTCCCCAACATTTCAAACTGGCGTAATACCGCCGTGCCATAGAATGTAATCTGTGAGCCAATACGTGGAATAATCGCATCGTATTTATCCAACCGACGTCCACGGTAATGCACCGACGGCGCCGCCGAATTAATATTCATATAGCAAGAAAGTGGATCGATAATCTCAACACTATGCTTACGCGCCTCAGCGGCTTCACGCAGACGTTTGCAGGAATATAACGCTCCATCGCGAGACAGAATGGCTATCTTCATAAATATCCTACCGATACTAGCGTATCGCCCATCCTTGTCGATGTAAGTAGTCCAGCATGAATGGACGTAACTCTTTTTTCAGCGTCAGTTCAACGTGCTCACTCCAGCTCTCACGGCGGCTACCGGTACGTTGCAGGTAATATTCCACCATTTGCTGGTCGTATTGCGCCAGTACATCAGGGTCGAGCGGCTGATAAATATTTTCATGCAACATCATGGCCGTTGGCATGCGCGGTTTCAGCATGGGTTCGGCGTCCGGGTGCCCCAGACACAAGCCAAACAGCGGTATCACCAACGTCGGCAATTGCAGTAACTGCGTCACGTCAACAATGCGATTGCGAATCCCACCGATAAAAACCCCACCGAGCCCTAGCGATTCGGCAGCAACCAGTGCATTCTGCGCCATAATAGCGGTATCGACACAGCCAATCAGCAATTGCTCGGCCAGGCCCGTTTCAGCCTGAGGGAAAATCTCGACATGCCGATGGAAATCGGCACAAAAGACCCAAAATTCCGCTGCCTGTGCCACATAGCCTTGCTCGCCAGTATAGTGAACGAGTGTTTCCCGCACGGCAGGATCGGTAATACGGATAACCGTACTGCATTGTAAAAAGCTGGAGCTGGAGGCACTCTGTGCGGAAGTAATGATGGCGTGGCGTTGTTCATCGGTCACGGCCTGAGACGTAAACGCACGTATAGAACGGTGGCGTTGTAGCAAATCAATAGTTGGTGTCACACTGGCGTCCTTCAGTCAGTAAAGTTATTTCATCATAGATAGCTTCAGCAAATCGTTGTAACAGGTAATGCCCACTTTTTTTCATCAATGAATGCGGGCATAGTAGTGTAATTCACAGTAACCTCATTAACCGTAACACTTTTGGCCGTGACCTGATCTGCAACAAGCGTCACGCTATGCGTTTCCAGAATGAGAGCATTTTTCTAATTTTACAAAGGAGTTTACATGTTCGCTGTAATTTTCGGGCGCCCTGGTTGCCCTTATTGTGTACGTGCGAAAGAACTGGCAGAGAAACTGGCCGAGCAGCGTGATGACTTCAGCTTCCGCTATGTAGACATCCACGCAGAAGGTATATCAAAAGAAGATTTGTCCAAGACGGTAGGAAAACCGGTTGAAACCGTGCCGCAGATTTTCCTGGATGAAAAACACATTGGTGGCTGCACTGATTTTGAAGCCTATGCCAAAGAACATCTGTCCTTGTTCCAGTCATAATCATCAGACGGGTCAGACAGTAGCGCGGCAAATGTCCGCGCTTTTTTCGTTTATAGAAGCGTGATCAGCATCTACTCAGCGAAGGTAACGTCGATATAGGCTACGTAAACACAGTACACCCAGTGCCCCCAATACGCACCAAAAGGCCGCACTCATCACATAAGCCAGCTCTTGCCAGAAAGAACGCATCGGCGTATTCCACAAATGGAGCATCAGTAAACATACAGGCATCGCCGCCAGCGCACCAAACAGCGGGTAAAGCAAGCGACCGCGTGCAGAAAGAAAACAGGCAATCACGCCCGGCAGCAGAAAGAGTAACATACCCGGGCTCCCGCGCAGTCCATCATTCACAACAGCATCCGATACTTCAATTTTTTGACTTAGAAACACAATGGTAAACAATAGAAAACAACAAATCGCGCCGACCCAACCTTTATTTCGTACCATAAACCGCCCCTCTCAATATGCCTCCCAACCTGCATCAGGCCCGATACCGAAAACATGCGGTATGGTAAGAATGATTGGTGTCTCTATTCCCCGATATGAAAAACATGAGGCTTCGCTACGATTTATTCGACGCACAGGTTGTCCATAGACAAAAAAACGATAACCCGCCGTATTTCATCACCAGCGACACCACAATCATTAAATTAAACAATAATTACACTGAACAATTTTTATCGGATAAATTATACTTAATGAGGCTGATTCCTTTCAGCTGACGTGTATTGTATACCGTCACGGGAATTCATGTATTTCATGGCTAAATCTAGCCGTTATAATGAACAACATCAAGAACTTACTGGTAAACAACAAGTTGCATTCCATGAATATAAACGTCGCTGATTTGTTAAACGGGAATTACATCCTGCTTTTATTCGTGGTTCTTTCATTAGGACTCTGTCTGGGCAAGTTACGCTTCGGCCCAGTACAACTCGGTAATTCTATTGGCGTTTTAGTCGTTTCTTTATTACTCGGCCAACAGCATTTCTCGATTAATACCGAAGCGCTGAGTCTCGGTTTTATGTTATTTATTTTTTGCGTGGGAGTGGAAGCCGGGCCGAATTTCTTTTCCATTTTCTTCCGCGACGGGAAAAATTATTTCATGCTAGCACTGGTGATGGTCGGTAGCGCCATGTTACTGGCATTAGGCTTAGGAAAACTCTTTGGCTGGGGAATCGGCCTGACAGCAGGAATGCTGGCTGGTTCTATGACATCAACGCCTGTCTTGGTTGGTGCGGGTGACACGTTGCGTAATACCGCCAGTCTGGGGAGCCAACTCGGTATTGAACAAGATCACCTGAGCCTGGGTTATGCGCTGACGTATCTGGTCGGGCTGGTCAGCCTCATTTTTGGTGCACGCTACCTACCTAAACTCCAGCATCAGGATCTCCCTACCAGTGCACAGCAAATTGCTCGCGAACGTGGGTTGGATCCGGATAGCCAAAGAAAAGTGTATCTGCCAGTGATCCGCGCCTATCGCGTCGGACCTGAGCTAGTCGACTGGGCGGACGGCAAGAATTTACGCGAGTTGGGAATTTACCGTCAGACTGGCTGCTACATCGAGCGCATTCGGCGTAACGGAATTCTGGCAAATCCCGACGGCGATGCCGTTTTGCAAATCGGCGACGAGATCGCGCTGGTCGGCTACCCCGATGCGCACTCGCGGCTGAACTCCAATTTCCGTGATGGTAAGGAGGTTTTCGACCGCGATTTGTTAGACATGCGCATCGTAACGGAAGAGATTGTCGTCAAGAATCACAATGCCGTCGGCAAGCGCCTAAGCCAGTTGAAACTGACCGATCACGGCTGTTTCCTTAACCGTATTGTTCGCAGCCAGATCGAAATGCCGATTGACGATAGCGTCGTGCTGAATAAAGGCGATGTCTTGCAGGTCAGCGGTGATGCCCGCCGAGTGAAAAGTATTGCTGACAGAATCGGGTTTATCTCTATTCACAGTCAGGTCACCGACCTGCTGGCTTTCTGCGCTTTTTTCGTTATCGGCATCATGGTCGGGCTGATCACCATCCAATTCAGTAATTTCACATTCGGCATTGGTAATGCAGCTGGGTTACTTTTCGCGGGCATCATGCTGGGGTTCCTGCGCGCTAACCACCCTACCTTTGGCTATATTCCGCAGGGTGCTCTCAATATGGTCAAAGAATTTGGCCTGATGGTCTTTATGGCAGGTGTTGGGTTGAGTGCTGGTAGCACCATCAACAGCAGCCTGGGTGAAGTCGGCATCCAGATGCTCACGTCAGGACTGATTGTCAGCCTGGTGCCGGTGGTGATTTGCTTTCTGTTCGGTGCGTATGTACTAAAAATGAACCGTGCGCTGCTGTTTGGTGCCATGATGGGCGCACGCACCTGCGCCCCAGCCATGGAGATCATCAGCGATACAGCGCGCAGTAATATTCCTGCGCTCGGTTATGCAGGCACCTATGCCATCGCTAACGTGCTACTCACATTAGCAGGTTCACTTATCGTGGTAATCTGGCCTGAATTACCCGGCTAAAACATGTAAGAAATCGTGAATTTTTTCCGCACAGGCCAGAACTTTTCCTTTGGCTCACAGTCTGAATATGTGCCACTGCTTTTCTTTGATTCCCCTTATTGAGGAAGCCCATCGCTCCCGCCTTTCTGGTTCAAGAACGATGGGCGTTTTCTTTTCTGCTTATACTCGCCATACTTCAACTACATGTGCGTTACGTTTTGTCGTGAAATTTGAATTAGTTAGAGTATACCTCTACCCTATTTCCCGATCTTCATACATTTGTTATCACATTCATTTCATTAAATGTTATTTAAATAACAAAAATTACTTTTATTGTTATTTTTATGACATAAAAATCATTGAGTGTCATAATCACGCTATCTGATTTCTAATCGATATTATCGAGGATTCGCCATGACTGACTACGCACGCTATATCGACCACACACTGCTGGCCGCCAATGCTACCGAGCAGCAAATCATCACGCTGTGCGAGGAAGCGATAGCACACCGCTTTTATGCCGTCTGTGTTAATTCCGGTTACGTTCCCTTAGTCGCCGAAAAACTGGCAGGCTCGGAGGTTCAGGTGTGCTCCGTTATCGGTTTCCCTCTCGGGGCCGGTCTGACGTCCAGTAAAGCTTTTGAAGCCAAGGCCGCCATTGGTGCTGGCGCTCAGGAAATCGACATGGTGATTAACGTCGGCTGGCTGAAAAGCGGGAAAACTGACGCCGTCAAAGCGGATATTCAGGCCGTGCGTGAGGTTTGCGCCGCTATACCGTTGAAGGTAATATTGGAAACCTGTCTGCTTGATGACGAACAAATTGTGCTGGTGTGTGAAATGTGCCGTCAGTTGGATGTCGCGTTCGTTAAAACCTCTACCGGTTTCAGTACCGGCGGTGCACGCGAAGAACACGTTCGACTGATGCGCAACACCGTCGGCAGCGAGATGGGTGTAAAAGCCTCTGGCGCGGTTCGCGATCGCCAAACGGCACAACGAATGATTGACGCTGGTGCCACGCGTATCGGCACGAGTTCAGGCGTTGCTATCGTTTCAGGTGATGCTGGCGCAGCAGGAAACTACTAACAACAAAAATAGCTGATTAGCAGGGAATTTTATGGAAACGCGGCGCGACGAACGAATCGGCAGACTGGTTCAGGCATTAAAGAAAACCGATAAACTCCATCTTAAAGATGCCGCACAGCTACTCGGTGTATCTGAGATGACTGTGCGCCGCGATCTGAATGCAGATACCACCAGCATCATGTTGCTCGGTGGTTACGTTGTCAGCGACCTGAAGAATAACGGCTCCACTCACTATTTTGTTTCCGACCAACAGACCAAGCACGTAAAAGAAAAGCAGGCCATCGCGATCGCCGCTTCTTGTCTGGTGGAGGCAAACGATACCGTTTTTTTCGATTGTGGCACCACCATTCCCTTCATCATTGATGCGATACCTGATGAGCTGCCTTTTACCGCGATCTGCTATTCGCTGAACACCTTTTTGGCATTACAGGAAAAAAAGGCGTGTAGCGTGGTTTTATGCGGCGGGGAATACCATCCAGATAATGCGATTTTTACTCCGCTTAACCAACGCTGCGAACTGGACAGCATCTGTCCGAATAAAGCGTTTATTTCTGCGGCGGGTATTGAGCTTAACGCGGGAGCGACCTGCTTTAACTTTGCCGAGCTGGGCATGAAACAACGCGCGATGGCGACCGCACAACGAATCATTATTGTGGCAGATAGCAGTAAGTTCGGTAAGATAAAACGCGCCTGCATTGGCCCGATGACGCTGTTTGATACCGTCATTTCCGACAGCGCCCCGGACGAACAGTACTTACGCTATTTATCCAACAACAACATTCAGTTAATCCACGCGGGGAATTAACTGAACCAGCCACCAAACCACTGCTGCACCTTCATCATCACCGTATCCCAGAGGCGGCTAAAGAAACCGGCCTCGGGAATATAATCCATCGCCACCAGTTGGCGTTGTCCGATGCTTTTTCCGTCCAGTTGGAAATCGATGGTGCCGACCACCTGATTCTTGGTAAGCGGTGCAGAAAGTTGCGGTTGGTTCAGCGTGAAGTTGGCTTTCAGATTCTTTATCTGCCCTTTGGGGATGGTCAACGCTGCATCCTGCGCTACGCCAAGCCGCGCTTCTTTCTCGGTGCCAAACCATACCCGCTGCGTGGTAAAAGGGGCATCCGCCTTGATAGGTGTTACCGTTTCAAAAAAGCGGAAACCCCATGTAAGCAATTTTTCACTCTCACGGAAGCGAATGGCATCCGTTTGTGCCCCCAGCACCACGGAAATCAGGCGCATATTGCCTTCCGTTGCCGAGGCCACCAGATTATGTCCCGCCCCGTTGGTATGACCTGTTTTTACGCCGTCCACATTCAGATTGGTGCTCCACAGCAGGCGGTTGCGGTTAGGCTGACGAATGTTATTGAAGGTGAACTCTTTTTCCTTGTGCAGCGCGTACTCTTCTGGCACGTCTCGGATCAGCGCCTGCCCTAACAGCGCCATATCGCGCGCCGTGCTGTACTGCCCTACTGCATCGAGGCCATGCACGGTAAGGAAATGCGTATTTGTCAGGTTAAGCGCTTTCGCATAATTGTTCATCAGGCTGACAAACGCATCCTGACTGCCCGCTACGTAATCCGCTAGCGCGATGCTGGCATCATTACCTGACTGAATGACAATGCCTTTATTTAACTCAGAAACAGGGATACGGTCGCCCGGCTTGAGGAACATCAGCGACGATCCGCGTAACGCCGGATTACCGGTTGCCCAGGCATCTTTTCCGACAGTCACTTCATCCGTCGGGCGAATTTTACCGGATTTTATCGCCTGCCCAACCACATAGCTCGCCATGATTTTGGTCAAGCTGGCAGGATCAAGGCGTTCGTCAGCATTGCTCTCCGCCAACACCTTACCGCTGGCGTGATCCATCAGGATAAAGGCTTTGGCGTCGATTTGCGGCACCGCAGGCAACGGTTCCGCATAGGTGAATGGCACCAAACCAACAAGCAATACCGTACCTACAGAGAAAGGCGTGAGTCTGGTCAGGAAAGGGGTTGTTTTCATGAGTTCGCCGCAATGTCCATCAGTTGTTAATAATTCTTAATTTTCAATATGTTTTGAAAACTTTGGTAACATATAAAGGTAACGCGTCATCCCTAAGATGAAAACCGTTCATTCTGTAAAGATAGTCAAAGAAATGAAAGCGTCTAAAAAAATGCAGATAAAAAAGGGACTTAGGAAAAAGTAAGGAATATCTGAAAATGCAGGCAGCAAAACCATCAAAAAAATAGCAAATGGCACGAGAAGCTATCGCTGTTCAACCTTTCCTCGTGCCTCGCATGAAAATACCCTCAGCGGCGTTCGCGCTTATCGGCACGCTTTGACAGCCAGTCACCTAATGTCTGTACCACCTGCACCAGAATAACCAACGCAATGACAGTAATCACCATTACCTCGGTTTCATAACGGTAATAACCGAAGCGGATCGCCAAGTCACCCACGCCACCGCCGCCGACAATACCCGCCATTGCCGAATAACCGATGAGGCTCACCAGCGTAATCGTCAGACCACGCAATAGCCCTGCTTTTGCCTCTGGCAACAGCACCGTGCCGATAATACGCATAGGGCTGGCACCGAACGCTTCAGCCGCTTCCACGATGCCGGGATCAATTTCACGCAATGCGCTATCTACCAGACGAGCATAAAATGCGATCGCCGCGACAGACATCGGCACTGCCGCAGCCACTGGACCAATCGTATTGCCCAACAAAATCTGTGTAAGCGGTAACAGCAGCACCAGCAGAATAACGAAGGGAATAGAACGAATGATATTCACCAACACCGTACCAAACAGATAGACGACGCGGTTTTGCCAGAACAGATTCTTATCCGTAACATAAATCAGCAGCCCCAACGGTAACCCCCCGATCACGGCAAACAGCGTGGAGATCCCTACCATCTGGAATGTTTCACCGAATGCTGCGACCAGATCGATCCATAAATCAGCCATGTAACACCTCCACATTCGCCGTTCTTCCCTGAATATGTTCTACCGCTTCCGTCACTTTTTCGGGGTCAGAAGGATGAGTCAATAGCGCAACCAGTATGCCTAGCGCACGGTTACCGATGTATTCGATCTTACCGTGCAGGATATTGACGGATACGCCGAAACGCGTCGCAACGTCCGACAGCACAGGCTGCTCCGCCGATTCACCAACGAACAGAATCTTCAATAATGTGCCCTGCAAATCCACCAGCAAACGCGGCGGCAACGCGAGATCCAGCGTATGAGACACCAGCTGACGCGTAAAGGCGTGCTGCGGCGTAGCGAAGATATCGAACACATCGCCTTCTTCCACAACCCGACCGCCCGTCATCACCGCTACCCGATCGCAGACCGCCTTAATTACGCTCATCTCATGAGAAATCAGCACGATGGTAATACCCAGTTTCTCATTAATCTCTTTCAGTAACGCCAAAATCGCGGCTGACGTTTCCAAATCAAGCGCCGAGGTTGGCTCATCACACAGCAATACTTCGGGATCGTTGGCAATCGCTCTGGCGATACCCACACGCTGTTTCTGACCACCGCTGAGCTGCGCCGGATACGATGACGCTTTATCCAACAGCCCGACCAGCTTCAGAATTTCCGGCACGCGCACAGCAATTTCTGCATTGGATTTCCCGGCGGCTTTCAGACTGAACGCGACATTTTCTGTCACGGTACGCGTCTGCATCAAATTGAAATGCTGAAAGATCATGCCAATTTTTTGCCGCTGTTCCCGCAACGGTTGTCCGGCTAATTCGCTAATGAGCACATCGTTGACGCGCACACGCCCTGACGTCGGACGCTGCAGGAGATTGATGGTTCGCAGCAGGGTACTTTTCCCCGCGCCGCTGGTGCCGACAATACCGTAAATATCTCCGCGCTGAATGTGTAGTGATACATTATCTACCGCGCGATTTTCTGGCTGCTTCCCGTGTGAGAAATCAACACTTACGCCTTCTAACTGAATCATTATCCGCAAACTCCTGGCCTGAGCGGAACGAAGAAAGCCGGTCATAGACCGGCCCAATGGTATGCGGTACAGCGTAGTGCTTACTGTGCGGGCGCTGGCGTTGTTGCCTGCATCCACTCAGGTTTTTGGAACTGACTATATATCAATGCCGGATCGTTAATCACCGCAGCATACGCAGGTGATTCCACAATCGCTTTGGTATCTTTAACAAATGGCTTATCGAGATCGTCAGTACGCACAGCAATGACATTCTTCAGGTTTTCATCCAGCGTTTCCAGCTTGATAGCTGAGGAGAGTTTCAGGCCGGACGCTACGGCGAAATTACCGTTCACCAACGATGCCGTCACGCTATCCAGCGTACGTGGCAACTGTGCCGCTTCCATCGCTTTGAACACTAACCCGCGCGGGTTTTCAAGAATATCTTTCTCAGACGCTTTGGTCGGATCGATATCGGCCTTAATGGTAATCAACCCCATCGATTGCAGGAAACGCAGACCGCGCGCCAGGTTGGTGGCGTCATTAGAGAGCGTAACCACGTCTCCTTTTTTCAGCTCATCCAGCGATTTGATCTTCTTCGAATAGAAGCCCATGCTGGCCGTCGGTACGATAATCAGTGGGGAAATTTTTAACCCTTTATCGGCGGCAAATTTTTCTAAATAGAGTGTATGCTGGAAAAGGTTGGCATCGATGCTACCGTTGGCCAGCGCCAGGTTAGGTTGAACGTAATCGCTGAATTCACGCACCACAACCTTGTAGCCTTTTTTCACCAGCTCAGGTTTGATCGCCAGATTCACCATGTCACCATAGGGACCGGGTGCCACGCCAAACGTGATCGTCTGCGGATCGCTGTTAGCTATCGCCAATTGCATACCCGCGGCAAGTAGGGTAATACCCAGTGCAGCACGAACAGAATGCGTTAATTTCATTGTGTAACTTTCCTGTCTGAATGTAACTTTCTGTCATTATTAAGAATGACAAGTTAAATCATAAAGACTAAAAAGGCATATCATTATTTCTCATCGGCTGTCGCGGATAACCGTGCATGACTTAACGAAGAAAGGGGTAAATATGGTAACGATTTGGGGTCGTGATAATTCGACCAACGTAAAGAAGGTCTTGTGGTGTGCGGAAGAACTTGCGCTGCCTTATCAACATGTCGCGGCTGGCGGACAATTTGGTCGTAACCATGATGCCGATTATCTGGCGATGAACCCTAATGGCCTTATCCCCTGCTTGCAGGACAACGATCTGGTGCTGTGGGAATCGAACACCATCGTGCGTTATTTGGCGGCGCAGTACGGTCAGGATTCGCTGTATTTTGCCGATGCAGGCAAGCGAGCAGGTGCCGAAAAATGGATGGACTGGACAAGCTCGCTTGCGGCTTCTTTCGGACCCGTATTCATTAATATGGTGCGCGTCGCGCCAGAAAAACGCGATATGGCGTTGGTACAGAAAGGTATCGTTGAATGCGAACGGTTGTTTGGTATTGTCGATACTGTTCTGGCTAATCAACAATGGCTATCCGGCGATCGGTTTGGCGTTGGCGATATTCCGTTAGGCTGCGTTGTCTACGGCTGGCTGAATATGCCGATTGAACGGCAGGCACATCCTCATCTGGAACGCTGGTATCAGCAACTCACCGAGCGTCCGGCTTATCAGAAACACGTCATGATTCCACTGTCTTAAGTGAATACAGGCACCGTAAGGTGCCTGATTTCTTACTCCAGCCCGACTTTCAGCAATTTGCCATTGTCGTGATCGGTCAGCAAATAGAGGTAACCGCCCGGCCCCAGCCTTACGTCACGGATACGTTCACCGCGATCGCCCAACAAACGCTCCTGTGAGGCTACCTTGCCACCTTCAAGCGTCAGGCGAATCAGGTTTTTCTCCGCCAAAGCACCGATGAAAACTGAATGCTTCCACTGCGGAAAACGATCGCTGTTATAGAACGCCATTCCGCTGATTCCCGGTGATTTTTCCCAGTAAAAATCGGGGTTCACCATCCCAGCGATCTCTTTTCCTTTCGCTTCTGGAATCTTCAACCCAGAATAGTTAATGCCGTGTGTTGCAATCGGCCAGCCGTAATTTTCGCCCGCTTTAGGGAGGTTGATTTCATCGCCACCTTTCGGGCCATGCTCATTTTCCCACAGCACGCCCGACCACGGATTCATCGCCAATCCCTGCGGGTTACGGTGCCCGTAAGACCAGATTTCCGGCCGTGCGTTAGGCGTATTCACAAACGGGTTATCGGATGGCACCTTACCCTCTGCGGTCAGACGAACAATTTTGCCCTGCAATTTATCCAGATCCTGTGCGGTCGGTCGCTCGTTGTTTTCCCCCAGCGCGATAAACAGATGCCCTTGTCGATCAAAGGCCAGCTTGCCGCCGAAGTGGTTTCCCGTCGACAGCTTCGGTTCCTGACGGAAGAAGACCGTGAAATTGTCTAATCGTTTATTATCTTCGGACAGTTTGCCATATCCGACAGCGGTTCCCGCTTTACCCTCGCTCCCCTCTTCGGCAAAGCTCAGGTAAATGCGCCGATTCTGCGCAAAATCCGGTGATAGCGCGACTTCTAGCAATCCGCCCTGTGATTTGGCGAAAACCTTCGGTACACCCGTTATCGGCGCAGATAGTGCGCTACCCGCTTTCCATAAGCGTAAGTTTCCGGCGCGTTCCGTAATCAGAATCCCCTGCTCTTCCGGCAAAAACGCTAATGACCACGGGTGATCCAGCTTATCCTGTAATTCCGTCACCTTTGGTTCCGCTGCTAATAGCTGGCTGGAAAACAGCAACGTTGCGCTAAGCAGCAACCCGTGTGACGCAGCAGAAAATCGTTGTAACACAGAGCGTGAAACAGAATTGCGAGGCATTAGGCAAGAGGGCATAGCGTTGTCTCCATCCAACAAAAGTCCTGTAAATTTAGGTGGCAGGCGATGTTTGTGCAAAAAAACGGGGCAAGGTTTACATTTATTGAAGAAATTCAGAGAAGCCAGAATGGAGGAAATGAATAAGTGAGATTATCTCGGCTGAATCATCCTGATTTTGTTTTCATCCCACGATGTCATCACATTTTTGTACAACCACATAGGCTGCACGTTATCAAACGACGCTTCGACAATATCAAGAAAGCCATCCGGCGTAACCTCGCCAAGAAACGTCAGCCTCGTCGTTGAATTATCGAAAAAATAAGCACGATGGCAGAGTCGAACCATCCCAGAAAGATACATCAAGCTACGCTGATAACGCCCGAAGACCTTTTCCTTTGGTACGCTATGCCCGCCTAATTCAACACGCCGAGCTATCCGTTCCTCATTGAGGTCTGGATCTGACGTACAAACATAATAAAGATAAGGCTTATAACCGCTTTCTCTTGCCGACTTTACAAAATCGAGATGACTTTCGTGACTCATCACGGACTCATAGGTAAAAGAAAGCCGATCGCGAATCCAGTCCTCTCTCAGACCAAGAGAAATGCGCTGTGCTAGCCTGGCAGCTGATTCATCAGACAACCACGCTTTATCGACCATCGCCCCCAGCAACGCAGGTAAATCAATATGCTTTGCAATATCATCGGGGTTAAGGTACTGCCCTAGAGGAACCGCATACGTCTCTCTCAGTTCTTTAGTCAACGTTGTTTTGCCCGACCCATTTGGACCTGCAACTAACCTCAAGCTCGGCAAAGTAGTTCCCTGAGTTTGAGAGGGGGTTGGCCGTCCACGGGTTTAATTTCTGAGAGCGTGCCATCAGGAGCCTGACTGACCAATCGCCCATCCTTGATATAAGCGATGGATACACCAGAATCCAATGCTTCTTTAATCGCCAGCTTCGAAGCACGGGCACCGATCTGCATTAAGGTTCTGTTATCATCAATCTTGCTTTTGCGCTGATGCTTCCGCACGATTTTAATTCGTTGCGCCATCATGCCTCCTGACTCATGGTAATGATGAAAAAGTATACCATAACGTTCTGTGCACATTTGCTATTTAGCGCCGCTTTGCGAAGCCCCTTCCAAGAAACACCCTCGCCACAGCGATAAAATGCTGAGTTTTACACCACTGACTGTAAGGACAATCAACTATGGTGTAGAATCCTCCGGTTTTTATTTTCTGTTTATTTTGTGAGCGAATAATATGCAACAACCACGTATCGGCTTTGTTTCCCTCGGTTGCCCGAAAAACCTCGTCGACTCCGAGAGGATTCTGACCGAACTGCGTACTGAAGGTTATCAGGTCGTGCCACGTTATGACGACGCTGAACTGGTGATCGTCAATACCTGTGGTTTTATTGACAGCGCCGTACAAGAGTCGCTGGAAGCCATCGGCGAAGCACTGAATGAAAACGGCAAAGTCATCGTGACGGGCTGTCTGGGTGCCAAAGAAAACCAAATACGCGAAGTGCATCCCAAAGTTCTGGAAATTACCGGCCCGCATAGCTACGAGCAAGTGCTGTCGCACGTGCATCAATATGTCCCAAAACCGACGCACAATCCGTTTACCAGCCTGGTTCCCGAGCAGGGCGTAAAACTCACGCCGCGCCATTACGCCTATCTGAAAATTTCAGAAGGCTGTAACCACCGCTGTACGTTCTGCATCATCCCTTCCATGCGTGGCGATCTCGATAGCCGTCCAATCGGTTCGGTACTGGATGAAGCGAAACGTCTGGTTGATGCTGGCGTAAAAGAACTGCTGGTGATTTCTCAGGATACGTCGGCATACGGCGCAGATGTGAAGCAACGCACTGGCTTTTGGAACGGACAACCGGTCAAAACCAGTATGGTCAGCCTGTGTGAACAACTGGCGTCGCTAGGCGTGTGGGTGCGTCTGCATTACGTCTACCCTTACCCGCACGTAGACGATGTGATCCCGCTAATGGCTGAAGGCAAAATCCTGCCTTATCTGGATATTCCGCTCCAGCACGCTAGCCCGAAAATCCTCAAGCTGATGAAGCGTCCCGGTGCGGTAGAAAGAACGTTGGAGCGCATTAAACGCTGGCGCGAAATTTGCCCAGACTTAACGCTGCGTTCAACCTTTATTGTCGGCTTCCCCGGCGAAACGGAAGAAGATTTCCAGATGCTGCTCGATTTCCTGAAAGAAGCCAAACTTGATCGCGTGGGCTGTTTCAAATTCAGCCCAGTCGACGGTGCTTCGGCAAATGCATTTCCCGATCAGGTACCGGAAGAGGTTAAAGAAGAACGTTTCCACCGCTTCATGCAATTGCAGCAGGCGATTTCCACCCAGCGTTTGCAGGACAAAATTGGTCGTGACGTGCTGGTGCTGATCGATGAAATCGATGAAGAAGGTGCCATTGGCCGTAGCATGGCCGATGCCCCTGAAATTGACGGTGCCGTTTACCTGAACGGCGAAACTGGCGTGAAAGTCGGTGACATCGTCAAAGTGAAAATCGAGCACGCAGACGAATACGATCTGTGGGGTAGCCGGGTTTAAGCCCCCATCACGCCAGTTTTTCTACCCGAAAGGCTGGCGTTTTAGTTTTACACCCCCTCCCTCCGAACGCTGAAAATTCAATCAATAAATCGCCCGTTTCTCGCCTGCGTCTTGCGTCCCCCAGTCAGGTAAAGTAGCCTTGGGACATGATAAGTCTATTCGCCTTACCCGAGGCATAAGCATGTGGAAACGCCTGACATTCGGTTTGTTAGCCCTCATTGGCGTGCTGCTGCTCTCTGCTTTTGCGCTCGATCGCTGGATCAGTTGGAAAACCGCGCCTTTCATTTATGATGAACTTCAGACGTTGCCAAAGCGTCAGGTCGGCGTCGTATTGGGGACAGCAAAATACTACCGTACTGGCGTGATCAATCAGTATTACCTGTTCCGCATGCAAGGGACAATTAACGCTTATAACAGCGGTAAGGTCAGCTATCTGTTATTAAGCGGTGATAACGCGCTGCAAAGTTACAATGAACCGATGACGATGCGCCGCGATTTGATCTCTGCGGGCGTTCCGCCTTCAGATATCGTGCTGGATTACGCGGGGTTCCGCACGCTGGACTCCATCGTCAGAACGCGCAAGGTGTTTGATACCAACGATTTCACCATCATCACTCAGCGTTTTCACTGCGAGCGTGCACTCTTCATCGCGCTGCACCTCGGCATTCAGGCACAATGTTACGCCGTGCCTTCCCCCAAAAATATGATGACGGTGCGGGTGCGTGAGTTTGGTGCTCGTTTGGGGGCGCTGTTCGATCTGTATATCCTCAAACGCGAGCCGCGCTTTTTAGGACCACAGGTGCCGATTCCCGCCGAGCATACCATCCCAGAGGATGCGCCAGATTATCCTGCCGTTTTGCCGGAACAGGTAGTCACTCCACCAGTTAGTCAGGCTAAACCTGACCAACTGATGAGAACAGCGCCAACCCCTAAGCAGCAGAACGAGAAAACCACACAGTAACGTATTCCCTACGCCGTTTTCCCTATTGTATTGGTGAGTTTACGCCATAACCATTCAAGCGGCCCTTGGCGGAAATAACGTAGCCAGTAGTGGGAAAAGACGACATTAACGATCCAGATAGCGGGAACCAATGCCAGCAGTTGCAGGCGACTGAAGGCCATAAACAGGCCAAATTGGTTAAACAACACCACACAAATCAGCGTTTGCAGTAAATAGTTGGTTAACGCCATACGCCCGACATCCGTGATCCAATACGTGATTCGCCATTGGCACAGCCTGGCCCAAAAGCCGTAGCACAATGCCAGATACCCAATCGCCTGCAAGGGTGAACTCAGTTCACGCGGAATCTGCAATAACAGGCCACTCCAGCGATACTCCCAGTCCACCAGCCATTGCCCTACTACCCCAATGCTGTTAATCGCCACGCCCAGCGGAATCAGCCACAGTGCCACCTTCCTGTAATGTGCCGTGCTGAATTCGCCTTTCAGCCAACCACTGCGCATCAACCCAGCCCCCAACAACATGGAACCCGCCAGCAGCCAGCCATACTGTACGCCCAGCGACAATAGGCTTTCCGTGAGCAGATCGACGCGATTACTCCACGCTTCCGATCCACCTAACGCCCGCCAATACGTCTCATAGGCGATATCCGCCATGCCTGGCAGCCAGAACCGTCCCGGTTGCAGGCTCAAAATTTGGCTCAGCACAAACAGCACGCCGATCCCCACCAGATACAGAACCGCCCCCGTACGCATTAGCAACTGACTGCTTTCCGCATGACGTATCATGCCGTAACACACCAGCCCAATCAGCGCATAGTCGAGCAAAATGTCCCCATCCCACAGGAAAATGGCATGAATTAACCCGATGATCATCAGCCAGAACAGCCGTGCATGTATCCACTGTTTCCCCCGCGACAACAGCAGTTGTAAGCTCGCACCAAACAGAAGGGAAAACAGCGTGAGAAACTTTGCCTGTGCAAGCAGATCCATAACAGCCCACGTTAACGCATCAGATAACGTGGCTTGTCCCTGCCAGGCTGGGTTGAGGTATGCCGCATGCGGTAAACCGAACGCTGTAATATTCAGCAGTAAAATACCCAGAATGGCGACGCCGCGGGCAAAATCCAGCGTAACGATCCGCGAAGGCGGCGATTGAGGTGACGGTATAATGTGAGAAGGCATACAAATTACATTTTCAAATCATCGAAGTAGCGATTGTATGCACAGACAAGAAAAAAGCGAAGAGACTTGCTGATTTGGCAACGTTCTACTTGGCGATGACAGCATATCTTTGCTTCATCATCGCCAATAAGAACGGGCTTAATTATGGTGGCGTACCGCGCGTAAAAATTCCTGACGCGTGTTCTGGCTGGATTTAAACAGTCCGCCGAGCGATGTTGTGGTCGTAGCACTGGTCGCATCACGAATGCCACGCGCTTTCACACAGTAGTGCACCGCATCAATCGACACCGCTACGTTGTTTGTTCCCAACAGCGTTTGCAGCGCGACCAAAATCTGCTGCGTTAAGCGCTCCTGCACCTGAGGGCGTTGCGAGAAAAACTGGACGATGCGGTTGAGCTTTGATAAGCCGATGACGCCATCTTTCGGAATATACGCGACCGTCGCTTTCCCATCGATCGTCACGAAATGGTGTTCACAGGTGCTGGTCAGGGTGATATCCCGCACGGTAACCATTTCATCGACCTTCATTTTGTTTTCAATGATGGTGATTTTGGGAAAGTTGGCGTAATCCAAACCAGAGAATATTTCATCAACGTACATTTTGGCGATACGCGTCGGTGTTTCAGCCAGACTGTCATCGCTCAGATCGAGGCTCAGCAAATTCATAATTTCCGTCATATGCTCGGAAATACGTTGCTTACGCGTATCCCGATCCAACAACGCCCCGCGCAGCGGCGTTTCCAGACCGCGTGCCAGCAGTGCTTCGTGCACCATAACGGCTTCTTTACTTAGTGATGACATTATTATTCTCCTGCAGGTGTCACTATGCCTATCGCACTATCACGGTCTTGGTCAGACCCTAGCGCCGTCAACACTCTAGTTGAGAGAGTCACGATTATCCAGCGATTGTATGTCATGATTGTTGAAATAGATTCAAGTTATCAAGCGTGGCGGGTGTGCCTGTACGCAGTAACAAGAGTCAAAAAGGCGGACAGAAAAACGACTATTCAGCGATAAACAAAAAAGCACTGAGAATATTATCCCAGTGCTTTTAACGATAAATTACCTGATTTTTGTGGCCGTCACTGTCGCGACACCGTTTGTCATGACATGATCAGAAGGTTTCCCAGTTGTCGTTAGCATTGCCCTTCTTACCGCCTGCGGCCGCTAATAACATCGTTTTTTGCGCGGCTGGCGCTTTCTCTGCCAGACGCGGTTGAGGACGATGAAGTGCCTCTGAACCCGACAGTTGGAACACCGATACCGCTTCAGTTAACTGACGAGCCTGATCTTCCAGCGATGCAGCGGCGGCGGCAGATTCCTGTACCAGTGCGGCGTTCTGCTGTGTAACACCATCCATCTCAGTCACCGCCTGACCAATCTGGGTAATACCGCGACTCTGTTCATCCGACGCCGAGGCGATTTCACCCATCAGATCGTTCACACGAGTAATCGCGGAAATAATGGAATCCATCGCTTCGCCAGTTTGTGTGACTTGATTTGACCCCATGTTGACGCGTTGAACCGATTCTGCAATCAGGCTTTCAATCTCTTTCGCTGCCTGAGCACTGCGCTGTGCCAGATTACGAACTTCACCCGCGACCACCGCAAAACCACGACCTTGCTCACCGGCTCTAGCGGCTTCTACCGCCGCATTCAGCGCCAGAATGTTGGTCTGGAAAGCAATGCCGTTGATCACGCTGGTAATGTCGGCAATTTTCTTCGAGCTGGTCGTAATACTCGCCATTGTCGCCATCACATCGGCCGTGACGTCGCCGCCCTTCTTCGCTGCAACGGAGGCGTCCTGCGCCAGCTTCGTTGCTTGATGAACGTTATCGGCATTCTGTTTCACCGTCGCACTCAGTTCTTCCATACTGGCAGCCGTTTGCTCCAGAGCGGCAGCCTGCTGTTCGGTACGTGCAGACAGGTCGTTGTTGCCACTTTTAATTTCGCTTGAGCCTTGATGAATCGATGCTGAACTGTCGCGGATAATAGAAACCGTATTAACCAGACTGCCCTGCATCTCTTTCAGGTAAGGAATCAGCTGTCCAGCACAGTTTCGGCCAAACTCTTCAAGCGGGTGACCAAGCTGACCGGCAGCCAGAACTCGGAAGTACCCTTTGATCATATCCAACGGTTTGACCAGATAGTGAACCAGATAGCGATCCGTCAACAGCAAGATAAACAGCCCAAGGACTACCGCCCCCAGCAGAATATAATTACTCCAGTCAACCAGACCGTAGACCTCTTTCATTGACGTCTCTGACGATGACATAATCGCGGTCTGATATTTATCCATGTTACTGCCAAACGCCACGCTCAGCGGCGGGTATGCAGTACGAAAAAGCTGACGGAACTCTTCCTGACGATTATCACGCGCGGCGTTCAGCATCGGCGTCAACCCGGTATCCAGCAGTCGAGTCCACGCGGCGATCATGTTGTCTGCCGTTTCTTTATCAACACCGGCATGTCCAACCGCTTTAAACGCCGTCAGTTGATCTGACGTATTTTTAAACGCAGCAGTCGCTGTGGTAAATACTTTTTCTGCTTCCGCTGTTTCGCCCGTTTGCTGGAAATCCATCGAACGCAACAACCGAGTAACCGTACGAAAATACTGGTCATTGCCTTTTACCAGCATCTCTACGTTCTTACGCTGAGTTTCACTGGATTCCAATAACTTGGTCATGTTGCTTAATGAGGTGGTAGTAAAGAAAGAGGCGCCCCCCCATACAACCAGGAACAGACCCAATATTGTTAAAAGCATTGCCCTGATGGTGATATTTTTTAAAAAGTTCACAGAAGACTCCTATAAATTATCTGGCGATTTTTCTCTGCGCTTTCTGCAACATGGCTGCACATTTTTAATTGGAAATACGCCGGGTGTTACGTCATTTAATGAAGAGCAGAGGCTCTCATTAGTTAGAGTTATTTTCCTTTAATGACAAAAAGATACATTTCCTTACAAGGACGATAAGAAATTCCTACCATTCATTATCATTATCGGCACTTTGGGTGGGCACTTTACGCTTTTGCATCAACAAATGCGATCAAAAAAAAGAATAGTGATAGTTTTTAGCTATTGCTTGGTTACAATAACTTACTTATACATTTAACTGTTTATTTTAATTATCTATTTATTTTCTCTCCCTTACTCTTTTATCGGTGGGAAATGCGATTTTATTTTTCTGTGATTATTCTTATTTTTTCATTCTGCTCTATTTCTTAGAAAATATGTTCTCTTCGCGGTAATCATTGATTGTGGTGATATTAATTCAGGCCGAGATCATTTTATCTCTCTCTCTCCATCGCTCAGTCCAGATATTAATCCTGATGATAATTACGTCCGTCATTTTCATCATGCCAGGCACGTTCATAGCGCCAGGTTTGTGCTGTCTTGGTATCAACATGATGTAAGCCGGTTGCGAAATGCGTAGCTTGTCGCTACAATTCACAAAAAATGAATAATCAAACCATAGTTCATTACGAAAAGAGAAAATCATGGATTTGACCCAGCTCCGCATGTTCTGTCTTGTTGCCGAAACAGGCTCCGTCGCACGCGCCGCAGAGCAACTACATCGAGTACCTTCAAATCTGACTACGCGGCTACGCCAGTTAGAGCTGGAACTGGGCACCGATCTGTTTATCCGTGAAAAACAGCGCCTGCGCCTGTCCCCGATTGGACATAACTTCTTATGTTATGCACAACGTATTCTGGCGCTCAGCGAGGAAGCGATCAGCATGACACGCACTGGCGAACCCGCTGGTAATTTCGCGCTAGGTTCAATGGAAAGCACAGCGGCCACCCGGCTGCCCACGTTATTAGCGGCTTACCATCAGCGCTACCCCAATGTATCGCTGTCGCTGAATACCGGTACATCAGGGGAGATTATCGAGCGCGTGCGAGCGGGAACATTGGCAGCGGCGCTAGTCGATGGTCCTGTTGTCTATGATGAGCTAAATGGGTGTGCGTGTTTTACGGAACGATTAGTGCTGATATCCGACCCTGCACACGCGCCGATTGCCCATGCGCGGGACGCCAGCCACGATACGCTATTTGCCTTTCGCCCCAGCTGTTCCTATAGAAAACGCCTTGAGAGCTGGTTCCGCCAGGATGGCGTCGTCCCCGGCACCATTATGGAAATCCACTCATATCACGCCATGCTTGCCTGTGTGGCCAGCGGTGCCGGTCTGGCTATGTTGCCCTATACTGTCCTCGAATCGCTGCCCACAGGCACGCGCGTTCAGGTACATGAATTACCACCCGACATCGCAGCCACCTCAACCTGGCTGGTATGGCGGCGCGACGCCTTCGGCCCCAATGTTGAAGCGCTTAAGAAGCTTATTATTGAACAGTGCAGCATTACTGAACCACTCGCTCAATTGGAATGAACCACATCGTTTGCCATAAACGACCATTTTCAAGAGAGGACAATGCAGTGATTAACCATCGCATCCTCTCATGCAACTGACAACCCATAACCGTATGCTATTAGGAGTCATCACCATGCAAATGATTAAAACCCGCGCTGCCATCGCCTGGGGCCCAAACCAACCACTGTCGGTTGAAGAAGTGGATTTGATGCCACCGCAGAAAGGTGAAGTGTTGGTGCGCATCGTCGCAACTGGCGTGTGCCACACGGATGCCTATACGCTATCCGGCAAAGATCCTGAAGGCGTGTTCCCCGCAATCCTGGGTCATGAAGGCGGCGGGATTGTAGAAGCTATTGGAGAAGGCGTAACCAGCGTTGCCGTTGGCGATCACGTTATTCCGCTTTACACCCCAGAATGTGGCGAATGTAAATTCTGTCGTTCAGGGAAAACTAACCTGTGTCAGGCTATCCGTTCTACGCAGGGTAAAGGTCTGATGCCGGACGGTACCACGCGTTTCTCCAAAAATGGCCAGCCCATCTTCCACTACATGGGAACCTCCACGTTCGCCGAGCACACCGTCGTGCCTGAAATTTCACTGGCGAAAGTGAATAAAGAAGCCCCGCTGGAAGAAGTTTGCCTGCTCGGCTGTGGCGTCACTACCGGCATGGGTGCCGTTCTGAATACCGCAAAGGTTAAACCTGGCGATACAGTGGCGATTTTCGGCCTCGGCGGTATTGGCTTGTCAGCCATTATCGGCGCGCAGATGGCGGGTGCCGGACGCATTATTGGTGTCGATCTCAACACCAGCAAATTCGATCTGGCACGCAAACTGGGCGCCACTGACCTGCTCAACCCGAAAGATTACGATAAGCCAATTCAGGACGTCATTGTTGAACTAACCGATGGTGGCGTGGACTTCTCCTTCGAGTGTATCGGTAACGTTAACGTTATGCGTTCCGCGCTAGAGTGCTGTCATAAAGGCTGGGGTGAATCCATCATCATCGGCGTGGCTGGTGCAGGCGAAGAGATCGCAACCCGTCCGTTCCAACTGGTAACGGGTCGCGTATGGCGCGGTTCCGCTTTCGGCGGTGTGAAAGGCCGTAGCCAACTGCCAGGCATTGTCGATCGTTACCTGAAAGGGGAATTCCCGCTGAATGACTTCATCACTCACACTATGGGGCTTGACGACATCAACACGGCATTCGATTTAATGCATGAAGGCAAATCGATTCGCACGGTGATTCATTTCGATTAATTGCACGACTAATTGTACTACGGTCAGAAATAAAAAGGAGGCTGTACAGCGATGAACTCATCACTGGAACTGCTGGAAGAACACCGTATGTTTGGCGGCTGGCAACAGCGCTACCGCCATGTGTCAGAAACGCTGAACACGGCTATGACGTTCAGCATTTATCTGCCACCGACACAGGATGACACTCCGCCGCCCGTGCTTTACTGGCTGTCTGGGTTAACCTGTAACGACGAAAATTTCACGACTAAAGCTGGCGCACAGCGCGTTGCCGCTGAACTGGGTCTGGTGCTGGTGATGCCGGACACCAGCCCGCGCGGCGAGGGTGTAGCGGACGACGCTGGGTACGATCTGGGCCAAGGCGCGGGATTCTATGTGAATGCCACGCAGGCGCCCTGGTCGGCACATTACCGGATGTATGACTACATCAGCAGCGAATTACCCGCGCTGATCCAGCAGCATTTTAACGTGAATAGCCGTCAGTCCATCAGTGGGCATTCGATGGGCGGACACGGTGCGCTAATGTTGGCGTTGCGTAACCCAGAGAAATTCCTGTCTGCATCGGCGTTCGCGCCGATCGTAAACCCCAGTCAGGTTCCCTGGGGGCGCAAGGCGCTCACTGCCTACCTCGGTGAAGACGAAACACAGTGGTTGCAGTATGACAGCTGTCATTTGCTGGCAAATAGCCAGAAGAAGCTGCCAATATTGGTCGATCAGGGCGATTGCGATCAGTTCCTGCCCGACCAATTACAACCGGCTAAACTGGAAGAGTTGGCAAGCCAGTACACATGGCCGCTAACGCTGCGGACACAGTCCGGCTATGATCACAGCTATTTCTTCATCGCCAGCTTCATTGAAGATCACCTGCGCTTCCACGCCAACTATCTATTTGACGAATAGCTGTACGCATAATAATGCTATGCTTATCTCGTTGAGAACCGCGCTCAGGTACGCTCTGAGCGCGGTTTCTCTTTCGTGTTAGAACGCAATCGCAAAAAGATTGGGATTTCAGCCGTTACCCACATATCAAGCAGTACATTGAACAAATAGAAAACCAGCCAAGTTTTCAGCAGGCTCTCGCTCAAGATTAACGATGCGATCGAGACATCATCTCATCGGCGATGAACAACGGAGCAAGAATTCTGGGAGCGTTTACTGATTATTGATGATCTAATAACGATATTCTGCTATTTAAACTCCGGTGTATTCCAGGCTATAACACATGTGGTTATAAAATTCGAAAAATGGTATATCGTCAGGATGCGGTATTGATACGTTGGGAGTGGTTAATTTTGCAGAGAAAACGAGTGGCATCAACAGAGTTGTTTTCAATTGGATACGATGCAGAAAAAAGTCAGTTAGAAGTCGAATTACTCAATGGGAGCATCTATCTCTACAGCGGCGTAGCACGCATGATTTATGAAGAGCTGATGGCAAGCAAAACGAAGTATCGTTACTACGCCAGCTATATCAAAAACTCATTCCCCTACGAGAAAACGCAGTAGCTTTTAAAGATAAAAAGCCGTGATTTTTAAAGATAAATCATAGTCTTTTGGGCGGGGAATGCTCTCCGCCCTTCTCTTTCTACACGCTTATTTTCCAGCAAATTCAACGGCAGTAAACGCCGCCAGCAAGACCGCTTCATTTAACGCCAATGGCAGATAGTGAATGGACTCCCCTGTTTGCAAAGTACGGACAATCACGGCCTGAAGCGCAACACGGTCATGAATATCGACATCCAGTTCAGCCAGCGATGTCGGCAAACCAAACGCCTTAAACGCCGCTTTCAACTGGTGCAGCGTTTCGCTATCGCCCAACAAGGCAGCCTGCACCAGAATGCCATAAGCCACTTTGGTGCCATGCAGGAAACGTTCGGTTTGCGGCAACACCGTCAAACCGTTATGAACCGCATGCGCCGCCGCTACTCGGGTGTATCGTTCACCCAGTCCGCCCACCATCCCGCCACCAGCAATGATCGCATCCACCACATCCAGAAAATCCTGCGTCAACTCGCCACGCTTTGCGGCCTCTAATGCCGCAGCGCTTTGTTGCAACAATACATTGCGGATATCCCGCGCAGTCTGTAAGCCAAGGCGGACAGAAAGGGGCAACGTATCAGGCTGGGGGCTGAGAACAACGGCCTCATACCATTTTGCCAGCGTATCTCCGACCCCAGCCAACAGATATTCTACCGGCGCGGCTAGCATAATCCGCGGTTCAACCAGTACCAGATGGTTGGCATCGGTGAAAATTTCAAAGCGCAACGCCTGCCCGGCATCGTTATACCAGACGGACAGCGGCGTCCAGGCCGCACAGGTTGCCGCAATGGTCGGGATCGCCACCAGCGGCACGCCAATATGGCGCGCGGCGACTTTCGCGGTATCCAGCACCGCACCGCCACCGACGCCAATGACGACCTGACATGCATCGCCCGCCTGCGCGACCAGTTTTGCGACTTCCCCCTCGCTGCAATGCGCGCCAAACTGAACGCGTCGGGCAGAAGGCGCATCGAACTCGGCCGGTAAATAAGGTCGCGCCGCGGCGATAGCCCGCTCACCGTAGATCCACAGTGCGTTTTTCAACACCTCTGGCGGATAAAATTCCAGCAGCTTATCGATAGCGCCAGAGAAAGAAAAATAGTTGGCGGGACCAACCTGTACGCGAACTGTTATGGTATGCATGTTTGACTATTCCTCGCCGCACTCTTTTGAGCATGGATCTTATCTTATGTTGGTCTGGTAGATGAATCTTCTGCGCTACCCTATTGATAACGCCATCTTATTCACTTAATTACGGCAGATTAAGAACTTTTTTACTTAATTTATGCTTTTTCGTTCATAGCCAACGCCTTTCAAAGACATGAAGCTGTATTAAATTCTCTGGGATATATGCTACCTTTCTTTTCCGTTATTTCATGACCTTGATCGCCAAGAGCGTTACCGACCATGATTTCTACCGCCCAAAGCCGACTGGAAATGCGCAACATTTCCATCTCCTTTTCTGGTTTCCACGCCCTCAAGCAGGTTAATTTCACTCTGGAAGGGGGATCGATTCATGCCCTGACTGGCGCAAATGGTGCGGGTAAATCCACGCTCATGACGATTTTGTCAGGTGCTTACGATCACTATCAAGGCGATATTCTGATTAATGGTAAGACGGTCGATGTCCATTCGCCGCGTGATGCCAAGCAGTACGGCATTCATCTGGTGCAGCAGGAAGTCGATGTCGCGCTGGTTCCCACGCTGTCCGTGGCGGAAAACATTATGCTGGATACGCTGGCGCAGGAGGGACATCTGCTGAGTTGGCCGCAGATCTATCGTCAGGCGCAGGCGCTACTCGATCAGCTTGGCGTTCACCTTAATGTTCGTCAACGGTTGGATACCTGCTCGCTGGCTGAAAAACAGCAAATCCTGCTCGCCCGCGCGTTATCCCACAAATGTCGCTTCCTGATTTTAGATGAACCCACCGCCCCATTGGATCAGGCTGAAAGCGCGCGTCTCTTTCAAGTGGTTCGCCGATTACAGGCAGAAGGCATCGGGATCGTGTTTATTTCTCACCGTATCCATGAGTTGAGTGAAATCTGCGATACGTTGACCGTTCTGCGAGACGGTGAGTTTGTCAGCAGCGGCGCGATGCAGGGGCTCAGCGGCGAGGAAATTGTAGAAAGAATGCTGGGGCATCGGCTTGACGATATCTTCCCTCCGCGCCGTACCACACCTTCAGACAACACGCTGCTTCAGGTCACCGGTTTGCACGACGAGACGCTGCTGCACAATATTTCGCTCACGCTGCGCAAAGGGGAAATTCTGGGTATTGCCGGGCTGGCTGGCGCTGGGAAAACCGAGTTGTGTAAAGCGCTGTTCGGCGCAGAACCCTGCCAGATCGCACAAGGTGAATATCGCGGTAAACCCTGGAAGCCGCATTCCCCTCATCGTTCCGTCGAGCAAGGTCTGGCGCTGGTTCCTGAAGAACGGCGCAAGGAAGGCATTTTTATTGATGAATCTGTCACCATGAATCTCAGCATCACCGCCACCGACAGCTTTTCCCGCTGGAGCTTATTCAGCCAGGGCAAAGCATGGCGCTGGGCTAAACAGATCGTTGAACAACTTGCAGTTCGCACCACCGGCCCGGCGCAAAAACTGGCGCGCCTATCGGGGGGCAACCAGCAAAAAGTCGCCATCGGCAAGTGGCTACGCAGTGAAGCACAGGTTCTGATTTTTGATGAACCCACCAAAGGCGTGGATATCAAGGCCAAACAAGATCTGTTCACGCTGATTGACAACCTCGCCCGTCAGGGCAAAGGCATTATTTATGCGTCAGGCGAGTTCTCTGAACTGGTCGGGCTCTGCGATCGCATCTGCGTGCTATGGGATGGCCGGATTGTCGCAGAGTTGAACGCCGCTGAGATTGATGAAGAAACCCTACTTTTATATTCAACTGGAGGAACTCCCGCGTGAGTCACCCACTTTCATCTAACGGGGCGCTCCCCTTCCGTCACCACGTTTTCGAGTTTCTCTATAAGTGGGGCATGCTGATCACAGTTGTCGCGCTGATTGCCCTCTTCGGACTGACGTCGGACAATTTTCTCGACCCGTATAACATCATCAATATCCTGCGCTCTATCGCCATTGTTACGGTGATTGCGATTGGCGTTTCCATCTCGCTTTCCGTCGGCGGATTCGACCTTTCTGTCGGGTCGACAGCATCGCTGGCCAATGCACTGGTTATCTCACTCTTTGTCTGGCATGGATTCGGCACCACTGGCGCAATTATTCTGACGCTTCTGCTATGTACGCTGGTTGGGCTATTCAACGCCTTTCTCATCGTGGTGCTAAAGATCCCCGATATGCTCGCGACACTCGCCAGCCTGTTCGTCATTCAAGGCGTGGCGATGACGTATAGTTATGGCGGTTCCATCACGCAGAATATGGTGTTGCCCAGCGGCGAAATGGCGGAAGGTATCATTCCCGAATTCTTTGCCACGCTGGGCCAGGTGCCCGTCATTGTGATCATCATGCTGGCAGTGACAGTGCTGGTGCAGCTCTATCTGTCCCTGACTAAGCACGGTCGCCGGATGTACGTCATTGGCGGCAACCCAGAAGCCGCTCGACTAGCGGGTATTCGCACGGCGCGTTATCGGGTACAGGCGTATGTGTTCTCTTCACTACTCGCGGCACTGGGCGGCATCTTACTCGCATCTCGCATCGGCTCTTCACAGGTTAATGCTGGGGGCGGCTATTTAATGGATGCGGTTGCTGCGGCCTACATCGGTTTCTCGCTAGCGGGGTCCGGCAAACCAAATGCGCTGGGTACGCTACTCGGCGCCGTCATCCTCGGCGTCTTGCAGAATGGACTGGTGATGCTCTCCGTACCTTATTACGCTATGGATATCATCAAAGGTCTGGTTCTCGCGCTCGCGCTAGCAATGACGTATATCCAGAAACGCTGATACTGTTCAGATCCGCCCCGTTCATCCGAGTTCGGGGCGGATTTGCAATCCTGCCCACCACTATCGCCCTTCATTAAATCGGATTTTTCCCACAAAAAATATCACTGCGTCCGTTTTATTATTTACTTCCGTTATTATTAAGAAATAAATATTCCCTCACACAACAGAGAGATGGTTATGACTCAAATGCGTTGTAATGGTGTTTTTCAATGTAGGTCCCGATGACTTTTTCATGTATTTCAAATGAACGGGAAAAGCAGGTTGTTTTCCTCGCCAGGCGTTTAATGTGAATTCGTAAATTAAGGTTATGCTGTTCAATTCGCTGCGTGAATATCTTAACAAAGCCAGTGCTGCTGTTTTTTATTCCCCACGAATGACCCTTGCTCATCCAGTTCACAAATCAGGGTGAGATCGTCATAGACGGTGGGTTTGCTTGTTACTTGTCGCGGCGCGAGTTTTTTAATGTGCTCATGACGGTGTTCATACTGATTTTCAGAACTCGCCCCGTGTCTCTGACCCCAGTTCCATTCATAGCCATATCGACAATTTTTTCTTTTGTTCCGGGCTTATGGGCGTTATAGCGGTAGTTAATCTGGAAAGTACGGCGACAATGTTGACAGTAATATCGGGGAAATCCTGCCTTTCCCGTTCCATGCTTACAGACGGGTTCTGTTTGCTGACAATATCGGCAGGAAACTTCGATAGTGACGGTCATAAGACGTATCACTTAAAAGTGAATGATTTATCAAAAAACGCTTTAAGTCCTCCCCCCTTTTTGGAACCATATCATCTATTACCAACGAAGTTCAGATGTTGGAAGGTATGTGACCGCCACTACCATTTCATACATGTCATAGCGGATTTGCATCGTAACTGGAATATGAAGGCCTCTGAGGGAGAATCGTTCAACCCAGCCAATTTCCTGTTTCATTATCACTCTTGGTGGAATACTATTTTCTGGTTCACCAATATTTTTATGCACCCACTGGCGCGACATACTTTTCTGCAACGGGAAAGGCAATTCATTGGGAAATACCCAGCTTTTCACTTTGTCATATTGAATTCGTAACGTCATCTCCTGAAAGGTAAGATCATCACGTTTAAAGGATAAATAAATACCTTCTTTAGCCATAACCAAGCTAAGATTAGGATCACCTGAAGTTGCTGAAGGCATTGTTTTGTATGGTAATAATCCAGACTCATGTATTTCTTTGTAACTTTTTCCAAAACTACCTATCAAAGCTTCAACATTTACAGTCATTTGTACAATCCTTGATCAGTATTTAATCGATGCATCTTCTTTCTTGCTGTTTCAAGTTGTTTCTCAGTAACACCATACTCTTCTTTAAGGACTGGTTTTATCGCATCAAAATTTAGATCCAATGCTTCTCTAAGATTCTTAGCGTGTTTAGCTATTAAATCTAAGTTATTACGCCCACCGTAAGTTTGGCTGATTTTTTGATGAACTTTTTTTGGTATGATAATAGCTGCCACTTGGTTAGCCATAGAATCAATTAAGTCGCGCTCCAATTCAGGATATTCCTGTTCCAGATACCGCTTTACTGCTGCTTTTGATGGCATATGATCCGCATCATACTTCCCTTGTCGTGAGCGCCCGATGAAATTACTGTATAAATCAACATCAAGCAAGTTAACAGGGAGTTTACTCAGATAAATATAAATCGGTGGAAACGCATTCTCCGGGAACACCAGAATGTAATCACGGAAATCTTTCTCGTCCGGCATCGGTGTGGCAAGAATGCTGACATCATCCATCTCTGGAATTTCAAATCCTGGCACTGCTGACGGAATAACAGGCTGTTCACCGTGTGCCGTATCCGTGGGTAATGCCATACCCAGATTATCCGGCGTCCATAGAATCGTTGGCCCGGTTGCCCCCTCTTCCCAGAACTCATAACGATTGTTGGGGAAATCGTATTTAAGTAGTCGGACACGTACCTGATCGCGTCCGCTTTCCATACTGGTGTGGTAGCCAACCGTTTTCAGCCTGTCTGTTTCCTCATCTTCCACCCACTGATAACGCACACGACTGGGGACGGTTCCCTGCTTGTTAGCCACCTCAAGTAATTTTTCAGGTGTCAGCAGATCGTCTTTTTCACCTTTCAGATGGTGCTGAATCAACGCCCCCATCAGCAAGAAACTCTGCGCCATCTGCAACTGGCCTTGCCAGATTGATGGACCAGACAAGTGTTTCATCTGATGTGTCAATGCTTTCGCCGCATCCTGATTGGCCTGTGACACAGCACCACCCGCAGCAGCTGTCGCACCCGCCTGTGCTGCCGTACCTGCTATTACCAGTTGTTGAGGTGGCGGCAACATGGCAGCATCGACTTTACCCACTAGCAGGTTAAATATCGTTTCATACCACGGCTCCATCGGGGGTATCTGAGGCTTGTTAATCACACCGGGCGAGCTCTGGGGTAACGGTTCGTTTTTTCCGGTAAATGATTGGGGGGGAGAAACAACAGAAGACGTGTTTTTCTTTTTCGCCGCCTGCTCATACTGTTTCACATCATTAGGTTTATCAGTTGGAGCGATGGATTCACCAGCAGGTGAGGAGAAATAGACACTCATTTCCCCAATATTGCCCTGTGGCTCATCTTCCGTTCCCGCATCCGTACAACCCGCACCACGTAAGCAGGATTTGGCAAAAACAGGCTCGACTGCCAGCATCGGGGTTAATGCCAACAACGGCGCACGGCTCAACGCTGCTTGTTTCGCGCATTCCCAAACCGGAGAACGATGAGGGGTATCACCAATAATCACGTTGCCACTGCCGGAGATAATCACCCCACCACAATTGATGTCATCACCAATACGCGCTGCGGGTTTGCCGTTAATGATAACAGTCGATGAGCCTTCAGCTATTTTTCGGGAATGAACACCATGTGGTGCATTGGGACAGGGACAACCGTGAAGCAGAACCGTATCGCCTTTGCGAGCGGCTGGCTGACCATTAATAATCACGTCAGGGCTGCCTTCGGTTATCGGCGTTTCAGGGAAGCAGTCGTGACCACTTCCGATATCGTTAAGACGGGCTGCACCCGGCATTGTCATTTTCCTTTGATAGTAAAACATTCCTTTTGATGACTGAATGTTGAGCGCTTTTTATGGATGATTCAATACCGAAACCTGTATCAGACTTGGATACCGAGGCTGTTGACGAAATTTTTATTTATGATGAGATATTATTTTATAAAAACACTTGTCTTGCTAAAAATGGTAATGACTTAAAAGAGTTTTTTTGATAAATCATTCACTTTTAAGTGATACGTCTTATGACCGTCACTATCGAAGTTTCCTGCCGATATTGTCAGCAAACAGAACCCGTCCGTAAGCATGGAACGGGAAAGGCAGGGTTTCCCCGATATTACTGTCAACATTGTCGCCGTACTTTCCAGATTAACTACCGCTATAACGCCCATAAGCCCGGAACAAAAGAAAAAATTGTCGATATGGCTATGAATGGAGCTGGGGTCAGAGACACGGGCGAGTTCTGAAAATCAGTATGAACACCGTCATGAGCACATTAAAAAACTCGCGCTGCGACAAGTAACAAGCAAACCCACCGTCTATGACGATCTCACCCTGATTTGTGAACTGGATGAGCAAGGGTCATTCGTGGGGAATAAAAAACAGCAGCACTGGCTTTGGTATGCATTTGATACAAAAAGAAAACAAATTCTTGCCCATGTATTTGATCCCCACACGGATGAGACCTGCCGGAAGCGGCTCGATTTGTTGAAACCTTTCCATATAGGTTTTTTCACCACCGATGACTGGGGCAGCTACGCACGAGAAATCGAGTCAAAAAAACACCTGACAGGTAAGATATTCACGCAGCGAATTGAACGGCATAACCTTAATTTACGAATTCACATTAAACGTCTGGCGAGGAAAACAACCTGCTTTTACCGTTCATTTAAAATACATGAAAAAGGTATCGGAGCCTACATTGAAAAACACCATTACAACGTATCTGAGTCATAACCCTTCCTTCATTAAATAGGATTTTTCCCACAAAAAATATATCACGCATCCGTTTTATTATTTACTTCCGTTATTATTAAGAAATAAATATTCCCTCACACAACAGAGAAGTTAATCAGAATAATCACAAATAATAACGTTTTCGCTTTAGCTCTGATATGCTGCACTTTCATTCTCTCGCAGATATCTTTCATGCCTTCACGGATATAGTGCATCTGATGTAGATAATCGATGATAAAAAATTCAATCTGATGAAACGTTCAATTTTAGTAATCAATTAAAATTGATGAACATCATATTTTCGCTGCCGGGCAATATTCACTCATACCCGGCGAAATCAAATTACCTCTTATTTGTATCCGTTCTGCTGGGCATACTCATCAATATTTTCAATTGTCTTTTCCATCAACAGTTGCAGCGATGAACCAGACGTCCAGGAGATATGTGGTGTAATCAAAAGATTAGGCAAGGTTTTAGCCGCCACCATCAGGGGGTTGTCTTTTTGCGGCGGCTCCTGTGTCAGGCAATCCAGCGCAGCACCAGCAATGCTGCGCTCGTGTAATGCTACAGCCAATGCGCTCTCATCAATCAGCCCACCTCTGGCGGTATTAATAATAAACGCCGTTGGCTTACACAGTGCGAGCGTCTCCAAATTGATCAGATGCTGCGTACTCGCTTTTAGCGGGCAGTTGAGTGAAATGACATCCGCCAGACGCAGAACATCCTCAAACGGCAAATACCCAGCACGACACAGCGAGACGCCTCTATGCTCGGCAAAAATCACCTTCATTCCCAGCGCCTGCGCCAGACGAGCCACTTCCTGCCCAATCGTGCCCGCACCGATGATACCCAACGTGGAACCTGCAATGTCCTTGACCGGATGATCAAAATAAGTAAATTGCGACTGGCTAGCCCAGCGATCGCTCAGTTGATCGCGATACCATGCCATCAGGCTGTGTTTCAGCGCGAACATCATGGCAATCACGTGTTCAGACACGGCTTGCGTAGAATAACCCGGTACATTTTTGACCGTGATACCCCGCTCTTTGGCGGCAGCAAGATCGATATTGTCAGTCCCTGTTGCCGTCACAGCAATCAGCTTCAGCGCAGGTAACGCGGCCAAGGTATCGCGCGTTAATAACGTTTTATTCGTGATGATCACGTGAGTGTCTTTTGCGCGGGCGATAACCTGATCGGGAGAGGTATAGCTATATTCAATCCATTCATGGCGGCATTGTGGACGCCTAAAACTCGTCTTTTTTAAGGAAATGGTTTCAGGCAGTGAGCCTTTATCCAAAAAGGTAATTTTTAACATCATCGTGCCCTGGTTGCTATTCATACACTGATTAACGATTACAGATATCAAGGACTCCATAATCGGTAATCACGACAGGTATTCTCATACAAAACTAATGAATTAAATTCTCTGTATGACACAGGACAACGAACGTATTAATAACGTTACCCCCCTGTTTCATCGAAAATCCATCACTCCGTAACGTGAAGCGTAGTCAGCATTAAAGCAATTAACAATACCTAATATAATGAATTTCACGCATCAACATGGTTATCGGCGATATTCAGAAATATCACAAAAAAAAATAAAATTCCGTGGATAATTGCGTATTGTTCTGATGCCATCAGCAAAGAGATGGCGGCAATAACGGGTAATAACGACCCCCGCCGTTAATCAGAAAGAATAACAGTGCGAGAAAAACAGCAGAAGCGGTGCCAGGTGGCTGGAGAGGGAAAGCGAGCGGAGGGCATCCTCCCCGGAACAAACTTGCCCATTCCGAGGAGGTGTTGCATCAGAAGTTGACGTTTACTGATAGCCAGTAGTTACGTCCTGACTGGACAGAGCCTGAAGTCACACGGCTGAAAGAGTAATAATCAGCGGTAGTAAATGCGCCCCTTCCTGAACCGTAAGTGCGGATACCGCTGGTGAAATCCTTATCTAACAGGTTATTTACTGCTCCCTTCAAGGTATAGTTTACATTGAGCTTTTTGTCGAACACATTGTAATGATCGGGAAATGGCTGTAGATGAAAATTAAAATCATTTACATGCGTAATAAAAAGGCGACGCCCTTCAGGGAGTCGCCCGTTAACTACGCGCTTACAATTTAGTCTTTATGATCCGGGAACGTCATATCCTGATACTTAATGAAGCCCGTTCCACGATACAACTTATAGCCGAGCCAAATCAGTAGGAACAGCGGAATACCGATATATGTCGCCGTCACACCATACCAATCAATATTATCTTCCAGAAACGCCTGATAATTTTGCCCCAGCGTGATAATCAGGCAGAGCACAAACGCGAAAATCGGACCAAGCGGGAAAAAATTCGATAAATAAGGCAAGCGGCTAAGGTCATGGCCCTGCATCACATAGCCACGGCGGAAACGGTAATGGCTGATTGCGATCCCCAGCCAGGCAATAAAACCTGTCATACCAGAGGTATTCAGCAGCCACAGATAAACCGTTTGATTGCCATACAAAGAAGACAGGAAACACAGCGCCGCGACTACCGTTGTGGCATATAGTGCATTACGCGGCACACCACCTTTCGACAGCTTAGCAAAAATGCGCGGTGCTTTACCTTCCGATGCCAATGTAAACAACATACGCGTAGAGGCATACATCCCAGAGTTACCCGCCGATAGCACCGCCGTCAGGATGACCGCATTCATCACCGCAGCGGCAGACAGCAGACCCGCATTCTCAAACACGAGCGTGAACGGGCTAACCGTAATGTCTTTTACATCATTACGCAGCAAGTTCGGGTCGGTATACGGAATAATTAAGCTGATAATCAGAATCGCGAAGATGTAGAACAGCAGGATGCGCCAGAAAACCTGGCGAATCGCACGCGGTATATTTTTTCCCGGATCTTTAGATTCACCGGCAGCGACACCAATCAATTCCGTGCCCTGGAAAGAGAAACCAACAATCATCGCCACACCGATCATGGCGGAGAATCCTCCCGCAAACGGCGCATCACCGATTTTCCAATTGTGGAATCCGGCATTTTCCGCACCGCTCATGATCCCCGTAATCATCATCACGCCAACGGCAATGAAAATAATGACCGTCGTCACTTTAATCAGTGAGAACCAGTACTCGGCTTCACCAAACCCTTTCACGGAAATGTAGTTAAGCAGGAACATCAGCGCGAGAAACAGGGCGCTCCAGATCCAGCCCGAAACCTCGGGGAACCAATATCCCATGACCAACTGTGCAGCAACCAGATCGACCGCGATGGTCACCGCCCAGTTGTACCAATAGTTCCACCCCAACGCGAAGCCGAAACCTTCTTCAACATAGCGGGAACCGTAGGTAGAGAACGAGCCAGAAACCGGCATAAATGCCGCAAGTTCGCCCAGGCTGGTCATCAGGAAGTAAACCATCAGCCCAATCAGGGCATAAGACAGGAGTGCGCCCCCCGGGCCCGCTTGTGAAACCGTCGCCCCCGAAGCGACAAATAACCCGGTTCCAATCGATCCGCCAATCGCGATCATCGTTAAATGCCGCGCTTTTAGTTCACGGCGCAGGGTCGGTGCGCCCTGTGTAGTTTGTTGAATATCGTGCTGAGCCATTGTTATCCTGCATGCTCGTGCTAAAAATCGAGGCGGGATTGTAGCAAATAGCCCTGCTCTGAATAGTTAAGATCGTCGAGTTATAAGAGAGCTTAATAACTCACGTCCGATTATTAGCAGAAAAAAATAGTCCCGCTATACCGTTTCACAGCAATAACTCAGGAAACGCCGCAACACATTTGAAAGATGTTTCTGCCGATGGTGCACCAGATACAAGGTACGCGTGAGCTTAGGCAATGGCACTTTCAATTCTACCAGCGAGCCTACCGCCAGTTGATCAGCAATCACATGCCGTGACAGACAGCTGATGCCAATCCCGTGGCGTACCGCATGTTTAATCGCCTCTGAATTGCCCAGTTCCATCACCAGATGAAAATGCGACAGGTGCGTTAGCAGCAAATGATCCAGCACTTCGCGTGTGCCCGAGCCGCGTTCACGTAAGATCCAGTGTGCGTCCGCCAGCGCGGCTAATGATACCGCGCCCCGACTGAGTGGATGCTCAGGAGAACAAAATACCACCAGCTCATCTTCCAACCAGGGTTGAGTAATCAAATCAGGATGATGGCAAGGCCCTTCAATCAAACCCAAATCGACACTGAATTCAGACACACGAGTAATGACATCTTGGGTATTGCCGACATGCAGTTCAAGCGGAATGTCAGGATAGTCATGACGATAGCGGGCAATCATCGCAGGCAATAAATAGTTCCCAATGGTACTGCTGGCATAAATACGCAGCGCCCCATTGTCACGCCGGAAGAGTTGTTCAATCTCGATCGACTGTTCAAGTAGCGCCAGCGCCTTAGGATAAAGCAGGCGGCCATGTTCATTAACCACCAGCCGTTTACCCACGCGATCGAAGAGTTGAACGCCCAATTGCCCTTCTAAATCGGCCAAAGCAGCGCTGACAGCCGATTGAGAAAGGGCGAGTACAACGGAGGCTTGCGTTGTTGAACCACTTTTCAGAACTTCGGCAAAGACTTCCAGTTGACGTAACGTGATATGCATAGTGCGCTCTTTATCTGAAATATCTATAGGTTATAAATATATAATCAATTTCTCTTTTAATCTTGTGGATTATAAGCTGGCTTCTCAATTCGGTACGGTCAGAATAGGCAGCAAACCCATGGATCTTCCTGCGGTATTACCCACGATAGCACCACCCGATGGTGCAAAACGACGATTCCCCGGCCTGCTGTTAATCAGTTTAATAACTTTTTCGCTCCTCTGGCTGACAAATATTCCGAAAGTCGCCCATTGGGGACTCGGCTCACTGACATTGGCGATCCTGATTGGGATCGTGCTGGGAAATAGCGTTTATCCGCGTCTTCAACCTTTGTGCGACCCAGGCGTACAGTGGGCGAAACAGCATTTACTGCGCTGGGGTATCATACTTTATGGTTTTCGTCTCAGCTTGCAGCAAGTTGCTGCCGTGGGTGTTACCGGTGTCGCGGTCGATCTTACCGTCGTCACGTTGACGTTTCTACTCGCCTGCTGGATAGGCAAGCGCTGGCTGAAAGTCGACAACGAAACCGTGATTCTCATCGGTGCGGGCAGCAGCATCTGCGGTGCGGCGGCGATCATGGCAACAGTCCCCGTTGTCAAAGCGTCCAGCAATGCGATTGCCGTCGCGGTGTCCACCGTGGTGATTTTCGGTACGACGGCGATGTTTTTGTACCCGTGGCTTTATCAGCTCAATCTCGATCATCAGTGGATTGACGCCACGCCACAGATCGTCGGCCTGTACTTTGGCTCAACGATACACGAAGTCGCTCAGGTTGTTGCCGCCGGACATGCCATTGATGGTGCAACGGAGAACATCGCCGTCATCAGCAAAATGCTGCGCGTGATGATGCTGGCTCCTTTCCTTCTCATTCTTGGATTTTATCTGAAAAAAACGGCACAAAAAAATGACGCTGAAACGACTATTCCACTGATGTTCCCATGGTTTGCACTGGGGTTTATTGCCATAGCCGCCTTCAATTCTTTCCAGCTATTGCCTCCAGCACTCGTCACACAGCTAGTGCAACTCGATAATGTGCTGTTGACCATGGCGATGGTTGCACTAGGGCTCACAACCCGATTCAGCGCTATCTGTCAGGCAGGCGCAAAACCACTGCTGTTGGCACTTATTCTGTTTCTCTGGCTGATCGTTGGCGGTGCAGGCATCAATCTGTTCTTCACGCATTTATTAGGCTAACGATAAATTATTTACCTGTTAACGTCTCATTAACCTGCATAATGTCCCCGTTACCAGAGGAGACCAACATGAAATACATCGGGGCGCACGTTAGCGCAGCAGGCGGTGTCGATCAGGCCGTGATTCGGGCACATGAGATAAAGGCGACGGCTTTCGCGTTATTTACCAAGAATCAGCGCCAATGGCAGGCAGCGCCGCTCAGCACAGAGATGATTGACCGTTTTAAAGCCGCCTGTGAGCAATACGCCTATACGCCAGCACAGATTCTGCCCCACGACAGCTATCTGATTAATTTGGGTCACCCGGACACCGAGGCGCTAGAGAAGTCACGCATCGCGTTTATTGATGAAATGTCTCGTTGCCAGCAGCTTGGGCTGAGCCTGCTGAATTTTCACCCCGGCAGCCATCTGAAACAGATCGAAGAAGCGGACTGTCTGGCTCGTATCGCCGAGTCCATCAACATCGCGCTGGCGGAAACCGTTGGCGTCACCGCCGTGATTGAGAATACCGCCGGGCAAGGCAGTAATTTGGGGTTCCGCTTTGAGCATCTGGCAGCCATCATCGACGGCGTAGAAGATAAAAGCCGCGTTGGCGTCTGTATCGATACCTGCCACGCCTTCGCGGGTGGCTATGACCTGCGGACAGAAACGGATTGCGAAGCGACCCTTGCTGAATTCGACCGCATTGTTGGGTTCCGCTATCTGCGCGGCATGCATTTGAATGATGCGAAAAGTGCGTTCGCTAGTCGCGTTGACCGCCATCATAGTCTGGGAGAAGGTAATATCGGCAAAACCGCCTTCAGCTACATCATGAAAGATCCCCGTTTTGACGGTATCCCGATGATTCTGGAAACGATCAATCCCGATATCTGGGCCGACGAAATCGCCTGGCTTAAGTCAGAAGCGCAGTGCTGATTAGCGGTTTGACGCCATAATAGTAAAAAGCGCCAGTTGGTTTACCCAACTGGCGCTATCTCATCCACATCCTTGTGTTATGGCATTACTTTTTATTCATGACGATAATCAGACTTATGCAACTTTCGCCAGTTGTTCATCAGAACGTTTCAGCAGCGCGTACAGCACGCCAGCTACCACCGTTCCCGCAATAATCGCTAACAGATAACCGATAACTGGGGTAATTGCGCCTGGAATCAACAGGACGAACAGACCACCGTGTGGTGCCATCAGCTTAGCGCCCACCGCCATCGACAATGCACCAGTCAGTGCGCCACCGACGATGCAGCAAGGCAGAACGCGCATTGGGTCACGCGCCGCGTAAGGAATCGCCCCTTCAGAGATGAAGCACAGACCCAGAACAAACGCCGCTTTCCCCCCTTCTCGCTCGGTCGGGTTGAATTTTTTACTTGCCAGTACGGTTGCCAGACCCATCGCCAACGGTGGCACCATACCGGCTGCCATCACGGCAGCCATCGGCGCGTAAATCTGGCTACTGAGCAAGGTCGTACCGAAAACGTAAGCCACCTTATTAACCGGCCCGCCCATGTCCGTACACATCATCGCACCCAGAATCGCACCCAGAATCACCGCATTCGCCGTGCCCATGGATTGCAGCCAGCTTGTCAGGCCAGTCAGGATTTTCGCCACTGGCGTACCAACGACGTAAATCATGATAAGGCCCGTGATCAACGTAGCGAACAGCGGAATAATGAGGATCGGTTTTAGCGCCGTCAAACTTTGCGGCAGAATCAGCTTATTGTTGATCGCTCTGGCAATATAACCCGCCAGGAAACCGGCAATAATCCCACCGAGGAACCCCGCCCCCGTACTTACCGCCAACATCCCGCCAACCAGACCCGGCGTTAAGCCCGGACGATCCGCAATGGAGAACGCGATATAACCCGCCAGCACGGGCACCATCAGCGCAAAGGCTGAACCGCCACCGATTTTCATCAGCGCCGCTGCCAGCGTACCTTCCTGTTTAAAGGCTTCAATACCAAAGACAAACGACAGCGCGATACATAGACCACCTGCAACCACCATCGGCAGCATGTAAGACACGCCGGTCAACAGGTGGCGATACGGGCCTGCCCCGCCTTTCTGACCAGACTCGCTCGCGCTTGACGCGCTGGTTTGCCCAGATGGCTGATACACTTTGGCTTCAGCCTGTGCTTTATCTAACTCCTGCGCCGTCTTCTTCAGTGCCAGCCCCGTTGACGTGCGATACATCTTCTTGCCAGCAAACTTCGCCAGATCGACTTCAATATCCGCAGCGACGATCACCAGATCGGCCTGCTCCACTTCTTCTGGGGTAATCGCATTGCCCGCGCCAACGGAGCCGCGCGTTTCCACTTTAACCCACCAGCCACGTTTTTTGGCTTCGCTTTCAATCGCTTCTGCCGCCATAAACGTGTGTGCGACGCCTGTCGGGCACGCCGTTACGGCAACAATGCGCTTGGCAGTAAGGGGTTGCTGAACGGAAGCTGACGCCGCGGCCTGATAGGTTGTTGCCTCTGCCTGCGCTTTCGCCAAAAAGGCTTCCGGCTGTGAAACAGCCAGTTCGATATCACCGACATAAACCTGCTTGCCATTCAGTGCGCTATCCGCCGCAGCGGACGCCCCCAGAACGATCGCCAGTTCAGCGTCGTTAGCGTGTTCTGTAAACGTCACCCCTGCTTTCGCAGCGGCAGCGCCGAGTAGGTTCTTCACCAGTCGGCTTCTCGCCAGGCCCAGTGATTTATCCAAAATCAGCAGCGTTTTCATTGTTTGTCTCCTGCTGTATCAGTTAAAGGGTTTCAGGTCGACACGCGCCATCATTGCGGCCAACTGAGGACGATCGGTAATACCAACATTACTTTGGCTAACGGCCAGCGCTGAAACCGCCGTCGCCAAACGCAGAGTGTGCTCACTGGACTCACGCATTAATAAGCCATAAATCAACCCCCCAACCATGGAGTCGCCCGCCCCTACCGTACTTACCACATCACAGGCCGGTGGTTTAGCAAGCCACGCACCGGATGCATTCACCCACAGTGCGCCTTCTGCACCCAGTGAGATCACAACATGCGCGATACCTTGCTCACGCAGCGCGTGGGCGGCATCCACCACATCAGCCAGCGTCGGTAATTTACGCCCAGCCCATATTTCCAGCTCCCGGCGGTTTGGTTTCACCAACCAAGGAGAGGCCTTCAGTCCCGCCACCAGCGCTTCACGGCTGCTGTCGAAAATAATGCAAGGACACTGCGTGCGCAGACGCGACATCCAGTCGGTAAACGCATCAGGATCGACGCCAGCAGGCAGACTGCCGCTCACCGCGACCATGTCGAACTGCCCCAGCCAGCTCAGCGAATCATTGACGAAACGCTGCCAGTCCTGCTGCGTCACTTCAAAACCGGAAAAGTTGAAGTCGGTTACGTCACCCTCTTTTTCGGTTAATTTGACATTAATGCGCGTACGTCCTGGCACAACCTGAAAACGGTTGGCAATGCCCAGCTCGCTGAACAATTGCTGAAAACCATCCTGATTGTCTTTACCCAGAAAGCCACCTACCGTGACATCAATCCCGAGGTCTTTCAGTACCTTGGCAACGTTGATACCTTTGCCTGCGGCGTGCAGACCCGCTGTCTGAACCAGATTGACTTCGCCTTTCTCAACTTCCGGGCAATAGCCAACCAGATCGTAAGCTGGATTCAGGGTGATTGTGGCTACTCTCCTGCTCATGCTGCCCCCTCGCCCAAACCGGACGTAATCGCCTCGCCAATCGCGGCCAGTGCTTGCTCCGCATCGCTACCGCTGGCGGTGAAACGCAGTTTGTGACCTTTCTTCACGCCCAGCGCGACGACTTTCATCAGGCTGCGGCCATTTGCCGGTTTGCCTGTGCCATCCAGATTGGTCACCGTAATTTCACTGGTGAACTGTTTGATCACGTTCACCAGCATGGTGCCCGGACGGGCATGCAGGCCGTGTTCGTTACGGATGGTAAATTCCGCCGTCAGCACTTCGCTCTCTTCCGGTCCGTCGCTGGTCAAAAGTGCCAGCAGCGTCGGTGCATCAGCCGTCAGCAGACGTTCCGCTTTTTGCGCAATCAGCAGGTTGCTCAGGTAATTGATTGGAGCAAAAGCCTGATCGTCAGCCGCCGCAACCGTTACCAACAAGGCTACGTTTTCACCGTCAATGCTGAAAGGTGCTGCCGGGCGCGCCACCGCAGCCGCGCTGCTGAGATTACCGACAGCGCTATCGCTGAACCACACACCTTGCCCGAGATTCAGCGGCTTATTACTGACCGCGGTGCTGACGAAGCTGGCATCTGCGGCGCCGACCTGTTGAAGACGACCCGCGTTCAGCGCCTGAAGTGTCAACAGATTGTCGGTCGCCACATCCAGTGCAATCAGCGAGGTGTCAAAGCGGAACTCCGCCAGTTGTCGTTCGCCCATCAGCAGGCTACGCAGTTCTTCTGCCGAAGTTGTACTTGCCAGACGTGCCGCTACGCGATCGTCGCTCAGGACGTGAGTCAGCTGACGCAGCAAAGCCAAATGTTCGTCAGAGCGGGCTGCAATACCTAACACCACATAGGCGGTTTGATCTTCACCCCAGGTGATACCTTGAGGAAACTGAAATACTTGAACCCCGGTCTTCAATACCAGATCGCGGGTATCGGTGGTGCCGTGAGGGATAGCAATGCCGCTTCCCAAATAGGTAGATGTTTGCTGTTCGCGCTGTAGCATGCCGTCGACATACCCTGCGTTAACGCACCCGGCCTCGGTCAGTGCTGAAGCAACAAGCTGGATAGCTTCCTGCTTATTACTGGCCGCTGCGCCTAAATGAATATCTTGCTGTGACAACTGGAACATGGCTCTCCTCTCTTGCTGAAAGTTGAATCGTTTCAGCTTTTATGAGAAAAAAATGTGTCGATTATTGGGGCGTTTCAAAAAAACTCCGCTGAAACGTTTCAAAAGTCTCATTCTATTACACCATTTATGCAAGCTTTCTACGTTGCTGACGTAACAAAATTTTGACATAACGCACATTTTAACGTGAATGGCTTGCTGCCCGCCAACAAAAATCATCAAATGGCTGAAGCCATGCTGACGAAAAATAATGAAACAAGATTTCGGTTTCATTATAAACGCGAGTAGACTGTCGCGCTCGACAGCCTCTGCCTATTTTCCAAGCGCTATCAATTTATGTTCACTCCTGCAAATACAACACGACGCCCGCTTGACCTGACATCGTCAGCATTTTTGGTTATCGCCTTTCTGACTGGAACGGCAGGAGCCCTACAACTTCCTACACTCAGCCTTTTTCTTTCTAGCGAAGTGCAGGCTCGTCCTTTCCTTGTTGGCATGTTTTATACTGGTAGTGCGGTTATCGGCATTATCGTCAGCCAAATACTGGCCACGCGCTCGGATCGTCAAGGCGATCGCAAATCGCTGATCTTCGTCTGCTGCCTGCTGGGCGCACTCGCCTGCCTGCTGTTTGCGTGGAACCGAAACTACTTTATTCTGCTCTTTATCGGCGTGTTACTGAGCAGCTTTGGCTCGACGGCAAATCCACAGCTTTTTGCGCTGGCGCGGGAGCACGCGGATAAAACTGGCCGTGAGGCAGCGATGTTCAGCTCCATCCTCCGCGCGCAAATTTCTCTCGCCTGGGTTGTCGGCCCGCCCATCGCCTTTGCGCTGGCACTGGGATTCAGCTTCACGACGATGTATCTGACCGCCGCGGTCGTCTTTATCTTGTGCGGCATTCTGGTCAAACTCTTTCTGCCTTCCATGCCCAAAGCGGTGGAAAAGACCACTTCCACACTGGAATCACCGCGCCGCAACCGCCGTGATACGCTCTTGCTATTCGTGGCGTGTACCTTGATGTGGACTTGCAACGGCATTTACCTCATTAATATGCCGCTGTATCTGGTGCATGAACTGCATCTGCCGGAAAAGTTGGCGGGTATCATGATGGGGGTCGCAGCTGGGCTGGAAATTCCGGTGATGCTGATCGCAGGCTACGTTGCCAAACGCTTCGGAAAACGCTTCCTGATGCGGCTTGCCGTCGCCTCCGGTTTACTGTTCTTCGGCGGTCTACTGTTTCTGAATGGTGAAATCGCGCTGCTGGCGTTACAGGTGCTGAACGCCATTTTCATCGGTATTCTGGCTGGAATCGGCATGCTCTATTTTCAGGATTTAATGCCTGGGCAGGCCGGTGCGGCGACGACGTTATTTACCAATACCACGCGCGTTGGCTGGATCATCTCCGGTTCGCTGGCCGGGATCGTTGCGGAAATCTGGAGCTATCATGCCGTGTTCTTCTTCGCGCTGCTAATGATCGTTGGCTCCATCTATTGTATGTGGCGCATCAAAGATGTCTGACCGCCACAATTTAGGGTGCGGTGTCGGCTTCCAGCCTGAGCAAGTAAATCATTGCCTCGTCGCGATGGCTGAAACACATATCCGCACGCGGTTTTAACCCCGCGCAAACCGCAGGCCGCAGAGGGGAATGGAATATCCCGCAGCGCAGCGCATCATCAAGATGGATACAAGGTGTGTTTGCTGGCTTGCCATTCGGCAGGCCAGGCATCGGCGTTGAGATCGATATCGCGATGCAGCAAGCACCGCAATGGGGGCGACAGTCCATCAGTAAGCACTCCGGTGGGCTGACAAAGGATAGAGATCGCCACCATAACAGCCCTTCTACCAAAAACCAATATCAGCCCGCATATCTTGTGCTTGCCTGAACTCTTCGGCGCGAGTAACGTGTCGCCACAAAAATCACACTCCTTATAACAGGTAATTTTTATGGCAAGAGCGAACGAGATTAAACGCGGAATGGTCGTTAACTATAACGACAAATTATTGCTGGTAAAGGACATCGACGTCCAAAGCCCCAGCGCCCGTGGTGCCAGTACATTGTATAAAATGCGTTTTTCTGATGTCCGCACGGGTTTGAAAGTGGAAGAACGTTTTAAAGGTGATGACATTATCGACACCATCACGCTAACCCGCCGCACAGTGACCTTCTCTTATATTGACGGTGACGAATACGTCTTTATGGATGATGAAGACTACACCCCGTACCTCTTCAAAAAGGATCAAATAGAAGAAGAGCTACTGTTCATCCCTGAAGGCGGCATGCCGGGAATTCAGGTGTTGAGCTGGGACGGCCAAATCATCGCACTGGAACTGCCACAGACGGTTGATCTGGAAATTGTTGAGACGGCACCGGGCATTAAAGGTGCGTCCGCCAGCTCACGCAACAAGCCTGCTACCATGAGCACCGGTCTGGTTATTCCCGTTCCAGAATACCTGAGTGCAGGTGAAAAGATCCGTATTCATATTCCAGAACGTCGCTATATGGGTCGCGCAGACTAACATTCTACTTTGTGCTTTCCACACAATACTTGTTGCCGGATGACCTATCCGGCACACGTCCCTCCTCCCCGCATAGGAGCCTGACATGCTAACGAAAGTCAATTTGATTACCGGGTTTCTGGGTAGTGGAAAAACCACCACGATTCGTCATCTTCTGTCGCAAAAGCCTGAAGACGAAGTCTGGGCGGTGCTGGTCAATGAATTCGGCGAAATAGGCATTGACGGCGCGCTATTGGCAGAGAGCGGCGCCGTTCTGAAAGAGATTCCCGGCGGCTGTATGTGCTGCGTAAACGGCTTACCGATGCAGGTTGGCCTGAATATGCTGCTGCAACAGAAAAAACCCCATCGGTTGCTCATCGAACCCACCGGGCTTGGCCATCCGAAACAAATTCTTTCCTTGCTGACAAGTGGTATCTACCAGCCTTGGCTGACATTGCAGGCAACGCTGTGTCTGCTGGATGCACGTCAGTTAAGCGACACGCGCTACACGGAAAATGAGAACTTCCGCGATCAACTTGCCGCCGCTGATATTATTATCGCCAACAAGCGTGATACTTATACCGCCGACGATCTGACTGCTTTGCAGCAGTGGCAGCAGGCAAGCGGTGAGGGTCGGCAAATTATCGATGTCAGTCAGGGAAACGTTGACAGACAGCTGCTCGACCAACCGCGACACCATTCAGCGCAAGAGCGTCTGCGCGAACTGCCAGATGGCACCCACCACCACTCGCATAAGCCCACAAATGGCCTGGCTGCGCTGAAGCTACCGGATGGACAATCTTGGCGACGTTCGCTCAATCAGGGACAGGGCTACCACGCCTGCGGTTGGATATTCGACCCTGAAACCACGTTTGATACCGCAGCCCTGCTGGACTGGGTCCGCCTTTCCCCCGTGAGTCGGGTTAAAGGGGTGATGCGTATAAAAGAAGGGACGCTCGTCGTCAACCGTCAGGGACACGATCTTCATATAGAAACCCGATCGGCGGCACCGATTGATAGCCGGATCGAAATCATCAATGAAACACCAGCGGAATGGAATACGTTGCAGGCCTCATTGTTAAAGGCTCGTTTAACTAACGTGGACTAAACTGGAGTTTTTCGTCTTTGTTTGGATGCTTTGCCTTATGTCATTTGCTCGTCTTTCTTCTATTTTAGTGCTCAATGTGTTGGGCATTGGCCTGTTTTTGTCCTGGTATTTACCAGAAAACCATGGTTTTTGGCTCACACTCGACAGCCATATCTTTTTCTATTTCAACCGTCTTTTGGTTGATAGCCCGACCTTTTTACATTTGGTCGCGATTACCAATAATCGCGCCTTTGATGGCTGTGCACTCATTGCGATGGGATTGCTGTATTTATCGTTTTATCTGAAGGCCACGTCTACTGAACGTCGCCATTTGTTGATCATCGGCGTTGTTATGCTGTTAACCGCCGTGGTACTGAACCAAGCGGGACATCTGCTCCCCGTTCAACATGCCAGCCCGACGCTCTATTTTAGCGACATCAACCGCGTTTCAGACTTAACCGGAATTCCAACCAAAGATGCCTCATCAGACAGTTTTCCCGGCGACCACGGTATGATGCTGATGATCTTTGCTGCCTTTATGCTGCGCTATTTTACCCGCACCGCTTTCGCTATCGGCCTGACCATCGTGGTGGTTTTTTCATCACCGCGCATCATGATCGGCGCACACTGGTTTACCGATATTGCCGTTGGTTCGCTCTCGGTTGTTCTGGTTGGCCTGAGCTGGTGGTTATTAACGCCAGCAAGCGATGCGGCTATTGCCCTGTTAAACCGGCTATTATCTAAAAAATCGACAGTATAAATTCACATGATTTTAGATTTTTTACATCGACATTTTTTAGCTGACTACATCATAAAATCTTATAAATAAATTAGTTAAAACTTCTCGCAATCCTCCTGCTGTTACGGTAGTCTCGTTCAAGTTTGCTTTTTAGCGCACACTGAACTACTGGCAGCAAGAAAAATAATGTGCATTCTGGCACACTTTCGCTGATGAGTGTTTGGCTAAGAAGAAACTCTGATTTAGTCTGAGTCTCGTTTGGCATTTATACCCCTGTGAAATGGGGATACTACATAGCGATTTTTATCGTTAAGGACAGCAAGGGAACATAACAATAATGGTCAAGTCTCAACCGATTCTGAGATATATCTGGCGGGCAGTGCCTGCCGTCGCGGTAGCAATGATGCTTTCCGCCTGTGGAAGTAATAGTGCATACAATCATAAAGCTCAAACTGATATGCATGCAGTTAATGATAAAGATGGTCTTTTACTGCAAGCCTCTCAGGATGAATTTGAAGCACTGGTTCGTAATGTGGACATCAAGTCTAAATTACTTAACCAATATGCCAGTTGGAAAGGTGTTCGTTACCGCTTAGGCGGTGATAGTCGCCGTGGCATTGACTGCTCAGCTTTCGTTCAGCGCACTTTCCGCGAACAGTTTGGTATGGATCTACCACGTTCAACTTATGAACAGCAAGAAATGGGCCAGCAAATTCAGCGCAACAAACTGCGCGTTGGCGATCTTGTTCTGTTCCGTGCCGGTTCAACCGGACGTCACGTTGGCATTTATCTCGGCAACGATCAGTTCGTCCACGCCTCTACCAGCAGTGGCGTCATCATATCCAAAATGACGGAAGACTACTGGAATAAGCGTTATCAAGAAGGACGCCGTGTTCTGAGTAAAGGAAAAACCAGCTAAACAATATTTCTCCCTTGCTGTGATATTGTTTAACTCGCCAACGAATCAGACGACACTAACGCCGCTTATCACCTAAGCGGCGTTTTTTTATTTCACCATAACCCAATACCGAAATTCACTGGGCTATACCCAAATTTGCCACAGCAGGTTTATCAAAATTTCAAGGCGATACTGACCACGCAGTTGGATGGCTCTCGTCATGCAATACTCTGTGCCTCTTCCCGAATCCAATCCACAAACGCCTTAACCTCTTGCCGCTGCATGGCCCCAGGCTTCGTCACCACATAATAGGCGAACCGTGCGGGCCATGGCTTGTCTAGCACCTGCACCAAACGCCCCGCAGCAATTTCATCTTCCGCATACTCTAACGGCACTAACGCGAGTCCTTGACCAGCTTCCGCCGCACGGATCAACAGGAAGTCATCCTCAAACGCGGTTCCTCGTGCGGCGCGAGGATCTTCGGCAACCCCATGTGCGGCAAGCCAAAGCGGCCAGTCTGCACGATCGCTATCGTGTAACAGCGGATAAGTCAGGCAATCTTCGGGTTCTTTGAGGACAGCATCTGTAGCAACCAATTTTGGGCAAGCCACTGGCACCAGTACAGGAGCCATCAGACGGGTGACATCCAGACCAGGGTAGATACCCAACCCATGCCGCAGTGCGACATCTACACGATCTCGCCGCATGTCTATCACCGCCGAGGTCGCCTCAACCCGAACCTCAATGTGCGGGTAGCGATGGTTGAATCGACCCAGGCGCGGCACCAGCCATGATGCCGCAAAAGTGGCAACCGTGCTGACTGTCAGGGTCTGACGAGCTTTAATCTGATCTAAGGTCTGCACCGCTTTTTCGATTTGCTCGAAAGCCTGAAGCAGCGAAGGATGAACATCCGCCCCTGCCTCGGTGAGTCGTAGCCCCTGCCTCTCTCGTGTGAAAAGTACCACCCCTACCCGCTCTTCCAGCACCCGAATCTGTTGGCTAACTGCGCCCGACGTCACGTTCAGTGCTTCAGCTGCGGCCTTGATGCTACCTCGCTGCCCAACCTCAACAAAGGTACGCAACGCCAACAGAGGGAGTGATATTGTCATCAGATTTAGTTTTCCTAAATTTCAAGAGAAGAAATGATCGTTTCCGATAACGGAGATTAGCGCCCATCATACCGTCTGTTTAGAAGTAATAGATAGGTTTAGATAAAGTATATTAACTTGGGAGATCATATGAACAATCCACGCTGGCGGCGTTGCCTGATGCTGCTCTTAACGACACAGATCGAAGGGGTCGATGCCGTCGATCACGGTGTAACAGGCGGTATGCTCACGACAACACAGGAGGTCGGCTTAGTCTGCGCGACGCTCATCCTGCCAGGTAAAACGGCAGTTGTGGAGGTTGCACGATGATTCAGCTTTACACCGACAGCTCGCCCAACGGTTTCAAAATCACGATTGCCCTGGAAGAACTCGGCTTGCCGTATACCTTACACCACATCCATATCGACGATGGGGAACACCGGCAACCCGAGTTCCTGCGGCTCAATCCACACGGACGTATTCCTGTGATCAAAGACGACGAGACGGGAATCACATTGTTCGAATCAGCCGCCATCCTGCTGTACTTGGCAGAAAAAACGGGGCAATTACTCCCGGCTGAGCCCAAAAAACGCTGGGCGACCATCCAATGGCTGGTGTTTCACGCGGCAAGCGTTGGGCCGATCATGGGGCAGTGGGTGCATTTTGAGCTGTTTGCCCAAGAGAGGCAGCCCGCCAACATCGAACGCTATCGTCGCCTGACCCAAGACGCGTTTGCCACATTAGATGCCCGACTGGCCGAACATCCTTATCTGGCTGGTGATGATTATTCCATCGCAGATATCGCCCACTTCGGTTGGACGCACATTGCGCGAATCATCGATTTCGACTTCAGTGCATATCGGCACCTGACTGACTGGCATGAGCGTGTGGCGGCAAGAACCGCCGTGCGCAAGGGCATCACGCTCCCCGCTCCCGCGACGGGCGCATGAATCAAAGACTACGTAAGGACAGACTAATCATGACTGCTATCCAGGTTTCAGGCGGTGCTTCTTTTGCCGCGTTTTCCACACATCCGGGTTATCGGCGAATGTTCGCCCCTGACCGATTGACCATCGGAATCTTCTTGCCGCTACGCTTCTACCAAGGCGACATGCGTGTGTTGGCTGGGCAAGCAGATCTGGTGACGGACATCGACCGCCGCGGCTTCGCCGCCGTATGGGTGCGCGATGTGCCGCTGTTTGACCCGTCATTCGGCGATGCAGGACAGATATTCGATCCTTTCACCTACCTGGCTTTCCTTGCAGCAAAAACGAAAAGGATTGCGTTGGCAACGGGCAGCGCCGTCTTTTCCCTGCGTCATCCGATCGACCTGGCCAAGGCATCCACGACTATCGACCAGCTATCGGGTGGCCGATTGGTGATGGGCATCGCCTCCGGTGACCGAGCCAGCGAGTTTCCCGCGTATGGGCTGGAACATAGCGAGCGCGGCGAACGTTTTTCGCAGACAGTGGCATACTTTCGCCAGTTGATGCTGGCCACCACCCCATCCATTGATTCGCCTCTGGGCCGAATTAACGGCGCAGAGTTCCTGCCCAAGCCCGTCACTGGCGCAATTCCGTTAATCGTCACCAGTTCGTCCGGCCAATCTCTGACATGGATAGCCGATCATGCAGATGGTTGGCTAACCTACCCCGAAGCCACACACAATGGTCAGGGATCGCAACGCTTGGCAGAAAAGATCCGAGCCTGGCGCAACCTGATTCCCGATGGTGGATTCCGGCCACACATGACCAACGAATGGGTAGATTTGGTGGACGACCCCGATCACCCGCGTACCCCATTGCGTGGCGGCTATGTTTTACGCACGGGTCGTAAAGGTCTCATCGCCTTGTTGGAGGAATGGCAGCAAGCCGGTGTCAACCATGCTGCACTGGGTATCCAGTTCTCGGAGCGGCCAGCCACGGAGGTCATTCAAGAGTTGGCTGAGGACGTGCTGCCACATTTCCCATCACACGAAGAGTCACCAGTGCTTGCAACGCCGTGGTGATAACCTGAATGAGGGGGCTTTCCGTGCCCCTCAAGCTGACCTTCATTGCGACGCCCTCTGATTTGAAGCCCCTCGAATGCCGCTACTTCCTCCCCTTCGGCGACAGACTGCACAAAATATGACTGACTCAACAACCTGAAACATTAACAGGCCGTGATTACAGTAGGCTTATTACCTGATTTCATGATAAAAAGAAAACACGCAACTTCCCGATGGGAATGTTAATTATTTCAAGAACTTTATGCCGAGAAAATTGGCATTGTTGACGTTACGGTATGGCATATCTATATCAGATGCCCAATCAGATAACGTCCACTCGCAGGAGATTGCCGTCAGATGTTAAAACGCGTTATCGCTGCCGTATTGCTTTGCACAACCCATTTTGGGCTGCATGCCGAAACGATTGAAAACAGCACCAGTTTTGCACTTTTGGGTGAACCCAAATATGGTGAGAACTTCAGCCATTTTGATTACGTCAATCCTGCTGCACCCAAAGGCGGTAGTATCACCCTTAGTGCACTGGGTACTTTTGACAACTTCAACCGTTTTGCGCTACGCGGCGTAGCGGCAGCGCGTACGGAACGACTCTACGACTCGCTCTTTACGTCTTCTGATGACGAACCTGGCAGCTATTACCCACTGGTCGCGCTGACGACACGCCATTCGGCGGATTTTCGCTGGATTGAAATAGAGATGAATCCCAAGGCTCATTTTCATGACGGCTCACCGATTACCGCCGCTGACGTGGCGTTTACCTACAACATGTTTATGACACAGGGCGTGCCGCAGTTCCGCATCTATTTTAAAGATGTCACCGCCAAAGCCGTTGCCCCGTTGACCGTACGCTTCGATTTTCCCGAGTCTGACAAAAATCGTATGTTCAGCCTGTTGACGCTACCGATCATGCCGGAGAAATTCTGGAAGAATCATAAGTTCAATGAGCCGCTGTCCTATCCGCCTCCGGCCAGCGGCCCTTACCGCATCACCGCCTATCGAACGGGACAATATGTCACCTATTCACGCGTGAAAGACTACTGGGGTGCCGATCTGCCGGTCAATAAAGGCCAGTATAATTTCGATAAAATCCGCTACGACTACTACCTCGACGACAGTGTAGCGCTGGAAGCCTTTAAAGCCGGGGCTTTCGATCTGCGCGAGGAAGGATCGCCCAAAAACTGGGCGGCTCAATATCAGGGCGGCAACTTTGCGCGTGGCTACATCATCAAACAAGATCAGGTCAATCAATCCGCTCAGGATACGCGCTGGTTGGCATTCAATATCCAGCGGTCGCTGTTTCAGGATCGTCGCGTGCGTCAGGCGTTAGCGTTGGCCTTTGACTTTAACTGGATGAACAAAGCGCTGTATTACAACGCCTATCAACGTACCGACAGCTATTTCCAAAACACCGAGTATGCCGCCGAAGGCGAACCCAGCGCTGAGGAACTCGTCTGGCTGACACCGCTTAAAGATAAAGTGCCAGCCGAGGTTTTTGGCCCCAGTTATCAACCGCCCTCCTCCGATGGCAGCGGCTATGATCGGCAAAACTGGCTTAAGGCACTCAAGCTGCTGGAAGAAGCGGGTTGGGAATTGAAAGATCAAAAGCTGGTCAATAGCAAAACCGGGCAGCCATTTACGTTTGAACTGCTGCTGCCAAGCGCTGGCAACTCACAGTATGTCCTGCCTTTTCAGCAGAGCCTGAAAAAACTGGGCATAACCATGAACGTGCGTAACATCGACAGCACGCAGCTCAACAGCCGCATCCGTAAGCGGGATTTCGATATGACGGCGATGGTGTACCCTGCATTCCTCTACCCCAATGACAATCTGCAAGTGTATTGGAGCTCACAGTACATCGATTCAACCTACAACAGACCGGGCGTCAGCGATCCCGCGATTGATTCACTCATTGAAGACATCGTTAAGCATCAAGGGCAGAAAGTCCCCCTGCTGTCATTAGGTCGTGCGCTGGACAGGGTGCTGACCTGGAATCAGCTCATGATCCCGATGTGGTATTCCAATCATGACCGCTTCGCCTATTGGAACAAATTTGCTATGCCAGCTGTTCGCCCGGCTTATTCGCTTGGCTTTGACGGCTGGTGGTTCGATGCCAAACAGGCAGCTACGCTGCCCGCAGAGCGACGTTAAGGAATCAAAATGGGAACATATTTGTTACGCCGCCTCTTGCTGGTCATCCCAACCCTGTGGGCGATTATTACGATTAACTTCTTCATTGTACAAATTGCTCCCGGTGGCCCTGTCGATCAGGCCATTGCGGCGATCGAAATGGGCCACGGCAGCGGCTATACCGCCAATAGCGGAATGGATGCCGGAATGGCACGCACAGGCACCAGCGGTGCCCCCAATATCGAGAACGCTTATAGAGGCTCACGCGGGCTTGACCCAGAAGTCATTGAGGAAATCACCAAACGCTATGGCTTCGATAAACCCATCCATGAGCGCTATTTTACGTTGCTGTGGGATTACGTGCGTTTTGACTTCGGCGACAGCCTGTTCCGTGGATCTTCGGTGATGCAACTCATTAAGGAGAGCATGCCGGTTTCGATTACGCTGGGGCTGTGGAGTACGCTGATCGTCTACCTGATTTCCATTCCACTTGGCATCAAAAAGGCGGTAAAAAACGGCACTCCGTTCGACACCTGGAGTAGTACACTCATCATTATCGGCTATGCCATTCCCGCGTTTTTGTTTGCGATCATCTTGATTGTGCTATTCGCAGGCGGCAGCTATCTGGACTGGTTCCCGCTTCGAGGGTTGGTTTCCAGCAATTTTGATACCTTGCCGTGGTACAGCAAGATTACCGACTATTTGTGGCATATCGCGCTACCGGTTATTGCTTCCGTGATTGGCGGTTTTGCGACCTTAACGATGCTCACCAAGAACGCTTTTATGGATGAGATTCGTAAGCAATACGTGGTGACGGCACGCGCTAAAGGGCTGGATGAAAAGAGCATTCTCTACCGCCACGTATTTCGTAATGCCATGCTGCTGGTGATTGCTGGCTTCCCCGCCACCTTTATCAGCATGTTTTTCACTGGCTCACTGCTGATTGAGGTGATGTTCTCTCTCAACGGGTTGGGTCTGTTGGGCTATGACGCGACGCTGCAACGTGATTACCCCGTCATGTTCGGCACGCTGTATATTTTCACGCTGATCGGCTTATTGCTGAATATCGTCAGCGACATAACCTATACGCTGGTGGATCCGCGTATCGATTTTGAGGGTCGCTAATGAGCCGCTTAAGCCCGATTAATCAGGCGCGCTGGGCGCGTTTTAAAAGTAATCGTCGCGGTTACTGGTCGCTATGGATTTTCATGGTGCTGTTTATCCTCAGCTTGTTTTCCGAACTGATCGCCAATGACAAACCGCTACTGGTGAAATATGACAGTCAGCTCTATACGCCCGTGCTGATTGATCACAGCGAGAAAACGTTCGGCGGGCAGTTAGATACCGCCGCTGATTTCCGCGATCCTTATATCGCTGAACGTATCAGCAGCCACGGTTGGACCATCTGGCCACTGATTCGCTACAGCTACGACACCATAAACTACGCGACTACCGCGTCTTTCCCGTCCGCCCCCTCCAAACAGAACTGGCTGGGAACAGATAGTCAGGGGAAAGATGTGGTTGCCCAGGTAATGTACGGCTTTCGCATTTCACTGCTGTTCGGGCTGGCGCTCACGATCCTGTCCAGCGTGATTGGTATCGTCGTCGGGGCGACACAGGGCTATTACGGCGGACGTTTCGACCTGTGGGGTCAGCGCTTTATCGAAGTCTGGTCCGGCATGCCGACGCTATTTCTGATTATTTTGCTATCCAGCGTGATCCAACCGGATTTCTGGTGGCTATTGGGCATTACCGTGCTTTTCGGCTGGATGAGTCTGGTTGGCGTGGTACGGGCGGAATTTCTGCGCACCCGAAACTTTGACTATATTCGCGCAGCACAGGCGATGGGCGTCAGCGACCGCGCCATTATGTTTCGATGCATGCTGCCAAACGCGATGGTCGCGACGCTGACCTACCTGCCCTTTATTCTCTGCGGTTCGATTACCACGCTGACATCGCTGGATTTTCTCGGCTTTGGTCTGCCTATGGGCTCACCGTCATTAGGTACTTTATTACTGGAAGGGAAAAATAATCTTCAGGCACCGTGGCTGGGCATTACCGTGTTTATGGTACTTTCCATCGTGCTCTCCTTACTTATTTTTATCGGCGAAGCGGTGCGCGACGCCTTTGATCCCAGCAAGGCGCATTAATATGTCCAGTTCACCTTTATTGCAGATAGATAATCTCAGCATTGCCTTCCGCAAAGGCGATCAAGAACAGCGCGTTGTCGATCAGCTTTCGCTAGCGGTCAATGCGGGTGAGACACTGGCGCTGGTCGGTGAATCAGGTTCGGGGAAAAGCGTCACCGCACTGTCAGTTTTGCGTTTGCTCCCCTCCCCACCGGTGGTTTATCCGCAAGGAGATATCCGTTTCGCAGGGCAATCACTGCTGCACGCCGATGAGAAAACCCTGCGTCAAATACGCGGTAATCGGATCGCAATGATCTTTCAGGAACCGATGGTGTCGCTCAATCCCTTGCAAAGTATTGAGAAACAGCTGATCGAAGTGCTTTCGTTACACCGGGGAATGCGCACCGAGGCCGCCCGCAGCGAAGTCATCTCTTGCCTGGATCGCGTGGGCATTCGTCAGGCGAAAAGTCGGTTAACTGATTTCCCGCATCAGCTTTCCGGCGGGGAGCGCCAGCGCGTTATGATTGCGATGGCGCTACTGACCCAACCCGATTTGCTGATTGCCGATGAGCCCACAACGGCGCTAGACGTGACCGTTCAGGCGCAAATATTAAAATTGCTGAACGAGCTGAAGCAGGAACTGGGGATGAGTTTACTGTTCATCACTCACGACCTGAATATTGTCCGTCAGTTGGCAGATAACGTCTCGGTGATGAAAGCGGGTAAGGCCGTGGAGCACAACCGCTGTCAGCCGCTTTTCAGCGCACCGCAGCATCCTTACACGCGCCAATTACTGGACGCAGAGCCATCGGGCGAGCCGCTTCCACTAGAAGATACCGGTGAACCGCTCCTGCGGGTGGATCAGTTGTACGTGTCATTTCCCATCAAACGTGGCCTCTTGCGCCGAACCGTTGACGAAAAGCAGGTGGTTAACAATATTAGTTTCACCTTGCGCCGCGGTGAAAGTCTGGGGCTGGTAGGGGAATCCGGTTCAGGAAAAAGCACCACCGGATTAGCGTTGCTGCGCCTGATTCAATCACGCGGTGATATCTGGTTTGACGGTGAGCCCTTACAAGGAATCACCCGTAAGCAAATGCTACCTTTCCGCCACCGGATTCAGGTCGTTTTTCAGGACCCAAATTCCGCGCTGAACCCGCGGCTGAATGTAGAACAAATCATTGCTGAGGGATTAACCGTTCATCAAAAACTGAGTAAAGAAGCACGCGAACAACGCGTGGTGGCGGTGATGCAGGAAGTGGGACTCGATCCCACCACTCGCTACCGCTATCCCTCGGAGTTTTCCGGCGGTCAGCGCCAGCGTATCGCTATCGCTCGAGCGCTGATACTGCAACCGGAACTGCTGATCCTCGATGAACCTACATCTTCGCTGGACAGGACAGTTCAGGCGCAAATTCTGGCACTGCTGAAATCCTTGCAGAAAAAGCACAAAATCGCCTACCTGTTTATCAGCCATGATTTGCAGATTATTCGCTCACTGTGCCATCAGGTTATGGTGTTACGGCAGGGCAACGTCATCGAACAGGGCGACTGTAAACAGGTATTCACGCACCCTGCCGAACAGTACACGCGGGAACTGCTACAGTTTTCATCCTGAGTGGCAGCAAAACAGCGGAAACAAACAAGAGAAAACCGCAGCGCCAATGACTGACGCTGCGATTTAAAAAGGATACTGTGCCGATACCGATTCCGCGATAGCAACACCGATATTCTTCAAACGGCACATTGCCGTGCTTTCATCATTGCGATGTAAAAACAGACAGGGCTCGCCTTCCCATTCCAGAACGGCGCATTCAACCTGTATTTCAGACAGGGATTGATTCAACTGACGCATGATTTCCCATGCGATATCGCCATCATGGCTCAATAGTTTGAGACCAATCAGATTATTGTCTTCTTCTCTGCCGCTCAGCGGAATCGGTTCAACATTGATACCTGTAAAACCCGATAACCAGCGATAACTTTGCGGCAAACGATGAACTACCGAAAGTTGAAAACCGTCCACTACTGTTTCCCTCAGGTAATAATTCACAAAATGATAACATATTTATCATAGTAGCGTGTTCACACCATTTCCAGCCACTTTTGGTGAACAAAAAAACAACAAACACACCTTTTACCTATCGTGTTAGGGGCTAACCAGCCTGATTGCAAGCGCTATTAATGCCAAACCGATCACGAATTGCTCTTCTTTTCCGGCTATATGTAACCTTTTCCACTTAATATCTCAACCCCTTTCAGCCTATTTATTTACTTTTAGGTTAAATATTTTACATTACCAAAACAAAAATGAATGCCTGACTGTCGTCATCAGAAGGAAAACGAAGAAGAGAGAACACATTCAGGTGCAGGAATACCTTACCTGCACCTGAAAAGAAGGGAAAAATCAGGATGGAGCGGAACGGTGCGCGTACAGATACAGCAGAAATGCACAGATAGAACAAAGTGCCATAGACAACACCATCGGCCAGGCGCTGTTGAATGAAGCCAGTGAGAGGATAACCCCCACTATCGCGCCAAGACCAAAGCGTAGCGTGCCAGCCAACGATGATGCCGTCCCTGCCATATGAGGGAAATCATCAAGAATAACCGCCATCGCGTTCGACGCCACCATCGCAATGCAGCCAACAAACAGCGCCACACCAAATACCAGCGGTAAGAAGCCAAGATCGAACAGGCAGACAACCACCAGCCATATCCCCATCACAAACTGGATGACCAGTCCCGTACGGAACATCGCCATGGCACCCAACCGTCGCACATTACGGCTGTTAAACAGCGTCACCCCAAACAAAAAGACGACGTTCAGGGCAAAATAGTAGCCAAAATTCTGAGGAGAAACGCCATACAGATTGATATACACAAACGGCCCGGCACTCAGGAAGGAAAACATGCCGCAGAACGAAAGCCCGCTTGCCACCATATAGCTGAACACCCGCTTGTGGCGGAACAGGATGGCAAAATTCCCGATGGTGGTGCGCAGATGAAATTTCTGTCGTTTCGCGGGCGGTAAGGTTTCTTTGATAAAAAAGAAAATCAACGCTGACGCAAGAAAAGCCGCACCAGAGATCGCCCAGAAAATGGCGTGCCAGCTAAACCACAGCAGCAGCCAGCCACCGGCGATTGGCGCAATGAGTGGCGCAACGGTCATCACCAGCACGACAAACGACATCATGCGAGAAAAGTCATCCCGCGAGAACATGTCGCGCATCAGTGCATTAATCACTACCGCAGCCGCCGCAGCGGAGACGCCGTGCAGGAAACGCATGTAGATCAACTGCTCTACCGTTTGTGCCAGCGCACAGGCCACGCCTGCGAACGCAAAAACCAACGTACCGCCAAGAATCACAGGCTTACGCCCCAGACTGTCCGCCATCGGCCCGTAGAACATCTGGCCAATCGCAAAACCCAGCACATAGGTACTGAGCGTCATTTGGACATGGCCATCCCCCACGCCAAACTCGTCAGCTATGGTCGGCAACGCCGGTAAATACATATCGATCGCTAACGGCATTAGCATCGAAATCAGGCCGAGAATAAAAATCAGCCCGAAATGAGAAGAGCGGCGTAATCGCACGAATAACTCCAGATTAGAAAAAGGTCGGTCTGAATCGTATTATTTTACGCTGGCGATCTCCTCAGCACTTAACTCCCGGTATTCCCCCGGTTCCAGTTCGTCATCCAGAGAAATGCCGCCAATACGCTCGCGATGCAACTCCACAACGCGATTACCTACCGCAGCAAACATCCTTTTTACCTGGTGATAGCGACCTTCACTAATCGTCAACCGCACGACGTGATCCGTTATCTGCTCTAACGTCGCGGGCTTAGTGAGGCTCTTCTCGTTATGCAACTGTACCCCCGCCGTAAATTGTGCAGCGGTATCCTCAGCCAGCGGTTGCTCCAGCGTCACCAAATAGGTTTTTTCACACTCATGCTTAGGTGAGGTAATACGATGCGACCATTGTCCATCGTCAGTTAACAGCACCAACCCTGTGGTATCGATATCTAACCGCCCTGCCGCATGCAGTTTGTACGCCACCGGTACATCCATGAAATAAAGAATGGTAGGGTGATCGGGATCGTCCGTTGAGCAAACGTAGCCCTGAGGCTTATTCAACATGAAATAACGTGGGCCATTCTGCTGTTTCAGTGGGTTGCCATCGAATTCAACGTTATGCGCGGGGGATAACTTGAATGCACCGCTTTTTACCACTTCACCATCGACGGTAACGCGCTGTGCGTGGAGCTCACGCGCCACCAGTGAACGACTAATTTCCAACTGTTGGGATAAAAATTTGTCCAATCGCATTAAAACTGACTACCTATCTCAAATAACTGCCTGTCTCAAATCATGAGACCCTAAATGATGAAATTGTAGTATAACGGGGCTTTGCCCGCTCGTCCTGCAATTCACTGTCTGCGGATCGCTCTTTTTAGCCCGTATCCAGGCTGCGCATTCCTCGCACCAGGTATTATCAACAGGCATAATAGGGGCAATTTCTTACATTTTAAGGACACCCTATGTCATCCATTCATGGTCATGAAGTTTTGCAAATGATGCTCGCGTCTGGTGAATCATTTACCACCGAACAGTTAATTACCACCATAGAAACCCGTTTCGGCCGTGCAGCACGTTTTCATACCTGCTCAGCCGAAAACATGACGGCTCCAATGTTGGTGCAATTTCTGTCTGAACGCGGAAAGTTTATCCCGCAGGATGCAGGGTTCACCACCAGCGCCAATAAAATCTGCCAGCACTAGCGATGTCATTCACACTACGGCCTTACCAGCGTGAGGCTGTTTCCGCCACGCTCGACTATTTTCGCCGCCATACCCAACCGGCCGTCATCGTTTTGCCTACTGGCGCAGGGAAAAGTCTGGTCATCGCCGAATTGGCACGGCTTGCACGTGGCCGTGTTCTGGTACTCGCTCACGTCAAAGAACTGGTCGCGCAAAACCATGCCAAATACTGCGCCTTAAATTTGGAAGCGGATATTTTCGCGGCGGGGCTGCAACAGCGAGAGAGTCAGGGAAAGGTGGTCTTTGGCAGCGTGCAATCCGTCGCGCGTAATCTCGACCAGTTCGATAATGCCTTCTCACTGTTGATCATTGATGAATGCCACCGTATTAGCGACGACGATAACAGCCAATATCAGCAAATCATCCAGCATCTGCAAAAAACTAACCCACAGTTGCGGCTACTCGGCTTAACGGCGACGCCCTATCGGCTTGGCAAAGGCTGGATATATCAGTATCACTATCACGGCATGATGCGCGGCGACGAGCGCTGTTTGTTCCGCGACTGCATCTATGAGCTGCCGCTACGTTATATGGTCAAGCATGGCTTTCTGGTGCCGCCTGACCGGCTGGATATGCCTGTAGTGCAATATGATTTCAGTAAGCTCGTCGCCCGCAGCAACGGGTTATTCAGCGAAGCCGACCTAAACCTCGAACTCAAACGTCAGCAGCGTATTACGCCGCACATCATCAGCCAGATCATCGATTATGCGCAAACGCGACGCGGCGTGATGATTTTTGCGTCCACCGTTGAACATGCCAAAGAGATTGCTGCCCTGTTGCCCGCAGGTCAGGCTGCGCTGGTTAGCGCCGATACTCCACCAGCCGAGCGCGATACGCTGATTGATGCCTTTAAACAGCAGGCGCTGCGCTATCTGGTCAACGTGGCGGTGTTGACAACTGGCTTTGATGCCCCACATGTCGATCTTATTGCGATCCTCCGCCCAACGGAGTCCGTCAGCCTGTATCAGCAAATTGTCGGACGCGGTTTACGTTTGTATCCAGGAAAAACGGATTGCCTGATACTGGATTACGCGGGCAACCCGCATGACCTCTACACGCCAGAGGTTGGCAACAGCAAGCCACATGCTGGTAGTCAGCCGGTGCAAGTCTTCTGCCCTGAATGTGGTTTTGCCAATCTGTTCTGGGGGAAAACGACCCCAGACGGCGACATCATCGAACACTATGGCCGCCGCTGCCAAGGCTGGGAAATGGTGGAAAACGGTCAGCGCCATCAGTGCGATTTCCGGTTTCGATTTAAAGTTTGCCCCCACTGTGGCGCAGAAAATGATATTGCTGCGCGACGCTGCCACCAGTGTGATGAGGTACTGGTCGACCCCGACGACATGCTGAAAGCGGCGCTGAAATTGAAAGATGCGCTGGTTTTACGCTGTAGCGGTATGAGCTTCGTTCAGGGACAAGATGCCAAAGGAGAATGGCTGAAAATTACCTACCATGATGAGGAAGGCGCCGACGTGAGCGAACGTTTTCGCCTGCACACTACCGCTCAGCGCCACGTTTTCCTGCAACAGTTCTTACGTGTTCACCAACACGCGCCGGGAATTCCGTTTAACTGGCAGAATGCCGCTGACGTCGTCGTGCAACAGGGCTTATTACGCGCCCCCGACTTCGTCGTCGCACGTAAAAACGGGAAATTCTGGCAAATACGCGAAAAGCTCTTTGATTATCAGGGGCGCTTTCGCCGCGCCAACGAACTGCGGGGCTAAGTAATTGTGGGTTTCATTTGCCCATAACCTCATATTCCGCTAGAATTCAGCCCGCTTTTGTTCACAAAAGCTGAATAACCCAACCTGCTGCTGGGTCGCCTGTAGCAGGATTACTTTATATAAGTAGAGAAAAAAATGATTACTATCAAAGCAGAAGCACGTCAAGGTCAGGGTAAGGGTGCGAGCCGCCGCCTGCGTTCAGCTGGTAAATTCCCAGCCATCGTTTACGGTGGTTCAGAAGCACCAGTATCTATCGAGCTGGATCACGATTCAGTAAAAAACCAAGAAGTGAAAGAAGGCTTCTACGGTGAAACAGTGATCCTGTCTATCGATGGTAAAGAAATTCAAGTTAAAGTTCAGGCTGTACAACGTCACGTTTACAAGCCAAAACTGACTCACATCGACTTCGTTCGCGTTTAGTTTGCGCTGAAGTTGTTTTCCGGGACGCCGGAAAAAAAGAACGCCGCTTATGCGGCGTTTTTTTTCGCCTTGACGTAGCAGAGTTCAGCCACAGCCCTTTCCCTGACGATAAGAAAAAGGGCAACGCCGTCTTCTGGATATCTATTGCTTATTGCTGCTCGTCCGACGCTGTAACTGATCGCGCAGATTCGGTGGCGTGCCCTTAATCGTTAACGTATCCGTCGCCGGATCCCAGAAAATTCGCTCACCGAGCAGCAACGCATCAAAATTTAGGCTAATGCCGCCGCCGCTGCCCGCAAATTTGGTCAACTGGCGCAGTGTTCCACGATCGGCGGGGAAGCTCTCTTCCAGCTCATAACCCTGATCGGCTGAAAACTGTTGAAAAGTTTTCTCACCCAGCGGTGGCAACTCTTGCGACAGCGATGCCAGCTCAATTTCTTCGCCGGACTGCAATTGCTCATTACAATAGCTATACACCTGCTGGCGATAATTCTGACGCTCGTTTTTATCCAACTGCGCCTCATCACAATACTCATCAACCGCTTTCAACAGGCCACGGTTTTGTGCTTTGGTGTCCAGCCCTTCTGCCGCGGCCAGAAAATCCATGAAAAAGTCAGACACTTTGCGCCCGACGCGGCCTTTGAGGAACGTCAGATAGCGAGTGGATTCTGGATTAACTTCCCATTCCGTCAAATCGATACGCGCAACGATATCGGCATGATTGATATCCAGATAGTGCGTGGTGCTGATATCCAGCTGTTCATTAACTCGCATGCTGTTGCAGCTATTGAGCACAGATATCAACAAATATTCGACCGCCAGATAACGATACTGGCAGAACAACACGATACCGCCTTCAGCAAACGGGTACTTCGCCAGTTCATCACGCAAGCGTCCGGTCGCCGCGCGTGAGAAACTCAGAAAGTCCTCATCCCCTTTTCGACAAGCGCGAAGCGCATCCGCTAGCTCGCTCTGCTCATTAAACAGCCCGTAGGCTTTACTCTTGGCGCTGTAAACGCGGTGCAGTTCAGCCATCATCTCTTCGACTGCCGTATTAGTCGACAGCAGGGAATCACGCAACACCATTTCCAGCGCTTGTTCGTCACGTTTAATTAGCTGATGTAGGGCAATCTGGGCGATATCCAGACTCATGATAAACTCTCCTTTTGGCAAGGCGCGTATTCAAACACTGATACGAACGGCTCGCAATACATAAAACCGCTCTTCACGCCTGTACGCGCGTAAACGTCTACACTAATGAGTGATAAAAGTACGTAATGATAAAAGTGCGGAAAAGCATAAGCCTATACGGTAAGATAAGCGACTTTACTCGCTTGAGATACGCCATTTTATGCCACAATCATCCCGTTATAGTGACGAACACGTTGAACAGCTGCTGTCTGAGATGGTCAACGTTCTGGAAAAGCACCATGCTCCGACCGATCTTGCTTTGATGGTGCTCGGTAATATGGTGACGAACCTGATTAACACCAGCATCGCACCTGCGCAACGTCAGATTCTGGCGCATTCTTTCGCTGAAGCCCTACAGGCTTCGATTAAAAAAGCCGATAAAGCTCACTAAATTTTGACCAACGTATGGTAACCAACCGTCAGCGCTACCGCGAAAAAGTCTCCCAGATGATCAGTTGGGGACACTGGTTCGCCTTATTCAACATTTTGCTCACTTTGGGGCTGGGTAGCCGCTACCTATTTGTTGCCGATTGGCCGATCTCCCTGTTCGGCCGAATTTATGCGCTGGTTAGCTGGCTCGGTCATTTTAGTTTTATCGTCTTTGCCGCCTATCTGCTGATCATCTTCCCGCTCACGTTTATTGTGATGTCTCAGCGCCTGCTACGGTTCTTGTCTGCAGCACTGGCAACGACTGGGCTAACAATACTGTTAGTCGATGTTGAAGTCTTTACACGTTTTCACCTGCATCTTAACAGCACCGTTTGGGAGCTTGTCGTCAACCCAGGTCAGGGGGAAATTGCCCGCGACTGGCAGTGGATGTTCATCGGCATTCCATTGATTTTCATGGTGGAAATGCTGTTCGGCACGTGGAGTTGGCAAAAATTACGTAGTCTGAATCGCCGCCATTTTGGTAAACCGCTGGCGGGCGTTTTCATCTCGGCGTTCTTTGCGTCGCACCTGATGTACATCTGGGCCGATGCGAATTTCTATCGTCCGATTACCATGCAGCGCGCTAACCTACCGCTATCGTATCCGATGACGGCACGACGGTTTCTGGAAAAACATGGCCTGCTGGATGCGCAGGAATATCAGCGTCGGTTAACGCAGCAAGGTAACCCTGAGGCGATAACCGTGGAGTACCCGCTGAATGGCATCACTTTCCGCGATGGCGGCAGCGGCTATAACCTGCTGATGGTGATGATCGACGATACACCGCCTGACGCCATACAAAACAGGATGCCGAACCTGTCGCGTTTCGCGGCAGAAAACGTACGTTTCAGCGATCATTATGACTCAGGTTCTCAGCCAGACGCCGCCTTGTTTAATCTGTTTTACGGCCTCTCGACGACCTATATGGATGGCATCCTGAGTGCGCGAAAACCCTCCGCATTGATCGCAGCATTAAACCAGCAGGGCTACCAGTTTGGGCTATTTTCAGCGAATGGCTTCAACAGCCCGCTCTACCGTCAGGCGTTGCTTTCTGATTTCTCCTTGCCTACACCGCAGCCGCAAAGCGGCGATACTATCATCACGCAGTGGCAAGAATGGCTCAATCTCGATAATAGTCCAGCGCCGTGGTTCTCTTATGTTGAACTCAGCAGCGCACCGAAAACCGCAGATGGCAAAGGTGCTGAGCCTAACGGTCGCATGAATATTCAGGGCGTTGACCGCCAGATTGGGCAAATCATTCACACCCTACAGGAAAAAAACATCCTGAATAACACGGTTGTCATCGTGACAACTGCACAAAACCAGAATGCTAATACCAACAACACGACACGTTTTGCCCGTACCCAGTGGCAAACGCCGCTCGTTGTTCACTGGCCGAACACGCCTGCGCAGACCATTACCAAAATGACGGACAACAAAGACGTCATGACCACACTAATGCAGCGCCTGCTCCACGTTAAAAACAGTACGGATGATTATTCGCAGGGCGAAGATCTGTTCTCTGCCCAACGACGCTACCCGTGGTTGATTAACGGTAACGGCGGCACGTTGCTCATCACAACGCAGGATCAGCTCATCGTATTGGAAAGCAACGGCAACTACCGGGCTTACGACATGGAAGGAAATCGGCTGAATGATGAAAAACCGCAGCTTGCTTTACTCTTGCAGGTACTAACGAACGAAAGGCGCTTTATTGCTAACTAACTGCTTAAATCTAAAACAGTCGTTCCATCAGACTATTGCAATAAGGTCAGGAAAAGGTAGTATAAATGCCCATAGCATCGGCACGTAGCGCAGCCTGGTAGCGCACCGTCATGGGGTGTCGGGGGTCGGAGGTTCAAATCCTCTCGTGCCGACCAAATACAACTTCGGTTAGTATCGTTTACTACCGGAAACCCCACAGAAACCCGCATTCTCACTGAGTTTGCGGGTTTTTTGTTGCCTGTTATCTATCGGGATACCCCGTTTACAGCCGGAAAGTTTGGGACTACATTTGGGACTAAATCAACGTAGTCCCATAAAACCGTAGTCCCAAAGGTAACGATCATGGCAATTCAGGCAAAGCCCCTCACAAACACGGAAGTCAAAGCTGCTAAAGCAATAGACAAAGAATTGTCGCTACATGATGGTGGCGGTCTGCTACTGTTCGTCAAACCTTCCGGCACAAAGACATGGCGTTTTCGCTATTACCACCCACAAACTAAAAAGCGCACTACGCTGACGTTTGGTAGCTATCCGGCAATTTCTTTGGCTGATGCAAGGCAAATGCGGGAAGCCGCAAAAGCGCTCTTAGAAAAAAATATCGATCCGCAATTCCACCAGCAACAGCAGCGCGAACAAGAGCAAGCCATCAACCTGAACACGTTCGCCAAAGTTTCCGCCGACTGGTACGAAGTGAAAAAGTCTCAACCGCTGGCCGAGAACACCATTAAAGATATCTGGCGCTCGCTGGAAAAATACGTGTTCCCGTTCATCGGAACCTTACCGATCACCCAGCTTACCGCTCGTCACTTCATCACCGCGTTGGAACCGATACAGGCCAGCGGCAAACTGGAAACCGTCAAACGGGTAAGCCAGCGAATCAACGAGGTGATGGATTATGCGGTTAACTCCGGGCTGATTCCTGCAAATCCCGCCGCCAAGATCCGCAAAGCGTTTCAGACGCCGGTGAAAACCCATATGCCGACCATTCGGCCAGAGGCATTACCTGGCTTGATGAAAACGCTATCGGTCGCCAGCATTGAGTTACAGACCCGCTTATTGATTGAATGGCAGCTACTCACCGTTACCCGCCCTGCCGAAGCCGCTGAAACCCGCTGGAGCGAGATAAACCTTACAGATAACACCTGGACGATCCCCGCTGGCCGTATGAAGATGCGTCGTGATCACGTTATTCCCCTACCCCCGCAGGCATTAGCTATTCTGGACGCCATGAAACCCATCAGCGGACACCGTGAATACCTGTTTCCTTCCAGTAAAGACCCTAAGCAGCCGATGAACAGCCAGACCGCTAACGCCGCATTGCGCCGTATGGGTTACAAAGGTGTGCTGGTGTCTCATGGCCTACGCGCCATATTCAGCACTGCCGCCAATGAAGAAGGCTTCCCGCCAGATGTGATTGAAGCCGCCCTCGCCCACGTTGACACCAACGAAGTGCGCCGCGCCTATAACCGATCCACTTATCTGGAACAGCGCAAAATATTGATGTGCTGGTGGGGTGAATTTGTCGAAACAGCCGCAACGGGAAAAGTGATGGCGTCAGAAGGAGCCAGAGGATTGCGCGCAGTTAATGGCTAACACTGTATTTATATACAGCTAATTATTGATTCCTGTTAGTTGCCCTCCTAAAATGTCGTTATCCGGTACAAACCGAAAGAAACCCACACCGTTAACCAGCCCCTTTACATCGGGGCTGTGCTATTTGATATACCAGCCGAGGGAATATGCTGAAAATACCTAAACACATGAGGGGAATGATCGAAGTCACTGCACATCAGGTGGCAAGCGTCATGGCCGGTCACGGCAGCGACAATACATCTATCACCTATTGCACCGATGATTACCTGCCTGATTCCGTTCCCCATTACCAAGAATCTGAAATAGAAAGCTATCTGCAAACCATCTTTCAGGCGGTAAGGTTCGGTATCATCAAACCGATCCGCGCGTCCCACACCAGCGCATGGGGTGATACTACCAATATCTGGACAACACAGATTGATGTAGACACTATCAATCGAAATACCCAGATACACGATGCCACGTTTCTTGCCGCTGATATTTGGCCGTGGGCTAACCAATTACTTTCCGATGATTCACCCTGGTATGGCTTTTCCGATCCCAAAAAAGACGTACCACTACCAGAAAGTTGGGGCGAATTTGCTAACCGTGATACCGCATTGCTTCTTATCGCTGGTTTATCGAAGGCGCTTGAAGGTAAAAGCGGCGGTGTTTATAAATGGGGTAACAAACTGAACCAGAAAAAACTCGCAGAAGATGCAGCGCTGGCGGTGGGTTCGGTGCTCGGTGAAAATACGCCGGATAAAACAGAGTCTTTTCGTAAGCTAATTGCGGAAGCTCTGGCGGCTATGCCCGCTAATTAACACCATCATTATTATTAGCGACAGAATAGCGGCCGTGTTAGACAGCGGCCGTTACCAAACTAGCACCATGCCTTACCTCATTTGATTTTCTCTCTTACCAACTATCTTTATTGCCTACCACCCTTTAGCCCACAAAACCGTTTAACTATCTGCACTGACCGGACAACGCCGGTTTCATTGGAGATAAAGACGTATGAACCTGTTAGACAGAAAAATCCTGTTAAAGAAAGAAGTGAAAGCCATTCTGCGCGTTAATTCAGACAGCAGCTTTCAGGAAATGATCAATGCCGGAGAATTCCCCAAAGGGTTTCGGGTTGGCTTACGGCGCGTAGGCTGGTTCGAGGATGAAGTTAGCGATTGGTTAAGGCAACGCATTGCCGAACGTGACCAGCAAACCGAAACCGCATAATCCGACACATCCATTTTTATTGCCGCGCTAGCGGCATATCGGAATCAAAAATATGATGATCCAAAAATCTGGCACTGGCTGGAGCGGGCATTGCTACGCCCAAAATCAGCACATCAGCTATTTAGAAAAACGCTCAAATCACGGTTTTGATTTATCGTCTTTTTCCGCTTCTAACTTACGCCCGCAGGCATCCAATACCCACGCAGAAAAATTAGCGTTGGGATTGTCTACTTTTTCACGCGCTACGCTGGCATCAATTTCATCAATCAGTTCGTGTGGGAAACGGATTCCCTTTTTAGTGGATTTACTATTGTTATTGCCTGTAGCCATGCCTAACTCCGTTAAAGACACTGACGGTACTCTGCCTGAAAAATTGAAATTTAAAGCGTTTGACGTGTGCGCACACCAAGAATTATCCTGTGCGCACACCTTGATTGAATTCAAGGTTAACATAACGAAGCCCGGCAGTGCAGCAACACATACTGGGCTTCTGACCACAGCGTTAAAAGGAGTAACGTCATGGCTGATTCACAGTCTACCCAAACTCGCCTTAAATTTCAGTATCGCTTTCTGGTACTGCCCTACTCTCCGCAGGAAAAAACGTTTTGTCGCCTATCCGTTGAAGCCTATTCAGAGCGGGAAGCACGGCAAATGCTGTCTCCGTGTTTTGCATTTACTTTCTCTGCTCGCCTTCCCGTTCAGGAGGTGCGCCATGTTTGATAACACACCGCTGGAACAGGAAGAACTGATCGATCAGTGTCGTGCATTGGCTTATGCCATCGTGGAGTTAAGGGAACCGCAGGCAAAAGAGATCCTGATGTTTATTCTTGCCGAACGGCTTGATGCGCTCCACCGGGCGCAGGAGGACGAGGCCGCATGAGCAACACGTTCATTCAAGACGTGCGGACAAAAGCCAACGGCCATTGGGAGGGAATTTTGCAGCGGTTAGGCATCCCGACCAATCGGCAGGAAAGTGAATGTCCCAACTGTGGCGGGAATACCCGCTACCGTTTTGACGATAAAGAAGGTCGTGGCACCTATTTTTGTTCTCACTGCGGCGCAGGAACCGGACTGGATCTGGTGATGAAAGTGAATAAGTGTGATGCGTGGCAAGCAGCGGAACAGGTCGCCGAGGTGCTGGCGCTTCCGTTGCCGGTCGTTATACTCGCCAGTAAAAAACCTGATCATCGTCTAATTACCGAACGGGTAAATTCGCTGGTGGCGAAAGCGGTATCGGGTCAATCTGACTATCTGCTGAATAAAGGGCTGCAACGCCCCTCACTACTGCTGGATGATGGTTCCCTGTTGCTGGCGCTGCAAAACATGGGCGGCACCACTACTGGCGCACAGCTTATCAAACCTAATGGTGAGAAAAAGCTGATTGCCGGTAGCCGAAAGAAAGGCGCATTCATTCCCGTTAGTACCCTACCCAAACACGCGGATACAATGATCATTGCCGAAGGTTACGCTACCGCGATTACGACATCGTTACTGATGCAAGGTGTCGCTATCAGCGCATTAGATAGCGGGAATCTGATCCACGTTGCACGATCTTGCCGTGCTGTCTGGCCGGACGCCAAAATCATCCTTGCTGCGGATAATGACCGTAAACCCGATGGTAACAACACGGGAAAAATCGCGGCTGAAAAAGCAGCACTAGCGGTAAACGGTTGGGTGGCGCTCCCGCCGACAACTGAAAAAGCCGACTGGAATGATTACTACCAGCAACATGGCGAGGCGGTATCCATATCGGCCTTTGCCGCCTCACTTTATCAGCCAGGACAAAAACCGCTGCCGTCTTCCTATTCCCCCTTAAAACCTTACGCAGACATTCGTCATGGCGGGCTGTATTGGGTAGAGCCGAAGACTGACCATGACAGCGGCGACATTATCGAGCGTGAAAGCTGGCTGTCTGATCCTATTACGGTGGCGGGGATTGGATCGGATGAGTCAGAGCGTTATCTGGTTTTAAGCTGGACGCCAAGCGGTGAGAGCCAGCCCCGCACCGAAGCCATTCCAATGCGCGATATTGGCGAACGCGAAGGCTGGGCACGATTACGTGCGGGTGGGCTGGCAGTCACGGCCAAAGGCGGGTTACGGGCAATACTGGCCGATCACTTGTGTCGCAGTCATGCAGGTTGCCGCTGGGCAATCGCCAGCGCGACCGGCTGGCAGCATGGCGCTTACCTGATGCCGGACGGTTCAGTTATCGGCATGCCGAGCATTCCCGTCTTGTTCAACGGTAAATCGGGCGCAGCCAAAGGTTATGCCACCAGCGGAACGGCGCAAAGCTGGCGTGGTAATGTAGCGGCGCTGGCACAGGGTAATCCCTCTATGATGTTGGGGGTCGCCTGTGCCTTTGCCGCACCGCTTATCGGGCTAGTGGGCACGGACGGGTTCGGCGTCCATCTGTTTGGCGGTTCATCTGCGGGCAAAACCACCACCGGCAATATCGCCTCTTCTGTCTATGGCGATCCTAATGCGCTTAAACTAACGTGGTATTCCACTGCGTTGGGGCTGGTAAACGAAGCCGCCGTCCACAATGACGGTTTCATGCCGTTGGATGAAATCGGGCAAGGCAGCAATCGCAAAGCCGTGGCCGATGCCGCCTATGCGCTGTTTAACGGTGTGGGTAAGATTCAGGGAGCCAGAGAAGGCGGCAACCGAGAACTAAAGCGCTGGCGAGCAATGGCGTTCAGTACCGGCGAGATCGATCTGGAAAGCTATATCCGCGCTGACGGTGGGCGAGTGAATGCCGGTCAATTGGTGCGCTTGCTGAATGTCCCGATCACCAAAGCGACGGTATTTCATGGCTATCAGGATGGCAAAGCCCATGCTGACGCGATCCGAGATGCCAGCAACGCCCATTATGGCGCGGTTGGTCGGACGTGGATTGCTCACCTCGCCAGCCAGAAAGAAAACGCGCTAGGAGCCTATCGCGAAACAGAGCGGCGCTGGTTTTCACTGTTACCCGATGATGCCAGCGAACAAGTGCGGCGGGTGGCGTCACGTTTTGCCGTGCTAGAAGCGGCTTTATTGCTCTCAGCCTCTTTTACTGGCTGGACGGCGCAGGAATGCCACGATGCCTTACAGCATAGCTTCTATGCTTGGGTAAATGAATTTGGCATGGGCAACCGCGAGGCCAAAGCCTGGGTAGAACAAGCCGACGCCTTTTTGCACCAGTTTGGCTACAGCCGTTATTTACCGCATCCCAATCCTGATCCACGCGATTTACCCATCAAGGATCTGGCGGGATATCGGGTGAAAAAGCCAGGAGCCGATACGCTGGTGTTTCACACCTTCCCCGCCGTGTTCAATAACGAAATTGCCACTGGTGCCAATGCCGCTGCGTTCGCACAGGTGCTGGCTGATGCCGGAATGCTGGATAAACCCGCCAAAGGCATTACACGTAAATCACTGCGCATTGACGGCAAGCAGCCGCGCTTTGTGGTACTCATGACACTCGACGACGAGGAAGAGTAAATCACGCGTAAGGTAAAATAAGGTCGGTTCGGTAGGTTCAGTCGGTTCATTATTTTAATACATTGATTTATGGTTATTTTTATTTGAATAGTGAACCGACCCTGAACCGACTTTAGCCATTTTGAACCGACCTAATCAAACGCCCCTTTTCTGGCTGGCTTGGTGAACCGACCTACACACCGCGTGAACCTACCCATAAGTCGGTTCAATTCTAAAAATAATTACCCTATCTATCAATCAGTTGACTACGTGAACCGACTGAACCTACCGAACCGACCCACTTTTGCCTATCTATAAGAATTTGCGCACACAAAAATCATGATGGTTAAACCAGTGCCAGTGAGAAAGCACGTAAAACGACACTGAGCGGGTACGGAAAAATTCGCAATGTGGTACGCAGTTGTGACGCGTTGCTGTGCGAACTGCGAACATTGCTGCAACCCGCGCCACACCTCATTTTATTCAATTTGAAGTCAATTTTTTGGTCGGTACGCATGTATCGAAATGCTATGGTTTTTTGCGCAATCGGCGCGTCAGGGAGTGGTATAGGGAATGTGCTTAAAATGGTAGATTGGGGACGGTTTCGATCTATGACAGAGTGAAACAATACAGAAACCGAACGCTGCAAAAAGCTTCTTTAAGTGTATTCATGGAGACCAGATCTGGTCTGTCGATTATATGCTAGACTGACATTACAAACACTACGGCCTGTTAGTTAACACAGCAGGAAAAATAGTTTACATTCATGAGAAAAATTGAAGTTATGACTTAGCTCAATAACCAGTTTTCATACGAGGTATATAACTGTGGAACAGCAATCTTTTGCTGCGTTCAATGAAGGATAACAAAATGCCAGCTTATGCAAATAGAAGCGGTAATTCTAGGGTGGTGTTTTATGAAACTACGGCCGACTCTATAAGAGTCGAGTTCAAAGATGGATGGAAATACGTTTACAATGCTAATAAGCTGGGGACTGCAACAGCCTCTAGGATGAAAGAACTAGCGCACTCAGGGCAAGGACTGAATAGTTATATCAGTAGCGTGGTCAAAAAAAATTTTCAAGTAAGCATCGTTAGTTATAAACATGAGGGTGAGTATAATTACCACACTCATAATTAGATGGTATACCTCAGCAATTTTTATGCGACATTCCAAATTTATTATTTACTACTACATCATACGCTTTTAACTGTGACTGTATACGACGGAGTATCATACAATCCCAAAAACAGGTGGTTCTAAATAACTTTGCGCATTGATGCTTCACTTCTCATTGTGTGAGACCAGTGCTGGCGGGGTGCGCCCCTCAGCAAGTGTAGCGCTATTATGCAAAGCTATTTAGAATAGCGGAACATAGGAAATATCCAAATTCATATCATTTTTTCCTTACATTCTGCTAAAGTAAAAAGCTAAAAATTCAGTATTCTTGTATGAATGAAATTATGTTCCACCCGAGAAAAACTGTACATGTTTTCAGGCTTCGTCCTAGAGATTTCAAAAAATTCTGAAAGAGAAGTGCTTCAGTATTAATTTTAAATGAGTGAAAATCATAAGAGAGAGAGAAATGTTCAACCCGCAGGAATACACCATAGATTTGGATTTTTATGATGAAAACCTTTTTGGTAATGAAGCTGGTGAAGATGAAGACCCAGAAGTGCTTTCATCATACTTTATAACTAAAGACAAGTTTGATAAATTTCTTTCTCCCAGTCGTAGTTTTGGGATAGTCAGAGCTCGGAAAGGAATGGGAAAATCTTCACTTTTATCTAAACTTGCATTTGACGTATCCAAGAAGGATCCTGGTGCAGTCGTTATATCGGTCACTGGGGCTGACTTGCTAAGCTATGGTAATTTTGAGGGACATGATCATCTTAAGCTTCAGAACGAATGGAAAAAGGCACTTTCAGCCCGAATCAATTATGAATTGGGAAGTAAAATAGGTTTTGCTTGGACCGATGATCAGATGGCCTTAGTCGAAGCTTCAGAACTGGTTGGGTATAAAGGGAGAAATTTTCTTGGCGCGTTATTAAGCAGAATTAAAAGCAAAAATATACCCATAGAACTTATCTCTCCTGTAGCCAAAAATTCTAGTGTCTTGCTCGAGCGGTATATGGCTGAGAAAGAAGATGCTGATATTTGGTTGTTTGTAGATGATATAGATTCAACATTTTCTGCTGATGACATTCATAAGGCAAGGGTATCTAGCTTTTTTTCGGCTTGCAGGGCACTCGCAAGAGATGTCAAAGGTATGAAAATACGAGCAAGTGTTAGGACTGATGTTTGGACAACTATTAGATATAATGAAGATCTTGATAAGTGTGAGCAGTATGCAATTGATATTAATTGGAGTAGAACAGAACTAGAGAAGATAATTTCCAATAAAATTCTTTCCTATTTAAATAGACACCGCCAAAATAATGTTACAAAGCACTGGAGTGTCGAGCGGGCTACAGATAGAGAGAAGTTAATATCTCTTGTATTTATGAAAAAAATCCGTTGGTCTGGATCTCAGGTATCACCTTTCACTCCTATCCGTATTTTAGGTGCTAAGCGACCTAAATAGCTTTTCATAATACTGCTACACCCTTGCCTTTCCCGGTGCATTTCCAGGGAAAGGCGAAGCAGCCTCCATGAACTGGGCTACGTTCTGCAATAACTGCCACATGTAATGACAGTGATGATTTCGTGTTACCGTTTCATGCAACTTATGCCAGAGCCCTTCTATTCTGTTCAGCCAGGGCGAGTAAGTCGGCAAAAACAGCAGGTTGAACTTCGGATTCTCTGCCAGCCAGCGCTGGGTTTCCTTACTTTTATGAATGATGTAGTTATCTACTATCAGTGTGATAATGCTGGCGTGCCGGTATGTGCGTTTCAGTTTAACCAACAGATTTATAAACAATTTTGATGTCTTCTTTATTCCGCCTATATAGGTCACCTTTCCTGTGTCCGCGTGCAGTGCGCCAGCCAGATAATGTTTCTGATTCTGGCCCGGCGTCACTATCCGTTTTTGGTTACCTTTCTGGCTCCAGTCAGCGCCGATTTTCGGGTTGAGGGCAATATCAACCTCATCCTGATAAAACACGGGATGTTCCGAACTGTTGACAGCCAGCGCGGCCTGAATAGCGGTCATTTTTTCATCGTAATCTGGGTCGGAGAGCTTCAGTGTGGGGGCAGCCCGACGCCAGACAAGACCGGCCATCTTAACCCAGCGATACAGGGTACTTCGTGAGGCATTAATGTTGAAAAAACCATTTATCTCCATGGTCAGCAATTCCAGACTCCAGCGCGAGCGTAGCCATCCGACATCCTGTGGCGAGTAATCAACCAGATGAGATAGCAGCGGCAATACAGGCTCTGGCGACCATTTCGGCGGTCGTCCTGCGGGTCGGCTTTCCAGTCCTTCGGCGCCACTTTGGGTAAACCAGTTTATCCAGCGTCCGACGGTGGAACGAGCAGCCTGAAGGTGTTTAGCCACATCGGAAACGGAGATGCCATCATCAAGCATTAGTAGAGCGGCAAGCCTGCGATAATGGTTCTTGTCGCGTGTCGTCTGCATGGTTTTCTGCATCAATTGACGCTCGTCGGGTTGGATAGGTGTTATGATCGGCATGACTCAGTCCGGTTGGTGATTTGGGATATTCAGCGATTGATCAGATCGCTCAACTTGGACTGAGTTCCCCCCCAAGTGATCTATTATTTCGGAAAGCTATTTAGATGGATGAGCCAATTATGCCGATTATCTGCCGAAGCGGCTGCTGAACGCGGGATGAAGAAAGTAGGTATGCAAGATATAAATCTTATCTTGAGTGATTTTGGGCGCTTTAGGGTAAATGATATATATAAAGAGCACTCTCACCAGTTCAGTGAACTACAAAAATTGATTGAAACATTTTCTAAGGGTCCTAAAAGATACAGCACAGATGATCTTCTAAATAAAATACAAAATGGATTTGTAAATCGCATTGGGGTCAATGGGATTGGAAAAATTGATAGCGAAAATTACATAAGACCCTTACAGATCGCACAACTTTTATTTAGGATTGGTTTTGTTCTTCTTAGAGAAATACCAAATCCCGATAGCCCACCGCACTTTATTGATTTCGATGAGCGCCCAGAGTTGTTAACTGATCCTTCATTGGACTATGTGCAACATATTTGGGAGATTCACCCCTCATATCGAGGTATTCTTGGAATTAACTAGTACTAACAAGTTACTACACTAGGCTGTGTCCCGTAACTATTTTTTGTACAATACGAAGCATAGTTTAACCACAAAGAGTCCTTCAATTTGGCTCGTTACGATTTCCCTGATGATGCATGGTTTCTGATTGCCCCCATGCCGCCACCTGAGAGAGGTTCAGCTAAAGGGGGACGGCCTTATCTTGCGCACAGGCATGTCATGAATGGCATATTTTGGGTTCTTTGTTCTGGAGCACCGTGGAGAGATTTACCCGAACGCTATGGCCACTGGAAAACGATTTACAACCGCTTTAACCGGTGGTCAAAAACCGGAGTAATGAACTGCCTTTTCAATAAGCTACTTCAAATTCTGGATGAAAAAGCACTGATTGACTGGGATGTCATCGCGCTTGATGGCAGTAATATTCGAGCCCTGAAAGCCGCTGCGGGAGCCAAAAAAAACATCCCGATGAACTCGACGATCATGGGCTGGGTCGCTCTCGCGGCGGCTTTGGCACCAAAATCCATCTGGCGACAGATGGCACCGGATTGCCATTAAGTTTCTGTCTGAGCGGTGGGCAAGCCCACGAAAGCCAGTATGCAAAAGACCTGCTCAACCGAGTTGGTGTTATTCGTAAAAGTGGGTGTCTGAAATCGCGACCAAAAGCTGTACTGGCGGATAAGGGATACTCAGGGAAAAGTCTTCGTATTTATTTGAAGGTTAAGGGAATAAAGTCAGTCATTCCTTTTAAACGGAATGAGAAAACCAGTCAGGATAGACGCAGAAAACTCAATACCCGGTTGTACAAAAAACGCAATGTTGTGGAGCGCTGCTTTGCGGGATTAAAAGAAAATCGTCGCATCGCTACCCGCTCAGAAAAAACAGCGAGAAATTATCTGAGTATGCTTAAACTGGGTGCGATCCGGTTATTTTTGAAGCGGCTGTTAAGTTAAGGGACACAGCCTAGAAAATTAATTCTCTGCGGTAACTTTTTTCCTAAGTCCGCTTCTCACAGCTCATAGCCGTACGATGACTTTATCATGGGCTAATTCGTACCTGAAGCGGACCATTGCTAATATCATAGCGAATTAATCGATGCGGGGCAGTTCGTGCGTAGATTAACGGTTACTTTATTATTGGATAACTTATACAAGTATGACCATTACTAAGTGCATACATTTGATTACCCTTAAGATTGACAAAGGGAAATGTTGTATATTCATAATTTACAGAAGTCATGCTGAATGTAAGGAACTCATCTTTAAGACTTAATTTTGAAGAATGGGCAGGGAAAACCCCTTCATCTTTGATTGTAATCATAAAACCAATAGGGAAAAAATGAAGAGCACACATGAATGCCATATGTCCTTCATTCATAAATGCTATACTTTGAGCTGATACGTGCATCCTATGCGGATAAAACCAGTAATAAATATCATGCGTGTCCTCAAAACTTGATTCTTTATCTAAAACATAATTTTTTAAAGGTGTATAGAAGGGAGTATCTACTGGCTCTTTTCTGCAATCTTCAACTGATGTAGCGGATAGTATGTGGCCAATCATAGCTTTAGTGAAAGATAAGCTATCAAATGCCACCCTAATAAATGGATATATTTTTTCTCCAATCATGTATTGATTCAACTGGTCTTTAAAGGATTTCGTTACTTGTTCAATTGCTTTGTCAAGTCCGCCTAAGACGTCATTATTACAGTGGCTACAAATCGTTCTGAAGTAAGCACCATTTTTAGCGTTTAATGGTTTTACAGGTTCCCTTGTGTGAAAAAATTCGCTAACTGTTTTCTGAAGAACAGGTTCTAACGTTATGGCACACTTTGGTGGAACATGATCTTTCGTAAGCAGATCGTGTTTTCCACAAATATTACAATAACCTTTTACAATCCCATTATGCTTCCATCTTTCACTAATTTTTGTCATATCTATTCCTTATATACAACAAACTGTCGATGACATATCGAATACTATCAAGGTACATTTTAGCATCTAACAACTCACCATGTTGTGTTCAGAGCGCATCTTACAAGCGATTACGTCGGAACAACATCCCAATACCATCGGATAGCCACTTGTCTCTCCTTTCCATAGTAACTACAATGTATACAAAACATACAATGTAGTGAGGTGGCAGTATGGGTGTCATGTCCGTTCGATTGAATGATGAAACAACCGCTCAGCTTGATGCGTTGGCTAAAGCTACAGGACGTACCCGCTCTTTTCTGGCTGGGCAAGCCATTGAAAACTATCTTGCGCGGGAAGCCTGGCAGATAGCAGAGATCGAGCAAGCTATAAAAGAGGCTAATGCGGGTGATTTTGTCTCATCAGATGAGATGAACAATCTCTTTAAAAAATTAGGTACGGCAAGGCATGGAAATTAAATGGCTGCGTAAAGCCGCGGCCAATTTGGAAGCCGAGTACCGCTATATCGCGCAGGACGATCCACAAGCCGCCAGCCAATTCATAGATGAAGTCCAAAGGTTGACAGAATTACTACCGCAACAGCCAGCAATGGGAAGACCTGGCCGTGTACCTGGAACGCGTGAACTGGTGTTAACGCACTATCCCTACATCATCCCCTACCGTGTGAAAGATAATATGCTCCAGATTCTACGCGTCTTTCATACGCATAGACGTTTACCATCAAAATGGTGAACTACCGCCTTTTTGAATTTTAGTGCACACACATCCACCAACTAACCACCACTCAGCCATGAAAGACAACAAAAAACACAACCAACAATCAAGATCGTCCGGTTGGGGAGGAAAGCGTACCGGTGTAGGCGCTCCCATAGGTAATACCAATGCGGTGAAACATGGGGAACGCAGCCGCCAGGCATTCTTTCCTTTGGCGGGTGATGATGGGCGATTCACGCAGTTACAATTGCTACGAGTAAGAAACCTACTCCTTGCTGAACGTGTCGGCGAGTTGATGCACAGATCCCTTTATTTGGGTACAGCAGAGTGGCGCGAGTTTATGTTGCTAGATGGTATTCTGTGGCAACACACCCGAAAAATGATGGTATTGGAGCGTCGTAAAGCTAAATTAAATTTACAGCACAGCCAGCGCTAAAAACCAGCGTATACAACGGGCGAGAGATAGCCATTTTTAAACTGACTTTTCTCTATGGGACTACGATTGGGACTATGAAGTAAAGACCAAGAAGACAAATTATCTAAAAATCATAACATTGAATAACAAATTCAATTTCTCTCGTAGTATAACTACCCCACTGACCAATACCGAGATCAAAGCCGCCAAACCTGCCGAGAAGGAATACACGCTAAACATGGAGAACACAGCCGCTAGGCATTCTTCCCTTTGACTGGTGATAGTAGGCAATTCACGCCACTGGAATTACTCTAATGGAATAAGAATGATATTATTAAATCCAGATAATACTAGCAGCAAATAACATAGGCGTTAACCCTGAGGGCTACTGATGAACAATGAAATACCACTTAAATATTATGACATCGCGGATGAATATTCGACGGAATCTGCAAATCCAGTGAGCGAGCCAGAACGTGGATCGTTGGCACACTATTTCCAGTTGCTGCTCACCCGCTTAATGAATAACGAAGAAATCAGCGAAGATGCTCAGAAAGAGATGGCCACCGAAGCAGGTATAGACGAGCGACGTATTGATGAGATAGCGATGTTTCTGAATCAATGGGGTAATGAGTAGTGTTGAAAAGATACAACATAGCGATGTTATGATCGCATCTTGTCTATAGCGCCCAAAAGTCCTGGCACGGCTCACGGACGGATAGTGCCTAAAACAGAATGTTGTATCCAATCCTGAAGTCAGCTCACGTCAGCCGCTGATAGCCCCCGGCAAACTCAAGCAACGCAGTCATTAGTTCCTGCCATCTGGTACAGCCTTAAAAATTACAGGTATAATCCCACACATTATTCAACTGGTTTAGAAACGAAAATGACAAAACTCACCTTACAAGAGCAGATGCTAAAAGCTGGATTAGTCACCAGCAAAAAAATGGCCAAAGTCCAAAGAACGGCTAAAAAATCACGAGTTCAGGCTCGTGAGGCAAGAGAGGCTGTAGAAGAAAATAAAAAAGCACAACTTGAGCGTGATAAACTGCTAAGCGAACAACAAAAACAAGCGACGCTATCCAAAGAATATAAAGCTCAGGTGAAGCAGCTCATTGAAATGAATAGAATCATCATTTCAAAAGGCAATATTGCTTTTAATTTCACAGATAATAATTTAATTAAAAAAATAGATGTCGATAAGCTGACTCAAGCTCAGTTGATTAGCGGCCGTCTCGCCATCGCACGTTTGGTTCTCGATAACAGCGATGAAAATGAATACGCGATTATCCCTGCAATTGTAGCCGATAAAATTATGCAACGAGATGCGGACAGCATTGTATTAAATAGTGCGCTTAGTCAGGAGGAGCAAGACGAAGAAGATCCGTATGCCGATTTTAAAGTACCCGATGATTTAATGTGGTAATTAACGTCTTAAAAATACTGATGAATGAAAGGTCCTTCAGGGCTTTTCATTCAAATTTTATGTTCCGTCAGCCAATGAAAGCACCATGTTATCTCTGAGAGTTGACAAAATCGTTAGCGTTTCTCCCACAGTTGAACGCAGCATGTTACTCCCCATCGCTTATATCATCACCACTCCCCTCGCATATCAGAAATTTATCGTCCAGACTTAAATCAAAGGCGTAGTCTGCGCCGGCAATGTGTTTTACACTGCGCGTTGCAAAAACTGAGTAGATAAACGATTAAGTAGGCGGTAACGGCGATGAACGGAACGATCACAACCTGGTTTAAAGATAAAGGTTTTGGATTTATCAAAGATGAAAACGGCGAAAACCGTTATTTTCATGTGATTAAAGTCGCCAATCCTGATCTGATTAAGAAAGATGCGGCGGTAACCTTTGAACCCACCACGAATAACAAAGGCCTATCAGCGTATGCGGTGAAAGTTGCGCCGGAAAGTCAATACATCTATATCGCGGGCGAGCGTTTAAAGCTCACCTCGCTCAAGTCTTTCGTGGTTTACAGCGAAGAAGTGCCTGCCGATACCCATATTGATAAAGACAATATGGTGCTGTCTGTGGGAGTGCTGATGAATAGTATCAGACCGAAATCAAGCGCTAAACCTGGTGAAATGCGCTCACTGAAAAAATTGGCGATCACCACCTTCCAGGGAACGACGTTAATCTTCTCGGAAGATGAGATAGATGTGGATGCCACGGTGAAACAGCTCAAAATGTGAAAAATTGAAACTGACGTTGTGCCGAAATTCTGTGTCATTTATAAACAGAATTTCGGCATTGTTGACTGGTTCCAGGGCCTCATTGAAATACCGAACTTCGCAAGCGCAATCAGGCCCTATCGCATGAACGATAATCGGCTCAAGATGCGGCCTTGTACATGATTCTGTGTAAATGCCTTTTCTCAGAAGTGACCGTCCAGGCGGTCACCGAACTCGATAATAAAACGGCTCATCGCCAGCCACACCACTTTCCTTGCCTACAGTGACCAGGTTCAAGGGCTAATCTCCGCGCCCCAAAGTTGGCCCCTCATATTAATCCACAACGAACAGCTTAGCGCCCGTCTCGGTGTAGGAGCGATGCGCTTCCGCATTATCCGCTACTTGATAGCTCATCCCAGGTTTGAGAACAAAAACACGGCCATCATCTAATTCCGTATGCAGTTCACCTTCAAGGCACAGCAGGATATGCCCTTTTGAGCACCAGTGATCGGCCAGATAGCCGGGCGTGTATTCAACAATACGGACGCGGATATTATCAAAGCGCTGTGTCCGCCAATACGCGATCCCCAACTCTCCCTTATGCTCAGTGGGCTCTATTTGTGACCAATCAGTCGTACCAAACGGAATGTTCTTCATGTCCATATTACAGCCCCCATTCTTTAACGTTGTGGGTTAACACTCCGCTTACTATTCCAGCAAGTCACCCCGGGAAATCAGCGCTTGATACTACGGTTCCACGGCATTTTTATTAGTAGCTTTGCCATACCACAAAAGCCTGTAACCCCTGCAAACAGCAACCCCGCCCCCACAAATCCAGAGAGTAGAAAGAAAACGCTGTTGACGCTGAATCCCAGTAATACACCACTCAGGATAAGGATCCCAGCGGCGATTTGAACCTGTCGCATAACGTCAATGGGTTGTTTATTATTGATTTTTGTCGGAAACCCTGCTTTTTTCCAAGCAGTCATTCCACCATCAAGTACAAAAACCCTTGCCGGAAACGCCGACTGCATCAGAATCTCAGCATTCTGTGCTGAACGCATACCAGACAAACAATGGAAAATTATCGTTTTCCCTTCCCTATCCTCTCCTGGAAGCGCATACCCAGCAGCGGGATTCAACGGGTGCAACCTCGCCTGTACGATGTGCTCGCGGGCGTACTCTTCCGGCTGGCGAATATCGATGAGTATCGCGCCTTCATCGACGAGTTGGTGAGCCAGTGTGGGTGAAATGGCAAGTGGTGTTGACATGATCGTGATCCTCTTTTGATCTGTTGAAACCCGTCATAATGCATCACTCAACGCAGTGTTCAGCCAGCAAGAAAGGTGATATCGCTGAGGGTATACGCACCACCAATAGTTTAGGATAATCTAATAAATTAAAATCTAAATTAAATAGTGTACGTATGCAACAACTTTCCATGCCGGGAAAGCAATCGGGCTGGACATCAATTTGGCGGCTGATACTCTGTAAATAAGAACGCTATTTTAAAAACGGCCACGCCGCCGCGAGCGCACAAAATAGAGCAGTATGCCGTGCAAAAATGAGGCTATTTGCGAGCCATTTTATGGCTTTGTTTACTTTGCTGACTGGGAAACTTGAGATATATCCAAGACCGTTTCATGAAAAAATTAAAAGATACAGACTGGTATAAAAAACGTTACTCCAACCGCGTGCTCTTCTGGAGAGAAATTTCACCGCTCGCCTTCCCCATCTTTATTGAAGGTCTCTGCGTCGTGTTGATGGGGGTTTTCAGCACCTTCCTGGTCAGTTGGCTAGGGAAAGAAGCCATGGCAGCCGTCGGTCTGGCCGATAGCTTCAACATGGTCATCGTTGCATTCTTCACTGCGGTCGCATTGGGTACCGCCGTTGTTGTCGCTTTCAGCCTGGGGCAGCGCAATAGAAAGCAGGCGCGATCTGCCGCTCGCCAGTCGATGTCATTACTGGTTCTTTCATCATTTCTGTTGGTCGCGCTGGTTGAATTCGCCGGCTCCACAATTATCGATCTCATTGCAGGTCAGGCCGATGAACAGGTTAAAGCACTTGCTCTCACGTTCCTTCGCTGGACAGTGTGGGGATATCCTGCTGTCGCAATTGCGTTAGTCGGCTGTGGCGCACTGCGGGGCGCAGGCAATACCAAGTTGCCCATGGTCATTAATATTGGGATGAACATTCTCAACATTGCCATTAGTAGCTTGCTGATTTATGGAGCATTTTCCTGGGACGGGCTCGGTTTTATCGGTGCAGGCATCGGCATTACCATTTCACGCTATATTGGGGCGATACTTGTGATCCTGACACTGATGCACGGCTTTAACGGTGCGCTGCGCATTCCCTTCAGATCTTATTTTGCCCCTTTTACTGTGTCGATTCTCTATGAAGTGCTCAGTATCGGGATTCCCGCCAGCATTGAATCAGTGATGTTTAACATCGGTAAACTGATCACACAGCGTTTTGTGGCAGGTATGGGAACCGAGGTGATTGCTGGAAACTTTATTGCATTCTCCATTTCAACACTGATTAACCTACCCGGTAATTCTCTCGGCGCAGCCGCCACGATTATCGTTGGAACACGGCTAGGGAAAGGCCAGATCATGCAGTCTACCCGCCAGCTAAAACACATTTTCTGGCTATCCAACATTGGACTGTGTGCTCTTGCCGTACTGTCGGTTCCCAGCGCCAGCTTTTTGGCGTCGTTTTATACCAATGAGCCAGAAGTGATCGACGTAGCAAAACACCTCCTGTGGCTCAACGCACTATTTATGCCAATCTGGGCGGCATCGTGGGTATTACCCGCTGGGCTAAAAGGCGCAAAAGATGCCAGCTATACCATGTGGGTAGCGATGGCCGGCATGTGGGGATGTCGAGTCATCGCAGGATACATACTCGGCGTGATGCTCGGCTTCGGCGTGATCGGCGTGTGGATGGGCATGTTCTTTGACTGGATTGTACGCGGGTTCTTCTATTACCATAGACTGATGAGTGGGCGTTGGCTGTGGCGTTATCGCTCTCCGGCAGATTCATGACAGCGAGCGGTAGAATCCGCTCGCTTGCAACAAAGTAACGTACTTAGCGACTCGGGTTTTTAAGCGGAGCAAAACGGGTCGCCATGATAATCAATATGACCACACCAACCGTCATAATCATCCAGGCTTGCTCCAGACCCGCCGTATGCTGACGTATAAACCCGGCGAGCAGCGGCATTAAACTGGCGAGAATATAGCCACCGCCCTGCACAAAACCCATCAATGAACCGGTTTTATGCGGTTCCGTCACCTGATCCAATGCCACGATGAGTGACAACGGGAACAACGCGCCAATACCAATCCCCAGCATGATAATGATGGGATACGTGAACGTCAGCGGGGCGACAATCAGTCCAATCATTCCCACCAGCATGACGATAAGAATAGGAAGCAGTAGCTTACGTCGATCGGGAAAACGGTTAATGAACGTTGAGACCAGCAGACCGGAAATCACTTCCGTCATCGTTAACCCGCCTAGCATCAGGCCGCTTTGCGTCGCATTTACCCCCAGTTGCATGTAATACGGCGGCAGCCATGCCAGCACCAGAGTATACGCCCCCGTCCCAATGCCGAAAAATACCATCAGCAACCAGTCCATTCCGCTTCGGTGCGTGACCAAAGCACTCGCAGCATTCTGCTTCGCGGTATACGCTTTGGGAATACATTGCCAGACTACCGTCGCGACCAGCGCCACAATTCCCCAGCAAGCCAACGCACTTTGCCAGCCCCACGCATTTGCCAGCGGAGAAACCGATGAAGCCGCAAATGCTGCACCGGTCATAATTGCCGTGGTATAAAACCCCATAAGAAGGCTGCTATGACGACCGAAATGGAATTTGATAAACGACGGCACCAGCGCCTGAATCAAGGCAATCCCGATCCCGGCAAACGCCGCGCTAACCAGCAGAGCGATACCGCTATTCAGCCACCAGCGTGCGCTACACGCGAAGGCAATAACCACGATACCCAGCGTGATCCCGCGATACTCGCCGAGACGCGCTTGTAATTGCCCGCCATATAACGCGCACCACCCCATAGCGAAAACCGGGAGCGTAGTTAACATCCCAGCTATGCTGTCATCCAGACCTGTTGCAGCCTGAATCTGATTCAGCAACGGACCAATCCCCGCCAGAACAGGGCGTAAATTCAACCCCAGCAGGATAATTGTGAAGAAAAGAAAAGCCCGCGTGCGGGCCGTTGATGTCACCACCATGTATAACCTCAATAGCTTGAACAAGTCACTGCTGACTAATGATCATTATCTTCACACAAAGAATCTTAACGTCAAGATAAAATCTTATAGCAGATTAACACGCATGTGATCGAACTGGTCAAGGGCAAGTGAATAGTGATCGGTTGGGAAACTACTGACAAAACGCGCACGGATTTAGATAAAAAATCATAAAAAAATCCGCCCTGAAAAGAGCGGATTTTTCTGACACAGCTAACACCAACGCTGAGGGTAAAAACCCTACAGAGTCAGATTAGAAACGGTAACCTACGCCAACAGCCCAGGCACCAACGTCAACACTGCGGATACGGCTTTGTTCGTAACCGACATCCAGAGCAACGTCTTGGATTGGGTTGAACTGAACACCAGCACCGTAGGTGAAGCCGTAATCGTCATTGCTAGCATTATCCTGACCATTGGTGTTGTTGCTTGTTACTTTACCATGGCTGAAACCGATAACGCCGTACAGGCTTGCCCAGTCATTCAGACGGTAAGCAGGGCCCGCAGTGAAGCCCAAGTATTGGCCTTTGTTGTAGAAACCGTCATCACTACCATTTTTTTCCAGGTAAGTGAATGAGCTAATAACGCCCAGTGGGTTATTATCTTGCTCATAACGATATTTCAGGTTAAAACCTTTAACTTTATTTTGTACGCCCTGAGCATCACCTTGAGCATAACCGGCAGTTACAGTGCTTTGACCAGCAAATGCAGAACCTGCGCCAACGGCTAATACACAAGCCAGAGCGGAAAGACACGCGATTTTTTTCATATTTACAGCCTCAAATTCATTTTATGAAAGACTAACTAACGCAGTAAATATAACAAAGAAGTTCGGTACTTGCCGCCCTATAAATATTTATCAATTAGGTTTTAGATGTAACAAATATTGTCAAATAGAGGTTATCATACTAATAATATTGAACTTTTCATTGTGACAGCCAGATTAAAAATAAATTCACCACAGGGCAGCAAAACAGAAAATTCTGAATTTCCCGCTCAGTTTGTATGCTAATTGTATTGAATGAAAACATCCTAGTTAAATGATGCGTAAATAAAGGTCAATAAAAGTCAATTCATACCAGACAAATTGTTTACAATTGGATATGATAGCAACAGATTGTTATACCTGTTTTTAAGGCCAAAAGAATGACCTTATTTTCCCACCGTTCGTCATCATTCATCCCCGTATTGCTCATCATTATCTCTATGCTGTCGATCCAAAGCGGAGCTGCACTGGCCAAAAATTTGTTTCCGCTCATCGGTGCCACTGGCGTCACAGCGTTACGCCTGGGAATTGGGACAATCATTCTGTGCATCATTTTCAAACCGTGGCGTATGCGCTTCAGCAGTAACCGTCTACCGCTGTTGATTTATGGCGTTATGCTGGGCGGGATGAATTTTCTATTCTATCTCTCGTTACAGACGGTGCCGCTTGGGATTGCTGTCGCACTGGAATTCACCGGCCCGCTTGCCGTTGCTATGTTAGCCTCACGCCGGCCGATTGACTTTCTATGGGTCTGTCTTGCCGTTGCTGGACTGTGGTTTTTATTACCGCTGGGCCACAATATCGGAAATGTTGATTTAACGGGTGCCGCCTACGCCATCGGAGCAGGCGCCTGCTGGGCGTTCTATATTCTATTTGGGCAAAAAGCAGGGGCAAATCACGGGCCAGGAACTGTCGCTATTGGCTCCTGTATTGCCGCATTGATCTTCTGCCCTATCGGGGCATATTACGCCGAAAGCACACTATTTTCGCTCACGATACTCCCGCTCGGCATTGCCGTTGCTGTCCTGTCCACTGCGCTGCCCTATTCTCTGGAAATGGTGGCGTTAACGCGCCTACCCGCCAGAACGTTCAGCACGCTAATGAGTATGGAACCCGCTATTGCCGCCTTATCTGGAATACTCTTCCTCGGCGAGCACCTCTCATTTATACAGTGGGTAGCGCTGATATTTATTATTACCGCATCACTAGGCGCAACGTTGACGGTAAAATCAGCAGAGGTACGGAAAGAAAAGAAGGCTTAATTAAATAGAATGCGTACGTATTTCCTCGGGAAAATGTTGCAGAAAAGTCTCACATTCCTGAGGTGAGCGCAGGATAATAAAGCGGATATGGCGATAGCGAGGGTCGGCTAAATCCGCCAGATACCGTTTCCGGTTGCTTGAATAGGTTTTTATTGTCCAGAGGATAATCGACTCTCGGCTAAAGAAACTGCGAATAAAGGACTCTTTATTGCCCGTTCCGCTCCAGAGTTCCTCTTTACGCCATGCCCGAAGATAGGCGCGCCGCACCGTTTGAAAAAGCGTGCGGGTAAAACAGTAATCGACCCAAATCACGACATCAACATTGCGCCATTTAATATCTCGCGTTCGGTTATAGTTGCCATCCAGCACCCAACAGTCTGGTTCCAGTGCATTTTCAAGTCGTTGAAAGAAGTCGGCATCCGTTCTTCCTTGCCAGTCTCTCAGCCAAAATAACGTATCCATTTCAACGTAGGGCGCATCCAACTTTCCAGACAAACGGCGGGCAAGCGTAGATTTTCCACTTCCGCTGGTGCCAATGACATTGATTCTCATTCTTCATAACGCCCTGTAATAACAAATAATATGCCTTAAGCAAAAACCAGAGAATAATAACTATTTTCACTTAAGCAGTAATGATATTTATCAATATGTGAAATTATGTATCAGGGATAATATAAAACATTTCCATCACATCACCATTTTCACATTATTGATATCAAATAAATCCTGTCTACAAATAATCATGATATCGTTATGTTATAGCTATTCATTTGATAGGGAATTCTTTTCAATATTAATTTTTATCGCTGCTATAATTAATCATATTGAACAGTAAGGTCATACACTAAATAACTAGAGGATAATATTATGTCTACCGCCAAACTCGTGAAATCAGCACCGTCCGAACTGCTTTACACTCGCAATGATTTGGACGACAGCGTTAAGACCTCGACGATCGCACTGTTAAACCAACTGGTTGTTGATTTTATCGACCTGTCGTTGATTACCAAACAGGCTCACTGGAACATGCGCGGTGCAAACTTTATCGCTGTTCATGAAATGCTGGACGGCTTCCGCACCTCAATTATTGATCATCAGGATACCATCGCCGAACGCGTCGTGCAGATAGGCGGGGTCGCGTTAGGTACCGTGCAAATTGTCGGTAAACAAACGTCGCTGAAAAGCTATCCGACGGCCATCCATAGCGTTCAGGATCATCTAAAAGCGCTGGCCGAGCGTTATGCCATTGTCGCGAACAATGTTCGCCGTGCTATTGGTAAAACGGAAGATGAGGCCTCTGCGGACATTCTGACCGCGGCATCACGCGATCTGGATCAGTTCCTGTGGTTCATTGAATCAAACATTGAATAATTTGCGCTAATGCTCTCAAGGCTGCTCAGGCAGCCTTTTTACTGTTTGCTCAATCCACTCAAGCGCCTTCTTTCTTCATGTAATCCGCACAAACTACGCATCTTATCCGTTAAGACGCTCAAAAAATTAGCTTTTGCCTCCATTAATTGACCATAACGCCAATCAACGGTTGTTTCCCTCCTATAAATCAGTTAATCATAACAGCGCCTTGCCCAAGCGAATCGGAGATGAAAATTTCACCGCCAGCAAGGTAATAAAATAAAAACAACAGGTTAAGCACAACGCATGATAATTGACCTAATGTTCTAATGAGTGTCACTTTCGTACTACGCTTAAAACGCCTGTAAAACAAAAAGCTCCCACAACTGCTAATAGGAAGGATTTGATGAAATCACTACTTAAGGCCTCTTTGGCTGCATTGACGCTGATGATGAGCGTATCCAGCTATGCCGCTGAGAAAGAATTGATTGTCGCAACCGACACCGCTTTCGTCCCTTTTGAATTCAAACAAGGCGACAAATACGTCGGTTTTGACATTGACCTCTGGGATGCTATCGCTAAACAGCTCAACCTGAAGTACGCCCTGAAGCCAATGGACTTCGGCGGTATTATCCCAGCCCTGCAAACGCGTAACATCGATCTGGCGCTCGCAGGCATTACCATTACCGAAGAGCGTCAAAAAGCAATCGATTTCTCTGACGGTTATTACAATAGCGGCCTGTTGGTGATGGTTAAAGCAGACAACAACGATATCAAAGGTGAGCAGGACTTGGCCGGTAAAGTGGTTGCGGTGAAGAGCGGCACAGGTTCCGTTGATTACGCAAAAGCCAATATCAAAACCAAAGATCTACGTCAGTTCCCTAACATCGACAACGCCTATATGGAGTTGGGCACCAACCGTGCTGACGCCGTTCTGCACGATACGCCAAATATCCTTTACTTCATCAAAACCGCAGGCAATGGCCAATTTAAAGCAGTAGGTGATTCTATTAAAGCCCAGCAATACGGCATCGCGTTCCCGAAAGGCAGCAACGAACTGCGTGAAAAAGTGAATGGCGCCCTGAAAACACTGCGTGAAAACGGCACTTATGCTGAGATCTACAAGAAGTGGTTTGGCGTAGAACCTAAGTAATTGCCGATTTAATCTGGAGATATTCCATGCAGTTTGACTGGAGTGCCATTTGGCCTTCTCTGCCCCTCCTGATGGAAGGGGCAAAAATGACGTTGTTGATTTCTGTTCTGGGTCTGCTTGGCGGCCTGGTGATTGGCGTGGTCGCGGGTTTTGCCCGCGCCTACGGCGGCTGGTTTTCCAGCCGCATTTCGCTCGTTTTTATTGAAATAATCCGCGGTACCCCGATTGTTGTGCAGGTGATGTTTATTTACTTCGCCTTACCGATGATTTTCACGTCCGTGCGGATCGACCCTTTCGCCGCCGCCGTAGTGACCATCATGATTAACTCCGGTGCGTATATCGCAGAAATTACTCGCGGTTCAGTATTGTCAATCCATAATGGCTTCCGTGAAGCGGGTCTGGCGCTTGGGCTATCTCGCCGTGCGACGTTACGGCATGTCATTGCCCCACTCGCACTGCGCCGCATGCTGCCACCGCTGGGCAATCAGTGGATTATCAGCATTAAAGACACGTCACTGTTTATTGTTATCGGCGTGGCTGAACTCACGCGTTCAGGCCAGGAAATCATTGCGGGCAATTTCCGCGCGCTGGAAATCTGGACTGCGGTTGCCATTATTTACCTGTGCATCACGCTGGTCCTCAGCTTTATTCTGCGTCGTCTGGAAAGAAGACTTAAGATTATATGATTGAATTTAAAAACGTATCCAAACACTTTGGCAAAACGCAAGTCTTACACGATATCGATCTCACCATCGGTCAGGGTGAGGTTGTAGTCATCATCGGGCCTTCAGGTTCGGGTAAATCCACGCTGCTGCGCTGCATCAATAAGCTGGAAGAAATTACCAGCGGTGAATTGATTGTTGACGGCCTCAAAGTGAACGATCCACGCGTTGATGAGCGCTTAATCCGTCAGGAAGCGGGGATGGTGTTCCAGCAGTTTTATCTGTTCCCACACCTTACCGCGTTGGAAAACGTCGCGTTCGGCCCGATTCGTGTGCGCGGCGCGAGTAAAGCAGAAGCAGAGAAATTGGCGCTGGAATTGCTGGCGAAAGTCGGTCTGTCAGAACGCGCGCATCACTACCCTTCTGAGCTTTCTGGTGGCCAGCAGCAGCGTGTGGCAATCGCCCGTGCCTTGGCGGTCAAACCGAAACTGATGCTGTTCGATGAGCCAACGTCTGCACTCGATCCAGAACTGCGTCATGAAGTGCTGACCGTCATGAAAGATCTGGCAGAGGAAGGCATGACGATGGTGATCGTCACCCACGAAGTAGGCTTTGCCCATAAAGTGGCTTCACGACTGATCTTTATTGATAAAGGCCGCATCGCGGAAGATGGCGACCCAGAAACGCTGATTACGAATCCACCCAGCGACCGCCTGCGCGAGTTCCTACAACACGTATCTTGATCAACAAAGGGGGCTTTCGCCCCCTTGCTTCTTTTCAGCCTTATACCTGCGAACGCGGATACTCCCGTTCAATAAACGTCGCAAAATCCTGACACATCTTCTCATCACCCTGAGCATTATCCGCCAGCACGCGGCGACCATCGACCACACGAATGTGGGCTGACAGATCGAAATCCGCAGCAGGCTGAGGGCGTGCAGCAGCCTGCACCATCGTACCCTGCGCTTGTTGCCAGGCTTCCTCTACCGTCAGATTGCAGGCCTGCGCGAGATAGGCCGGATTGAACCCCTCACCCGTCAAACTACGCAGCGTATCGTCATGACTCACGCTATTACCCGGTAACCAATAGTGCCGCGCCAAATCCGGCCCGATAGCGGGATTATCTGTCAAATAGCCATCGCGTTGCAGGAAGTAGTTCCGCGTCTGCTCCACCGCCATCAGCGCCAGCAGATATCCCTGATAAGAGCACGCGGATTCCATAGACAACAAATGTGGAATCGCCAACGTCGGACGGGGGCTACCGCTGGTGCCAAGAATTCGCTGCTCGGTATCACGCGCCAGTTTGGTCATCGCCTCTGGCGTGCGCGCCTCATCATCCCAAGAATAGAGTTGCCACTCAAAATACGGCACCAACAGAATGTGTCGCTCATTGAAAGCGCGCATCGGCTGCTGCGTGCTGATATCCGCACGGATCAATTCATCAGGAATCGTCTCTCCCTGTGCATTCTTTGCATAGCGTTTTAGCCAGTCGGCATCACCCAGCAGGCTGTCACAGAACATGGACTGTGTTTCAGCGTAGGCCATCGACGTTGGTGGAAACTCCTGAGAAAAACAGGGGGCATTCTGCTTAATATTGGCAAAATGTGCGGCATGCCCGCCTTCATGGAACAGCGTATTAATGCCGCTAGATCCGCTGCCAATTTGATCGGGTTTTGCCAAACTGGTGAAATTAATCCGAGCCGGCAGCCATTTCCCTTCCTGTACAAACGGCGGCACTGGGCCGTGCATAAAGCCGTTCTCATATTTGCCTTTGCGCACCAATAAATCGAGCTGCATTTCTGCACCGTTAAACCCGATACGTAAACGCTTAAAGCTGTTGACCCAACGTTCCAGCGATGCAGAGAATGGGAAATAAGGATCGAGCTGGCGCGTCACATCCCCCGCACTGGCATAGCGAATATTCCACGGTTGCAGCGCGTCTTCACCCTTTTCATCAGCCAGATTTTTTAGGCTACGAGCATTTGCTTCACGGGTCTGCTCTTCGAAAGGATCGAGAATGGCAAAAAGCTGCTCCGGCGTCATTCGCTCCGTCTTGTTGACCTTATAGTCAAAATAGTTCCGATAGCCCATTTGACGGGCAAAGCGGTTACGCAGTGAAATCAGCTCAGGAAAACCGTTCTGCAACAACCACTGCTCGAGATCGCGCAGTGCCTGCTGAGAGCTGTGACGATAGGCTTCCGTATCATTGGTTGCCTGATTGGTCAGCAGTTCTCCGAGCGAAGCGGAAACACGTTCTCCCTTGGCATCCAGATGCGTCATCTCATAAGATTTACGCTTGGCGTATAGCGCGCTTTCTGCCGCAATAATCTCGTCCATTAACGCCTGAGCCTGCGGATCCTCAATCACATTACAGTCAAAAAACCGATACCAGCCGTGCAAACCATGTAACAGAGCCTGTTGTTCATCACGCGGGCTGCTTTCCAGTGTTGCAATATGGGCTCTCAGCTCAGCCAGACGCTGCGGTTGTGAAATAAAGCGCTTATACGCACTCTCTGCGGTGGAGAAACGCTCAGACACTTCATCGTTACCCGTTCCCATATACAGTTGCCAAAACAGCTCTTCTTTCGTCTGATGGACCGCGAGATAGTCACGATTCAATGCATTAAAATAGTCCGCTACTTGTTGCATGCTATTCCTTCTCTTCAAATGACAGCCGTCTGGCTGTGTGAAGTGGCGCGGTAATCCGCGCCTGATTCCGCCTCGGCAAACCGATCAACCAAGGCGTTTATTAATCGTTGCGACAGCTTGTTCCATGGTCGCCGCTTCGCCAGCCGCAACCAGACAGCACGCCAGTTGCAGGCGAATCGCCTGCGGGATGGCAATTTCTCCCGTCAGGCACTGTAGTGTCCAGCGCGCCGTGGTTGCAGCATCCTTAGCAATAGGCAGAGCAGCAGGCGCGACGCTGATCTCCTGACGAAGTTGTAGCACTTTGGTATTTTGCTGACGGATAAAATGAATTTCCGGGCAACGCTGCGGGTTGGCATAAACCTCCCCTTCCGTGCCGTGCATCAGAAGCGCGCGCCCATTGATGTCGTTAAAAAATGTTCCCACACGGGAAACATATTCAGGGTGGGACACGCTGGCGACGCGTAGCGCCTCGCTTTCACCAAATGGCGTCGCCACCTTGGCTAGCGTGTGGCTGCTGTTACGTACCCCCATACGCCAGCGTAACTGTAGCTGACGATCGATGGCAGGGCACAGCACAGAGACAGGAATAAATACCGGACTGCCGTTATCAAGTTCCTGCTGAGCCTGCCCAGCGTTCTCCGCAATCGTCACGCCGAGATTACGTAAAATCTCCGCGCTGGTAACACGAGTCGGATCCTCGCTGACGCCGTGAACCACGACCGGAAAACCCAGTTTTGCTAACAGTAGCACCAACAACGGCGTCAGGTTTGCCTGCTTCCGCGCCCCGTTATAGCTAGGGACAACGATAGGCATGGGAAAGCTCGCAGGCGGATTCAGACGTAGCACATGCTCGTTCATCGCCTGATAAAAACCCAACATCTCAGATTCGGACTCTCCTTTGATGCGAAATGCAATCAACAGCCCACCGAGCTCCAAATCCGGTACATCACCACGCAACATGGCGCTATACAGTTCATAAGCCGTTGCCTGATCGATATCACGCGCATGATTTTTCCCGCGCCCAACTTCTTTGATAATTTTGGTGTAATCCATTCTGGCCTCTCATTTGCGGCGAGACAGTAAAGAACTTATCAATGAAAATAACATGTTTGGTGGGGTTCTGGTGACTCTGGCACAGAGGAAATTGCTATCCCGCCGCTTTTTAGTCAATGACAGGAATGCTGTCTTTCTCCCATGCGGGGAAATACGTGTAATTAGCGGGGTTGAAGGCCACGCGTACTCACACTGGACGATAGGGATATGATTGGCAAATTGCTGGAGAACAAGCATAGCAGATGTCAGTTGGCAATTATCGATGATGTCGGCATATCGGCCCTCTATAAATATTTTCCAGCAACTACGGTCTGATTTTGTAATTTATTATCAATATGTGAAATTGATCTGGTACTCAATTTATCGCGCGGCGCATCAGTTGCATCACGGCCAATAAAAACATTTCATTCGCGGTATGTATAAGGACGTGTTTTATTTAATGCGATGAGTAAATGCCAACGCATCGATTCCAGCCGCTTTCCTGATGCAACTGCGCTGCAAAATCAGCAATCGGGGCATTCATGCCACAATCCAGTCGTGCGCTGCGGATCACATCACTGCGATACGTCTGTGCGGCTCGGGGGATAGTGTCAGCACAGACCGGAGCGTTAAAAAACGAGGGGATAAGAAGATGTCGCATATCACAGCCCCATCGCTACGCCGATGCAAACGGCTGACACAATCAGTGTCCGTCGTAACATTGCCGCGGCAAATACGGTGTGATGGCCGTCCCGAACCGGAAACGTCCACGTGGCACAGGTTCATCACCTTGTTCGAGAAACAAACCAGGACGCGTTTTAGGAAACAGTGAGCGATCCAGCCAGTAAGACGCGGTTTTTTGATTTTTTTCACAATAAAGCCTCCCGATAAGAATGGAGGCTATTATGAAAAACGGAAAGATTTGATGATTTTAAAGGAGGTTAAGCATTATTGCGGCGCAATATCCCACAAAATTGAACCATTTAAAATGATGGCTTGCCAGCCGGCTGAAACCAGGCCGCCAGTTCCAGAATATCTTTCTCGTTCAACGTACCCGCCGTATAGCGTAGTAATAGCCACGCCTGAAGCCAGCTGTATTTCGCTTCCGCCAGCTCTCGCCGGGCGTTATACCAATCCTGCTCGGCCAACAAAATATCCAGATTGATACGTTCTCCGCCCGCAACGCTCAACCGTGTGGCATTAACGGCTTCTTGGGCGGATGAGGCCGTCATTTGCCAAGCCTTAATTTTCGCCGAACCGTTATTGTACAAATTGTAGTACTTTTTCAATTCCGCCAGCGTTTGCTTGGTTTGATCGTCCAACTCCGCCTGACTTTGCTGATATTCCGCCGCCGCCTGCCGCATCGATGCCGAGACGGAGCCACCGGAGTAAAGTGGGACATTCAGTTGCAAACCAACACTCTGCGTGTCGTATTTCTGGTTGTAGTTGTATTCACTTTCCGAACGGCTATTGCGCGACGATGCTACCAGCGACAACGTAGGTAAATGTCCGGCGCGGCTGCGTTCGATTTCATAGCGGCTGACTGCCAGTCCTTCGCGCTGCGTCGCCAATTTTGCATTGTGCTGCACGGCAAGATCGCGCCACTGCGCCAGCGTCTGCTTACCTGATTCCGTTGATGGCAGTTGCGTGAGCGTCAGAGGATGTAGCGCCGCGATATCCAGCATCGTGCCCGTCATATTTTCCAGATCGGTGATTGCCGCATCCAGATTGTCCTGCTGCTCAATGCGCTGCGCTTCTGTCAGCGTAAAACGTGCTTCCGTTTCCCGCACATCCGTTAACGTGCCTTCTCCTGCCAGCAAGAGGCGTTTATTCAGCGCCAGCTGTTCCTGATAAGCACGCTGCTGCGCATCCAGCAATTGCAGCTTTTCCTGCGCCAGCAGCGCGCTGCTCCAAGCTTGATATAACCGCACCATCAAATCCTGGCTGCGATCGCGAAAACGCTGATCGGCCATCAGCGTGCGGGCAACACCCTGCTGATAACGCGCCCAGGCCGCATAGTCTAGCAGCGGCTGACGCAATGATAGCGTTGACGTGTAGCTGTCATAATCGCGTTTTAACGTGTTACCCGTGAAGCTATCCGTTTGGGTGACTTTGGAATGACTACGGTTAGCGTTATAGCCATACTGGAGATTCGGGAGCAGGTTAGCGCGACCGATCGTCTCCTCTTCCTGACCTGCTGCATGCTCAAACCCCGCAGCCCGAAACTGCGCATCGTTACGCAGCGCCAGCTCCCAGGCATCAAGCAGTCCTAATGCGTTGGCGCCTGAAGAAAGCAGCCCAAACAGCACGATTATCGCGATCCTTTGCATGATTACTCTTCCGTTAATGCCAGATGCAGGCGATCCATTAAAGGCTTAAATAGATAATTGACGAACGATCGCTCTCCGGTGCGAACAAATCCCTGCACCGGCATACCTGGCTTGACTTCCAGCCCCTCCAGCGCACGTTTCCCTGCCTCATCCACCATCACGCGCAGGCTATAATAGGGAGAACCGTCTCGTTCATCGAGCAGGCGATCGGCGGACAGCAGTTCGACCGTTCCCGCCACGCGTGGCGTCGTGCTTTGATTAAACGCGACGAACTGAAGCTCGACGGATAACCCCGGCCAGACCTTATCCACCAGCTCAACGGGTAGACGCGCATCCACGAATAAAGGCTGATCGTCCGGTACGATCTCCAGAAGTGTCTGACCCGGCGCAATCACACCGCCTTCCGTAAACACTTTCAACCCGACCACCGTACCCGAAACCGGCGCGCGCATCTGGATATTCGCCAAATTGAAATCGGCTTTTTCCTTCTTGCTGCCCACATCGCTCAGCAGCGCCCGGACTTCTGCCAGTTCGCTGTTTACTTCTTTGTCATATTCTTGCTGGCGTTGTGCGATCAGCAGCGTTTGTTGCTCAATGTCACGACGGGTGCGATTAATCTCTCCCGCCAGCTGCGCGATATCACCGTTAAGCTGCGCCAGCAGGCGTTCGTTCTCCAGCATTTTGTTGCGCGGCACATAATTTTCCGCAGCCAGGGAACGCAGCCCTTGCAGCTGTTGTTCCAACGTCTCCCGCTGTTTCTGCTTACTGGCCATCACCTGACGCTGGGCGCTGAGCGATGCCGCCATACCCGCAATACTGGTGCGCATCCCTTCCGCTTCAAGCTTGAGCGACTGCTGGCGGCTGTGCAGTAAATCACGCTGTAGTGCCATAATCACGTTCATCTCTGGCTTTTCCGCTAGCGGTTGCAGGCGAGGCGTCATCACCATGTCACTCAACCGCTGCTGCTCGGCAAGCAGCCGACCTTCCCGCGCCACCAACTGTAAATACTGACCATCCAGACCTTCACTCGCCGAACGTGCATCAACCTCATTCAACGTTAACAGGATCTGACCGGCTTCCACGTTGTCGCCATCTTTCACCTGGATTTTATCGACAATACCGCCCTGATTGTGCTGCACTACCTTACGATTACCGGAAATCACGACGCTCCCGTTCACCATGACGCCCTTGTCCAACGGCGCAAACAGTGCCCACAGGAGAAAACCGCCGAACCCGGCAAGCACCAGCAACCACCCCAGACGCACAGCACGTTTCTCATCGCGCCGCGCCGTCTGGCTCATACTCTCTTCACTTATTTCTGATGCGAACATGTCTTTCCCTGTATTCGTCATTCCCTGTTACTGCTGGACAGCGGCAGCAGGTGTCATTTGTGCTTGATTGGCGGCACGACGCGGCTGCAATTCGTTCAGAATGTCGCGGGCAGGCCCAAAACGCTGCTGTCTGCCTTGGTTAAGAACCAGAATTTTATGCGCCAATGTGGTTAATGCAGGACGATGCGTAATCAACACCACCGTCGCTCCTCGCTTCTGAAGGTGCGAGATCGCCTGCGCCAGCGCCACTTCACCTTCGTTATCGAGGCTGGAGTTTGGCTCATCGAGTACCAGCAGGCAGGGATCGCCATATACCGCGCGCGCCAGCGCGATACGTTGCCGCTGCCCACCCGACAGTCCGTTGCCGTCAGCGCCAAGAGGCGTGTCATATCCCTGCGGTTGGCTAAGAATCATTTCGTGGACGCCAGCCAGCTTCGCCGCTGCGACAATTTTTTCTGCGTCATGCTCGCCAAAGCGGGAAATATTCTCCGCCAGCGTGCCTTTAAACAACTGTACATCTTGTGGCAGGTAGCCCATTGCCGGGCCAAATGCCGTTTTATCTACCTGACTAAGATCGGCTCCATCCAGTCGAACCTTGCCACGCGTCGGTGCTTGCGTCGCGACCAGTAAACGCGCCAATGTGGATTTTCCTGAGCCCGATGCGCCCAGAATCGCCAGCGTTTCCCCCGCCTGAAGCGAGAAATGGATGTCCTGCAATCTTGATGCTCCTTGCAGCGTCTGCAATAACACATTTTCGACGCTAAGCTGGCCAATCGGCGCAGGCAAGGCCATCGCCTCTGCTTTGGGCGGATACGCCGTCATAATTCGATTCAGTCGATGCCAGGCTTGCCGTGCGCTGCTCAATGGTTTCCAAATACCAATAAACTGATCAATAGGGCTTAGCACGCGCCCGACAAGAATTGACCCTGCAATCATCATCCCCGGCGTAATTTCGCCCTTAATCGCTAACATGGCCCCCACGCCAAGCATCAGCGATTGCAGAAAAATGCGCGCATGTTTTGACGCAGCGCCGACAACCGCGGCCCGTTCGCTCGCCAGATTTTGCAGGGTAATAAAGCGATAATGTTGCCCTAACCAGCGCCGACGTAAGTTAGGCAGCATCCCCATTGATTCAATCACTTCCGCATTACGCAGTTGCGTATCAGCGAGATGGGTCGCCTGTAGCGCTTCATGGTTGGCTTCTTCCAACGGCGACGTGGTGAGATACTGATTCAGCCACGCCAACAGCAGCAGAACCACCGTTCCCCCTAACGCCAGAAAGCCGAGAACCGGATGAATCAGGAACAGCACCAATAAAAAGAAGGGAAACCAGGGAATATCAAAGAAGGCAAACAGTGAGTTGCCCGTAATAAACTGCCGTAATAGCGTGAGATCGTTCAGCGCCTGCCCGGCTTTTGCCTCGCCCGCCTCCAGATTGCGCTCAAACGCGGCGTTGAAGACCTGCTGATTCAACTGTAAATCGATCCGCGTACCAAGTCTGACGACCACCAAACTTCGCACCCATTCGAGTGCCGCCATGAATACGCCCAACCCCGCAATCAGCAGAGTGAGCATCAGCAATGTCGTACCATTCCCTGAAGCCAGTACGCGGTCGTAAACCTGAAGCATATAAATCGAAGGCGAGAGCATCAGTATATTAACGATAGCGCTGAAAATCCCAATGCTCCAGAAGCTGCGCCGGAAAGGACGCAGTATACTCAACAACGAACGTTCCTTATTTGATAGTTGACTCACTGCGTTTGCCTCTCCTGTTAGGGCTGCTTGTGCAACGTACGTGTACTGCCATCAGGCAATATCAGCGTATAGCCCTCTTTTTCCTTGCTAAAGAACGCGACGGATTGACCCTGTTCTTTCGTTAACGTGATACCGTCCGGCGTCGGCCGCCAGCCGGCGGGTACATCAGATAATAGCGCTTTTAAACATTGAGCATCGCCGTCAAGGCGCCAGGTACTATCCACTAACGGCGTATTGTGCAGTACAACCTCACACTGCTGTTCCCCGCTACGCAATTGCCATACGCCGCTTAGCTCACTTGCTGAAGGTAATTTCAGACTATTTGCCATACATCCTCCGCTGATTGCACTTAACAACGCCGCGATGATTAATTTTTTCATAGTGGCCCCAAATCGATAACAGAAAAGGACGGGTTTCCCCGTCCTTGCTACATCACACGATAAAATCGGTTGCCGCAGAAGGCTGGCCAACAATATGCACAAGAAAGTCTGGCGTGGTCTGATCGGTAAAATTCAGCCACAGATTGGTGGTATTGCTACCCGCATCCCAATCAAGCAGTGCCTCATTGCCACGTCCGGTGAAAGCATCAACAAACTGCAAATCTTTATTTTGATTTAACGCTGACAGATCGATTTTGTCGATGCCGCGTTGGAAATCGGTGATGGTGTCATTACCAGTTTTATCGGAAGAGTCGCTCGCGCTGGCGTAGACGAAAATATCCTTGCCCGCACCGCCCGTCAGCGTATCTGCACCGCCGCCGCCGTAAATAACGTCGTCGCCTGCACCACCGTTCAGAATATTATTTGCGTCGTTACCGACAATAATATCGTTGCCGGAGCCGCCAATGGCGTTTTCGATCGTGACACCGTGAGCGATAGAAACGTTACCTTTCAGGCCGCCAACATCAGAGAATCCGCCTTCATTCAAATTGATGCGCTGATCGTTTCGGTAACCAGAGAAATCAAACGTATCATTACCACCCGCGTCCCAGACGGAGAAGATTAGTTTTTGGCTATTGCTGTTGGTTGTATAGAAATCACGATCCGTGTTGGAGTTGAAACCGTATACCGTATCACCGGTACGCGTGGTCATGTTTGCGCCGTAAAGATATTGGATCGCCGAGATGTCATCGAGCAGCGGACCAGCAGCATAGTGCCCATGAAAATCGCCTCCAGTGTTTTGCTCACTCCAGTAGCTCATCAGGCTGAACTGGCGTGTATCTTCCGCATAGGTCACATCGCGGTAGCTCGGGTTACCTTCACCCGCATTATAATCGCCTGGGTGATTCAGACCCAGCGCATGACCGATTTCATGCGTCAGCGTCTGACGTCCATACTCCATCGTATCCGGGTTACGAATATTATCGACGTTATAGTTGTACCAGGTACTGCCCGCCGCCGAGTAGTTACCCGGCATATAGCCATAGGCCTGAGTACTATTGTCCAGCCGACCGCTTGAATCACGGGTGTAGTTACCAAACGTGATGGTGGCTTTCTCGCTTGGATTAACCTCGGTAAACGTAATATTAGCGGCATCTGACCACGATTGCAGAGACAGCTTAGCTTGCTCGGTCTGAGCGGCGTTAAATTTTACAAAGCCCTGATCGCCAGAAGGGATAGACCGCACGTTCTGTAAGAACGAATAGGTCAAATTAGCAGATTTACCGAATACGTTCGTGCCATTCCAGGTCAGGCCGTCGCGGACAATTTCCTTCGCGGCCAGCTCGCTGGTGAACGAAGGTTTGCCATTAAACTGTCCCTCACCACGGGAGTGGTAATTATACAGATCGTATACATCGCTATACCCCGTACCCGCTGCATGCAATGCCGATTCGGAGGTATCCTTATCTTGATCTCGTAAAGCCATCTTTTCTTCTCCATAAGTCTGATCGGGATGATCAGAATCCTAATTCCCTTCATGCAATAGCGGTATTGCATGTACCGCACGTGGTCGCGGTCTAATCGTCTCCTGGGTAAATAGAGCTCACTAAAAATATTTATATCCAAAAAATGCATATAAATAAAAATTATCTCTATAAGGAAATAATTAAGAAATAACGCCAATTATTTTCGTTATTATCAAATGATAAATAATAAAGTCACGGTGACTAATTTTTATTATTGGTATTGATATGAAAAACAAGAGAAACGGATGCCAGACAGCGTTCATTTTCGGAAAGGAAGGGGTTTTTATTCACTGCGTTAATTTTCATCATGGTACCTGTCCTTGGTTGATAAAAACCGCGCGGCGTAATGACATAAATTGTCACACGTATTAACGGCATCCTTGCTGTTCGGAGACAAATCTAACAAATAAGAATAAAAAAATATAGCGCTAAATAGGGGACAATTACCCCCTTATTCGGCGGACGGTAATACTCAGACCGACTTTGCTATGGCATATCTCTCTGCTCAATCGGGAAAACGGGCAGCGCCGCCAGCAGCTGTGCGCCATAGCCTTTGGTCAGCAAACGACGATCGTAAATAACGATTTCACCAAAACAGTCATGGCTACGAATAAGGCGTCCAACCTGTTGGATAAGATTAAACGAGGCGCTGGGCAAACTTTGTACGATAAACGGATGCCGTTTGAGGCTTTTTAACCATTCGCCTTCCGTCAAAATCACCGGGCTGTCGATGGGCGGAAACGCGATTTTATGGATATGCACCTGAGAAAGGAGCTCCCCTTTCAGATCCAACCCTTCAGCAAAGGACTGTAAGCCAATCAACACGCTAGTCTGACCTTCCTGTACCCGCTGACGATGCAGCTCGACCAACCTGTAACGCGGCTTATCTCCCTGAACCAGCAGCATCAGGCGTAAATCGGTAACCTGCGTTAGAAAGAGCTGCATAGCACGCTGGCTGGCAAACAGCATCAACATCCCTTTATGCTTATCCTGTTTTAACTCCGCCCGGAAGAACTGTGCCATTTCAGCAATATGCTGCGCCTCTGACTCCATCAGCGGTTCATAACGCATTTTGGGAATCACCAGACGCCCCTGCTCGCGGTGGTTGAACGGCGAATCCAGCGCGATGAAGGTGTCCCCTTCCTGCTCGCCCAAACCAGAAAGCTCCTGCATGCGCGCAAAGCTGTTAAGCGACCGCAACGTGGCCGACGTCACCACCACATGTGACACCTTACTCCACAGCAGCCTTTCAAGCTGATCGCAAACGCGAATCCCCGCGCAGTACAGGTGAAGATGCGGCTGGTTATCACGTATTTCTCGCGTAATCCATTTAGATACCGGTGCGTTCGACGACTTTTCCATCGCCGCCAGTCGCCATAGCTTGCTCATCGACTCAACGTAGCCTTGCTGGCGGCTCATTTTCAGCAACGCGTGATAGACCCGCACCACATCATGCTTGCCGGTTTTCTCGCTGAGATCGTTAAGCATATACTCCACCAACGCCCGCAGCGTATCGGTTAGCTTGAACAATCGCACACAGAGCTCACGCATTTCATCCGGCATTTTACCCATCGCAAAGCGGTACTCGGTTTCCTGCCCATCGTGCGGAAGAAACAGCCCGCACATTTGCGAGAACGACAGCACACATTCACGGATCTCCTCACAATGGCTGGTTAACCGTTCACTGTTAGCGAGGCGCGGTGGCGATTTTGGCGCGAACTGCGCCATACACTGTCCGATGAGCTGCACCAGTTGTTCCATTTGCGCCATCATATAGGCGGGATGAATATCGCCGGACATCTCCAGCGTATCGCGGGCAACATCGGGGATATGGTGTCCTTCATCAAGCACCAGCAATAAATTTTTCGGGGGAGGAAGCACCGACTCACTTTCCATTGCCGCCATCACCAGCGCATGGTTGGTCACGACGACATCCGCCTGTTCGATCTCACGCCGTGCAATGAAGAACGGGCACTCGCGATAGTAGTGGCAGTTGTGCGCAAGGCAGTTCGCTTTATCCGTACACAATTTCTGCCACAGGCTATCGTCAATTGAATCCTGATAATGATCGCGCAGCCCGTCCCAGGCGTGGCCTTGTAGTGCTTTTTCAAGCTTTACACAGACGCGTTCTTCTTCCTTACTGGCAGACAGCCGTTCATCATCCAGAAAGAGCGGTAAATCCCCCTGTGCATCGGGATCGGTTGCCAGCATTGCCAAATTACGAGGGCAAATATAACGACGACGGCCAAATGCCGCGGTAAATTTCAGTTCGGGAATAAATTTCTGCAACAATGGCAAATCTTTGCTGTAAATCTGATCCTGCAACGCCACATTCGCGGTGCTGACCACCAGCGTTTTGTCCTCCGCACGCCCTACAGCGATCCCCGGAATCAGATAAGAAAGCGTTTTCCCGACGCCGGTTGGTGCTTCGATAGCCAAATGGCGCGGGTAATCGCCCGCCAGCGTTTTCGCCACTTCGGCAATCATCTGTCGCTGGGGAACGCGGGAAATAAAATCCGGGATTTGCGCTTGCAGGGCCTTATACCATTGACCAATCTGCAATTTTATTGCGGGGGACAGCGCCATGCATACTCTATATCTGTATAATCTGGCCGCCATTGTCCCACAGACACTCGGCGACGTCAGCCGATATCACGCTTGTGACAATTCCGATCTCGACAATTTTCCGTCCAGCGATTAGGGTAAACCCTATCGGTGTCGCGAGCGGTAAACGCTATTTTCATAAACAATAGCTTCGGTAAATTATGTCTTCAGTCCACGCCATTAACCAATCGTACTGGTTTTCGCCACGGTTACCGCATGTTGAAAGCCGCACCACGCGCAACAGTCGCCAAGCCTATAAAACACACAGCCATGCGCAATTCTCAATTGGAGCGATCGAACACGGCGAAACGCTTTGCCATTACCGCAACGAAACGCATCATTTACAGAGTGGCGATCTGATCTTTATCGAGCCCCAGCAACCGCACAGCTGTAACCCACTTCCTGGGAAAACGCGCAGCTACCACATGCTCTATCTGGATACCGAATGGTGTCTCGACCAGATCACCGCTCACTGTGGCTATCAGGCGGATAGCTTACGGTGCAACTGTGTCGTATTGCGCGATCCGGCGCTATTTATGCGTTATCAACATGTTGTTACCCTACTGTATCAGGGAGACATCATGTCAGCAGACGACCAGCTCAAAACGATGCTGGAGCCCATTTGGCGCCAATATTGTCTGCCAGAACCCGCATTACCCCATCACACATCGCAAACCACGACACGGCACATACGCGAACGTCTGCTGAATAATTTGCAAGAATCCCCCTCACTGGAAACGCTGGCAGATGAACTGAATTTACGACGCGAAACCATCGTGCGGCAGTTTCGTCACGATACCGGTATTACACCGATGGCATTCCTGAATAATGCGCGTATTGAGTATGCCAAATCGCTGATGAAACAAGGTACGCCGCTGGTTGATACCAGCTATCAAAGCGGCTTCTGCGATCAAAGCCATTTCCATAAAACGTTTGTGCAATACACCGCAGCCACGCCGGGTCAGTACGCGCGATCAATATTTGACAATAAATAGCCGAACACCTTGTCTAGACTGGCTTCGATTATTTATCGAGGTCAGAAATATTATGGTTATCAGTTCCCTTTTTTCCGCCGACTCCCTTTTTCCAGCCCATTTTCCCGCACTGGCACTGGCGCATTTTGTGGCGCTACTAAGTCCTGGCCCAGATTTCTTTCTGCTGACGGCCTACGCCATTCGCTACCGACTGCGCGGCAGTGCAGGAATTTGTCTGGGTATCGCACTAGGCAACGGCATTTACATTCTGCTGGCAGCGATCGGCTGGGCAGGCATCCAGCATTCGCCCACGCTTTTTACCTTCATCGAATTAGCCGGGGCGGCGTATCTGCTCTGGGTTGGCTATCAGTTAGTGAAAAGTCGTTCTGCGCTATCACTACAGGCAGAACAGCAGTCCAACCGTTGTCCAACGCTGCGCAAACAAATTCTGCTGGGGCTAGGATCATCACTGTTGAATCCTAAGAACATGCTGTTTTACATCAGCCTGATGACCAGCATTCTTGGGCCACATGTGACACCTGTGCAACAATTCGTCAGCGGCAGCTGGATGTTTTCTGTCGTACTGGTGTGGGATTTGTTGATCGCCGCGCTGATCGCTCGTCCGTTGATTCAGCAGCGTTTAACCCGCTGGCTTAACCCGATTGAGCGCGGAGCCGGTGTCATTCTGATGTTTTTCGGTCTGCTATTGTTATTTCGGTAATTGTTATTTCGCTAATAGATATTTCGGTAATGCGGTGTATTTAAAAAGCAAGGCGCGTTTCGCCTTGTTTCATGGGCTGAAGGCATTATAATTCGGAGCAGTTAACAAAAGGATAACCTGATGACTCTTCAAAAAATCGGCATTATCGGTCTTTTTGCCCTGCTCGCCTTGGGCGGTATGTCTGGCATGATGCTGGTGGGCTACATTATCATCGAGCACGCGGGCTAAGGTTTTTGCCCCACGGCGCGCCACCCGCCTATTGCACGAACAGCGCCGCACGGAAACGCGGCAATGAACATCGCTTGAATTAACCGGGTTGTGCAGACTGAAACATCTGCCAGTACTCAGGAATGCGAGTGAAAGTCAGTTGGAACCAGGCAGTAAACTGCTCAGGCGCCGTTGCCATCTGCTGTGCAATGCCGTCTATCGACTGGTATTCATAGCTCAACACTTCATCAGGATTGATCTGCGGAACGTCATCTGTCACGCCAAAATAGACATGCCCCAGCTCATGCTCAATCAGCCCGTTATCCAGCAGCAAACGATAGGTCAGCGTGAACATCGGCGTCAGCGTACAGCGTAGCCCCATTTCTTCATACAAGCGGCGATGTGCTGCCTGCAACGTCTCTTCACCGGGCGCGGGGTGGCTGCAACAGGTATTGCTCCATAAACCACCGCTGTGATATTTCTCCTCTGCCCGCTGCTGCAATAACAGTTGCTGGCGAGAGTTGAAAATATAGACGGTAATCGCACGGTGTAGCGCGCCTTTTACGTGCGCTTCTTGCTTTTCCATTACGCCCGTTGGCTTGTCATTTTCATCAACCAGCACGACTTCAGTCAACGGCATACCTTGTTCCTGCAAGCCCCTATTCTCCGCTAATCACTCTTGATTTCGAAAATCACACTGCATTTCGGTAATAATCACTCGTGTATTCGCCGCCGGACATACCGACGGCGAGACGCACGTCATTACAGCAGGGTGAAGCTGTCGCTCTTCACGCGCTGTGAATCCAGACCAATCATCACATCGAATTTACCGGGCTCTACCACCTGCTGCATGCGGGCATTGTAGAATTTCAGTGCTTCCTGATCGAGCGTGAAGGTGACCGTGCGGGATTCTCCCGGCTGTAGCATCACTTTCTCAAAACCACGCAGCTCTTTCAGCGGGCGACTGATGGAAGCCACGACATCGTGGAGATACAGCTGTACTACCGTTTCCCCTGCACGATTACCCGTGTTCTTCACCGTGACGCTGGCATTAATCGTCCCATTGCGCTTCATCGTCTGGCTGGATAAACGCACGTCTGACACGCTGAACGTGGTATAGCTCAGGCCATAACCGAAGGGATAGAGCGGTCCGTTGGCTTCATCGTAATAGTGAGAAGTATATTTACCTGGGTTTTCCGGCGTGTAAGGACGGCCTGACGGCAGGTGATTGTAATAAATCGGAATCTGTCCGACAGAACGCGGGAAAGACATTGGCAGTTTGCCGGATGGGTTATAGTCGCCAAACAGCACATCAGCGATCGCATTACCGCCTTCCGTACCGCTGAACCAGGTTTCTAGTAACGCATCGGCCTGTTGATCTTCACGCACCAACGCCAGAGGACGGCCGTTCATCAGCACCAACACCAGCGGTTTCCCCGTCGCTTTCAGCGCCGCGATCAGATCGCGCTGGCCTTGCGGCAGATCGATATTCGCGCGGCTGGATGCTTCATGTGCCATCCCTGCGGCTTCACCGACAACGGCGACCACCATATCCGCTTTCTTCGCGGCGTCGACAGCTTCATCGATCATCACCTGCGGCGGGCGTTTATCCACCTGCACGGCATCTTCATACTGATTCAGGAAATCAAGGATGCCTTTGTGATTACTGACGTTGGCACCTTTGGCATAGAGGATGGTGGCTTTATCGCCGACGGCATTCTTCAGCCCCTGATAAACGGTAACCGTCTGTTTCGAGACGCCTGCCGCAGACCAGCTTCCCATGGTATCGCGCTGGCTGTCAGCCAATGGCCCCACCACGGCAATCGTGCCTTCTTTCTTCAACGGCAACGTTTGCAGGCGGTTTTTCAACAGCACCAGACTCTTACGCGCCACGTCACGCGCATCCAAACGGTGTAAGCGGCTTTCCGCATTGGTATCCACCGGGTCGGAACTCGCGACGCCCAAATGACGGTACGGATCGTCAAACAGCCCCATATCGTATTTCACGTTCAAGACCTGACGACAGGCATCGTCGATCTCCTGCCTGCTCACCGCACCACTTTTCACCAGCTCTGGCAGATAGCGTACGAAATACTCATCGCTCATGCTCATCCCGATACCGGATTTAAGCGCCAGACGTGACGCATCGCGCGGATCGCTGGCAACGCCGTGCTTAATTAACTCTTTAATCGCACCGTGATCGGTAATGGTGATGCCTTTGAAATTCCACTGATCGCGCAGAACCTCTTTCAGCAACCAGCTGTTTGAGGTGGCTGGTGTACCGTTGATGGAGTTCAGCGCCACCATCACGCCGCTACTGCCAGCGTCAATCGCCGCTTTATAAGGCGGCATATAATCCTGGAACATACGCTGCGGACTCATATCCACGGTGTTATAGTCGCGCCCACCTTCAACAGCACCATAAAGCGCGTAGTGCTTGACGCTCGTCATCAGCGAGTGGCGTCCGGTTACCTCATCGCCCTGAAAGGATTTGACGACCACACCGGCAATTTTACTGGTCAACCAGGTGTCTTCACCGAAGCCTTCCGACACGCGCCCCCAGCGCGGATCGCGGGTGATATCCACCATCGGTGCCCAGGTCATGTTCAGCCCATCTTCCGTCGCTTCATAAGCCGCCACACGCGCGCTTTTCGCAATCGCGCCCATATCCCAACTGGAGGCCAGCCCCAGTGCGATAGGAAAAATAGTGCGCTGGCCGTGTACCACATCGTAGGCAAAAAACAGTGGTATCTTCAGGCGGCTGAGCTGCATGACCTGATCTTGCATCGCGCGAATATCCTGGCGGGTTACCGTATTAAAAATCGCGCCAACCTGCCCGTTTCTGATCATTTCCCGAATGGCTTCTTTCGGGTTATCCGTCCCGACGCTGATTAATCGGAGCTGGCCGATTTTCTCTTCCAGCGTCATTTTCTTCAGCAGATCCGTGACAAACGCATCACGTTGTTGATGTGAAGGCGATAGTGATGCTGGCGCAGACGTCAACTCCTGCGCAAATGCCGGATTACAGGCAAGTCCAATTGCTATAGTCAGTGAAGTAAGCCATTTCATTCGTTATAAAGACCTAGTCAATCCAGGCATCAGAGTCAAAAATAGAGCGCTGAAGCACAAGACAGGTTAAAGATTCCGACGGTCACATCCCTTCTCTGACAAGGCGAAAAACACCTTCTCCTGCCTTAAGCGAATAAGGCTTCCCGATAGTGGTTGCCGCACCGACGCACTCAAATGCACAGCGCGTAATATAGTGCATTTGTTGAGGTTTCATTTAATAAAAACTGCAAGAATAATGCTAAACGATACGAATAATTCACATTCCGCGCTTTCCGTTTGCATCATTATCCTGATAGCAATGCGCAAAACCGATAGATAAGCCACGGAGAGGAGGATGATTTTTCCCACCTTTCGTGCTAATGCTAAGGCATTCGCTAATGCAAGGAGCCTCAGACATGTATCAGTTGTACATCGCCAATAAGAACTATTCGTCCTGGTCATTGCGCCCGTGGGTGTTGTTAAAAACGCTGTCGATTCCTTTCGAAGAGAAGCTGGTTATTTTTTCGCCGGGTATGGCACAGCCAGCGTTTAAGGCCTTTTCACCGACGGCAAAAGTCCCCTGCCTGATCGACGACGAAACCACCGTCTGGGATTCATTGGCGATTACCGAGTATCTGGCCGAACAGCACCCCGGCATCTGGCCTGCTCATGTCAAAAACCGCGCCTGGGCACGCTGCGCCGCCGCCGAAATGCATTCCGGCTTTACGGCACTGCGCAATACCTGCGCCATGAGTTGCGGCGTGCGCGTCAAGCTAAACGAGATATCTCCTGCTCTCAGCAGCGACATTACGCGTATCGGTGAACTATGGCAGGAAGGGTTAACACGGTTTGGCGGGCCGTTTTTGGCAGGGAAATCATTTTCAGCGGTAGACGCGTTTTTTGCCCCCGTCGTTTTCCGTATCAAAACCTATCAACTTCCCGTTTCGCCGGAAGCCGCCGCCTACTGCAACCGCGTGTTGGCATTGCCCGCGATGCAGCAATGGCTGCAAGACGCCTTAGCAGAAACCTGGCGCGAAGCCGCACACGAAGAAGATGTGACAAATGCAGGTGAAGTGGTAGAGGACTTTCGCGCCCGCGCCTAACGCAATCGCAGACGGTGGCTTGCCAAGCCACCGTCAAAACGTAACATGGGAAGGGGTAATCTCTTATTCAGTATCGATATTCGCCATACTCTGCGGTTGGCGAGAAGCCAGCGATTTTTGTTTCTTATAGCTCAATGCCGCAGCAGGCACCTCGCTGACCTTACCGGTTTCAATCCACTTACGCAGGCGGTTAGCGTCCGCAAAGTGCGTGTATTTACCGAATGCATCCAACACCACCAGCGCAACAGGCCGTTGATTAATGATCGTGCGCATCACCAGACAGTGCCCGGCCTGATTCGTAAAGCCCGTTTTAGTCAGTTGAATACTCCAGTCGGCGTTATAAACCAAATGATTGGTGTTTCTGAACGGCAGGCTATACGCCGGGTGGGTGAACGTCGCCGTTTTTTCCTGCGTCGTGCTGAGCTGACTCAGTAATGGATATTGCTTGCTGGCAATCAGGAGCTTGGTGAGGTCACGGGCGGTCGACACATTATTAATCGACAGGCCGGTTGGCTCTACATAACGCGTGTGTGCCATACCGAGTGCGCGGGCTTTGGCATTCATTGCACGGATAAACGCCTGATAGCCACCCGGATAGTGGTGAGCCAGACTGGCGGCCGCACGGTTTTCGGATGACATCAGCGCCAGTAACAGCATGTCACGGCGGCTGATCTCACTGTTCAGGCGAACGCGTGAGTACACCCCTTTCATTTCTTTCGTCTGGCTGATATCCACGGAGATCATTTCATCCAGCGGCAGGTTGGCATCCAGCACCACCAGCGCCGTCATCAGCTTTGTCACCGACGCAATCGGCACAACGACATCAGGATTACTGGAATAAAGAATATGGTTATCACTCAAATCCACCACCATCGCGCTACCGGAAGCAATTTCCTGATGCGCGCTACCAGCGGAATACGTCGGCGCTTTCGCCACAGCCTGAGGCAACATCACAGCATGGGTTGACAGAACCAACAGGCCAAAAAGAGAAAGCTTAAAATTTTTAGTCATTCTTCAATAACTTAAACAGTATTCTGTTAAATGAAAGGGATAGGCATCGTCATTATAATTTACCGCCTCTCCCCACGCACTCATGCAGCAGAAAAAGCTTTGTGACAAATTTTGACAAACGATTATAGCAACATACTGTTTTTTATAGCATTACGTCAGGTGCGGTTTTATTTTGCGCATCTGGTTGAGCAAATGCAGGCTAACGCCGCTGAATATCCCGGCCGTTATTCCGCTCGCCGCGCCGGACATCAGACAGAACACTGTGTCATGTGCCAATGCGGGAAACCGAGCTAACTGGACGGAAAAGTAGAAACGAGAACAAAACGTCAGCAGCATCAAGACCAGCGGCCACCATGAACCAGTGCGTTGAAAACTACGCGATTCCGATAGATAGGTTCCTGACGTTTTCCCCCACATCCATCCGATGCTCAGCCCAATCACCAGCATCAGTAGAAATCCCCCCGCCGCGGCAAGCGGAAGCATCAGCGTGTGGAAAATCGCGCTAATACCCCACACCATGAAAACCGTGGGTACGACAAACACCCGCGCCAACGACTGTTGCCTCGGCTGACTGGCTTTTACGCCAGCATAAATCAGGTAACCCAAAATAGCCCACACCCAATAAGGCGTGTGACGCAGAATAATCAACAGGTTTTCCACGGCAGTACGATTCCTTCCTCAACGGTGGCAGTTACTTACGATTACGGCGTAACTTTCGCCTGTTCTAGCGCCTGTTTCACCGCGTTAATCACCCCCTGGCTCGATAAGGTGGCCCCCGTTACCGCATCCACCTTGTTAACATCCTGCTTCTCAAGAAGTTCCGGCACAATTTGATCGGTCGCGCTCAGCATCATCGCCTCGGTATCGCCATGCTTCAACACTTCAGCGTTTGCGATCTTCCCGTCTTTAATGCTGACCGTGACTTCAACTTCTGCTGCCTTACCCTGCGCTTTACCGATGTAGGTGCCGTCTTTATAGTGCGCCACATCGCTACTATGAACGGACAGAGAAAACACCATCACTACCGTGGCCAGCACCGCCGAAATAGATTTCTTCATCATTTCCCCGTGTGTAAATTGAACAATAAAAGCAACAACTCAATAACCCAAAAAGAACAATCAATTAAAGCCTAATAATTGGTAATAAGATTTCGTTTCAATATTATCCAATAACAATTGGAGCCGTAATGCACACTCTATACACCGTTCCCTGAGTGCTTTCAACTGGGTTTCGTCATCGGTCATCACTGATATTTCGACAAAATACCCAAGCGACTCAATATAATCGAGGGTGATATGGAAAATATTTAAAAAATAGATACTGCGAATTTTATGAATTTCAAACAAGGGCTGATACCCTAACGTCTGTAGCATACTGTCGGTTTTTTCAAAGGCTTCGACGTTAACCGCTTCGCAACGATCCGCTCCCGGCCCTTTAACAATCCAGAGTTTTATCCCCGATGGCTCCATGCGGCGCACCAGCATTTTGATATTTTGCTGTTGTAGTCGCTTCTCTGAGTCATCGTAATAAATATCATGTTCTTTATTTTCAAAGACGAAAGCTTCTGGGTGAAGACTAAAAAGCGTATTCCTAAAAACGGCTATATCGTCGATGCGAAATTTAAGTTCAACTTCATATTTCCCTGTGAAATGTTCAACCATGTTTTTTCCCTCACTAGATTCCCTGAAATAAAATTGACTCTCCACCATATCGATCAGCGTTTTATTACGCTGTCATACGGAAATTCAAGATAATAATGATTCAGTCATCCGCAAAATAGATCATACAGGTAACATAATATGGCCCAATGGCCGTCCTTTATCCTCCTTGATTAACACCCTACGTCCTGTCACATCCGGTCACCGCGAACATATTACTGCGTGATTGCTTTACGATATCAGCTATCCCCTGCACCGCTTTTTGGCAACAAATGCCATTAGCGACGTCCCATTAAAAAAAGGCGGTCAGAATCACACTGGACGCTGACCGCCGTTAATAGTAGCTGAGAAAGAAAAAACCGCTAGTTCTTCACGCAGCAACCGCAGGTAACAGCAAGATCAGTGCAGAATCGAAGCCGTGATGGTGCATAAACTCACGTAAAATAAGTAACCGGGCGGAAAAAGCGTTTTCTAGCGGAATCCCTTCCCAGCCTGCTGGGCTCCCCAACATGACACGTTCCAGACGTTTAAATGTTCGTTCCATATCATCCTGCGGCAGCCGCCATCCGGCATCCTCTTCTTCTGCTCCCGAAATCTGTGCAATTGTCACCAATGCGGGGTCGAAAGAGAACAAAACGGAATCCGTAGGGATGTCGTGCCGAATACGCGTCACCTCATCTTCTACCGCCATGATCGCCAATTCCATTTCATCAGGGGTCGGGGGAAGATGTTTGAAAAACGTCGCCGCGGTTTTGTCAAAACCGATAGTCAATTGCAGCGTTGCTGACGGTTGTGATGCCGTTCCGCAGATGACGGTCGTCTGCTGTTCACCAATGCACAGCACCGTTATCGGCGCATCCGGCGCGACGCGCTGTCTGGCAAGCGAATACACATGTTGCAGATCCACATCATTTCCCATCACGGCATCTCCTTATACAAGTACTTATTTTAGTGCTGACAGCAGCGTGCAATATCGGCGATATCAGCAGGTGTAGTTCGGCAACAGCCGCCAATCAGACGCGCTCCCACAGCCTGCCATTCGGGCAGATATGCCGTCAACGAGCATGCGGCATCATGAGTGCTGCTCCAGGTTTTGGTTACTGCATCATACTGCGCGCCGGAATTGGGATAAACCACCAAAGGCAAATTCGTCAGCGGGCGAGAAAAAACGCCGAGCGAAAGCATCACCAAGTGGCGAGCTTTCATGGTGCGTTAAATCTGGACAACGTGATGAAAACACGCAAAGTGGGAAGGCAAAAAATGAGGAAACGGTGAGCGCTTATGGTTCACCAATCACACGGGCGATATCCGTTGAGGTCTTCAAGGTGCGAATTTCGCTGAATAATTCGGTGGCGTCCTCGTACTCCTTACGCAAATAGCCAAGCCACTGTTTGATGCGTGCGACGTGATACATTCCCGTATCACCCTGCTTTTCCAGCCGCACATATTTCTGTAGCAATAGCATGACTTCCGGCCACGGCATACGCGGCTCGTTATACTTAATCACGCGGCTCAGATTCGGCACATTCAGCGCGCCCCGCCCCAACATGATGGCATCGCAGCCCGTCGTCGCCATACAATCCTGAGCACTCTGCCAGTCCCAGATTTCACCATTGGCGATCACCGGAATTCGCAGACGCTGACGAATGTCCCCTATCGCCTGCCAGTTAATGCACTCAGCCTTATAACCGTCTTCTTTGGTGCGACCATGCACTGCCAATTCGCTTGCCCCCGCCTGCTGCACCGCATCAGCAATTTCAAACTGACGAGCGCCAGAATCCCAGCCCAGGCGGATCTTCACCGTGACGGGTAAATGCGCAGGCACCGCCTCACGCATGGCTTTTGCGCCTTGATAAATCAGCTCGGGATCTTTTAACAACGTCGCCCCGCCCCCGCTACCGTTCACCAGCTTCGACGGGCAGCCGCAGTTAAGATCGACGCCATACGAGCCCAGTTCCACCGCCCGCGCCGCATTCTCCGCCAGCCACTGCGGGTATTGCCCCAATAGCTGCACACGCACCAGCGTACCCGACTGCGTGCGGCTAGCGTGGTGTAGCTCCGGGCAAAGGCGATAAAAGGATTTCACTGGCAGGCACTGATCCACCACACGTAAAAATTCGGTGATGCATAGATCATAATCATTTACTTCGGTCAGCAGCTCTCGCACTAATGAGTCAAGAACCCCTTCCATCGGGGCAAGCAGAACACGCATAACGCTACTCGGTAACCATTTGATCGTTAATCACAGCCATTCAGGCCAAAAAAAGCAGGCAATCTTAGGGGGTATTATACGGGGAACGCAACGGGAAAGATAACGCTGGACGGACCACGAGGTTGCCTCTTGTGAGCATATCATCAATAATTCGTGACGAATTTGTGATGCTACCGTCCTTACGGACCACAACGAAGTGGCTATTTTTTATGTCGAACGTCAAAACCATGTCGAATGTCAAAACCGCAGAATTTAAACGTCCCCAGCTTGTACTGCCCAACAGCGCAGACAAACTGCTGCTGCACTCCTGCTGTGCGCCTTGCTCGGGTGAAGTCATGGAAGCCCTCACCGCTTCTGGCATCGATTACACCATTTTCTTCTATAACCCCAACATTCATCCCCAGCGTGAGTATCTGATCCGCAAAGAGGAAAACATCCGTTTCGCCGAACAGCATAACGTGCCGTTCATCGATGCAGATTACGACGCAGATAACTGGTTCGAACGCGCCAAAGGCATGGAGTGGGAACCCGAACGTGGCGTTCGCTGCACCATGTGTTTTGATATGCGCTTCGAGCGAACAGCGCTGTACGCCGCGGAAAACGGCTTTAGCGTCATTTCCAGTTCGCTAGGGATTTCCCGTTGGAAAAACATGCAGCAGATTACCGAATGTGGCCAGAACGCGGCACAGAAATACCCCGGTGTCACCTACTGGGATTACAACTGGCGTAAAGGCGGCGGTTCGGCTCGCATGATCGAAATCAGTAAGCGTGAACGTTTCTATCAACAGGAATATTGCGGCTGCATTTATTCCCTGCGCGATTCCAATAAGCACCGCAAATCACAGGGGCGCGATATTATCCGCATCGGTAAGCTGTATTACGGCGACGAAGCCGAATAACCGCATCACACCAGAGTCCGTAGAGCGGTAGTAACGGATAGATCGTAAAGACGCTGTAAATACATCCCTGTACGCTCGGATTGCGCAGATATGAATCTCATCCCTGAGATTCACCCTTTCAGGGCCGTCGCTAGCGACGTTCAAAAACGTTCCTGACGTTTTTGTCCATGGCGCAAACGCTTTACTCTTCTATTCCGTTACTCCCGTTTTCGTTCGACAAATAAGTTTGTCAACGGTCTGAGTCCGGCACGCGGTGCCGGATTCTCAGCGTCTTATTTCTTCACATCGACCTGATAGAAAATATGCTTACCGAACGGGTCGACTTCATACCCCGTCACTTCCTTACGGACTGGCTCAAAGATGGTGGAATGCGCAATCATAACGGCCGGAGCCTGATCGTGCATCATCTGCTGCGCCTGCTTGTATAGCTCGATTCGCTGCGGGTGATCCTGTGAAGCACGCGCGTCGGTAATGAGTTTATCAAACGGTGCGTAGCACCATTTTGCCGAGTTGGAGCCGCCGTTAGCCGCCGTGCAGGTAAAAAGCGGCCCGAAGAAGTTATCAGGATCGCCCGTCGCCGTTGTCCAACCCATCAATGCCGCCTGATGTTCACCGCCTTTCACCCTTTTCAAGTATTCGCCCCACTCGAAGGTGACAATCTTCGCCTGTACGCCGACTTTCGCCCAGTCGGCTTGAATCATCTCAGACATACGGCGGGCGTTCGGGTTATACGGACGCTGCACCGGCATCGCCCACAGCTCGATGGCAGTGCCTTCCGCCAAACCCACTTCTTTCAGCAATGCCTTCGCCTTCTCGGGATCGTAGCCATAATCTTTCAGGTCGCTATCGGCACTCCAGACGCCCGGCGGCAGCAGATTTTTCGCCGCCGTTCCGGTTCCCTGAAAAACGGCTTCGATAATCGCCGGCTTGTTAATCGCCATCGTTAACGCCTGCCGCACTTTCACATTATCCGTCGGTGCCTTCTGGGTATTGAACGACAGGAAGCCGGTGTTCAGCCCGGCCTTTTGCATCAGCACGATGTCCCTGTTTTCTTTCATGCGCGGCAGGTCGGCAGGATTAGGGAACGGCATCACCTGACACTCATTCTTTTCCAACTTGGCGTACCGCACGGAGGCATCCGGCGTGATAGTGAAGATCAACCGATCCAGCTTAGCCTTGCCTTCCCAATAAGCGGGGAACGCCTTAAATAGAATGCGCGAATCTTTCTGATACTGCGCTAATTCAAAAGGTCCGGTGCCAATCGGTTCCATATCCACGCGCTCCGGCGTGCCGGCTTTGAGCATCGCATCGGCATATTCCGCAGAGAGAATTGACGCGAAGTACCAGGCTAAATCAGCCAGAAACGGCGCTTCGGCATGGGAGAGCGTAAAGCGCACCGTGTGGTCATCCACTTTCTCGATGCTCTGAATCAGTGAGCTAAAGGATAAGCTTTCAAAATTGGCATAGGTCCCTTTCGAGACGCTGTGGTAAGGATGCTGCGGATCTTTTTGCCGCATGAAGGAGAAAATGACGTCGTCAGCGGTAAAATCACGCGAAGGTTTGAAGTATTTATTGCTCTGGAATTTCACGCCTTTGCGCAAATGGAAGGTATAGATGCGCCCATCAGCGCTGATGTCCCAGCGCTCCGCCAGACTCGGCACCAGATCCGTGGTGCCCACCTTGAAATCCACCAGACGGTTATAAATCGGTACCGCGCTAGCATCCACGCTGGTGCCAGAAGTATAAAGTTGCGGGTTAAAGTTTTCCGGCGATCCTTCCGAGCAATACACCAGCGTATTCGCCGAGGCCGCTGAAGCGACTGCCAGCGTTAACGCTGCCAATGTGAATCGTATTCCTGCTTTTTTCATTCCAGACCTCGCTTATTATTTATATTCCAGCACACCGCGATAAAAATCATGACGATAAAATGACAAATAAAATCCTCAAATGAAATAATTTCTACGTTAGGATAACAACCATAGGTATTGCAGAATAAAAAGGATTCGTTATGACCGACAGTCTGGCTCATCAACTCAGCAACCGTTTTTACCGTTATCTCGCCGTCACCAGCCAAAGCGATGCCCGTTCGACAACATTGCCCAGTACGCCGGAACAACATGAAATGGCACGACTGCTGGCGGATGAGTTACGCGCGCTGGGTCTACAGGATGTCGTGATTGATGAGCACGCTACCGTGACGGCCGTGAAGCCAGGCAACTGCCCCTCCGCCCCGCGTATCGGTTTTATTACCCATATCGATACGGTTGACGTTGGCCTGTCGCCGCATATTCACCCGCAAACGCTGCGCTTTAGCGGAAAAGACCTGTGTCTGAACACCGAACAGGACATCTGGCTGCGCACGGCGCAACACCCGGAAATTCTGCCGTATGTTGGGCAGGACATTATTTTTAGCGACGGCACCAGCGTACTCGGCGCGGACAACAAGGCTGCTGTTACCGTGGTGATGACGCTCATGGAGAACCTGACCGACGCGACGCCACACGGCGATATCGTAGTGGCTTTCGTGCCGGATGAAGAGATTGGGCTGCGTGGTGCGAAAGCACTCGATCTCAAACGCTTTGATGTCGATTTCGCCTACACCATCGACTGCTGCGAGCTGGGTGAAGTAGTGTATGAGAACTTCAATGCCGCCTCAGCGGAAATTCGCTTTACCGGCGTACCCGCGCATCCGATGTCGGCGAAAGGCGTGCTGGTCAATCCGTTGCTCATGGCGCACGACTTTATCAGCCAGTTCGATCGCCAGCAGACACCAGAACAGACAGAAGGACGCGAGGGCTATGTCTGGTTTAACGATCTGACGGCGAATGCCAATGAAGCGAAGCTCAAAGCTTCAATTCGGGATTTTGATTTAGCCACGTTTGAACAGCGGAAGCAGCAGATCGCCGCGTTCGCAGAGAAGATTGGCGCGCAGTACCCGACGGGCAGCGTGACCTACACCCTCACCGATATCTACAGCAATATCAGCAACGCCATCACTGACGATCGCCGAGCTATCGACCTGCTGTTTGCCGCACTTGACACGCTGGGCATTGAACCCAAGGTGACACCCATGCGCGGCGGCACGGACGGTGCAGCACTGTCCGCCAAAGGATTGCTGACGCCAAACTTTTTCACTGGCGCACACAATTTCCACTCACGCTTTGAGTTTCTTCCTGTGCCATCGTTTGTGAAATCGTATGAAGTGGCATTGAATTTATGCCTACTGGCGGCGAAATAATCGCGTTCAGAAAAGTGTGAGGCGGGCGAATGTCCGCCGCTACAGGATAAAAATCACGTTTGCTTCACCTACGTTTTTACCAACCGCATCGCCGTATACCGCCAGATCCGGCGGCGCTTCTTCAGCAGCCCAGTTGTCTGGCAATGCATCCATATCGGCACTCTGAATCTGATCTTCAGGCACATCGATTCGCATTAGCGTGTAATGATCCAGGATCTGCGCGGCATGCAGGTGCATCAGCGTCCTCGAACAGGTCTACCGCCCGATCAATAGCACGGATGATACGCACCAGCCGTTCGCTTTGATCCGCGCTAAATCTCGCTTTGACACTGCGGCTAAACGTCGTTGACGGAATGCCGGACATTTTACGCAGGTCGTTTTGCGTTATCTTCGCCCAGTCAGCGATAAGGTTAGCAACATTGCCCTCAAGGCCTTCGCTAATCTGTCCCAGAAGCGCGACACCATCCGAATGATTTAATCCGGCCACCTGCCACAAACGAGGCGGCTTGGTCTGAGTCGTGGATAGGCTAAATGTCTTCATAACAAACCTTCATTTGGAATGTTTACTATGCCCAAATGGTCATGTTTGAGCAAATATTCGACATCTATTTGCAGCGATCTCGCACGGTGATGCTCTATCTCTCACCATCCAGTTGCGCAATCTGCTACGGCAAAATTACGCGATAAAAAAAGGGAGCCGCTGGCTCCCTATCGATTTTACTTGTCCGCTGGCTTACTGCGGTTTTGCGGGCGTGGTGCACGGCGCTGACCTTCACCGCCACCCTTGCCTTTTCCGCCAGTAGCCCAAGGACTATCGCTATTACCGCCCGCTTTACGCGGCTGGCGATTGCCATCGGCCGGACGGCGTTCGCCCTGACCCTGACTACGTTCGCTGCGCTCGGACTGACCGCGTGGTGCACCTGATTGCGCGCGCGGTGCTGCGTTACGCGCGCCACCGCCGCCGCCACGGTTGCCCTGACGACCATTCACAATCGGTTCTGCCTTGATGGACGGATCCGGCTCGTAGCCTTCGATAGCGATACGCGGAATTTCACGCTTCAGCAAACGCTCGATGTCACGCAGCAGTTTGTGCTCATCCACACAGACCAGCGACAGCGCTTCACCCGTCGCTTCCGCACGACCGGTACGACCAATACGGTGAACGTAATCTTCCGGCACGTTTGGCAGCTCATAGTTCACCACGTGCGGCAGTTGGTCGATATCCAGACCACGCGCGGCGATATCCGTTGCGACCAGCACACGAATGCTGCCGTCTTTGAAGTTTGCCAGCGCGCGAGTACGCGCACCCTGACTTTTGTTACCGTGAATAGCCGCCGCGGTAATACCGTCTTTTTCCAGCAGCTCAGCCAGATGGTTAGCGCCATGTTTGGTGCGGGTAAAGACCAGCACCTGCTGCCAGTTATTTTCACCAATCAACTGCGACAGCAGTTCACGCTTGCGGCGCTTATCAACAAAATGCACATGCTGCGTAACCAGTTCAGACGGCGTATTACGACGCACAACCTCAACCGACGCCGGATGGGTCAGCAGCTTGTTCGCCAGCGCTTTGATCTCATCAGAGAAGGTCGCGGAGAACAGCAGGTTTTGACGCTTAGCAGGCAGCTTCGCCAGTACACGGCGAATGTCGTGAATGAAGCCCATATCCAGCATACGGTCCGCTTCATCCAGCACCAGAATTTCAATCTGTGACAGGTCAACGGCACGCTGATGCTCCAGATCGAGCAGACGCCCCGGTGTCGCCACCAGAATATCCACGCCACCACGCAGCTTCATCATCTGTGGGTTAATGCTCACGCCGCCAAATACGACCAGTGAGCGCAGGCTCAGATACTTGCTATACGCCTTCACATTTTCATCAATCTGCGCAGCCAGTTCACGGGTTGGCGTCAGGATCAGTGCGCGTACCGGACGACGACCTTTCCCTTTGTGCTGCGCTTCACGGCTGGTCAGCAATTGTAATAACGGCAGCGTAAAGCCCGCCGTTTTACCCGTACCCGTTTGGGCGCTGGCCATTAAATCGCGCCCTTCCAGCACGACAGGAATCGCCTGACGCTGAACAGGAGTAGGATCGCGATAACCCTGCTCATCAATCGCGCGCAGAATATCGGCACTCAGGCCGAGAGAATCAAATGACATAAAAAGAACAACTCCAGATCCGCTCTGACCGGACAGCAGCCGGTGTAGTTTTCAGAGGGTCAATAAGACGGGTTTGGCGAGCCACGATTAACGTAACAATTTACTTAACAATCTACGTAAACAACGACATACGCAACAACCACGATGAACGAGCACAACTACGGTGCATGACTGCCGACGATTGTAGCAGAGATTCCGACCACTAAGGGATTTTTATCTGTATCAGCCTGTTTTTCTGGTGGGGTGAAATAAGGCGCCGTTTTGACAGTATTCCAGCGGCGACGACAGCAACGGTGGCGTCAGACAATTAGCCGACATCGCCTGTAGCCTCCGTCGCTGCCGCTTCACGTCCAAATGGAATGCACAGCGGCGTGCCGAAGAACGGATCGTCAATGATGCGGCAGTTCAGGTTAAACACCGTTTTTACCGTGGCTTCCGTGAGAATGTCACGCGGATTGCCCTGCGCAAACACCGTCCGGTTATGTACCGCCACCATGTGATGTGCGTAGCGACACGCCAGATTCAAATCATGCAGCACCATCACGATGGTTTTGTGCTGCTGCGCGTTCAGTTCCCGCAACAAATCCAGCACTTCCATCTGATGCGCCAGATCGAGGTAGGTCGTCGGTTCATCCAGCAGAACGATATCGGTATCCTGCGCCAGCGTCATCGCGATCCAGACACGCTGGCGCTGCCCGCCGGACAACGAATCCACCGCACGATCCTTTAATGCCAGCACGCCGGTGCTGCGCAACGCCTGAAGCACTTTTTCTTCGTCCGTTTCCGACCACTGCTTCAACCATGACTGATGCGGGTAGCGCCCCATTTTTACCAGTTGATAGACCGTCAGCCCTTCCGGCGCGGTCGGCGTTTGCGGAAGAATCGCCAGTGACTTCGCCACCTCAACGGTGGACTGTCGATGAATATCCGCCCCGTTGACAATAATCGTCCCACTCGTGGGTTTCAGCAGACGAGCAAACGACTTCAATAATGTGCTCTTGCCGCAGCCGTTACTGCCCACCAACACCGAAATTTTCCGGGCTGGCAGCGTGATATCCAGCGCATCAATCACGACCTGTTTTTCGTAACTCAGCGTCAGCGACTGGCTGGCAATCGCCTCTTGGTCAGTTGGGGGCACGTGTGTCGGCAACACATTCTCTAGCATAATCTTGCGATCTCAGTAACGTTGCCGAAGCAATAAGTAGATAAAGAAAGGCGTCCCAAGTACGGAGATAAAAATGCCAGCAGGCAGATCCAACGGTAGGAATGCCGTGCGGCCAAGTAAATCGGCCACCATCACCAGTAATCCGCCCGTCAGCGCCGACACCAACGCCAGTCCGGGGAATGAACGGCTCGCCAACTTTTTCGCAATATGCGGAGCCAGCAGGCCGACAAATGCCATCGCGCCCGCATAGGCAATCGCAGCTCCTGCCAGCGCGACACTCAGCGTCAACAGCGCGAGCCGGATGCGCCCGACAGATTGCCCGACACCGCAGGCCAGCGCGTCATCCAGCTCGTGGACATTAACATGTCGCGCCAGCCCCACTAAAAACGGTGCGCCAAGCAGCAACCAACCCGCCAGCGCCGACACATGCTGCCACTGTGCGCCATAAATACTGCCCGTCAGCCAGACATAGGCCGTCAGCGTGGTGCCTATCGGGCTAAACACCAGCATCATGGTCACCGCCGCACCCATAATAGCGGACAACCCAACGCCGACCAATACCAGTCGCAGCGGCGATGCGCCTTGTTTCCAGGCCAGCAGATAAATGGCAACAGCGGTGATCCACGCCCCACCCATTGCTGCCACAGGGAGCCAGCGCTGGCTTATCGTCGTTGCCAGAAACGAGAGGAAGAATACCGCTGCTGCCGATGCGCCGCTAGTAATCCCCAGAATATCCGGCGACGCCAGCGGGTTACGCACAATGCTTTGCAGAATCAAGCCGGATATCGCCAGCGCGCCACCCACCAGTAGCGCCAGCAACGCACGCGGCAACCGCAGGTCGTTGACGATAAAGTGTACGCCGCTGTCTGCTTTTCCCAGCAGCGCCGACATCACCTGCACGGGCGACAGCACTACCTCGCCCAGCGACAGCGAGAGGAACACCACCGCTAGCAACACCAGCAGGAGCGACAACGCCACCGCAGACGTGCGGCGATCAATCTGGCGCGATACCCTTCCCACGCGCACGGTATACACCTTACCCATGCCGCATTCCCCTTCTCGCCAGATAAATGAAGAAGGGTGCCCCCAGCAGCGCAGTCATTGCCCCGACTGGCACTTCCTGCGGCACGATCAGCAGACGCGAGGCGACATCAGCCAGCAGCAACAGCGTGGCACCGAAAATAGCGCAGCCGGGCAGCAGCCAGCGGTGATCGGCAGACAGCACGCGGCGCACAATATGCGGCACGATCAGCCCGACAAAACCGATATTTCCGGCTATTGCCACCGCGCCGCCCGCCAACCCGATCACGCACAGCCCGGACAGCGCACGCACCAACGCCGTTCGCTGTCCCAGCCCTTTGGCAATCTCGTCGCCTGCTACCAGAATATTCAGGTGACGCGCCAGCAGCAGCGCGAGGAATAGCGCGATAACAAAGTACGGCAGGAGCGGTAACAGCATCGACAGACTACGGCCGGACACCGACCCGGCCAGCCAGAACAGCATGCTGTCCAGCCCGTCCTGATTGATCACCAGCAACGCCTGCGTAAACGAAATAAACAGCGCGCTAATGGCGGCTCCGGCCAGCACAATACGTAAGTGGCTGGAACGAGCATTGCCCAGCGTTCCCAGCACGTACACCATAACGCCAGCAACGGCCGCGCCCAGATAGGCCGTCCACGCCAGCGCGATCTGCGAGGAAAAGGTAAATAGCGAAGACAGCAGGACGATGGCAAACATGGCTCCCGCATTAATGCCAAATATCCCCGGCGAGGCCAGCGGGTTGCGCGTCAGCGCCTGCATTAGCGCGCCGGCAACAGCAAGGCTGGCACCGACAACGATGGCAATCACCGTCCGCGACAGGCGGGTCGTCAGCACCAAAATGTGATCGATCTGCTGCGGATCGTAATGGAACAGCGCGTTGAATACCGCGCTAAGCGAAATCGTCGTTTGCCCCAACATCAGACTAGCGGCAATACTCAGCAGCAGTAATACGACACCCACTGCCGTCACGATGCATTTTCTCATCGCGTCTGGCTCTCCTTGGTGATATCGCTTTTTTTACCCGCAGTTTCAGCTTTGCCAGCAAACTGCCGTTCGATATCATCCAGCATATTATTCGCGCCCAAAATACCGCCAGACAGGCTCCAGGCTACGTTATCCACCGGATAAACCTGTTGCTGCTGAGGCGCATGCAGCCGCTGCCAGAGCGGATGAGCCTGCCAGTCACGATAGTTCTGCGCTACCGCAGGCTTGTCTGACCGCAGCAACACAAAGAACAGATCGGCATCCACCACCGGAATGCTCTCTTTACTCGTAAGCTTTTGCATCACGCCTGACGTGTAGCTTTCCGGCCGCGACCAGACAAAACCGATTTCCGACAGCACCGATCCAGCGAAACTGGCGGGCAGATAGGTACGCAGGTGATCTTCACGGAATTCAAGGATAGACACGCTGAGCGGCCAGCGTTCGCCAAACCGCGCTTTCAGCTGGTCGCGCAGGGAATCCACGCGCCGATCCCAATGGGATAAAATCTCGTTCGCCTTATCTTCCCGGTTCAGTGCTACGCCCATCATCTGCACCGTGTCCTTAAATTCAGACACCTTGTCCAGCGCAATCGTCGGCGCGATCTGCGACAGCAGACCGTAGATTTTCTCATGCCGAAACGTCGACGCCACGATGAGGTCAGGTTTGAGTAGCGCGATGGTTTCCAGACTGGGCTGCGTTTCCAGCCCAACCTGCGTGACACCCTGCAAGGCGGGACGAAGGTAGCGATAAATCGGCTTCTCCGTCCACGATTCCACCACGCCAATTGGCTTGATTCCCAGCGCGACGGCAGAGTCGGTCGCCCCCTGAAACAGCGTCACGATACGCAGCGGCGTCCCTGTTACCGAGGTCACACCCAGCGCATGCCGAATCTGACGCGGTGGTTCCGCCGCCTGCGCCAACGTCACCAGTAAAAAAGACAACAACACGGCCAGCGTCAAACGCTGCCGTGTTGCTGAATTGAAGACGGTGTTAAATCGGTTAAGCTTAGAAATCAATCGAATAACCCAGCGTTACCGTGCGGCCGCGCCCAGAGAAATAGCGCGTATCATTAACAAGCCCCGCCTGCGAATAGTAGGTGATGTACTGTTTATCCAGCAGGTTAGCCACCGCAACGTTGAGGCGACCATGCGGCAGTTTGTAGCCCACCGCCGCATCCATCAACAGGTAACCGTCAAACGCCATACCCGCATCGTCAAAACTGCGGCCAAAGGCATAATTCGCCTGCACGAACGAACTCCATTGGTCATTCCAGTTCGCCGACCAACTGGTGATCAGGCGATCCGGCGCGATATCCAGACCATTGAATTTTTTATCCACTTTACCATCACCGTCGTTGTCATACTTCCCTTCACTGTGCGCGTAGGAGGCATTAACTTTATGCTGCTCGTTGATCTGATAACCCGCAGTCACTTCCACACCACGAATCTGCGTACGCTGACGATCGGACAAAAATACACCACCGCTCTCTCTAACACGCTCACCCAGTTTCGATTTGGACTCATAGTAGCTAGCTTCAAGATCAAACTTATCCCGTTTAAAACGGAACCCCGTCTCTACGTTATCCGTCACAATCGGCTTAAAACCGTCAAAATTTTTCAGGCTAACCCCCGTACGGTTGATGGAACGCAGCGCGCGACCCACGTCCGGCATTCCAAACCCTTCCGAGTAGTTAGCAAACAGGCTGAGTGAATCCGTCGCGGCATAGACGATACCGGCGTTATACAGCGTTTCATTAAATTTCGGGCTACCGCCTTGTACCGTAACGCTGTTGTTAGACGCCAGTGTTTGATAATCGTTGACCTGGAGTTTAGCAATTTCATGGCGTACGCCCGCGTGTAGCGTAACGTTATCCAGCAGTTGATATTCGCCCTGAATAAACGGCGAATAGTTGGTGTATTCCATCTCCGGCACATAGGTTCGCTTGGTCAGGTAGAGGTCCTGCTTGCCCTTATCGTACAGCGTATCGAAACCCACCGTGACTTTCAGCGTGTCATCCAGCAAGTCGTCTTTAGTCAACGCCAATTTAGTGCCATATTTGTTAGCAACGGATCGAGATTGCTCATAAAGCGTACCCCGGGGAGCAATCGCGGGATCTTGAAACGTATTTGAAATCGTTGCGCCAAACAGCGCTTCATAGCGTTGATTAAACACCAGTGCGGACAGCTTCATCCCCGCCAGATCGTGATGCTCATAAGTCAGCCCCGTCGTCCAGATACTGTTATTCGGTGCCTCACCCGGCGGTGTGCCGCGTACTGACGTGGTAGGAATACCCTGATCACGGATACCGTCCACGCTCAGGTAGTTATTTTCACCTTTGATGTGATAGCGATTTACGCTCAGTTGAACGCGCTGATAGTCATCCAGCCAGTACCCCACTTTCGCGAGCAGATCGTAAGCGCGAGAATCCATGGTATCGCCCTGCGTGTTATCCACGCCGACAGGTCGATTGTTGCCGTCCAAATACAACCCCTGATTCTCATAGCCAATTGAGAACAGATAATCGAGGTAATCCTCGCGCCCGTCGACCCGATAGGTGGTTTTATAACTGGCAGTTTCGCCGCGAATCTTCTCCGTGGGCAGCGTGGTTTGCACATTGATGTGCTGATTAAACGAACCGTTTTCCGGCCGCCGGGTGATGATATTAATCACTCCCCCCGTCGCCCCCATTCCGTTGGTGGCGTTGGCACCATGAATCACTTCAATACGTTCGACCATCGAGTAGTCAACGGTATGCATCTCACGTCCGGTCGGACGCAACGGGTTGGATTGCGGAATACCGTCGATCATCACCAACGCCGCACGACCGCGGAAGGTTTCACCGCTGCCACTCATTTTCTGCCGGCTGGGGGAGAACGAAGGCAGCAGGTTACTCAGAATTTGCGATGAGTCAGAGGTGACCTGCATCTGCTGCTCAATTTGCTCTTTGGTAATCACCGTGACCACCTGTGGTGCTTTCTGCTGCTGGATGTTCGAACGCGAGGCGGTAATCACCATCTCATCACCGCTCGCCTCACCCTTTTTGGCTGTATCATCTTGTGCATACGCCGGAGCAATCAGCACGCATGGCATCAATGCGAGTAAAATGCGCATCTGGTTCACTGTTCTTCCCCTTTGGTTATGTATTCAACCGTAAATAAAAATCACCACCTGTAGCGAGGCGTTTATCTGAAAACAACGCCCCCCGGCGCAGACAAAAAAATGCCAAAATGCTTCACTTCACGCGAAACATCTTGGCGGGTATTACCGGCTAAGGCATTGAACGCGGGGGTTTCCACCCTATGCACTGCATCAATGCCGCCAGCTCGCTATGTAATTGCTAATAACAATTATTATCATTCAATTAAATAAATTACAATAGCGACGATTTATTTCCACTTTTTTAACAAAATTAAGGGGTTGTGCCAGATATGGGCAAATCTGCCCGAAGGTATTCGACGGATGCCGTGCATTTTTGTGAACCAGATCACACCAAATTGCCATAAAGACCTGTAACTCGTCATATTATTAATCACTTACAGAAATAAGAGACGACGCATCCTCTGAACGGCCTGCGGGATCGCGACCGCCGGCAAGCTCACCGCTGACAGACAAGGAACTATGCGTGATGAACAAGAGAAAACTGGCGTTCGCCGCCCTCATCCTTATCCTGCTCGGCTCGGGTTACGGCTTTTATCACCACCATCAGCAGCAGGAAAAACCGCTCACGCTCTACGGCAATGTGGACATCCGCACCGTCAACCTGGCCTTTCGCGTCGGCGGCAGAGTGGCAGAGTTGAACGTAGATGAAGGCGATGCCGTACAGGCAGGCCAACCGCTGGCAACGCTCGATGCCGCGTCTTACCTGAATGCACAAAACCAGGCACAGGCGAATCTCGCCAGCGCGCAAGCACAGCTTCAGCTTGCGCAGGAAGGCTACCGGCAGGAAGAGATCGCGCAGGTGCGATCTCAGGTTGTCCAGAGTCAGGCGGCCTATGATTACGCCAACAGCTTCTACCAGCGTCAGCAAGGGCTGTGGGACAAACGCGCGATTTCCGCCAACATGCTGGACGACGCCAGAACAACGCGCAATCAAGCATTTGCAACACTACAAGCGGCGAAAGACAAGCTGAGCCAGTTTGAGCGCGGCAATCGACCGCAGGAAATCGCCGCTGCACAGGCAGTCGTGGCACAGGCCGAAGCCGGACTGGCACAAGCGCAATTGGATAGGCAGGACACGGAGTTGCTTGCTCCCTCACCGGGAGTGATCCTCACCCGTGCCGCCGAAAAAGGCAGTATGCTGGCGACGGGCAGCACCGTTTTTGCCCTCTCTCTCACTCGCCCCGTTTGGGTACGCGCCTATGTAAGCGAGAAGGATCTCGGCCGCGTCGTACCCGGTAGTCAAATGCTGATTTACACCGATGGCCGCCCCAACCAGCCCTATCGAGGTAAAGTCGGTTTTGTGTCACCCAGCGCCGAATTCACGCCGAAGAGCGTCGAAACCGAAGATCTTCGTACCGACCTCGTTTATCGCCTGCGTATTGTGGTTAACGATCCCGATGACGGGTTACGGCAAGGGATGCCGGTCACGCTGCATTTTGAGGATGCGCACGCTGGAGATGCCAATCGCGCCAACGAGCCCGTTCGTCATGACTAATGCTTCCACGCAGATTACGTTGGACGGGCTGGAAAAGTGCTTCGCCGGGCAGGAAAAACCCGCGCTTGCCAGCCTCACCGCCGAAATACATAGCGGTGCGGTGACCGGGCTGGTTGGCCCTGACGGCGCGGGGAAAACGACTCTGCTGCGTATGCTGGCGGGATTATTAACACCCAGTCACGGCACGTTACGCGTCGCCAATCTTGACCCCATCGAAGAAGATCGTCAGCTCCATGCCATTTTAGGCTACATGCCGCAAAAATTCGGCCTGTATGAAGATCTGACGGTAATGGAAAACCTGACGCTGTATGCCGACTTACGCGGCATCACTGGCGATGTACGCAAAGACACCTTCGAGCGCTTGCTGTCATTTACCGACTTAACCCGCTTTACCGACAGGCTGGCAGGCAAACTGTCCGGCGGTATGAAACAAAAGTTGGGGCTGGCCTGTACGCTACTAGGACAGCCTAAAGTACTTCTGCTGGATGAACCAGGTGTAGGCGTCGATCCGATCTCTCGTCGTGAATTGTGGCACATGGTGCATGAACTGGCTGACGATGGCATGTTGATCCTGTGGAGTACGTCTTACCTTGATGAGGCGGAACAATGTCGGGATGTACTACTGCTGAACGAAGGCGAGCTGCTGTATCGCGGTGCACCACGCGATCTGACCGCACGCATGGCGGGACGCTGTATTTTGGTTGATACCGGCACTCGCCGACATCGAGATGTACTGCAAGAAGCGCTGCGCCTGCCACAGGTCAGCGACGGCGTGATTCAGGGGCAGTACGTCAGGTTGATGCTAAAACCCGACGCGGATCGGACATCGCTGCTCTCCGCCTTACATCTGGAAACCAACAGCCTGCACGACACCGATCCGCGCTTTGAAGATGCGTTTAACGATCTACTCGGCGGCGGCCCGGCCAGTGACTCTTCGCTGGCGAGCATCATGCCGCAAATTGACATCAGCGGCGGCGAAACGGTGATTGAAGCACAGGCGCTGACGAAAAAATTTGGTGATTTCGCCGCGACTGACCACGTCAGCTTTCAGGTGAAACGAGGCGAAATCTTCGGTCTGCTCGGTCCGAACGGTGCGGGAAAATCAACCACCTTCAAGATGATGTGCGGCTTGCTGGTGCCGACTGACGGCAAAGCGCTGGTGCTCGACATGGATCTGAAAACCAGCTCCGGTAAAGCCCGTCAGCATTTGGGTTATATGGCGCAAAAGTTCTCGCTCTACGGCAACCTGACCGTCGAACAGAATCTGCGATTTTTCTCCGGCGTCTATGGGCTCAAGGGCAAAGCGCAGCGCGATAAAATGGCCGGAATGACCGACGCCTTCAACTTCCAGCCCATTTACCGCCAAACACCGGACGCCTTGCCATTGGGTTTCAAGCAGCGGCTGGCGCTGGCCTGCGCACTGATGCACGAACCCGATATTCTGTTTCTCGACGAACCCACCTCCGGCGTCGATCCGCTGACCCGACGCGAATTCTGGATACACATCAACGGCATGGTCAATCGTGGCGTCACGGTGATGGTCACCACCCACTTCATGGACGAAGCCGAATACTGCGATCGTATCGGTCTGGTGTATCACGGCAAGCTAATTGCCAGCGGCACGCCGGACGAACTGAAACAGCAGGCGGCCAGCCCACAGACGCCATCGCCGACTATGGAAGAAGCGTTTATTGCGCTGATTCAGGCGTATGACGGGGAGGCGGAACATGGTTGAACAGAATAGAACTGAGCAGGATAAAGCGAGCCAGCACGGCAGCACGCATTTTTCAGGGCGTCGCCTGCGGGCACTGTGCCTGAAAGAGACGCGCCAAATCTTGCGCGACCCCAGCAGCGGGTTGATTGCGTTCGTGATCCCGCTGCTACTGCTGTTTATCTTTGGCTACGGCATCAATCTGGATTCCAGCCGCCTGCACGTCGGTATCCTGATGGAGCAACAGAGCGAAGACGCGCGCGATCTGGCAAATACCTTCGCAGCCTCGCCGTTTATTTCACCGACCATCAGCAATGACCGCCAGCAGTTAATTCGACAAATGCAGGCGGGTAACATTCGCGGGCTGATCGTCATCCCTACCGATTTTTCCAAACGGCTGGCACGACCGGGCGATCGCGCACCAATACAAGTCATCACCGACGGCAGCGAACCCAACACGGCAAACTTCGTTCAGGGATACGCAGAAGGCATCTGGCTTCATTGGCAACAGCAACGGGCGGAAGATCGCGGTTATACCTTTGAGCAGCTTATCGAGGTGCAATCGCGCTACTGGTTTAATCCGGCCGCCATCAGCCAGCATTTCATCATCCCCGGTGCGATTACCATCATCATGACGGTGATTGGGGCGATCCTTACCTCGCTGGTGATTGCTCGTGAGTGGGAGCGCGGGACGATGGAGGCGCTGCTCTCTACGCAGGTCACCCGCGCCGAGCTACTGCTGTCCAAGCTTATCCCCTACTATTTCCTCGGCATGATTGCCATGGCGCTGTGTATTCTGGTGTCGACCTTCATCATGCAAGTACCCTATCGCGGATCGTTGCTGCTGCTGTTTGTTATCAGTAGCCTATTTCTTGCCAGCACGCTGGGCATGGGGCTGCTGATTTCCACCCTCACCCGCAACCAGTTCAACGCCGCCATGGTGGCACTGAATGCCGCATTTCTGCCTGCCATCATGCTGTCCGGCTTTATTTTTGAAATCGACAGCATGCCGGAATTTGTCCGCGGTGTGTCGTACCTCATCCCGGCACGCTATTTCGTCAGCACGCTACAAACGCTGTTTCTCGCGGGAAACATCGGTTCAGTGCTGATCACTAACCTGCTGTTTTTGATTCTCTCCGCGATGCTATTTATTGGCCTGACTGCCTGGCGAACCCGGCGCAGACTGGATTAGGGAGTGACTATGCTGCATCGTCTGTGGACGTTGATTATCAAGGAACTGCAATCGCTGCTGCGCGATCCGCAAACGCGCTCCATTCTGGTGTTGCCCGTTATCCTTCAGGTTTCCTTGTTTCCTTTCGCTGCAACGCTCGACGTGACCAATGCAACCATTGCGATTTACAGCGAAGACAATGGCTCCCATGCGATAGAACTGACACAGCGCTTTGCCAAGGCAAAATCCTTTTCTCGTGTGCTGATGCTACGTAGCCCACAGGACGTGGCACCGACGCTGGATAATCAGCGAGCACTACTGATTCTGCGTTTCCCTCCGCAGTTCTCGCGTGATATCACCAACGGGAATAGCGCATCGCTCCAGCTTATTTTGGACGGCAGACGCTCCAACAGCGCCCAGATCGCCGCTAACGACGTGCAGCACATCGTGCGTGATTATCAGTTGGAGCTGCTGGCGACCAGAACGGTTCAAAGTACCGCTACTCAACATAACAGCGAGCTGGTGGTACGCCACTGGTATAACCCAAATCTGGACTACAAATGGTTTGTAGTGCCATCGCTGATTGCCATGATCGCCACGATTGGCGTGCTAATTGTGACCGCGCTTTCTGTGGCACGTGAGCGGGAACAGGGTACGCTGGAACAACTGCTGGTTTCGCCGCTCTCCACCAGCCATATTTTCATTGGCAAAGCCGTACCTGCGCTGATTGTCGCCACGTTTCAGGCCACGATCGTGCTGCTGGCGGGCATACTGATTTTCCATATCCCCTTTGCCGGATCGCTGCTGCTGTTTTACACCACGATGCTGATCTATGGTCTGTCGCTGGTCGGTTTCGGCCTGCTGATTTCCTCGCTGTGCGCCACGCAGCAACAGGCATTTATCGGGGTGTTCGTCTTCCTGATGCCCGCGATCCTGCTTTCTGGCTATGTTTCACCGGTTGAGAACATGCCAGTCTGGTTGCAGCACGCCACCTGGATTAACCCGATCCGCCACTTTACTGACATCACCAAACAGATTTATCTCAAGGATGCGGATTTCAGCATTATCTGGGGGAGTTTATGGCCGCTGTTTATCATCACGCTAACCACCGGCTCGGCAGCCTACGCCATTTTTAGGCGGAACATTGCGTAATAGCAGGTAAGAGGAAAAGATAGGTAGGAAGCTATCTGGCGCGTGGAACCGCGCCAGATAGATGAGCAAGGATTAACGACGATTACCCAAAATACGCAACAACATCAGGAACAGGTTGATGAAGTCGAGGTACAGCGTCAACGCACCGACGATGGAGTATTTGCGGAAGCTGTCTTTGTCATCAACGGATAGCTGCTCGCCGATATTTTTCAGCTTCTGGGTGTCATACGCGGTCAGACCGACAAACACCACCACACCGATATAGGTTACTGCCCACATTAGCGCTTCACTTTTCAGCCATAGATTCACCAGCGAGGCCAGCACAATCCCGATCAGCGCCATGAACAGCATACTGCCAAAGCCGCTCAAATCACGCTTGGTGGTGTAACCATACAGGCTCATCGCCCCGAACATCCCCGCCGTAATCACAAAGGTACTGGCGATGGACTCGGTAGAATAAACGGCAAAAATACTGGAAAGCGTCAACCCTGTCAGCGCGGAATAAAGCATAAACAGCGAGGTGGCAACCGTGCCGCTCAGACGCTGCACCATGCCAGAAATCACAAACACCAGCCCCAGTTGAGCAATGATCAACCCGAAGAAAGTGATTTGACTGGAAAAAACAAAATCAAATACCGCAGGCGTATTCGCCGCATACCAGGAGACGAACGCCGTCAACAGCAGGCCACAGCCCATCCAGCCATAAACCTGTGCCATATAGGCCTGAAGACCAGACTGTGAGCGTTCAACAATTGAACCCGAGCGTGGATATCTGTCCATGATGTTACCTTTGCATAAAGTTATCTGATTAACGCGGCGCGAACCGCCTGTTGGGGGATCGAGGATGAAAATGCTCACCCCGCCATCCTTTTATCCTAACACAGAAATCGACTACCAGCGCTGCGCAGCCTGTTTATCGCTGTCGCGTGACGCTACCCAGCGTTCACCTTCCGGCGTCGCTTCCCGCTTCCAGAACGGCGCCCGGGTTTTCAGGTAATCCATGATGAACTGAGCAGCATCAAACGCCGCGCTGCGGTGGGCGGCGCTGACGCCGACAAACACAATTTCATCGCCCGGATAGAGTGCGCCGACCCGATGAATTACGCTCACACGCGGCAGTTCCCAGCGCTCGCGTGCCAGCTCAACAATCTCCGCCAGCGCCTTTTCTGTCATGCCGGGGTAATGTTCCAACGTCAACGCGCTAACGTTTTTCGCCAGATTGTGATTACGCACCTTGCCAGTAAACGTCACCACCGCGCCGTCTTCATCACACTGTGCCAGCCATTGATACTCATCACCCACGTTGAAGTTCGCTTCGCCAACCTGAATACGCGTTTCGACCACGATCAACCTCCGGTTACTGGTGGAAAAAAGGCGACTTCATCACCATCCTGTAGCGGGTGCGACAGTTCAACCAGTGATTGATTCACCGCCGCCAGCAACTTGCCGGATTCCAGTGCCAGTTCCCAACGAGAGCCGCGCAGGCACAACGCCTGTCGAACATCCTCCACGGTGGCATATTCGGCAGGCAGCGACAGGCTATCTGTTTCGATTAATTCACGGACTTGTGCAAAAAACAGAATCGTAATCATGATCCCTCCGCCGTAAAGTCGCCGGATTTGCCGCCGCTTTTCGCCAGTAGGCGCACCGGACCAATCACCATATCTTTCTGCACAGCCTTGCACATATCATAGATAGTCAGCGCAGCAACAGAAGCCGCCGTCAGCGCTTCCATCTCCACACCGGTTTTCCCCGTCAGGCGACAAACGGATTCGATACGAACCCGATTGTGCTCCGGCTGCGCTTCCAGCTCGACAGCAACTTTGCTCAGCAACAGCGGATGACAGAGCGGAATCAGTTCCCAGGTACGTTTCGCCGCCTGAATCCCGGCGATGCGCGCGGTGGCGAACACGTCCCCCTTATGGTGACTACCAGCAATAATCATCGCCAGCGTCTGCGGTGCCATTTCAACGAAAGCCTCCGCGCGGGCTTCACGCACGGTTTCAACTTTGGCGGAAACATCTACCATTGCAGCTTCGCCAGCGGCGTTAATGTGGGTCAATTGTGGCTTAGATGATGACATAGTGAATAAGGCTTACCGTTAAGAGGATTTTTTCAAGTGCGGGTAAAAATTGCACGGTTTCTGGCGCGCATCCAGCTGTTCCTGAATGATGCGTTCCCATGCGGTTCGACAGGCACGCGTCGAACCCGGCATAGCGAAAATCACCGTCTGGTTAGCCAGACCGGCAAGCGCACGGGATTGCAGTGTCGCCGTGCCAATATCTTCATACGACACCATGCGAAACAGTTCGCCGAAACCTTCAATTTCCCGATCAAACAAGACACTAATGGCTTCCGGCACCACATCCCCTGCGGTAAAGCCCGTCCCGCCATTAATCAGAATGCCCTGCACCTCGTCGCTGGCAATCCACGCTGAGATCTGTGCTCGAATCTGGTACAGATTCTCTTTCACAATGGCGCTGGCAACAATGCGGTGCCCTGAGGACAGTGCCGCTTCACGCAGATAGTCGCCGGACGAATCATCTTCCGCTGTACGACGTTCGGAAACGGTCAAAACGGCAAGATTGAGAGAAACGAATTCGCTGCTGACTTTGCTCATGTCAGGCTCCTTTAAGAATCAGTGATGTTGTGGATTAACCGCCGATAAATGACAGATTTTGCGTGATGCCGCTGTTGCCTTCATGCAGGAAATGAGTCTGCTTCTTCGTCGACAGCCCGCCCGAGATGCGCATTTTCAAATCATCAAGATGGCGATCGTCGGCCAGCAAATCACGCAGCGGAATGCCCTGTTCGCCAAAGAGACACAGATGAAGATTCCCCACAGCGGATACGCGCAGGCGGTTGCAACTCAGGCAGAAGTCTTTCTCATACGGCATAATCAGCCCGATTTCTCCCTGATAGTCAGGATGGCTGAACACCTGAGCCGGGCCGTCGCTGCGTGCGCGTGGCTGCTGTTGCCACCCTTGCTGCAAGAGCTGTTGGCGGATCACTTCGCCGGAAACGTGATGACGGCGGAACACATCGCCCCCTTCTCCTGTTTCCATCAGTTCAATAAAGCGGAGTTGAATCGGGCGGTGTTTAATCCAGTCGAGGAATGTGTGCAGGCTGCCTGCGTTTACATCACGCATCAGCACGGTGTTGACTTTGACCTTGGCAAAGCCACAGTCAAAGGCCGCATCAATGCCGTCCATCACCTGCCGGAATTTATCCTGCCCGGTAATCGCATGAAACTGGCGTGCATCCAGGCTGTCGACGCTCACGTTCAGCGCCGTTAATCCGGCATCTCGCCATTGAGCAACGTCGCGTGCCAAACGGTAGCCGTTGGTGGTTACCGCCAGCGTGCGGATAGCGGGGTTTTCACGGATCGCAGCAATGATATCGACGAAATCGCGACGTAAAGACGGCTCTCCCCCCGTGAGGCGGACTTTTTCCGTCCCTAATTCGGCAAAAGCGCGGCTGACGCGACGAATTTCATCGAGTGATAAAAAGCGATGTGGGTTCGTACCCTTGGCCTGATAACCATCCGGCAGACAGTAGGTACAGCGAAAATTGCAGACGTCTGTAATAGACAGACGCAAATAGTAGAACTTGCGCGCAAACGCATCAGTCAGTTGACTCACCATAAACACCTTTCCAAATACGGGAGATGCAGGCATTTCTGCCTCGCACCCTGGTGACCGCGAAGGCCACGGCCAGGGCACCGTATCACGCGCAACAAGCGCATCACTTAGGCACCAAGGCTAGGAGTTTGATTCCTATCAGTTATCCGTTAAACAGCCGCGAGATAACCGCTCAAGAATCGTGATTTCATTAAGCAGTCTACTGCGAAAAAGCGCAGTCAACCACTCTCAAAATCGGTATATAATTAAATATATAGCGAATTTTCAATATCTTATACTGCATAGCATACGGAAAAATGCGCGCCTGAATTTGTCTCAGGTCATGCCGGTGTGAGGATTTTTCGCGTTTTAAGGTGAAATCAGCTACCTTAGCGGCGATTGTCACAAACACTTCATATTATTCAGGCTCATTCATAAGGTTTCTATGCGCAATCGCACGTTGGCCGACCTCGACAGGGTTGTCGCACTCGGAGGCGGACACGGTTTAGGTCGTGTGATGTCTTCACTCTCTTCCCTGGGTTCACGGCTAACCGGCATAGTCACGACAACAGATAACGGTGGTTCAACTGGCCGCATTCGTCGCTCTGAAGGCGGCATTGCCTGGGGCGATACCCGCAACTGCCTGAATCAACTGATTACGACGCCCAGCGTCGCATCCGCAATGTTTGAGTACCGGTTTAACGGTAACGGTGAACTTGCCGGACACAATCTGGGTAACCTGATGCTAAAAGCGCTCGACCACCTGAGCGTGCGTCCATTGGAAGCCATCAATCTGATTCGCAACCTGCTCAAGGTGGACGCTTTTTTAATTCCGATGTCCGAGCATCCTGTCGATTTGATGGCGATCGATGAACAGGGCGACCCTGTTTATGGTGAAGTCGAGATCGATCAGCTGGCAGCCTTGCCGCAGGATTTGATGCTGTACCCTGCCGTCAAGGCCACGCGCGAGGCGATTGATGCCATCGCAAAGGCCGACCTGATTTTGATTGGTCCCGGCAGCTTTCTGACTAGTCTGATGCCGCTGCTGCTGCTGGAAGATCTAACACAGGCGCTCCGCCGCACGCCCGCGCCAATGGTATACATCGGCAATCTGGGCAATGAGCAGAGCAACCCTGCCGCCCGCCTGACGCTGGTGGAGAAGCTATCCTGGATTGAACACAAAGTAGGGAAACCCGTGGTGGATGCCGCGATTGTCGGTCCAAAAGTCGATATCAGCCAGATCGGCGACCGTCTGATCGTACAGCAGCCGCTGGCAGCAGAAGATGTGCCTCACCATCATGACCGCGAACTGCTGCGCCAGGCCATCGATCGTGCATTACAGCTGCTGGGCTCTCAATCCCGCAACCACGGCGTATAAGTGACACCAATCAGCACGCCTTCGGGACTCAGGAAACGCGTGACCTGCTGTCCCCAAGGCTCAAGACGGTTTTCCACCAACAACGCATAGCCCTGTGCTTTCAGCGCCTCTGTCGCTTCAGCCATATCCGCTACTTCAAATTCCAGCCAGCTTTGTGGTTCAAGAAAATGCGTAGGCCAACTCTCCTGCCCGAAACAGGATTCGCTGGCCTGTGACAGCGGCCACAGCGCGAAATGCTTCACGCCATCCAGCACATCAGTTACCAGATAGTCGCTCCCTTCCGCAACGGGTTTCAACGGCAACTTCAGCGTATCGACATAGAGCGCATGGCTGGCAGAAAGTGCTTTCACGATGGGCCCGAAACCTGCCACAAACAGCACCTCAACACCCGGTATAGTCTGATTCATCATTGATCCTCAGTGAACGCTGGTATCGTTAGGATACCGCGATAAATTGCGCGCGCAGTGCCTGTACTTCATCGCGCAGGGCGGCAGCCTCTTCAAATTCAAGATTCTGCGCATGCGTCAACATCTTGCTTTCCAGCTCGCGAATTTTCAGTTCCAGCGCCTTCGGCGTCATGAGTTCATAACGTGCTGTCGGTTCTGCCGCTTTACGGTTGCCGCGTCCTTTGCCTTTGTTCGTCGGCCGACCCAGTTGCAGAATATCGGAAATCTTCTTATTGATGCCCTGCGGCACAATGCCGTGCTCGGTGTTGTAGGCTTCCTGCTTCTCGCGGCGGCGCTCCGTTTCACCAATCGCTTTCGCCATTGATGCCGTAATCCGGTCGCCGTAGAGAATGGCTTTGCCACGCAAGTTACGCGCTGCGCGGCCAATCGTCTGGATCAGGGAACGTTCGGAACGCAGGAAACCCTCTTTATCAGCATCCAGAATCGCCACCAGCGACACTTCAGGCATATCCAGCCCTTCACGCAGCAGGTTGATCCCTACCAGTACGTCGAACTCGCCAAGACGTAAATCACGGATGATTTCCACGCGCTCGACGGTATCGATATCCGAGTGCAGATAACGTACCCGCTCGCCATGTTCTTCCAGATACTCCGTCAGGTCTTCCGCCATGCGCTTGGTCAGCGTGGTCACCAGTACCCGCTCGTTAATCGCCGCACGCAGACGAATTTCGGAAAGCAGGTCATCCACCTGTGTCGCAACAGGCCGTACTTCGATGATCGGATCGAGCAATCCGGTGGGGCGAACCACCTGATCGATCACGTCACCGCCCGATTTTTCCAGTTCATAGTTACCCGGCGTCGCAGACACGTAGATCGTCTGTGGAGCCAGCGCTTCAAATTCTTCAAATTTCATCGGTCGATTATCCAGCGCTGAAGGCAGCCGGAAACCGTATTCGACCAGCGTCTCTTTACGCGCGCGGTCGCCACGATACATACCGCCGATCTGGGGGACGGTGACGTGGGATTCATCAATGACCAGCAGCCCGTCCGCAGGCAAATAGTCAAACAGCGTCGGTGGTGGCTCGCCGGGGCCACGACCGGAAAGGTAACGTGAGTAGTTTTCGATACCGGAGCAGTAACCCAGCTCGTTCATCATCTCCAGATCAAACTGGGTGCGCTGACTTAACCGCTGCTCTTCCACCAGCTTATCGTTCGCCAGTAGCACCTTTCTACGGTCAGCCAATTCAACCTTGATGTCTTCCATCGCCTGCAAAATACGCTCACGCGGCGTGACGTAGTGCGTTTTTGGATAGATGGTATAGCGCGGCACCGTTTGGAGAACGTGACCCGTCAGCGGGTCAAACAGCGACAGTCGTTCCACTTCTTCATCGAACAGTTCAACGCGCAGCGCGATTTCGTCAGATTCTGCTGGGAAGATATCGATCACCTCACCGCGCACGCGGAACGTACCGCGCTGAAACGCCTGATCGTTACGGGCATACTGCAATTCGGCCAGACGCCGCAAAATAGCGCGCTGATCAATCAGCATCCCCTGTGTCAGGTGCAGCATCATTTTCAGATAGAGATCGGGATCGCCCAGACCATAGATCGCGGACACCGAGGCCACAACGATCACATCGCGCCGCTCCAGCAGCGCTTTTGTCGCGGAAAGGCGCATCTGTTCGATATGTTCGTTAACCGACGCATCTTTTTCAATAAAGGTATCTGAGCTGGGAACGTAAGCCTCTGGCTGATAGTAGTCATAGTACGAGACGAAATACTCGACGGCGTTATCAGGGAAGAATTCTTTCATTTCACCGTACAGCTGGGCTGCCAACGTTTTATTCGGCGCGAGCATCATCGTCGGCCGATTGAGGTCAGCGATCACGTTGGCGATGGTGAACGTCTTACCTGAGCCCGTTACCCCAAGCAGCGTTTGGTGCGCCAGCCCGTCTTCCAGACCCTCTTTTAAACGACGAATGGCTTCAGGCTGATCGCCTGCCGGTTTAAAGTCAGAATTCAGTGTAAATACTTTACTCATCGTTAAGCACGCTACTTATCGTTATTGCTCATCGCTAAATACGATGTTCGTGGGGGGACACTCGGAACTTTATTCTGAATGCCAATGATGAAATTTGCCACCGCCATGATACTGGATATAAAAACAGCATCAAGAAAATTATCGCTGGATTGGATGATTAATCGACGAATTAATTTGCTAGCACATTCATCTTTAATCTACCAGATAAAATCATCATGATTTATCCCCAGATTAGGTAAAAATGTAACATCCTGGGATGATCAGTGACGTTAATTCATGCAACTACACACCGTTGATGTTCAAGACACTTGATTTTACTTAACCATATGATAATAAATAGATTAACAAAAGCGTGGAGAATAGCGTCAACCCAGCGACAAGCCGCGCCAGCTCTCGCTTAAGACGCGTTGTCTATCCATAATACACATAGTTATCCACAGAAATGGTGGATAACTCCCACAACCCCGCATCAGCCCTGAGTTAGAGAAACACCCGCTTCACCCATGATCCCCCCTGATATGGATTTTCTTCACACTCTTTCTGTGATTTATCGCATAAGTATTAGACGGAAAAAGACTAAAAACAGCGGGGACAACCATGCCACAATTCAGGTATTACCGGGAGGGGGGAGGCAAAGCAACGAAGGTTTTATCTATTGGTATCAATAAAGGTATAGGTTTAACCCTCATTAAATCGATAACAGTATAACAGTATAAATGGTAAAACCTGTTGTCATCCCTAAAAGGGGGGTTTTACCGTTTTGTTCTGAAATCGAATGATGTAGGGCTCATTTATTTAATAATTCAATATCAATATACTGCCCTAGATCATGCTGATGGAGAGTCGATAAATAAGGAATTTCACCCAACATCGGGGCAGGCAAGCGCTGTTGCAACGTTTGTAGATACGGCTGATGCCATTTCCCAGGCAGAATGATGTCATTAGCGATCCAGCCGCCAAGGTGCAAACCGGCATGTTGAATGGCAAAGGCGGTGAGCATCGCGTGGTTAATGCAGCCCAATTTGATACCGACGACCAAAATTACAGGAAGCTGTTCCTGCCCCACCCAGTCGGCAAACGTGTCCTGCTCCGACAGCGGCGTAAACCACCCGCCAGCGCCTTCGACCAGCACCCAATCCGCCTGTATTTCTAATGCACGTAACCCTGCTGACAGCTCCGAAAGATGAATCGGCCGCTGTTCCGCCGCACTGATAATATGCGGCGAGGTCGGTTCCATAAACGCCAGTGGGTTCACCATCGGATAATCAAGATGAATACGGCTATTGGCCTGAAGCACCAGCGCGTCGCTGTTGCGAATACCATCAGCCGTCATCTCACAGCCGGACGCCACGGGTTTATAGCCAGCGGTACGGTATCCGGCGCGACCCGCGGCCTGAAGCAGCGCCGTACTCGCAACCGTTTTCCCGACTTCAGTATCGGTGCCCGTCACAAACCAGCGTTCAATCACGATAAATTACTCCATAAACCAGTTGATAACTGAGCGGGTAGCCGCCCTGTTGTTGCGGATAGCAAGCCGCCAGCGCAGACAAACGCGCCCGGCTCAAAAGTCCCGGCGTGCGCCCTTCATGCAGCCAGGTCGCACCAATTCCCTTGAGCGATTTCATCAGCGCTAGCACATCGGGAAAAAGGCACACTTCACGTTCCTGCACCAAATGATGCCGATAACGCTGACAGGCTGCACCAATCGAGGAGAGCGACAGAAAGCGATTCGTCCGCTGCGTGCCGTCCAGACGCTGCCACGCCTGCGACAATTCACTTAAGGAACCGTCCGCCAGCGTCGCAAACGCAATAACGCCCCCCGGCCGCGTGACCCGATACAGCTCGGCCAGCGCACGCGGTAACGAATCGCACCACTGCACCGCCAGATTGCTGTAGCTGATGTCCACGCTGCTATCCACCAGCGGCAGATTTTCGATATCGCCCTCCAGATAACGATCGGCAACGTGCTGCTCACGGGCATACGCCAGCATGTCTACCGACAAATCCAGCGCGGTGACCGTTTTTCCGATCTGACGCCAGTGGCGACTAAAATGCCCGGTTCCGCACCCTGCATCCAACACCGCTGCACCACTGTGCGACGGCATCAACGTCAGCAGGCGTTCTCCGCTGGTGCGTTGCAGTTCGGCAAAGCGGTCATAGCCCCCCGCCGCACGCCCAAACGCCTGCGCAATCGCCTTCTTGTTATAGTTTTCTTTCAGCATGGTGCAATACCGTAAGCAAGCGGCTGATATCTTCCGGCTGATGTTCCGCCGTCAGCGTAATCCTCAGACGCGCACTACCGGGCGGCACCGTCGGCGGCCGCATCGCGCTAACCCACACGCCCTGTTCACGCAGATGGCTCATCAATGCCAGCGCCCGCGCATTCTCACCAACAATCAGCGGCTGGATTGCGCTCTGCGAATCCATCAGTTGGTATGACGAGTTGGAAAAGCCCGCGCGAAACTGCGCGATGTTACGCTGTAGCGCATCACGCCGCGCGTCGCCCTGCCGGACACAATTGACTGCCGCGCTCAACGCACAGGCCTGTGCCGCTGGCATCGAGGTGCTGTAAATCAAATGACGGGCAAATTGCAGGAAGTACTCGGCCAATGGTTCGGCACACAGCACCGCCGCACCGCTCACCCCAAACGCCTTGCCGAACGTGACGATCAGCAGCGCCGGTTTGACACTCTGCTGCCAACAGCTGCCGCGACCTTCATCCCCCAGCACGCCAATCCCGTGCGCATCGTCCACCATCAGCCAGGCATCGTGCGCCCTGCACTGATTTTGCAGCGCCGACAGCGGCGCGGTATCGCCATCCATGCTGAAAACGCCTTCGGTTACCACCAGCGTCTGGCCATCCGTAGGTTTCTCCAGCAGCGCTTGCAGGCTATCGGCCTGATTATGTTTAAAGCGTCGCAGGGTCGCGGGTGACTGTGCAGCGGCTTCCAGTAATGAAGCGTGACTGAGCTTATCGGCAAAAATCCGGTCTTCTGGCTGTGCCAGCGCGGCCACCACGGCCTGATTCGCGGCATAGCCGGAAATAAACAGCAGCGCACGCGGATAACCCAACCAGTCGGCCAGTTGGTTTTCCAGCGCGGCATGCGCATCGGTGTACCCCGTCACATGCCCGGAACCGCCGCTGCCAATACCGTATTGCTCTGCGCCCTGCTGCCAGGCACGCACAATCTCAGGATGATGACTCAATCCCAGATAATCGTTACTGGAAAAATTCAGATAGCTGCGATCGCCCTGCATCAGCCAGCGTCCGCTACCGCCCTGATTAGCCAGCCGCACACGGTAAGCATCGTCATGCTGACGCTGTACCAACGCGGCTTCGATACGTTGCTGCCAGCTCATGATTCAGGACACCCTCTCCCGCGGTTTGCGCACCACGCGCTATACCGCAGCATTGTAAAATTGCTCGCTATCCGCGTTAATCAGCTGTTCCGTCAAGCGCTGCTGCTGTTGATTGTCTCCAAATTCGGTCCCAGTTTGCTGTGGATTCAGACCTAACTTGAGGAACAGCGCCAGATCCTTATCTTCTTTCGGATTTGGCGTCGTTAACAGTTTGCAACCGTAGAAAATGGAGTTCGCCCCCGCCATAAAGCACATCGCCTGCGTCTGTTCACTCATCTGCTCGCGTCCAGCGGACAGGCGTACATAGGAAGCCGGCATCATGATACGCGCAACGGCAATAGTACGAATGAAATCAAACGGATCGACATCCTCGTTATCCGCCAGCGGCGTGCCTTTCACCTTAACCAACATATTGATCGGCACGCTTTCCGGCGGCGTCGGCAGGTTAGCCAATTGCACCAGCAGCCCGGCACGATCCCGCACGGTTTCACCCAGCCCGACGATGCCGCCCGAGCAAACTTTAATGCCCGCGCCGCGCACTTTATCCAGCGTATCCAGACGTTCCTGATACGTGCGGGTGGTGATGATGCTGCCGTAAAATTCCGGTGAGGTATCGAGGTTATGGTTATAGAAATCCAGTCCAGCAGACGCCAGACGCTCGGCCTGATCGTTGTGCAGCGTTCCCAGCGTCATGCAGGTTTCCATCCCCATCGCTTTGACGCCTTGCACCATCTGTTCCAGATACGGCATGTCACGCTCGTGCGGGTTTTTCCACGCCGCCCCCATACAAAAGCGCGTCGATCCTGCGGCTTTCGCCTGACGGGCCGATTCCAGCACCTGTTCAACCTGCATTAAACGCTCGGTATCGATCCCAGTGCGATAGCGGGAGCTCTGTGGACAGTATTTACAGTCTTCAGGGCAGGAGCCAGTTTTAATGGAAAGCAACGTGCTTACCTGCACCTGACGGGGATCAAAATGCTGTCGGTGGATCTGCTGCGCTTCAAACATCAGTTCCAGAAAAGGTTTATTAAATAAGTCTTGCGCTTGCTCAAGCGTCCAGTAAATGCGGCTAGCCATTTCGGCATCTCCAAACTAAAAACGTTTCGTCAGTGTAAATTAACCCGATACACTGTCAACCAAATAGAATCCATTTTGGTTGACGAAAGATCATCATGAGCCCGGAAGACATTGCTTTTGACCAGCGCCACATTTGGCATCCCTACACCTCAATGACCGAACCGCTGCCCTGCTATCCAGTGATAGCGGCCAGCGGCGTCGCGCTTCATCTGGATGACGGACGTCGCCTGATTGACGGTATGTCATCGTGGTGGGCCGCGATTCACGGTTACAACCATCCGGTCATCAACCAAGCGGTACAGGCTCAGCTCAGCCAGATGTCGCATGTGATGTTTGGCGGGATCACCCATCCGGCGGCGGTGACGTTGTGTCGTCAACTGGTGGACATCACACCGGATGTGTTGGAGTGTGTTTTTCTGGCGGACTCCGGCTCGGTGGCCGTCGAAGTGGCGATGAAAATGGCACTACAGTATTGGCAAGCACGCGGTGAAACCCGCCAGCGCTTCCTTACCCTGCGTCATGGCTATCACGGTGATACCTTCGGTGCGATGTCCGTGTGCGATCCACAGAACTCGATGCACAGTCTGTATCAGGGCTATCTGCCTGCTCACCTGTTTGTCGATGCGCCGCCCTGTGCTGCTATCAACAAAGGCGGTTTTGCCGACGAGTGGCAGGAAGCCGATATCGCGCCGCTACAAGCGATGCTGTCGGCGCACGCTCATGAGATCGCCGCCGTCATTCTAGAGCCCATCGTGCAGGGCGCAGGCGGAATGCGTTTTTACCATCCGGCCTACCTGCGTCGGGTACGGGAATTGTGCGATCAATCGGGGATCTTGCTAATTGCCGATGAAATCGCGACCGGATTTGGCCGCACCGGCAAGCTGTTTGCCTGCGAGCATGCAGGCATTTCACCGGATATTATGTGTCTGGGAAAAGCGCTGACTGGCGGCTATATGACGCTCTCCGCCACCCTGACCACCCGGATGGTGGCCGAAACCATCAGCAATGGTGCCGCAGGCTGTTTTATGCATGGCCCTACCTTTATGGGCAACCCGCTGGCCTGCGCGGCAGCCAATGCCAGTTTGTCGCTGTTGGCGGAGAACCGCTGGCAGCAACAAGTGCAAAATATTGAGCGACAGTTGCGAGAAGTGCTGCAACCCTGCGCGGATTCTCCGCTGGTGGCGAACATTCGCGTGCTGGGTGCTATCGGCGTGGTGGAAACACAGCGTCCGGTCAATATGTCACGGCTACAGCGTTTCTTTGTCGAGCGCGGCGTCTGGATTCGACCGTTTGGTCGACTCATTTATCTGATGCCGCCGTTTATCATTCAGCCTGATGAATTGCGTAAGCTGACCGACGCCGTCTGTGCGGCCATCCGTGATGAACAGTTATTTGACTAACCGGTAAACCAAGGCGCACGCACTCGTGCGCCGCAAAACAGGTCCTCTATTTTCATCTCAAATGATAACCATTCATTACCGCTCTTATAATTATGCACACGAATAAGTTTTTCATTTTATTCATGATTAACGTATTGAATTACTCTGACAGCAATGAAATAAATATAAAATGTTAAGCACACCACAGTTTATATTCAACCAACCGTAGACACCTGATGAATACGTGTTAGATTTTAACGTTAAACACCTCAAGCATATATTTAAAAGGAGATTTATTATGCTTACAGTAAATAAGAAACCGCACCCTATCTTCCACACATTATTTCCCGTATTATTTTCTGCCTTGTTACTCTCTCCATTCACCGCTTCTGCGGTTAGCTCCTCCAAAGACGCAGACAAACTCTATTTTGAGAATAATAAATATTATGTATTCAATAACGTCTGGGGAAAAGATGAAGTAAAAGGATGGCAGCAAACGGTTTTCTATAATAGCCCAACCAGCATGGGGTGGAACTGGCATTGGCCAAGTAGCTCCTCCAGCGTTAAAGCTTACCCATCGCTGGTGAGCGGTTGGCACTGGACGGCGGGCTATACGGAAAATAGTGGCTTGCCGATAAAATTATCCAGTAAGAAAAGTATTACCAGTAACGTCACCTATTCCATCAAATCCACTGGCACTTACAACGCCGCTTATGACATTTGGTTCCACACCACCGATAAAGCCAGTTGGGATTCTCCCCCTACCGATGAATTAATGATCTGGCTAAATAACACTAATGCAGGGCCGGCGGGTGATTATATTGAAACAGTTTTCCTCGGTGGCAGCAGTTGGAACGTATTCAAAGGCTGGATCAACGCCGGTGATGGCAAAGGGTGGAATGTCTTTTCCTTTGTTCGTACCTCCAATACCAACAGCGCATCGCTCAATATTCGCCATTTCACCAACTATCTAGTGGGAACCAAGAAATGGATGAGCAATACAAAATATATCAGCAGCGTTGAGTTTGGCACCGAGATCTTTGGCGGTGATGGGCAGATTAACATCACCAAGTGGAGCGTAGACGTAAAATAACACGCTTGCCGTCTCGCTCCTTTCCGGTTCAACGTCGACGCCCACGCTGGCGCGGGGTTGAGCCGATTCTCTCTCATCGGCTTCCCGATTCATTTCACCCCGGATAGATGTCGTTCATCCTTTAGGTAGGTTCGCCTTCCCTTCCCAACAAAATTCGTGAGCTGTGGCACATAAATTCCATTAGCGTTATGATAATCCTCTCTGCTAATCAGGAATTTCCCATGCGTAATACGTTCATCGTGTGCTGGCAGTATTTACGCGCTTTCGCATTGATTTATCTCTGCCTGCTGGCAGGCAATGCGGTATCCGCGTTACTTCCGTTCACTATCCCCGGTAGTATCATCGGTATGCTGGTCTTGTTCACCCTTCTTGCCTCGCAAATCCTGCCCGCGCAGTGGGTAAAACCCGGCTGCCATCTGCTTATTCGTCACATGGCGCTGCTGTTCGTCCCCATCGGCGTTGGCGTGATGAATTATTACGATCTGGTCAGCCAGCAGTTTGGTCCCATCGTGGTTTCCTGCCTGATCAGTACCTTTATTGTGATGTTGGTTGTCGGTTTCAGTACCCAGATAATGCAGCGTGAACGAGCCATAGCTGGCGATCGCACGCCGCCGAAGGATAAATAATGTTCAGCTATTTGTGGTGGTCGCTGCCCCTCACTCTGATGGTTTTTTTCGCCGCACGTAAACTGGCTGTACTAACCAGAATTTCGCTGTTGAACCCGCTGCTGGTGTCGATGGCGATTATTATTCCGCTGCTGCTGGTATTGAAGATCCCCTACGAGCACTATTTTCAGGGCAGCAAAGTCCTTAACGACCTGCTGCAACCGGCGGTGGTCGCGCTGGCGTTTCCGCTTTATGAGCAGTTGCATCAAATTCGCGCGCGCTGGAAATCAATCATCAGCGTGTGCTTCGTCGGTAGCCTGACGGCGATTATCTCCGGTACGCTGGTGGCGCTGTGGATGGGCGCATCGCCAGAAATCGCCGCCTCGGTGCTGCCTAAATCCGTCACCACGCCGATTGCGATGGCCGTCGCCAGCTCGATTGGCGGGATTCCGGCTATCAGCGCCGTCTGCGTGATTTTCGTCGGTATTCTCGGCGCAGTCTTAGGCCACACCCTGTTCAACCGCGTCGGTATCAAAACCAAAGCCGCGCGTGGGCTGTCGATGGGCACCGCTTCGCACGCACTCGGCACGGCGCGCTGCGCCGAAGTCGATTATCAGGAAGGCGCATTTAGTTCGCTGGCGCTGGTCATCTGCGGGATCATCACGTCGCTGATTGCGCCGTTAATCTTCCCTCTACTCTTGCATGTTGCTGGCTGAATCTCGCGGGGATGGTGCGTAGCTCGCATCATCCCGCTATAAAATTGAGATACATCTCGCATTTAAGGATTAAGTTGCATTCATTTCATTCAATAAAGGGATTTTGATCACAATTTATTGCTACTCTGCTTTCTAACATAACGTCATTGACGGGTAAAAAGAGTAAGCCGATATGCATCCACGATTCGAAAATGCCTTCCAGCAATTACCTGCCAACCTGCAAGCCGCGATCGGTCCCTTGATCGATAAACCAGATTTCGCCGCCATGCTCACCGCAGACGACGTGAATGCCGTCTGCAAAGCCAGCCAGTTAGACACCGACGCGTTGGCCTTTGCGCTATTGCCTCTGGCTGCTGCCTGCGCACAAGCGCCTATCTCAAATTTTCAGGTCGGTGCAATTGCGCAAGGGCTCAGCGGAAATTTCTACTTTGGCGCGAACATGGAGTTCACCGCCGTCCAGCTTCAACAAACGGTTCATGCAGAGCAAAGTGCTATCAGCCATGCCTGGCTGCGCAATGAACGTGGATTGCGAGCCGTGACCGTGAACTACACACCATGCGGCCACTGCCGCCAGTTCATGAATGAATTGCGCAATGCGGCATCACTGCGTATTCAACTGCCGGGTCGCCAGCCTGCGGGGCTTAGCCACTATCTGCCCGATGCCTTTGGCCCCATCGATCTGAACATCGATACCCTCCTGATGGATGATATCCACCACGGCGCAACGTTGCAGAGTATGAATGCGCTGGCGCGTCATGCACTGGATGCCGCTAACCGTAGCCATGCACCTTACAGCAAAGCGATCAGCGGCATTGCGCTGGAAACCACGAGTGGCAACCTCTATACCGGTCGCTATGCAGAAAATGCGGCGTTCAATCCCAGTCTGCCGCCCTTACAAACCGCGTTAAATCTGATGAACCTGGCAGGCGACGATGCTTGCACCATTACACATGCCGCAGTCGTTGAATGCCGTAATGCCACTGTCAGCCACTGGGCGATCTCACAAATCATGCTAGCCGAACTGGGTTGCACCGACGTTGAGCACCACTTTATTGAGGAATAGGGTTGCGATAAGCGCAAAAATTCAGCGAAGGAAGGATCAAAAACGAGAGGTGAATCGATAAAGCCTGTATTTTGACTAATATGCAAGCCATCTGTAACTATTTTAATTAACATTCCCTGTACATATTTTCTGGGTAATCTAAGATCCACAGCAGTTTTTCATCGACAACACCTGAGTTTCTTTTCTGTTATCCGAAGAGTAAAAAGTCATGGAATTAGAATACGAAAGCAAACGTCCTCTCTACATCCCCTATGCTGGTCCGATCTTGCTCGAATTTCCCCTGCTGAATAAAGGCAGCGCGTTTACTGAAGAAGAACGTGCTGATTTTAACCTTGCAGGCCTGCTGCCAGAAGCCGTTGAAACCATCGAAGAACAGGCAGAACGGGCCTGGCGCCAGTATCAGGAATTCAAACACGATATTGAAAAACACGTTTACCTGCGCAACATTCAGGATACCAACGAGACGCTGTTTTACCGTCTGCTAGACGGTCACCTCAGTGAGATGATGCCTATCATCTACACCCCAACCGTTGGCGAAGCCTGTGAACACTTCTCCGATATCTATCGCCGTGCTCGCGGTCTGTTTATCTCCTACCCTAACCGCGCACATATCGACGATATGCTGCAAAATGCCACTAAGCAGAACGTGAAAGTCATCGTTGTGACCGACGGTGAACGTATTCTCGGTCTGGGCGATCAGGGTATCGGCGGTATGGGTATTCCTATCGGTAAGCTGTCGCTGTACACCGCCTGTGGCGGTATCAGCCCGGCCTACACCCTGCCGGTGGTTCTGGATGTGGGCACCAATAACCCACAGCGTCTGAACGATCCGCTGTATATGGGCTGGCGTCATCCACGTATCACCGACGACGAATACTATGCCTTCGTTGATGAGTTCATTCAGGCTGTGAAACGCCGCTGGCCGAACGTGCTGTTGCAGTTTGAAGACTTCGCACAGAAAAACGCCACACCGCTGCTGAACCGCTATCGTGATGAGATCTGTAGCTTTAACGATGATATTCAGGGCACCGCCGCCGTCGCTATCGGCAGCTTGATTGCCGCCAGCCGCGCGGCAGGTACGCAGCTGCGCGATCAGACTGTCACCTTTCTGGGCGCAGGCTCCGCAGGCTGTGGTATCGCAGAGCAAATCATCGCGCAGATGAAATCCGAAGGGCTGAGCGAAGAAGAAGCTCGCGCACGCGTCTTCATGGTTGACCGTTTCGGTCTGCTAACGGACAAACTGCCAAACCTGCTCGCTTTCCAGAGTAAGTTAGTACAGAAAAGTGAACTGCTGGCTGATTGGGATTGCAACAGCGACGCGATTTCATTGCTGGAAGTGGTACGCAATGCCAAGCCAACCATCTTGATCGGCGTATCCGGCCAGCCGGGTCTGTTCACGGAAGAAATCATCCGTGAAATGTATAAGCACTGCGCTCGCCCTATCGTGATGCCGCTGTCTAACCCGACATCTCGCGTGGAAGCGCGTCCAGAAGATATCATTCGCTGGACGGATGGCTCTGCGCTAGTCGCGACGGGTAGCCCGTTCTCTCCGGTTAATTATCAGGATAAAGTCTTCCCTATCGCACAGTGCAACAACTCCTACATTTTCCCGGGTATCGGATTAGGTGTACTGGCGTCGGGTGCCAAGCGTATCAGTGACGGTATGTTGATGGCCGCCAGCCGCGCGTTGGCTGACTGCTCACCGTTGGCGAATAATGGTGAAGGCGCTCTGCTGCCGGATCTGTCTGATATCCAGTTGGTGTCCAAGCGTATCGCACTGGACGTAGGTAAAGCCGCACAGCTACAAGGTGTGGCCGTCGTAACGTCTGCTGATGCATTGCAGAAAGCGATTGACCATAACTTCTGGCAACCACAGTACCGCAGCTACAAACGTACCTCGTTCTAAGCGCTGACGGTTTTACTGCTGAAAAGCGCGGCATCGTTGTCGCGCTTTTTTTAGTTAGCTTTTCAATTTCGGGTCGAGCGCATCGCGCAGGCCATCGCCCAATAAATTAAACGCCAAAACCGTCAGAAAGATCGCCAGACTAGGGAAAATCGCAACATGTGGTGCAATCACCATATCTGACCGCGCCTCATTCAGCATCGCCCCCCACTCCGGCATCGGCGGCTGGGCACCAAGCCCCAGAAATGACAGGCTGGCCGCCGTGATGATCGACATCCCGATCCGCATCGAGAAAAACACCACGATGGAAGACACCGAACCGGGTAGAATATGCCGAAAGAGGATCGTCCCGTCGCTGGCACCAATACTGCGAGCAGATTCGATATAGGTAAGCTGTTTCAGCACTAGCGTATTCCCTCGCACCAGACGGGCGAACGCCGGAATGCTGAAAATCGCCACGGCAACCACCACATTCGCCATGCCGCTGCCCATAATCGCAACCACAGCAATCGCCAGCAGAATACCGGGGAAGGCAAACAGTACATCGGATAGACGCATGATGATTCTGTCCGCCCACCCTTCGTAGTAGCCCGCCAGCAACCCCAGCGTCGTGCCGATAATCATCCCCACCAGCACAGAGAGAATGCCCGCGGCCAGCGAAATGCGCGTCCCCATCAGGATTCGGCTGAAAATATCACGTCCTAATGAATCAACGCCCAACCAATGTGCCGCAGAGGGGCCTTCGTTCAGGCGTTCATAATCGAAATAGTTTTCGGCATCATAGGGCACCAGATACGGTGCCAGAAACGCGATCAAAATCAGCAACAGTACAAACAGACCTGCGGCAACCGCGACGCGTTGCTGAAGAAAACGCCGCCAGAATTCACGCCACGGCGTGCGCACCGGCTTATCCCTAATGACAGGGAGCGTCGCCAGCATAGCTTTACGTCGCCAGTGTCTCATTCCCTTTCCTTATTGATAACGAATGGCTGGATTAATCGCGGCATACAGCATGTCAACCAGCAGATTGATCAGAATAAACTCCAGCGAAAACAGCAGTACCTCGGCCTGAATCACCGGATAGTCGCGCATCTCCACCGCATCCACCAGCAGCCGCCCTAATCCCGGCCAGTTGAAAACTTTTTCCACGACAATGGATCCACCGAGCAAAAAGCCAAATTGCAGCCCCATCATAGTGACGACCGGAATCAATGCATTGCGCAGTCCGTGTTTCACCACCACCAGCGATTCACGCACGCCTTTTGCCCGTGCCGTGCGCATGTAATCTTCCTGCAAAACATCAACAAATGATGCACGGGTGAAACGCGCCATCACCGCGGCTACTGCTGCGCCCAGCGTTAGCGAGGGTAAAATATAGTGCAGCCAGGTATCCGCCCCCACCGTCGGCAGCCAGCCTAATTCGACGGAAAAAATCTGCATCAACAGCATGCCGAGTGCAAACGCGGGGAAAGAGAGGCCGGATACCGCTAGCGTCATGCCGATTCTATCCGGCCAGCCGTTACGCCACACAGCGGAGACGATGCCGATCGCCATGCCAAATATCACCGCCCACGCCATGCTGCACACCGTCAGCCAAAAGGTCGGCATAAAACGCATGGCGATCTCTTCCGTGACGGGGCGTTTCGATACGATCGACGTTCCCAGATCCCCTTGCAGGATACGGGTGAAGAAGTGCCAGAACTGGTGCGGCAGCGGTTTATCCAATCCCAAATCCTGCCGTACCATCTCGATAACGACGGCATCCGCTTCCCGCCCCGCGGCCAAACGCGCCGGATCGCCGGGTAACAGATGAACGAACAGGAACACCAGCACCATCACAATCAGGAGCGTGGGGATCAGCCCGAGTAGCCGTTTAATAAAATAATTCAGCATGAGCGGTTTTCCACAGACATGCGTCAGGCTCTCCTATAAGTAGACGAGTATTAACCACTGCGGGCAGCCTCATGGCCACCCGACTCTCTGGTCATATTTTCGTACTGGATTATTCCGTCAGATCGGCATCATCAAAACTAAACAAGGTATCCGGCATCACATAGAATCCGGTCAGCCTCTTGCTATTAGCCGACACCAAACGCTCTGTCGCCAGGAAAATCCACGGCGCATCCGCCCAGATTTTGTCCTGTGCATCCTTGTACAGTTTCTGTTTTTCTGCTCGATCCGTCGTTTTCAGCGCATTAGCCAGATCCGCATCAACCTGCGGGTTACTGTAAAAGGCCGTGTTGAATTGCGCCGGTGGCCAGGAAGCGGAGGCAAACAGCGGCGACAGCGCCCAGTCGGCTTCGCCCGTCGAGGCCGACCACCCCGTGTAGAACAAGCGAACACCCGTTTCCTTAACACCCTTACCTTCGACTTCAGCGGCACGCTGCCCCGCATCCATCGCGGTCACCTGCACTTTCACGCCAACCTGTGCCAGCTGTTGCTGCGTGAACTGCAAGACTTTCTGCGCCGTACTGTGGTTATGTGACGACCATAGCGTGGTGGTAAAACCGTCCGGGTAGCCTGCTTCTTTCAGCAACTCACGCGCTTTGGCGGGATCGTAAGGCCACGGATGATATTTTACCGAATAATCGATACTGTTTGGCAGTGGCCCTTCGGCTGGCGTCGCGTAGCCGGAGAACGCCACTTTAATCAGCGCCTCTTTGTTAATTGCGTAGTTCAGCGCCTGTCGTACTTTCGGGTTATCAAACGGTTTCTGCGTGACATTCATGCTGATGTAGCGATGCAGGATCGACGGTGACGCCACCAGCGCCAGCTTGTCATTTTTCTCCAACACCTTGGCTTGCTCGAACGGTATCGGGTAAGCAAACTGCGCTTCACCCGTTTGCAGCAGTGCAGCACGCGTGTTGTTATCCACGACCGGACGCCAGGTAATGCTGTCCAGCTTAGGCAACCCGGCTTTCCAATAGCCGCTGAATTTCTCAACTTTGACAAAATCAGTCTGATTCCAGGCCACAAAGCGATATGGGCCGGTGCCAACTGGGTGAAAACCGATCTCCTTACCGTACTGGTTTAATGCCGCCGGAGAGATCATTACCGCCGCCGGGTGTGCCAGATTATTTACGAAGGCTGAGAACGGCGTCTTCAGCGTAATTTTCACCGTCAGATCGTCCACCGCCTCGGTTTTGTCGATCATTTTGAACAGGTTATATCGCTTCAGACGATTGTCTGGGTTACTGGCGCGATCCAGATTCACTTTGACCGCAGCGGCATTAAATGCCGATCCATCGTGAAATTTAACGCCAGGGTGCAGCTTGACGGTATACGTCAGGCCATCCGGGCTGACGTCATAGCTGTCCGCCAGTACATTCACTAGCTTCATCTCTTTATCGAAGCCAAATAGCCCCTGATAAAATGACTTCGCCACCGTCTGCGATAGCGAATCGTTGGCATCATACGGGTCCAGGCTGGTAAACGTGGAACCCACGGCGATAACCGCATCTTTAGCTGCCCAGACGGGTGAGGCGGCCATCGCTGCGGTTACCCCTGCGGCCAGGAACCAGTGTCGCTTTATCGTCATTACGCTCATGCTACGTTCTCCTTATGAATCCCTGTTAATAAGCACCGGCTATCGGATGGTGCGCAACAAAGTGTCGCTCACCGACCTGAACCAAAGGCGCCGTGATCGGTTCATCACCCATCATTCGGATCGGGCTGGGTATTTCATCAACCAACAATACCTGCTCACGCTGGCGGCGTGAGGAGGGATCGGCAATCGGCACTGCCGACATCAGTTTGCGGGTATAAGGATGTCGAGGGCGTTCAAATACGTCTTGCCGTGGGCCGATCTCGACAATTTGCCCCATGTACATCACCGCGACGCGATGGCTAATGCGTTCAACCACCGCCATATCATGTGAAATAAACAAAAATGCGATGCCAAACTCACGTTGCAGTTCCAGCATCAGGTTGATAATTTGCGCCTGAATCGACACGTCCAGCGCAGATACGGCCTCATCCGCAATTACCACTTTAGGATTCAGTGCCAACGCTCTGGCAATACAAACACGCTGACGCTGACCGCCGGAAAATTCATGCGGATAGCGTCGGGCGTGTTCCGGCTCCAGCCCCACACGCGACAAGAGCCATTCAACGCGCTTTTCTGCCTCCTGCCGACGGCAAATGTTGTGTACCAGCAACGGTTCCATAATCGAGAACCCGACGGTTAGACGAGGATCCAGGGACGCATAAGGGTCTTGAAAAATCAGTTGAATATCACGCCGCAAACGCTGCAATGCGGCACCTTGCAACTGATGAATGCGCTGGCCATTAAAGGTAATATCGCCCTTCTGGCTTTCGACCAGTTGAAGCAACGCACGGCCGGTCGTGGACTTGCCGCAGCCCGATTCGCCAACCAGCGAAAGTGTTTCGCCCGGCCAGAGATCGAAGCTGACGTTTTCCACCGCATGTACCTGGCGCGTCACGCGGTTTAATAACCCACTGCGAATGGGAAAACGCGTCACCAGATGGCTCACTTGTAAGATCGGCTCCGCATGCGCCAGCACCGTGTCCTGTGGCACGTTGTCTGTGATAGGCATCGCGCGTTGATCCAGTAGCGGAAATTTTGCCGGAAAGGGTTGCCCGCGCATTGATCCTAATGCCGGTACTGCCGCCAACAGTCCCTGCGTATACGGGTGCTGCGGCGCGGTAAAAATCTGCCCTACGCTTCCCGCCTCAACGCTTTCTCCACGGTGCATCACCAATACGCGCTCAGCCACTTCCGCCACCACCCCCATGTCGTGGGTGATAAAAATCACGGCCATGTCCATTTCACGCTGTAGCACACGGATAAGTTGCAGAATTTGCGCCTGAATAGTGACATCCAGCGCGGTCGTCGGTTCATCGGCAATCAGCAGCGATGGCTTACAGGAGAGCGCCATCGCAATCATGACCCGCTGACGCATGCCGCCAGAGAGTTGGTGAGGATAGCGATCCAGCACATTACGCGCTTCCGGGATTCTGACCAGATCCAGCATGCGCACGGTTTCTGCTCGCGCAGCCTGCCGGTTCATGCCCTGATGCAAACGAATCGACTCGGCTATCTGTTCGCCGACCGGGAAGACGGGATTGAGCGACGTCATCGGTTCCTGAAAAATCATCGCTAAATCCGCACCGCGTAACGTCCGCATCACCCGCTGACGAGCACCGCGAAGATCCAGCACCTGCCCATCGCGGCGGCGAAAGAGCATATCTCCCTGATGAATCACGCCACCCGCGTGTTCAACCAAACGCATCAGCGCCAGAGACGTTACCGATTTACCCGAGCCCGACTCCCCGACGATAGCCAGCGTTTCACCACGATCAACAGAAAACGTCAGGTTGCGTACCGCGTCCATCCGCTGCCCCTGCTGTTCGAAATAGACACTCAGATTGCGTACTTCCACCACCCGTTTTTCAGGCAAAACCAGCCCCGGAACAGAGGAAGACAGCGAGGCATAATGATCCTGTGTGAGCGACATGAACGGCGAACCTCCCTATAAATGCGGCTGGAATCAGCGCAACGCGGTCAGGAACAAATTATCAGCGGTTTTCGACTATATTTAGCGCAAGGTATGATGTAAAGCGGAAACTGAAATCAAGACAATGAAAAATTTCTTTTTATAACATTAAGTTAATTGTCATAACGCGACTTAATAAAGCACGATATCTCCCGCAGATGCACTCACTTTTGCCCGAAATGGTTCGAGTTGAAGAGAAAAACATCTGTGTTGAACCCTGCCAATGCAGCCTAGCGTCTAACGGGGATTCACAGGCCAAAAGCCGGATTCCTTGACTTGCATACATTCACCCACGTTACGAACTCTGACATAATTAATACTGGCATAGGAAACGGGTTTTCGCTCATGAATAGCATGTTGGCGGAACATGCAGTGCTAATCAAACAAGCCATAGGCATGAAACAAACTGTATTGATGAAAAACGGTGGAGTAAAGATGGAAAGCGTTAACGCAGGTTTACTGACTCTTGAACAAGCTCTGGAAAACATGTTTTCTCAGGTTCCTTCCCTTACCGAAACAGAGCGCGTATCCCTGTTCGACGCCGCAGGACGGATCACCGCCCATGCCATTACTTCCCCGATTAACGTCCCGCCTTTTGCTAATTCCGCGATGGATGGCTATGCCGTCCGTTGCGCCGATTTGTCAATTACCACACCGCTGCCGCTGGCAGGAAAAGCCTTCGCTGGCGCGCCCTTCACCAGCGAATGGCCTGCTGGAACCTGTATTCGCATCATGACGGGTGCGCCAATCCCCGCTGGAACTGATGCGGTGATCATGCAGGAACAGGCTGACGTGAGTGAAGGCGGCATCCGGTTCTCCCATGAGGTTAAACCCGGTCAGAATATTCGTCTGGCAGGAGAAGATATTCAGGCAGGAGCCAACGTGCTGCCTGCGGGCTGCAAACTGGGCGTGGCAGAACTGCCGCTGCTGGCATCACTGGGGATTGCGCAGATTGACGTGGTGCGCCGCCTGAAAGTCGCCGTGTTTTCAACCGGTGATGAACTGCAACCCGTCGGCAAACCGCTGGAAGACGGCCAGACTTATGACACCAACCGTTTCGCTGTTCGGTTGATGCTGGAACAGCTAGGCTGCGAGGTGCACGATTTGGGGATTATCCGCGACGATCCGACAGCCCTGCGCGCCGCATTCCATGAGGCAGATCAGCGTGCCGACCTGGTGATTAGCAGCGGCGGCGTTTCCGTTGGCGAAGCCGATTACACCAAGCAAATGCTGGATGAACTGGGCGATATCCATTTCTGGAAGCTGGCTATCAAACCCGGTAAACCCTTCGCCTTCGGCAAGTTACAGCACGCCTGGTTCTGCGGCCTGCCGGGGAATCCGGTATCCGCAGCCCTGACATTCTATCAGTTGGTTCAGCCACTGTTAGCTCGCCTGTCTGGCTATACACAGTGGCACCAGCCACCGCGAGTGCGCGTCAAAACCATCAGCCCACTGAAAAAGACGCCGGGGCGTACCGATTTCCAGCGCGGTATTTTCAGCCGCAACGCGCAGGGTGAACTGGAGGTGAAAACCACCGGGCATCAGGGGTCACACGTTTTTAGCTCGTTCAGCCTAGGAAACTGCTTCATCGTACTGGAGCAGGATCGCGGTCACGTCGCCGCAGGTGAATGGGTCGAGATCGAGCCCTTCAACGCCCTGCTGGGACACTGAGTATGTTGCCGGAACTGAGCGATAAAGAAATGCTGCGCTACAATCGACAGATTGTCCTGCGCGGCTTTGATTTTGACGGGCAGGAAAAGCTCAAGGCTTCACGCCTGTTGATTGTCGGACTGGGCGGACTGGGCTGTGCCGCCGCGCAGTATCTGGCGGCGGCGGGTGTCGGCCACTTGACGCTGCTGGATTTTGATACCGTTTCTCTGTCTAACCTGCAACGTCAGGTTCTGCACCGCGATGCCCGTATCGGAATGGCGAAGGTTGAATCGGCGCGTCTGACGTTATCCGATATGAACCCGCACCTTTCACTGGATGCCGTTGATGGCGATCTCGATGATGAGGCATTGAGCGAGCTGGTCAGCAAACACGATGCCGTGCTGGACTGTACTGACAATGTCACCATCCGCGATCGCCTAAACCGTATTGGCTTTCAGCTCAAAAAACCGCTGATCTCCGGGGCGGCGATTCGAATGGAAGGCCAAATCAGCGTCTTTACCTATCAGCCTGATGAACCTTGCTACCATTGCCTCAGCCGCCTGTTCGGTGCCAATGCGCTAACCTGTGTCGAAGCGGGTGTGATGTCGCCGCTGGTGGGCACGATCGGGAGCTTGCAGGCGATGGAAGCCATTAAACTGCTAACGGGCTATGGCAAGCTGACGACGGGACGTTTGTTGATGTTCGACGCGATGACGCTGCAATTTCGTGAAATCACGCTGCCGAAAAATCCACGCTGTGACGTCTGCGGCAGCTAACGCGGAGCAGGAAAAGATACCTATCCGGCACGATAACCCATTGAACACAGGAAAGATCAGTGACACAGTATTAAGGTAAGTCATCACGTAAACTGAGGAACACACCATGAGTAATGCTTTTTTGCAGTCAATCAAGGCCCGTCGTTCAATCTATGCCATCGGCAATAAGTTACCGATATCAGAAGATCAGGTTACCGCGCTCATTACCGAAGCCGTTAATGAAAGCCCCTCCTCTTTTAATTCACAAAGCTCACGCGTTGTGATTCTGTTCGGCGAGCAGCATCACAAACTGTGGGATATTGTTAAACAGCAACTGAAGAAAATTGTACCTGCGGATGCTTTCGCCCCAACAGAAAGCAAACTGGCCTCCTTTGCCGCTGGCGCGGGAACGGTCCTGTTCTTTGAAGACACCGCCGTGATTGAAGCGCTACAGGAAAAATTCGCGCTCTATGCCGATAATTTCCCAGTTTGGTCAGAGCACTCAACGGGGATCGCCCAGTTTGCCGTGTGGTCCACGCTGGCACAGGAAAAAATTGGCGCTTCACTCCAGCACTACAACCCGTTGATCGACAATGACGTCAAAGCACAGTGGAATCTACCAGCCAGTTGGAAGCTGCGTGCTCAAATGCCATTCGGTTCCGTTGAACAACCCGCCGGTGAGAAAACCTATATCGCCTTTGAAGAACGTTTCCGCGTATTTAAGTAATCCGCTGAATCATTGTTTATAAACAAACAGGATGCCGCATGGTGCCCTGTTTGTTTACGAATATTGAAAACGCGAAAGGGATAAGCAAGCCGACAGGAGGGCGTTCACAACACCTGAATACAAAACATTGCGTTCCAGCAATCTGCTCTAATACTTCCATCATGTAACCACTATACTGAACGCTATGCGTCAGCGATTCACTCGTCCAATTGTGCTATACCGCCATTCCAGTAAAATGTTGCACCACAATTTTTAGGTGAAAACAGCGGTTTATTCACCTACCTCATAAATGGTTCTCTGGGGAGATTATTTTGCAGACTGGATTCATTAATCATGCACGCTGGCTGGATAAAACACGCGCAATCATCATACTCGGCTCCATGCTACTCGCCGCTTTTCTTGTTATCAGTTGGACTAGTTATGAAGTGGCGAAGGAATCACTGGAAGAAGAAATCGAAGAAAATACCCTGCCGCTAACCAGTGATAACGTCTATTCGGAAATCCAACAAGATTTGCTCAAACCTATCTTTATTTCGTCGCTGATGGCACACGATACCTTTTTACGCGACTGGGTGCTGAAGGATGAAAACGATCCGCAGGCCATGTTTCGCTACCTGCGAGAAATCGATCGTCGCTTCGATACCGTATTTTCGTTCTTCATTTCGGATAAAACCAAGCGTTACTACGATCAGCAGCGCATCCTGAAAACCGTCTCAGAGAATACGCCAGATGATCAATGGTATTTCCAACACCGAACGCTATCGGACGAGATGCCTTATGCCATCGATATCGCGTTCGATCCAGAGAATCGCACACGCCTTGATATTCTGATTAATCACAAAGTCGTGGACTATGACGGCAATTTTATCGGTATTACCGGCGTCGGTATTCCCGTTGACCGCGTTAAACACCTCCTTGAAAAATATGAGCAGCGCTATAACCGTACAATCTATTTCATTGATAAGGAAGGCAACATTACCTTACATGGAGAAACTTATCACCGTCCGCTCAAGATTCAGCAGCAGCTGGGGCTAGGCAATATTGCTACCACGATCCTAACCGCCCCCGGCGGCGCTTATGAATATCAATCAGACGGGGAACGTATTTTCCTTAACACCCGACTAATCCCTGAATTCGGTTGGTATTTGATGGTAGAACAGACCAGCCACCCCAGTGAAAAACGACTGTTCGCCACGCTGCTGAAAAACCTGGGTATCAGTACGTTCGTTAGCGTCCTTTTCTTATTTCTGCTATGGCTGACTATTGGTGGATATCAACGCCGTCTGGAACAAATGGCAACAACAGATAAATTAACAGGCCTCATGAACCGTCAGGCATTTGACTATTTATTCCGCCGCCTTGGTACGAAAAATGCCTTACAGCACAAATCGCTTTCCATTCTTCTCATTGATATTGACCATTTCAAGAAAATCAATGACAAGTACGGTCACAACGTTGGGGATCTGGTTTTACAAGAAATTTCCGCACGCTTGTCGGCCAATACCCGCTCCAGCGATCAGCCCTGCCGTTGGGGAGGTGAAGAGTTCGTCATTCTACTCGACGATTGCGACATCAACGCCGCACAACAACGCGCCGAGGCACTACGCCAGAATATAGAAATAACGCCCCTTTCCTACCGTGAAGGGGCTATTCAGGTGACGGTCAGCTGCGGTGTCGCGGAATATCGGGCTGGCGAGACGCTCAATATGCTGATTAACCGCGCCGATATCGCGCTTTATCAGGCCAAACAGCAAGGGCGTAATCAGGTAGTACGCGCACAATAGCGACAAGGAAAAAAGATCGTGCCTGCATGCATGATGCAGGCATATGTAGATGGGAAACCAGCTGGCTTCAATGAGATATCAACCAGACTACGTTCAGTTTCCCGTTTGGCGTTTTAGTGTAATAGAGCAGGTATATCGGTCTGCCGGATGGATCGACACCGTGGTTTCAAAGACGTTTCCCGAGCGATCAAGATAATGGCGGATGATTTTTAATGCCGGATAACCGACATCAACGCCCAGCGTTTTCGCTATTTTGGCCGGAACACCAACGGCAGAAATGGTCTGACGCACCTCTTCACCCTGCACGCCATAGTGCTTTTCAATCAAATCACTAATCAACGCAAACGGATCGCTGCGTACCAGACTTTTAACCTTGGCATAATCCGGGCTAACGTAGCTATCGGTCCAGCAGATTGGCGCGTCCTTTTTCTCGCTGTCTTCACGAATGCTGGCAATATGCAGCCAGCGATCGCCCGGCTTACCACCGATAATTTGTGCCAGTTCAACGTCCGCCACGATTTCATCAATCTTCTTCACGACGCGCAGATTGGTTTTTGCCAGCACGAACAGATCCTCAAGGCTAGCCAGAGGATGGTTGCGTTCACGTTTTTCATCATTATCGACAACAACGGAACCCACGCCCTTGCGTCGGGATAGCAACCCCGCTTCGGTTAGATCACGCAACGCCTCCCTGACGGTATGCCGACTAACCTGATACTGCTCACAAAGCTCCAGCTCGGAGGGGATCAACGACCCTGCCGGATACTGGCCTAGCGTAATACTTTGGCTGAGTTCACGGGCAATGCGCTTATACAAAGGTTCTTTCATCGGCTCACGCTCTTAATCAATATTGATGCCCTGCATCACAAAATAACATTTCAGTGCTCCCCTAACTTGTCCGTACATGTTGTCATAAGCACAACATGTACGGACATTTAAACCTGTCCGTATATTTAACCTTTCAGGCCATATCGATTATCAAGGGAAACACGCTTCATTTTATTGCGGATATGGCCTGCATCTTATCACTAATACACTCGCTTCAGGAGGCGTTATGGCTTCGAATGTGCTTGATTCAGTTCTATTCCGTGATTCATTTGGTACCCCAGAAATGCGGGCGATCTTCGATGACCGGGAACTCATCCGTAAGTATGTAGAAGTAGAGATTGCACTCGCCAATGCACAAGCACGTTGTGGTGTGATCCCAGAAGAGGCGGCCGCAGAAATCACCGCCAGCTGTAACGCTGACACGCTCGATTTTGAGCTGCTGCGCCACGAAACAGAAATTGTGGGCTACCCCATCCTGCCTCTGGTGCACCAAATTTCCAAACAGGCTGGCCAATCTGGTGGTTATGTCCACTGGGGCGCAACAACACAGGACATTATGGATACAGCCGTGGTGCTGCAAATCCGTGATGCCTTCGCGTTAATTGAAGCAGATATCGACGCACTGCGTTCTATTTTGGCCGGACTGGCCGTGCGTTACCGTAATACGCCAATGGCTGGGCGTACCCATTTACAACAGGCGCTACCGATTACATTCGGCTACAAAGCCGCCATCTGGCTGGACATGTTCGACCGCCATGCCGAGCGCCTTGCGCAGTTGCGCCCACGCGTGCTGGTGGGCGAATTCGCAGGCGCTGCGGGGACATTGGCCTCATTAGGCGATAAAGGGCTTGCGGTACAAAAAGCGCTGATGGCCGAGCTTGGCCTGGGCGTTCCCACGTCAACCTGGCATGTCGCTCGTGATGGATTTGCCGAAGCCGTCAACCTGCTGGCAGTGATTACAGGTTCGTTAGGGAAAATTGGCTATGACGTCATGCTGATGGCCTCCAACGAGTTCGGCGAGTTGTATGAACCGTTTGTTAAAGGCCGTGGAGCCAGCAGCACCATGCCGCAAAAGCGTAACCCCATTTCCAGCGAACTGATGCTGGCCTGTTCCAAAGGCGTTCGCCAACAGGCAGGGTTAATGTTGGATGCGATGGTGCAGGATCTGGAACGCGCCACAGGCCCGTGGCATGCGGAGTGGATCGCCATTCCGGAAAGTTTCATTCTTTCTGCCGGCGCACTTCATCAAGCCAAGTTCATGCTAAACGGCCTGATTGTTGATGAGAAAATGATGCTGAAAAACCTCAATATGACAAACGGCCTGATTGTGGCTGAAGCCGTGATGATGGGGCTGGCACCGTATATTGGTCGTCAGGAAGCGCATGACATCGTCTACGATGCCTGTCGCATCGTTAATGAGAAAGGCGGCACGCTGGCCGATGTTCTTAATGCCATGCCCAGCGTCGCCAGCCGACTCGCGCCTAAATTAATCGAAGATCTGACCAACCCCGTCAATTATTTGGGCAGTGCCCCTGAAATGGTTGACCAGGTAGTCAATAAAACGGAAAGAAAATAGTCATCATCGGTAATTATCCGATATCGCCCTAATTAACAAACTGAGATCGATACGTCCCAGACGCAAGATAATAACGCGTCTGGGCAGGATCTCTGTTGCCGGGAAAGATGGCGGATAACCATTACTTGCACGATTAAGGAGACATTATGTCATCCGAATCCTCCACCAAGAAAAAAATAGTCGCGGTTATTATTCCTCTCCTGCTGGGTCTGATTATCTGGTTTTCTCCGGTTCCTGATGGTCTTACGCCGCAGGCATGGCATATGTTCGCGATTTTTGCCGCCACCATCGCAGCGATATTGACGCAGCCCCTGCCATCGGGCGCAATTATGCTGCTTGTTCTTTGCATCACCATTTTCACGGGAACCTTAACCGAAGCCAAAGCATTAGCGGGTTTTTCCAGCGGCACCGTCTGGCTCATATTTTGTGCTTATATCCTTTCTCTGGGCTTTGTGACATCTGGATTGGGAAAACGCATCGCCTACAAAATGCTGTCACTATTCGGTGGGAGCAGCTTGGGGATCGCCTATTCACTGGGCGTTTCCGACCTCATCATGGCGCCCGCCATGCCTTCCGTCACGGCGCGTTCAGGGGGAATTATCTTTCCTATCGCGCGTTCGATTAATGAAGTCTTAGGCTCAACACCCGGCATCAGCGGTAAAAAGATCGGAGACTTTCTGATCATGGTCTGCTTTCAGTTTACGCCGATCACGGGTGCCATCTTCCTCACGGGCATGGCCGCCAACCCGCTCGTTGGCAGCCTGGCAAAAACGTCACTAGGCGTCGATATCACCTGGGGCGGCTGGTTTATTGCGGCTGTCGTGCCAGCAATGTGCTGTTTCTGTCTAATGCCGTTACTGGTTTATAAAATACTGAACCCAGAGTTGAAAAAAACGCCAGAAGCCAAGGAGATGGGACGCCGCTCGCTAGCGGAATTAGGCAACATGAAACCGGCAGAGAAAAAAGTGGCCTTTGGCTTCGTGCTCGCGCTGCTTGGCTGGGGAACCAGCCTGATCACGGGTTTCTCTGCCACGTCCGTCGGGTTGGCATTAGTAGCCTACCTGTTTGTTACGCAGGCCGTACAGTGGAAAGAGGTCCTCAACGATCGCGCAGCCTGGGATACCGTCATCTGGTTTAGCGTCATTATCAGCCTCGCCGCCGGATTGTCTGACCTTGGTTTCATTGAGTGGATGACCGTTAAGCTAGGTGCTTCCATACAGGGTTTCGGCGCAATGGAAACCTTCGTTATTCTCGGCATTCTCTATATCTATGTGCATTATCTGTTTGCTACCGCCTCTGGTCACGTCGCCGCACTCTATGCGCCCTTCGCTGCCACCGCCATAGCCGCGGGCGCGCCACCCATGATGGTCGCCATCTGTTTTGGGATTTTTAGCAATCTGATGTGGGGAAATACCGAATACGGCGGTGGCCCCGGCCCTATTTACTTTGCTCAGGGATATTTTGAACGCCACCGTTTCTATAAAATCAATTTCTGCATCGTCACATTTAACGTCGCCCTGATTTTTATCGTCGGCTTAGTGTGGTGGAAACTGATTGGCTATTATTGATCCACTGCCTTATACATCCGTAAAAATAACGGGGGGCAACTTGCCTCCCGTTATTTCGTCATGACCGTTATTCAGCTTTTTCAGCCATTAAATTCCATCATCTTTTGTCTGCACCCAAAATGCATGCACCAAACCGGGAAAATAACCTAATAGCGTCAGAATAATATTCAGAATAAACGCCCCACCAATCCCTTTCCCCAATAACACGCCTAACGGTGGCAGAAGAATAGTCAGAACAATGCGCCAAAATCCCATATCAACCTCCGTACGTGATAATTACTTATAAAAATAGTTCAGCGTTCACGATTTGTCAGCATTCGTCGGAATAATTGAGACTAATCTCCGCAGAGAAAGGGCGTGTTTCACGCAAGCTATCGCTCCCAAAACCGCACCGTAATCCATCAGAGCCAGGCTACGGTGCGGTTTATCCATGACAACGTAATCAGAAGGTCACATTTACCTTCGCCTAGGAATACGCCAGACTGGCGTCCGTTTTCCAGCTATCCATTAATTAGAAGAGGATCGAAGGGTATCGCACTCGCCGCCGAATTGTTACATTTGGCTGAAAATTGCGCGAAGCCGTTCAAACAGTAATGTCGCATTCTGTAATCTGCTTTCCACAACCCCTGATCACCCATATATGTGCGTCTGAAATTGGGCAAATGGATGAATAATTGGCTTTTAAATTTACTCTTCGGGTAACATCTTCCTGTTTATAGGTTATTGAAAAGGAATTAAAATGAATCGGTTAACCGCATTCTCAGTTGGGTTGATGCTCTCTTCCTCCGCTTTCGCCCTCTCCTCACCACAAGAAATGTTCAAAAGCATAGACTGGATTCCCGATAGCACGGTTCAGGTAGGGAAAAGCATTAATGTGCTTTACCGTATAGCAATGTATACGGGCGAAGTGAACGAATTATGGCTCAATGTAGACTGCGCGACGGATAAAAAGACGCTGCTATTCTCTACCATTAAAGCGGCTACCCGATCTGATATTCGAGTCTATGGCGCAAACTCAATTCTCCGTTATATTCCTGGCGTCCCTTTTGAGCCCGATGAAGACAGTCTGCTCAAGACAAAGCCCGTATTGAATGTGTGCCAGCAAACGATTTCAGCCCCAACATGGACTGCGCTCCCCCTTAGAAATAACCTGAAAGAACAATATTTTATTGACGTGAGTAAGAGTAAACGCGAAGGCGAAATACTTAAAATACGTTTGGCAACCGATTATTCCTTAACCTATAAAGATAAAAAATATGCCGCGCCATATTCTATAAAGATTCAAGACCTGATTCTGGATTGTAAAAACCATCAAGGTAAAGAGGTCAGTCGTTATTCCATAGATAACCAAGGGAATATTACAGACCACACGACTACGGCCGAGATTAAATTCACTCCCTTCGATCAAGAAAAGGCTGAGGTATCCAAAAAACTTTGCGCCATTCGCGATATCCATCAACTTAAAAGCCCTGAAACCTTAATACTTCGCGATAAAAAACCAGCCGATGACCAACTAATTTTACCTAATTTTGAACAGAACGATCCTTCGTACCTGAAAAGTTTCCCCCTTATCAAAGAAGTCGCTAATGTAGTTGAGGAAGCGTTAGCCAACACGCCCAAACGCCCTGCTTTCCAGCAGTTGATTTATAGCCAGGAATCACCTAATGAAAAAGAAATGAATATGAGTCGAGTAACAAACGCAGCCAACGCACATGCAACTTGAAGTATGACGGGTATACTCATGCATAGTATTTGTTTACCCAGGATAAATAATGAAAAAACTCGCTATTGCTGTCTTTGTTCTACTGCCCATCACCCAAGCCACAGCCGCAGACTGTGGTAATGCCAACACACAGTTGGAGATGAACCAGTGCGCTGCTGATGAATATAAAAAAGTGGATGGTGAACTTAATCGACTTTATCAGGACGTCGTAAAGCGCATGGTTCTTGAAGAACATACGACCTTGCTCAGGTCAGCACAGAGAAAGTGGATCGCGTATCGCGACGCTGACTGTGAATTTCAGACCTTTCCAACAACCGGAGGATCGGTTCATGGCATGGTGTATTCCCAATGCTTGACACAGAAAACCGCTGAGCGCGTAAAAGAACTCAAAAACATGTTAAGTTGTAAAGAAGGGGATTTAAGCTGCCCACTTTAAGCCAAAGCCAAGTGTGGGAAGCGTCACAGACTAAACGCGTGGTAACTGTTTGAATAGTTGACGGAGAGAGGGGGTTACTCCCCTGGTAGCGTTGCCCTACCCCCAGTTTTCGAGACGGGTCGTTTAGCCGCTCCGGTATCTCTTCGTTTAGCAGTTGCCATGATGCTCACTTTTACGGCATTTTAACAACACCCGCCCTCGCCTTTAAATTCAAGTGACGACTTAACGAGCAATAACAATGATTAAATGGCCGTGGAAAAACACTCAACCTCAGGTGCAGACTCTGGAACACTGGCAAGCTGCGATTTCTATCCCGCTCCTTGCGCCTTTAAACGATGAGGAACTTCAGCAGTTGGTCACGCTTGCTGAACTGCTTCTAAAACAAAAGCGTCTGATTCCATTGCAGGATCTGGTGTTAACGGAACTCATGCAGCAACGTATCGCCTTATTGTTTTCCCTGCCGGTGCTATCGCTGGGCATTGACGCTCTGGATGGCTTTCATGAAATTCTGGTTTATCCCAGCCCATTTATTGTAGAGGAAGAATGGCAGGATGACATCGGGCTCGTGCATAAGGGGAAAATGGTACAGTCTGGGCAAAGTTGGGATCAGGGGCCGATTGTCCTCAATTGGCAGGAAGTACAGGACTCCTTCGATCTCTCCGGTTTCAACCTCATCATTCATGAGGTCGCCCACAAGCTGGACATTCGCAGCAGCGGTGAAGCAACGGGCGTTCCCCTGATTCCACTGCGCGATATTGCCGCCTGGGAGCAGCATTTACATGGTGCAATGGATGCTTTACAGGAAGAAATCGATTTGGTGGGAGAAGACGCCGCCAGCATGGACCCCTACGCCGCCCACGATCCAGCTGAGTGTTTTGCGGTATTATCGGAATATTTCTTCAGCTCCCCCGAGCTTCTTGAAGAGCGCTTCCCAGATCTGTACCGCTGCTTCCAAAAATTCTATCGCCAAGATCCGCTCGTTCGGCTAAAAAACTGGCAAAACAGCACCAATTATCATGCACCATCGATTTACTAACTCATAAAAAAACAGCGAATTGTACATAGCCTAAACAGTCAGACGATAAAGCTGATTTTGCCGTTGACAGCACCGCGGGTGGCGGATATCATGCGCCCCGTTCACACGATTCCTCTGTAGTTCAGTCGGTAGAACGGCGGACTGTTAATCCGTATGTCACTGGTTCGAGTCCAGTCAGAGGAGCCAATTTTTTATTTTCATGCCTCCTTACGAATCCTTATCTGATTATGATTCAAGAGGTTAGCGTGAAAAGTCTTCCCGATGTATTTTGATTTAACCCTCCGCATCGGGAAAAATTGGTGGTCAAATCTGGGGTCAGGTTAGTTCGATAATGGAGTGACCCCCATATGTCCCTTACCGACGCGAAAATCCGCACTCTTAAACCTTCTGATAAGCCCTTTAAAGTCTCCGATTCCCACGGTCTGTATCTTCTTGTCAAACCGGGCGGTTCCCGCCACTGGTATCTCAAGTATCGAATCAACGGTAACGAATCCCGCATTGCACTGGGGCCCTATCCGGTCGTTTCCCTGTCTGATGCGCGACAGCAACGTGAAGGTATCCGTAAGATGCTGGCGCTGAACATTAACCCGGCACAGCAGCGGGCCACTGAGCGCAGCTCACGCAGACCGGAAACAGTGTTTAAAAACGTGGCGCTGGCGTGGCACAAGAGCAATAAAAAGTGGTCGCAGAATACCGCTGACCGCCTGCTCGCCAGCCTGAACAATCATGTTTTTCCGGTTATCGGACACAAGTCAGTATCAGAACTTAAACCCCGTCATTTTATTGACCTGCTAAAAGGGATTGAGGAAAAAGGGCTGCTGGAGGTCGCTTCCCGCACGCGGCAGTACCTCAATAACATCATGCGTCATGCAGTCCATCAGGGGTTAATCGACACAAACCCGGCAGTAAACCTTGAGGGCGTCACAATACCACCTGTTAGACGCCACTATCCGGCCCTGCCGCTGGAGAGCCTCCCTGAAATGCTTGAACGCATTGAAAGTTATCATCAGGGACGGGAACTGACCCGGCTTTCAGTCCTGCTGACGCTGCATCTGTTCATCCGCTCCAGTGAATTGCGTTTTGCCCGCTGGTCAGAGATTGATTTCACGAACAGAGTCTGGACGATACCCGCGACGCGAGAACCCATTATTGGCGTGCGTTATTCCGGGCGCGGGGCCAAAATGCGAATGCCGCATATTGTCCCCCTCTCAGAACAGGCCATCACCATTTTGAAACAGATTAAGGATATCACCGGTAATAATGAACTGGTCTTCCCTGGCGACCATAACCCGTATAAGCCAATGTGTGAAAATACGATCAACAAGGCATTGCGGGTGATGGGCTACGACACGAAAAAGGATATCTGTGGCCACGGCTTTCGTGCGATGGCATGCAGTGCGTTAATGGAATCGGGTTTATGGGCAAAGGACGCAGTAGAACGCCAGATGAGTCATCAGGAGCGCAATACCGTGCGTATGGCTTATATTCACAAGGCAGAACATCTGGAAGCCCGTACGGCGATGATGCAGTGGTGGTCCGATTATCTGGATATGTGCCGTGAATACTATATACCACCCTATATTCAGGGTAGTAAAAAGCGTCACATCGCCGCCTGACTTTTAAATTACTCGCCCGGAAACCTCAAAGCCGTATCAGCCTCTGCTGATACGGCTTATTTTTTAGTCGAAATCGGCGAAATCAATGACCGGAATCATCGGAATATGCATGAGTAGTGATATTGATTCTTCCTTTATTAGATAAGCATCATTAACAGCCATCCATCAGGGACAAAAGCTTGTGACGCACAAAATCCAAAACTGGATCACCATCATTACTCTGGTGCCACTGAAATACTTCTTTAATCGGTGGCACAACGACTGGTAATTCAATTAGTCGTAAGGGGAACTGTTGCATAAAGATTGCTGCCAGTCTGCGTTGCAGTGTGGCGACCCTGTCTGTACCTACCAGAAAATAGGGGATAAGCGCATGACTGGATATCGTCAGTACCGTGTTCTTCATAATTCCCAAAGTGCTCAACAAGTTTTCGTCATGGGTCTGGTTTCCCCGAGGTTCAAATCTGACTGCAATCTGTGGAGCAACTGTAAAGGAATCTCTGTCAAAGTTTTGGGATGTCCATTTCCCATGAGAGCAGACGAGCGCAACGTAATCATCGCAAAACCACGGTTGCGACGGATGTTTATGCGAAATATAGAGGTCGGATGTAATCAGCAGGTCAATATCATACTGTTCGATATATCTGAATGGTTGATCGGTCATTTTAATAATGTCAAACGTCAGATTGGGTGCTTCAACCGACAATTTGCTTAAACCCTCAGCCAGTGCGGTCAGAGAGACATAGTCTGAAGCCATCAACCGAATATGCCTTTTGGCCATCGCCGGACTGGCAGAGCATCGACTCAGAACGCCCCCGTCAATGCGCGCCATAATCGCACGAACTTCGGGGAGGAGGCGATGTGCCCGAGGTGAAAGATGAAATCCACGCCCGGCAGGTACCAGCAATTCATCAGAAAACCGTTCACGCAGACGTGATAATGCGTTGCTCATCGCAGACTGGCTTAAATGCATTTTTGTCGCTGCACGGCTAACGCTTTGCTCAGTCAATAGCACCTCAAGCGCTGCCAGTAAATTGAGATCAAGGCCTTTATAGCGCATCTCCGCCTCCATGTTGCATTCACGTAATCGATAGCTGGATTCTATATAATTTGATTTTATCAATACAAGTATCCGCATAATATTGCGCCACTCCCAGTAAAAAGAGGAAAAAAACCGTGCGCCAATATCAGCTACGCAACTATTACTTTTCATCATCATCCGCAGCGGCGGATTATCTTCTGCGCTGGCGGCTCCATGTTGACAGTCTGAAAATATTTAATGTCGAAACCCACGGATTTTTCTCCGCCTCAAAAGAGCCCAATCGTGTGGTTGCACTGGTCAGTTATCCGTCTGGAGCGAATCCTGACGATGTGATCGGAGCATATATGAAAAGCGAAGAATTCAAGGCTGATATGTCAGGTTTTGACATGTTGCAAATGGAAAGAGTGGAAACCCTGTTGCTGACTCCTGATACCAACTCGCCTTTGTACTGAATATATGCAACTTCATACTTTTAATCATATTAACCGGAGTAAGACCATGCATAGACTGAATGGAAAAGTAGCGCTGATTACCGGCGGAGCCCGTGGTCAGGGGGAAGCGGAAGCTCGTCTTTTTGCCCGTGAAGGTGCCCATGTTTTTTTGTGCGATATTTTGGAAAATGAAGGCAATACGTTGGCGGAAAACATTCGAACCTGCGGAGGAAAAGCCAGCTTTAAATTTCTGAATGTGGCGGAAGAAGATCACTGGACGCAGATCGTCAGCGAAATTGATGCCGAAGTCGGATGGCTCGATATCCTGATTAACAACGCTGGCATCAACGTACGAAATACGCTTACTGATACCAGCCTTGATCAGTGGAATAAGCTGCTTAATGTCAATCTAAGCGGTGCGTTTCTGGGGATTCAGGCATGCGCTCCGTTAATGAAACGCAGTGGCGGAGGCAGTATCGTTAATATCGGCTCAACAGCAGGCATTATGGGCCATCCTATTGCTGCTTATTCTTCGTCAAAATGGGGCGTTCGGGGGCTGACCAAAGCTGCGGCTATCGAGTTTGCTGACGCGAATATTCGGGTTAACGCCATGCACCCCGGTGTGGTGGAAACACCGATGCTGGATGCATCCAGTCCGGTATTTAAGCAACTGAAGAATATGACGCCGTTGGGACGCGCAGCACAGCCAGAAGAAATGGCTGCCGTAGCGCTGTTCCTCGCCAGTGATGATGCCAGCTTTATTACCGGCATTGATCTGGCCGTCGATGGCGGTTTCAGCGAACTGGGTACTTACGGTGAAGTATGGAAACATATAAGAACCTGAGTGTATTGCCTAGCACACACAAGGGACAATAAAGAACTGACGATCCTGACCCGCCATCTCCGGACAGCTTTTGTAGCTTAAAGTAACGAACCAGCCCTCAGAGCTGCTGCCGTTGTCAATCGAACGTTGATACCAGCGTACACAATGGGCAATATTAATGAGGGATAATGCAGGCGTTTAATCGCTTTTTTGATTAGAGATAAACTCAGGAAACATTATAAAAAAACAGCACGTTACCAATATCCCCTTAATGCGACAGAACCAAGGCTGATAACTGTAATGTTGCTGTTTTTACTGCTTACTCAACGATCCTGCCGTACCGAGGAGGCATAGGCGTTGTCAAGTAACGGTGTAGCAATACCCCGTACTTTCGCGTATTCGACAAGATCCCTCACGGTTTGAAGAGGATCGTTTGGCATCGAATGGCTTTCGACAATGCGTCGTAGTGGCCTGTAGAATTTCCATGCAAGCGCAAGGACACTACCGCCGATCCATCCAGGTAGCTTAATCAATATTAAATCTGCCCGGTGAGCACTAAAGTCAACGTCCCGCTCGCGTAGCAAGCACAATAGCTCACGCATAATGCGAATGGCATTGCGACAGTGCGAAACAGATTGATATAGCCTCACATGCGACCCGGCATTCATACTCTCAGCGTGCAAGCCGCCATTCAATATGAAGTGTATCAAAAGCCAGCCACGGAAATCTTCATGCTCAACAATATCGAAACCTGTTTTTCGGAACAGGTTTCTGACCATAAGTTTACGGTTGTCCTGGCCAGGACCTAACGTGCCAAAGTTCACCTTTTTCAGCAGGACACCACGCATTCCCTTCCCTGGAAAGCCGCCACCCGCGCCAGGAAAACCCCAGGTAAGTTGAGATAAAGGAAGTGGCGAGGCGGCCTCCAAAGGTTCATCCCAGAAGTTGTTAAATACCAGCACGGTGGCATTACTGACTCGAGATGCGAGATATTGAACGACACTGTTGAAATTGTAATGCTGGACGCTAACAATAATCAGGTCGAAGTCATGGTTCTTCGGCAGGTCTTCTCTCAAAGACGTCTGCAGGTTCTCCGACACACGTTCACCTCGTCTTTTATAACGACAATCGAGAATGTCCACCTGCAGGACACTGCCATATTCAGCCGCGCGACCTGGACGAACAAAATATTCCACCTGGTGGCCTGCCCTGGTGAATGCCCAACCATAAAGTGTGGCGATAGCACCACGCCCGAACATCAATATTTTCATCTGGAATACCTCTGATTTATCTACTGAACGTTTGTCCCAAACAATGACCTGAATATCCTCATACAGAAGTCCCTCCTGATTCCTTCGCCCCTGGCATGATGTTCCCGGCATGGATGATGTTAAGTTTTTCTTTTTCTGCCCGCACTGCGTTGATCAGATCATCAATAAAAGCGCGAACCTTTGCGGGCAGGTATCGCTTCGTAGGATATAACGCCATGACAGGTAACTCAGCAGTGTCATAGTCAGGAAGGACCGGCACCAGTCGTCTCTCCGCCACATGACGGTCAAACAAAAAGGATGGCAAATAGGCTATTCCCATGCCAGACAAGGCCGCGTCGAGTATGGCCTCGCCACGATTGGCCGTAAACGCAATTCGTCCAGGGATCGTATGCCATCCCCCATCTGATGCCAGAATGCGCCATGCGTGTTGCCCGGAGGTATGCGTCCTCGAGTTCGCATAGGGAAGGCAAAGATGGTCGCGCAAGGATTCGATAGTCTGTGGCATACCATATTTTTCAAGGTATTCGGGAGCCGCACAAAACATCGTGCGATACCGGCCGATCACGCGCGAGATCAGGTACTGGTGTGGCTCGGTCACTCCGCCGATACGTATTGCCAGATCAAAACCCTCTTCGACGATGTCAACGACCCGGTCGGTCAGATTCATCTCAATCGTTACCTGTGGCCATTTTTTAAGAAATTCACGCACCACAGGCATAACGTGCAACTGACCAAAGGCCCCCGGGGCCGTAATGCGCAGCAGACCTTTCGGCTGTGCATCCCGGCCGGCGATGTTGTTCTCGGCTGCCTCCAGGTCATCGAGTATGACGGCACATTGCTCGTGAAACCGCCGGCCTTCTTCTGTCACACTGAGTGCTCTGGTTGTCCGCCTGAAGAGACTGACTCCCAAACGAGTCTCCAGCCGCCCAACGGCTTTTGCCACTGCTGAACGTGACAGACCCAGCGTGCGGGCCGCGTCAGCAAAAGTGCCTGCTTCTATTGTCGTCGTGAAAGCGATGATGTCTCCGATGTTCGTTCCCCGCATATATCACTCCGTTTCTTATACGTCGCCAGTGAGGCGAAATACATTCGCCAATTGATATTATATATTATTAATTGAATCACTACAGGAGACAAATTTATGTGCTCCTCATCATTATTTTTAGAAGGAGCGAACGTTGAACGCATCAACTTCATTTTCCGGAACCACTCACCGTGGTCTGGTTTTGCTGGCGGCATGTGTTGTCGCCATCACCAATCCGCTGGCGTTTACCGGCCCTGCCGTCGCGCTGCCAATCATTGGTCAGGCGCTGGAGGGGAGCGCCGTTGAATTTGGTTGGGTGACCAACGCCTTTATGTTGACGTTTGGCAGTTGCCTCATGACAGCAGGGTCACTTGCCGACTATCTGGGCCGGCGGCGCGTCTTCCTTGTCGGCGTCGGATTGCTTTTCCTGTTTTCCCTTGCCCTTTGCTTCGCGCCCAATATTCTGGTCATCAACATACTGAGAGCCGGGCAAGGCATCGCAGCGGCAGCGGCGTTTGCAGGCATCATGGCTGCGCTGGCCCAGGAATTCCAGGGGCCGGGTAGCATGCGCGCTTTCAGCCTCGTGGGGACCAGTTTTGGCGTCGGTCTTGCCTTCGGGCCAATCAGCTCAGGCTTCCTGATCGACGTTTTCGGCTGGCGGTCGATCTTTGCTCTCGTCGCGTTGCTTGCGGCGCTGGCTTACGCTCTGGGAACCGCATTTGTCCGCGAGTCGCGAGATCCTGACGCGGTGGGTATCGACTGGAAAGGCAGCATTACCTTCACTGCGGCACTGGCACTGTTTACCAATGCCATTCTTATCGCACCTGAAAAAGGCTGGCGGGATGTCGAGACGCTGGTGTATCTGATAGTAAGCATCTCGCTTTTCGCGCTCTTTTCGGTCATTGAGATACGGGCAAAACAGCCGATGCTGGACCTCTCCCTTTTCCGCTTTCCGCGCTTTGTGGCGGTGCAGATGCTTGCTGCTGCGCCAGCATATGCCTTTGTCGTTCTCCTGATACTGCTGCCCGTCCGCTTTGTCGGGATTGATGGTATGAGTACACTGGACGCGGGTTGGAACATGGGAGTGCTGTGTGGCCCGCTGCTGTTCCTCCCCTTAATCGCCGGCTCATTAACACGGTGGCTGTCAGCGGCAACGCTTTGCGGTCTCGGATTTATTGTGGCGGCCGCAGGTCTTCTTTGGCTGAGCCGCTGGCCCGGAGGTGAAGCGACCCCGGCACTTATCGGACCGCTTCTGGTCATTGGCGCAGGAATTAGCCTGCCGTGGGGACTAATGGATGGACTGGCTGTCAGTGTCGTTCCCCGGGAACGTGCCGGAATGGCCACCGGAATATTTAACACTACCCGGGTCGCCGGTGAAGGAGTCGCACTCGCCGTCGTGAGTGCCGTCCTGTCCGCGTTAGTGACCACGCATATCAAACTGGATTTTCCGGATGCGTCAGCGAACGCAGGCAACGTTGCCCAGCGATTTGTTGCCGGTGACCTGTCTTCTGTTCAGTCGATTCTCGTTAACTCGGCCCGTGAGGCCATTTTCAATAGCTATCACTCAGCCTTCAGCAGTCTGCTGGTTATCTTGTCAGGAATAACGCTTTTGACCGCTGTCGTGATCTTCGTGGCACTTCGAGGGTCAGCGCCAGAGATAATAAATTCGAACAGAAATGCTGTGGATAAGCAGAGCTAGATACTGGCCTGATTTGATTCTTTATATGTCAGTTGCCAGTAGAAATCCGTGCAGCCGACGAATGCGTATTCAGGAGCTATTTTGATGATCTTAAAAGAAACATCAACGCGTGTTGTGCTGGCATCGCGGCCAGCTGGCGAACCAACAGCGGACAATTTTCGTGTTGAATCCTTTACATTGCCGACACTTAATCAAGGTGAAATTCTTCAGGAAATTCAGTATCTTTCACTGGATCCCTATATGCGCGTTCGCATGAGTGACGTGCCTTCCTACGCGCCACCTTTGGCGCCCGGTGAAACGATGCCAGGGCATACTATCGGCCGCGTTCTGGAGAGTCGACACCCAAATATTAAGCCTGGCGACATCGTCTTATCCTATGCCGGCTGGCAAAGTCATGCCATCACCGCTGGCGAGTCGGTCCGTAAGCTTGATGCGGATTTGAAGCCATTGACTGCGGCATTGGGTGTGTACGGTATGCCCGGATTTACTGCCTATTGCGGCCTTCTGGCTATCGGTAAACCAAAACCTGCTGAAACAGTTGTGGTGGCAGCCGCCACCGGGCCGGTGGGATCCGTTGTCGGGCAGATTGCAAAACTGCACGGAGCGCGGACAGTGGGCATTGCGGGAGGCGCAGAAAAATGTGCGCTTCTGCGTGACTATTTTGGCTTCGACGCTGCCGTGGATCACCACTCTGCGACCTTCGCAGACGATCTCCGCCTGGCGTGTCCTTCGGGGATCGACATCTATTTCGAAAATGTCGGCGGGAAAATCCTCGAAGCAGCTTTGCCGCTTCTCAATGATTTTTCTCGCATACCACTGTGTGGTCTGGTTGCTCATTACAATGAATCCAATGCTTTCAACCGGGCAAGTCTTTTGCCAGATTTTTTGCGCAGCATGCTATTCAGGAGCGTGACGATTCGGGGATTCCTGCAAACAGAGTTCGAAGAAGAAATGGGCGCGTCTTTCCGGAAAAATATGAAAAGCTGGCTGACATCAGGCCAGGTCAAATTCATCGAAAATATTGTTGATGGCCTGGACAATGCACCGGCCGCGCTCACTGGAATGCTTAATGGCAGCAACGTCGGTAAATTGATCGTTCGCTTGTGACACTGCTTCCATGACATATCAGCGCTTAATCATCCGTGACCTTCTCAGAGAAGTCACCTGCATTTGATAAAGCGTGAACGATGCCGGTCAACGGCAGCCCTGAAAATCTAATCAAGGAGATGAAAATGACCCCTCCCGAAAAAGTTCGTGAACACCTGGCGGCCTGGGCCCAGAGTGCAACGGGACTTGTAGAAGCGCTACAAGGTAAAGAAGCGGTGGACTGGAACGAAGCCAGATCCACATACGACCGCGCGATGGCAGAGCTTTTCCCTGCTCCAGAAGGCATAAGCATAGCAGAAACCCTTTTGAACGATATTCCAGCCTGTAGCATCACGCCAGATGAGATTAAAGAGAATCGCACGCTCTTTTATATTCATGGGGGCGGCTATGCGAGCGGATCGCCAAAAGGTTACCTGGGGCTTGCAGGGCGTCTTGCGTTGTTATTACGCGCCAAAGCTTACATACCTGATTACCGCCTTGCGCCTCAGCATTGCTTCCCCATTCCTATTGACGATGTCGTGCGCGCCTATAGGGCTGTTATCGATCTTGGGCACGACCCGCGTTCGATTATTATTGCAGGAGATTCCGCAGGTGGAGCAATGGTTGTGACTCTGATGCGGAAATTACGTGACGGGGGGCTGCCACTACCGGCTGTCGGATTTGCCATGTCGCCGTGGGCCAATTTGACGCATACCGGGCGTTCCATGCGGACACGTGAGCATCTGGATCCGGCGTGCACGCCAGAATTTCTGACACTGCTTGCTCAAAACTTCCTCGGCAACGCGTTGCCTACAGATCCTGACGCTTCTCCTGTCTACGCAGATGTCTGTGGATTGCCTCCGGTTCTGATTCATATCGGCGAAAATGAGCTCATGCTGAGTGATGCCATTCGGCTGGCGGCGCACCTTGGAGAAAATCGTGTGCGCGTTTCTCTTGAGGTTTGGCCGGGGATGTTCCATGTCTGGCATCTCTTTGCCGGTGTTTTACCCGAGGCAGACGAGGCGCTGGGTAATGCAGTGTCCTGGCTCGAAGGGGTCTTGTCTCGTGTCAATGCGTAAAAGTTAAGTAGCGCTTAATACTGTTCCCCTTCCGGAAACTTAAAAAGTGTGAGGAACTAAAAAGGGTATAATTGCAGGGGGGTTAAAATAAGGCTTAATTATATCAGTGATAAAACATCGACTGGATATATTAATAGCCTAAGGGCATCACTGAAAAAACTAATGAAACGAGCTAATTTATTAGCTATACCATTAAGATATTTTAACTACTTCTACCGTGGAAAAAATATATCTCGGATACATGAAAAAAAGATTGGGAAAATGCCCACCAAAAAAAATGAACTCCAGGAAGTCTCACCTAATGAGGCTGGGGGATGTTGAATAATAATAGATAGGATAACTTTCCAAACTCACTTTTTAATTGGAAATATAACTTTACTAAGAGATAAATCAAAGAGGCCAGTAATCAATTGACCATCTATTCGTATAGAAACAACCACATCTATTTTATTTCAACAAAAACCTAGCATTTATACATCCTAGCGTTATTGTTCCCAGGCGAATAGTAACGCCACTTTTTAACTATCATATTGTGCTCTGTAAATAATCACAACACAGCGACCACATTTTTTGGGGTGTGACTTCACCCCCATTCTTTTGGGTTAAATAAAAACCGCACAACTTTCTTTTATTGAGTTGTGTTTTTTGTTTGTGTGAATGGAGATAGATGATGCTTAAAAATAATCATAGTTTAAATAAAAATATCACCTCCGATTGGGTTACTATACATGAGGCAGTTAAGATGACACGTAAATCATCTGGCGAAAAAATAAAAGATAGTGATATTTACCGTTACGCTTTGTTTGGCGTGATTACACTTTCTATCTATTTTCAGTCCCCGGTAACTTTACGAAAAATCAAGATGTCTGGTCATAAAATTAAACTCAGACCTGTAGGGGCATCTCTAATTACCCGGTTATGCTTCCTTGAGAAGAGTTGCTTTGTCAATGAAAGGGAGCTAATCATAAGCACATCAGGTAAATACTTTACACCTATACAGAGGATTATTGATACATCTTTAGCAGGATATGAGTATGTTCTGATACAGCGGTTACTAGCCCGTGTACTCAAAATTCCCTTACCCATTACTGGAACGCCAGGGATAAATTATGGTATTACAGTCAGTATTGATGGCGAACTGTACCAAATTTTTAATAGGACCACATGGAAAGATAGAGTAGAACAGCAGATGCGGCAACTCCCTGAAAGGGCCGCACCAGATATTTTCAGTTCTATTTCCACTCAGGGGATAAAAAGGTACAGTGATAAAGACTATTTTCCGGTTCATGATTTACCACCTGATGCCTGGTTTGTTATTCGCCATTCTGAACTGGAAAAACTCATCAGCACCAGTACAAAAAATACTCCATCAACATTATCAACTTCAACACGAATTTCCACACCCTTATCCCGCCTTCTATGGCTGGCCTGCAAGCATAATGTCACCATAAGCCCGCTGATCCAACAACCCTATAAACTTCTGTCCATATTTGAAGAGTGGGCCTCTGCTGACGGTATTACTGATCACCTGAGTAGTGAGACACTGAAAACAGCATTAAAACGTGGTTCCCCACCTTCGACATCCTCATCAAACTAATACCATCCTTATATTTTTTGACTTGAAACCCTTATTATGAGTTGTGTGACCCTTAATAAGGGTTCATCGACTTCAATTCTGCACTTTTCTATGTTTTTTTGTCTCCTCCGGTATTTCCCTACATCGTCCACAGGAGAAAGAAATGGAAGAACATCAGTTATTGCGTCTAAAACAAGTAGAGAAAAAAACGGGGCTGAAACGCTCTCAAATCTACCTGTATATGAAAAATGGCATGTTCCCTCATTCAATTAAGATCGGCCCTTCCAGCGTAGCATGGCTGGAATCTGAAATTGATGAGTGGATCAACATCAAATTAGCTGACCGCCAGAAATAAAAAATCGTGAACGATAATGAATACGTTCTATGGAAAGTACTTTCATCTAAATTCACTTTGGCTTCCAGTATTTATTCGCTTATTTTTATCTTGAAATATAAGCGTGAGGAGATGATTGAATGATCCCGTCGCTGAATTATGCCGTCTTAACCGATGCTTTAAATGCTCTCAATGGAGGCGACATTCGTTACTGTGAGTCTCTGGGATTCACGTTTGACGAAATGAACGCTCTTAATTGTTTATCGCTTGATGAACTGTTTTTGCTTAGCCGGGCTGCGGCTCACTTTGTTTCCGTCAGTATCCGCCATGATGTTCTGCATTATTTACTGGAGCAGGCCCGCCAGGAGCACGAACGACATGAGCAGATTAACCGGGCGATCCGACTAGGCGGGTCGATAGCTCTGCTCAACCAGTATTTTGGACTCACCTCCAACGACGTCTGTATTCGTCGCCGGATGCTAGGTGTTAGCGTGCCTAATGGCCGGACACCTGAACCGGATGACGAGACCGATGCGGCTATCTGGCGGCAATGGCAAAAGTGCCGAGTGCAGAATCTGGCATCTGCGGAAGCGCTGGGGGCCATGATGCAGATTACTGAAACGCTTATATCGCCGACAAAAGGACTAAATAGCTTTGCAAAATAGTAGATCATATATGGACGTCCCGTGGCGTACAAGTACTGACGTGATACGGTTTGCTGTCATATATCCGGCGTCTTTTTGGGAAAATTTTCCCGCGCCATGATGTCATCCGCACCCTGTTTCCTTATCACTTGACCGGTATTTTCTACCTGGATCTACTTCAGGTTATTACAGGGTTGGTTTACCGTTTTCTCATCAGTGCCTGCAAACTCAGGAAATCTTTTACTTTGTGCCGAACTAAATCATTACTTCATCGCAAATGCCTTATCCATATTGAAATCAACCGGTTCAGACAGCAACCGCCAGACAATACGTGTTAACTTATTTGCCAGCGCCACGGTGGCTTTCATTTTTCCCCGTCGCTCAGTGACATGATTAAGCCATCTTCCAAGACGGTCATCCCGCTTTTGGGCACAGCGCATGACCGCTCTGGCTCCATGAATGATGAGTGTCCGAAGGTCGCAGTTACCATTTTTAGTCATCGAAGTGAGGATGTGTTTCCCGCCGGAACTATGTTGCCGGGGAACCAGACCACACCAGGCGGAAAGTTGTCTTCCGTTAGCAAATTGTTCTGCATCAACCTCACTTAAAAAAGCGGCGGCGATGAGCGGGCCAACACCCGGTATAGTCATCAGTGCTCGATACCGGGGTTGCTGTTGACACAATGCTGCGATTTCATATTCTGTTGAACGAATATATTCATTCAGTGTGTGGATGTTTTCCAATAAAGTGGAAAGCAAATGGCGTAATACCGGAGACACAGGCTTTTCCGCATCTTCAATCAAATCGGGTAATCGCTGTTGCAAAGTGTGTATCCCAACCGGGAACTCGAAGCCCTGCTCAGCGGCCAGAGCACGAATTTGATTGGCGGCGGCGGTGCGCTGTTCGACCATCAACTGACGGGCACAACGCAGCGCTTTGATATCTTGCTGCTCAAGAGTTTTTACAGCAACAAAGTGAATCCCCGGACGAAATGCCGTCTCACATATTGCTAGAGCATCATTGGCATCATTTTTCTGATGACGAGTTAACGCCTTTACATGTTGGGTTGGAATGAGCCGGATGGCGTATCCCATGGATTGGAAAGTCCGCCCCCAGTAATGCGAGGTTGCACAAGCTTCCATTGCGATAAGTGTATCCGGCGGGAATTGACGAACAGTATCTAACAGCTTGCTGCGAGAAACTTTTCGATTCCAGGCAACGGTCCCATCATTCATCCAGACACAAAGCTGAAAAACGGATTTAGCCAGATCGATACCGACGACTTTTATCGTGTTCATGATGTTGTTCCTCTATAAATGGGACGGCTCAACATAAGTGTGGCAGGATTATGTTGAGGAGGGACGTCCATCACATCACTCGAAGGGAACTCAGTCCGATTTAAGCGATCTGATCAATCGCCAAATATCCCACATCACTAACCGGACTGAGTTATGCCGATCATAGCATTTATCCCTGATGAAGAACGACGTCTTATGAAAAGAGAAGCTCAACAAACTCATGATAAAAACCACGCTCGCCGACTGATGGCGATGCTCATGTTGCATCAAGGAATGACCGTTACTGAGGTCGCCAGAATATTGTGTGCGGCTCGTTCCTCGGTAGGTCGGTGGATTAATTTGTTTACTTTATATGGTGTTAATGGATTAAAAAGTCTCAAGCCCGGTCGTGAGCCACAGTGGCCGGTTGATGATATCTTGCGCATTCTGCCGCTTCTTGTGCAGCGTTCACCACAGGATTTCGGCTGGCTGCGCTCCCGCTGGAGTACCGAACTTTTGGCGCTTGTCGTTAATCGGCTTTTTGATATCTCGCTTCATCCCGTCACATTGCACCGCTACCTGCGACAGGCTGGCCTTGTCTGGCGCAGAGCCGCGCCGACACTGAAGATAAAAGACCCTCAATATGAGGAAAAACGGACAGCCATCGAGCAAGCTCTGGTGCAAAACTCGGTTGATAATCCGGTGTTTTATCAAGATGAAGTCGATATCGATTTAAACCCGAAAATTGGCTCGGACTGGTGTCTAAAAGGACAGCAAAAACGCATCGCCACGCCGGGGATAAATCAAAAACATTACCTGGCGGGCGCGCTGCATGCAGGGACAGGACAAGTCCATTATGTCAGCGGCAGCAGTAAGAACTCTGACTTATTTATCAATCTGTTAGTAATATTGAAACGAACATATCGGCGGGCCAGAACGATAACGTTGGTGGTTGACAATTATATCATTCACAAAAGCCGCAAGGTCGAACGATGGTTAGCAGGTAATAAAAAGTTCAGGATACTGTTTTTGCCAATCTATTCTCCGTGGCTAAACCCGATAGAGCGGCTATGGTTGTCGTTACATGAAACGGTAACGCGTAATCATCAATGTCGGTATATGTGGCAATTACTCAACCGTGTTACTCAGTTTATGAAGGCCGCCTCACCGTTTCCGGGTAATCAGCACGGACTGACCAAAGTGGAGCGGTAATATGCAAAGCTATTTAGCTAACTGCCGAGTTGCTTTAAAGCGCTCGGGTATAGATACGTGACGATTCCCCCCAAGGATGATAGCCCATTCTCTTCCAACAAATACCAATCAGGCAATGGGTTTTCGGCATCAATGCAATGGCTAATGCAGTTTTCATAAAGCATCAGCGTTTCCTCTGATGCCCAGTGGCGTTGGAAATAATGGATCGCCCGTTCTTTGTATTCAGGGCGATTTCGGATCGAAATGATATTCAGCATGAGGTTAGCGATGCCTCTTCCATGACGCGACGATATGTTCCGTTGTTTGGAGCGTAATCGTGTTGCCAGGAATAATAAAATTCTGCCACACCTCGTTGTAGTGTGTGATTAACTGTTCTGCATTCAGTTCGCCACGATTGGCCGTCGTGTGGGCATCTGCTGCGATCGTCAACGCATAGCCTCGGCTAGCTGCATTTTTAATCGTCGCATCAACACAATAATCCGTCGCACACCCGCAAATCGTAAGGTGGTTAACATTCAATTCAGTCAACACATCAGCTAACGGCGTACGATAAAACGCATCGCATGCCGTTTTCGTGACAAACACACTGCCTTCGGGTTGATGGAGTTCAGGTAACAATTGCCATCCGTCACTGCCTGACAATATACCGTCCTCTTCATGCTGAATAAAAATCGTCTGGTCTGCTGCGTCTGAAAGTTGGTTTATCAATGCGACCGTCTGCGCCTTTCGCGCTCTCGGCGTTGCGAAAACGGCATTCTGCATATCAATGACTATCAGCACGTGCATTTTCTTTCCTTTTTCGGCGCTTAATATCAGCATCTCATCATCACGGAGGCAGTAGCAAACCATCATCCTAAATAGCTTTTCATAATACTGCTACACCCTTGCCTTTCCCGGTGCATTTCCAGGGAAAGGCGAAGCAGCCTCCATGAACTGGGCTACGTTCTGCAATAACTGCCACATGTAATGACAGTGATGATTTCGTGTTACCGTTTCATGCAACTTATGCCAGAGCCCTTCTATTCTGTTCAGCCAGGGCGAGTAAGTCGGCAAAAACAGCAGGTTGAACTTCGGATTCTCTGCCAGCCAGCGCTGGGTTTCCTTACTTTTATGAATGATGTAGTTATCTACTATCAGTGTGATAATGCTGGCGTGCCGGTATGTGCGTTTCAGTTTAACCAACAGATTTATAAACAATTTTGATGTCTTCTTTATTCCGCCTATATAGGTCACCTTTCCTGTGTCCGCGTGCAGTGCGCCAGCCAGATAATGTTTCTGATTCTGGCCCGGCGTCACTATCCGTTTTTGGTTACCTTTCTGGCTCCAGTCAGCGCCGATTTTCGGGTTGAGGGCAATATCAACCTCATCCTGATAAAACACGGGATGTTCCGAACTGTTGACAGCCAGCGCGGCCTGAATAGCGGTCATTTTTTCATCGTAATCTGGGTCGGAGAGCTTCAGTGTGGGGGCAGCCCGACGCCAGACAAGACCGGCCATCTTAACCCAGCGATACAGGGTACTTCGTGAGGCATTAATGTTGAAAAAACCATTTATCTCCATGGTCAGCAATTCCAGACTCCAGCGCGAGCGTAGCCATCCGACATCCTGTGGCGAGTAATCAACCAGATGAGATAGCAGCGGCAATACAGGCTCTGGCGACCATTTCGGCGGTCGTCCTGCGGGTCGGCTTTCCAGTCCTTCGGCGCCACTTTGGGTAAACCAGTTTATCCAGCGTCCGACGGTGGAACGAGCAGCCTGAAGGTGTTTAGCCACATCGGAAACGGAGATGCCATCATCAAGCATTAGTAGAGCGGCAAGCCTGCGATAATGGTTCTTGTCGCGTGTCGTCTGCATGGTTTTCTGCATCAATTGACGCTCGTCGGGTTGGATAGGTGTTATGATCGGCATGACTCAGTCCGGTTGGTGATTTGGGATATTCAGCGATTGATCAGATCGCTCAACTTGGACTGAGTTCCCCCCCAAGTGATGTGATGGACGTCCCTCCTCAACATAATCCTGCCACACTTATGTTGAGCCGTCCCATTTATAGAGGAACAACATCATGAACACGATAAAAGTCGTCGGTATCGATCTGGCTAAATCCGTTTTTCAGCTTTGTGTCTGGATGAATGATGGGACCGTTGCCTGGAATCGAAAAGTTTCTCGCAGCAAGCTGTTAGATACTGTTCGTCAATTCCCGCCGGATACACTTATCGCAATGGAAGCTTGTGCAACCTCGCATTACTGGGGGCGGACTTTCCAATCCATGGGATACGCCATCCGGCTCATTCCAACCCAACATGTAAAGGCGTTAACTCGTCATCAGAAAAATGATGCCAATGATGCTCTAGCAATATGTGAGACGGCATTTCGTCCGGGGATTCACTTTGTTGCTGTAAAAACTCTTGAGCAGCAAGATATCAAAGCGCTGCGTTGTGCCCGTCAGTTGATGGTCGAACAGCGCACCGCCGCCGCCAATCAAATTCGTGCTCTGGCCGCTGAGCAGGGCTTCGAGTTCCCGGTTGGGATACACACTTTGCAACAGCGATTACCCGATTTGATTGAAGATGCGGAAAAGCCTGTGTCTCCGGTATTACGCCATTTGCTTTCCACTTTATTGGAAAACATCCACACACTGAATGAATATATTCGTTCAACAGAATATGAAATCGCAGCATTGTGTCAACAGCAACCCCGGTATCGAGCACTGATGACTATACCGGGTGTTGGCCCGCTCATCGCCGCCGCTTTTTTAAGTGAGGTTGATGCAGAACAATTTGCTAACGGAAGACAACTTTCCGCCTGGTGTGGTCTGGTTCCCCGGCAACATAGTTCCGGCGGGAAACACATCCTCACTTCGATGACTAAAAATGGTAACTGCGACCTTCGGACACTCATCATTCATGGAGCCAGAGCGGTCATGCGCTGTGCCCAAAAGCGGGATGACCGTCTTGGAAGATGGCTTAATCATGTCACTGAGCGACGGGGAAAAATGAAAGCCACCGTGGCGCTGGCAAATAAGTTAACACGTATTGTCTGGCGGTTGCTGTCTGAACCGGTTGATTTCAATATGGATAAGGCATTTGCGATGAAGTAATGATTTAGTTCGGCACAAAGTAAAAGATTTCCTGAGTTTGCAGGCACTGATGAGAAAACGGTAAACCAACCCTGTAATAACCTGAAGTAGATCCAGGTAGAAAATACCGGTCAAGTGATAAGGAAACAGGGTGCGGATGACATCATGGCGCGGGAAAATTTTCCCAAAAAGACGCCGGATATATGACAGCAAACCGTATCACGTCAGTACTTGTACGCCACGGGACGTCCATATATGATCTATTATTTCGGAAAGCTATTTAGTCGTTCTACACCCGCTAGATCATATCCACTATACCATGAGGATAAAAATTGATTTTCCCGGAGCGCAGCAAATCAATATCAAACCAGCGGGTAACGATCGGAACACCATTTGTCTCGATACCATGAATGATATCTTGCTGATAAAGCGACTCATCCTGAAAACGAGCTTCATAGACAAAGACAATTTCATGCCCTGCCTTGCCATTGTAGGAAAAGATATTTTCTGAAACGCCCAATAGCGAAAAGCCCTGGGTCGCAGCACTAATTTCCTCCTGAACTTCTCTCTCCGCAGCCGCCTGTGACGACTCGCCAAATTCAATGCCACCGCCGAGTGGTAACACATAATGCTCATCTTTTATGGGGTCATACCCTTCAGCTAATAGAATTTTGTTATGGTTCCGGAAAAGACAAACGGCTTTTGCTCTGATCTTTTGCATGCCAACGCTCCAGGTAAACTACCGTACTGTTTTTGATAAAAAGACATTTTTGATAAAAAGACATTTTTGATAAAATGATATGTGCCACAGAAAAATGTCACGTTCTTGTACAGATAAAGGTCTATAGGACGTGATCCAAATACATTAACAGTTTTTATGTTCAGCTAATCTCTCAACCTCCGAGCATCACGCCATGTTTAACTTATTGAAGCCATGTCATCTCATATAATTATTCCAGACATATTATTGGTGAGAAATAGCAAATTCATATTTATTCACCTGACCATTGATCACCATCATCCTTTCACGATCGTACAAGCTGCCGAGTAATGCTGTGTTTATTTATCCTATTGACTGGTTTTATGCACGTGATGCGCTAAAGTTAACTAACCGTTTCTTCACATTTGGTGGATGGTGTATTAGCACTGTCTGGCAGTGTGTGCGTAAACTCAATCCAAAACGTGAAAGTGAGGAGAGGCAATGCATCCAGAGGTGTCCCCAAACGAGCACCCCACATCGGGTGATCGTGGTCTTGATTCTCAGGCTAGTGATATCGAGATACTCGGCAACATTGTGGAAGAAATCATTCAATCCGGTCATTCCGTTAGTAACAAGGCCATCATTGCTAAATTAGTTAACAAAATTGAAAAGGAGGCCAATAGCGTTTTTCAGGAAAAGTACCGCGCCTTGCTGGAGTTGGTGGTTTCTAAAACTCAGGACGATTTCCTGATTTAATGCCCCGTCAAGACATTCGACCATCACCCCGGTAAGATTTACGTATTACCAAGATACTATTTTATTTAATTAACGGTTCCATCGATAATGAATAGACTAAGTCGGGAAAATGAAAATATATTCATTGTCATATTTTCCTCCATCACGAATGAATACATTAAAATCCCGACATGACATATATTTATTTTTTGCTAATCGTTAGTGACCATTTCCAAATAAATACGCGATGAAAAACTCTCGCGCGGCACTCGTCCAGATTTAAGCCACTTAGCGCATGCCGACTCTGGCAGAAATAAAAACACCACAATAAAAAGACGATATTAGATTCGACTACAGCAACGAAAACGGGATAAATAACTTCGCCTAATACCGCTCCACTTTAGCCAGACCATGCTGAGATTGATCAAATTGCACAATCCGAGCTGAGTTCCCTCAAAGGGATCTACTATTCCGTGCGGCTATTTAGCAATGCGGAAACATCATAGCTGAGGCGGAGCACAACAGAGCGAGCACCGAACATCCATAACGTTTCCGTGTCATAAATATTCACCAGTAAGCCAGAGTTCACATGAACTTGCTTTTTTCACAAAAATTTATAACACTTTCATTACATAAAGTTCAATCGTATTTATTCTCCCTGTAACTTACATATCAGGGGAAGCCATATCTCTTAGTTATTAAAAATTCGCATATAAAAAGTATGATAATGGGAATGTTGCTATTACTAGTCTCTACACGTGATTTTCTTCTTAATAGTTATTTCATCTATTCAATTCCTAAAAAATATTTATCATGATGTCATAAAAAAATTAACTTACAAAGGAGTTGTTTATGACATATTCTCGTGTTATTGCCACTATTGGTCCCAGTGCGGGATCCCACTTTACTTATTGAAATAGAGAATTTATTTCGATTTCATTGATCTGAGCTTTATCCCCAAAAACACAGTGAAAGATAATGTCGCTCTTTAATTATATCAACGAAATACCCGACCCACGTTGCGAAACGAACAAAAAGCATGAATTGATGGACGTCATCTTCCTCACCTTTGCTGCCGTGCTCAGTGGCGCATCGGGATGGAAAGCCATACAGCAGTTCGGCGAGTGTCAGCTCCCGTGGCTAAGGCTGCATTCCCCTTTTATTAACGGCATTCCCAAACGTCATTGTATCGCCAATATTATCAAGGCATTAGATAGCGAGTCTCTGATATCGGCACTGTTAAGCTGTATGAATTTGTTAAGCAACGTTTTTCTTCATGTTATGACGATGAGGGGCTGGCGACGCATACGGAAAATAATCAGGCTCATGGGCGGGCGGAGCATCGTCAGATAATGCAGATAAGTGCGGACTTTCCCGACGAACTAACACAACGCTGGCCAACAATCCGTACGTTAATAGAAGTAGTGAGTGAGCGTGGCGAACGGGGAAAAACGGTACACAGAGAGTCGCGTTGAGTGTCCTGAAACAGCATCAAGGCAGAAAAGATAGCAGAGCGGGCAAACGGCAATGTGCTGGGTGGTCAGGAGATTTTCGCAGCGAGGTTATATTTGGTTAATTTATCGACAAAGTGGAATCCCGCCCTGTATGGGGGGGGCTTTGCTTGCCCTCTACGCATCCACAACACAAAGTGAGAAAACAGCCATACGCAATGTTGTATCTCGTTATTATTTGATGTTTGGCATCATCCAGTTGATGACACTTATTATCCTTAAACCTCAGTCTATTAGTGTTTCTGGTTTTCTCGCCGCACCACTTGCTTTATTAATTTACTGGGCCGTGGGGAAAATTTTGTTTCGTCGTACCAGTGCTACCGTATATGAAGGCCTGCTGACAGGGTTTATTGTGGTATATGGTATTGTGGTATTGACTAAGAGGTATATCTGGCAACAATGATGACAACTCTTCTGGCACTTATTCCAGTCATGTTTCTTATCGTATTGGGTTATGTATTACGCTCACGTAACCTTATTGATATGCAGTTCTGGCTACCCTGTGAAAAACTCAATTATTTCTGGCTGTTTCCTGCTCTGATGTTCTCGCAGGTTGCCACAGCAGATTTTGGAGAATTTCCGATAAAACCCATTGCGTGGTCTCTTCTGGGGGCTGTAATCATGGGTGCATTGTCTCTATGGATTTGGCGGGGGGTGAGTAAACAGTCCGGTCCAGTATTTTCTTCTGTTATTCAGGGCGCGTTGCGCCCTAATACGTATATCGGTGTAGCTGCTGCCGTAGCTACTTATGGCAATATCGGCCTGACTGTAACTTCTATCAGCATCGCAGTTGCAATTCCTCTGCTCAACGTAGCATCTATTATTATATTGATGTATTACGGTCAGGGAACAAAACCAGCCGCATCGCAGATAGTGCGGGCATTAGTGCGTAACCCTGTTATTATTTCAGTGCTTGCGGGACTTCTGTTTAATGCCTCGCATCTGAACCTGCCGCAGACAGTACGAGATATTTTGCATATACTGGGTGGCGCTTCACTTCCGCTGGGTTTGCTGGCTGTTGGTACTGGACTGGATCTCCGTGCTGCCCGTGCTTCTCATGGAGCCGTGTTGCAGTCCACATTTGTAAAGCTACTTCTGGTTCCTCTGATGACATTAATTATTGGAATATGCTCAGGTATTAGTGGTCCTGTTCTGGCAACGGTCGTGCTATTTAATGCACTTCCCTGTACACCTTCTGCTTATATCATGTCCAAACTACTTGGCGGTGATTATCGCTTATCTGCGGGTATTATCTCTGTCCAGACAGTGCTGGCAGCTGTCACGATTCCAGCAATCCTGTTCCTGACAACTTTGTCACCGAACTAAGTTGCGTATGTTGTTCATATTGTTCCCAGCTTTGAATAAACCACTTATCATTGCCCTGCTGCTGGTGTAACCGGGCAATGCCTTCATCACATGTAAATACAATCCTGAATGACCGGCAGTCATAACACTTAATAATCTTTTCATTTCAATAAGATATTTACAGGCAAAAACAGGATCTCTGTCTACAATACAACCGGCATTATCAATAAGGTCACACAACTTTATCGTCTGGGCTTCTGGATTTGCCTGAGCACTGTGAATAAGATTAGCATTTTTGCGGGTAATACGTTCGCCACCGCTTCTTCTGGGACGAACATCAGTTAACATTTCAACGTATCGTTTCACCAGAGAACCAAACTGGACGCCAATTAAATCCAGTGTAATATCTGTATCTTCAACGACATCATGAAGCCATGCGGCAGCGATCATTTCTTCGGTAGGATTTGCACACTTCAATAGTTCGACAACGGCTGTCGGGTGAACAATATAGGGTTCGCCTGTAAATTTCCTCGTTTGCCCTGCTTCGGTATGAGCCTGCGTTGCAAAGATTCTGGCTCGTTCGCTTAGTTTCATACATTTGCCCTAAAAATTTTAATATACACTCTATACCCAATAAACCTCAAGACGCAGGTTTGAGGTTTATTGGGTATAGAGTCCGGAACACTGACCGTACAGTCAGTCGCATATTTTCCTCCTAATCCTTATACTGTAAGGGCTACAGGCTGATTATTTCTTAATTTAATTTTGCAAGAAGTAAGAGATAATATTTAAGAGGATTAAAAGAAACCGGGCGATTGTTATGATCGCCATACAGGGTTTCAACATTAAAAATGATTGGTTGTTATTATGTACAAGGTGTATTTTTTATTTCGAAGCTTTCCTTTTTATTTCACTAACCTCTTTTTTGAAAATCACCATCCTCTATGATCTAAATCTCATGTGCTGTCGAAAGTGATGAGTCTGTTTTCATGCCACACGACTACGATCAGTGTCAAGGTTGTTGTCACCCTCAGCTTATTACATTATTTTAATCACACAACGCGAGCTCACCGTTCGGTTACTAAGAAGCGAGTAAAATTTAACACTGATGGCTACAAGCCAACACCTGATGAGATTAGACGCTTTCCAAGTCGTCCCAGACAGGAGCAACCAGTATTAGATAAAAACAGGGATTTTACGCCAATTATCTCATCTTGCACATCAGCAGGAGGTGCTTTGTATTCCCTTTCAGCGGCATCGTTAACAAATGAGAATTTTTTTAAGATAGCTCCTTGCCAAAATTTTTCGTAATCATCTATTGATAAAACCATATTCTTTACTACAACCAATTGAAAAACAAAACTGACTTACCCCCGACTAAATCACCTGTCTTCCAAGTCGCTCCAGACAGGAGTAACCAGATAACACTCTGGACTACATACCTACTCTTTCGGGGGATAGGAAATCACCAGCACCACTGTTGAAACCGCCAGGTTATCATCACGATTGAATGTAAAACAAACGATTGGATTGAACAGAAAAAATATGGTATTTAGTATATATAAATCTTGTTGCCAACTGAGGTTTTATGCCAAACCCTATATCAGAAACCACCATTGAATTTTATAAAAAACATGCTCATAAATTTGATGAAATAAGGAAAAAACATTTCCACGAGAAACCTTGGATAGATCGGTTTTTATCAGGCACGCCACCGAATAGCGATATACTTGATATAGGCTGTGGCTCTGGTAATCCGCTAGGCGGATATATAATCAATCAAGGATATAATCTTACAGGGATTGACTCATCTTCACCATTAATTGAACTCTGCATAAAACGCCATCCTTCCCATAACTGGATTATTGGCGACATGCGCACGCTATCACTGAATAAATCCTTTGATGGCATCATTGCTTGGGATAGTTTCTTTCATCTCACTCAAGATTACCAAAGGAAAATGTTTTCGGTCTTTAAGGCACATTCTCGCAAAGGAGCTATGTTAATGTTTACCAGCGGAACCCATGATGGAGAAGTTATCGGAAAATTTCTTGGTGATGATCTATACCATGCGAGTTTATCGCCAGAAGAATATCGCAACCTATTAGATAGTAATGACTTCACTGTCGTTGAACATGTCCAAAACGATCCGAGTTGTGATAGAACGATCTGGTTAGCAAAATTTCGGTAAAATATTAATCATGTATATCGAAAATATAAAATCCATGTCATCATTTCACTTGATATTTTTCATCTGACTTCAGATGTTTTATAACTAAAGCGCACTCCTGTTAAAAGTAAAAAGAAGCCTGTTAGCACTGATGTTAAATACGATAAGCGTATACTTTTTGACGAAGTGTAAGGTATCTATATGCCACGCACTGAGTATGAAAAACGAACAAAACTCAACACTAATGATTGCAAACGTGATATTTATTATATATAAAATACCATTATTAAATAATGGTCGAATTGGTATCGTATTCCACAAAAATAACCTACCAGTCAGCGTTTCTCATAAATAGTTAGTTCCCAGTAGTTTTTACCTAATGTTTTTGTTTTTCTGAATCCTTTCCTTTCAAGCTGGGAGCCAATCATACGATTCATAATCCCATGTCCCATTAAAGAAACCGATTTTTCTTTTTGGGTAAAGTTTATTAATTTTGTTGCAGCCAATTTAGAACGAAGTTTAGCTGAATAATATGATTCGACATTTTTAGAAAACCCTACCAACCATAACATACGAAATATAAAAATATATGTCATTGGTGATAACCTCAACAAAGAACGGTTAAATGAAGGTAATTGAGCCTCACGAAATATTGGGTCAATCATATCAGGATTAATGCCCATCATTTCCAACGACGTTAATGTTCTTGGTAATGAACTAGCGATGAAAAAACTCTTACCAACATTGCCGTTTATAAAAAGGTATGGCGGAGGGTTTTCACTTACCTCACTTTTATCATAATCATCTATCCATAATGCCATCTCATTTGAGGATAATTTTTTCGTTATGTCAACATCAGGTTTACCATGTCGAATTAATATTATCTTCATAATACTTCACACTCTCTCTATTATCTCAGTATCCGTCCACGATGAAATAGCCTCAAGAACGGGTTTGAATGATTGCCCAAACTCAGAAAGGGAATAAATAACTTTTAATGGTGGTTTTTCACCGAAAACTTTTCGCGTAATAAGCCCATCTTTTTCCAGTTTTTTAAGCTGTAAACTTAACGTCATTTCAGTAATGTGTGGAATATTTTTGCGTAGCTCACTGAATCTTTTATTTCTATCTTTTAAATAGTAGAGAATAACGCCTCTCCATTTTCCACCGATTAAATCCATAACCAGACTAACCGGACATGGATAGATTTTTTCATTCAAAAAAACCTGACAAGCTGCATTTTTAGTGATTTTTGTCTTCATGCTATCTCCACTATCGATCTTGATAGTTATTGTCAATGACAAGCTATGCGGTAAACTTACCACACCACCTATCATTTTGATAGTTATCGACTGTTATTAAGTGAGATCTTATGGCGTTAGTTATATTGGCACATCCTAACATCGAAAACTCTATAGCAAATAAGTCTATCACAACTGAATTACAACATAGTCTTTCTGATATAGAAATCCGTGATATTTTTCAGTTAAACCCAAATTACAAGATTAACGTAAAAGAAGAACAAGCCGCTTTATTACGTCATAATCTTATTATTCTACAATACCCTATGTATTGGTATAATACACCTGCCATTTTGAAAATCTGGTTCGATCAGGTATTTACTTATCAGTTTGCCTATGGTTCAAAGGGAGATAAGCTTAAAAATAAAAGCCTGTAGCCAAGCCTTACAGTAGGTCAACCAGAATATAATTTCAAAAAAGAGGATCACAGTCCATTAATTGACAGTTTATTGATGCCGATAAAAAAATCTGCTGAATATGCTCAAATGAACTATATTGAACCCGTTATTTTGTATGACATTTCAATAGTATCGGGCCATACTGAATTAGAAATTAGAGATAAAGCAAAAAACCATAGTAAAAAATTAATAGAAACTATTAACCACATGGTAAAATAAGAATCATTTTTATGTGTACAATAGAAGCTTTGGATTAACAGCCATATAATACAAAACTGTAAATTTCATATCTCACCCAGAGAATATATGAAATGAGGTTCATTCACGGACACTTTGTTGATTTTTAGTAAAGGATATTTTTAAAATATTATTATAAATTAAAGCTGGAACCCCGGCTTTAATTTATAATAATATAGTCGTATGACTAACCACCAGCTCTATTTCTAATTGCATTCCTATAACGCTGTTGCTCAACGATGCTCAGACTGGGATCAGACAGAACACTTGGTCTCTTCACAGCAAAGTCGTAGTCAATTTGTGATTGTGTTTCATATTCTTTGGTAGGCTGATAATAATCTGTTTATGGGCTTGCTGATGGTGCAAGAGAGCCAGCATAAGTATTACTCCCAGTGCAACAGAGATAAGCCAACAGACTGACAAACAGGAAGATATCCATATCACATTTATCCATTAAGCACGTATCCACTGCCATATACATCTGAAAACACGCAATGAAATATCATGGTGTAGATAATCAGAAATGCTGGGAGCATCTATAATTGTAAGCTCTAATCGATGATAATGCAATTAATCATCTATTATTAAATATAATTGTTAGAAATTTATCGAATCAGTCATCAAATAAATCTAATCACTTCGGACAAAATATCATCTGACAATGACCATTGAAAGAAATGCCCCATATTTAATAGTTTAATTTGTGAATCAGGAATACAGTTAGCTAAATATTCCCCATGTTCTAATGGCAGGCATGGGTCATACTTACCATGTATAATCAATACTCTTGCTTTTATTTTTTCTATTTCTTTTAGCCTATCTTCAGATTTAACCATTGCTGATACATGGTTAATGGGTGATAAAGTGGTAGACTCTCTTTCTTCCGAGGAATGCAAAATACTGCTAATCTCTTTTAATGGAAAAGGGTGAGTCCCTCCATAAGCGATTTTCCAAAGTTTAACAAAATATTCATGAAACTCTGGTTTCGTTCGTGGTTGTTTCTTTATTAACTCGGTTAATTTTCTCAGATAGCCTTCATCAGGCGACGGAAGAATAAAATTTTTATGGTCTCCCCCAGTGATCGCTTGAATATGTGGACGATGATCAGCAGTAGTTGATATTAAAACTAAATTTTCAACTAAATCAGGATAGTGGATAGCGATAATTTGGGATATATACCCCCCCATAGAGAAGCCTATAACATTGGCTCGTTTAATGCCATACTCTGTAAGGACACATATAGCATCCTGAGAAAGTCTTTTTAAGTCATATGGTTTAGATAAAAAATCAACACCATCAGACTTACCCGTATCTCGGTGGTCATATCTAATAACAAAAAAACCGGCATCATCTAATTTTTTACAAAAGTCATCAGGCCAATGTATTCCCTGATTCATTGCCCCCATAATAAGTAATATGGCTGGTTTTCTGGCATCTCCAAAACATTCCGACCACAAAGATAAGCCATCATCTGTTTTAATATATTTTTCCATACCACTTCCTATTTTTTAGTAGATATAAACCATATCACAAAAATACATTTTTCAAAATTAGTGTGTGTGAAAAATACTTTATTATCACAAAATAACATATAAGCACGATAGTTAAAATATGAAAATATTAAGATTCACAGAAATTCTTTATATGAACAGCCAAAAATTAGGCCGTTCACAAACGGTAATACCCCAAAAAAAGCAGAGTATTCATAAGTAGAATTTTCTCGTAATCTAAACGCAGGAGATTCTTATGAAAAAATCACGTTTTACCGCTTTATGACTTCGCTTGCTTTCACCGCCATCCCTTCTTTGCTGTTAGCTGAAATATATCAATCCATTTTCTATCGATTTCAACGCTTGGCAACAGCTAAAGAGGAATTTTTGACGATATGGACAAGAGGAGATTGGGAGAAATAAGATGAAAAAACAGGTAGGCCAAATACAAAAAAAGCCTCCGGTTAAGGAAGCTTTTATGCTGCACTTTATGCAGGACAGAATCAAAAAAAACTCATAACCCATTGATTCTATTGAATGTGTGGCGGAGGAGTAGAGATTCGAACTCTAGAACACTTTCGCGTCGCCGGTTTTCAAGACCGGTGCCTTCAACCACTCGGCCACTCCTCCGCAATGACGCGAACTATAAACAGTGTGGGGGATCTTGTAAAGCATCGCAGCGCTCAATTGCTTGAAAAACAATCTAACGCAACGTGATTGCGCGTAAAATCGTCACACAATACACAAAATAGAGCAATTTATCCTCACCATCATAAGAAGGACAGGGTAAAACACGAACGCAGGTACGGAGTATGACGAATTTACAGCGTAAAGAAGGGTAAACCATCTTTAATAACGTCTTGAAACTATTTATTCTTTGACATTGAATAATAGCACCCTGAAGAGAGAGTCGCTGATATGGATCGTATTGTTGTTTCTTCTACCCGTGAAAGTTCGTTACTCAGCACTCACAAAGTGTTGCGTAATACCTATTTCCTGCTGTCGCTAACACTGGGTTTTTCCGCCGTTACCGCAACCGCAAGTACTGTACTTAACCTACCAGCTCCTGGTTTAATTCTGATGCTCGTTGGGTTTTATGGTCTGATGTTTCTGACACATAAACTCGCGAACAGCCCTGCCGGTATTTTGGCGGCATTCGCACTGACTGGATTTATGGGTTATACGCTGGGCCCGATCTTAAGTTCGCTGATTTCTTCCGGTGCTGGTGACATTGTCATGCTCGCGCTTGGCGGTACGGCTGTGGTGTTCTTCTGCTGTTCAGCCTATGTCTTAACAACGCGTAAGGATATGTCCTTCCTGTCTGGCATGATGATGGCTGGCTTCGTTGTTCTGGTTGTTGCCGTCATTGCTAATCTGTTCTTACAGATTCCGGCATTGCATTTGGCAATCAGCGCCCTGTTTATCCTGTTCTCTGCAGGCGCCATTCTGTGGGAAACCAGTAACATCATCCACGGCGGCGAAACCAACTACATCCGTGCAACGGTTAGCCTGTATGTCGCAATATACAATATCTTCGTTAGTCTGTTGAGCATCTTGGGCATCATGCGTAACGACTAAAGTTAGTGAGTCCCCGCACTGAGAAAAACCAGCGGGTGCACGAATGAGATAATCACTCCACCCTGCGAGCAGAACGCTGACAGGGTGTTTTTTTATTCAGGTACATAAAGAAAAGTTTGTTAAACTGCGGCGGAGATATCGCAGCCGGAGAGAAGATGTTGGAGTTTGAAGGGCGAATGATAGCAACAGACGCACAGGGTTACCTGATGGACAGCACAACGTGGAGTGAAGCATTGGCTCTCGTGTTAGCTGAACAGGAAGGCATCGCGTTGACAGAACCACATTGGGAAGTCGTCCGGTTCGTGCGAAATTTTTATCAGGAGTTTAATACCTCCCCCGCTATACGCATGCTGGTTAAAGCGATGGCACAAAAATACGGTGAAGAGAAAGGAAATAGCCGCTATCTGTATAAACTGTTTCCAAAAGGGCCAGCAAAGCAGGCCACCAAAATCGCGGGTTTACCTAAACCCGTGAAATGCATCTAGCTTCCCCGTGTCAATAACGGATCGTAAAGCCTTCGTAGCCTGTCTTACCATGTGGCTCAATAAGCACCTTATCAACTCTGGCGCTTCGTGAGCCACCTTGCTTCAGCCACTCAATCAACGCGTCTACCGCATGACGTTCGCCACTTGCCACCACCTCCACGCTGCCATCATTACAATTGCGTACATACCCATTGAGGCCAAGTTGCATTGCCTGACGTTGCGTACTGTAACGAAAACCAACCCCCTGAACCACACCATAAACATAGGCCGCCGTCGCTATCGTTGGCATCTTCTCCACCTTCCCCCCAAACCGCCAGGCAACATTTATTAGCGGGACTGTATCTTCTAAAAATTTACACCATACTGTTAATAATGTGTTCAGTCGGTGATGCACTAACGAGCACATGGCATCATTACTTGAAAAACCTCTCAGCGCGAAAAAACGTTATCGGATACAGTTATCCCCTCTCCGCAAAATCTGCAGCGAGTAGAAAGTATAATCAATTTCCAGGGGGTTATATGATCATCAGCAAATTTGGCATCGGGCAACAGATTCGTCATAGGCTTCTAGGGTTTCCAGGCGTCATTATCGATATCGATCCCGAATATTCACTAGAAACGCCCACCTGGGAAGAAATTAGTGGCAATGGCACACCGCGATCCGAACCGTGGTATCACGTTGTGATGGAAGATGACGAAGGCCAACCGATACATACTTATTTGGCAGAAGCACAGTTGATGAAGGAAGAGCTTTCTGAACACGATCATCCTACGCTAAATGAGTTAGCCGAGGTCATTCAACGTCGCGCACCACAGTTGCGCCACTAACTGTCATCAAAAACGGATATTGGCACTACAGTCAGGCATCGGTGATGTTGTGATAGTCAGCATCGCCCAATGCCTACCGTTTATTTATCCAAACCCAGCCGTGGGATTTCAATTTTCGGGCAACGATCCATCACAACTTTCAACCCCGCATCATGGGCCAAAATTGCCGCTTCCTCATTAATAACGCCAATCTGTAACCACAGAACCGTCGCGCCGATGGCGATAGCCTCTTTAGCCACCTCATAGGCCGCTTCCGGCTGACGAAAAACATCAACCATATCAACAGGGGCAGGAATATCCGCCAAGCTGGAATACGTTTTTTGGCCTAAAAGTGTCTGCCCAGCCAGCTTAGGGCTGACGGGTATGACGTTATAGCCCTGCTCAAGTAAATAGGCCATTACACCATAACTTGGACGGGACGGTTTATCGCTGGCGCCCACTAACGCAATGGTTTTTACCGTTTTCAGTACCGATTCAATATCACTGTCATTCATGCTATTCAGCCTCTCTTGCGTGATTGATTACAGTGTATCTCACATTCGACGAATGGCGGGAAATGGCTTACAGCACCCACGATGCTCATGCAGCATGACACGAAAAATGCCATAACAGCCTGTTTCAAATTGAAACCTTTGACACATTCAGACAATTCCTCAACAATACCCGAATTACGTACCATCTGAGAAAATTATGAAATTCGGCTTCATCACTGTCTGCCTTTTTATTGCAGGTTTAAGTACCTCGGCAATTGCGGCAACAACGTTGAAATTAGATCAGAAAATCGATCTCCTGATGGTTGACGGGCAAAAGATGTCAGGCTCGTTGCTGAAAGGTGCCGATAGCCTCGAACTTGGCAGTGGACAACACCAGATCCTGTTCAAAGTTGTCGATACTGTCGATGCGCAGACTGGCGCGCCAGCGACCTATTTTCCCTCAACGTTTATTGCGACCTTCAACACCGAAAAAGTGGCGTCGGTGTCATTTAAGCTGCCGCCGCTACAAACCCTTCAGGATCGCCAAAACTTCACGGCGCTTCCTCAATATCAACTGCTTGATGAAAAAAATCAGGCTATCCCCATGCGTACCGATGCGTTTGTCATCGCAGGCAATGAGCTACTCGATATAGAGCGAAAAATGTCGGAATACAACGCAGCAGCAAAAGGGGCTTCCGTTGCTGGTTTTGCTAGCGCACTGAATGAATCCGTAACCTGGTGATTTAACGCGCAGTCACATCAGATTTTTGATACCCGTTCGTCTTTTCCTGCTTTTATCGCTTTGCACTGAAACAGCGTTTCCGTAATCTGTCTGTACCCTAGCGTCAGCTTTACTACACCAGATTGAAGGACGTAACCATGGAGTTCACCACCCGAACCATCGCCGCGCAAAAACATATTGCGCTGGTAGCACACGACCACTGTAAACAATCCTTGCTGGATTGGGTTGGTACGAATAAAGAACAGCTCAAAGAGCACACGCTTTACGCCACCGGTACTACCGGGAACCTGATTCAGTTAAATACGAGCCTGCCCGTAAAAAGCATGCTGAGTGGGCCGATGGGGGGCGACCAGCAAGTTGGTGCACTCATCTCCGAAGGGAAAATTGATTTAATGATCTTCTTTTGGGATCCACTTAATGCCGTGCCGCACGATCCCGATGTAAAAGCGCTACTGAGACTCGCTACTGTCTGGAATATTCCTGTTGCCACCAATCGTGCAACGGCGGATTTCCTGGTTAATTCTGCGCTATTTAAAGAACCTGTTCAGATAACTATTCCTGATTATCAGCGCTACCTGCAAGACCGCCTCAAATAGCAAGAACACATAAAAATAGACCAGCACCGAGTTGCACACTCGGCACTGGTCTCTACTGTTCAACTTCTCTATTTTTCGTTATCCAGGCTTACGCTGTGCTGGCACGCCTAAACGCCGAAGATACTCAACAAACACTGAGGGGGTCATCACGTCCTGTAACAGCCAGACGCGATGCTTTGCTCTCGTCAACGCGACATACAGCAAGCGACGCTCTTCCGCATCGGGGAAATTCTCCGGTTCAGGTAACAGTACCGCCTCAATCACAGATTCTCTTGCCGGAGCGGGGAATCCATCCTTGCCCTCATGCATCCCTACAATAATGACATATTCAGCCTGTTGACCTTTACTGGCATGCACCGTCATGAAATCAATGTGTAAATTCGGCCATTTGGTCGCCGCCTTCTCTAAAATAGCAGGGCGTAAATGGTGATAGCGGGCAAGCACGAGAATACGCTCATCGGCGTTAGCAAAGCCGCTCAGCTTATCCAAGAGTGGTTCAAGTTGATCCTGAGGTAGGATAGTCACCGCTTTTTTATCCCCCTTACTCAGGCTATTAAGCGGTTTCTTTAACTGATACGGATTCTGTTGTATGAACGTGTTGGCAATTTCACCAATACGTTCATTAAAACGATAGGTCGTATCTAGCGCGCACTGTTCGCCTACGCCAAAATGCTGTTCAAATGCCGTCGTTAGCGCCAACTCCGCACCACTGAAACGATAAATTGCCTGCCAGTCATCTCCTACGGCAAACAGGCAGGTACGACTATTTTGTCGCCGCAGTGCAACAAGCAAACTCGCGCGCTGTGGTGAAATATCCTGAAATTCATCGACCAAAATATGTTTCCAGGGACTGACAAAACGCCCTTTATCCAACAAGTTCACGGCCTGATGGATAAGGCCGGAGAAGTCGACCGCGTTTTCGTCCTTGAGCGCTTTTTTCCAGGCTTTCAATAACGGTGCCATCAGGCGAATACGTTGCTGAAATTCAGCCCTAATCGATTCTGGCGCTTGTTCAATCATTTCGCTCTGACTACCACCGTGCATACGCATCAACCCCAGCCATCGCTCAAGTCGCCCAGCCAGCCGACTCGCCAGCGTCGAATCATTCCAGAAATCGCCTTCTGGTACATCCCACTCCAACTCTTCCGTTAACCAACGTCGCCATCCGTTAGCCTGCGTTTTTTTCTCGGCACATTGCTGTTGCCAGTGTGAAATCAACAGTTCGCGGCGCTGTTTTGCATCACTTTCAAGCTGGCTTATCATCGGAGCTTTGCGGCTAGCCTGCTGAATGATGTGCAATGCCAGCGCATGGAATGTCTTAGCCTGAATTTCATCCGTATGGAGCCGCTCATGGATGCGTTCATTCATCTCTTCTGCCGCTTTACGACCAAATGCCAGCAGCAAAATCTGATCGGGTGCTGCCTCTTGGCGATGCATTAGCCAGGCTGCACGCGCCACCAGCACGGAAGTCTTACCACTGCCAGCCCCCGCCAGCACCAGTACGCCCTCTTCGCCATTAATCACGGCTTTACTCTGAGACACATTTAATGGCGAACTCTCTACCGTTTCAAAGAAAGGCTGCTCTGCCGCCAGCGTGCGATCCATCCATGCCTGATTCGCCGCAGTACGCATCTCGTCACCCTGCTCAAGCCAACGCAAGCAATGTTGATAGCTATCACGGCAGTTATCAAAGGTATCAAGACGAGCAACAGGGAGAGGCAGAGACGCTAGCGAATCGCGAACCGCGTTCTGCAACGTCAACAGAGCCTGACGGCTAAACCATTTATCCTGCTGTGTCAGCGTATGAATGCTGTCCATTTGCCGCAGCAAAACCTCAGCACAGATCAGACTCATCTCCTCGCTCCAGCCAAGCCAGGATTTGAGAAGGTGGCGGTAAAAAGCCTGCGTTTCCTGCCACTCAGTGCCATGCAAACGCACCACTTTTCCGGCTGGCAATTCAAACTCTAGCTCTCCCCACACCAACCCTCTTTTACAGTGAATATTCAGCAACTGATTAAAAGGGATTAGGTATTCATGCTTATCGCCACTCACTTCGACACCGGCATTCAGTAACCGCACCCGGTTGTAAGGATGCTGAGCCAGATATTTACCTAATGAGGTAGATTTCAGTTCCATGATGTTCGCGCCATGACTATGTGAGAGGGACATTGGTACATTTATTAGCGTTTCTCAGCTTCCTAGTTTACCCGTTATCAGACTTCACACTCTAGCCTTAAAAACAGGTTAGGATATCCTGATGCTTAATGTGATAATTCTTTTACCATCAGCAAGTTTGGTTACCTTGCAAGCACAGGAGAAACTATGCGTACTGCGTTGAACATCCTTAATTTCGTACTGGGTGGTTTTTTCACCACACTAGCCTGGCTTCTGGCAACCATCGTCAGCGTGTTGCTGATCTTCACGTTGCCGCTAACGCGCTCATGTTGGGAAATTACCAAATTGTCGCTTTTTCCTTATGGCAATGAAGCCATCCATGTTGATGAGTTACGCCCCGATGAAAAGAGCGTCATTCTCAGCGCTGGCGGTTCCCTACTCAATATCTTCTGGTTCATTTTTTTTGGCTGGTGGCTTTGCCTGTCACATATCATTACCGGTATCGCGCAGTGTATTACGATCATTGGCATTCCAGTCGGCATCGCTAATTTTAAAATTGCAGCCATTGCGCTATGGCCTGTCGGACGTCGCGTGGTTTCCGTCGAACTCGCGCAGGCTGCGCGGGAAAATAACGCCCGCCGTCACTATCGCTAACAGCATCTAAGGATATTACGTTGCTCACCGTCGCCCCAGGAATTCGCCGCTATGTCTATAACAGTAGCTGGCTGTATAGCATCCGCATTCTTATTGCACTCAGTGGCGCGGCGGCTGTTCCCTGGTGGCTAGGTCAACCAACATCGACGATTCCGGTTACTCTGGGTGTTGTCGCCGCTGCGCTTACCGACCTCGACGATCGCCTCACTGGGCGGCTACGTAATTTGTTTATTACGCTGTCCTGTTTTTTTGTTGCTTCCGTTTCGATCGAATTGCTTTTTCCTTATCCTTGGCTGTTCAGCATTGGTCTGGCGGTCTCAACCTGCGGCTTTATCCTGCTCGGCGCATTGGGGCAGCGCTATGCGACGATCGCATTCGGCGCACTGCTGATCGCGATTTACACCATGCTCGGGATATCCCTTTACGACAACTGGTATCAGCAGCCCATCATGCTGTTGATCGGAGCCTCTTGGTACAATCTGCTGACGCTATTCGGGCACCTGCTCTTCCCGATCCGCCCGTTGCAGGATAATCTCGCACAGTGTTATCTACAGCTGTCTCGCTATCTGGATGCAAAAGCCAATCTATTCGATCCCGATATTGAAGAAGACACCAATAAACCCTTGATTGACGTCGCGATGGCAAACAGCCAACTGGTTGCGACGCTCAACCAAACCAAATCATCATTGTTAACGCGCCTGCGTGGCGATCGCGGACAACGCGGAACACGCCAGACACTGCACTACTATTTTGTCGCTCAGGATATTCACGAACGTGCCAGTTCATCGCATGTCTACTATCCACAATTGCGTGAGAAACTGCGTTATAGCGACGTCCTATTTCGCTTTCAACGTCTGCTGAGCATGCAGGCCAAAGCCTGCCAGCAGTTATCGCAATCCATTCTGTTGCACCAAAAATATCAGCACGACAACCGCATTGAGCGGGCTTTTGTGCATCTTGAATCTGCTATTGCACGCATCGCAGCCAACAACATGGCAGATCCCGCACAAATTAAGGCACTCACTTATCTATTGAACAATCTGCGTGCTATTGATGCGCAATTAGCGACCATCGAATCCGAACAAGCCATTGAGCAAGAAAACAACCCAGAAAACACGCTGGCCGATGACAAAATCACGGGGTGGAGCGATATCCGGTTGCGCATTAGCCGCCACCTGACACCTCAGTCAGCGCTGTTTCGCCATGCCATTCGTATGTCCGTGCTGCTCTGTAGTGGCTACGCGTTGATTCAGGTTACAGGCTTACAACACGGTTATTGGATCCTGCTGACCAGTTTGTTCGTTTGTCAGCCTAACTATAATGCGACTCGACGGCGGCTGACGCTGAGGATTATCGGGACATTAACCGGTATTTTACTCGGCTTGCCTATCTTATACTTTGTTCCTTCGCTGGAAGGACAGTTGACGCTGATCGTCATTAGCGGCGTACTGTTTTTTGCCTTTCGCAACGTGCAATACGCACATGCGACCATGTTTATTACGCTACTTGTCCTACTTTGTTTCAACCTTTTGGGCGAGGGATTTGAAGTTGCGGTACCGCGTATTTTTGATACCTTGTTGGGGTGCGCCATCGCATGGGCTGCCGTGAGCTTTATCTGGCCAGATTGGCGTTTCCGCGGCCTGCCTATCGTCATCAATAAGACACTAGACGCCAACTGCCGCTATCTTGATGCAATTATGGTTCAATATCATCAGGGAAAAGATAATAGCCTGCCCTACCGCATTGCCCGCCGAGATGCGCATAACTGCGATGCTGAACTGGCATCCGTTGTGTCGAATATGTCTTCAGAGCCTCATGCGACCAGAAGCAAGCTGGACGGAGCATTCCGCTTCATGTGCCTGAATCATACGTTGCTAAGCTATATTTCGACGCTCGGCGCACACCGAGGGAAAATTACTTCATCGGAAACGCTGCAATTTCTGGATGATACCGTGTGTCATGTTGATGACGCGCTGCACTGTCGAGAAGAGGACAGCCTACGAATCAATCAGGGATTGAAAACTATTGCCACCAGCATTCAATCCCTTTCACTTGAGTCAGACAGTAAAGAATCATTAATTATTCAGCAGATCGGCCTGCTGATCGGCCTTTTACCTGAACTCATACAGCTAAAAAATGACATGATCTCCCAGTAAAACAGGGACGCTTTCTTAGTGTTTTGGCCCTTTGGAAACGGCATTGTTTTTATACCACTCTAAAAGCTCATTACGAACACCGCGGGGAAGCGCAGCCTGATGCGTACCACAAATTGCGCCAGCAAGCGCTAATAACACGTTCACGCTTAAATTAGCGCGCACCTTTCGCAACTCAAGATAGCTATTTTTCGCACCATAATGCTGTAATTCATCAATATTCTTTATCCCCGCTTTCCACAGCAACCTTTCAATGTCGTGGTTAAGATTAGGGAGATCTTTTAAACGCCCGCTCATGCATTTGAGAGCCAAATCATGCTGCGCACCTGCCAATGCCAGTCGAGCAAAATATAATAGCTGTAGAGGTTCTTGCCATAATACTTCATCGACAAGGAAGTAGTTCAGCGGTAGTGGCATACCGCGTTTGGTATAAATCAGATGCGGCATATCGCGCTGCTGAAAATATTTTTCATCTTTTTTACTGGCGCGAAGATAAAGCTCCCCTTCCGACACCAATCCAAAAATCGTTTTATTTGCTGCGATGCTATAGCCACCAAATTGGGAACGCGATGTGATATCCCCTAAAGACGAAAAAGAATGCTGAGATTGCAAAATCCTTTTTTTGCATAATTGCTTCATTGCTATAATCCTTAGTATTGAAATAATCTCTTCCTGAACGGTTAAAATATTCGTAGCAGGAACAACTAATTAACCACACCCCCGAGGTGGCTTCAAACAGTAAATGTGTTTACTGTCTCTTGCATAAAGAATATGCGAAGCGCTTTCAAAAAATCAGGTTGATTTTCGCGCACACAGCAGCTACTGTATATTCATACAGTAACACTATGGGTAGAACTCCTTATGCGTACGCAATCAATCAGATCTCACAACGTTCAGTCATCATCGTTTTCTGCCAATCAACACACAGTAGGATCTTCGGTGGCCACAGGCGGTATTATCAGCGAAGTCGTGTACAACGCCGATCAACCCATAGTCACACACCTACTATTGCCGCTCTTACAGCAGCTAGGCACACAGTCTCGTTGGTTGCTATGGCTCTCTCCTCAGCAAAAATTGAGTCGCCCCTGGGTACAGCAATCTGGATTGCCGCTGGATAAAATAGTACAGCTCAACCATATCAACCCCTTGTTTACCGTTGATGCCATGGAGAGAGCGTTACTGACAGGGAATTACAGCGCCGTTTTGTGCTGGTTGCCGCACGAATTAACGGAAGAGGAGAAGGTTCGGTTACGGGACGCTGCACAGGTGGGGAATACATACGGCTTTATTATGCGGCCAGAAAGTGCCAATGGGGACGCCTATAGACTGTTTCCTAGCCTTAAAATTCATTCGACATTGTATCATTAAGTAAATTAAGATTTTTCTCAGCTCAATTACGTCATATGTCCAATGGATCGCCGCAAAGCGGTATTCTGCGGGCTTTTTGGTTATATTTAATACAAACAAAAGACGTTAGATCTGTCAAAACCATCTACTATTTGTTAGCAAGTGTGTATGATTCGTGCGTTTTTCCTATGACGTAAGTCACATCATACTTGTAACTTTCTCATCACGTTGTAGACTTTAACTCGCTGGAGTTGCTCTTTTATAACGTCAGTTGACTGACAGTGAGTCATAAATAAGGGCAAAGTCTCCAACCAAAGGATTTTAACCAAAGGTTTATTAGCCCTCCAGGTTAATTGCCGATTTGGATGATAATGAGGCGTAAAATGAAAAAAACAGCTATCGCAGTTGCAGTGGCACTGGCTAGCTTCGCGACCGTCGCGCAAGCAGCTCCTAAAGACAATACCTGGTACACCGGTGGTAAACTGGGCGTGTCTCAATTCCACGATACTGGTTTCTACGGAAATGGTTACACTGGTGTAAACAACAACCCAATCAAAAGCAAGTTAGGCGCTGGTGCATTTGTTGGTTATCAAGCCAACCCGTACCTGGGCTTTGAACTGGGCTACGACTGGCTAGGCCGTCTGAAGTATGCTGGTTCTGCTAATAACGGCACTGACAGCGCAAGCTTCAAAGCACAGGGCATCCAACTGGCAGCTAAACTGAGCTACCCAGTTGCACCTGAGCTGGACGTTTATACCCGTCTGGGTGGTCTGGTATGGCGTACTGACAGCCACGCGGCTATCAACGGTGGCGATGTCAACAACAACGACACTGGCGTTTCCCCGCTGGCAGCAATCGGTGTTGAATATGCGATCGACAAAAACTGGGCTACCCGTGTTGACTACCAATGGGTAAGCAACATTGGTGATGCTGGTACCGTTGGTGCCCGTCCAGACAACCTGCTGATAAGCGTTGGCCTGTCTTATCGCTTCGGCCAAGATGACCGTGTTGCACCGGTTGTTGCCCCAGCTCCAGCACCCGCTCCAGTTGTTGAAACCAAGCGTTTCACTCTGAAATCTGACGTCCTGTTCAACTTCAACAAAGCAACACTGAAATCAGAAGGCCAACAATCACTGGATCAGCTGTACACCCAGTTGAGCTCTCTGGATCCGAAAGACGGTTCTGTTGTTGTTCTGGGCTTCACTGACCGTTTAGGTTCAGAGCAATACAACCAAGCTCTGTCTGAAAAACGTGCTCAGAGCGTAGTGGATTACCTGATTTCTAAAGGTATCCCTGCGAATAAAGTCTCTGCTCGTGGCTTGGGTAAATCTCAACCAGTTACTGGTTCTACCTGTGACAACGTGAAACCTCGTGCTGCGCTGATCGACTGCCTGGCACCGGATCGTCGCGTAGAGATCGAAGTTAAAGGCATCAAAGACGTTGTAACTCAGCCTCAGGCTTAAGTTATTAACGAAAAAAAACCTCGCTTCGGCGAGGTTTTTTTATGCCTGTTTTTCGGCAAGATAAATGACAAATACCAATCATTTTTCGCCTTCATTCAGAATAGCTTTAAGATCCTGCTTGAGCAGCGACATCTGGCTGGCATATTTCTCTTTATGCTCGGCATCTTCAATTAACTGCACAATCGTTTCTGACAAGGTGATCCCACGCCTCTGAGCGAGAGCCGCAAGACGCTGCCATACCAAATATTCCAAATCGATTGATTTCTTGCGCGTATGTTGGTGTTCCGCATTAAAATGGCGCTTACGCCGTGCGCGGATCGTTTGCTTCATTCGATTTTCTAAGGTGGGGTTCATACATTGCGCAATCCACTCCAACACTTTCACTGGCTGGTTTTCCATTTTAAGCAATGCCTGCACTGCATCATCCGCCGCACTTTGCTCCAGAAAACGCGTAACCGCTTCTCCCTCGCGATGTTTTTTCACCAGGTATTTCCATTTCCATCCGCACTCAAGATTTTCTAGTTGTTGATATTTCATATTAAATTCTTCAGTGACCGCGTAACGTTGCTTCCAGCATAACAGTTTTCCCTGATTTTAGCCGCTTTCTGGCGGTTTTCTCGTGGCTTTTAAGACGATTAGCCAAACAGGTTCTGATCTTCGACGAGTGAAAGATGACGGAGAGATGACTCTCCTTATGTGCAGTCCGTATTATTCTTGTATAATCACGCTTTTCCTTTAGACGATTACATTGATACTTTGACCAGTAACCGACTCTCATGGCAGCACTTACTGCCCAATAATACGCCTTATCAAACGCTATTCACCCAGGCAGCTCAGCTTGCTCCTGCTGAATTTTCCGCTATTCAGTCGCGTCTGGCAGACAGTCTGACGCTCTTTTGCCACCCTCGTTCCCCTTCTCGCTTTATGCTGTTAAAAGCGCAAGAGAACGATGAATATATGGCATTGGTCGCCCGTGCGCTGAGCGCCATCAGGCCAGACTCCGGGGCGATACATGGCAGTAAATATATCATTGAGGGTCGTCATATCCGGGTCGAACCCGCCACACAGTCTGCGGATAATTTTGCTGCCCAGCAGCTCTGTGGCTATCAGGAATGGATTGAACCTGAGCAACTCTTCGGCTGTCTGCGCAATTTTCACGATGAAATCACACTGCATCCAGGGTTGATTCATCAGGTTAATGGGGGGACGTTGATCCTGTCCGCCAGAGCACTGCTGGCTCAGCCGTTAATGTGGCTGCGTCTGAAGCAGATTATGGCTGAGGGAATCTATCGTTGGCTATCGCCAGACGAGCGTAAACCACTTCCCGTTGATGTCCCACCGATGCCACTTGATATTCGTCTGATTATTCTCGGGGATCGGGAAAGCCTGGCGGACATTCATGATATGGAGCCGGAATTAGGCGAACACGCCATTTACGGTGAGTTCGAGTCGCAACTACAGTTGATTGAAACCGATGACATGGCGCGCTGGTGTACTTACATCAATGCATTATGCAGCGAAAATCAACTGCCGCTACTGGATGCAGATGCCTGGCCAGCCTTCGTAAACAGTGCGGTACGTTACAGCGGCGATCAGGGTAATTTGCCATTATGCCCACGCTGGCTAATCAGCCAGTTAAAATATGCGTCGCTATACGCCAGAGACGGTCAGATCACAGAACAGGCGTTGGTCGACGCGATTGCCGCACGCCAATGGCGTGAAGGCTATCTTCGTGAGCGCATGCAGGATGAAATAGAACTCGGCCAGATCCTGATCGAAACGGAAGGCGACGTTGTTGGTCAGGTTAACGGGCTTTCCGTATTAGAATTCCCTGGCTATCCCGTTGCTTTTGGCGAACCGACACGTATCACTTGTGTCGTTCATGCCGGCGACGGTGAGTTCACTGATGTCGAACGCAAAGCTGAACTTGCTGGCAATTTACACGCTAAGGGCATGATGATCATGCAGGCGTTCCTGATTACCGAACTGGAACTTGATCAACAGCTTCCTTTTTCAGCCTCCATGGTCTTCGAGCAATCGTACAGCGAAGTTGATGGTGACAGCGCCTCACTGGCAGAACTGTGCGCGCTGATTAGTGCTTTGTCCTTGCGACCAATCAATCAGCAGTTCGCCGTCACCGGTTCCGTCGATCAATTTGGTCGCGTACAGCCAATTGGCGGCGTGAATGAGAAAATCGAAGGGTTCTTTGAGGTTTGTCAGCGTCGTGGACTAACGGGAACTCAGGGCGTGATTTTACCTGCGGCTAACCTACGTCACCTCTGTTTACAGGAGGATGTGGTTGAGGCGGTACGTGAAGGAAAATTCCACTTGTTCCCAGTAGAAACCGCACCGGAAGCGGTGTCATTACTGACCAATTTTGCTTATGACGATGAGCAGCAGCCCAATCTGTTAGCGGCGATTCGTGAACGCATTGGACAACTTTTACCGCAGGAGCGTAGACGCTTTCCTTGGTTTTTTCGTTAACCCAACTGGTTCAACCAGACGCAACAGACTTGCCCAGCGTACAGGTGTACGCTAACCTGCGTCCTTCATTAAAACAAGGCTTACAGAGACCATGGTAGATAAACGCGAATCCTATACAAAAGAAGACCTCCTTGCCTCCAGTCGTGGTGAGCTGTTCGGCCCCCAAGGCCCTCAGTTGCCCGCCCCTAACATGCTAATGATGGACCGCGTCGTTAAAATGACCGAAGACGGCGGTAAATACGGCAAAGGCTATGTGGAAGCCGAATTGGATATCACGCCTGACCAGTGGTTCTTCGGTTGCCATTTCATTGGCGATCCAGTGATGCCGGGCTGCCTTGGTCTGGATGCCATGTGGCAGCTCGTCGGCTTCTATCTGGGCTGGTTGGGTGGCGAAGGCAAAGGCCGCGCACTCGGCGTGGGTGAAGTCAAATTCACTGGGCAAGTTCTGCCAACGGCTAAGAAAGTCACTTATCGCATTCACTTCAAACGCGTGATCAATCGCCGTTTGGTAATGGGTATTGCTGATGGTGAAGTGCTGGTTGATGGTCAACAGATCTATACTGCTGACGAACTGAAAGTCGGTCTGTTCAAAGACACCAGCGCTTTCTAAGCACCAGATAGCACTGCGGGCGAAGATTTTCGCCCGCTTTATCCGTATCCGTTTATTTCTCCGATGTTATCTCACCGCAGCTTAAACTCTCAGCCCCATCATATTGGGCTTTTAAGTTCATTGGTGATCGACTGGCGCACATCTTGCGGTATCTTCAGCGCTGTCGCTAACGCATCCAGATAGCTTTTTTCCATGAAGTGATCAACATCAATGACCGCGCAGCTGAGGAAATAGACCTCAAGTGCCTCTTCTTCATTCTTAACGTCTTTCGCTAGCAAAATCGGATCCAGTGGTTGTTCTATGGCTTCCTGTACCCAGCGTTGCGCCTCGCTGCCCAATTGCAGTTGCTGAATATTGTCATCAATACGCTGCTTTTCCGTTGTATCAATATGACCATCGCTCTTGGCAGCAAAGACCAGAGCCTGAATCAAACGCCGTGCACGAATATTGTCAGTAGAAGACTCGGTACCGAACTGCGGATCATCCTGATGTGTGTCGCGAATGCGTTTCTTATATTGGTTCCACAACACGACACCCGCCGCCGCACTGCCACCAATGATCAGGGCATTTTTACCCAATGAACCGATGATTTTCCGCGTGGACTTATTTGACAGTAAGACGCCAGCCAAACCACCCAGCGCTGCGGGCTTCAGCATGTCACCCAAATTACCGTTTTTTCCCCCTTGATGATGGCTCCCCTGCTTGCTAGCGGAACCTAATAAGCCCTGAATTTGTTGCAGCCAATTATTCATTTTCATTCCTCAAGGAAAAGTGACATCACTAATGGTGTTGTCACTTATAGTAATGGTGCGGAAGGCGTTTGTTTGTCAGATTGTGTATAACAATGAAAAGTATGGACCGCAGTTTCTATGCGGTCCATCTGGCTATGCAGGGAACGTCACGAGGCAGGTTTCAGCGGGGGTTTTCTCACTGGTGTATTTCCAGCAACATAGTAACGCGCCTTACTACGCGGCAGCGGCTGACGCCGACGGATTCGGTCAGCGATTTTTTCGGCAATCATGATGGTTGTCGCATTCAGATTACCGGTAATAATTTGTGGCATGATGGAGGCATCCACCACGCGTAATCCGTTTATACCGTGGACACGACCTTGCCCATCGACAACCGCCATATCGTCCTCTCCCATCTTGCAGGAACAGGAAGGATGGAATGCCGTTTCAGCGTGAGTACGGATGAATTCATCCAATTCCTCATCAGTCTGAACCTCTAGGCCAGGACTGATCTCTCGCCCACGATATTTATCCAGCGCTGGCTGTGCCATGATTTCACGCGTAATACGAATAGCATCGCGAAACTCCTGCCAATCTTGTTCCGTCGACATGTAGTTGAACAGAATGCTGGGATGTTCATGCACATCTTTCGACCGCACCTGCACACGTCCTCGACTGAGTGAGCGCATGGAACCGACGTGCGCCTGAAATCCGTGCTCTTTCACCGCATTACTACCGTTGTAATTAATCGCAACGGGCAGGAAATGGTATTGAATATTCGGCCAGGTGAACTCATCACGGCTGCGAATAAAACCACCAGCTTCGAACTGATTGCTGGCACCAATACCCGAGCCATTAAACAGCCATTCCGCACCGATTTTCGGCTGATTAAACCACTGCAACGCCGGATACAGCGATACCGATTCTTTGCAGGCGTATTGCAAATACATTTCCAGGTGATCTTGTAAATTCTCACCGACTCCTGGCAAATCATGCACCACAGGAATCTCGAGCCCCTGGAGCAACGCTTTCGGTCCCACGCCGGAACGTTGTAGGATTTGCGGCGAGGCAATTGCCCCTGCACACAACAGCACTTCGCGGCGTGCCCTTGCTGTCTGCGTGCTTTCGCCTTTAAAGTAAGCGACGCCAACGGCACGTTTTCCGTCAAAGAGAATCTTGTCGGTTAACGCATGTGTCACGATGGTCAGATTTTTACGGCCTTTCGCCTGATCCAAATAGCCTCGCGCGGTACTGGCGCGACGCCCCTTTGGCGTAACGGTTCTGTCCATCGGCCCAAAGCCTTCCTGCTGATACCCGTTGAGATCGTCCGTACGCGGATAACCCGCCTGGACGCCCGCTTCGACCATCGCATGAAACAGTTCGTTGTTTCCCATCTTCGGCGTTGCCACCGAAACCGGACCCGACGCACCATGGTAGTCATTCGACCCTACATCGCGCGTTTCCGCTTTACGAAAATACGGCAGGCAATCAAGGTAGCTCCAGTCTTCCAGACCTGGCATCGTCGCCCAGTGATCAAAATCCATTGCATTACCACGAATGTAACACATGCCGTTAATCAGCGACGATCCGCCCAATCCCTTACCACGGCCACATTCCATACGGCGATTATTCATATGAGGTTCGGGATCGGTTTCGTACGCCCAGTTATAACGTTTCCCCTGTAATGGAAAAGCTAACGCGGCAGGCATTTGCGTACGAAAATCCAACCGATAATCCGGGCCACCCGCTTCAAGCAGCAGCACACTCACATCACTTTCTTCTGTTAAGCGCATTGCCAGCACATTACCAGCGGAACCGGCCCCGATAATGATGTAATCATATTCCATTAGGCTTTCTCCCCTTCGTTTAAAATACCGAGTGGAATTCACCCAGTTCAACCTGTACAGATTTAATTTGCGTGTAGTGTTCCAACGTTGTTATGCCATTTTCACGTCCGACACCCGAATGTTTGTAGCCGCCCACAGGCATTTCAGCCGGAGATTCTCCCCAGGTGTTGATCCAACAAATCCCGGCCTCAAGTTGATGAATAACCCGATGAGCTCGATTCAGATCGCAGGTCACGATGCCAGCCGCCAGACCGTATTCGCTATCATTAGCACGACGGATAACCTCATCTTCATCCTGATACGTCAAAATGCTCATGACCGGGCCGAAGATTTCTTCTCGGACAATCTTCATATCATCCCGACAGTCAGTGAACACCGTAGGCGCAACGTAGGCGCCTTGTGCATACTTTGCGTCAGTCATCGGTTCGCCGCCCACCAGCACACGAGCGCCTTCGCGTTTCCCGCTTTCGATGTAACGCAGTACGGATTCCCGGTGCGGGAAGCTGACCAGCGGACCAAAATTCACCTGTTCGTCAGTTGGATCGCCGATACGGATGCGTTGAACACGCGCCAGAATTTTTTCCTCAAACTGCGCCTGCAATACCTGCGGAATGAAGACGCGGGTACCGTTAGTACACACCTGACCGGAGCTGAAGAAATTCGCCATCATGGCGATATCCGCGGCCTTATCCAGATCGGCATCATCAAAGATAACCAGCGGCGACTTCCCTCCCAGTTCCATTGTGACCTCTTTCAGTGTCGAGCCTGCTGCATTGGCCATGACTGTTTTCCCACTGGCGACCCCACCGGTGAAAGAAACTTTGGCAATCCCCGGATGTGTGGTCAGCGCCTGACCAACGGATTTCCCCGTTCCCGTCAGCACGTTGAATACGCCAGCCGGCAATCCAGCTTCGCTGTAGATTTTCGCCAGTTTTAGCGCGGTAAGCGACGTGACTTCACTCGGTTTGAAAATCATTGCGTTACCTGCCGCCAGCGCGGGCGCCGATTTCCACAATGCAATCTGGATGGGATAGTTCCAGGCACCGATACCCGCGACCACGCCAAGCGGTTCGCGCCGGGTATAGACGAATGAGGTATCGCGCAGGGGGATCTGCTGCCCTTCTAGCATCGGAATCAGCCCCGCGTAGTACTCCAAAACATCCGCGCCAGTCACGATATCAACAGTGCGTGTTTCCGAGAGTGGCTTGCCGGTATCGTGCGTTTCGAGTAACGCGAGTTCATCGTTGCGCTCACGCAGGATATCCACGGCGCGGCGTAAAATTCGCGAACGCTCCATCGCCGTCAGCGCCGCCCATATCTTCTGCCCTGCGGTAGCGGCGCTGACGGCGCGATCAACGTCAGCAGCAGTGGCCGACTGAAGCTGGGCAATAATGTCGCCATTTGCAGGGTTCACCGCATCAAACGTCTCGTCACCCGTGCTATCAACATAAGTGCCGTTGATATAAAGCTGTTGTAAACCGTAGTGAGACATAAATTCTCCTGTCTGATGGCTGCCCAAACACAGGTTCCAGGCAGTGAAGGCAAAATGATAAAGAAGGATTACGCGCGGACGAGCTGCTGCTCAATATAGGCGTAGGTAATGCCCAGCGCTTCTTCGCGGTTGAAGGCGTCATGGCTGAGCGCACCACGCAGCCATAGCCCATCGATCAGACCTGCCAGCCCTTTTGCCGCAATACGCGCGTTGTCCTTCGACAAGCAGTGGCTGAATTCGACACACAGGTTGGAGTAAAGCCGCCGATCGTTAACCTGCTGTAGCCGATGGAGCATGGGGGAATGCAGGCTACTGGCCCAGAACGCCAGCCAGGTTTTCATCGCTGCGCTATTCGTCTGGCTATCATCAAAATTCCCCTGAACAATCGCCCGCAAACGTGCACGAGGCGTGTTTTCTGTCAGGTTCAGCAATCTTGATTTCACCGCCAGCCCCAGATGACTAATCAGGTAGCGCATCGTCGCTTCCAGTAAGCCATTTTTATCGCGGAAGTAATGGCTGATAATCCCATTAGAAACACCGGCACGTCGGGCAATCTGTACGATCGAGGCATCGTGCATCCCCACGTCATTAATCGCTGCCAGCGTCGCTTCGATGAGTTGCTGCCGTCTGATGGGCTGCATTCCGACTTTAGGCACGGCACTTCCTCTTCATTTTCTCCCCTTCATTTTTGCATGATAAATCACGGTAAAAGACGATGACTTATGATCCGATTTATCCCATTAAACTTTTTTTTGATTGAACGTTCAATAAAAAATGAATATCTTTTATTGCTGAAAGGTTAAAAATCTGTATCAATTATCATGAAAAACGGTTTGAGCTCAGACGTTAACTCTAACTTAAAAGCAATATTTTCTTTTTTGTTCTGATAACTAGCTTCAACAGAAAGTGTACTCAGCGGATATCCTGCGCCTGTTCTTGGTATGCGCTAAGCACGCTTCGTGGAGAAAGAAATCAGAGTATCGGTTCACATAATGCAAGGGATAACCATGCCAGCCACAGAAACTACGCCCCAACAGGATCGCCTAAATCCTGTCGTATTCTACACATCAGCGGGGCTCATTCTGACCTTCTCGCTGATGACCATGCTGTTTAACAAAGAAGCGAACGACTGGATTACCCACGCACTCAACTGGGTTTCCGCCACCTTTGGTTGGTACTACCTGCTCGCCGCCACGCTCTACATCGTGTTCGTCATCTTCATCGCATCGTCTCGATTCGGTTCAATTAAGCTCGGGCCAGAGCAGTCGAAGCCTGAATTTAGCCTGATGAGTTGGGCAGCAATGCTGTTTGCGGCGGGGATCGGTATCGATTTAATGTTTTTTTCCGTCGCGGAGCCGATTACGCAATATATGATGCCGCCGGAGGGACAAGGCCAGACGATGGAAGCGGCACGACAGGCTATGGTATGGACGCTGTTTCACTATGGACTAACCGGCTGGTCAATGTACGCGCTGATGGGAATCGCGCTGGGCTACTTCAGCTACCGCTATAATTTGCCGCTGACGATTCGCTCTGCCCTGTACCCCATCTTTGGCAAACGCATCAATGGCCCGATTGGACACAGCGTCGATATCGCAGCCGTGCTCGGAACCATTTTCGGTATCGCGACCACACTGGGTATCGGCGTCGTTCAGCTTAATTATGGGTTGAAAGTGCTGTTCCAGATCCCAGAAAATCTCACCGTTCAGGCCTCGCTCATCCTGCTTTCCGTGATCATGGCGACGGTTTCCGTGACGTCCGGTGTCAATCGCGGTATTCGCTTCCTCTCCGAACTTAACGTTCTGCTCGCACTGGGCTTGATTCTTTTTCTGCTCTTCTGGGGTGATACTGAGTTTCTGCTAAACGCCTTGGTACTTAACGTGGGGGATTACATCAATCGCTTTACGGGCATGACGCTCAACAGCTTTGCGTTTGATCGCCCGACAGAGTGGATGAATAGCTGGACGCTATTTTTCTGGGCCTGGTGGGTCGCATGGGCACCGTTTGTCGGGCTGTTTCTGGCACGAATTTCACGCGGCAGAACGATTCGCCAGTTCGTCGTCGGCACGCTGATCATCCCGTTTGTCTTTACGCTGCTGTGGCTCTCCATTTTCGGCAACAGCGCGCTTTATCAGGTGATCCACGGTAATCTGGACTTTGCTAATGAAGTCATGCAACACCCTGAACGTGGTTTCTACAGCCTGCTGGCTCAGTATCCTGGCTTCAGCCTGAGCGCATCTGTCGCCACCATTACCGGCTTGTTGTTTTATGTCACGTCTGCCGATTCCGGTTCATTGGTATTGGGTAACTTCACCTCTCGCCTTGGCGATATCAACAATGATGCACCAAACTGGCTGCGGATTTTCTGGTCAGTTGCCATTGGCCTGCTGACGTTGGGCATGCTGATGACAAACGGTGTCTCAGCATTACAGAACACCACCGTCATCATGGGGTTACCGTTTAGTTTTGTGATGTTCTTTATCATGGCGGGATTATATAAATCATTGCGGGTTGAGGATTACCGTAAAGCCAGTTCCTTGCAAACCCCAGCTCCGATGCCAATCTCAGGCGACGATCGCCTGAACTGGAAACAACGCATCTCACGCGTCATGAATTTCCCCGGCACAACGCATACACAGAAAATGCTGGAGAACGTCTGTAAAGCCGCGATGAATGACGTCGCGCGTGAACTGCGCCTGCGAGGTGCCAGCGTTGTAGTCAACGAGTTGCCGCCTGTCGAAGATGAACGCTTGAACCACCTTGAACTGCTGGTGGATTTAGGCGATGAACAGAACTTTCTTTATCAAATTTGGCCACAGCGTTATAGCGTCCCGGCGTTTACTTACCGTGCTCGGTCAGGAAAATCAGATTATTACCGGCTTGAAACCTTCCTGCTGGAAGGAAGCCAGGGGAATGACCTTATGGATTACAGCAAAGAACAGGTGATTAACGACATTTTGGATCAGTACGAACGACACCTGAATTTTCTTCATCTTAATCGAGAAGCGCCGGGCAATACGCTCACCTTCCCTGATGCATGACTTCCAACCCGATGGCGCTGAAATATAGCGCCATTTTTCAATTAATTATCTCCACATCATTCATTTTTTCTTCATCGTGCTTTTCCCGAATTTATGGGCTGTGCCGCATTCTTTGCTTCGACGATTTGCGCTTTATTTTTGAAACGGTATACTGCTCACATCAATTTGAAATACAGTTTTAAAAAATGTATTTGTCCGTCACAGAAAAGGAACGAACATGAAAATTGCACTGATTAATGAAAACAGCCAGGCTGCCAAAAACGCTATCATCGCCGAGTCGCTAACTAAAGCGGTTGTACCGTTCGGCCACACTGTACACAACTACGGCCAATACGCCGTTGAAGATGCAGCGCAGTTGACTTACATCCAAAACGGTATTCTGGCAGCTATCCTACTAAACTCTGGCGCGGCTGATTTCGTTGTGACCGGTTGTGGTACTGGCCAGGGCGCAATGTTGGCTTGTAACTCTTTCCCTGGCGTAATTTGTGGTCTGGTTGTTGACCCATCTGATGCTTACCTGTTCTCTCAGATCAACAACGGTAATGCGGTATCCGTTCCTTACGCTAAAGGCTTTGGCTGGGGCGCTGAACTGAACCTGGAAAACCTGTTTACCCAGTTGTTCAAAGAAGAAGGTGGCAGAGGCTATCCGAGCGATCGCGTTGCTCCTCAACAACGTAACAAGAAAATCCTGGATGCGGTAAAAGCCGTAACCTACAACGATCTGATCACCATCCTGAAAAATCTCGATCAGGATCTGGTTAAAGGCGCGATTGCTGGTCCTAAATTCCAGGAATACTTCTTCGCTAACAGCAAAGACGAAGCACTGACCAGCTACATCAAAACGCTGCTGGCGTAATCGTCCGATAGCTGCAAAAAAACCATAGGCCATCGCGGTCTGTGGTTTTTTTTATGCTCATTCCCTGTCTATTTTACCTGCCTTTTCACGACACCGTCATGCGGACTATCCATTACCGTTCAATGCTTAGCCAGACGCACCGTTCACGCTAAATACTGCTTGACCGGAGCTAAGTGACTCCCTATAGTAGCGCCCCGTTGCCTCTTATAGGCAACCCCGGTGAGGTGTCCGAGAGGCTGAAGGAGCACGCCTGGAAAGTGTGTATACGTGAAAACGTATCAAGGGTTCGAATCCCTTCCTCACCGCCATATAAAAGAAAACGCCCTTGACGCAAGTCAGGGGCGTTTTCTTTTATATGGCTATAGCACAGGAATGTTCATTTCCCAGCTACGCAGATATCAGCCATAGGCATGAAGCGTACGCTGGCACAGCGCCGAACGCACACAGTCCTCTTTACCGAAAGAGACCACGCCAATCATGTCATCCTCAACAAAACGCTCCAGTGCATCACGCAGCCCGGATTTAACCCCTGCTGGCAAATCACACTGCGTCACATCACCATTAACGATAACGGTGACATTCTCTCCTAAACGCGTCAGGAACATTTTCATTTGGTTCACCGTCACGTTTTGCGCTTCATCCAGAATCACAACCGCATTTTCAAATGTCCGTCCGCGCATATAGGCAAAAGGCGCGATTTCGACTTTGCCAATTTCCGGCCGTAAGCAATACTGCATGAAAGACGATCCCAGCCTCCGCAAGAGTATGTCATAAACAGGTCGGAAATAAGGCGCGAACTTCTCCGAAATATCTCCGGGTAAAAAACCAAGATCCTCGTCAGCCTGCAAGACTGGCCGCGTAACAATAATACGCTCAACCTCTTTATGGATTAGTGCCTCCGCCGCTTTCGCAGCGCTCAGATACGTTTTACCGCAGCCAGCTTCGCCTGTGGCAAAAATCAACTGTTTGTTTTCTATCGCAGACAAGTAATGTTCCTGGGCGGCGGTACGAGCTTGAATGACGGAATTATCACGGTTTTCTCGCGCCATTCCGATTGCTTCAATCCCGCCCATCTGTACCAGAGAAGTGACCGATTCTTCCTCACGCTGACGATGGCTACGCGAATCACGACGGATAACACGTTTGGCTTCACGACGAGCTTTGATCACTGCTTTTTGTCTTCCCATAGTGGCACCTTACAGTTTGTTTCACTTACCGCACTGCTTTGCAGCGCGTGACGTTTAACTCACTAACGAGGTTAGGCTTCCTTATTAAGCCAATAGCGGACGGAGAATATACACGAGTCACCCACGAACCGAGCAAAAAACGGGTCGAGCATTCATGGATAAAAAAAGAAAATAAACGAAGAACTTGGGTAAAAAGAGAGTGGCGCAGTATAGAAAATAGGTGGGAGAAAAATCCCTCGCATCGGCGAGTCAGCAACGTAGAATCTTGACATCGACTACCAAGTCCAAAAAAGGACATTACCATTCGCGTTCCTCACTGTGACAACAACTATTCCACTGAATAATGATTGATCGCATCGTAGAACTACTGCTAACCCTTACCTAAAAATTAGTGTCGAATGATTTCAGTTGTATGACAGTGCAATAATTTGCTCCTGCAATGCAAGCATTTTTTACACTGTCATAATATTTACGTATAGTCAGTATCCCATGATTTGGCAATGTCAGCACGAGAACGACGCTTGATACACGTCAGAAATGCCGCTGCCAATCCAGATATTGATCGTATTTTCGTAAGGCGCTACGGTAAATATTTTGCTCAATGCTGGGAAGATAATCACATACGCGCTGCTGCACTCCATCACGGTGCCGAGAAAAGGTTTCTGCGGGATAATTATTGGCAGCCAACAACTCATCTAAGCGCCGCAGACGAATGACATACTCGCGCATCGTGCTGTGGCGAACTTCAGTTTGCTCGATCAGATATTGCGTGAAAGCTTTTATATCGAAATAGCTAGCAGTGGTATTGCATAATATTTCGCTACAAAAGCGGCAAAGAGGGATTAACTCCTGTTGCAGGCCAGACCATATTTCGTCATCGATAAGCCTATCGATGCTGCCAATCGATTTTTTATTAATAAGCTGATTGCGAAATACCAGTGAAACACGATCAAGCTCTTTATCGCACTGGGAACAGTTGGTCTGTCTATGTTTGAAGTCTTTCAGATAACGGCTTAACAGCTGTTTCTTCCGAATTGATGAGTGCATGAATCCATTCCATGACAATACATAATCTCAACGTGAAGCAGTAGCATTTTTCATGACGCCAGAGGAACCTGGCGAACTGAAAACAGGTAGCATTAATCAGTTGAATACTGGTGCAAGACACTTATCAATATTCAAAAATTGCTATGGCTTACAACTTCAGTAGCTGAAGATATATGTTGATAACAATATTCCTACGCGACGCAATTAGATATCATTCATTAATTTCACGCGCAGGCGCTTTATCGCCTGGCTATGCAACTGACTGACTCTCGACTCCCCCACTTCAAGAACGGCACCGATCTCTTTCAGGTTCAACTCTTCCTGATAGTAGAGCGTCAACACCAATTTCTCACGCTCTGGCAGGCTTTCAATCGCATCCATCACTCGATGACGCAAATTGCCTTCCATCAATTGATGCAATGGATTCGCATCTTCATTGCCTTCCAGTAACGCCTCTGCGCTATCACCATGTTCTTCACGCCATTCATCGTAAGAAAAAAGCTGGCTATTGTTCGTATCCAGCAATATCTGACGATAATCCTCAAGCGTGATATTCAGGGTCTGCGCAACTTCCTGTTCCGTTGGAGTACGACCGAGCTGCTGTTCAGCTTGTTGCATTGCTTGTGCCACTTCCCGCGCATTACGCCGTACGCTGCGTGGAGCCCAATCACGACTGCGTAATTCATCCAACATCGAGCCACGAATTCGCTGAACGGCATAGGTGGTAAACGCCGTACCCTGTAACGAATCATAACGCTCAACGGCGCTTAACAGGCCAATACCGCCGGCCTGTAGCAGATCGTCAAGTTCAACACTCGCGGGGAGACGAACCTGTAAACGCAAGGCTTCATGGCGCACTAGTGGAACATAGCGCTTCCAAAGGGAATTTTTATCCATTGTGCCTTCGGCGGTATACAAATCGCTCACAGTGACAAATACCTACGATGATAGTGTTATCGACACTATTATGCTTTTAGGTAGGGTAGCCAATCGCCTGAATAGCGTCAAAAAAAGGAGGTTATTCATGCCATGTATGACAGGATTGAGTAAGGAGTCTGCGGAGAGAAACACAAATGGCCCGTACAGAGGGTTCAATGCGACACAAAATCTGTGATGTATATCTCTCTAGAGGGGACATGTTTTAGCGCAGACATAAATAGATAAATCGTACTTTCCCCTTTAGAAGTCAACATCAGTGTGAAACCTTTAGTACAGATAAATATAAACGCTAATGATGCCAGAAGCATTACAATCAATAATATGAAAGTCTACGGTCACTCATTCACCCTTTTATCATCAGCGATGGCGAGCAAGTATCAAATTGTTATCACTGATAAAATCATATAGTATTGAGTAATATCAAACCTTTAAAAATGTGGTACATAAATGATATCAGTCTGCATGATCGTAAAAAACGAAGCTTTACACTTAGGCAACGCACTGAAAGAGATTGTAAAATATTTCGACGACATTGTTGTCGTAGATACTGGTTCGACCGATGACTCAAAAAATATCGCCAGGGTTTTTACTGACAAAGTTTATGACTTTGAATGGATAGCCGATTTTTCCGCCGCAAGAAATTACGCCCTACAATTTACAAAACATGACTGGGTACTGGTCATTGATGCTGATGAAGAAATTGAATTAATTGATATGGCTGAATTATCCAAACTCCTTCACCAGCATGCTACTAAAATCGGCAACATCGAAAGACTGGATCATATAGATGAGGACGGTGAAAATAGTATTGTTAAAGAAAATTTCAGTCGTCTTTTCCGGAAAGATCTCTATTATTATGAAGGAAGCATTCACGAGCAGATTGTTCCAAGAACAACTAACACGCACACAACAAAACGTTTTACTGCGCCAATAGTATTAAACCATATTGGTTACCAGCAAGAGGTTCTTCGTCAAACAAATAAGATAGCAAGAAACATTAGCATGCTAGAAAAAGCTATCAGTGATACGCCAAAAGAACCTTATCTTCATTATCAATTAGGGAAAAGTCATTACCTGAGAAAAGATTATATTTCAGCTATAAATAGCTTTTCCATAGCAATTAAACTTCAAAGTAACTTCTTTCTTACCTATAATGAAAACTTAATTGAATGCTATGGATATAGCCTTATAAACACTGGAAAATATAAAGAATCATTAGATGTATTAAAATATGAAAAATATTACCCATCTACTGATTTTATTTTTCTAAAAGCTTTAATCCTTATGAATAACTCTGATTTTCAGGGAGCATTAGATAATTTTCAGCAATGTATTAGTATGCCTCCAGGAAGAAAAAGCGGCGTCAATTCTTACAAAGCCAACCACAATATTGCAGTAATACTAGAGTGTCATAACATGCTTGATGAGGCTGTTGCATTTTATGAAAAATGTGGGAATTATACACCAGCAAAAGCAGGAATAGCTCGCCTCCTAATCGAGTAGGAGGCGAGATTACTCCCGCCGTCCTCTCACACCACCGTACGTGCGGTTCCGCATACGGCGGTTCATGTTAACTCTGGAACTGCCGTTGCTGCTCCACTAGTGATATCAAGCCGAGTCGTCTGAACTGCGCCGTCTTTATCGCATCATTCATGTGACTCGACCCCGCGTTCCACCACGCTCCTCGCTGGTTACTCGCCGACCTCCACGCTCGCTTTTCACACAAGCCCGCTCGCATTAGCATTCGGGCTCGCGTATACGTTCGTTTCCATTGCCGCCACAGTAGACTGCGCAGTTTACGCCTGACCCAGCCGTCAATCTTCTCCAGAACTCCTTTTACTTCCGTGTATCTGAAGTAGCTCATCCAGCCTCGCAGTATCGGTGTGAGTTCATTGATTACGCCTTTCACTGATTTCGTCGCGTGCCCTGTCGTCAGGCTACGGATCTTCTCCTTCAGCCTCTCGACACTGCTCCCTGCGATCTTCAGTCGGGTCTGTTTGTGCCGTGTCACGCTGTATCCCAGGAACTTACGCTCCCACGGTCGCGCCACCGCACTCTTCTGCTCATTGACCTTTAGCTTCAGTATGTCTCTCAGGTACACCCTGATTGCCCTAAAGATATGCTCGCCTGCTTTGCGACTGCTCACGTAAATGTTGCAGTCATCCGCATAGCGACAGAAGCTGTGACCTCGACGCTCCAGTTCTTTATCCAGTTCATCCAGCAGAATGTTCGACAGTAGCGGCGACAACGGTCCGCCCTGCGGCATTCCCTTACCTCGCTTCTCTGTCTCGCACCCGTTCGTCATTTCCGCTTCAAGGTAGCGACGTATCAGTTTCAACAGCCGTTTATCCCTGACATGCCTCGCCAGACGTGACATCAAAATGTCATGATCCACCCGGTCAAAGAACTTTTCCAGATCCAGATCGACCACCCAGCGTTTCCCGCTTTGTATGTAGCGCTGTGCCTGTTGCACTGCCTGCCACGCATTGCGGTTACTTCTGAACCCGTAACTCGATTCGCAGAAGTGCGGCTCCACGACCGGACTGAGTTGTTGTGCTATCGCCTGCTGGATAAGCCTGTCCACTACCGTCGGGATACCCAGGGTTCTCACGCCGCCGTCCGGCTTTGGGATATCCACTCTGCGTATCGCCTGCGGCTGGTAGGCGCCCGTAATCAATGCCTGCCTGATACTCGCCCAGTTCTGTTTCAGCCACGGCTTCAACTCCGTCACTTTCAGGTTATCTACCCCTGCCGCGCCGTTGTTTTCCACCACGCGCTGATAGGCCAGCATCAGGTTCTCTCTCGTTATCACCGTTTCCATCGTCAACGGCATTTCCGCTTTCGTTTGCCCACCGACCGCCGTGGGGATTTCAGCACCCTCATGCAGCACTGACGGATACTGTCCGTCTCCTCTGCCGCTGGCCGCAGTGCTCTGCGCTTGTGCCTCATTAATTCCCATCGAGTATCGGTGTCCTAATCACGGTTAATCATGTTCAGCCCTTCATGCTGCCAGTTATGCAGCACTACTACGGCTTCGGCTGACTGCTGCACGTTCATCCCGTCGCCTCTCGACGCTCGGTAGCCCTGAAGCAAACGTGCAGCCCTCCCGGGGTAATTCGCGCGACCTTCCTGCTTATGCCTGTCAGCTTTACGTCACAGCGTTCTGTGCAAGTATTGGGCTTTGATGATATTTGCCACCTTACCCCGCTGTGCCGCCTAAACTGCTTCCTGTTCGTCAGGCCAGCATTTTGCCTTCAGCTTCCTTCAGATCCCACCTCGCGGTGGGCACCCTTGCCGTTCGGCTAACACTTCCCCTTGCCGGGTGTGTAGAGGACTTTCACCGCCAAGTCGCCCCTTGACCACTACAGTCAACGGACAGCGCCCGTCAAGGCGCTACGCGCCATGCCCGGCGCACAAATAGAAATAAGTAAGGCAAAATTCGCCTTACTTTTACACAAAAAGTTTTAAACGATATGATATTTTTCGATTAGCCGTTTTTTATAATCGGAGTATTTCCCTTCTGCATTTTTCACAGTCGTCACCATCCATAGTAATGAATAACTCACATGACTTACATCACAAACGATAGCAGGGTCTATTCTGGAAATATCACCAGGCATACCGACAGCATCAATAGCAGCAGAGAGCGCAACCTGATCTAAAAACCAGACACTATTATCACTCAGCAGATTAGTATGAATAAAAGAGGCCGTCTTATCGATAAATGTTTTTGAGGTTAGTCCACCACCCAGATAAATAAACCCTCCCAAAGCTTTCTCCCAAAATGGAGCACTTTCACTTTCTGTTAACACAAGATCAGTTGACTGCCATTGCTTAATGGTTTCTGAAAAATTTTTTCTAAATAAACAATCAGCATCAAGTATTAAAACGGGTGAATTTAAAACTGACAACGCATGACGAGAAAAAACAAAACGCCTTGACGCATAGTGAACATTCATCCCCTTCATTCCAGAAAAATATTCAGTTGTACACGAAATATTTAACTCTGGGAAAGAGGATTTTTTCTTTAATATATCATTATAGGTTGCATCATCTATATTATAGACATGAAAATGTACATTAAAATTATCTTTATTAGTCTCGTATATTGAATACAACGCTGATATCGCATGTTCATAATAATATTTTACGTCACACGAAATAATTACAGTTATCTTTCCATTATTTCCCTCCTGCTTGATTAGCCATTTATAATTATCATCGGAAGGAAATTTATTACCTTTTAAAAGTGGACGAAAATCTATATAAGATTCAGGGTGCCCGCCTAGTTTATAAATGGCACAAGTCACCATTAATAATGTAAACCAATGTTCACCAATGAGGTGTTGCTTGGTTGTCATTTCTTGCACTAATGGAAGTGCCAGATCATAATCCTCTTCGATCATACAAATCATGAGCAGTATTCTAAATGCAGCGGGAGAATCGCTCAGGACGGAGAAATTATTATTGATTAGTGTGACTGCAGCTTCTACATCACCAATGCGAAATAGTAATTGAATAGCAACAACAAGATATTCTACACAAGGTTTAAGGTTTATTATCTCCACCAATGAATTTCGTATATTCGCAATATAATCCACTGGTAATCTTACGTTCTTCCCTTCAAATTTCCCATCAAATGCTATATTTGCCAGTGATATAGTAAGTAACAGCTGCTTTAAAGCTTCATCATGACTTGTTTCTAATCCACTATCATAACCATAAATTTTTTTATTAATTAACAGAGTATCTGTATTTCCCTCTATGATAGCGGTAACAAATTCTTGGGGTAAACTCCCAATATCCCCTAGATCCAATTCACGGGAAAAAACATCACGATAAAACTGAGGCATCGATTTTGCATGTTTATACTCAGTCATACATCATACTCCTAGATGAAGATCCTTCATTAAAAAGAAAACTACCTAAACACTCTATTGCTGTCATTTTCTCTTACTATTTTCGCAGGGTTCCCTAAAACTACCATTTTGTCAGGTACTGATGAAACCACGTTAGCTCCCATCCCGACAATAACATCATTACCGATACGAATTTTTTCCTTAATCAACGCTCCCATGCCAATAAATGTTCTGGTGCCAACATAAACAGCCCCAGCCATAGCAGAATAAGTAGACGTTATTGAATGAGCGGCAATGTGACAGTCATGACTAATACTAGAAAAAGCCTGCATGATCACGTTATCTTCGATACAGGTATCACATGAAATATTCACTCCCTGATAAATAACAACGCCTTCCCCTATCTTACTACACGGTGAAATATAAGCAGATGGATCAATCAGTGTGGCTAAATTAACTCCGCTACCCCTGATTTTTTCAGCCATCGAAGCTCTAATTGCAGGTTCGCCAATTGCAATAACTACTTCTAGAAATTTTATATTTTTTACCTGATCGAACGATTTAACCGAGATGTTTTTCAATACACGTTCAGGATTGATATCATCGATAAAGAGAATCTCTTCCCATCGTTTTTCTTTCGCGTTGATAAGTTGAGCTAGCATTAGTGTTTCACGCCCCAACCCCCCAGCTCCATAAATACCTAGTATCATTCATGTCACCTCAAACGTTCAGAAAACCCGATTATTATAACATTATAGAAAAGATAGAATTTCATTAATAATCTGATCTTGCTCATCCTCTGCCAAGTCAGAGTATATTGGCAAGCATAAAACCATATTAGAAATATAGTTAGCAACAGAAAGATCATTTTTTATCACACTTTCTAAACCTCGGTACATAGGAAATGAACTAATCAGTGGATAAAAATAACGCCGAGTATAAATATTCTTCTCTTTCAATTTTTCATATAGCACTTCACGATCGACAGGAAACGACGAATCGACGAATATTGGGCAATATGCATAATTCCATGTGACATTTTTAGGGACATTAATCAGTCGGATACCCGGAATATCGATCAATCGCTCACAGTAACGATTGTATATTTTTTCACGATTTAGCAAAGCGCTATCAATATAATTTAACTGTAATAAGCCAAAAGCAGCCTGTACTTCATTCATCTTACCATTGATACCAGGGGCAACGACTGTTAACTCATCTGCAAAACCAAAATTCTTTAAATAATCGATACGTTTTTTGGTTTTAGCATCAGGACAAATAATTGCCCCCCCCTCAATGGTGTTAAATACTTTAGTTGCATGAAAACTGAGAATAGACAAATCACCATGATTCAAAACACTGACACCATCCTTTTTAACACCGAAAGCATGCGCAGCATCATAAATTACACGTAAACCATAATTATCAGCGAGTTGCTGAATTCTTTCGACGTTAGCGGGGATACCGTAGCAATGCACAGGCAAAATAGCAGAAGTTGCGGGGGTAATCGCTTCTTCTATTTTATCTGGATCAAGGTTACAGGTAACAGGGTCGATATCGACAAATACTGGTTTTAGTCCATTCCACAACAAGCTATGTGATGTTGCCACAAAAGAATAAGGTGTTGTAATAACTTCTCCAGTGATGCGGAGCGTTTGCAGCGCAGTAAGCAGTGCCAATGTGCCATTACTAAATAAGCTCAGATACTCGACCCCCAGATATTGGGCCAATTCATTTTCCAAGCGTTGATGGAATGCGCCGTTATTTGTCAAATATTTATTTTTCCAAATTTCTTCCAAATATGGCGTAAACTCCTCCAACGGCGGAAGTAATGGGCTTGTTACATATATCGGATTTTTCATTATCGTTCTCGCAGAAATTAACATCCGTAGTTACAACACAAAGGTATATAACCGACCAAGTAACGAGCAAAGAGCACAGCAAAGCTGTGCTCAATACATTTTAATTATACGAATCGCGCTCAATAGAAAAACTTATCGTCGCCTCTCCTGCACAATAACGCTGCCAAGCTATCTGCAAAGCACGCTCAAAATAGGTTGCAGGGGTTACTTTTTCATTATAATCATTAGCTAACCGAGCACGTAAGTTAGCACGAACTAACGCTAACTCGTCGAGACGCAGACTCCAGTTGATTGACCGCTGGATATAATCCTCTTCAGAGGTTGCGATAAACTCGGATAATCCTGCAGCATTCAATGTCGCTACACCTTGACGGGTAGCAAGTGTATCACCTGCTATCGTCAGCGTGGGAACTCCCATCCACAAAGCATAGTTTGTCGTCGTTCCGCCAGTATAAGGGAAGGTGTCCAATAGGAGATCGATTTCATTATGCATGGCTAAATATCCCGTTATGTTGGTTCTTTCACGGAATATTAATTGCTCAGCTAACACCCCCATAGACACCATCTTATTGCGAATATTATCGATAACCTGTTGCCCTGAAAGTGCACCAATAATCATCTTACTAGTAGGAAGCGCCATCAGAATCTTTGACCATGCTGTTAAAACCTGATCGTTGATTTTTTTTGGACGATTAAAACTGGCAAACGTAAAGTAGCCCTTATCAAGAGCGGGTAACTTCCCGACATCAGGACTGTCTGTGATTACTTGAAACTGTTGGGTAAATGGTACATAAAGTATTTTTTCAATAAACTGATGATCGAAAATTTCAGGCTGCGGGGCATGGTTAATATTCATAAAATAATCCATTGCCTGTAACCCTGTTGTTCCTGGATAACCGATCCAGCTAATCTGTATTGGCGCTGGCTTCAATGCAAACATGGGTAAACGGTTATACGCAGTATGGCCCGAAAGATCGAATAAGATATCTATCTTGTCTTCACCAATCAGCTTTGCCAGATCAACATCGCTTTTATCTCTTACAAAATGCCAAGCAGCTGTTTTTTCTTTTAAACGCTGGGTTACTTCATCATGCAATGTTGATGTCGCATAGACATATAATGAAAAACAGTCGAGATTAATTGAATTCCAAACCGGTTCAAGAAAATTAGTCACCGGGTGCAACCCTAAATCCCCAGAGACAAAACCGATACGTAAAACCCGATTAGGATTTTTATCATACTGGCGCACAGGGAGTTGTAGCTTCAATTTCTCTACTCTCGCCTCAGTACGCAGACCAAATTCCCGGTGTTCCTGGAAAAGGGTTTCTGGTGAAATCGTACTACTGTGCGTTAGGCCAAAGAGAAAGTTACTATGCAGATTCGAAGCGTTAGGAGAGAGCTCCATAATACGCCGATAATAATTGTTTGCTTCATCCTGTTGAGAATGTGATTCGTAAATAGCCGCCATGCTATTCAATATAGATACATCATTTTCATTCAGGCCAATAGCTTTTTTTCCGCAAAATTCTGCTTGCTCTAAGTTATAGAGACTTAAATGAATAACGGTTAAAAGATTCCAGGCCTGCGCATTTTCAGGGTCGCATCGGATAATTTTTCGTACCAGATTTAATGTTTCACGCTTTAGTCCGGCGTCCTGGCTTTGGGTTGCCAGATCGTAATAGACACTCCAACTGAACAAATGTCGGGAGATAATTTGTACTAATGCTAAGGAAGCGCCTTCTGCGTCCCCTGTTTTTCTTAATGTGTCGGCGAGCAGGTTCCAGTTTTCAATATTCTCAGGATCTTTTTGTGTCAATCGCTCTGCAATATACCTTGCCTGAATAAAGTCACCATTGGAAATTAACCAAGCGATCTCCTGCACCGTTTTTTCAGCAATCTTAACCGCTTTTACCGCATATCCATTTGTGAGTAAGGGTGATTTGTACACACCACCAGTTTTAGGATCGCTGACATAAAACACTAATGCACCGATATACGACATAATCTCCTTTATGCCGGAACTTGCTAGTAATGCATTCTGGAAGTAGCGATGCCATGCACGAACCCTCCCTTGTAAAACACCATGCTGATGTAAACGCCGCATAAGAGGGAAGTAATTTTCATCTTGCTGACCACTCCACAAATCCCAAGAAGCCAGAGATATTTTTTCAGCATCCGACAACTCTAGCGATACGGGCTCATGCCAGAAGTTAAAGTTGTTTTTTGCCTTTAGGACACCAGGCAACAGGCAAAGCGCAGGCGATGAGCTCTTCTGATAAACACATCCACCAAGTCTAAAATGCAACTCACCTAATCCTTTGATAAACAAAGCCTTCAATGCATTTTGCACGTTAACTCGTTCATCGGTTTCAGGTTTTTCTGGTTCACGAGTATTAAATAAAAGTTGCTGAAAAGACTGAGCTAATGGCCAAGATTCACCTAACGTAGTTAACACACGTTGCGTCAGAGGATGGCTGGTTGTAACCATGACGCCAGAGGCAGAACGCCACCTATTAGTACTTGTACCCTGCTCTGTATAAAACGGAAGGAAACTGCCAGCCCAGTGAAAATCGGCTAACCGCGACCAATCCGGCTCGGGTAAAACTTCTTCTAAACGTTCTTGTGACACAAGTAAACTAAATCTACTTTCTCTTCCGACAGCAAAATCAAGATATTGTTGCTTCAACACTTTGTGCATCGACGCACAAATGACCTGATGCATGCTAGAAACATTTTCACCATAATGTTCAGCTAATTCTGTATGTGGCTGAATATCGCCAACATAGGCCAGGCCGGCCCCAGTGGCTAATGTGTTAAAATCTAACAGATAGCATGGCTCATTCAGGCCCTGTAGATAATTCAGCGCTAGCTGAACATCACTCTGCTGTTCAGCCTGCTCGACCCATTTCCGTAGCGCCTTTTCCTGAGTATTATGAGGAGACAACCCTAATGACAGATAAGTCAGCATAGCTCTGGCACTTTCTTGCTGTTGTTCCACTGTTTCGGCCAAGCTTGTATGAAGGCTTAATGCATCCTTCAATACCTCCGCTGTTTTCCCACCGGGATACGTAGCGTATTTGAAGCTTACCGTGCCAACAGGAGAAAGATGCTTCTGGCAAAATTGCAGTAATGCAGTTCGAGCTTCACCACTCACTAAGCCAAAAATGCCATGCACAATGATATAATCGAACTGCCCTAACTCGCTTTCCAGCAGGGTGTTTAAATCCATCGCTGCAAGTTGAAGATTTTCAACGCCAAACTCAATCAGCAGTTGTTGCCCTTCTTCAACCTTTTCCACGTCCAAATCGATGCCGATAGACGAGCTCTGGGGATAGGCCAGTGCAAAAGGAAAAAGATTCTCCCCAGCCATACACCCAAGCTCTAGCACCCTTGCGTTTTCAGGTACAGCACATTTTACGCCGTGTAACCATGCGACGGCTTGTAAATGCGCCGGCGAGGTATAAGGAAGGATATTAGAAGCAGCAGCGTTATTGGCAGATGGAGGAATACCAACAGATGAGGGCGTATTACGAACCATTAGGGAGCAGACCTATCTCTATTCACAATAGCCTATTAACCTAACAAAAATCAGGAATAACAATCGAAAGAACAGCGCTGCCTTAGCAGGGCAATTATCAGCATCACTGCAATACATATAAAAAAACCAGCCCGAGGGCTGGTTCAGCATTATCATTATCCTGATAAGGATGTGCGTCGAAAAATTAACGCAGCAGAGACAAGACGTTTTGTGGAACCTGGTTAGCCTGAGACAATACAGAAGTACCAGCCTGTTGCAGGATGTTAGCCTTGCTCATGTTGGACACTTCAGTTGCATAGTCAGCATCTTCGATACGGCCACGAGCAGCAGACAGGTTGTTAACCGTGTTATTCAGGTTAGTAATGGTAGATTCGAAACGGTTCTGAATCGCACCCAAGTTACTACGTGCAGTGTCAACCTGTTTCAGAGCAGCATCAACCGCGCTGATTGATGCTGTTGCACCTGCAGCGGTTGAAACATCCAGACCAGTAACACCCAGATCGCCAGAAGAAGAAGCAATCAGCGCGCTTGAACCGATAGCGATGGCATCGTCCGGTCCGGTATTCGCACCAACCTGAATAGAAATGTCAGCACCACCTTTCAGCAGCTCGATACCGTTGAATTTAGCGGTATTGGTGATACGGTCGATTTCAGAAACACGTTGAGAGATTTCAAGTGCGATTGATTCACGGTTTTCAGTGGTGTTGGTGTCACTTGCTGCCTGAACTGACAGTTCACGGATACGTTGCAGGTTGTTATTGATTTCGTTAAGGTTAGCTTCAGCGGTCTGAACCAGAGAAATACCATCGTTAGAGTTACGGGCAGCCTGGGTCAAGCCTTTAATCTGTGCAGTCATGCCGTTCGCAATCGCCTGACCAGCAGCATCGTCTTTAGCACTGTTGATACGCAGGCCAGAAGACAGACGCTCGATAGCAGTACCCAGAGAAGATTGAGATTTGTTCAGGTTGTTCTGAGTGATCAGAGACATTACGTTAGTGTTAATACCGGCCATAATAAATTTCCTTAATCGATGAGATGTAAGTTTCGGGTTAGACCCACGGGTTCATCCCCGTCGCTAACATTTATCGGAACGCTTTTCAGAAGCTTTAATTTTTTTGCCAAATTTATTTTTAAACAGATTCTCATCTTCTAATAAGTGCCCAAGTCATCTTGTAATTTTGCTTCATCCACAGTCAGAACTACGACATGATGAGGAGGCCCCACTAAGGGAAGGTATGGCACAGTAAAAGTTACATCATCTTACCTGCTAAACTTATTATTGATACTGCCGATAACTTCCACATAGACAGCTAAACTCGGAATAAAAGGATTCGATCATGGCAAGTATTTCCTCATTAGGTGTAGGCTCAGGTCTGGATTTATCAACACTGCTAACTAATCTAAGAACTGCTGAAAACCAGCGTCTGACCCCAATTACTACTCAGCAAAGCAGTTATAAAGCTCAGCTTACAGGTGTTAGCTCACTTAAAAGTGCCCTCGACAAGTTCAATACCGCTAACAATACCTTAGCCAAGTCTGAATCTTTTGGTACCGTAACGGGTTCTATTGACGGCATTACTAATACCAAAGTCTCCAGCACCAATAAGGCTTTTACAGCGACAACGGCTAGCAAGTCAGTTGCAGGTAGCTATAGCGTAGAAGTCAAACAATTAGCGCAAGCACACTCAATTACTTCCTCAGTTCAAACCAGTGCAACCACTGCATTAAGCGCAACGGATACTACGCTAAAGGTTGCTCAAGCTGACGGAAAATCACTAACCATTGATATTAAAGGGGGAGAAACTTCGCTCAATGATGTCCGTGATGCGATTAACAAAGCGAATGGTGGAGTCATCGCTAGCGTAGTGAAGGCGAAAGACAACGAATACTATTTGATGATAACCGCTAAAAATAGTGGTGAAAAAGGTGAGATTACATTAACTGATAGCAACAGTGTTTTGGGTTCAACGACCGAGAAAGTCGCGGCACAAAACTCAGTAATCATAGCAAACGGTATCGAAATTGAACGCCAAAGTAATACGATCGATGATGCATTCGAGGGCGTAACACTGACATTGCAAGCAAAAACAGAAATTGACAAACCTGAAACCTTGACCATCGATCAAGATATTACTGCAATGCAGGACGCGGTTAAGGCATGGGTTGATGCCTATAATGCTTTGCAAGACACCATTATATCACAAACTAAATACACCTCAGTTGAGGCGGGAGAAGAACAGTCCAGTAGCAACGGCGCTTTAATAGGCGACTCAACCGTCCGAGGTATTCAGGATGAACTCAAAGCCCAGTTGACGACCGTTCAGAGCGCAAGTGGCGAATTCCGCATTCTTGCTGACTTAGGTATTACGCAAAACTTTAAGACAGGCAAGCTTGAAATAAACAATACCACTCTCGACAAAGCGCTGAAAGAAGAACCAGGAAAAGTGCAAGCGTTTTTCGTAGGGGACAATAATAAAACCGGTTTTGCAACACAGACCCGAAGCTATTTGAAAGAAGTTCTCGATACAAAAGAGGGAACGATTAAGACGAAAGAAGATAGCATAAACAACACATTGAAATCGTTAGATACTCAATACACTAGGGTCAGTGATAGTATCGAGCAGACGATTGCTCGATACCAAAAGCAATTTACTGAATTAGATAAAGCCATGTCTGATATGAGCAGTACAGTCAACCAGTTGACCAACATGTTCTCCAAACTCTAAAGTTTGCAGATTAAGTAGATAGGTAACGAGATGTACAATATGAAAGGCAGTCAGGCCTATGCTCAGGTAGGCCTTGAAAGCAGTGTGATGAGCGCAAGCCCGCACCAGCTTATTGTTATGCTGTTTGATGGTGCGCGCAGTGCAATGGTGCGCGCACGCATCCTCATGGAGCAAGGTGATATCCCCGGCAAAGGCATGGCGTTATCTAAAGCAATCGACATTATTAATAATGGGCTCAAAGCTGGACTAGATATGGAAAGAGGTGGTGAACTGGTTGAAAACCTGTCCGCCCTGTATGACTACATGTCTCAGCGTTTGTTAATTGCTAATTTACATAACGATGCCAAAGCGATAGAAGAAGTCGAAGTGTTACTGGAAAATATCGCTGATGCCTGGCGGCAAATCGGCCCTAATTACAAACCAGAGCAGGAAGTACGTTAATGGCCTCCCCCCATCGGCTTCTAAAAGATTACCAACAGCTTTTGTCTCTGAGTCAAAAAATTCTTCATTTGGCCGTCAGCGGCCAATGGGATACGTTGGTTGAGCAAGAGATTTTTTATGTTCAGTCCGTTGAAGGCTTAGTTAACACGCCAATTCCTGACGAAATCGACAGCGTGATGCGTTTGCATCTGCGACAGATTTTGCAGGAAGTGATGGATAATGAAGCGAAAGTAAAACAACTTCTACAGAAGCGGATGGATGAGTTAAGTTCGTTAATGGGGCAATCACTGAAGCAAAAGTCCATTAATACAACTTATAGCGAATTTGCTGGGCAGCGACTGCTTCCAGGTGAGCCAAATTCATAATTTTATACTCGTTATATACGACACTCCGCGCCCTATCTCCGCCTGATACGGGCACGTTTTTTACCCACAAACGGTGCTTTTACTCTGCATACTCAAACTATCGGCATAACGAAATCAGTACACGTTAAGAATTTAAAGAGTAAAGGACGTGAAGACAAGAAATAGACAAGCAGAAGTTGGCACAAATAAATATCGCACGTCATCCTATTGCTTAACAGTGAGATGACGTGCAATAACTTTAATCATTACAGTAAGACGCCATTAAACGACATCAAACAGACATATTCATTACTTCCTGATACGCCGATACCAGTTTATTACGCACCTGGATGCCCATCTGCATTGAAATGGATGACTTTTGCAAATCCACCATTACATCATTCAATGCTACACCCGGTACGCCCATAGTGAATTTTTCACCTTGCGCACGAGCGACTTGTTGTGTATCGCTGATCTTATCAATCGCCGATTTTAACTCACTGGCAAAACCAGGTTCTACCGACGGTCTGGCTATTGGCGTACCCGAAGCTTGCAGAGCGTTCACCTGCATTTGTTGTAGAACACCATTAATACCTTGAATCGACATGTTACCTCGCTAAACCTGACTAATTAGGCTTTCTATGCACATTTATGACAGCGATACCCTACCACACCCCATTTAGTCTTAATGGGGTAATTAGCGTGAAAAATGCCACCTTATCGACCCATCGATTTTTCTTTTACGGAAAATAATGACATGCCGACAAATGTGGGCGAAGTGTTTTATTGATTGCGCAATCAGGGAGTTCTGTTTTGTCACGTCACAACGTTAAGTATATCGTTCAACAACCAAGCAGAGATAGAGTATGAACGCCTCATTAACCGGCTTCGCTACCGGTAAAAATAGCTTTGGCGAAATACTCAGCCGGTTACGCGCCAATCCGAAGATTCCGCTACTCATCGCAGCAGCAGCGACAATTGCCATTGTTGTCGCATTGACGTTATGGGCTAAAGGCCCAGATTATCGGGTACTTTATAGCAATATAAACGATCGGGATGGCGGAGCGATTGTCAGCGAATTAACAAAGCTGAATATCCCTTATCGCTTTGCAGAAAGTGGTGGCGCGATCATGATTCCCGCCGCAAATGTCTATGAGACTCGACTCCGACTTGCCCAACTGGGACTACCAAAAGGCGGCGCTGTTGGCTTTGAATTGCTCGATAAGGAAAAATTTGGCATCAGCCAATTCAGCGAACAAATTAATTACCAACGCGCGCTAGAAGGTGAACTATCCAGAACGATAGAAACACTGGGCCCCGTACAAAACGCGCGAGTTCACCTTGCCATACCGAAGCCTTCACTGTTCGTTCGTGAGCAAAAATCTCCCTCATCTTCTGTCACCCTGACATTGCAACCAGGTCGTGCTTTAGATGAAGGTCAAATCAACTCTATTGTTTACATGGTTTCCAGTAGCGTTGCGGGTCTGCCGCCGGATAATGTTACTGTCGTCGATCAAACCGGACGCCTATTAACTCAGGCGGGTGGTAGCGGCCGAGATCTGAATGCTGCGCAGCTTAAGTACAGCAACGAAGTCGAAGCAATGTACCAGCGCCGTATAGAGTCAATCATCGCGCCAATGGTCGGTATGGGCAACGTACATGCTCAGGTCACTGCGCAAATCGATTTTTCTGCTCGCGAACAAACTGACGAACAATATCAACCCAATCAACCGCCGGATAAAGCAGCTGTTCGCTCCCAACAAACCAGCCAGAGTGAGCAGAAAGGAGGTCCGAATGTCGGTGGTGTTCCTGGGGCATTGACCAATCAGCCGGCACCAGCCCCGACAGCCCCTATTGCAACCGCGCCAAATAATGCCAATGCAAACAACCAGGCTGGTCAGCAGAACCCAAACAATGCCGCGGGTACACCAGCTAATTCTGCCAATGCAGTCATTCAGACATCAAATGTTCGCAATGATGCAACGACCAACTATGAAGTCGACAAGACGATTTTACATACCAAACATAGCACGGGTGGTGTGAAACGCTTGTCTGCGGCTGTTATCGTTAACTATCAGCCTCCAGGTGAGGATGGTAAACCCGTTGCGCTGACGGAAGATCAGATCAAACAGATTGAAACGGTAGCACGCGAAGCGATGGGGTTCTCTGCTGAGCGTGGTGATACATTGAATGTCGTTAACACGCCATTTATGGACGGTGCCGAAGGCTCTAGTGAACTCCCCTTCTGGCAAAAACAAGCTTTCTTCGATCTCCTGATGGAAGCGGGTCGTTGGTTGTTGGTTCTGATTGTTGCCTGGATTCTGTGGCGTAAGTTAGTTCGTCCGCAACTACAGAGAAAATCTCAGCAACAAGAAGCGGCATTGGCGGCGGCCGCCCTGAATAAGGGTAATGATGATGTCGTTGTGAATCTCAGTACCTCTGAAATTGAGCAACAACGGAAATCTCAACAACGCGTTAGTGCGGAAATGCAAAGTAACCGGATACGTGAACTGGCCGAAAATGACCCGCGCGTGGTTGCTCTGGTGATTCGCCAATGGATGAGTAGTGAACTATGACCCTGACAGGAACAGAAAAAAGCGCCATCTTATTGATGACAATCGGTGAAGACCGTGCTGCAGAGGTGTTTACTCATCTTTCAACCAAAGAAGTACAACACCTCAGTGCGGCAATGGCTAATATGCGCCAGGTTTCACATCAACAATTAGTAGATATTCTCAAGGAATTTGAAGCTGATTCTGAGCAATATGCAGCACTGAGTGTTAATGCTAGTGACTACCTGCGCGCCGTGCTTGTCAAAGCACTGGGTGAAGAGCGCGCGTCTAGCCTGCTGGAAGATATTCTGGAAAGTCGCGAAACATCCAGCGGTATGGAAACGCTCAACTTTATGGAGCCGCAGATTGCCGCAGATCTTATTCGCGATGAACATCCACAGATTATCGCAACCATTTTGGTGCATCTGAAACGCGCTCAGGCTGCCGATATCTTAGCCCTGTTTGACGAACGTCTTCGCCATGATGTCATGCTGCGTATCGCAACCTTCGGCGGCGTTCAGCCTTCAGCTCTGGCAGAACTGACTGACGTGCTGAATGGCTTGCTGGATGGGCAAAATATCAAACGCAGCAAGATGGGTGGTGTGCGCACTGCGGCTGAAATTATCAACTTGATGAAAAGTCAGCAAGAAGAAGCCGTTATCGATGCTGTACGCGAGTTCGATGGCGAATTGGCACAAAAAATCATCGACGAAATGTTCCTGTTCGAAAACCTGGTGGACGTGGACGATCGCAGCATCCAGCGCCTTCTGCAAGAAGTCGAGTCCGAGTCGCTATTGTTGGCATTGAAAGGTGCCGAAGAACCTTTGCGCGAGAAATTCCTGCGCAATATGTCCCAGCGTGCGGCGGAAATCCTTCGCGACGATCTGTCTACACGTGGTCCAGTGCGTATGTCGCAGGTCGAAAACGAACAGAAAGCGATCCTGCTTATCGTTCGTCGACTGGCAGACAGTGGCGAGATGATTATCGGTGGCGGCGAGGATGCTTATGTCTAACGCCTCAAAAAATCTAGCCTGGCAGCCCTGGCAGCTCAACGAGCTGGCTGACCCCGTGTCAAAAGCAGCCCCAACATACCAGGTAAATGATGAGCCAGATTTTCCTGATGTAGCGAGTTCAAGTGAAGAGAACTCCTTATTCTCCGCAGAGGATGAACTGGAGTCTCTGCGCGAAAGTACAATGCAACAGGCTCGAGAAACTGGTTTTGCACAAGGTCATCAACAAGGGTATGACGCAGGTTATCAAGAAGGTTTAGCTCAAGGTCAACAGCAAGGCTTGCAGAATGCCTTGCTACAGCAGCAACCGATGATTGAACAGATGCAAAATATGGTCACTGAATTCCAGCAGACGTTGGATACGCTTGACAGTGTTATCCCTGCCCGCCTGATGCAGCTAGCACTGACCGCAGCCAAACAGATTCTAGGGCAGCCTCCGGTATGCGATGGTAACGCTTTACTTGCTCAGATACAGCAATTGATCCAACAAGAACCGATGTTTTCAGGTAAAACACAATTGCGCGTTCATCCTTCAGATTTAGAACGCGTTGAACAATATTTGGGTCCAACACTCAGCTTACACGGCTGGAGATTGCTGGCTGATGGGCAACTCCACCCTGGTGGTTGTAAGGTCAGCGCTGAGGAAGGCGATCTGGATGCCAGCCTGGCGACGCGCTGGCATGAACTTTGCCGTTTAGCTGCACCGGGAGAACTATGATGACTTCACGCCTTGGGCGCTGGCTCTCTTCTCTCGATTCATTTGAGAAGCGTATTGACGACACCCCTTCAGTGCGTCGCTATGGTCGCTTAACCCGGGCAACAGGTTTAGTATTGGAAGCAACAGGGCTACATATGCCGCTGGGCGCAACCTGTCTCATCGAACGGCAGAACGGTTCTCAAGTTGAAGAAATCGAAAGCGAAGTTGTCGGTTTCAACGGGCAAAAACTCTTTCTTATGCCGCTGGAAGAAGTTGAAGGTATTACCCCTGGTGCGCGTGTTTACGCTCGCGTTGGCCAAGACAGCAGCAGCCAAGGAAAGCAATTACCCTTAGGCCCTGAATTACTAGGCCGAGTGTTAGACGGTAGCGCAAAACCGCTGGATGGTTTACCCGCACCCGATACAGGCTATCGTGCACCACTGATTACGCCACCATTCAACCCATTGCAAAGAACGCCAATCGAGAGTGTTCTTGATGTGGGGGTTCGAGCCATCAATGCCTTGCTCACCGTAGGTCGAGGGCAGCGAATGGGCTTGTTTGCAGGTTCAGGTGTTGGTAAAAGCGTGCTGTTGGGCATGATGGCGCGCTATACTCAGGCTGACGTCATTGTCGTTGGCCTTATCGGCGAACGTGGTCGAGAAGTGAAAGATTTCATCGAGAATATCCTAGGCACGGAAGGACGGGCACGCTCTGTCGTTATCGCTGCCCCGGCGGATGTTTCTCCATTATTAAGGATGCAAGGGGCGGCATATGCCACACGTATTGCTGAAGATTTTCGCGATCGTGGTCATCACGTACTGCTAATCATGGATTCACTCACGCGTTATGCTATGGCGCAACGTGAAATTGCCTTAGCAATTGGTGAACCACCGGCAACCAAGGGTTATCCACCTTCTGTCTTCGCCAAATTACCTGCTCTGGTAGAACGCGCAGGAAATGGTATTCATGGAGGAGGCTCTGTCACCGCCTTCTATACTGTTCTGACAGAAGGTGACGATCAGCAGGATCCTATAGCCGACTCCGCTCGAGCTATCCTTGACGGACATATCGTGTTATCTCGTCAACTCGCAGAGTCTGGCCATTATCCGGCAATTGATATTGAAGCATCGATTAGTCGTGCGATGACAGCACTGATTGATGAAAGTCACTATGCTTCTGTAAGGCAGTTTAAACAGTTACTATCCAGTTACCAACGTAACCGTGATTTAGTCAGTGTGGGTGCCTACGCCGCAGGCAGTGACCCTATGCTCGATAAAGCAATTCGGCTCTATCCCTATTTGGAAGCCTTCTTGCAACAGGGTATGTTTGAACAAAGTGACTATGATGAATCCTGCCAGGCGTTGCACACTATTTTCCCTCGTAACGAGTAGGAGAGCAGATGAAAACCCAGTCACCGCTGGTTACACTACGCGAACTGGCGCAGAAGGACGTTGAGAAAGCCGCAGGTCAGTTGGGTCAGGTGCGTCAGGCTCATCAACAGGCTGAGCAACAGCTCGATATGCTGTTAAACTATCAGGATGACTATCGTCAAAAATTAAATTCGACGATGTCTTCTGGCATGGCGAATAATAGTTGGCAAAATTATCAGCAGTTCATCCGAACGTTGGACAGTGCAATTGAACAACACAGGCAACAGCTTTCTCAGTGGACATCACGTTTAGATTTAGCAATGAAGACGTGGCAAGAAAAGCAGCAGAGATTGAACGCTTTTGAAAAACTGCAAGATCGTGAACTGACAAGGCAGCTTGCCAAAGAGAATAAAATAGAACAAAAACAAATGGATGAATTTGCCCAACGGGCCTCACAGAGGAAAACAGAATCATGAATCTGTCCGCATTACCTATAGCTGCGACCGCTGCCAGTGATACGAGCGGTTCCTCTGCTTCTTTGCTGACACAGGGTGAGCTGCCAAAAGATTTTGTTGATCTGTTGAGCAAACGCATATCACAAGCAGCTGATACATCAAATAAAAAGACGCTTGACAAAGTGGATGAAGATGCTTTGTTAAATGCCTTGGGTAAGGATAATACCTTGCTCAGTCGTGACAATTTAAACGCCTTTCTTTCTTCCTTCAGTTCTCTGACTGGGGTAGCTATTGCGTCTAATAAACCCCCCTCAGAAATTGCAGATCAGATGAAGTTGAAAAATCTGAACCAAAAAGAGGATGACAATACCGCAGACGACGCGATTGCAATACAGACACTGTTTGCCATGTTGCAAACTGCGCCACTGCCTAAGCAGACCATCCCTGATGGTATCGAAGCTACGGCCGTTAATAATAGGTTAGCTATTCCAGGACTTATAGATGCTAACCGCCAGAATGAAGCCTCCACATCGGTACTACGCAGTGCAGATGAAAATGCCAAAAGTACTCTGGCAACACTGCCAGGCATATCAATCGCGTCAGATAAAGGTGCTGACCTATCACGCGATCTTCCTCATGTAGCTAAGCAAGCGACTCCGGCCGAGTCTAAGGATGATGTGGCAAAATTTTCACTGACTGCACTACATTCCTTTACTGGCGATCGTGATGCCTCTGAATCGGTTTCCACTTTAGGCAATAGCACGTCTCAAACAACGTCGCCTGTAGTTCAGGCTATGCACGTTCAGCCGGCAGCCGTGGGAAGTACTACTCCAGCCCCTCAGACAGCAAACATGCAACTGAACGCACCGTTTGGCTCCCCACAGTGGCAAGACGCATTGGGTCAGCAAATCGTTATGTTCAGCCGTAATGGTCAGCAGACCGCAGAACTGCGTTTGAATCCACAAGAACTCGGCCCCCTACACATCAGCCTAAAAATCGATGATAACCAGGCGCAAATTCACCTAGCTTCCGCAAGCAGCCAGGTTCGCTCAGCGTTGGAGGCTGCATTGCCACATTTACGTAATACGATGGCAGAGAGCGGCATTAACCTTGGGCAGAGCAGTGTCGGCAGTGACTCATCGGCCTGGCAGCAGCAAATGGCGAGTAATAACCATGATGGCAACAACCGCGGCCCGTCTTACCAGCAACAATTTGGTCATTCAGCAGAAAGCACAAATGAATCATTAAACGTACCAGAACAGCTAAAATCAATGGCATCATCAGTAAACGGCGTTGATATTTTTGCTTGAAAGTGAAGTAAACGAATAAGTTAGCACGGTTTTCCCTGTCTATTCTCTGTATTGAACATTGCAATAGGCAGGATAATCATCGACATTACGCATTTATTTATTGTTAATTTCTCCCTGCAATAAATATCGATAAGTAACGGGAACTATCTTTGGCTATGTCTGATATGCAAGTCCGACCAGGACGTAAACGGTCTGTTTGGCTAATACTACTGATAATCGTTGCTCTCGCGGCAAGTGCTGCTGCGGGCGCTACTTGGTGGCTATTAAGTCAGAAAAATGCAGCTACGGCTGAGCAGGAAGCACCGCCACCGCCAGAGCCTGTTTTCATGCCACTGGATACCTTTACCGTTAATCTCGTCAATGCAGATAATGACCCTGACCGTGTATTGTATGTAGGATTCACGCTGCGTTTGCCAGATGAAGCAACTCGCACGAGGTTTACGAATTACCTGCCTGAAGTTCGCAGCAGACTATTACTGTTACTTTCTCGTCAGGACGCCATCGCGCTTGCCAATGAGCAAGGTAAACAGAAGCTGATAGAGCAAATCAAGCAAGTGCTAAGCCCACCATTAGTTCCTGGTCAACCTAACCAGGTCGTCACTGATGTTCTGTTCACGGCCTTTATACTGCGGTAACCATTATGGGCGATAGTATTCTTTCACAAGCAGAGATTGATGCATTATTAAATGGCGACAGCGGTGATAGTGACGCTGAGGCACATGCATCATCAAAAACGGATGGGGATATAAAGCCCTATGATCCGAATACCCAACGCCGCGTTATCCGTGAGCGTTTACAAGCATTAGAAATTATTAATGAGCGTTTTGCTCGCCAGTTTCGTATGGCGCTGTTTAACCTACTGCGCCGTAGCCCTGACATTACTGTCGGGGGGATAAAAATACAGCCTTACCACGAGTTTGCCAGGAACCTTCCGGTACCGACGAACCTGAACTTGATTCATTTAAAACCACTACGTGGCACTGCGCTGTTTGTCTTCTCGCCAAGTTTGGTATTTATCGCTGTAGATAACCTCTTCGGTGGCGATGGACGTTTCCCGACAAAAGTAGAAGGGCGTGAATTTACCCATACTGAGCAGCGTGTTGTTAAACGGATGTTACGTCTGGCACTGGAAGCCTATGGTGAAGCCTGGAATGCGATTTATAAACTTGATATCGAATACGTACGTTCAGAAATGCAGGTTAAGTTCACCAACATTACGACGTCGCCTAATGATATTGTCGTGAACACGCCGTTCCATGTTGAAATCGGCTCATTAACTGGTGAGTTTAATATCTGTATTCCTTTTTCAATGATAGAGCCGCTACGTGAGCTGCTCGCAAATCCACCATTGGAAAACTCACGACAAGAAGATCAGAGTTGGCGAGATACCTTAGCCAAGCAGGTACAACATTCCGAGCTGGAATTAGTCGCAAATTTTGTAGATATTCCGTTGCGACTTTCCAAAATTCTGAAGTTACAACCCGGCGATGTGTTACCAATCGACAAACCTGAAAAGATCGTTGCCCATGTTGACGGTGTACCCGTGCTGACCAGCCAATATGGTACATTGAACGGGCAATATGCTCTACGTGTTGAACATTTGATTAACCCTATATTGAATTCTCTGGATAACGAGGAACAGCCCCATGAGTGACACCAAGAAGCCGTCCGACGATAAGGAATCAGTGGACGATCTGTGGGCTGATGCATTTAACGAGCAGCAGGCAGCAGAAAAACCGGCCGCAACAACGGAAGGTATTTTTAAGTCGCTAGACGGTCATGACCCGCTGGGCGCGCTGCAAGATATCGATCTGATATTGGATATTCCAGTCAAACTCACCGTTGAGCTTGGTCGGACCAAAATGACGATAAAGGAACTCCTGCGCCTGACTCAGGGATCGGTTGTTGCACTTGATGGCTTAGCTGGTGAACCGCTGGATATTCTGATCAATGGTTATTTGATCGCTCAGGGGGAAGTCGTCGTCGTCTCTGACAAGTATGGTGTTCGTATTACCGATATCATGACACCTTCCGAACGTATGCGCCGCTTGAGTCGTTAATGGCAACAGTTTCGGTATCGTCTCCTACTTCAGTAGCAAGCCAACAATCAACTCTTGTTACTGAGCCACCACTTACTGGCAGCATGCTACTGACACAGGTCGGTAGCGTACTTGCTGGCATTTTATTATTTATTCTACTGATTGCCTGGCTTGCCCGTAAACTCGGCTTTGCTCCGCAAACCAAGCAAAACAAGTTGCTAAAAGTTGTATCCAGTTGCTCAGTTGGCCAACGTGAGCGTGTCGTTATTGTCGAAGTTGATGATACCTGGTTAGTGTTAGGTGTTACTCCTCAGCAAATCACGCCACTGCATACGCTCCCGGCACAACCAACCGATAACAGTTCATCTGTAAGCGATAGCAAGCCAGCAGATTTCAATCAACTGTTAAAGAGAGTTTTAAAGCGTCCGGAAAAATCGGAATGAGAGCGTTGTCTAAATATTTTCGTATCATTACCTTGCTTCATACACTGCGCTATAGCGTAGCTATCAGTTTATTATTCATCGCACCATCAGTATGGGCTCAGCTTCCCGGTATTGTGACCCAACCGTTACCTAATGGTGGACAGAGCTGGACGCTATCAGTACAGACGTTGGTGTTCCTCACGTCCTTAACGTTTATTCCTGCCGCATTGCTAATGATGACCAGCTTTACCCGAATCATCATTGTACTAAGTTTGTTACGTAATGCGTTGGGTACACCCACTGCACCGCCAAACCAAGTGTTACTAGGATTGACGCTGTTCCTGACATTTTTTGTCATGTCACCCGTATTAAACCGTGTTTATGACGAAGCTTATCTTCCATTCAGCCAGGATAAAATCAGCATGGAGGTCGCCATCGAACGCGGCGCGGAACCCGTACGTGAATTCATGCTGCGACAAACGAGGGAAACCGATCTGGCACTGTTTACAAAGCTCGCAGAAATCCCAGAGATTCAGGGACCTGAAGCGGTACCTATGCGCGTACTTCTCCCCGCGTTTGTGACAAGTGAATTAAAAACAGCTTTCCAAATTGGTTTCACCGTTTTTATTCCCTTTCTTATCATCGACCTCGTTGTTGCCAGTGTATTGATGGCTCTGGGGATGATGATGGTTCCTCCGGCTACCATTTCTTTGCCTTTTAAGCTCATGCTTTTCGTATTAGTCGATGGCTGGCAACTGCTACTTGGTTCATTAGCCCAAAGTTTTTACAGTTAGAGGAATGCGACTATGACACCAGAATCGGTGATGGCACTTGGCTATGAAGCAATGAAAGTCGCATTAGCACTAGCAGCACCTCCTCTGATGGCGGCGCTGCTAAGCGGTCTGACTATTAGCCTTTTGCAGGCGGCAACCCAAATCAACGAAATGACATTATCGTTTATTCCTAAAATCCTAACCGTATTTTTCACCTTAGTGATCGCTGGTCCCTGGATGTTAAACCTGATGCTGGATTATATGCGTACGTTATTCGGCCAGTTACCTAATATTATTGGGTAAACATGCTGACGTTTAACAGTTGGGATATGGTGAATTGGGTTAGCCAGTTTTTCTGGCCTTTTGTCAGGATCCTCGCACTGATCAGTACTGCGCCAGTCTTTAACGAAAGAGCAGTCGGAAACCGAGTGAAAATAGGTCTGGGAGTGCTGATTACCCTACTCGTCGCACCCTATTTACCACTAAATACAACGCCCATTTTTTCTGTTGCGGGCGTGTGGCTGCTGATACAGCAAATCCTCATCGGTGTCACTCTCGGTTTGTCAATGCAGTTGGCATTTGCTGCTATTCGCCATGCCGGGGAACTCATTGGTCTACAGATGGGTCTCGCCTTTGCGACTTTCTTTGATCCGACTGGCGGCCCGAATATGCCAGTAATAGCACGCTTTCTGAATATTCTCGCCATATTATTGTTCTTAACCTTTGATGGACACCTCTGGCTGATCTCGTTATTGGCAGATAGCTTCTATACCTTGCCCATCGGTACTGCTCCCATTAATAGCCATGCTTTCCTCGCGCTTGCTCGCGCCGGTGGATTGATTTTTATTAACGGATTGATGCTGGCGCTACCCATCATAACCCTCTTGCTAACTATCAACTTGGCGTTAGGCATGCTTAACCGCATGGCACCTCAACTCTCAATATTTGTTGTTGGCTTCCCGATTACCCTAACAGTTGGAATCATGACGCTAGGTTTATTACTCCCGCTCATTCCACCATTCGCAGAGCATTTATTCAGTGAGGTATTCGATTTACTCGCTGATATTCTTAGCCAGCTATCAGGTTCGTAGAGATACCTATAACACAAATTCCGCACCGATAGCCGTATTCGTTATATGGGGCTATACAGACGGTGATTGAGATAAACAATATTCAGATAATAAAGACATCAGTGTCGATGCACTAAAAGTGCTAGGAATTACATAAAGAGGAACAGCAGAAAGAGGTTAAATTCATGATTAATAAAAAACGGCATGTCACCCTTCAGTATAATGAAGGAGTGACATGCCAAAAAAATACGCCCGGTTTAAGCGTATTCAAATTTGAATGCAAAGAGTATCGATCAGTTTCACTTATTACCGATTTATCTGAAACAACGACATGCCTTGCATATTCTGAAATGCTGTATAAGACGCCTGCAAAGAAGATTGCTGCATCATGTAAGACGAAATCGCCTCAACCCAATCGGTATCTTGCAATTGCGACAGCGTCGTTTTGTTCGCTACATCACGATCTTTACCAATAGCATCAAGATTATCAATTTCATTGAGCTGGATACCCAGCTCTGCACGGACGGAGGAAATATTACTCAGCGAGTTATTTAAACCACGGTTTGCAGTATCTATTGCAGCAGCGACACTGGCTTTTGTTGCATCATCAGCACCATCGAGCGGCGTTTCAAGAGCTTGGATAGCAAGATCAAGACTTTCAAATAAATCAGCTTGCACACTACCATCAGGCTCTGTTTTTGCGCCCCCTGTGGCACGGATGAAAACGTCAGAACCAATGTGTCCTACAGTCATAGAACGAGCCGAATCAACTTGTTGTGAAATAGCCTGATATCCACCTTGATACTCGACACCAGAAGCACCTTCAACAAAAGGGGGTTTATCTGTCTGATATCCAGCAAAGATATAATTACCATTGCCGTCAGTACTGTTAGCCATATTCAGTAATTCAGCTTTCATCCCACGTAATGAGATCGCAATTGAACTACGGTTATCATCGTTATTTGTCCCGCCAACCTTAATAACCTCACTTAATGCGGAAGTGATCGTCGTAATGCTTTTACCTAAAATAGATTCTTCTAAGGACATGCTTTGCTTAGCAAACGTACGTGCCAACGTGTACTGACTGTTTTCTGATTGGGCTTGACCAAGCATAACAACATTCGCAGCCGCTATCGGATCATCCGACGGATTAACGACGCGCTTACCAGTTGACAACTGCTCACCTGTTTTTTGCCACGTTGCCTGACCATTAACAATGCCTTGCATATTTTGCTGGTATATCATGCTAGTGCTTAAGCGCATGGTATCAATTCCTCTTTCTTAACGGGTCAGATTAGCCACGGGCTGCTAAAAGGGCATCAAATACGGATTGTGCTGTTTTGATGACCTGTGCATTTGCCATGTAATATTGTTGATAACGCATCAGATCACCATACTCTTCATCTAGATTCACACCAGATACAGACTGCTGTTCTGCCGTCAGTTGCTTAACCACATTTTGCTGCGATGTGTTATTGATCTTCAGTGTGCTAGTCTGGTTACCAATCGCGCCAACCAGACTGGCGTATGCCCCTGAAACGCTGGCCTTTCCGCCCACAATTTTCTCATTTTGTAGGGCAAGCAGAGCCTTAGCATTGGTATTATCGCTCACACCACCAAACACGGGATTGCCACTTCCATCCAAAACCGGAGCACCATTTTCATCTAATTTAACGGATGCTGCTGCAAGTTTATTAGGATCGGAAACAGCCACGGCCATATCGATAATGACGTCATTAACCGGCTTAAGCAGGAAGCCGTCATTCGTTGCAGGCGTCCCTGTGATAGCCATTTTGATGCCATCAAAGTTCAGACTGTTATCAGAGGTATCCACCGCCGCCGTGAACTTTGAATTATCAGACAAACGGGTTACTTGCCAATTAGCGCCATCGTACTTAATCGCATAATTAGTTGCCTGCACGTCTTTGGTATTGGTGTAAGACGGAGTTAACACTGCATTTCCCCCGTTCTTGCTGTCGTTCAGAACTACAGCCTTACCAAAAGAGAAGAAATCGCCGCCTTTGACACCATTACGATCGTAACCTTGCTGATGTTGAGTATTAAACGTATCAGCAAATGCCAGTGCTAACTGCCCTAACTGGCCGCGTGTTTCATCTAGCGTTTCAGTGCGGAAAGAAAGTAAGCCGCCTAGAGACCCACCTGTTAACGTACTCTCATTCAGCGAGACGACATCGTTTGTCTGGTCTCTATATCCTATAGTCAGACGCGTTGGATCATTGCTTGAACCGATGGCTACTAGCTCATTGCTTGTTCCAGCCTGAACCAAGTTGGTACCATTTTTCAATGCTACGTTATAGACGGTTCCATCCTGAACGGTAATCTCAACGCCCACCAATTTGTTAAGTTGATCGACAAGAAGATCGCGCTGATCGAGCAAATCATTAGGCATCGTACCGCTATTTGCGCCCATTAGTTTCGTGATTTCGTTGTTTAACGATGCAATTTGGTCGGTATACGTATTAATTTGGCCAACAGTACTTTGAATCTGTGTATTCAGGCCACTGTCCATGTCACGCAAATACTTATCCGTGACTTTAAATTGGTTTACCAGCCCTTCAGCTTTACCTAGCACGGTTTGGCGAGTAGAGCTATCGCCGGAATTACTGGTGAGGTTCTGTAAGTTAGAAAAGAATTCTTGTATCGCCGATGAAAGACTGGTGGTACTACTGGCCAGCAAATTATCAATCTTAGATATCTGATCATAGTGCGCAGAAATCGAACTGCTTGTCGTTTGTGCAGAACGTAATTGGTTGTTAATAAAGTCATTATATTGACGATCGACACGAACAACATTAACACCGTTGCCCATATACCCAGCAGATGTGCTGCTACTAATCGCTTGTTCAATTATCGTATTCTGCCGACTATATCCAATAACAGCCTGATTACTAATGTTATTACTCACGGTATTCAGCGCAACCTGCGCACCTTTTAAGCCACTCATCGCGGTGTTAATTAAATTGGACATAGGGTGTTGTTCCTTTTACACAGGCTCTCTTCGCTCTGCGCAGTTAACTAAATGCTGAAAGCAGCAAGTCTGCTACATAAGTTAATTACTTTATCGGTCAGAAAGTGCAAATCTTGAATAAAAAAATCAAAATAGCCGACTCAAATCGTGGGTATAAGCTTTCGCTACTTTCTCACCTGAACTCTTCATTTGCTGGATCATACTGACCAGCTTCTGAGCATATTGCGGGTCCGTTGCATAACCTGCTTTTTGCAACGCATGAGCCGCTTGCTCAGCCGTTCCTGCGTTCATCACCGCAGAATAGCGTGGGTTATTAGTCAGCAATTTCACATAGTCGCCAACCGCTTCAATATAGGAATCGTAAACCCTGAAACTGGCCTTTACCTTTTTAGCCACGCCTTGATCATACTCGGTCGTGGTTATCTCAGTTGTCGGCCCATTCCAACTGCCACCGGCTTTGATACCGAATAGATTGTGGCTTGGTCGCCCATCTTCGGTAGGAATTTCACGCTGCCCCCAGCCAGACTCAAGCGCGGCTTGGGCGATGATAAGGTGATGAGGTATACCGCTATGCTGACTGGCAATCTGAGCCGGTAAGGAAATCTGAGATACAAAGTTACTATTGGATAGCGGCAGCGCTGACCCAGTATTTGGCAATTTGGGGAGCGCTTTACGCACCATTTGCTCCACAGCCGCAGTTGGCATACTTTTAAGTACGTCACCATCGAATGTTAATGGAACCGAGGGCACAGCAACTTTAGCCGCCGTAGCATCTGGGGATTGTCGGGTCAATTGCTCAACCATGACATCCGCGAGCCCTAGTCCTTTGCCCTTCGTTGAAATCTCTTGAGCAATTTGCTGGTCATACATTGAGGTATACAGACGCGTCTGATCGCTGCTGAAGAGCCCGTCCTGCGGAATCGCAGAGCGCATACTTTTCATCATTAATTGTACAAACACGCCTTCCATTTGTTGCGCCACGGCCCTGATACCCTCTTTACTTTGAGGGTTACCTGAAACCTCACGCTTCAACGTATTCAGGGACTGTGCATCATAGGCCGCGTTATTCAGCGTCTGCATATCACTCATCAGATAATTTCCAGTTTGGCACGCAAGCAGCCGGCACTTTGCATCGCCTGCAGAATAGACATCAGTTCCATCGGCGTTGCACCCAAGGAGTTCAGTGCACGCACAACATTGTTGAGATTGGCGCTGGAATTGACTCGCTGTAACGCACCACCTGCTTGCTGAACTGAAATCTCAGTTTGTGGAGTCACTACCGTCTGACCGCCACCGAATGGCGTGTTCGGCTGACTGACATTAGCTTGCTGATTAATCGTTACAGAAAGGTTACCCTGGGCAATAGCACAGCTATCCAAGGTAACATCGCGATTCATCACGACAGAACCAGTGCGAGAGTTGATAATAACCTTGGCGTCCTGAATACCGATGTTAACGTCAATATTCTGGATATCCGCTAAAAAGCGAACCTGAGAGCTATTGCCATGCGGGGCAAGTACCTGGATAGTCCGTGAGTCTACTGGGCTTGCGGTACCGCCGTATCCAGAACGGTTAATCGCATCACTCACTTTCTGCGCCATCGAGAAATCGTCGTTCTTCAGTTGCAACATTATCGTATTTGATGTGCCAAACGTACTTGGCAATTCTCTCTCAATCACGGCACCGTTGCTAATTCTGCCGCCTGCAAGCTGGTTAACCTGAACACTGCTTCCACCAGCAGAAGCGCCTGCACCGCCAACCAAAACGTTCCCCTGAGCCAAAGCATACACTTGATTATCGACCCCTTTTAGTGGAGTCATTAGCAGCGTCCCACCACGCAAGCTCTTCGCATTACCGAGTGAAGACACCACGATATCAATATTTTGGCCTGTTCTACCAAAAGGTGGAAGTTCCGCCGTTACCATCACCGCCGCGACATTCTTCAATTGCATGTTCGTTCCGGCAGGAACGGTGATCCCTAACTGGGAAAGCATGTTGGTTAAGCTTTGTGTAGTAAACGGTGTTTGCATGGTCTGATCACCAGAACCATCCAATCCAACAACTAAACCGTAACCAATCAACGCATTACCACGTACGCCCTGGATATTAACCAGATCGCGAATTCTCTCTGCCGACGCAGGAGCAATATTCAGCGTCAGTAACATCAGTAGTACAGTGAAAAATGATGTAATCCGCATGACAGGCCTCTTAAACTTAGAACGGAGAAACATTGAGGAAGAACCGCTGCAACCAGCCCATGTTTTGCGCTTCGTTAATATAGCCATTACCGACATATTCAATGCGCGCATCCGCAACCTGAGTTGATGGCACCGAGTTGTTACCACTAATGGTTCTCGGATTAACAACCCCAGAGAAACGGATAAACTCAGTTCCCTGATTAATTGCAATTTGTTTTTCACCAACGACGCTCAGGTTACCATTTGCTAACACCTGACCTACCGTAACCGTAATCGTTCCGCTAAACGTGTTATTGGCATTGGCACCACCTTGACCTGTGAAATCATTTGTGCCCGTAGCATTCAGCGCTGCACGATTATTGCCTAATGGCCCTTCGAGGTAGCGTGGTGTCGTAGCCACACCAAACGTCGACGCACCATTACGAGCAGCATTCGCTGATGAGCTTTTACTGGCACTGACGTTTTCCTGCAACACGATCGTCAATGTATCGCCAATATTACGTGGGCGACGATCCTCAAACATCGGCTGATAGCCATAATTCATCGGCTGCACGGTTTGAAAAATAGAACCATTAGGACCTGCTAGTACTGGCGATCCCGGCTGGGCAGTTGTAGGCCCAGTGACAACTTTATCATGCGGAATATAGGCGCAGCCGTTAAGTGCTAACATCGCGATCAATGCCAACAGACGAGGTCGGCGGAGTGGTTTGATAACCGACTTTGCATTCATTATCACTGCGGATATCGCCTTAAATTAATCTATTTCACATATTCACGGGGTAAATCAAAACCATATCCCCATTCCGGTTGCTTATGGTCTTCATTACCCCGTTAAACACTATCTATGCTGCCACCGCCAAACCATCAGAGCGTTTGCCCTCATTACTGAAATTAGCGGATTACAACATTACAACTGAGTCAATTTCTGCAACATCTGGTCAGAAGACGAAATTGCTTTACTGTTGATCTCATAAGCACGCTGAGTCTGAATCATCGATACCAGTTCCTCCGCCACATTGACATTGGAGGTTTCGACATATTTTTGATATAGCAGACCCGCACCGTTCAAACCTGGGTTCGTTTCATTCGGCGCACCAGAGCTGGCCGTTTCCAAATACAGGTTTTCACCCATACTCTCAAGGCCGCTATCATTAATAAAGGTCGTCAGCGTCAACTGGCCAATCTGGTTTGTTGCCGCCTGTCCCTGCAATTTAACGCTGACAATACCGTCACGACCAATATTGAGTTCAGTTGCATTCGCTGGAACCGTAATGGCTGGCTGAACCTGATAGCCGCTGGACGTCACTAACTGGCCGTTACCGTCAAGCTGGAAAGCACCGTCACGCGTGTAAGCAGTCGTACCATCAGGCAGTTGAACCTGAAAGAATCCCTGACCTTTAATCGCAACATCCTTCGAGTTGCCCGTCTCGGAAAACGTTCCTTGAGTATGAATACGCTCTGTTGATACCGGGCGAACCCCGGTACCTAACTGCAAACCAGACGGTAGCATGGTTTGTTCTGAAGACTGAGCTCCGGGCTGACGAACGGTTTGATACATCAGGTCTTCAAATACCGCACGCTGACGCTTGAAACCATTAGTACTGACGTTTGCCAAGTTATTGGAAATAACGTCCATATTAGTTTGCTGAGCGTTCAAGCCGGTTTTTGCAATCCACAAAGAACGGATCATTTATTCACTCCTGTGCGCACTCGGCGCTTAACCCATTGCTAATATCTGATTAGCACGTTGTGCATTATCGTCAACGCTGCTAATGATTTTCATCTGCATTTCAAAGCGGCGAGCATTGGCAATCATATCGACCATAGTATCGACCGTGTTCACATTACTGCCTTCAATTACACCCGGCATAATTCGCACGGTGGGATCGTTTTGCAGCACATTACCACGTTGTTGCTGAGCCTGTTGCGTCAAGCGGAATAATCCGTCATCAGACCGCTCCACTTCTTGTCCCGTCGCCTTAACGAGCTTCAGGCGCCCCAACTGGGCAATAGTATTCGGCGGGTCACCAGCATTCAGTACAGAAATAGTGCCATCAGGAGAAATACTGACTTGGGCTTGAGGGGGAATGTCAATTGGTCCACCATCGCCCATCACCACACGCCCCTGGATGGTCAACTGCCCATCAGCGCTGATCTCCATATTACCATTACGAGTGTACGCCTCACCGCCATTAGCTGTTTGCACTGCCAACCAACTCTCTTTCGGTAAAGCGACATCCATTGCACGACCAGTATAATTCATCACGCCTTCGGTCATATCAGCGCCAGGCGTTGAAGCGACAACCAGCGTTCGGGTGGGCAAGGTCAACCCATTTACCGGCACAGCACGCAGAGCTGATAGCTGTGCACGGAAACCCGGCGTTGAGGCATTAGCCAAGTTGTTCGCAGTAATCGCCTGCTTTTCCAATGACTGGCTCGCACCACCCATTGCCGTATAAATTGCGTGATCCATGCAATGTCCCCGTTAGGATAATTAACGCAGGCTAACCAGCGTTTGCAGAATGGAATCCTGCGTTTTGATGGTTTGCGCGTTTGACTGGTAATTACGCTGCGCAACAATCATGTTGACCAACTCTTTACTCAGGTCAACGTTTGAACTTTCGGTAGATTTGCCGATCAGTTTACCCAGACTTCCGGTACCTGCCAGACCAACCACCGCCTGACCAGAGCTCGCCGTTTCAGACCAGGCGTTATCGCCTTCAGGCGATAAACCTTCTGGGTTGGCAAAGCTAGCCAGAAGGATCTGACCCAGCGCCTGCTTTTGACCATTGCTGTAGCTACCTTCGATCGTGCCATCGTCATTGATAGCAAAACCAGTCAGCGAGCCTGGAGCGAAACCGTTCTGAGTTGGGCTCTTATAGCTATATTCTGTGTTTTGCTGCACGCTGCCAGTGAAATCGAGAGTAAATTGACCATTAGTCGCCGCACCATTCGCACCAACAAGATTGAGCGTGAATGATGGAACCTGTGTCGTGGTCGGTGCCGTTGCTGGAGGAACAGGTGGTGTCGTTACCGAGTGTGATAACAATGCGCCATTCGCACCAAAATTCAGCGCCCCCGCATTTTGATACACAGCAGGGCTGATTGAGTCATCTTTGGCGTAAGTCTGCCAAGTATTATCATTTGTTTTAACAAAATACAGGGTAAAGTTATGCACGTTACCTTGGCTGTCATAAGTTGTCAGCGCTGTCTTGCTGTTATACGTGCCTTCTGCACCAGGCGTTGTAGCCCAAGAGTTTGTTGGAATAGCATCTGAGGATTTTAGGTTAGCCTTGAGTGAGGCAATCGTCGTTTGGCTCGCCAACATATCGCCATCAGGAATCGTCAACGGTACTGGGTCAGCCCCCGTTTGAACCGTTGGCGGCGTACCCGCAACCGGATACCCCGTCAGTTGCATGCCTTGCGCGTTGACGATATTACGGCCGTTCAGCATAAATTGACCATTACGGCTGTAATAGGTAGAACCGTTGGTATCTTGCAGACGGTAAAAACCACCGCCGCTAATCGCAACATCCAAGTCTCGTGAGGATGAAGTTACAGTACCGTTACCAAAATCCTGCAATACCGATGCGACCTTCACACCCATACCGACTTTAGAACCCGCAAACATATCAGCGAATGTGACGGCCCCAGATTTAAAACCCACTGTCGCTGAGTTAGCGATGTTATTACCGATAACATCTAGGTTATTAGATGCCGCGTTTAAACCACTGACCGCCTGAGAAAAACCCATGTCGCTCTCCAAAGTATTGATTAAGTCATATTCCAGATAGTGAATTCACTGGAATACTATGAAATTTATACCGTTACAGAATTTGCCTGACATCGTCCATGGTGGCTCTGCCGCGCAGCCCTAAATCCAGCAATGCACCGCTATCGCCGCGAACAACACTATTTACAACCGCATAACTCAATGGCTGAACAACCTGTTGCGCCCCCCCCGTGCTGGCAGCAACTGTGAAGGTATAAGCACCATCAGGCGCAACTGAGCCATCAGAAAGCTTACTATCCCAGTTGAATGAGTGAACGCCAGCAGAAAGCGTCCCCAGTTCGATCGTACGAACCGCTTTACCCATTGCATCATTGACGGTGACGGTGACAACTTCCGCTGCTTTTTCCAGTTCAACACCAAAGGGGGTGCTAATCTCCTTACCAACAAGGATTTCTTTTCCTGGAATCATGACACTGTGGCCAATCAGCGTTGTTGCTTGCATAGATTGATTGTTATTGATCTGGCCGGAGATAGAACCGAGCGTGGTGTTCAATTTTTCAATACCGCTGACCGTATTGAGCTGAGCAAGCTGGCTTACCAGCTGATCGTTGCTCATCGGATTCGTTGGGTCCTGATTCTTCAACTGCGCTACCAGAAGTGTCAGAAACTGATTCTGTAGGTCGGCACTGCTGTTCTTCTCTATCGCCGTTGTCGACGAGGTACTTTGGATGCTATTCGCAGAGGAAGCATCATTAATTGTTACAGACATTTATTCGTCTCCCGATTATTGCCCGATCGTCAATGTCTTCAGCATCATCGATTTTGTCGTATTCAAGACTTCGACGTTTGCCTGATAACTACGCGATGCAGAAATGGTGTTCACCATTTCTGCCACTGGGTCAACATTCGGCATGCGAACGTATCCCTGTCCATCAGCCAGCGGGTTGCCCGGTTCATAAACCAGACGAGCAGGCGATGGGTCTTCGATCACATTAGCAACGCGCACACCGCCAGTTGACTGCCCCGGAGCCGCATTCACTTCGAATACAACCTGCTTGGCGCGATAAGGTTCACCATCTGGACCTGTTACGCTGTCTGCATTAGCCAGATTGCTGGCACTCACATTCAGACGCTGTGATTGCGCTGAAAGTGCTGAGCCTGAGATTTCGAATATATTTAATAACGACATGAATCTTTACCTTCCCATCGCGCTACGATCATGAACCTGACTGCAAGACCGACATCATGCCTTTAATCTGTCCACCCAGAACGGTCAGGCTGGTTTGATATTTCAGGCTATTATCGGCAAAATTAGTGCGTTCCCGGTCCATATCGACTGTATTACCGTCTAATGCTGGCTGATCGGGTACGCGATAGAGCAAATCTAGTTCCGGCGGCTGAAAATTCTGTGCCGGTATATGCCGTACAGATGTAGTTTTCAGCGCGATACCCGTACCATTCACTCGCCCTTGCTCCATCGTTTTACTGAGCTGGCTGGCAAAATCGATATCTCTGGCCTGATAGCCTGGTGTATCCGCATTAGCAATATTCGCGGCCAGAATTTCCTGCCGCTGGGCACGCAAGTTCAACGCTTCCTGCTGAAACCGTAATGAGGCGTCTAATTTATCAAGCATGCTCCCTCCGCAAGTTAGAATTTGGAGTGAGTAGGATAATTCTCATTATGGCTATACCATCGAACGAATAGGCACCAAATGCAGCGCTATTTATTGCCTTAACCTTACGCTGACACCGTTACACTTATGTCGACACGATCGGAATCAGGAGAGCTGAACTGGAATGAAAAAAATATATTATTATCTCTGCCTGGCAACGCCCTGTTTTTTCATCTTATGTGCCCCAATCAATGCGAACGACCTTCCAGCACAGATCAATCAATTTTTTGCCTCACGCTTCCAGGAAAGCACCAATACCGTTAACGTTCTGATAAAATCGCCAGAATCGCAATGGCCACAGTGTGAAGCCCCCCAAATCACGCTGCCCGGAAATACAAAAATGTGGGGAAATGTGAGCCTGTCCGTACGTTGTGAGCAGCAGCGTCGCTTCATTCAAACCGAAGTTCAAGTGACAGGGAACTATGTCACCAGTTCACGGCCTATAAATCGTGGGACAACACTGACGGAAAAAGACATTGGTTTGACAAAAGGCAGGCTCGATTTATTACCGCTGCGCCCTGTACTGACGTTACAAAGTGCACAGGGTGCGGTTCTTTTGCGCGATTTAACACCCGGTCAGGTTATTACCGCCTCCATGATCAGACGCGCTTGGGTAGTAAAGGCAGGTCAGTCGGTGCAAATTATCGCCCAAGGTGACGGTTTCATGATTAATGGCGAAGGGAAAGCCATGAACAACGCGGCCGCTGGGCAAGCAGTTAGAGTCAGAACGGCAAATGGACAAATAATCAGCGGAATTACGAGCGAAGATGGGATTATTCTGATCTCACAGTAATTAATTAAAGATTTGCGCATGTTTGCCGATGATAGCTACAGAGTCATTACTGACGACGTTTTAAAATTGAATACCAATGTGATTAACATCTCATGACACGTTGGTAACTAACTATTTATCCTCAAATCAGAGGGATGTATTATGAGCATTGATCGCACACAATCACTGAAGCCGGTCAGTCAAGTGCAACAACGCGAATCTGGCGATATCGTTAAGACTAAACGCAAACAGGCTGAAGCGCAGTCTGAAGTCAGCGCAACACAGGTAAAACTGAGTGACGCACAGGCAAAATTGATGCAGCCTGGTACGCAGGATATAGACATGGCTCGCGTTGAAACCTTGAAACAAGCAATTCGTGATGGCTCACTTAAAATTGATGCCGGAAAAATTGCTGATGCGTTACTTAAAGAAACGCAGGATTTTTTAGCAGGTAATTAGCACGTATGGAAAATCTACAATCGATCTTAGAACAACTACTCAACAATCTGCGTGAGCTTGATGTGGTTATGTCTGAAGAGCAAACCTTACTTTGCGCGGGTCATATTAATAGCGTTGCTCTGCAACAGGTAACAGAGAAGAAGACATCCTTGCTGGCAACTATGCAGCATTTGGAGGTTCGACGCCACACAACAGAATCAACACTCAAATTGCAGGCACCTTACGACAGTGTTGAAAAGCTATCTGATTACTGGCAGCAAGTCCAGGACCTAACTAGACGTTTAAACGATCAGAATAAGCATAATGGCCTTCTGCTTAACCGCCATATTGCCTATACCAATGAAGCCATCAATATACTGAGGCCTCGTCATGGTCAAGGACTGTATGGTCCTGATGGTCAATCTAAAAGTGTTATCGTGGGTGGTAGGAAAATCACATTATAAAGTCTCTGCGTTTCAGCAGAGACTTCTCATTCTTTAATGACGACGTCTTATTTAAAATAACTATTTATAATTGACCGCAATATCTATCGTACGAATGCTGAACGTATGATTAATACGTCCATTCCCTGCAATGTAGTAGACAAAGCGAAACTCATTGTTAGCTGCCAGCCCTTCAAATGCCTGAGTTTGTCCATCACCACTTCCGCCTAAATCAACACAGCGCTGCGGCGATTGTGAACAGAGTTTAACCACAAGCCCTGTCGGTATCTCTGAATCAATAAGATGCCGCCAATATATTGTAGTAATGGTTTCATCTGGCTTAACTGTAATGTTAGGGACAAAGGCCGATGTCGTAATCATTTCACCACGGTAATCAAGTTTTACCCCAGGCTGACTCCCGTTCCAACTCCCCGGCGTTGCACTGACACAAAGCGGAAGAACCAGCACTGTTGCGGCTAGAGAACAAAACAACTTTCTCATTATTGAGCTTCCCCTATAACCGATGTCATACGGATTTGGCGATGATCGCTGATTTCCAAATTAGAAAGTACAGCCATATTGGGCAAACTACGATGCAGGAATCGAGCGAGTAAAGCACGTAAAGCATGATTCACCAGCAGAACCGGTGGAGCACCCAGCATTTCCTGCCGCTGTAGCGCTTGTTTTGCCTGTTCAAGCAGGCGATCGGCAAGCCCCGGTTCGAGACCGCCGCCTCCCTGAAGAGCCTGTAGTAAAAGGCGTTCCAACGCCCCTTCCAGACCAATAACCTGAAGTTCGCTGTCTCCCGGGAACCACTGCTGAGTAATAGCACGTCCTAATGCAACCCTGACCACTGTGGTCAATTCATAGGGATCTGGTTGCACAGGCGCATGCTCAGCCAATGTCTCCATGATGGTACGCATATCCCTAATAGAAACCCGCTCACTGAGCAGATTTTGCAAAACCTTGTGCAATGTGGTTAGCGTCACAACGCCTGGAATAAAATCTTCTGTCAGTTTTGGCATTTCCTGCGCCACACGCTCCATCAACTGCTGAGCCTCTTGTCTGCCAAACAGCTCGCTAGCATGTAGTGCAATTAAATGGTTCAAGTGCGTTGCCACCACCGTGCTGGCCTCTACAACAGTGAATCCTTGAGCTTGAGCCTGATCTTTCAGAGCATTATCAATCCAAACGGCTGGTAGCCCAAACGCAGGGTCCTGTGTGATATCTCCAGATAAAGAACCGACCGCATTCCCCGGATTTATTGCCATCCACCGGCCAGGATGAGCCTCACCGCTCCCCACCTCAACACCTTTCATTAATATGCGGTAACTGGCAGGCTGGAGCTCTAGGTTATCCCTAATATGAACCACTGGTGGCAGGTATCCCATTTCCTGAGCAAATTTCTTCCTGATACTACGAATTCTGGCCAATAATTCGCCATCTTGCTGTGCGTCAACCATTGGGATCAAGCGATAACCCACTTCCATACCTAGCGGATCTTCAAGTTGTACGTCAGACCAACTAGCCTCAATAACCTGATGCTTATCCACTGATGCAGGTATAGGCTGCATAGCGGGTTCTTTGGTCTGTTCCCCACGCATCCACCAAGCAAGCCCCAACAAAGATGCAGTGAATAACAAAAAGACAAAATTAGGCATTCCAGGAACCAGTCCAATAAGCCCAATTACTGCCGCACTCAGCACCATAACCCGTGGATTATTGAATAGCTGAGTGACCATTTGCTGACCAACATCCTGATCGGTACTCACACGAGTAACAATAACACCGGCAGCGGTAGAAATAATAAGAGCAGGGATCTGAGCAACCAAGCCGTCACCGATAGTAAGCAAGGTATAGCTTTCCGCCGCCTGCCCTACTGGCATCCCATGCTGAACGACACCCACGATCAATCCACCAACAATGTTGATGACCATGATAATCAGCCCAGCGACAGCGTCACCACGCACGAACTTACTAGCACCATCCATAGAACCATAAAAGTCTGACTCCTGAGTTACCTCTGCACGGCGCTTTTTCGCTTCTTCCTCACCAATTATCCCAGCGTTAAGATCGGCATCGATCGCCATCTGTTTACCTGGCATACCATCCAATACAAAGCGGGCACCAACTTCGGCAATACGACCAGCACCTTTAGTGATAACCATGAAGTTGATTAAAACGAGAATGATAAATACCACAATACCAATGGCAAAATTCCCACCAACAAGGAAGTGTCCAAATGCTTCGACAACCTTCCCTGCTGCGGCAGTCCCCGTGTGCCCTTCCAGCAAAATAATACGGGTAGAGGCGACGTTAAGTGACAAGCGCAGTAATGTAGAAAACAGCAGGATTGTAGGGAATGCAGCGAACTCCAGCGTCCGTTGCGTAAACATCGCAACCAGCAAGACCATGATTGATAGTGCGATATTAAAGGTAAATAGCAGATCCAGAATGAATGGTGGCAGCGGCAATACCATCATAGAAAGTATCAGCAGGATCAGTATAGGTCCGGCTAATATTTGCCATTGGCTACCTTTCATATTACTTGGTAAACGAAGCAAAGAGGCCAAATTAGCCATCAGTAGTATTCTCTTTAGCAAAATCCAGTGCATCGGGCACCGGTAGATGTTTCGGTTTTCTAGGGATTAATCCCCCTTCCCGCTTCCAGCGTTTCAGTTGATAAACCCAAGCTAAGACTTCTGCAACGGCAGCATACAACGCAGCAGGTATATGTTCTCCGATCTCTGAATGACGAAATAACGCTCGCGCCAACGGCGGCGCTTCTAAAATAGGAACGCGATGCTCGGTCCCCAGCTCACGAATACGCAAAGCGATTTCACCAGCCCCTTTAGCCAACACTTTCGGCGCATTCATTTTTTTATCATCATATCGCAATGCCACCGCATAATGTGTCGGGTTAGTGACTATTACATCAGCCTTAGGAACATCCGCCATCATCCTACGTTGGGCAAATGCCCTTTGTTGCTGACGAATACGACCTTTAACATGAGGATCGCCTTCGCTCTGCTTATGCTCGTCACGAATTTCCTGCTTCGTCATTCGTAGTTTCTTGATGTGGCTCCAGATTTGCCAGAACACATCAAATGCAACCATGGGAATAAGGCCCATGATGATAAGAAAGCCACACATTACGGCCAATTCCAATGCATCACCTAACGCTGCAATCGGCGCTTCAGATACCAAATGCAATATTTTCGGCCAGTTATGAATCAGGAACAAGGTACTAATGATCCCAACCATAACCGATTTTAATATCGCCTTGAAAAGTTCAGCCAATGACTGGGCAGAAAACAAACGTTTTAAACCAGAAATAGGATCTAGCTTTTTGAAATCAACTTTTAATGACTTAGTGCTAAATAATACTCCCCCCAGCAGCATCGGAGCAGACAACGCCACCAACACCGCCCCGAGCATAATCGGTATCAATGTGAATGCAGCCTGGTGCAATAATGAACCGACATGGCGTAGCATTTGGGTATCATCGCTAATCGTTGCATAATCAAAATTTAGTGACTGTGCAACAATTTTGGTCAGCCTACCAGCCATTGCATCCCCCCCCATCCATAAAATAGCCAATCCTGCGACCATCATCAAAACGGAAGTCAACTCTCGAGAACGTGGAACTTGGCCTTCTTCTCGCGCCTTCTCCTCCTTTTGGGGAGTGGGGGCTTCTGTTTTTTCCAGATCGCTATCTTCAGCCACGGCGATGTTCCTGTTACGACTTCCGGGATAGGAATTTGCTACCTAGCATGACAAATACAGAAAAATTTTATGGCTGGAACAACGAGAAAAACCAGCGCTTCTTTAACGCATAGTGAGAATGAGGGGGAAAGGGGAAATCAAGAGTAGCTATTTATGGCCATAAATCTGACCATAAATAACCGAAACAGCAACACTCTAGCTTTTTAAAAAAGAAAATGATTCTTTTTCTTAAAGCAAGGCTTATTAGAACCCGAGACTATCCAGAAGATCATCAACCTGATCCTGATTGGCTACAATACCTGCTGCACCTTTGTTCAATTGTGGTCCATTCAGAAGGCCATCATTGGCACGCTTAGGTGCATCAGGTTTTTCTGGGATATTTTCCAGCAATACCATCAGCAATTGTTTTTCGATCTCCTGAACAACATCCATCATACGCTTGATTACCTGGCCAGTAAGGTCCTGGAAATCTTGCGCCATCATAATTTCCAACAGTTGAGCGTTGGTAAATGAGGTATGTTGTGGCACATCTTCAAGATAGCTACGCGTATCCGTCACTAATTCGCGCGCATCCGCGAGTTCGATTGGGTTTTCAAACCATTCATCCCAACGAACCTTCAGGGATTTTGCGCCTGATTCTAGTTGATTCTGGCGAGGTTGCGCAGCTTCTACACAGTTCAGGGCTCGCTCCGCCGCTTGCGCGGTCATCTGGACAACATAGTCAAGACGATCGCGGGCATCAGGAATAGCCTCTGCAGCTTCTGCTATCGCATTATCCAGACCCAGCTCTTTCAAACTGTCACGCAGCATACGAGTCAATTGGCCAATGCGCGAAATGATCTCGGTTACTGAAGCTGTGTCGTTAACTGACGGCATATGTGGCGTCATAAGATCCCCCTTACATACCCAGTTTTTCGAAAATTTTACTCAGTTTTTCTTCGAGGGTAGCTGCAGTAAATGGTTTAACTACATAGCCGCTAGCACCCGCTTGTGCTGCAGCGATAATGTTCTCTTTCTTCGCTTCAGCCGTTACCATCAGCACAGGGAGGCGGGAAAGCGCGCCGTCAGCACGGATAGTCTGCAACAGCTCAAGTCCATCCATATTGGGCATATTCCAGTCAGAAATAACGAAATCAAAAGTACTGGAGCGAAGCTTATTCAGTGCATCGGCACCATCCTCTGCCTCTTCTACGTTATTAAAGCCCAGTTCCTTAAGCAGGTTACGGACAATTCGGCGCATTGTCGAAAAATCATCCACTACCAGAAATCTGAGTTCTTTATCGGCCATACCTACTCCTAAAATATTTATTGCTCACCGAGAGCTGCTTATATACGTAATGCCTGTCCGGCAGAGATTTGTGCCAACATTCGCTGGCTCACCTGGTGCAAATCCACCACTTCATCGACACCACCCATCGCTATCGCTTCGCGTGGCATTCCGAAAACCACACAACTTGCTTCATTTTGAGCCAGCGTATAAGCACCAGCCTGATGGAGTTCCAGCATGCCGGCCGCCCCATCATTCCCCATTCCAGTAAGGATTACCCCTACGGCATTTCGCCCGGCATATTGCGCAACCGAACGGAATAACACATCAACTGATGGACGATGCCGATTAACTGGAGGCCCATCATTTAAACGTACTTGATAGTTTGCCCCACTACGAGCCAATTCAAGATGCCGAGCCCCTGGAGCAATGTAAGCATGACCAGGAAGCACGCGTTCCCCATCCTCCGCTTCTTTCACCGTAATCTGACATAGCTTGTTTAAGCGTTCGGCAAAAGACTTCGTAAAACCAGGGGGCATATGTTGTGTAATCAATAGTGCAGGACTTGTTGGCGGCAGAGGCTGTAATACATGGCGTATCGCTTCCGTTCCCCCCGTGGATGCACCAATCGCAATCAGCTTCTCACTACTGAGCAGTGGCATGTGTTGAATAATTTTTGTCGGCTCTGCTACAGTGCTACGTTGCGGCAGACGCGCTTTCGCCGCCATGCGAATTTTTTCCGCAATCAGTTCACTGTATGCCAGCATTCCTTCGCGAATACCCAGTTGCGGTTTGGTGACAAAATCAATAGCACCAAGCTCCAATGCGCGAAGCGTAATTTCTGATCCTTTTCCCGTCAGCGACGATACCATGACAACAGGCATCGGGCGCAGGCGCATCAGTTTTTCAAGAAAATCCAATCCATCCATGCGCGGCATTTCAACATCCAACGTTAACACCTGAGGATTGAATTTTTTAATCAAATCACGAGCAACTAATGGGTCTGGTGCGGTCGCTACAACTTCCATATCAGGATGGCTATTAATTATTTCAGTCATGATCTGGCGCATTAGGGCAGAATCATCAACGCATAATACTCTTATTTTGCTCATTATCTTTCCTTAGCCAGCCCATATACAGTTTGCCCACGCAAATAGAATTCTCGACTAATCTGGCTGAAATTCTCTGAATGTCCAGCAAATAGCAATCCGCCCGGCTTGAGCATCGGGACGAATCGACGGAGAATACGCTCTTGGGTTTCTTTATCGAAATAAATCATTACATTGCGACAAAAAATAGCATCGAATGGCGCAGGGGCAGACCAATCGGGGGCGAGCAGATTGAGTTGCTGGAAATGCACCATAGAGGCAAGTTCCGGGCGAACACGAACTAAACCACTATGCGGCCCGGTACCGCGTAAAAAAAACTTCTGTAGCTGCTGTGGAGAAAGAGAACGTAATTCTTCCTGACGGTAGATGCCAGCCGTTGCCTTTTCTAACACTTGAGTATCGATATCACTGGCCCACACCTGACATCCACTCGCTTTATTACCTAAAACCTCAGCAAGTGTCATCGCCAATGAATAAGGTTCTTCTCCCGTGGAAGCCGCTGTACTCCAAATCGTATAGCCATTTGGGCGCTTTCTAGCATGTTCTGCCAATATAGGAAAATGGTGAGCTTCGCGAAAAAATGCAGTCAGGTTAGTGGTTAACGCATTAACGAAAGCTTGCCATTCCGCGCTGTTAGGATCTGACTCCAAGAGTGCTAAATATTGGCCAAAATCATTGATTCCAAGTAAACGGAGACGCCTAACCAAACGGTTATAAACCATTTCGCGTTTGTGATCGGCTAAGACAATTCCAGCACGTTGATATATTAATTGGCTGATTCGTCGAAAATGTGTGTCCGACAACGGCAACCGATCAACCATCTGCGTCAGAATAGACGCAGATTCGGGGCGATTTTGCGATGGTATACTTTTCATATCAAACCGCTCGAATAGTGTGTTTTGCTATGGTGTTTTTCAATCTGAACGTTCCTTTACAGCTAACGCAGGTTTTTATTGTCATTCGCCAATTGCATCGCATTGCGATTAAAATTGACACTGTATTGGTAATACACTCCCGCAAGTTCTGAAAGCAGAACGGCCAGCGTGTCTGTTCTACCAAAGCCACATGCTGTAGGGTGGCATTGTCCCTCTCGTTACAGCTGTGCTACCTGCTTGCTTTACCCTCTGGCTTTTATACCAAAGTCAACGTCACCCATCATATCCATAACATAAGTTACAGATTGAACAATACCATGAATTACCCTACTCCAAAGCGCCAAGCGCTACATCACCGTAAACGGCAAATGTGCACAAATAAATGACCTTCACGCTGATCTTTTTAAATTAATATGGCAAACAATCACCCAGCCACCAACACACAAGTGGCTGGGCATTGGCTTACTAGAAATATTTTACATCTTGGGCTTATTTATAGCCGCTATACCACGATTTTTATCAGAACGTTTCCCAATTATCGGTTGAAGAACCTTCTTTCGCTTTCTTACCACCATTTGCTGATGGAGCCAACAATGCAGGCTTTTGATCAATTGCTGCCGATGTTGTTCTTCTAAATGAACTCACATCTTCAGACAGCCGGAATACCGCAACAGCTTGGTTTAGCACTTTAACTTGCTCTTCCAAAGCAACCGCAGCCGCAGCAGATTCTTCAACCAAGGAGGCGTTCTGTTGCGTTACGCGATCCATTTCAGTAACCGCCTGGCCAACCTGATCGATGCCTTTACTTTGCTCATCAGAGGCCGAGGCAATTTCGCCCATAATATCTGTTACACGAGTGACTGCACTGACGATTTCTCCCATCGTCTCGCCCGCACTTTCAACCAGTACAGAACCTTCATCGACTCGGTTGACTGAATCTTCAATCAGACTTTTGATTTCTTTCGCAGCCTGAGCACTACGCTGTGCCAAATTGCGAACTTCTCCTGCAACAACCGCAAACCCACGCCCCTGCTCCCCGGCTCTGGCAGCTTCAACCGCCGCATTCAGCGCAAGGATATTGGTTTGGAAAGCGATGCCATCAATCACACTAGTAATATCGGCAATTTTTTTCGAACTTCCAGCAATATTGTGCATGGTTTTGACGACATTATCGACAACCTTGCCGCCCTTCTGCGCAGTCTCTGACGCACTTAGTGCCAACTGACTGGCTTGGCGGGCATTTTCCGCATTCTGTTTAACCGTTGCCGTCAGTTGCTCCATGCTGGCAGCCGTTTCTTCTAACGAAGCAGCCTGTTGTTCTGTACGCGATGAAAGATCGTTATTCCCGGCACTTATTTCCGTCGCACCAGTATAAATAGCATCAGCACCTTGTCGAACCGCACTGACCGTTGCAACAAACTCGTTTTGCATATGACGAATACTGTCAGCGAGAATCCCCATCTCATTGCTGCTATGAAAATTGGTCGTCTTTGTCAAATCACCTTTCGCAATATGACGAATATGTTCAACAATATTATTTAGCGGCTTCATTAATAATTGTTGAATACCAATCCACGAAATCAAGGCTAACGCAAAAACCAGCACGGTAATGAAGCCAAGTATCCAAAGTGCCGAATCGTAAGCCTCATCATTTTTAGTTATGCCAGCCTGATAAAGTTTGTCACTTTCGGCTTTATAGGTGTAATACGCTTTTTCAAAGTTATCCTGAAAACGCTGTGTCGGCTGGTCAATAAATTTCTTAAATTCCCCAGCGTTCAAGAATTGAATTAATTCAATCAACGCGCCATTCAGAGCAACATAATTCTCTTTTACGCTCCGAGCAACACTTTCACCCTGACGTGAATCCTGCGGCACTTTCTCATACTGTGAGAAAAAATCGTTTGCTACAGACAGTTGCTTTTGAGCAGAAGCCAAAAGCTCTTTCCCCCCGGCCCCCGTGCCCGTACCACTGACATCAAGGGCAAAACGCGTGCCAGCACGGTTAAGTGTATTGCGGGTCTGTAACAAATATGACCATGCTGAATCCAGTTCAGAACGCTTCTGGTTAATAACCTGCGTTGAGCTGAAGATATCCTTATCATTTTTTAATGCATTAAAAAATAAACCACCAGAAATAAGCTGAAGGGCTCCAAACAACACCAGCACAAGCATCAAACCTGTGACAACTTTTATACGGTTAAACATACAACGCCTTTTGAGTAGACCAACCACCGATGATATCGGCATTATTCTGGATATCTTTACGAATTTCTGAACTGACAAGGATATGGCTAAGGAAGATTTTCGGGGCCACTTTCGTAGCCCCTGAAGGCCGATGAATTAGACTTTCAATACGCTATCAACCAGCGCCATTTCTTCGCTGCTCAACAGTTTTTCAATATCAACCAAAATCAGCATTCTCTCACCCAGAGAACCCAAACCAGTCAGGTACTCTGTTGACAGTGTTACGGCAAATTCTGGTGCTGGTCGAATTTGATCTGCTGTCAATGACAATACATCAGACACACCATCGACAACGATGCCGACAACACGCTGGCCAAGGTTCAGAACAATAACAACTGTGTTGTCATCATATTCAACATCTTGCTTGGCAAATTTAATGCGCAAGTCAACGATAGGGACAATAACACCACGTAGATTGGTCACACCCTTAATAAAAGAAGGTGTATTGGCAATACGTGTTACTTGATCATAACCGCGAATTTCTTGTACTTTTAAAATATCAACGCCGTACTCTTCGTCACCCAGCGTAAAAATCAGGAATTCCTGTCCCACGGTTTCGCCAGTTAATTTGGTGACGCTTGCAAGTCCAGTCATGTTTTCCACCCTTTATTAACGATCTGTTTTATTAAGCAGCAGTTTCAACCACACGCTTTTCACGATTAAGCGCTTGCAACGCTGAAACATCCACAATCAGCGCAACGCTACCATCACCAAGAATGGTAGCGGCTGAAACGCCTGGTACCTTGCGATAATTACTTTCCAAGTTTTTGACGACGACTTGATGTTGTCCAATCAACTGATCGACCAACAAGGCATAACGTCGACCTGCGCTTTGTAGAATAACGACTATACCCTGAGTAGCATCCGTTTTAGCGCCGTCCACATCAAAGATATGGAATAGTTCAACGAGAGGTAAATATTCACCACGAACTTGTAGCACACGCTCCCCCCCCGCTAGCGGGTACAGGTCTTCGGACTGAGGTTGCAAAGATTCCATCACGGCGTTAAGTGGTAGGATAAAGACTTCATTGTTAACTTTAACGGACATACCATCAAGGATGGCCAGCGTTAATGGTAACAAGATTCTTATCGTTGTACCTTTTCCAGCCTGGAAGTGGATTTCGACATGTCCCCCCATTTCCTGGATATTTCGCTTCACGACATCCATGCCGACACCACGGCCAGAAACGTCTGTGACCTTCTCTGCGGTAGAGAAGCCAGGAGCAAAAATCAACATGCCCACTTCTTCATCAGACATGGCATCGCTCACTGCCAACCCTTGAGACAGGGCTTTGGCAAGAATTTTTTCACGGTTAAGCCCTGCCCCATCGTCGATAACTTCAATGCAGATGTTACCGCCTTGATGTTCCGCAGAAAGCGTCAGGTTACCCACGGCAGACTTACCGGCAGCAACGCGTTTATCTGGAGACTCAATACCGTGATCAAGGCTGTTGCGCACCAAGTGTGTCAGAGGATCAATAATACGTTCGATCAAACTCTTATCCAATTCGGTCGAACTCCCCATCAGCGTTAGCTCAACCTGCTTATCCAACTTGGCAGCCAAATCACGCACCAAACGAGGGAAACGACTAAATACATATTCCATTGGCATCATACGAATGGACATAACCGACTCTTGCAGGTCGCGGGCGTTGCGTTCCAACTGTCCCATGCTATTGAGCAGATCGCCGTGCGCCACAGGGTCAAGCTCACTTGAGCGCTGTGCCAGCATAGATTGCGTAATCACTAACTCACCAACAAGGTTGATAAGTTGGTCAACTTTCTCAACCGCTACACGAATACTGGTATCACCGGTTTTTGCTTTATTTTTTCCATTTTCCGGGGCAGAGTGCGGTTTTGCTGCAACGGGCGCCGACGGTGCTATTGGCACAACGGGTGCTTCAACAACAGTTAACGTCTCTGCGATCTCAGCGACAACGGGTTGACTGGCTACGGCCGACTTGAAACTGATTTGCTCTGGCTCAAGAACAAAACACAGCACAGCACTAATATCGTCTTCACTTTCAGAAGTGACTAATGTCACCTCTACGCTAGTGTCAGTCTGGTGAGCGTCTTTAACGGTTCCCAGATTACCAAGTTCTTCCAGCATCTGAGGTATTTCCTGAGATTTCAGGCCGGTTAATGCGATACGCATTTCACCTTTACTTACAGGGCTGACAGAGTGCGGGGTTGTAGACGATGTGTCAGACTGGGTTGTGTCGCCATCTGCTTTAGACTCCAGTGCGAGCTGGCGCAGAGCCTGACAGATGTACTCAAAGCTCTCAGCATTGGGTTCCTGTGCGGTTTTATAAGCGTCCAACTGATCCTGCATGATGTCTTTTGTTTCCAGAAACAAGTTAATGATATCAGTGCTAAGACGCATTTCACTACGTCTTGCCCCATCGAGTAGATTTTCTAAAAGGTGCGTAGTTTCCTGCAATATTTTAAAACCGAACGTACCCGCACCTCCTTTTATGGAGTGAGCTGCACGGAAAATCGCATTCAATTGTTCGATATCAGGCTCTGAAGGATCCAACAACAATAAATGTTGTTCCATATCTGCCAGTAATTCATCTGCTTCATCAAAGAAAGTTTGATAGAAAGCACTCATGTCCATGCTCACGTGGTCACCTCAGCTGTGAATCGCGACTTATTGAGAAGGCGTCGCCTGGCTATCCGGCGCAGCAGGCAACGCAGTAGTTGGCTGTTGACGCTCTGGAGCAGGAACTCCATTTGTTGGTTGTGGCAATGCCTCACCACTTTCACCCGTATTGTTATCACTATTTTCGGCAGTCGGCGTGGTAGGTTTAGGCTTATCCAACCCCATATTTTGTAAATTTTCTGCTTTATCTATATTTACAGCAGAGCTTTCTGCATTTTCTTCTTCAATATCCTTCTGAGCTTGTTTGCTCAGTACCAAGAGGCTGATACGTCGATTAATCGCATCATTTCCGCTTGTCGCTTGTTTGAGGCTCATTGTCGCAGCCATGCCCACAACGCGCAGAACTTTTCCATCAGACAAACCACCGAAAATCAGCTCTCGGCGTGATGCATTGGCGCGATCAGCAGATAATTCCCAGTTGCTATAACCGCGTTCCCCTGTCGTATACTGAACATCATCGGTATGACCTGAAATACTCAGTTTATTGGGAAAGTCATTCAAAATAGGGGCTATCGCACGCAGAATATCCCGCATATAAGGCTCAACCTGTGCACTCCCGGTTTTAAACATAGGGCGATTTTGGCTATCAATGATTTGGATACGCAACCCTTCCTCAATCATCTCAATTAGCAAATGTGGACGGAGTGCGCGTAATCGGGGATCTGCCTCAATTAACTGATCCAGGCGCTCACGCAGTTTGTTAAGTCTAGCCTGATCAAGTTTCTTTTCTACGCTATCTATTTTGATGTCTTTCTTCACTTCACCATCTTGTTGAGTTGGATCATTTCCCCCACCAGGGATTGGGCTGGAACTGTCGCTTGATTTAGAGCCTGAAGTTAATGCAACCTTTAAAGGGGTACGAAAATACTCCGCGATTTGGGCCAACTGCATAGGTGTAGAGATGGCGATGAGCCACATAACCAGAAACAATGCCATCATTGCTGTCATAAAGTCAGCGTAGGCAATCTTCCAAGAGCCACCATGGTGACCCCCATGCCCGGATTTGCGCTTTTTGCGAATAATGGGATGCTGATGTTTCATGCGTTACTATCCGACGCTTGCTGGGTCGGCGATTTTACACGACGAATATGTTCTTCCAATTCGGTAAAAGAAGGCCGCTCCGTTGAGTACAGCGTTTTACGTCCAAACTCCACAGCAATCTGCGGTGCATAGCCATTAAGACTCGACAGTAAAGTCACTTTAACACACTGCAATATCTTGATTTTTTCTGCATTTTTTTGACGCAGTAAGGCTGCTAATGGAGAGACGAAACCGTAAGCCAGTAGGATACCAAGAAAAGTTCCCACCATGGCATGGGCAATCATCATCCCTAGCTCAGCGGCAGGTCGGTCAACATAAGCTAATGAGTGAACAACCCCCATAACTGCAGCGACAATACCAAATGCGGGGAGGCCGTCGCCCATCATTGTCAAACTACTTGCGGGTACTTCACTTTCATGTTCAATCGTTTCGATCTCTTCGTCCATCAACGTTTCAATCTCAAACGCATTCATGTTACCACTGACCATCAAACGTAAATAATCGGTGATAAATTCAACAATATTGTTGTCGGAAAGGATGTTCGGATAGCTTGAGAAGATCTCGCTATCGCGAGGATTATCAATATCAAACTCCAACGAAAGCATCCCTTGCTGACGAGATTTGGCCATCACACGAAAGAGCAAGGCCATAAGATCCATATACAACGCTTTATTGTACTTGGAACCTTTGACCAAAAGAGGTAACGCTCGCAGTGTTGCTTTTATCGCCTTTCCATTGTTGCCGACAATGAAAGCGCCCAGCGCAGCACCACCGATAATCAGTAACTCCGCAGGCTGATAAAGCGCACCCAAGGTCCCACCGACCATGAGATAACCGCCGAGTATCGAGGCCACAATTACGATATAACCCAATATAACCAGCACAAGAAATCCTTATAATAAAAAAGGTGGGCGGAAGGTGAGATAAAACTGCGGAGCCATAGCCAAGACGTTCTTGAGGAAAAAACCTATCACTGCTTTCACAACCAACAGTGATAGATTCACAAATCGCGCTACAGGCTCAGACTGCGTGTTTTACCTGTTCATCCAGCAGTTGAGGTATTATATCGGCAAGATTTTGCGAAAGTTTACGCCTTTTTACCGCTCTGGAAGGCGGTTGGCATAAACTACAAACAAAACTGTTTTTAGGCTGATGAGCGTGAGTAATAAACATCCCTTTACAGCAATTACATGACGACAGTTGCAGCATACCGCTGTCAACAAACCGGACTAATGTCCAAGCCCGAGTCAATGCCAACAGTGGAGAATCACTCTGAGGTGCACACTGTTCCAAGTACAATCGATAAGATTTAATGACTGCTTCAACACCGCTACACGGCCCATTTTTAATTAAAAAATTGTAAGCGTTGTAAAACATTGATGAATGAATATTCTGTTCCCAAGTCATAAACCAATCCGTTGAAAAAGGTAACATTCCCTTTGGTGGCGGGCTTCCTCTAAGTTCTTTATACAGCTTGATCAAACGCCCGCGACTTAGCTGAGTCTCACTTTCTAACATCTGTAAACGAGCACCAAGCGAAATGAGCTCCATCGCCAACTGGATATCTTTCGCTTCCTGAACAATACTTTTCTCCGCCATCACTTATGCCCTTTTCTTAGGCAGGTTTTCTTCTTTCGAAGTTAACTGTTGTAATAAGTGGCTCGACAACAAAATCCCAGTATGAATTTGCTGTAAATCATCCACACGCGACTCCTGAGTCAACACTTTGATTGTATTGTGATCGTTAAAACGAAAATGGCATATCAACTGGTTAGTTTCTGCCAGTTTCACCATCTGCGGCAGAGTCAATTGCATCAAGATATCTGCCATCTCATCATTGATTCCTAGACGAAACATCGCAGAAGCTTTTTCATCATTAATTAAGCGTTGCGCCAGTAACAAATAAGACAGATTAATGTCATAAATGTGTTTGAGTAATTCAGAGGTACCCATATTTCCCATCCCGACAGGCTATGTTTAAAACATAAGTTAGGTGATAGACCATATCGCCCAATTCGAAAATCACTCTCCATTGATGGCATAAAAAACTATCGGTGCCAGATACTGCAAGTTACTACTTCATCATTTCTTATTCGGGCAATCGCTACTTGCCAACCTTAGCCAATTTTGCGCATCACGCGGAGAATCCGTTCATCCGCTGCTTTCCTGATCCTTCGATGAAGACTTACCCGACCAAGAGCATAGGATTAATCCTAAAACAGCGCAACTGTACCGCCTAATCCGTAGCACATACAACGCAACTGAAGAAGAATTCTAGCCATTATGTGATCCAGATCACATAAATGAAAACATTATGAACTAAGCCGTATCTGGTCAGATCACTTTCATGCTTATTTTTACACTCAAAATGCACAGTAAGCGTTACAAAAAAAGTATGGATATAATAAAAAGAAACAATTCGCTTGCTATGTAAATGATGCATATACAAAAATATCGTCATAACCGATATGCACGCCGTGCATTAAATTTATACCGTTCATGAAAACTTACACTTTTTCCCCAAAAAACTCTCAACGATATGGGTTGATTGCACTGTTATGGTATGAGGTCATGCAAAGCACAGCATGACCTTCGCGATCTCAAGCATTACATTTCAGAATGCAACATTAGGAAATTATCTGGTTGTAATAAAAATAATTTCCTGATCACACCTTCGTAACCCGATTAACCAGCCAAATGCCAGAACATACCAAGATGAGTGCAAAGAAATATTTCCACTCCAGAATGCTTTCATTAAGAAACAACGCTGACAATACGGTACCGGATACGGGAATGAGAAAATTAAATGGTGCAACCATACCGACCCGATTATATTTCAACAATTGACTCCATAATGAAAAAGCGATTGAAGATAGCAAAATAAGGTAACCAAGCATCAGCACTGCTTTCCAATCGGGTATAACTAGCGATCCACCTGTACAATACCCTGACACCGTTAAGATAACGCCACCAATCGCTAATTGATAACCTGTCATAATAGTTGGGTCCATCGTTTGTGATATCCGCTTACCATATATTGTCGATGCAGACAAAATAAATGCAGCAATAACAACGAAGCCATCACCTAGCAGCGTGAAACCAATACTCATTTCATTACTGCTAATATTTACGGCCATTACACCAGCGAATCCTAATATACAACCAGTTAACTTATTGAGGTTTAGCTTATCATTCCTGTATAGATAATGAGCAAACAGTACACTGAAAAAAGTACTGGTTGCGTTCATAATTGAACCTTTAACACCCGTGGTATATGCCAGACCGATATAGAAAAAAACATACTGCAATGATGTTTGAAATGTTCCCAAGATTGTCAGTTGAGCTAACTGCCCCGGTTGAAAGCGCCCGATAGACCGACCACTTAGCATCGCGAGCCCCAACAGTAACAGGCCAGCAAACGCGAAACGGTAACCCGCAAAAACAAGTTTCCCAGGAATATCATTATCCGCAATGTGAAACAGCTCATAGCCATTTTTAATGGCAGGATAAGCACTCCCCCATAGTAAACAACATAATGTGGCGATAAAAAAAACAATTTTTTTATCAGAAAAAAAATGCGTCTGCTTTTCCAAGAAAAATCCCTCCGAAGATAGACTCCACACAATAGCGTTGAAGTACAAATAAATAAAGTTAGTGTGTCAGACTCTTCGTTTTTTATTATCAATTGTATGATTTCACATCACGTAATTTTCTTTTCTTTTTAAAGCGTTAAAAACGTGATCGGGATCGCATCGAATTTGATTAAGGTTTCTCAATATATGCCGATTATCTTTTACATTGGTTGTTTAGCTAATGGATTGTCATTAATGTAGACACTAAAACCTAAACGCTAATGCCGCCGCGAGTGGCATGGTAAATCATAATTTCCTGAGAATGAGTGGATGGATATGACAATAACTTCAAAGTCTGAGCAGCACGTCGAGGCTGGCATGCTGAGCAATTTACGGCTAGTTCCCTTATTCATCATTATTCTGGGTGGTATTATGCTGCTATTTGCAGCATCTATCAGCACATCCAGCTATTTTTTACAAAGCAGCAATCAATCATTAGATGACGTTACACAAGAAATCGATACCCGAATGGGAATTTCAAACAGTTCTAACCACCTTCGCACTGCCCGTCTGTTGCTAATCCAGGCAGCAGCAGCAGCACGCATTGGCGACTCTCAGGTCTTTAATGACAACCTGAAGCAGGCTGAACAACGCCTGGAACAGTCAAAAAAAGCATTCCTTATCTATGAAGAGCGTCCGGTTAAAACACCTCAGGATATGGCATTGGACAGCGATCTACGCAAATCCTATGACGCATATGTCAATCAAGGCCTTATGTTAATGCTCACTGCGGCAAAGCAAGGGCTGTTTGAAGAAGTCATCACCCTTGAATCCGAAGAAACCCGTATTTTAGATTCAGCCTACAACAAATTTCTACTCGAAGCTGTCGCTTACCGTACGCAGAGAGCGAAAGAATTAAACGAAACTGCACATAAAAATGCGCTACTCGGGTATTCATTGATGGGGAGCAGTTTCGCTCTGGCCACCATTCTAACGCTTCTGACATTCTTCCTTCTGCGAGGAATCCTCATCAAACCGATGAACCAGTTGGTCATGAGAATTCAACGCATTGCGCAGGGCGATCTGACTCAAATGACGGACCACTATGGCAGGAATGAAATTGGTACGCTAGCCAGCAACGTTCAACAAATGCAATCCTCGCTGGTCACAACCGTCACTACCGTTCGGGAAAGCGCAGATTCTATTTATCAAGGTTCGACAGAGATCTCATCGGGTAACACAGACCTTTCCTCACGTACCGAACAGCAAGCGGCAGCGCTTGAACAAACTGCGGCAAGCATGGAGCAACTCACCGCTACCGTGAAACAAAACTCAGAGAATGCTCACCATGCAAGCCAACTTGCAGCGAACGCTTCTGGGAAAGCTAAACAAGGTGGAGAGATCGTTGCAAACGTTGTCAATACAATGAACAGTATCTCGGGCAGTTCAAAGAAAATATCTGAAATTACCAGCGTCATTAACAGCATTGCTTTTCAAACCAATATTCTTGCGCTAAATGCAGCGGTTGAAGCAGCCAGAGCAGGAGAACAAGGTCGTGGCTTTGCTGTCGTTGCAAGTGAGGTTCGCAGCCTCGCACAACGTAGTGCGCAAGCAGCAAAAGAGATAGAAACACTGATTTCCGAATCAGTAAGCCTGGTCAATAGTGGCTCTGTCTTGGTTGATAACGCGGGTCAAACAATGAAAGAGATCGTCGATGCAGTCACTAATGTCACCGACATTATGGGTGAAATTGCTTCTGCGTCTGACGAACAAAGCCGGGGAATAACGCAGGTCGGCCAAGCGATCTCTGAAATGGATAGCGTGACGCAACAAAATGCTGCACTCGTTCAGGAAGCCAGTGCCGCTGCGGCATCGCTAGAGGAGCAAGCTGCATTACTGACCCAAGCCGTTGCAACATTTAAGTTATCCAGCCATCTATCAAGTGCTCCTTCAGCGCCCGCTCGGTCAAATGCTCTGCACGCAAAGGGCCATTCATCACTCGCCCTTCCCCGCCAAACCAATACGAAAAACGGTAACTGGGAAACGTTCTAATTACTGGATACTAAATAGCGGCGAACATTGTTCATTAGGACAATGCTCGCCTGTTGGTCTTTCCCTTTACTCTTTTTCCGGCAGCGTCTTTGGCTCAACAAACGTACCATCCTTACTGTTAATCTCATTGAAAAACCAGATACCGGCAGGGTAATCTGTTAGTGCAACTAAATACATTATCCCTTCTTCAAACGTATCCACAGCCAGAACAGTCCCTTCCCTACGCGTCTTCCCATCGGTTTTAACAGTAACCAAATCATTAACTTTCATAAATTTATCTCAAAATAACTTCTAATATTAAAAAAATGGCATTATCACTTACAGCAACGGTAATAATAGTTCCTATATGAAATGATTAATTTTTAGCAACGACATGCTAATCCTCACTGTCATTAAATATCGATTATTCAAGCAAAAAATTGATCATTTCTATCTTAGTACACCCGACATAATTGCAAAAGAGATGAAAAGTTGAACGAGCTACTGAACATTGAAACGCCCAAGGTTGCCGCTCACACCATCATCGAACGACTAAGAAAGAAAATTCAGGATCACACTATTCATCTTCAAAGCGGTGAAAGCGTGACAATGACCATAAGTGTAGGCATCGCCGTGCATAATGGTCATCCAGATTATGAATGTTTGATAAAGGCGGCAGACGATGCACGCTATCAAGCGAAGGCAAATGGCAGGAACAGGATCGAATGCGCACCGGAATAGCTATTCTGGCTTACTGCAAATCTGCGTTTCAGGCTAGATCTGAAAAAAGTAGCACGCTATTCGTCATCGTAGATTTGCAGCGCCCCCTAACTAAACAGAAAAATTTGCCGTTATTGAACAAATTCACAGCATAAAAATGCTAAAACAACGATTTTACTAACCAACCCGCCAAAAATTTGATACATATTCAATAAATAAGCATAATCGCCGACAATGCGTCATGCGGTAAATCTTTTATTATTTGCTCTTATTTTACACAAGGGAGAAGCAAGCATTGCAGCGACAGCAGGTTTCATCGTCACGAATTGATTCAATTGGGTATGACCCAAAGACGCACATTCTTGAGATAGCATTTCATAACAAAGAGATCTATCAATATGTTGGCGTACCTGAATCTATCTATAAAAAATTTATTTCTGACGCTGTCGTTTCTAAAGGCCGTTTCTTTGATGGCGTGATAAAAGATAAATTTTTATGCCGCAAAAACAAATAGATTAAATGTTAACAACAACCATTGTGCTACTTGTCGCCGTATCTTAACGGCGATTAAAAGGTCGCTTTGCTACCGTAGCATTTTGTCATTTTATCCGCCCAACCTACCAAAATCGTAACTAATCATGTGAATTAAATAGATATGCAGATGGTATCTCTACGATAGCATCCCTCCATACTGTACGAGTATCTATTTTGTCTAACTAAGAAGAGTTGATATCGGATATTCAAGAGGCTAATACTTTATTTACCTTGGATAATAAGCGCGCTATTGCACCAAATGATGATACCTTCAAAATAGAGTTATGACTCAATTACGCTGTAATCGTGTTTTTCAATGTAGGTTCCGATGACTTTTTCATGTATTTTAAATCGCCGCTCCACAGCACTATGGCTGGTTATTCGCGCTGAAAGACGTTTGAAACCATGATAGATGAGCATGGTTCCGCCCGAACCGCGCCAGGCTTGACGCCTATTCTGACGGCTTATGATGACGCGAGGCAACCGGTGCAAGCTCGGGCAATACCGCAACGGCCTCGTCTAAACGCTCAGGGACGAGTTTGTAGAACACCCAGCTTTTGATACGTTTCGATGTGAAAATTCCGGCTTTCGCTAGATATTGGAGATGACCGGTGACGGTCGGCTGGCTCAGGCCGATCTTCTCAGTGATAAACCCTACACATACCCCATCCTTAACCAGATCGCCATCCTGCTGTTCTGGAAAATGCGATCGAGGATCGGCAAGCCATTCCAGAATAATGAGCCGTTGCTCATTGCCGGTCGCTTCAATATAACGTTTGAGTGTAGAACGTTTCAGGCCACGACCGAGTTTCTCCATTACCGCCATGGTCGGTTGTTTTAATCCAAGCACTTGCGCCATTTCAACTTGTGTTTTTTGCACCCGTTCACGCAGTTCGGCAAGGTGCGGATCTCACGTTATATCAATATGAGGAACATATAGAACAGAACGGTATCAGTAAAATACATGAGTTTGTTATGGTGTTGACTTAACTCGCTCTCTTTTCATGCATAAGGAGATTTTCAATGGCTACATCCCCAACTTATGTGCCGCCAAAGGTCTGGCAGCCCGCATCTTCCGGCGGTGCCTTCGCTAATATTAACCGCCCGATCGCGGGTCCGACGCACGAAAAAGCGCTGCCTGTTGGCAAGCATCCGCTTCAGCTTTATTCGTTGGCGACGCCGAATGGCGTGAAAGTGACCATCATGCTGGAAGAGCTGCTGGTGTTAGGCCATGCAGGTGCCGAGTACGATGCTTGGCTGATTAAGATAGGCGATGGCGATCAGTTCTCCAGCGGGTTTGTCGACGTCAACCCGAACTCCAAGATCCCCGCGTTACTCGACCAAAGCAGCGAAAAACCGATTCGCGTGTTTGAGTCTGGCTCCATTTTGGTGTATCTGGCCGAGAAATTTGGGGCGCTGCTGCCAAACGACCTCGCTACACGTACTGAAACGCTTAACTGGCTGTTCTGGCAGATGGGCTCCGCCCCTTACGTTGGCGGTGGATTCGGGCATTTTTACGCCTACGCGCCGGAAAAATTTGAATACCCGATTAACCGCTTCACGATGGAAACCAAGCGCCAATTGGATGTTCTCAACCGTCAATTGGCGGAAAACCGCTATCTGGCTGGCGATAGCTACACCATTGCTGATATCGCTGTCTGGCCGTGGTACGGCGGACTGGTACAGAGCGCGCTTTACTCCGCCGCAGAGTTTCTGTCCGTGCATGAATACACGCATGTGAAACGCTGGGCTGATGAAATTGCTGCCCGCCCGGCAGTGATTCGTGGTCGCAAGGTCAACCGCACCTGGGGCGAAGAGTCTGAGCAGGTCGCCGAGCGCCACCAGGCATCCGATCTGGATTAATCTTCTGCCGCCTGCCTAGCTATCAGGGGGGGCGTTGTTCAGATAATTAATGGCTAAAAAAATCGGCCTCTACTTTCTCCCGCAAAGGAGGAGACAGAGGCCGAATGCTATCGCACTCTCGTTCAACTCATTAACGACGCGCCTTGTTCAACACCGTCTGAATCGCCGTCGACAATTCATTGATCTCAAATTTCGCGACGTAAGCATCCGCACCCACATTGCGGACGTGATCTTCATTCGCGCTACCAGACAGTGATGAGTGGATCACCACAGGGATATTCTTCAGATACTCATCACGCTTGATGTTTCTGGTCAGCGTAAAACCATCCATTTCCGGCATTTCCAAATCGGTCAGAACCAGTGAGATTTTGTCCGAAATCGGTCGCCCTTCTGACTGCGCTTCTTTCGCAATTTGCCGAATCTTGTTCCAGGCATCCTGTCCAGTGATGTGCATACTAAATGGAATGCCCATCTGGGTTAACCCCTGCTCAAGCAACGAACGCGCGACTCTGGAATCTTCCGCCACAATGGCAATCGCACCTGGCGTATAGGAATAAGTTTTCTCTTCTGAATTCTTGAGCTTGGTTTCGCGATCGCCGGGAATAATATCAAACAGAATCTGTTCAACATCCAGCACCAGCGCCAAACGGTTGCTGTCTTTGTCGTTATCAAGCCGCGCAATACTGGTGATATATGAACTACTCACGCCAGCTTCCGCAGTCAGCACCTGACTCCATTCCAGACGAACGATATCGTCTACCGATTCCACGGCGAATGCCTGCGTACTACGTGCATACTCCGTGATAAGAAGAATATTCAGCCCGGTTTCCGTTGCGCTACCCACTACCGCAGGAAGATCGATAACGGGAATGATTTGCCCACGAATGTTGACCATACCCAGCATCGGTGATTTCATACCCGCCGCTTTGGTCAATGTAGGCATCGGCACAATTTCACGCAGTTTAAACACGTTGATGCCGAACAGCTCAGATTTGCCACCTTCAGGTGATTTGCCCAACTGGAATAATAAGAGTTCGAATTTATTAGCAGAGGTGAGGTTTGTTCTCTCATCAATCTCTTTTTGAAAATTATCCATGCTTTCCTCAGTGCGAGTCATTATTTATAGGTATAGCGTAATCAGGCAACATTCGAGATGTGAGTAAACATGAACTAACATCTGGCCGCTCCACTGTACGTGATAGTCGTATTCTTCAATCTTATCCAGCGTCAAACGTAAAAAAACCGTTAAGTACCTCAACTTACTCATCCAACGATGACAATCATTAGATCAGTAAACGGATATCTACCCTCTTCAGTACAACGGGAGGTGCAGATAACATTCCCTGAACCCTTAATATCGGCAAAATTTGCCAACACCTTATCCCAAATCGTGATAGAAATGCTGTCAGAGAAGAAAACCTCACGCCCCTCTTAACCAGAATCCATCTTTAGGTTCGGCGATTTGATAGCTGGCTAGGCCAATTGGTGGCTTTTGAGGCCGACTGGAGCCTGAGTGACGTTGGGGAAGATGAGCGAGCACGTTTGCTCTGTCGCAGCCAGTTCACCGAGCAGGCTGCGGGAAGTGATGCCACTCTGCACATGCTCAGCAGCAAATCATCACTCTTGCCAGCCGATGCTGACGAGCAAAATAGGATTTGATATAGCAATGTTATCAAAACATTAGCCTCACCACCGCCTCTTTACATAAGGCCACGTCACTGTCGGTAAAATACGATGAAAAACGGGAAAAACGCGATGCAATAATGAACATCAAAGGATGATGGGGCTTGATAAGCGAAAACGGATTATTTACTATCCCGCTCCCCATGCAGAGGTTCCCTAGCCGCAGGAAAGTTGACGCGTAGGGGATTTGAAATATGAGGAGAGAACTGAATTTAGGGCACACGGCTTAACACCACACACCCTAAATACAGTAAACAGAATAGACGCAAAATTATGGGTAATTCCCTGGGTTGGCAAATTAATTTGTAACAATTTTTTTTAAAAACAGACTGTCTTAAATTTTTTATAAATTGCCCTATTCATGAAAAAATTATAAGTGATATCATGGGGTAACAGTAGTTAGACTTAGGTATAGGTTCGGGCTATACTTTTATGTTCCTGTCGATGTGATAGGCATATTCTCGCTTTTATTGAGGTCGTTACATGTCTGTATTTTGCTCTGATAATGAAATTATCAATAACACGATAAAAACCTATCTCAGCCGAAAGTTAAAACAGTATGGCAACCTGAAATACGCCTACATGATCATGAACAAGAAAAATCCGTCTCAGGTTGTGATCATTTCAAATTACCCACAAGAATGGGTGAATACGTATAAAGAAAATAATTATCAGCATATCGATCCTGTTATTTTAACGGCGATCAACACAGTCTCGCCGTTCTCTTGGGAAGATAATATTGTTATTAATTCCAAACTGAAGTTTTCCAAAATATTTAATCTGTCAAAAGAATACGATATTGTTAATGGCTATACTTTTGTCTTACATGACAACAATAACAGTCTCGCCGCGTTATCGATTATGTTTGAAGAAAACTCGCCAACAGATATGGAAAATATTGTTGAGGAAAACAAAGACAAATTACAAATGTTGCTTATTACTGTACATGAAAAAATCACCACGTTTTACAAAGAGATGACACAAAGCCCACAGAGCAAAAAACAAAGTGATAAAGAGATATTTTCCCAGCGCGAAAACGAAATTCTGTACTGGGCGAGCATGGGGAAAACCTATCCAGAAATTGCATTGATTCTGGATATAAAAATTAGCACCGTGAAATTTCATATCGGCAATGTGGTAAAAAAACTCGGTGTTCTCAATGCCAAACATGCCATAAGACTGGGCGTGGAATTACAGCTCATCAAGCCAGAGCCGTTATAACCCTCACTACACCTATCTCACCCTAGTGGAATCGCGCGCTGGGGTCCCAGCGTAATCAATTCGCTATAACTTATAACATTTTGTTCATTGCGTTGGCATCCGACCTCCGCCTAAAAAGTGAGGAAAATTGATACGGTAGGTAGCTGCAACATGCATCTGGATTTACGGCAATTACGCAATTTTCTTGCACTGGCCGAACAGGGGAGTTTTGTACAGGCCGCAGAAGCGGTCTGCCTGTCACAATCAGCGTTCAGCCGCAGCATTCAGGCGTTGGAACAAACGGTGGGACACCCGCTTATCGATCGTCAGAGCCGACGCTTTGCACTGACGTGGCAAGGCAATACGTTACTGCCGTTTGCGCGGCGTATGCAGGAGCTTTCCTGGGAACTGATGACCGACATGCGGCAGATCAGCGAGGCGCAGGAAGGCGAACTGACGTTTGGCTGCGGCCCTGCGCCGTCTACCACGCTGATCCCCAAAGCGGTCGCACATTTTCATGCACTACGGCCGCGTGCCAAGGTCACTTACAGCGTGGATAATTGGCAATCCCTGCGTGAACGACTGCTGGCCGACGAGTGGCCTTTTATTGTCGCGGATACCTGGCAGGCCGAAATGGAAACCGGCCTCCACGTGCAGCCATTAAGCCCGCAGCGGTGCTTCTTTATCTGCCATTCCTCACACCCGTTGGCTCAACAAGAAAATGTGACGCCGGACGACCTCCTGCGTTTTCCGCTCGCCTCGCCTTTTATGCCTGTCGGCATGCGCAAAATTCTGGCCGCCCTGACACGTCAGCCTGACTATCGCCCGCAAATTCAGTGTGACCATATCTATTCTGTCTTCAGCATCCTGCGGCACACGCAGGCCATCAGCTTCGCCAGCGAGGATGGCTTTGCACTAGGGCGATTAAGCCATCAGTTGGTCGAAATTCCGCTCACAGGCACACCGCCAGAATGGGGACACATGCAAACCCGCTTCGGGATTGTCACTTGTCTCCAGAGAACGCTGCCGCCGCTGGCCGAATTGATGATCGAAACGCTATTGGCGCAAGACAGGCTGCGCTCACCGGTTCCGGCACTACCGACCCTGTGAGCGCTCGTGATCATTTTGTTGGATTACCGCTGGTGTCATACACCGGCCAATTTGACTCCAGTCCTTTGGCCTTCAATGCCCGATCGGCAAACTCTCCGGCAAACCAGTCGCTGGCTGAAAAAGTGCTGCGAATCAGCCCTGCCGCTTTCGCCCGTTCGATACTGTCCTGCAAGCTGCTGAGCAGGAACGGATCGAGGCGCGGCGAGCTTTGGAAGGGGAGATCTTCCGCTTTCAGTTCTTCCTGAAAGATGGCCTGCGGTATCTGGCTCTGTTCAGACATCAGCGCCGTGTATTCCGGTAGGTGCTGCGCATCGCCGATCCATTGCGCATTCTCCACCAACACATTCACCAGTTGCTGCGTTGTGCCCGGATAGCGATCGATAAAGTCCTGCGTCGCCAGCACCGCAGCCTGCGTGGTATTCGCCCAGCCCAGCGCTCGACTGGTCGTGACAATATTGATGCCCTGCTTACGCAGTGCCAGCAGAGACACACCGCCCCACACCGCATCTACACGTCTGGCAGCCAGCGCAGCTTTGCCTGCCGTCCAATCCAGGTTGATGACCCGTACATCACGCTCATTCAGCCCGACGCTTTTAATCGCGCGCTCAAACGACAACTGATCGGCTGTTCCTTTGTAGACCGCAATCCGCTTGCCGCGTAAATCCTCAATGCGCTGAATACCCGATTCCGGTGTCGCCGCCAGATAGGAATTAGAACCGCGCGACCCGACCAGCACCCGCGTCGGCAGCCCCCCAGCTCGGCCAATAATGGCTGCCAGATCGCCCAGATACACAACGTCCAGTTGCTTGTTCGCCAGCGCTTCATTCACCGCTGGACCTGCCCCTTTAAAGAACGACCACTGAACTTTGATGCCCTGCGGCTCAAATTCCTGCTCCAACTGTTTTTGAATATGCGCCAGCCCCAACGGCCCGCGAATAAAGGGCTTGCTACCCGCGCTTTGATCCGGCAAACCGATACGAATTTCCGTCGGCTTCTGTGCATCTGGCTTCACGTTCTCGTCCGCCTGCACGGTAGACACAAGCGCGGCGCTTATCAGTAGCGTCATACCTAGCATCTTATTCATTCCCTGCCGCCAGCGAGAATAGGTAGCGTTCAAATCCAAAGGGGTAGCGTGCTGCATACGGTTTTCCTCAATAATCCGTTTTATCTGCCATGAAACTAGCGAACCGTTGGCGCCAGGCTTAAATAACATTTAGAGGTTTGTTAAGCGAAAAAAAGCATAAATCAGCGCTGACGGGCTTGGGCTACGCATATGCATTTATTGCACGGCGACCATCGCTTTATTGCATTGGCGTTCACCACTGAAACCTGTTTTTTATTCCCTATTCATCCAACAGTGATGCTTTCGTGGAATAAAATGAATAAGTCGATAGTGCTGAAAAAAAACGTGATCGTCTGGCCTTCGCTGCCGATAGCGCTGGCCTATCCGCTCGTCGTTCCTCTGGCGTTGCTAGCACTGTGGTATATCAGCACCCACTACGGCTGGATGCCCGCTCAGATTCTTCCTGCACCCCATCTTGTCGCCAACACCGCCGTCGAACTGTGGCACAACGATCTTCTGCCACAGCTCTTTACCAGCTTGCAACGCTTAGCGAGCGGCCTGCTGGCCGGTTTACTCGCAGGCACCTTACTTGGCGCGCTGATGGGGGCGTCACGCCGCGCCGAACATCTGCTGCACCCAACGGTGTACGTGCTGGCACAGATCCCAACGCTGGGGTGGATCCCCCTGTTTATGGTGCTATTCGGTATTGATGACGGCCTGAAGCTGGCCGTTATTATCAAGGCCGTCATTATCCCCGTGACGCTGCATACACAAACGGGCGTGCGTAATGTGCCGCATGCGCTACAGGAAGTCGCTCGCACGCTACGCCTGCCGTGGCATCAGCGCCTCATCAAATTAACCCTGCCCGCGGCGTTCCCGACCTGGCTCACAGGCTTGCGACTCGCACTCTCACAGGCGTGGGTATCGCTGATCGTGGTCGAACTTTTGGCGTCATCTCAGGGGATTGGCTACTTGCTGGTATGGGGACGTCAGCTGTTTCAGCTAGACATCGTGTTTGTTTGCATCGCCACCATCGGACTGGCAGGACTGGCGATGGAGTGGTTGATCAATCAGTTGGAGCGCCGTCTGGTCTTCTGGCCACCCCCACCGATCGGCCGCTTAACCACGGCGTCGCCTCGCCGCCTATCGGCGCTGGTTTTACCCTTTCTGCTTCTGCTGTTTTGGCAGCAGACCAGCCGCTTCGGTTGGATCGATCCGCTCTTGCTTCCTCCGCCCGCCGACGTATGGCACATGCTGCTACAAGGCTTTCGCGATGGTTCACTTACCGAGGCGATGCAGGCCAGCCTGACTCGTGCACTCGCTGGTGCGGTATGCGGTATTGCCGCCGGCCTCATAGGCGGCGTACTACTGGGGCTAAACGCCACCAGCGACGCCCTCTTTACGCCGACGGTCGCGATGCTACGTCAGATCGCGCTGTTTGCCTGGCTACCGCTGCTGACCGCTTGGGTCGGTAACGATGAAGCCGGAAAAATCACGTTTGTCGCACTCGCCTCCTTCTTTCCCATGCTGGTTGCCAGTCATCGTGGTATTCGCCAACGTTCACTGGCATTACAGGAAGTCGCTCACGTGTTACAGCTCCGTTTATTGACCCGCCTGCGAGTCTTAATCCTACCGGGCGCAGCGCCTGCGATCTTCGCGGGTCTGCGCCTGTCACTGATTTATGCCTGGCTTGGCACCATCGGCGCAGAATATTTCATGTCATCCGGCACCGGAATCGGCAGCCTGATGATCAACGCCCAACAGTTGCTGGATATGCCTCTGATTATCAGCGGCATGCTGCTGATTGGATTAACGGGCGCGATACTTGATCGCGTCGGATTAGGTCTGGAACAGCGGATGACGCGCTGGCGTTCCGCAGGAGAAATTGCATGACGTCCCCTTCCCCTGATGTGTCACCACCCGTGGTGCGGTTCGACCATCTGCATAAGCAATTTCGCGTACAGGGCGAATCGCTGACAGTGATTGAGGATTTTTCACTGTCGATTCACAGCGGTGAACTGGTGGCGATTGTCGGCAGCAGCGGTTGCGGAAAATCCACACTGCTGCGCATGTTGGTCGGGTTAGACAACGATTATCAAGGGCGCGTGCTGGTTGAAGGAAAAACTGTTCGTGGTATCGGACGCGAGCGCGGCATGGTGTTTCAGGAACCGCGCCTGTTTCCCTGGTTGACCGTGCGGCAAAACATCGCACTTGGGCTTGCGAATGAATCGATCAGCGAAAAAGAGCGACAACACTTGATTGACCACTTTATTCAGCTCGTGCATTTGCAGGATTTTGCCGATGCCCTGCCCGCCCAACTTTCCGGCGGTATGGCACAGCGTGTCGCCATCGCGCGCGGACTCGTCGCCAATCCCCGGATCCTGATGTTGGATGAACCTTTCGGTGCATTAGACGCCCTGACTCGCCAGCAGATGCAACAGGAGTTGCGTCGTATTCATCAGGCAGAAGGCACCACGACCCTGCTGGTGACGCACGACGTCGAAGAAGCTGTCTACCTCGCCGACCGCGTTGTCGTACTGGCACCGCGACCGGGGCGTATCCGCCAGATTACAACCATTTCGCTGCCACATCCGCGCCAGCGTGACAGCCAAGACTTTCACCAGCAGTGCAGCGATCTGCTCACACTCCTGACGCAGCCAGCCGATACGGCGGCCATCTCCTCTTCTCTGAACACGTAAATACTGGAGCACCACTATGGGACACCCATCCGTCTACCCAACCGGCACCACGATTTATAACCCAGAAAAAGCCTGGGGCGGCTACACCGTCTTTCAGGCGCTGGAACGCGGCGCGGTGCTGGTAGATATGAACGGCACCGAACTGCGTTTGTGGGAAGGTCTGCACGGCTTCCCCAACAAAATTCTGCCCGGCGGCTACATTCTCGGACACAGCGGCGAACGTGATTCGCGCTATGGTATGCAAGATATGGTCGACCTGATTCAGGTGGACTGGGACGGCAACGTCGTCTGGAAGTTCAATGGGTATGAGCACATAACCGATCCTGATCTTCCGCCAGAATGGATGGCGCGCGTCCACCATGATTACCAGCGCAGCGGCAACCCGGTCGGCTATTATGCACCCGGGCAAGAGCCCCAGTCGATTGGCGGCAACACGCTACTGCTGGCGCATACCAACCTGCACAATGAACGCATCAGCGACAAACTGTTGCTCGACGACACCATCATTGAGGTGGACTGGCAGGGCAACATTTTATGGGAATGGCGGTGCAGCGACCATTTCGATGAGCTGGGTTTTGATGACGACGCAAAAACCGCGCTGTACAACAATCCTAACCTGCGCAAGAGCGGCGGCGGGATGGGCGACTGGATGCACATCAACTCCATGTCGGCACTCGGCCCCAATCCGTGGTTCGATCAAGGTGATAGCCGTTTCCACCCGGATAACATCATCTGGGACGCGCGCGAATCCAACATCATCGCCATCATCGACAAGCAGAGTGGCAACATCGTCTGGCAGCTTGGTCCTCATTACAACACGCCTGAACTCAAACACATCGGCTGGATTATCGGTCAGCACCACGCCCATATGATCCCTGCGGGATTACCCGGCGCAGGCAATATTCTGGTGTTTGATAACGGCGGCTGGGCGGGCTATGGCGCACCTAATCCGGCATCGGCGGACGGGGTAAAAAACGCCTGGCGTGATTATTCCCGCGTGCTGGAAATCAATCCGGTGACGCTGGATATTGTCTGGCGCTACTCGCCCTATGAAGCGGGAATCCCACATCCGACCGATGCGTTTCGTTTTTACAGTCCGTATATCAGTAATATCCAACGCCTGCCCAACGGCAATACCTTGATTAACGAAGGGGCTAACGGTCGACTGTTTGAAGTCACCGTCGATCACGAAATTGTCTGGGAGTTTATTTCCCCTTACTGGGGCAAAACGGTGAACACCAACATGCTGTATCGCGCCTACCGCGTTCCCTATGAATGGGTGCCACAGCTGCCGCGCCCACAGGAAACACCCGTGATGGCTCCCGATAATACTCAGCTACGTCAACCCGGAGCCGCCGCCCCCGGCTTCGCTAGCGTGATTCGTATTGACGGTACGCGCCCTTATAAAAAGAGCGGCGATGCCCTATGCGTCGCAACCGACAGCGAAGACCTTAAGCGCAGCCCGAAGCTCTTTGCCGTCAACCGTGAACGCTTCGCTCCGCTTACTGCTGAAGACTGGCCTGAGTTAGCGGCACAAGACACGCCACAGCTGCTGCTGGTCGGCGCCGAGCGCTGCGTCCACTGTAAAAGCCTCTACCGTCAGTTAGAAACGATCCTGGATAATGAGGAATACCGTCAATTACCAAGTCATTATCTGGACGCCGATCATCACATTGTACTGACAGAGAAACTGGCGGTGAGAACGCTACCAACGCTGCTATGGCTTGAAAACGGTGAAGAACAGGCACGCCTGAGCGGCGCACAACAGCCCGAACGCTTGCGCCAGTGGCTGACCACGCAACAGAGCTAACCCTCACACCTTAACGCGATCTTGCTCCCAGTGAGATCGCATCGTTGCTTTCATTTCTCACTTTTCTTGCGTACATCCTTCCATACCAACGCAGTCGTCCTCTGCGCTTCTTCCCTGCCCATATCCGCTTCTTTTACCATTGCCTACAGATTATTCAGGGACGGAAAAACAGCATGGCTGCGCATGATGCGATTTTTAAACAGTTTCTCAGCGACCCAGCCGTCGCAAAGGATTTTTTCGCCATCCACCTGCCAGAAGAAATCAGGCATATCTGCGACTTCAGTTCGCTACAACTGCAATCAGCCTCTTTTGTTGACGAGGAACTACGCGCAAGAATATCGGATATGCTGTACTCAATTCAGACTACCACAGGGCAAGGTTATATCTATTGTGTGATCGAACATCAGAGCCGCCCAGAAAAGCTGATGCCGTTTCGCCTGCTGCGCTACGCGCTGGCTGCCATGCAGCAGCACCTCTCTCAAGGTCACGATACGTTGCCGCTCGTCGTTCCTTTACTGTTTTATCACGGCCAGCGTAGCCCTTATCCCTATACGCTGTGCTGGCTCGACGGTTTTGCTGACGCTATTCAGGCAGAAAAACTCTACAACGCCGCCTTTCCTTTAGTTGACCTAACGGTGATACCGGATGAGGACATCAAGACGCATCGCCGCGTGGCGCTGTTGGAACTGGTGCAAAAACACATTCGCACACGAGATATGCTGGAACTGGCCCAGGATATCGGGCTATTATTTGAACGCTGGCAGATACCACTGCCGCAAAAAAGAGCGATACTGTTTTACATCGCGCGGAGCGGCAATACATCCAAGCCCGCCGATTTTATTGAGGCTATCGCGCAATCTCTGTCAACGGATCGGGAGGCGATCATGACCATCGCACAGCAGCTTGAGAAAATCGGGTTTGAAAAAGGCATCAAACATGGCATACAGCAAGGAATGAAAGCCAGTGCTCGAAACATTGCTCGTCAGCTTCTACTTAGCGGCATGGAACCTGCTCAGGTTTGTCAGATTACTCAGTTAAGCGCGGCGGAACTGGCACAGCTCAGTCAGGAACCCAACGAGTAACCACTAAGCATACATACCGTATCTCTCTACGATTGACTCTCCCTACTATCATCATCGACGCGAGCTATTAGGGCTGCGTCGATAGCGTTATTTATACGCTCTGGATCACATTTCCTTTGCATCACTTCGTTGTGATTTGTTATGTTATTACATATCCATTTACACTAACCCTATACGTTAACCATGATTAACTGGAACAGACACACAGATACCATTCTCCAGGTGGGGAACCTTAACCTGTCGATTGGTGGCGAAACCAAAGTCAGCGATATCAGTTTTACGCTGTTCGCAGGCGAGCGAGTCTGTTTACTCGGCGCATCGGGTTCCGGTAAATCCCTCACCGCTAAAGCCGTGATCGGCACCCCAGCCACAGGCTGCCAGATTAGCGGCAGTATTAAGGTAAATGGTCAAGAAGTCAGTCAGTTGAACGCGCTGGCGCGCCCGCATACCAGTCGGGTATCTGCCGTTTTTCAAGACTCTGCGACGGCGCTCAATCCGCTCATGCCGTTAGGGAAACAGCTCTCGCTGGCGTTGAAAGCCCCCCCTTCCGCTGAGCTTACTGCGCTTCTGACAGCCATGAAGCTGGACGATATTCCCAACCTATTGCAGCGCTACCCTGCCGAATTGTCCGGCGGTCAGCGTCAGCGTATTTGTATTACCCTCGCACTGCTTGGCAAAACCCGGCTACTGGTGGCGGATGAACCCACAACCGCGCTGGATGTCATCACTCAGCAGCAGGTATTGCGCGTCTTACAGGAACGTAGTGCGCAGCCGGATGCACCTGCACTGCTGTTTATTACGCATGATATTGCCGTCGCCACCCAACTCTGCCAGCGCGGTCTGGTGATGGAAAATGGTCAGATCGTTGAATCCGGTACTATGGTGCAACTACTGAATGCACCACAGCCCCCCTATACCCGTAGTTTGGTGGCTGCCGCTCGTCGCGCTGACGATGTTTTATCAACCCATGTTTTATCAACCCATGTGTTACCTGTTGCCGGAGCGCTTGCCGGATGAACCACCACCTGCATGCGGTTCCTTCACCGTTTTTAAGCCTTGAGCACGTCAGCCGCTATCGTCAGACGTCACGTTTGCCGTGGCAAAAGGCCGATCCTGACAGCGCGATTTTTCATGACCTGTCACTACATTTACGCCGTCACGAACGTGTCGGCCTGGTTGGTGCGTCGGGCTGCGGTAAATCCACATTACTGAAAACGCTGCTGGCACTGGAAGCACCGGAGAGTGGCACGGTGTACTGTGACGGTAACCTGATTAAGCCCGGTTCGGTACGTTCGTTGCTGTGGTATCGCCGCCGCGTTCAGTATATTCCGCAAGATCCGGCAGGTTCGCTCGCCCCACACCAGCGCGTCGCCGATCTTCTCACTGAGCCGCTGAAGCGCTTGCGTCCCGATGAAAATGCACCAGTGTGCCTGCGCAACGTCATGGAACAAGTCGAACTCAGTACAACACTGTTGGACAACGCCGCTGGGCAGCTTTCTGGTGGACAGGCGCAGCGTGTCGCGCTGGCACGAGCGCTGATTATTCGCCCCGATTTTTTACTGGCGGATGAACCCGTCAGCGGCCTGGATTTGCCGTTACGTGAGCAGATCAAAACCCTGCTGCAACAGGTCACTGAACAAAACAAGATGGGATTGCTAATGGTCTCGCACGACATTTCTATGCTTGCCGGGCTGTGCGACAGAATGCTGGTCATGGACGGCGGACGCATTATTGAAGATCGCCCCACGGCTGCGGTGCTGGCTTCACCGCAACAGGCGCACACCGCCCGTCTGTTGCAAGCCGTCCCCGCGCTATCAACCTCTGGCTATTCGCTCACTGAAACGCATTTTTTACCATAAAATATCGCTTCGATAACCCATTCCCCATAACGGGATTTTTGATAACGGATGATTGAATGTCAGACCTTACCGCCAACCGCGCCCCACGGCCTTATCCACCGCTACTTCTGGGTAGTCAGCTTGTTTTCAACATTGGCTTTTATGCCGTGGTGCCGTTTCTGGCTATTTTCCTGCGTGACGACATGCTGCTTTCCGGCTGGGCTATCGGGCTAGTGATTGGCTTACGTACCTTTTCTCAGCAGGGCATGTTTTTAGTCGGCGGCGCACTGGCGGACAGATTCGGTGCACGCGTGATTATCCTGTGCGGCTGTGTGGTGCGCATCAGCGGCTATTTACTGCTGGCGCTGGGCGACTCGCTATGGCCGATCATCCTCGGCGCCTGTCTGACGGGTGTTGGCGGTGCCCTGTTCTCTCCTGCCATTGAAGCACTGATGGCGCAGGCCGGTACGCAAAGCGAAAAAGAGGGAAAGCGTAGCCGCTCCGAATGGTTCGCCTTGTTTGCCATTTGCGGCGAGCTGGGTGCCGTGCTCGGGCCGTTGCTCGGCTCGGTGCTGGCCGGGTACGGATTCCAGCGCGTGGCACTCGCGGGCGCTGGTGTCTTTGTGATCGCGCTTATCATCCTGTTTTTCAGCCTACCGCCGACACAGCAAAATCAAGGCGAATTGCATATCGCCCCGTGGTGGGAAACCTTCCGCCAACGTCGCTTTGTCGCGTTCATCATCGCCTATAGTGCTTACCTGTTCAGCTACAACCAGCTCTATTTAGCGCTCCCAGTTGAACTGCATCGCTCTGGCAGCAGCGAGAAAGATCTCGGCCCGCTGTTTGTGCTGGCCTCATTACTGGTGATCGGGTTACAGCTCCCACTGGCGCGTTTTGCCCGCCGGATTGGCGCCGCGCGCATGCTGCCATTGGGTTTCGCGCTGCTGGCCGCGTCGTTCTTTAGCGTGGCGCTGTTTGCCTCTACTACGCCGCCTGAAGGCTGGCAACGCCTGCTTCCGGCTATCTCATTAATTACCCTGCTGACGCTAGGACAAATGCTGATCGTCCCCGTTGGCATGGATCTCATTCCTCGCTTTGCCAACAACAAAAACCTGGGTGCGCACTATGGCGCGCTGGCGTCGATGGGCGGCATCGCGGTACTGGTCGGTAACTTTATACTCGGTAGCCAGCTCGATCGCGCGCTGACACCATCGCCGCAGGCCGCCATTCCGTGGGTGCTGCTCGCCGCCGTACCCTTGTGCAGTTCGCTAGCCATGGTGGTTATCTGCCGCCCGTTTAAATCCGCTTCAACCGTGAATCAATAAGGACAGATTGATGAATAAGCCTAATTTCTTGTGGCCCATTTTCGGCCTGCTGTCAGCCACGCTACTGCTTTCAGGCTGCTTCAATGAACCGGAAGAACACCCTGTTTCACATCATGACGGCCGAATCAAACTGGCGATGCTCCAGCCACCCCGTTCCGGCCTGACGCCGCTGAGCGATGACGCCTTTAAACTGTCGCGCTGGAGCACAGCAGAAACGCTGGTGGTGCTCGACAAACTCGGAGAAGCCCAACCCGCGCTGGCGACGAAATGGCAACAGATCGATGATAAATCCTGGCGTTTTGAACTGCGCCCGAACGTCCATTTTCATGACAACACCACGTTAAACGTCGCCACGGTAGTGAATGCGTTGACCGTGGCGTCTACCGCATCGCCCAAGCCGCGTATTCTGGACGGCGTGCAGTTAACGATAAAAGCCGATGGCGATAGCGCCGTTATCGTTTCCACGGCGAAACCAGACCCGCTGTTGCCACAGCGCTTATCCAGCCCGCAATTGGCAATCCTCTCCATGCAGGCATACGGTAAAAATCGCGTCGTTAATCCGATCAACACCGGAAGCGGCCCGTTCACTCTGCGTAGCGTCACCGGCACTAGCAGCGCGGTATTGGATCGGTTCGACGGCTACTGGGGTGAGAAAGCACAGGTCAGCGGTATCGATGTCAGTTTTGTTTCCGATGGTACCGCGCGGGCTGCCGCCTTACGGACTGGCACCGCAGATATTGTCGAAGCCATTCCCGTTTCTCAGGCTCCGCTGCTGGATCAATCGCTGGTGCATGAAGTCCCAATGCCCCGCACCAACACGCTGTATCTAAATACGCGCCATGGCGTGATGCAAGACCCCGCGATGCGGGCTGCCGTGCGCGAGGCAATCAACCGCCAGCAACTAGTAGATAACGTGTATGAGAAGCGTGCCGATGTCGCCCAAGGGTTGTTAGGTCCCGCGCTGCCATGGGCTGCCGGGCTGCGCCAACCCGTAGCGAATCCGGTTAATGCCGGCGCACCCGCAGGGGCAACCATCACGCTAGCCACCTTCAGCGATCGCGCTGAGCTACCGGAAGTCGCGGTCTATCTGGCACAGCAACTCACTGCCGCTGGATTTACGGTAAAGCAAGTCGTACGTGAGTATGCGCAGATTGAGTCTGACGCGCTGGCAGGCAAGTTTGACGCCTTTATTTTATCGCGTGCAACGGTGCTAGACTCCGGCGATCCCGTTGCTTACCTGTACAGCGACTTTGCCTGTGAAGGGTCGTTCAATATCGCTCAGTTGTGCCGCCCGGAAATCGATCAGGCGCTGCAAAAAGCGGCAGCCATTCCCGCCGGAGAGGCTCGCCGTCAGGCCATTATGCAAGCAGAAAATCTGATCCTTGCCAGCGATGCTGCGATCCCAATGCTGCATGAACGCGTCATTCAGGGTGAAGGCGCACAGGTAAAAGACGCACTGCGCGACCCGCGTGAACGCACGCTGATCAATTCAGCCACGCATATTGCTGCGGCGAAATAACGGTAACGCACCGGTAACCAGAAAGATGAAGAGTCTATGAGCGAATCGCTGTACTGCCGCACCTGTGCCAACATTAACCAGACGCAGCGTCCACAATATGGCGTGCTGATCCCGCTGTTTTCGCGACTGCTCACGCTGGCGGGTATTGTGGTGCTGATTGGTATGCTGCCATGGCTATCCGGTCAGGACCCGGCGCTGGCATTGCTACGCGCCCGCTCCGGCGAGCAGGAAGCAACGGCGGAAACGCTAAACGCGATTCGTCAGTCTCTCGGTCTGGATCACGGCCCACTGCGGTTGCTGTTGAATTGGCTGACCGGTCTGTTGCACGGCGATGCAGGCACTTCCTGGGTTTCTGGTCGACCGGTGCTCCCAGGAATGTTGCAGGCGGTAGCCATTTCACTCACGCTGATGGCCTCTTCGGCGCTGGTGGCTTTCACGCTGGCTGCCGTGCTGTGCGTCCCCACTTTTCGGCAGGGACTTCGTGGCCACATTCACCGTTCAGGCGGTCTGTTTGCCGCCTTATTTACCGCGCTGCCCGAGTTCCTACTGGCATCGTTTTTGCTGATCGTTGGTGCCGTCTGGCTACAGTGGTTTCCACCCTATGGCTGGTTGGGGTTGCATTACGCGGTGCTGCCGTCGCTGGCACTCGGTATTCCGGCAGGCGGTTACCTTGGGCGGATTATTGCCGATGCGCTCTCCGCCACCTTTAGCGAAAATTGGTTAACGACCTGGAGTGTGGCGGGAGTAAGTCGCCGTCATATCGCGTTGGCGGTGCTGAAACGCACGCTGCCCAGCGTGATGCCGCTGGTAGGATTGGTACTGGTATCGCTAACGGGCGGTGCGATTGCCGTCGAAAAAGTGTTCGCTATTCCCGGTCTGGGACGCGCAACGCTGGGTGCCGCTGCCGCACAGGATCTCCCCGCATTACAGGTCGGCGTGCTCATTCTCTTACTCATCGCTTCGCTCGCGGGTATGGCGGCTAGCGCCGTGCGGCTACTGATTCTCGGACGCGCGCTGCGCAGCGGGGCGATGCCAGTGCCGGAAGAACGCGGTAGTCCTGCGTCACGTCATGCCATCTGGCTGCCGATGGGCTGCATACTGTTGCTGGCACTTCTGCTACTCGCTGGCCTGCCGCGCGATCCCATTACCTCCACCTTTTTACGCCTGCAACCCCCATCGTTCGCGCTGCCCTTTGGCGCAGACGCCATGGGTCGTGATTTACTGGCACGCGTGGCACACGGTACGTTGTATACCTGCCTGTTAGCACTGGCAGTGTCGCTGGCCTGTCTCGCCATTGGCCTGTTGGTTGGGTTGTTCCCACGCCTGTTCACCGGCCCCATCGAAGTGACTAACGCCCTGCCCCCAGTGATTGCTGGGCTGCTGGTTGCCGCCATCAACGGCCCAACGGCAACGGGCGCGGCGATTGCCGTCATCGCCGTCAGTTGGGCATCGCTGGCTGCCCACACGGCGGCACTGGTCGCCGAAATCAGTGCGCGCCCTTATATTCGGATGTTGCCAATTCTCGGCATAGGACCAATACGGCGCAGCCTGTTCTATATTCTGCCAGCGCTGATTGGTCCCCTTTTCCGTCACGCCATGTTGCGGCTACCCGGCATTGCGCTGGCGCTGGCATCACTCGGCTTTTTAGGGCTGGGCGCGTCACCGCCGACACCGGAATGGGGACGCGTATTGGCGGAAGGTATGCCGTATATCGAACGCGCCTTCTGGGGCGTACTGGCACCGGCTGCCGCCCTCGGCGTGCTGTCGATACTGGCGGTGAGCGCAGCGAATCTCTCCGGTCGCCACAAGCACTAGCCTGACTCTTCATTTAATCAGTACTTGTCCGCCAGATTTCACGATGGCGGGTCAATGCATCTTCAGTTACGCTGTTAGCTAATCTCTGCCGAAGTACAAAATTGAATATGTGTAGAGCGTGATTAAAGGAGAGAATATGCATAGCAGCGAATCCCACATCAGCCTCACCGTCACTCAGGCTCTGGATAAACTGGAAGCGCTGTATGATGATGCCGTCTCGGCACTGCGCGACGCCATCGGAGACTTTATCCATCACGGCACGCTACCCGATGCCAATGCGCGTGCAGCAGGATTATTTTCCTATCCCGCCTTACGCGTGAGTTGGAACGGGGAGTCAACCGGACATCCACGACATCGTGCCTATGGGCGTTTTACCCATCCCGGCAGTTATTCTACCACCGTCACCCGTCCCGCGTTTCTGCGCGCTTATCTCGCGGAACAGCTGGCGCTGCTTGAAGGGGACTATGACGTCAGAATTGAAGTCAGCCCATCACAGCAGGAGATCCCGTTCCCCTACGTGCTCGACGGTTCCGATCTGATTCTTGATCGTTCCATGAGCGCGGGCATCGCGAAACATTTCCCGACCACGGAACTGTCACAGATTGGGGATGAAACGGCTGATGGCTTGTATCATGCCACTACCACATCGCCATTATCGCACTTTGACGCACTGCGTACCGACTTCTCGCTCGCCCGGCTTCGTCACTACACTGGCACGCCAGTGGAACACATTCAGCCATTCATTCTCTTTACCAACTACACTCGCTATGTCGATGAGTTTGTACGCTGGGCCTGTGCGCAGATTGCCGATCCCGCTAGCCCCTATGAGGCATTGTCCTGCGCGGGGGGGATCTACATCACCGTCGAAACACCTAACCCCGAGCAGACGGTGTCCGATCTGGCATGGAAAAACCACCAGATGCCCGCTTATCATCTGATTTCCCGCCACGGGAAAGGCATTACGATGGTTAACATCGGTGTCGGGCCATCTAATGCGAAAACTATCTGCGATCATCTCGCGGTAATGCGCCCGCATGCCTGGTTGATGATCGGCCACTGCGGCGGCCTGCGCGAAAGCCAGTCCATCGGCGATTATGTGCTGGCACACGCTTACCTGCGTGACGATCATGTACTGGACGCCGTTCTACCACCGGATATCCCGATTCCCAGCATCGCCGAAGTGCAGCGCGCGTTGTACGACGCGACCAAGATGGTCAGCGGAATGCCGGGGGAAGAAGTTAAACAGCGCCTGCGTACCGGCACCGTGGTCACCACCGACGATCGTAACTGGGAGCTACGCTATGCTGCTTCCGCACTGCGGTTTAATCTCAGCCGCGCCGTCGCAGTGGATATGGAAAGTGCAACGATTGCCGCACAGGGTTACCGCTTCCGCGTGCCTTACGGTACGCTGCTGTGCGTCTCAGATAAGCCATTGCACGGTGAAATCAAGCTGCCGGGACAGGCGAACCGTTTCTATGAAGGGGCAATTTCGGAGCATTTGCAGATTGGCATCTGCGCCATCGATCTGCTGCGGGCGGAAAGCGACAAGCTGCATTCACGTAAGCTACGCACCTTTAACGAGCCACCGTTTCGCTGATGGGATTGCAAACTATTCACCCCGGCCAGTGCGACGCAACCGCCGTTAACGGCTGCGGTTGCCCATTTTGTACTCAGTTGTGGCTCATTGGTCGCTAAGCGCTGCCCACAGGTAGAAAGTGTGGGCACCCCTGCCCACGTACTGTTTTTGTCCCAATCGATGTTTTAGCGCTTGCCTGCCAGTTCGGTAGGCGCACCATCAATCTTAATATCCAGTCCCTGCTTCGCGCTGTTCAGATAAAATTCACGAATGCGCTGATTCACTGGATCGCTGACATACACACTGCCACCGATAATAGCAAGCGACGGCGTTGGCGTTTTCGCGCCATAAGCACAGTCGAACGCCTCAACCGCATCAAAGCTGGCGATTTGCTTCCAGTTTGGCGCAATGTCATACAAACGCAACTTGCCGTCCGGCGTCAGATTCGCGACCCGCTTGCCATCGGCGGAGACCTCAAATTTACACACCGCCTGACCGTCGGGGACCGAGAACGTATCCTGTGCCGTGAGCTTTTTGGCCTGAGGATCGATGCGAATCAGCGCGTTAAACGGCTGTCCGCCCAGTCCGCCATAATTTCCAACCACATAAGTGCCTTGCAAGCCAGATTTCAGCGTGCTGGTGCGGCGATCGTCAGGGTATGCAAGCTTGTGCGATACCCATTTCCCGCTCTGCTGTTTTACGAGCAAAACGCCGCCGTCACTTTTCGTATCCCCGTCAGCCAGCTTCACGTTACAGCCAAAAACGTGAACGTGATTCAACTCGCTGTGGCCGTGAAACTCTTTACAAGAACGCTGTAGATCCTGCTCCTGATTGAAGTCCGCAATCGCTTTCCAGTCCTTATCCTGCTGATAAACGACAAAACCGTTAGGGCGCGACGTCACCGTTTTATCGTCGCCTTTGGCATAGACGGCTTTCGGCACAGAAATCAGCCACTGATTATTTCCTAACGGTGCGGTGATGCCGTGCTGCGGTGCCGGGCTTTTACGCTTCTCCACCACGGGATTCGCGCTATCCAGATCCGACAAACGGATCATGACCGATTCTGGCTTACTGGCGCCGTCCCACGGACGTAAACCATCGTACGACCAGGCCACCCAGCCATTCTCCGAGGTAATATGCGACGGTTTGTCTCCCGTTACCCGCAGCGGCAGAAGGCGCGGCTCACCTTTATGCACGTCCAGATGGTCATCGTGCGATTCATAGGTCAGGCCAGTATCAAGGAAAGTAATCGTACCCACGTCATCGTAAAGGTTGACGATCGTAAATCGACCATCCTCGGTAGGCACCAGCGAAGCATTCGCCCGGCCGACGTCAAAGGTATGCGTAACCTTGAAAGTATCCAGATCCAGCACGCTGAGCGTCGGTTTCTGGTGATCGGAAAAGATTAACCGTCCGCGCAGTATTTCATGATCGTGCGCCTGAACACTCGCACTTCCCGCCCCCATCAACAGCGCCAGAGTCGCTGCGATTGTCGTTTTCTGCATCTTTCTCTCCGTGATGTTATTGTGAATATTGGATATGTTATAACATAACAAATAAAGATACCCTAATCGAACAGGAAAAGGCATCACAAAAGCGCCACATCTCATCTGTGGCGCTATCATTGATGAATCTATTTATGGAACGAAAACCGGGGAATGGAATAGAAGAGTAAAGCGTCCGCGCCAGGGGCAAAAGCGTCAGGAACGCCTTTGAACGTCGCTTGCGACGGCCCTGAAAGGGAGAATCTCAGGGATGAGATTCATACCTGCGCGGCTCAAGCTTACAACGGACGTACTTGCCGCATCTTTGCGATCTATCCACTGCCTACGCACATTGTCAGCAAATAAAAGTAAGACGAAGCTAATTAATTTCAGGATGCTGTTCGGTCAACCGTTTTCTTTTCTTCTCCAGATCAGCAATCTGTTCATCAATCTCTTCTATTTTTTGCTCAATATTGTCGTACTGTTCCTGCAACAACTCTTTGGCTTCCGTTCGATCCGATGCCGCTGGCGTCGCGCCTTTCAGCGGCTGGTTCGCGGTTTCCCGCATCGACATCCCGGTAATCAGACCGATCAGCCCAATGCCCATCAGGTAATATGCGGGCATATACAGATTGCCGCTAAACTCCACCAGCCATGCCGCTGCCGTTGGTGTAAAACCCGCAACCAGCACGGAAACATTAAACGATATCGCCAAGGCGCTATAGCGAATATGCGTGGGGAACAAGGCGGGAAGCGTTGACGCCATCACCCCCGTGAAAGAATTCAGCAACACCGCCAGCATCAGTAATCCGCAGAAAATCAGCCCAATTACATCACTGTTAATCAAGATAAAGCTGGGCACCGACAGCAACAGCAGCCCAATGCTGCCGCAAATAACAAACGGTTTACGCCCGTAGCGATCGCTCATCAGTCCCATCACTGGCTGGACAAATAGCATCCCGATCATGACGGCGATGATAATCATCACGCCATGATCCTCCGAGTAATTCAGGCTGTGTGAAAGGTAACTCGGCATGTACGTCAACAGCATGTAATAGGTGACATTGGTGGTGATCACCATCCCGATACAGATCAGCAGACCTTTCCATTGTTTGGTCACAATTTCACGCAGGGAAATCTTCGGCGGGGATTGAATGCTGTCTTTTGATTCTTTATCAATATTGTCAACGTGCTGCTGGAACGTTGGCGTTTCTTCCAGCGCATGGCGCAAATAAATTCCAATTAACCCGAGCGGCGCGGCAATAAAGAACGGAATACGCCATCCCCAATCCAGAAAGCTTTCTTCTCCCACGATGGAGGAAATCAACACCACAACACCCGCCCCCATCACAAACCCGGCAATCGAGCCGAAATCCAACCAGCTCCCTAAAAATCCGCGTCGTCTGTCCGGAGAATATTCAGCAACGAAAATCGCCGCACCGGTATATTCTCCCCCGACGGAGAAACCCTGCGCCAGCTTCGCTAACAGCAGTAATATCGGTGCCCAAATACCGATAGACTCATAGGACGGAATCAAGCCGATACAGAATGTGCTCACCGACATGATAATAATGGTGATCGACAGGACTTTCTGGCGACCAAATTTATCCCCCATCGCCCCAAAGAATATCCCACCGAGCGGCCGAACCAAAAAGGGAACCGAGAACGTGGCCAGCGCGGCAATCATTTGTACGCCGGGATCGGCTCCGGGGAAAAAGACCTGTCCGAGCGCATACGCCACAAAGCCATATACGCCAAAATCAAACCATTCCATTGCATTACCCAATGCAGCGGCAGTAATGGCTTTTTTGAGTCTGCCATTATCAATAATGGTAATGTCCTGAATTTTCATCGGTTCAATTTTTTTCTTTTTTAATCTCATCCTTTTTTCCTTTGATTAAAAAGCGACCCTTTATTAAAAATAAAATCCCTCTTTCATGCACAAGGAACCACCCGACTGCACACTGAAAAATAAACAGCTTATTGGCCGCAATATTCATTACACGTTGGTGCTACTGAATGGAGTATAGAAGAATTTACACAAAGGCTCGGTTTCACGACCGAGAATGACACCACATGCCTAAATAACGCACGGGAATATAATGAAAGGAAAATAATGGTAAAAGGTTATGACAAAATGCTCATATTATCTTCAATAGGATATTTTACTTACGTGCCGCAATCATTTTAGGGTTACGGTTAAAATAGCGCGTAAATGCCAGACTGAAATTAGCGGGATGTCGATAGCCGACTTGCCAAGCCGTCTGTGCCACCTGAAATCCCTGCTCCAATAACTGGTGCGCCCGTTCCATTCGCATTCGCAATAGCATTTGACCCGGCGTGGTCGCAAAGCAGCGATGAAACCCAAGCTTGAGTCTGGATTCGCTCATTCCTGCCTGTGCCGCAATACAGGCGAGCGTCAGCGGTTCAGCCAAATGCTCACGCAGCCAGCAACATACTTGATCTATTTGCTGCCGCTCCTGTGGATGAATACCGCCTCGTTTCTCTTCTGGTTTCAGGACGTGCCGATACTGCACCAGCAGGCTTAAGGCATGGATATGACGATTCAGCGGATCGGCGTCAGCGCACAGCGCATTGACATGAACCTGACTGGCCGCAGATAGGGGCGTAAACGCACGCAGCGCTACCCCATCGTCACTGAATAGCTGTTCCGCACAGTTCGCGCCAAAATAGCGAGTCGCCGCCGTTTTTCCCACCAGCAGTCGTAGCTGATCGACCTGCCGTTGAGCCTGATAATGGCGTTCGCCTACGCTGGCACCAAACGTCGTGATCGTGACATGCTGTTGACGAAACCAGATCGATGAGCCGCCACAATCGTAATAAGCAGACTCCCCTGCCAGCGCAAACGTCATGACCAGCATCGGTTGCGAATGCGGGTTCTGCGTTTCTTCCACCAAGTCGCGGCACGGGCGATATTGCGAACGAGCCAGCGACAGATCCGTATCGATACCGCTGAAATCCGACCAGCATTCGCCGATAACGACCGGCAGTGTTCGACGCGAATCAGAACGATTCACCTCACCCACACGACATCGATCGCCTGATGATAATCCCTCTCGCCCCTGCTGCTGCCTTTGCGCCATCTTCCCCCCGCCGTTTCGCATATGAAAAACGCCGTCTCGCATAACAATGAACATAATAACCATTCTCATTTATAGATAGCATATTCCCTATCGACTGACCATCAATGAGAAAGACCGTTTATGAATCCATTAGAAACGTTATGGCAGCTTGCTGCCAGCAGTGTGCAAGCCGACGCGTTACATCTTGCGTTGGAACAGCAGATTTTCGATCGGTTGGAGGATGTCACTACGCCGGAACAGTTGGCGGAAGCACTGGGATGGCAGCCGGAGAAAACCGGATTTCTGCTTGAGATCCTGTGGAGCATGCAGCTATTGACACGCCATCACGACGGCTATCGCACCGCTCCGGCCTGTGCCGCCGTGCTCTGTCGCAGCAGTCCGCGTTTTATCGGTGATGCCTGGTGCTTTCGCCTGACCAGTCTGCGACAGTTTGGTCAGGGACTCGGGGATGGAATGCGCCAACTATTGCCTGAGCAACGGAACGAATTACCGCGCGATGCCGCATGGGCCAAGGCGGCAGGACAACAAATCGCGCAGGAACAGCGATCGATAACGGCAAATATTGCCGAGCAAATCCTCTCCAGCCTGCCAGATTTCCCACAAATCAGGCACATTCTCGATCTGGGCGGTGGTCCCGGCTGGGTGGCGATTACGCTGGCACTGCGTCACGCTCAGATCTCCGGCACGGTGTATGACCTGCCACAGACCGCTGCCGTGGCACAGCGCAATATTGACGATGCCGGGTTATCCGCACGACTGTCAGCACAAAGCGGCGCATTTCCCAGCGGAAAATACGATCTGATCTGGAGCTCCTCCTTCTTGCATTTTGTCGAAGATATTCCCGCTATGTTGGCAACGCTTCACCACGTTCTCGCGCCAGAGGGAACGCTGGTTCTCGCACAGGCGGAAATTGCCGAAGAAGCCAACGATGCAGCGCCAGTGCTGCCATTTTATCTGCCGATGCAAATGAGTGGACGCCACGTCACACGAGAAGGACAGCTCACGCAGTGGTTACTGGCTGCTGGCTTTACCTCTGTCGAAACCCGACGCCATCAGGCATTTCCCATGACGCCGTTAAATGTGCTGATTGCCCGTAAACGTAGGTAACCGCATCTGCATTAGTGGTGACGATACAAAAAAACCAGTCAGTGGGCGCTGACTGGTTTTCGGGATGACCATAATCGTGTGCTGCGTGTTTCCGTCTTGTTTTTCACTCTACTGTATATTCCTTCATTTTATTTTCGTCAGGCATGGTGCCACTCAGTTTCTTAAGTACCTCTTTTGCTTCCTTCAACACACGGGCGCATTGCTCGCGCGTGATGGTAAGCGGTGGCTCTATCCTGACCGATTTAGCGTTGTTCAACGTACCGGCGACCAATATATTGCGCTGAAACAACTCTTTCGCGAAGGCGTAGCCGATCTCGTTTTTTCTGAACTCGATAGCCTGTAGCAAGCCCATTCCGCGCGCTTCGATAATCAGTTGAGGATACTCAATTGCCAGTTGCCGTAAGCCCTGTAACAAAAACGCCCCCTGCATTGCCGCCTGTTCTGCCAGATTTTTTGTCAGCAGTTCGTTGATGGTTGCCAGCGCCGCCGCGCAGGCCAGCGGATTGCCGCCGAACGTGGTGGTATGCAGGAACGGGTTTTCAAACAGCACGGAGAACACCTCTTCTGTTGCCACCGTGGCGCCAATCGGCATCACACCGCCGCCCAATGCCTTCGCCAGACACAGAATGTCGGGCTGCACGCCATAATGCTCACAGGCGAACATCTTACCCGTGCGCCCCATACCGGTTTGCACCTCATCCAGAATCAGCAATGCCCCAACCTCATCACATAATGCTCTGACCGCAGGCAAGTAATTTTCCGGTGGCACAATTACCCCGCCTTCCCCCTGAATAGGTTCAAGGATGATGGCTGCAACGTCATCACCGGTCTTCTGGCATTGCTGAACCTGCTTGCGCATGGCGTTGATGTCGCCAAAAGCAACATGATGGAAGCCGGGCAACAGAGGCATGAAAGGACGACGAAACGCGGGTTTGGCGGTGGCGGAAAGCGCACCCAGCGATTTCCCGTGGAATGCGCCTGTCGCGGCGATAAACGTATATTTACCGCGCGGTGACTGGTAGGCCTTCGCCAGCTTTAACGCTGCCTCAACCGATTCCGTTCCGCTATTGCAGAAGAAGCTGTATTTCAGATTGCCCGGCGTTAGCGCCGCTAACGTTTTTGCCAACAATCCCCGCAGCGGATCGAGCAGTTCCTGGCTATGTAGCGGTTGTCTGGCAAGCTGACTCTCAACGGCGGCAATCACATTAGGGTTACGATGCCCCACGTTAAAAATGCCGTAACCGCCCAGACAGTCCAGATATTCATTCCCTTGGGTATCAATCAGCGTATTCGGGCCGCTGGCGCGCCATTCAACTGCGCCGTAGTCGCCGCCGGTAGTGACAGATTTTCGGTACTCCAGAAAACCTGGGTTGACGTATTCACGAAAACAACTCAAAACTTCTTGATTCAGTGCCGCTATGTCATCGTGGGATAGCGTATCACTATGAATCCAATGCAGTGCCTGCTGAGTACACTCTAGCGGGTTAAGGTGGGCGTTTGATCTGGACAAAATGCGCTCCTTGAAAACGGACATCACGCGATGCCAATTTAATTAATGCACAAAACACGCCAGTCGCCCGCCCAAAATCAGAATAAAATACGAAAATGCGATCTAATCCAAAAATTCAGCAGATGATTTGAACTAAATAATAATATGCGGAATTAAAAACCGATAAGCATGGCAAATGCCAGTATGAGGAAAATCAAAGCATCTTGTGATGCCCCACTTTTGTCCAGCGCGCCCTTTTTTGGGGCACGCCGGGGCTGGATAAACGCGCTATATCTTTACCCGCTTGTCGTTCAGGATAAACAGAACCCTGCGGCAGACAGAAGATCCTTAGTGCCGGATCATGATATGGCGCACGATGGTGTAGTCCTCCAGCCCGTACATCGACATATCCTTGCCGTAGCCGGACAGCTTCTGTCCGCCGTGCGGCATTTCGCTCACCAGCATGAAGTGGGTGTTCACCCAGGTACAGCCGTACTGAAGGCACGCGGCCAGACGGTGTGCTCGCCCGATATCTCGTGTCCAGACCGACGAAGCCAGCCCGTAATGTGAGGCATTCGCCCAGCCAATCACCTGCGCTTCATCGTCAAACGGCGTAATGGAAATGACGGGGCCAAACACCTCTTTCTGGACGATTTCATCTTCCTGTTTCGCCCCCGCCAACACCGTCGGCTGGAAATAGAATCCCTGCCCTTTCATCCGCCCGCCACCGGTCACTACCGTGATGTGCGGCAGCGCTTTGGCGCGTTCCACAAAACCTATCACACGTTCAAGCTGCGGCTCGGTAATTAACGGCCCCAGTTCGGTGGTTTCATCATGTGGATCGCCTATTTTCAGCGTCGCTACCGCTTTTCCTAGTGCTTCTACGACTTCATCGTAGATCCCTCGCTGTACATACAGCCGACAGGCCGCGGTGCAGTCTTGCCCCGCGTTGTAGAAACCGAAACTGCGGATTCCATCAACCACCTGATCGACATCAGCATCATCGAACACAATCACTGGCGCTTTGCCGCCGAGTTCCATATGCGTGCGCTTTACGCTCGCAGCAGTATGGGCAAGGATATGCGATCCAGTCGCAATCGAACCGGTTAGCGATACCATGTTGACTTTCTCATGCCCTGTCAGCGCATCACCGATGTCTGCACCACGCCCAAACAGGATATTCACCACGCCAGCAGGAAGTATCTCCGCCAGCAAATGCGCCAGATAGAATGTCGTCAGCGGGGTTTGCTCCGCCGGTTTCAGCACCACGCAGTTTCCTGCCGCCAACGCGGGAGCCAACTTCCACGATGCCATCATCAGCGGATAATTCCACGGGGCAATGGACGCCACCACGCCCACCGGATCGCGCCGGATCATAGAGGTGTGTCCTTCCAGATATTCTCCCGCGGCTGAACCGCTCAGGCAGCGTGCCGCCCCGGCAAAGAAGCGAAACACATCCGCCACCGCAGGCACCTCATCATTCAGCGCCGCGTGATAAGGCTTACCGCAGTTCAGTGATTCCAGCTCAGCGAACGTCTCGGCATTTTCCTCGATGGCATCGGCAATCCGTAGCAGCAGCGTAGCGCGTGTTTTCGGCGTAGTCTGCCCCCAGTGTGCAAAGGCGGACTCCGCAGCCAGAACCGCTGCATCAACCTGGTGCAGATCGGCCTGCGCGATGGCGGCAATTTGCTCTCCCGTTGCGGGGTTGAATACGGGCAATATTTCGCCTTTTCCTGCGACCAGCTTGCCTTCTATCAGTAGTTTGTCATGCATACATTTTCCTTACAGAGAGAAAACGATCGTGTTTTTCATCACTATCTGCAAAATGTCTGTGCAAAAAACTTGCCACGTTATGTTTGCGCATCAATCCGTTCTGCGACAGGCGGCATCAGACTAGGGCGTGTTACCCGACGCTTTCTTCGTCTGCGTAGCAGACTGTCTGGCTTCTTCCGCCAACGCCTCAATTTCTTCTTCCGTCAGTTGATCTGACGCCTCATGCACTTTTGCCAGCCCTTCGCTGACTGTCACGTCTTTGGGATCGTCCTTTGTCGTCATTGTCATTCCTCTTAATCAAATGATACGTCAACAAAGATTAAGTGTAGTCGACGGCGAAAATCCGCCAATCTGAAGAAGATTTAACTCTGCTTTCCCCTTCGTCATATGTGATAATAATTATCAATTACATCATATTTATTATTCAGGGCCTTACCCCATCGAGGACAGTGCCACGCATTTTTATGGGCAGCACCGTGACAAGGGAAAGGATTTCTGTTGCCGCAGAGTCGGCGGGAAGGTCACCTGGCGGGACGTTGGCATGTCAGAGTCTGAACTCAGAATGCTGTTCAACCACTATGCAGAACGGTTAGAACGCTATCTCAATCACAAACTGCGCGACCCTCAGGCAGCGGCAGATCTGGTGCAAGAGAGTTTTTTACGGTTGGCACAACGGCTGGAACAGCAAGATGATGTAGACGACAAGAAAGCCTATCTCTATAAAACAGCCAATAATTTGCTGCTCGACCATGTCCGCCATCAGCAACGCTGGCAGATGGCAACGGGTGTTGACGACATGGATACCACGCTGGACGCTCTGCCTGATGCCGCACCCCAACTCGATCGGGCGGCAATCGCCCAACAGGAGCTGGAGCGTCTGGCAAACATACTGGCAACATTGCCTGAACGCACGCAGTTGATATTTCATCTGCATCGGTTTGAACACATGACACAGGCGCAAATTGCTCAGCAGTTGGATATCTCTCTCAGCACCGTTGAGAAGCATCTTGCTATGACACTGCATGCCATGCTGACGATCCGCTCTTAGTGAAAATAGCTGCCAATAATGAAATAATCACAAATTATTTACGGGTTTATTACCGTCAGACGTCTACTTATTTAGAGACCCTACACACTCCAGGCCTATAACATGAACGATTATCCCCCTGAAATCCATCAACAGGCAGCACGATGGGCCATACGTTTGGCCGAAGCGCCGCTGGAGGATGAACAGGAACTGATATTTCAGCATTGGCTGGCACAAGACCCCCGCCATCATCATGCTTTGGAACAAGCGGGGATGCTCTGGCATGGACTCGGCTCGCTCAGTACCGAGCAAAAAAAGGTCCTGCAACCACTGCCGCTAGCAACATTGCCCAGCAGACGCGTCAACCGTGCGACACAGTGGAAAATCGCGGCCTTATTGCTGTTGGGCTTCAGTCTCGGCACGACGTGGATTTCAGACGGTATTATAACGCTGCGCTCGGATTATCATGCCGATCGTCAGGTTAAACAGGTTACGCTACCGGATGGTAGCCAGGTTGATATGGATGCAGGCAGCGCGATTGCTCTTGCTTACACCGCGCAAGAACGGCGAGTCACATTGCTGCAAGGCTCGGCCTGGTTCACCGTTGCCCCGACAACTACACAGGAAAAACGGCCTTTCCTGGTCGAGGCGGCATCAGGCACCACACAGGCGCTAGGTACACAGTTTATTGTGCAAAATTCATCACAGATAACGACCGTCGGCGTGGTGGAGCACAGCGTTCAGGTAGCCGCAAGCGGACAAGCGCTGCGGCTTGATGAAGAACAGGCTGCGCGTTATACAGAACAAGGTATAACGCGTCTTCCCGGTTGGAATAGTCGCGAGCGTGGCGATTGGCGGCGTGGTCTGCTGATATTTGATCAACAGCCGCTCGCTATCGTGATCGCACGTATCAATCAGTACCGCTCTGGTACGATCGTCATTCCTCGTTCAGCACTGCGCCAACGTCAGGTCAGCGGCATTTTTTCGCTGAACGAGCTAGATAACGCACTGCAAACCATGGCAACTGAACTGGGTGCCAAAACCGTTTCTCTGCCCGGCGTCACTATTCTGTACTGATCCTTTCTCCCTCTGTCTTACCCACTCCTGCCATGCTGCTCAGGCGTGGTAATCACGCATAAATTCCCTTCACGTTCACAAGGCCGCAACTCTGCGGAGAAAAAAATTTAAATATTTTTTTACGGGTTCTGTCATCTCAGCCGTCTTCATATTTAGGTAATGATTTTTATTATCATTTTCATTAAGAATAATGTGGTGAATTATCCCTTTGTTTATTAATGCTTATTGATGATTTAACGGATGGCAGACCAGGCGAAAAATGTTTAAAAGAACACAACAGCAAGACAACCGCTTGTTACAACGGAATCCACTTTCTCTCGCCGTCGGCATCGCACTGTCGTTGTCTGGCTCGCTCCACTATGCGCAAGCAGAAACGCAGGCCGCCAGCGTTCAGGAAGCGGCTCGTCAGAGCACCGCCTTTTCCATCAGCGCGCAGCCGTTGAGCAGCGCGTTGCTGCGTTTCGCCGAACAGGCGGGGCTACAGGTCTTTTTTGCTGACGTCAAACTGGAAAATATGCAGGCCGCCGCGCTTCAAGGGCGCTTCACGCCAGAGCAAGGGCTACGCCAGTTGATCGGTGCTAACCCGGTCGACTTTCAGATCGGCAGCAATGGCGTGATTACTCTGCGCCCTCGTTCAGTCAACGTCGATACGGCAAAAATAGACGACGTGATGACGGTACGCGCGTTTACCGTCGCCAATCCGGGCGACTGGATCTATGAACAACCGCGCGCCATCAGCGTCATTTCACGTGAGCAGATGGATCAGCGCCCTACCCGCCACGCGGCCGATATGTTGGAACAATCTGCTGGTGTGTACTCCAGCGTCAGCCAGCAAGACCCTTCGCTGTCGGTGAACATTCGCGGGATACAGGACTTTGGTCGCGTGAATATGAACATTGACGGTATGCGGCAGAACTTCCAGAAAAGCGGTCACGGGCAGCGTAACGGCCAAATGTATATTGATTCAGAACTGCTCTCCGGCGCTACGATTGAGAAAGGCGCCACGAGCGGTATGGGCGGCGCGGGCGCATTCGGCGGTATCGCTACGTTTAATACCGTCAGCGCCAGTGATTTTCTGGCGCCGGGTAAAGAACTGGGCGGAAAATTGCACGCCAGCACGGGAGACAATGGAACACATTTTATCGGCAGCGGGATTCTCGCACTCGGTAACGAAAGCGGTGATATTTTAGTCGGAGCCAGCGAGCGTCATCTGGGCGATTACTGGCCGGGCAATAAAGGCAAAATTGGCGATATTCGCACCGCATCGGGAAGCGATGAGAACACGCTTCGCGCCAGCGATTCGCTGAAACATGGCAAAGTGACTGACTCAGGCCACACGATGCGCTCTCGGCTGGCTAAAGTAGGCTGGAATCTTCCCGCCAACCAACGTATCCAGTTCAGTTATTTGCAGACTCAGACAGACACGCCCAATCCCAGTATGTTAACGAACACCACGTTCCCCGAACTGGGTTGGAAAAAAAGTGGGTTTAGTAACACCATGTCACGCAGCAGCGCATTGGATTACCACCTAAACCCAGACGATCACGATTGGCTTGATTTTAGCGCCAAACTTTATTATGTCGATACGACCGACAAATCAGACACCTACAGTACCAGCGTCATCGATAATAGTTATTGGACGCGTAGCCGGATGCGTACTTACGGTGTGCAGGTACAGAACACCTCACGTTTCAGTTTACCAGCTCAGCATGAACTGAACGCCAACTACGGCGTTGACGTTTTCTACGATAAGTCCAGCAGTGAGTCCACACGCGAATCCATGGCGGGCGTCACACCAGGTGGTAACCGTTCCCTAGCCAGCATGTTTGCCAACCTGACCTACGGCTATGAGGATTTCCTTACGCTAGAAGGCGGCCTGCGTTATGACCGCTATCGCCTGCGCGGTACAACGGGAATGGAGATCACCGAGTTCCCGTATACGGTGGATAATCCCTGCACGGCAAATCGTCTAACACTCTGCCCGACCGTCAGAAACACTCACTTCTGGAAGGTGGATAGCGAAAGCGGAAAGCTTTCGCCCACCGCCGCTATTGCCGTTAAACCGGGGATAACGTGGCTTGAACTGTTCAGCAATTATGGGAAATCATGGCGCCCACCCGCCATTACGGAAACGTTGACCACGGGCAGCGCGCACTCCTCATCAACGCAATACCCCAACCCTTATTTGGCGCCGGAGCGATCAACCGCGTGGGAAACGGGGTTCAATATTAAGGCCAGCGAGCTGCTTACAGAATCCGATCGTCTGGTTGCCAAGGTGGCGTATTTCGATACCAAGATAAGCAACTACATCAATATGGAGATCGGACGAGTTAAACCCGGTGTTTACACTGGCGCTGGTTCCGGTAACGCAGCGTATGTCAATAATCTGGCAAAAACTCGTTTCCGCGGTATCGAATATCAATTGAATTACGACACGGGTCGATTTTATGCCGATCTGACCTACACCAGAATGATTGGCAAAAATGACTTTTGCTCAAACACGGCCTGGCTTGGCGGCGTCGTCATACGCGAAGGCGGTCGAAATAATTATTACGCCACACCCTATGATGACGTGAATAACTACGAGCAATGCAATTACGGCACCGTTTTTAGCTCGTCTTCTTATATGCCGAGCGATCGGGGAAGTCTCACGATTGGCACCAGAGCATTCGATCGTAAATTAGATGCCGGCGCAGTGATTCGCTACAACCGAGGCTATCAGGATCGCTCGGCGGTGAATCAGGCGGGAGGGACTGGCAATTTCTACGTCGCCGACTGGCCCAAATATACCCTATTCGATCTCTACGCCAGCTATCAAGTCACGAATAATGTAAAGGTCAGTGCGGCAATAGAAAACGTCACTAATCGCGCGTACATCGTTAGCTATGGCGATTCGATTTCATACACGCTGGGGAGAGGAAGAACCATCCAGGGCGGAATTGAATATCGCTTTTAAGCATTTTTTGCAGGGATTACCTGCGAGTGAATCAACCGCGAATCATCACGATGCGCGGTTTGTCAGAGGAGGTACAAAACGCCTCCGTTTATCAGATAGAGTATTAATGAGGAATAAAACATGAGTTTAAGTATTCAGTATGACACCGAGTTTTCCAGTTATTCTATCTCCCAGTACCTGACCGAGTGGTCCTCTTTATTCGGCAATGCTAACCACACCAACGGTAACGTCACCGACAGCAACTCGGGGGGGTTCTACGGTGGCACCTCCTGGAATAACGGGACGCAATACTCTCTGGTCAGCCCGAATAACGACACCTCCGCTTTCGTTGCCGAAGGCAACCTGACGTATCAATTCTCTAACCACGTTCTGTACGGCCAACTGGATTCACTGACCTTTGGTGACGGTCTGAGCGGCGGCACCAGCACCGAATATGCCATTCAAGAACCTCAGGTCACCTTTAGCGGCCTCGATCTCTCCAGCATCGTGGATAGCGGCCGTGAAGGCGTGGTGCATCAGGTTGTTTACGGTCTGATGAGCGGTCAGGTTCAGCCGTTGCTGGACGTGCTAGCCAATGCCGGTATTGATATCAACGCTAGCCTGGATAGCCTGAGCTTCGCGACAGCAACCTCAGATGCGGTACTTTCTGCCGATACCGTGGTTGACGTTGTTGGCGTTGCCGAAACCGCCGATCTGCTGGCGGCATAAGAAAACGGCTAAAAGATGACGCTTTTAGCCGTTTGAGTGAACACCGTCGCGGTACGGAGAGAGTATATACCCTCAATAATTCGAGTTGCAGGGACGCAGCTCGAAATATGGCGGGTACGGCACCGCGACGGTTTATTGAGTGTAATGACCGTTGGCAAACCGCGTCAATAGCGGTACGGCTAACCGCTTTCCCCCTTGTCCACAGTATGTAGTGGGAATGAGCGCGATTTTATTGAAGAAGGAACATCCCATGCCCGCACCCCATCCAGCAGCATCAGGCCGGGAGATTATTGACGCGCTGGCCGCCTACCGCCGGGGGTTCTGGGGAATTGGCCTGTTCAGCGCCGTCATCAACCTGCTGATGCTGGCACCGGCAATTTATATGCTCCAGGTCTATGACCGCGTCCTGCCTTCCAGCAGCACCATGACGCTGGCGATGCTGACGATCATGATGCTTGGTCTGTTTTTATTAATGGGATTACTGGAATGGATACGCAGTGCCGTGGTGATCCGACTCGGCACACAGATGGATATGCGCCTGAATCAGCGCATCTACAACGCCGCGTTTGAAAGTAATCTCAAGAATGGAACGGCGGGAGCCGGACAAGCCTTAAACGATCTTACCGCTCTGCGTCAGTTCGCCACCGGAAACGCGCTATTCGCTTTCTTTGATGCACCGTGGTTTCCCGTTTACCTTCTGGTGATCTTCTTACTTCATCCCTGGCTGGGCGCAATGGCACTGGCGGGGGCGATTATGCTGATTGTGCTGGCCTGGTTGAATCAAAAACTTACGCGAGAACCCTTAGCTTTAGCGGCACAAAATACCGTTCAGGCGACACAGCAGGCCAATGCCAATTTGCGCAACGCCGATGCTATCGAAGCCATGGGAATGCTGCCCGCCATGCGTGAGCGCTGGCTGACGCAGCACAACGCATTTCTCTATTATCAGAATGTTGCCAGCGAAAAAAGCGCCAACATCACCTCGCTGACGAAAAGCACCCGGTTAGCGCTTCAGTCGCTGATGCTGGGTCTGGGCGCACTACTGGCCGTCAATGGCGATATCACACCGGGTATGATGATTGCGGGTTCCATTCTGGTAAGCCGCGTACTCAGCCCGATCGATCAAATCATTGGCGTCTGGAAACAGTGGATGCAGGCACGCCTCGCCTGGCAACGTGTCAACCTCTTGCTCGATAATCACCCAGCACGACAGATCGGCATGGCGCTGCCCGCTCCAGAAGGTAAGCTTCAGGTAGAGCAACTCAGCGCCAACGCCCCCAATACCCGAACGCCCATACTCGCCAATATTACGTTTGAACTGGCTCCCGGCGATGTGCTTGGCGTTTTAGGCCCTTCCGGTTCAGGTAAATCCACCCTCGCCCGCCTGCTGGTGGCGGCCATGCCCGCCCTCGGCGGCAAAGTCAGGCTGGATGGTGCAGACATGCACCAATGGGACAAAGGCGAACTGGGCCAGTTCATCGGCTATCTCCCACAGGATGTACAGCTTTTCAGCGGGACGATTGCCGAAAACATCGCCCGTTTCACTCAGCCGGATGCAGAAAAGATCGTCGCCGCCGCTATCACAGCAGGCGTTCATGAAATGATTCTACGGTTGCCACAGGGCTACGATACCCCGCTGGGTGAAGGCGGTGCCGGGCTATCCGGCGGTCAAAAACAGCGCGTCGCTCTCGCCAGAGCCATTTACAACCAGCCACGCCTGATTGTCATGGATGAACCGAATGCCAGCTTGGATGACGACGGCGAGAAAGCCTTAGTGGCCGCCATTGCTGCCCAGCAGGAAAATCAAAGCACGCAGATATTAATCACACATAAGCCTGCTCTGCTCTCCTGCGCCAATAAGCTATTAGTCCTACGCGCTGGGCAGATCCAGTATTTCGGCGCGACAGAGCAGGTGCTGAAAGAACTACAGCGAGCTAAACCCGCTAAGGCTTCTATTACCCAATCCACCAACGCCAAACCCACACCGGTTAAAACAGCCGACGCCGCGAATACCTTTATCCCAAAGGAACCAGGTTCAGCCGGGCTGAGTATGGTGTACAGCGCGCCGACGTCTCGCCGTGCCGTGCCGGATAAATGAGGCTCAACACATTGCTCACTAACGCCCGTCATCAGGAAAGCATCATGGAAGGAAGAGGATAACCATGTCCGCGCTACGCGAAGTCCCACCACTGTCGACCGTCTCCCAGCATCAGGCGGCGGATAACGTTGCAGCGATGCCGTTACATACTGATGCCGGACGCTATTTGAAGCACGGCATTTGGCTGGTTTTGGCAGGCTTTGGTGGTCTGCTGCTTTGGGCAGGCATGGCACCGTTGGATAAAGGTGTCGCCGTATCCGGTCGAGTTGTCGTCGCGGATAGCCGTAAAGCTGTGCAACCTGTTAGCAGCGGGCGCATCGCCACGCTCGCCGTGCGGGATGGTGACCGCGTGCAGGCTGGGCAGATTCTTGCTACGCTGGATCAAACGCCCGCTCAGGCGCAGCGCGATAATCTCGTCACGCAGCTTCAGGAAGCGCACGCGGGTGAAGCGCGTTTGATCGCAGAGCGCGACGATCTGGGTACGCTCCCCTTCCCTGCTCCCACTGAGCAATACAGCACCGTCATACAACAGATCCAGATCGCCCAGCAGCAACTCTTCATCAGCCGTCGTGCGGCGTTGCAGCAGGAACGCGCCGCGATGCAAGCCGCCATCATCGGGGCAAAAGCACAGTCACAGGGGTCACAGGCGCTGCTTGCCAGCAGCCAAACGCAGTTCCAGATCGTCAGTGAGCAGCTACGCGGATTACGTCCATTAGCACAAGAAGGGTATATCGCCCGTAATCGCCTGTTGGACGTCGAGCGACAAGCCGCTCAACTGGCGGGGGCGATTGCGCAGGAACGCAATAATCAGGTGCAACTCCAGCAGCAGGTCGTCGAGCTGGAACAAAAGATTCAGCAGCGCCAGAACGAATACCAAAAGGAAGTACGCGCCCAGCTCGCCGATACCCAGCGTTCCATTCAGGATCTCACCCAGCGGCTGAAAACGGCGGATTATGAACTTCAGCATACGCACATTCGCGCGCCCGCCAGCGGCACGGTGGTCGGGTTGGCGCTGCACACCGAAGGCGGCGTCGTGAACAGCGGGCAGATGTTGATGGAGATCGTTCCTGATGGGCAACCGCTATTGATTGACGCACAGTTGCCTATCGAACTGGTGGACAGAGTCAGCAACGAGCTACCCGTCGAACTGCTGTTTTCTGCGTTCAATCAAAGCACCACACCACGTACTTCCGGCGTTGTCACACTCATCAGTGCCGATCAGCTCGTCGAGCAGCAGACGGGAAAACCCTATTACGCCTTACGTATACGCGTCAATGAACAGGGTAAGCAGCAGCTTGCCGGGCTGGATGTTCGGCCCGGCATGCCAGTGGAAGCCTTTATTCGTACCGGTGAGCGTTCCCTGCTCAACTATCTGTTCAAACCGCTTTCCGATCGCCTGCATCTGGCACTGACCGAGGAATAACCATGCTGCGCCTTTCACCCGTTTACCGCGCGGCGATCCGCTCCTGCTATGCCGTACCCATTTTTCTCACACTGCTTTACAGCGCACCGAGTCAGGCACTGGGACTCATGGAAGCCTGGCAACAGGCGCTGACGCACGATCCTGCTTTTCAGGCAGCCGTACATGCACGCAACGCCGACAGCGAAGAGAAGAATATCGGGCGAGCCGGACTGTTGCCAAAAGTCACCTATGACTACAACCAATCCCGCAACGATTCCACGGTTACAGCGGGTGGCCAACAGTCGGAACGGGATTATACCAGCCGGGCTTCCAGCTTTTCCGTGCAACAGCCGTTGATCGACTACGCAGCGTGGTCGCGCTTTCAGCAGGGTGAAGCCAGCGCCGTACTGGCAGACGAACAGTTGCGTGATGCCAGCCAACAGTTGCTGGTTCGCCTGTTTCAAGCCTACACCAACGTGCTGTTTAGCCGCGAACAGATTGCGCTGGTTCAGGCACAGCAGCGCGCCTATCGCGAACAATACCAACTGAATCAACGTCTTTTTCAGCAGGGAGAAGGCACCCGTACCGATATGCTGGAAACCGAAGCGCGGGTCAACCTGACAGAGGCACAGCTCATCGAAACGCAGGACAATCTGGATATCAGCCTACGTGAACTGGAAACGCTGCTGGGTATACCTGTTGGCGTAGAGCAACTTGCGGCATTAACCTCGCATTTCACAGCGCTACCGCTTCACCCTGCGGGCTATCAGTACTGGCAATCGCTGGCGCTCCGTCACAACGCGCAGCTATTGGCGCTAAATCAATCGCTGGCCGTGGCGAAATACGGCATTGAGCGTAACCGAGCGGGTCACCTGCCGCAGGTCACGCTGGTCGCCAGCACACGTAACACGCAATCAGATACTGAAAACAGCTACAACCAGAAATACGATACGCGGTCGATTGGTATCCGCGTTAGCGTACCGATTTTTGCAGGCGGTGGCGTCTCTGCCGCAACGCGTCAGGCAAAGGAGCGCTATCAGCAGACCGCACGGGAAAAGGACGAACAAACGGCAACCATTCAGACGGAATTGCGCCGCCAGTTCAATTTAGTCACCAGCAGTCAGGCGAAAATCCGTGCTTATGAACTGGCAGAAAAATCAGCACTGGCGCTGGTCACCGCCACACAGAAGAGCGTTCAGGGTGGGGAACGTGTGAACCTTGATGTACTGAATGCCGAACAACAGCTTTACGGTGCACGACGCGACCTGACCGAAGCGCGTTATACCTGGCTAACAGCCTGGCTACAACTGCGTTACTACGCAGGCACGCTGGATGAGCAGACATTACGCCAGTTAGCGACCTATTTCGCGCACAGTTAGTCGCATAGTGCATAGTTAGTCGCATAGCGGGTGCCGCTCAAAAAGAGAATAACCACACCGATATTCGGCTATATTCTGCTTTGAAAGGGAAATATCCGCTATCCAGATATTCTAAAAAATTTATAGAAACTTTATCTTAATAACCAATCACTCTATAAAAATAGTCGCCCTTCGCATCAAAGGAAAAAATAACAAAAAACACATCAGCTATATTTCTAGAATGAGTCGCATCAACGTGCAGATTTTTATTTCCCGACAAAACCACAATGGCCTAATGTTGACTTCATTGCCAAAGAGGGATTCATTTTTCAATTTTTAAACTAATCATTTAAAAACAATAGAATATGGGGAAATACCCCGTTAATGGTAGATTAATTAACATCGAGATGCATTTTTTATGGTAAACATTAACGAAAACAGAAACCAAAACAACACAAGCCATAACAAAATAAAAACAAAGCATTAATTATTTTTAAAAAACACCCCAAAGACCATTAACAACCTCGTCAAACGCCGATCACACCCATTATTAACAAACTAAAATCACACTTAATAAACTAAATAAATCAAAAATACTCAATTATTGCGAGCAAGATCTTTTATTTCCAGCAAATAACATAAAGGTAAAATTAAATAGATTTAGATCAAGAAAACAAATAACAACCCGTCCATATAGTAGCCACAGTAAATCTCTACCTATTTTAATTCTAACGAATTATTTCATTATATTAAGCAATGCAATGGGGCTACTATGGATTTCATCATTCAATTAGTCATTGTCCTAATCTGCCTTTTTTACGGGGCAAGAAAAGGCGGGATCGCGCTGGGTTTATTAGGCGGGGTCGGACTTGTTATTCTGGTCTTTATCTTTAAACTGCAACCGGGTAAACCCCCTGTTGACGTCATGTTGGTCATCATTGCCGTGGTGGCCGCCTCGGCAACGCTTCAGGCATCGGGCGGACTGGATGTCATGCTGCAACTCGCAGAACGTATGCTGCGGCGTAACCCGAAATACGTTTCGATTATCGCGCCGTTTGTCACCTGTATTCTGACGATCCTGTGCGGTACAGGCCACGTGGTGTATACCATCCTGCCGATTATTTATGATGTCGCCATCAAGAATAATATCCGTCCTGAAAGACCGATGGCTGCCAGTTCCATCGGTGCACAGATGGGAATTATTGCCAGTCCGGTTTCTGTTGCGGTGGTATCGCTAGTTGCCATGCTGGCTAATTTCACCTTCCAGGGTAAACATCTGGGATTCCTTGATCTGCTCGCAATTACCATCCCCTCCACCCTACTGGGTATCTTGGCGATAGGGATTTTCAGTTGGTTCCGCGGTAAGGATCTGGACAAGGATGAAGACTTTCAGAAATTCATCGCCGATCCAGAAAACAAACAGTATGTGTATGGCGATACCGCTACGCTGCTAGACAGAAAACTGCCGCGCAGCAACTGGATCGCCATGTGGATTTTTCTGGCAACTATCGGTGCGGTGGCCATTCTCGGGGCGGTTGAAGAGCTGCGTCCGGTTTTCGCTGGCAAGCCGCTGTCGATGGTCCTGGTGATCCAGATGTTTATGCTGCTTTCTGGCGCAATCATCATTATCGCAACCAAAACCAATCCGTCATCAATCTCGAAAAACGAAGTGTTCCGTTCGGGGATGATTGCCATCGTCGCGGTATATGGTATCGCCTGGATGGCGGAAACCATGTTCGGTGCACATCTGGAAGAAATCAAATCCACGCTTGGCTCGTTGGTGAAAGTCTATCCCTGGGCTTACGCCATTATCCTGCTGATCGTGTCCAAATTCGTTAACTCGCAGGCGGCAGCACTGGCAGCGATAGTTCCTGTTGCGCTGGCCATCGGGGTCGATCCGGCGTACATCGTGGCCTCAGCACCGGCCTGCTACGGTTACTATATTCTGCCGACCTACCCAAGCGATCTGGCTGCCATCCAGTTCGACCGCTCAGGCACCACCAAAATCGGCCGTTTCGTTATCAACCACAGCTTCATTCTGCCAGGTTTGATCGGCGTAAGTACCTCTTGCGTCTTTGGCTGGGTGTTCGCCGCGATGTACGGCTTCCTGTAATCCGCCGAAAAACCGCCCAGCAATAGGCAGCTTTAATGAGATTGTCACTCCACCCTGTGAGCAGCACGCTGGCAGGGTGTTTTTTTATCTCTGTAGCCAGAGGCGAACGCACGCCTGTGCCAATGCACGCGTGGGGTCGATGCTGATATCCCTCCAGCGTGACGATACCGCCTCCAGCGCAGGCGGTACTTCCGTGCAGGCCAGCACCAGACGTTCTGCTCCCCGTTCCACCAACTGTGCCGCAAGCTGCTCCAGCAACCGCCCACCGTGCTGTAATTCTCCACGCTTTACCGCATAGCACCCCGGAACAAAAAGCGTTGTCATTTCCTGTTCGTTCGGCACCACGGTTTCCGCACCTAACTGCGCGGCAAAACGCTGCTGATACCATCCTGCATTGAGCGTCCCGTGAGTCGCAATCAACCCGATTTTACGCGGTGATGCTTTTGCCTCATCGGCCTGTGTCAGCGCGTACAGCGTGGCATCGGCAATATGCACCAGCGGTGCAGGGCTGACCTCAGCGAACGCGTCAAACCAGTGGTGCGCCGTATTGCACGGCACCACAATATGGCTGACCGACAGGCGATTCAACTGCCGGATAGCGTGCAACAGCGTCGGCAGCGGCGATTCACCGTTGCCTGCCAGCGCCTGTTGGCGATCGGGAATTTGCGGTACGTTCCAGACGACCACCGGCACATGATCCTGATCGCGGCTGGCGGGCGTTTCTTCAACGATTTTATGCAACAGATCGACCGTCGCCAGCGGCCCCATGCCACCCAGCACGCCAATCAGTGGCGTACTCATTGTGCGGCCGTTTGTTCGAACAGTTGACGGTAGCCAAACAACCCCGCCGAACCACCGGTATGGATGAAAACAATGTTTTCATCGGCGCGAAAATGTCCCTGACGAATCAGATCGATCAGCCCCGCCATCCCTTTGCCTGAATAAACGGGATCGAGCAAAATGCCTTCCAACTGCGCTAACAGCCTGAGCGCTTCCAGCGTTCCTTCAGTGGGAATGCCGTAGCCTTTGCCAACATAGTCGCTGTTTACCTGCACCGCGCTACGCGGCAGTTCACCGGGAATCCCCAGCAGTTGCCAGGTACGCTGTGCTAATGCGTAAACATTCTCTTCCTGCTTCGCTTTCGGCGCTCTGACGCTGATGCCTAGTAGTGGAATCTGGCTGTGTGTTGCCGCCAGTCCGGTAACCAATCCCGCCTGCGTTCCGGTACTGCCCGTCGCATGCACAATATGATCGATGCGCAGACGCTGCTGGCTGGACTGGAACAACAGTTCTTCCGCACAGGCAACGTAGCCCAACGCGCCTACCGGGCTGGAGCCGCCGCCGGGGATGACATAAGGCTTCAATCCTTCTTTACGCAGTGATTCCGCTAACGTTTCCATCGCCTGCTGCATATCCGTACCCGCTGGCAGATGATCGATAATTTCACCGCCCAGCAGGTTATCCAGCAGCACGTTACCGGAGCGCTGGTAGTCTTCACCGTAGTCCTCCACGCGTTTTTCCAGCAGCACCTTGGTTTTCAGCCCGAGCTTTGCCGCTGCCGCAATGGTTTGTCGCACATGGTTAGACTGCGTCGCGCCCTGCGTGATGATGACATCCGCGCCCTGCTGCTGCGCATCGGCAAGCAGGAACTCCAGTTTGCGGGTTTTATTCCCACCGGTCGCTAATCCTGTCGCGTCGTCGCGTTTGATATAAATCGTCGGCCCGCCCAGATACGCTGACAAGTTCGGTAGCGCCTCCAGCGGCGTAGGGAAATGACCGAGTGATAAACGGGGGAATCGGGCAAGGTGCATGATGTTCTCCTGAGAAATTGATTACAAATTAAGGTGACGGCGCGCTTCTTCACGCACGCGATGTAAAATACGCTGCTTCAATGCGGCATAGTCAGGATGCTGAGCCAGCGTTTCAATGTCCCGCTCACGACCAAACGGCAGTGGGATCGTCTCAGCGATACGGCCGGGACGTGCAGACATCACCACAACGCGGTCGGCCAGAAACAGCGCTTCGTCGACGTCATGTGTAACAAACAGCAGCGTAGTGCCGGTTTTCTGCCAGGCGGACAGCAGTAGCTCCTGCATCATCAAACGGGTTTGTGCATCCAATGCACCAAAGGGTTCGTCCATCAACAGCACTTCAGGGTTCGGCAGCCAGGCTCGCGCCAGCGCCACCCGCTGTTTCATCCCACCGGAAAGCTGCCACGGAGAGTGCTGCTCGAAGCCCTCTAGCCCAACCAGTGCCAGATAGTCTTTTGCTTCTCGTTGAATGCGGATTTTATCTGCGCCCTGCATCCGTGGACCAAACGTCACGTTTTCCAGCACGGTGAGCCAGGGAAATAAATTGGCCTGCTGAAATACCATGCCGCGCGATGGTCCCGGACGCCGAACCGGCGCACCACCGCATCGCACCTGTCCCACGTCAGCGGTTTCAAAGCCGGCGATTAAATTAAGAATGGTCGATTTGCCGCAGCCAGAAGGCCCCAGCAGCACCACAAATTCACCTTTGGCGATCTGGAGAGAAACATCATCCAACACCGTTAAAGTGCCACTTTGTGATGGAAACGTGAGGCTAACGTGTTCTACAGCAATATGGGGTGCAGTAGGCTGAGCCTGTTCTGTCATGATGATTTCCCCGCCCACGGCACAAAGATGCGCTGCGCTCCGATCAAGAGTAGATCGAGCACATAGCCAATCCCTCCCAACAGTAAGATACCCAACATGACAATATCGGTACGCAGATAAGCGCTGGCATTCATTACCATCCAGCCAATACCCGAGGTCGCGGCGACCATTTCCGCCGCTATCAGGGACGTCCAGCCGATACCGATAGCCAGCCGCACCGTAGTAAACAGCTCCGGCAGCGTATCGGGCAGCACCACGTGAAAAAAGATCTGGCGAGGGTTCGCACCAAGCGTTTGCGCGACGCGGATACGGGAACGTTCCACGCGCTCCACGGCGGCACAGGCACCAACCACGACGCTGAGAAAAGTCGCGATAAAAATCAGAAAGAATTTGGATGCTTCGCCAATTCCCAGCCAGACGACCGCCAGCGGGATCAGCGCGATTTTAGGCAATGGCCGCAGAAACTGAACGAAAGGATTAAATACGGCAGCAATCGGCGGCGATAGTCCCATCAACAGACCAAGGGGCACGCCAAGAATAATCGCCACGCTAAAAGCGCTTAGCGCCCGAGCGACGCTGACGGCAATGTGTTCCCATAGCGATACCTGCCGATAGCCATCTTGCGCCAGTTCTCCAGCGGTCAGGAGAATATCCGACAGCGGCGGTAACAGCAGCGGATCAACCCACTGCTCCGCTCCTGCCCATTGCCACAACGCGAGCACCGCCGCCACAGCAGTGATGCTCAATAACACATAATGCGTTCTTTTCACGACCCGTTAATTCCCTTTTGCTGCCTGCTTCAGGTAAGAGGAATTAATGGAGTCAGCGAACGACGCGGGAATATCGCGCTGGCGAACCTCGCCAATACTCTCCAGAAAATGTGCCGTTTTGGCGACCGCCTGACCGATGCCGCTGCGATCCGTATTGGTGCCATCACCTAGCCACTGTTCCGTCGCCTGCTGCTCTAGCGTCGGATATTCCAGCCCTGACAGCGTATTGGTTGCCGTTGTGACGGGCGCACCAACTTCTTTTGCCACAATCGCCGCCGCCTTTTCTGGATCCTGACGGAACTCCTCCACTTTCTGCTGATGTACCCGCAGGAAGCGTGCCACCGTTTCTGGATACTGTTGGGCAAACGCCTTCCTGACCACATAGTTGTTGTAAATCAGGTAGCCATCTTTTTGCAGATCTTTGGTCGCGAAAATCGCGTGTCCGGCGGAAGCCTCCAACTCTTGTGCGAACGGAGCCCAGACGTAGCCTGCATCAATGTCGCCGCGCTTCCATGCCGCTACCATCTCAGCCGGACGTAGCGGAATAAGGGTAATCTTGCTGCGGTCGAGCTTGTTGACCGCGATTGCCGCTTCCAGCGCATACTGCGCCGTTGAATTTGGCGGATAGGCGACGCGCTTCCCTTCGATCTCTTTCAGCGTAGTGATGCCAGACTTGGCAATCAGTCGCTCATACGTCGCGATCACGCCGGATACGCCGACAATCTCTACCGGCAGTTTTCTGACAATCCCAGCCGTCGCCGGGCTGGAGCCGAAGTTGGCGATATCTATCGCGTTACTGGCGAAATAATTCAGCGCATCTGCACCGGAAGCGAATTGCACCCACTTTACTGGCGCACCCAATGCTTTTTGTAGCGAACCGTCGGCTTTGGCTAACACTAATACCTGTGAGCCGCCGCTGTAGGCCACGCGAACTTCATCAGGATACTTTTCCGCCGCCAGTACAGATGTTGTCATTAATAACAAACTACCGACACCCACAGCACTCAATATATTTTTCATTGTTCTTTCCTATGGCGTTAAATTAAATATGAGTTAAATAAGTTAATAAACCAATACATCAGGCCGCATTGTTATTTAAATAAGATAATTGCCCCCAACTGACATCATCGACAAAAATGCCGTTATCCAACCGATGACGATAGGTTTGCTTTTCTTTGTCACCTGGCAGTAATAATTCATTATCATCACGAGATTGGCGTACCCATTCTAATAACGCTGGAATTTCCTGCTGATAGGTTGCCGCCCCACCTAATTTTTGCGGATCAATTAAAATAGACAGCATACTGTTAATAATCTGCTTGCCTTCGCCTTTCGCCGTGCGTTCCGTTTTCCCACCAGTCAACGCCGCGCCAAGTAACGAGCAAACCAGCGACAGCCCCGACCCTTTATGTTCGCCAAACGGCAGTAGCGCCCCCAACGGCTGTTCCATCAGCCAACGTGGATCCACCGTTGGATTGCCTTCATTATCGACGATACAGCCAGGTGCAACCTGTTTACCCTCATTCCACGCGATACGCGCCTTGTTACCCGCAATCACGCTGGTAGCAAAATCCAGAATTACGGGGTCACCCTGTTCGACCGGAATACCGGCACAGAACGGGTTCGTGCCGAAACGCGCCTGCTGGCCCTGCCACGGCAGCACTACCGGTTTGGTATACACGTTGGCAAAATGCAGCGACACCAGCCCGACCTCCGCCGCCTGTTCCGCCCATGCGCCGATACGCCCAAGATGGTGAGTATTTGCCAGACTGATCACCGCCAGACCATGCGTTTGTGCACGAGCGATGCCTTCTGCCACGGCCTGTTTTGCCACCACTTGCCCGAAACCCTGCTGGCCGTCAAAGGAAATCAGCGGGCCGAAATCTAGCGTTTTTTCCGCCTGTGCGTGGGGTGAAAGTCCGCCTTCACGAATCGCATCGATATAACGTGGCAACATGCTTACACCGTGCGAGTCATGCCCTTTCAGGCTGGATTCGACAAGATTATCCGCCACAATGTCTGCAATTGATGCGTTTACCTCATTATCTGTTAGTCGATCCCGCAAATAATCACGTAAATAATGATGGCTAAAAACAGGCATATTATTCTCTGTATACTGAAATAGAAATGTAGGCTCACTATAACGCGCAGGTCTTTATCCATAACTGAAAAATAAAACTATCTATAGCGAATATTTAGCTAAGGCGGTTGCTTGCTTGTTTTTTCGTGCGCATGGCTATTTAAAATCACCTTTATTCTAACTTATTCCAAAAAACACTTTAGCAGCGGGCCGCTAAGAAAATAGGATGACTTCTTTAATTCATTATTCCGACGAATGATTTATTGAAATAATACCTTGTCGTTTTTCTCTAATTTTATTGCCACCCCTATTACTATTAATAATGAGACACCGATAATGAATCACTCACTACCCGCGAAAAAATCGACGCGTTTCACACGCCTTGCCGCTGTGATTGGCCTAACATTAACGGCATGTGGTGCCAATGCCGAAGGCACCATTAGCATTGCACAACAGTTTGGTATTGGTTATCTGATTCTGGATGTGGTGCGCGACCAAAGCCTGATAGAAAAGCATGGTAAGCAGCAAGGGCTGGATATCAAGGTAGACTGGCGCACGCTGTCTGGCGCGACGGCAATTAACGAAGCGCTGCTGTCCGGCGCGTTGGATGTGGCCTCCGCCGGTGTCCCACCGATGCTCACCGTGTGGGATCGCACACAGGGTCGTCAGAATGTAAAAGCGATCGCCTCGCTCGGTTCTATGCCCAACTATTTGCTCAGCAATAACCCGGCGGTGAAAACCATTCGCGACCTGAGCGATAAAGATCGTATCGCCGTGCCCGCTGCTGGTGTTGGCTTCCAGTCACGCACGCTGCAAATCGAAACCGCAAAGCTTTACGGGACAGAGGATTTCAAACGCTTCGACAAAATTTCCGTCAGCCTGCCGCATCCCGATGCCAGTGCGGCGCTAATCGCGGGTGGTTCCGAAATCAATGCCCACTTCTCCAGTCCGCCTTTCCAATATCAGGCGCTGGAACATGCCAATGTGCACAAAATTCTTAGCTCTTACGATGTGCTGGGTGGTCAGGCAACATTTAACGTGCTGTATACCACGCAGAAATTTCATGATGAAAATCCGAAAACCTACCGCGCTTTTTACGAAGCGCTGAAGGAAGCCTCGCAGATCGTCAAAGCCGATAAAGCCGCAGCGGCCGAAACCTATATTCGGGTCGAGAAATCGAAGCTGGATCCTGAGCTCGTGAAACGTATCGTCTCCGATCCTGAGATCGATTTTACCATCACGCCAGAGCGCACCTATGTTTATGCCGAAAAACTGCAACAGCTTGGCGTGTTGAAAAACAAAGCCGCCTCTTGGAAAGACTATTTCTTTGCTGAAATCCATGACCAGCCGGGTAGCTAAACGACCAATGTCAGATTCATTCGACGAGAACCCTTGTCGCTACGCAGGAGAACAAGCATGACACACCACTCTCACGACGCTGCCAGCAAACCGCTATTGCAAGTGGATCGGGTCGGGCTGGAATACCGCACGCGGCACAGTCTGGTACGTGCTACTCATGATGTGAGTTTTGACGTCTTTCCCGCCGAGCGCTTTGTGCTGTTAGGGCCTTCCGGCTGCGGTAAATCCAGTTTGCTCAAATCCATCGGCGGCTTTTTGTCTCCGGTAGACGGTGAAATCCGCCTCGACGGCCAGCGTGTTACGCGGCCGGGCCCAGACCGCATCATGGTCTTTCAGGAGTTTGACCAGTTGCCGCCGTGGAAAACCGTGCTGGAGAATACATTATTTCCGCTGGTTGCCAGCCGCCAGGCAACACGGGCCGAAGCGGAAGCGCGCGCCCGTTATTTTCTCGATAAGGTCGGGCTGGCGAAGTTTGCCGATGCCTATCCGCATACCTTATCCGGCGGGATGAAACAACGCGTCGCCATCGCGCGGGCGCTAACAATGCAGCCGAAAGTGCTGCTCATGGATGAGCCGTTCGCGGCACTGGATGCACTGACCCGCCGCAAAATGCAGGAAGAACTACTGGCGCTGTGGGAAGAGGTGCGCTGCACGCTGCTGTTTGTCACCCACTCGATTGAGGAAGCGCTGATCGTCGGCAGTCGCATCTTGTTGCTCTCACCGCACCCAGGCCGCGTGCGGGCGGAAATCAACTGCCACCAATTCACACTGAACGATCAGGGCAGTGAAGCTTTTCAAACCACCGCACAGCGCATTCACCATCTTCTTTTTCCAACCGATGCCGACACGCGTTCGCCTGCCGCATCCACGCAAGGTGAACCCTATGAGCATTCAGCCCCCCGTGCGGCCTGAGTATGAGCGTGAACTGGCGCCGCTGAAAGATTTTACCCTCACTCAGCCTCTGCCGCTGGTAACCCGCCTGTGGAATCAGACTTGGGTTCGCAAGCTCGTGCTGCTGGCTGGGCTGCTATTCCTGTGGGAAATAGGTGCTCGCTGGCAGAATAACGATCTGATGTTGCCCAGCTTCCTGCAAACGTTTCAGGCATTTCGCGACGATCTCGCTAGCGGCGAACTACCGAATAAGATGGTGGTTTCACTCGGCACGCTGCTGAAAGGCTATATCATCGGCAGCCTGCTCGCGCTAGCGCTCAGCGCGTTGGCAGTGTCCACCCGTTTTGGCCGCGACCTTTTAGGTACATTGACTTCCATGTTCAACCCGCTTCCCGCGATTGCGTTGCTACCGTTGGCGCTGCTGTGGTTTGGGCTGGGGGAAAAGAGTCTGGTTTTCGTGCTCGTCCACTCCGTAATGTGGCCGATGGCGCTGAATACCTATTCCGGTTTTCTTGGCGTTTCGGAAACGCTGCGTATGGCAGGCCGCAACTACGGCCTGACCGGCTTTCGCTACATCAATGCCATTCTGATCCCTGCGGCATTGCCATCGATCCTCTCTGGCCTGAAGATCGGCTGGGCATTCGCCTGGCGCACGCTGATCGCCGCCGAACTGGTATTCGGTGCATCCAGCGGCAATGGCGGTTTGGGCTGGTACATCTTCCAGAACCGTAACGAGCTTTATACCGATCGCGTTTTCGCCGGACTGGCTTCCGTCATCATCATCGGGCTGCTGGTTGAAGGACTGGTATTTTCCACTATCGAAAAGGTCACGGTGAAACGCTGGGGAATGCAGCGCTAAACGTCATTCTGGTTATGCAAAATCTGCCCATTCATAGCCAGAATTGTTCTTTTGCGACGCTCCCTATCGCTGTTACAACTGATTTGTCTTTTCCCACAGAGATGAGAGATCGCAAACATGATTGCAATACAAGCGCCACAAACCTATCTGAATCGTGATGGCGTCATTCGTTCTGTCGGCGACTATGTTGCCCCTCACGCCAGCACGTTGTTGATTGTGACCAGCTCGCAGGCGTGGGAAAAGACAGCCGATGCCGTCGAGCGCAGTCTCAATGAACATAGCCTACGGTATCAGGTCGAATTTTTGCCGGGTGATTGCACCAAACCAGCGATAGAAGCGCTGACCGCACAGGCACGAACATTCGGCGCAGAACTGATTTTAGGCATTGGCGGCGGGCGCGTGCTGGATGCAGCCAAAGCCGTCGGTGACATTCTGGGGCAGTTCCCTGTCATCACCGTACCGACGATTGCCGCGACCTGTGCCGCCTGGTCGCCGATCAGTGTGATTTACAGTGACAGTGGCGCACACAACGGCCCCTTTCCACTGACGCGCTTACCCCTATGGGTGCTGGTAGACAGCGAGATTATCGCCCACAGCCCTCCACGCTATCTCAAAGCCGGTATCGTGGATGCGCTGGCAAAGTGGTACGAATTTCAGCCTTATTTGCGTCACGGCGATGATGGGCTGGCGTTGGCGCTTAAAGCGCAGGCGGCACGGCTGGCCGTGGACACATTTAATGCATACGGCGAGCAGGCCCTTGCGGATAATGAGCAAGGTTTGATCACGCCAGCCCTACGCCGCGTAATCGACGCCGTTATCGCACTGGCTGGCGTGGCAAACAGCATGAAAGATGAGGTGCCGCGTATCGGCGTCGCCCATGCCATTCACAACAGTATGACACGTCTGCCGGAACTGCATGACTGGCTGCATGGCGAGAAAGTGGGTTTTGGTTTGGCCGCACAGGCGTTTCTGGAGCACGATAACGACACCGACCGCGAAGAGCTGTTCTCACAGTTACGTCGCTACGGTAGCCCAATGACGCTGAGTGCCCTTGGCCTGAGTGAACGCCAACAATTAGTTGAAAGTATTGCGCAGAACGTGAAAATTGCACCGAAAATTGCCGCCCGTCTGCCTTTCGCAACGGATGCCGAACGTATTGAACAGGCGCTATGGCGAACACAAACGCTGGAAGAGAATACGATCAACAGCCACGCGGCATAGTGAGCATCGCCATTCATTCCAAATGGAAACGGGTGCATCGAATAATCAATGCACCCGTTTCTCTTTTTCTTGCCAGCTTCTTGTTGCCAGAACTATCCCTGCTGAGCAGGCTGTGTACTTATCCCTTTTAGCTCACGCTCATAGGCCTGTGCTTTCTTTTCATCGAACTGGTGTTCCCACTTGGCAATCACCAGCACCGCCAGCGCATTCCCCACCACATTAAGTGCCGTACGCGCCATGTCGAGGATACGGTCAACGCCCGCAATAAATGCCAGGCCTTCCAGCGGAATACCAACGCTGCCCAACGTGGCGAGCAGCACGACAAACGACACACCCGGTACGCCCGCAATGCCTTTGGACGTCAGCATCAGCGTCAACACCAGTACGATCTCCTGCCCAATCGACAGGTCGATGCCGTATAGCTGCGCGATAAAGATGGCCGCAATACTCTGGTACAGCGTCGAACCATCGAGATTAAAGGAGTAGCCAGTCGGAACGACGAAGCTGGTAATCGATTTCGGCGCACCATAGGCTTCCATTTTTTCGATGATGCGTGGCAGCACGGTTTCTGAGCTGGCGGTGGAATACGCGAGGATCAGTTCATCTTTCAGGATACGAATCAACACCGTAATACGCAGCTTGCACAACCGCGCCACCGCACCGAGCACGACCAACCCGAAGAAGAAAATCGCCGCGTAAACCAGCATCACCAACTTAGCCAATGGCCACAGCGAAGCGAAACCGAAGTTGGCAACCGTAACGGAAATCAGCGCAAACACCCCAATCGGGGCATAACGCATGATCATGTGTGTCACTTTAAACATGGTTTCCGACACGCCACGAAAGACGTTCAGCAGCGGGTCACGATGTTCTTTAGGCAACGAAGACAAACCCAAACCAAACAGCACCGAGAAGAAGATGATCGGCAACATGTCACCACGCGCCATTGCCGCGAAAATATTCGGCGGAATCAGCGACAGTATCGTGCCAACCAGACTATGTGACCCACTCTGCACCTGCTCCGTTGTCTTTTGATACTGCGAGATATCAACGGCTGTCAGCGTCGACATGTCAATGCCATGACCCGGTTGGAAGAGGTTGGCTAGCGTGATGCCCAGGATAATCGCCACTGTCGTGATGATTTCAAAATAGAGGATAGTTTTGAAGCCAATACGTCCGAGCTTTTTGGCATCTCCTACACCCGCAATCCCGACAATCAGGGTGGCAATAACAATGGGGACAACAATCATTTTAATCAGGCGGATAAAGATGTCGCCCGCAGGGCTGAGAATATTGCTGATGAGCCACTGGCGACTTTCCTGCTGTTCATGCAGCACGGCACCGAGTGCTATACCAAGAACCAACGCAATAAGGATTTGCCAGGCAAGGCTGATTTTTTGTGTTTTCATCGTCATTTTCCGTTTTAAACTCCCCGCCATCACAAACATGGCGCTAGCGCGACTCCGGCGCAATACGAACCGAAAAAATCAACGTGGAGGTGATTGACTAGTAAGAATATTTGACTGGTTGCTATCGTTATTTTTCTACTGCGACACAAAATCCGTTAACATAATTATTCAATAAAAACGCGCAACTATTTGTATCGCTTAACAAAAACAATCACATAAGTTATTGTTATGGCAGGAATGCTACTATTCCACCACGATTAGATCAAGCAGATTATCGGCACGATAAATCATATTTATGCTGAATCAAGAACAGAAAACGGCTGGCGTCACGTGGCAAAAAATCGCAACGATACAGAAAGGAAGACATCCGCCCAGCTAGAAAAAATGCTGGCTGGGCATCAGGTTAGGAAAGTGTGTCGCGGCTCAGATTTGGTAGTCAATCACCGCTTCATCGTTATCCGAGAATACCTTGTCTTTAATATCATCCAGCGAGAGCTCTGTATTACACAGCTGAATAAATTTCCAGGCGTAGTTACGCTGTAACTGACCCTTTTTTAGCCCCAACCAGACCGTATTGGCCTCAAACAGATGCTCGGCATTCAACCGTACCAGACCATTGTCACGCACGGGATCGTATGACATATCAGCCACAATCCCGACGCCAAGCCCCAGTTCAACATAGGTTTTAATCACATCCGAATCCTGCGCGCTCAGCGTAATATCCGGTGACATGCCGACTGCCTGAAACGCACGATCCAAACGCGAACGACCGGTAATCCCCTGACGATAGGTAATCAGCGGCTCCGCATTCAACATCTCCAGCGTAATCACCGGCACCTGCGTCAGCGGATGATGCTCCGGTACAATCACCGAATGGTGCCAGCGGTAATAGGAGAACGCCGCCAGTGAGGGATCGTTAATCAATTGTTCGCTGGCAATGCCGATATCGGCTTCGCCGGAATGAAGCATCGCCACAATTTCATCCGGCGTGCCCTGATTCAATACCAGACGCACCTGTGGATACAAAGAACGGAAAGCTTTAATCACCGGCGGCAGGCTGTAACGCGCCTGCGTATGCGTGGTCGCGATCACCAGTTGCCCAGTATCGTTATTGGTGAAAACATTCGCTAACCGACGAATGTTGCTGGCGTCATTCAGAATGCGCTCTGCCACCACCAGTAGCTCTTTTCCCGGCTCGGTCATGCCTAACAGGCGCTTACCCCGACGGATAAAGATTTCAATCCCCAGCTCTTCTTCCAGCTCGCGGATGTGACGACTCACGCCGGATTGAGAGGTAAACAGCGTATTCGCTACCTCGGTCAGGTTGTAGTTGCACCGTGCTGATTCACGAATAATTTTCAGTTGCTGAAAGTTCACCTTTCACTCCTTTGCTCTTTTTATTACAGATAACAACATTGATCCAAGGAATGAGAGACAGAACAAATAAGCAAATGGAGTTGATTATATTTTTTTATACTAACGGTATGTCTACCAAGAGAGATTACCTAACAAGGAATATATATAAACAGCAAAATCAAATATTTAAATAAAAACCCATTTATGTTACACACCGCACCAATCAACCATTTCGCTATGATTTATGCCTTTATGATCTATTTACCTCGGCGCTTTATTCCCGTTTTCAGTCTTTCCTCGCATCCTAATAGAGCGTTCTCCTTCAAGCTGGCGTGCTATCGCTGCTATGATGACGGTCAGAATCAGCGACAAGGTGGCAGCATGCAGGGCGTACCGGAACACTTTACCGATGAAAGAGACTATGCCCAGTTTCGGCGCTTGCCGACGCTGCCCAGCATCGAGCTTTACCATGCGCATGTCTGCCGCTATGCCTTTGAACCACACACGCACGAAGCGTTTGGCATCGGCACCATTGACGCTGGTGCAGAGCAATTCCGTTATCGTGGTGCCAGGCACATTGCGCCTGCCGATTCGTTAGTGTTGATGAACCCTGATGAATTACACACGGGGGAGTCCGCCACGGAAGACGGCTGGCGCTATCGTATGATCTACATTCCGCCCGATGTGCTGGAAAACGTCTCCGGCGAGAAAGGCTGGTGGTTTACCGACGTCGTGCGCCACGATCCTGCGACCGCACGCCAACTGGCTATGACGCTAGCCGCCATGTGGCAGACGACCGATCCCTTGGCGAGTGAGAGTTTGCTGCTGTCGCTGATTGCGCTTTTCCGCCCCCATGCGCGTATTGCACAGCGTCAAATTGTTGAACCGCTCCATCGCTTTGATGTGGTGAAAGCCTATCTGCGGGAGAATTTCGCCCACACGATCACCTTAAAAGAGCTGGCAGCGCTGGTTTCCCTCAGTCCGTATCATTTCCTACGCCAGTTCAAAGCCCAGTTTCATGTGACGCCACACCAGATGCTGATGGCGATTCGATTGTATGAAGCCAAGCAACGCCTGGCACAGGGTATGGCGGCCGCCCATGTCGCCGTCGCCGTCGGGTTGACCGATCAGGCACATCTGACCCGCACGTTTGCCCAGCGCTACGGCGTCACACCGATTCGCTATCAAAAGCAGGTTTATCCAATTCAGCGCTAGTCCCCTTCTGATAATAAACAGCAATATCCTACAATAATTCGTTGCCGACTCTCCCTAGACTGGCGCGATGAAATATTGTGAACAAACGGGTTTATCATGCTGATTGGTGTTTTATTTGCGCTTGCCGCCGGGCTGATGTGGGGACTGATTTTCGTCGGCCCCTTGATCGTACCGGACTACTCTGCCGCTTTGCAGTCCACCGGGCGCTATCTGGCTTTTGGGCTGATCGCCTTACCGCTGGCGTGGCTCGATCGCCGTCGTCTGCGCCAGTTAACCCGCAGCGACTGGCTGGAAGCCACGAAGCTTACGATTATCGGCAATCTGCTGTACTACTTTCTGCTCGCCAGCGCGATTCAGCGCACGGGCGCACCGATCTCGACAATGATTATTGGCACGCTACCCGTGGTGATTTCCGTCACCGCGAATGTGCTGTACAGCAAGCGTGATGGCCGCGTGGCCTGGCGTCGGCTGTTGCCCTCGCTGCTGCTGATTGCCGCCGGATTGGTCTGCGTCAATATTGCCGAACTGAAAGGAACCACCGTTGAATTCGATTTATGGCGTTACGCCAGCGGTATTGCGATGGCATTTTGCGCAGTCATTTGCTGGACCTGGTATCCGCTGCGTAACGCCCGCTGGCTGCGCGACCACAAAGGCAATACACCGACGACCTGGGCCACGGCGCAAGGTCTGGTCACGCTACCGCTGGCGCTGTTGGGTTATATATTGGTGTGCGGCCATCTGGCGCTAACGGATAGCACGTTTACGCAGCCGTTCGGCCCACGGCCTGAAGTTTTCATCCCGCTGATGCTGGCGATTGGGTTGTTTTGTTCGTGGATCGGCACGCTGTTCTGGAACGAAGCCAGCCAGCGTCTGCCGACGGTGCTGGTAGGACCATTGATTGTGTTTGAAACACTGGCTGGACTGACCTATGCCTTCATCATCCGGCAATCCTGGCCGCCGTTGTTGACGTTCTGTGGCATCACCTGCCTGATTGTTGGCGTAATTTATGCCATGCGGGTGAAACCGGAACCTGTCGTGGTAGAAGTGCAGGTGCCGGTTTCACGGGCAGAGTGAAGGCCAGTGAGGAAATAAGGCAAGTCGGTTGTTATGTCCGGCTTGCCAGCTTCTGAAACAGTGCTGTCAGTTGCGCTTCATCCCTTGCGCCCTGATGCTGATCGGTTACCTTGCCGTTCGCATCAATAATAAATGAGGTTGGCGTGCCGCTGACCTGATAGCGTTCTTTGGTTATACCCAACTGATCGCGCACCACCGGATACGTCACGTTATGGTGCGCCAGCATCGAGGTGATATCCACGCCGTCAGGATCGGTGTTCACCGCCACAACGACCACTTTATCACCGTATTCCTTGTTCAGCTTCTCCAGCGCCCCCATTTCAATCATGCAGCCGCCACAGCCCGACGACCAGAAATTCAGATAGACGCTTTTCCCCTGCCAGCGCGACAGATCGACCTGCTGCCCCGCCAGATCGTAGGCCGCCAGCGCCGGAGCCTGCGCCCCGACGCTAACCTGTTCTTCCTTACAGCCGCTCAGCGCCAGTGCGCCCAGCAGGCAAAGTGCAGTAATCCCATTACGCCATTTCATGATGATTCACCTCTTCACCGAAATACTTGCCGTGTTGCAGGCGGATAATACGATCGGCAAACCGCCCCAGCTCAGGATTGTGCGTCACCATCACAATGGTGCGCCCCTGCTGATGCAAATCTTTCAGCAGATCCAGCACCCGTCGTTCGTTCTCTTCGTCCAGATTTCCCGTCGGTTCATCGGCAAAAATCACCGGAGGTTCATTCACCAGCGCGCGGGCGATACAGACACGCTGTTGCTCCCCGCCGGAAAGCTGGCTCGGTAAGTGATCCACGCGATGCGCCAACCCAACCTGTTCAAGTACGCGCTGCGCTGCGGCTTCATCCACCACGCTGTGGTAATGCTGCGCCAGCATCACATTCTCCAGCGCGGTCAAAAATGGAATCAGGTGGAACTGTTGAAACACCAGACCAATCTTATCGGCACGGAACTGGCGTCGCCCTTCCTCGTCCAGCCCAGCGGCATCGACGCCGTCCAACAGCACCTGCCCCTCGCTTACCGTATCCAGACAGGTAAGAATGTTCATCAACGTGGTTTTACCCGACCCAGATGCGCCCATGATCGCAACAAATTCGCCGCGTGCGATGCGGATATTGATATCTTCCAGTGCGGTCACCTGACCAAAGCGTTTATAGAGCTGGCGAGTTTCAATCACCGCCTCCGCTGCCTGCATCCTTTCCTGCACGTTTACTTCTACAGACATCGAGCTACTCTCCTTTCAAAACCTTGGCCGGTTCAACATAAATCGCCCGCCGAGTGGGAACCACAGCGGCAACCGCCGCAACCAGCAAAGACAGCCCCAGCGTGAGCGGAAACACTGGCAAGCGCAGCGAAATGGTCGCGTTGAATACCGCCATGCCTAGCACCTGAGCCAGCAAATAACCTACCAGCGAACCACACACCACGGCCGCCAACGCGATAATGCCGGTTTCTGCCAGCATCTGCCGGATGATGTCTCGTCCACTCGCGCCCAGCGCCTTCTGTAACGCAAACTCGCGGGCGCGTTCGCCGACAATCGCCATCAGCGTGGTGTTCACACACAGTGAAGACAAGACGAGGATCACCGCCGAAACCAGCCCCATCAGCCCTTTGATTTTATTCAGCACCTGACCTTCCGATGCCGACACTTTCAGAATCGGGCGGATCTCCAACTGCGGATACTGTTGCTGAAGTTGTGCAGCGAAACGATCGACCTGCCCCAGATCGTTACTGACGCTCAGCAGGGCATTGCTGATTGCGCCTTCTTTATCCAGCCACTTTTGCGCCAGTTCCAGATTCACGATCAGCATGTTGTCCGTTGCATCGCCAGATTCCACGATGCCTTTAATCTGCAACCGCTGCTTCCCGCCGTCGCCCACCAGCGTGATGCTGTCGCCAACTTTGACGTTCAACCGCTCCGCCAGCTTCACCCCGATCATGGCATTACGATCGTCAAAGCTCACGCCAATCCAGTTACCCGTGACCTGCCAATACGGAGCCAACTGCCGCAGTGATTCGAACCACACGCCCATCAGCACCACTTTTTCCAGCTCCGTACGCGCCATGCCATACAAATAAGGGCTGGATGCATTGATCAAGCCAGCCGGTGCGTTATCGATAATTGGCTGAAATGTGCTTTGTGGAAGTGAATTTCCCCGCGCCGGACCAATGTAAAAATTTGCGCCAAAGGTGCGCAATTCCTGACTCATTTTGGCGTTGATATCGAAATAGACGGCAGACATGGCTGTCACAATCGCCGCCCCGACCATCAGTGCCGCGAACACCACGCTAACGCGCTGCATCCGCAGTCGTAGCGCACGGAACACCAGACGCCAGAACATACTGTTCATCCAGCCATTAGCGCCCATACAGCACCTCCACCGGATACAATTTGGCAATCCGGCGCGCCGGGAACCACGTTCCGATAATGGCGATCAGCATCGAGATCACCAATACGCAAGGGATGACGATCCACGCAAAACTCAACGGTACGCCAAACAGCATCAGGCCAATCGCTTTTGCCAGCCCCCAACCGGCGACACAGCCCGCGATACCGCCCGCCAGCCCGCTCAGCGCCGCTTCGAGATAAAACAGCAGCATGATCTGCCACTGACGCGCACCCAGTGCTTTCATCAGCCCGATTTCTTTAGCGCGCTCCATGATGGTGCTGGTCATCAGCGAGGCGATCCCCATCGCAGAAGCCACCAACGCCGCGAAGGTCACCACGGCCAATAGCAGCTGAATTTTGTCGATCACCACGCCTTCCGAAGCTGCGACCTGCCAGATAGGGCGCACGACCGAACCGGAAATGGCTTCTTCCAACTGGTGTGCAATCGAAGAGACATACGCCGTGCAGTACCACAGATCATATTCTTCGGCATTCAGCGCTTCCAGATTTTCACGCGCTCGCCGCGACAGTTCATTTTCCGGCACCGTGAGCGCCGACACGCGAATGGCCTGTATTTTACCCGTCAGCCCCAGCAGCGATTGCACCGTTGCCAGCGGCATCACCAATCGGCCTTCTTCATCACCGCCGCTGCTCAGAATGCCGCTAATGTCTACCGTCGCGTTTCCTTTTGCGCCGCGCAGCACAAGTTTATCCCCCACTTTCCAGCCCATTTGCATCGCCAGCTGTTTTCCCACCAGCGCTTGTGCCACGTTTTCCGTCGTCACCGGTTCCTGCGGCCACTGCCCTACCACCTGCCAGTAAGGGCTAACGGCCATTTGTCCCGTGCGATAGTCTTCCTCATCCGGCACGGCGACAGGCTGGGAAAAGAAGGTGCCCAATACGGCAACGGGCTGACCATTGATCTCGACATCGCCACTCAATAGCGGCGCAAAACCAACAATGTTATTACGCCAGAAGATGTCTTTGATGTTCGGCAGCTCAGCTTCATCAAGAAAATCCTGTCCTTCTAGCGGATTACTGCGCTCGCCAAACAACGCGGGCAGTGCCGCCTGACCTGCGGGCTCAATCAAAATATTCGCGCCGTAGGACTTCAGCTCACGCGCCATCTTGTCACCAATATCGATGGACACCGCCAGCAGCGCGGAGATCAACCCTGCCGCCAAAAACACGGTCAACACCGCCAGAGATTTACGCCGAATATTTCTGCGCCAGGACTGGCGTAACAGTCGCCACAGCATGATTATTCCTCCTCCGCCGGTTCGCCAGCCGCTGCTTTGGCCGTAGCAAACTTCGCGGGACTTTCACGGAAGCGGTTATAGTTCGCTTCCGACGAGAAGAAGTAGGTTTTACCGCCGTAGCGATATTTATGCTCCGCGTTCACGTTGGTCAGTTTGGAACCATCAACCGGATCGATAACGTCCATCGACACCACCGTCGAGAAGTAGTTAGTGCCTGCCGCCAGTGAAGCGCGTCCAATCACCAGTTCATTATCGTCATTGCTCCATCCCTCAATCGGCACCGGATTGCAACCACCCGCTTTCCCGATGGAAGGAATGAAAATATGCACACCGCAGGCGACACAAATCACCTGATTGCCTTCCATCACGTAGCCCTGATCGCCACACAGCAGGCAGGCATCAAACACCACGCCCAGACGCAAACGATCGGGATAGCGGTTAATGATGAAAAAGCGCACGGCCTTGCCATCATCGGCAATCCACACAAAGCGATGCAGTTTGCCATCACGTACCTGTTCAATCGGAATATGCACCTTGCCATCGGCCGCCAGCGTCACCGGCTGCGCTTCCGACAGACGAGGCGGCTGCGACGCGACTTTATCCCAATAGAGCTGAGCGAAGACGACAACCAGCAGCGCCGTGATCGTCGCCAGCAGCGTACGACGCACGGTGCGGTAGCCTGCCGTCACTTTACGCTTTTCAATCGCCTCATGCGTAACCAGCACCTGACGACGAGCATACAGCAGCGGCCAAACCAGCCCCACAACCAAAACAGCCATGAATAGCGCACTGAGATAGTTTAATAAATACCCGCTGTTGGTGACGTGTGCCACATAGCTAAGGCGCGGTTTGGTTAACCCGATCGCTTGTAATTTCATCAGCAACAGCAACAGGTTACCGCTTATCGGCAACAGCAGAAGTGCGACCAACAACGCCAGCAGCGGCCAACGCAGTAAACGAATGCGGCGCACAATCATGCCGCATAGCGTGGCGCAAAATACCAGCCAGCCAAATGCCAGCACCACGGCGCTGAAATTCAGCAGCAGATCGGTATTCACCACATGGATGGAAGTCAGCGCGGTCAGATTGGGATCGCTGCCCCACTGCACCGCCGCACCGGCCACGAGCAGCGCCTGCCACAAATAGCCGAGACGCCGATGGGAAAAACACTGGCAGGCAAGAAACAGGATCAAGGCAAGCGCCTGAAGCGCCGTAAACCCAAGCAGAAACGCTTGCCCGTTAGGAAAGTGAACGCCAATAAACGTACCGGCACACAGCGCCAGCAGCGTGATCCAACCCAGCGATTTGACTGTCGGCGTAGAACGATGACTCCAACTTAGCCCCAGTAATAGTGCAATCGGCAGGAAGGATTGGAGTGTCGTGATAAAGAAATAACTCATAGGCTCGTCACACTTCACGTTACATGTGCGTTGACTGCGTTTTGCAGGTGTGTCAGTTGGGCATGATGTGTAGTGACATCAGCACGCTGACCGAAAAATCACCGTCGCTGTGGGTGGCAATAACAAACCCACAGCGACGTGAACCCGGCCGCGACAGCACATCGCGGACAGAAGACCTTATTCTAAGCCGACGTATTTGAAGTCAAAGCTGACATCAAACGGTTTCCACCAGCGGCCAACGCCTGTTTCACCATCGGTATGACGATGCATACCGGCTTTTGATGGTGGATCGATGTGGTAAGTCACTTTGTAGTTACCCACGCCCATCATTTTGATGTTCGCACCGTAGTGTGGACCATCGCTGGCAACCATCGGCATAAAGGTTCCTTCCTGTTTCGCACCGGTATCGGTGTTAGTCAGGGTGTACGCGATGGTCAGGAACGGCATCCATTCACCCGCACCAAAACCATTCTTGTTACCTTCAGCAGCGTGAATATCCGCTTCCAAATGGATGTCCGCTTTCGCGGCTGGCAGCCCCATCCCACGCGGTTCCATATCAATAGGTTGCAGATAAACGGCAGCAATTTCCATTTCGTTCAGAGAAACCGGCTCACCCGCTGGATATTCTTTAAACGCCAGTGCGGCAGGTGCCGTGAAAATACCGGCAATAACGGCACCCGCAATCAGACTTTTTTGCATATTCATCAAACCCATCCTCATCGTCTCAGTCGTCCCTCTTCGCTTAATTTGCTAAGCGATTGGGATTGTTATGGTTATTTTCTGCTCTTATTGCTTTCAGTATTACATTACCGTCGGATACTCTCTTTATCAGACGGCAGACGCTCTGCGCCGCATCACCCACAGGGCAACTAACGCCGCGAGCACCAGCACACCCTGTGGAATCAGCGTTTCCACATAAGGATAAATACCCAGCCAGCTAATCTCCGGCACGCCAGTCAGCAACGTCGGTTCAAACAGTTTGCCTTCGATCAGTTCCAACACGCCTTTACCCGCAAACACGAACGCCATCAGGTACATAAAGCAGCCGGTAAACATGAAGAACGGCTTAAGCGGTAATTTGACGATGGTGTAACGCATGACGAAGTAAGCGATCAGCAGGATCACACAGCCGATGGCAAACCCAGCCAGAATGGAGAGGTGCCCCGCCATATTGTTGGCATCCCCCACCAGCGCGTAGTAGAACAACACGGTCTCCGCACCTTCACGGTACACGGCCAGAAAGCTGGTGAGCCACAGCCCGACCATGGAACCGCTGCTCAGCGAATGGGACAACTTACCTTCCAGATAAGCCTTCCAGTGCCGTGCTTCTACTTTGGACAACAGCCAGTAGCTCATGAAGAACAACATCACCACGGCGATCAGCATCGTAATGCCTTCCAGCAGCTCACGGCTGGCACCGGAATTGGTGAATACGAGTTGGAAAATGACGGCGGTAATCACGCTACACAACAGCGCAACGTAAACCGACTGGCGAATCAGCGGCAGTTTGTCCTGCTGATTGTTTTTCACCAGATAGGCCACAATCGCTGCCACAATTAGCAAGGCTTCCAGCCCTTCACGCACAATAATCAGCAGGCTGTATATCAACAGGCTCCAGTGCGTTTCGCCGCCGTCCCCCAACATGGTGACCGCTTTCGTCAGTTCCTGCTGCAACGCATCGGCCTGCCCTTGCAGTTGTTCCACAGGCTGTTTGGCATTCATCATGCTCACCAGACGGGTGAAATACCCTTCCAGCGTCGATTTGAACGCCGCATCACGAGAACCCACTTTGTTCTCCATGCCAGTGGCTTCAAACAGATCGAAATAGGTGTCCTGCACCGCCATGATGGCGGGTTTAACCTGCCCCTCACGATATTGTGCAATTGCGGCAGCAATAGCCTGATTGATATCGTCGGAGACTTTCGCCCAGTTCGCATCCGGCACGGTACCGCTATCGGCGTTCGCGGCGGGCGTTGCTGTCGTCTGCTGGCTATCGCGCGTTGTCGGTAATCCCGGCAAGGCATCCTCGATGTCCTGCAACAGCGTAGTGACCCGATAAGCAACATCTGTCAGTTGATCGGGCTGGCTGGCTAAGGTAATCAGTGCGGAGAATTGTTGATTAATCGAAGCGGCCTGCTGTGCCGAACGATTCTGTCTGACCGACATCTCCATCTCAGAGTTTTTAAAACCCTGATAATGAGCCAGCTGTATGCTCTGACTCGCCTTGTTGTAATCGCCAGCCTGATATTCCGTTACGGCCTGCGCGAGTTGGTCATCGATGATTTTAAAACTCTGCTGCCAGTACAGCGCAATCTCGGCATTGTCATAGGCACCGTGCTGCTCCTGCGCGACCAGCTTGTGCCCTTCAGATAACACCGGCAAAACGGCATCCAGTTCACCTTTCAGCCAGGAAATTTTTGCCTGCACCTCGGCCTGCGGTTTTCCTTCGCCAATCATGCGGCGAATTTCACCGAACGTAGCCTCTAACTGATAGCTTTTTTGCGCGGAAATATTGATGCGGATAGGGCCTTCGAGGTTTTCAAACACCTCAAAATAGGCCATCTGAACTTCAGTGCGGGCGTCATCCGGCTTTTGCTGCTCATAGAACTGAGCCGTTTTATCCAGCCTGGTTTCGATATCGTGAATAAATGAGGCGTAATCGGTCGCGGCAACTGCCACTGAACAACTCAACAGCCAACACAACAACAGAAGCGTTTTTTGCCAGATAGACATAAGAGAGTGATGAATCACAAATGATATTTATTCTTATTATCACTTTGAAGTCGCTATCTGTCTTGATTTACGTCACGAAAACATGAGCAACGAGAGATTTAATATGTAACAAAAGGTTACGATTCTTATTTTTAACCCCGAAAATCTCTATTTTTCTAATCCATAGGGTAAATACAGTTTTTTGATTGCGAAAACGGCAAAATTGATACTTAAATCAACAACAAAAATAAAGCAAAAACCATGCCATTTATTTTTCCCATTAACTAAAAACCTAGAGACGGCAGTATTAATATGATATTTCTTTACGTTACCACGGTCAGATTTACAGAAAAATTCCATTTTTCCGCTGTAATCCAAGACATTACACTTTTCACTCACGTTTCTCGGCGAGAACCCAAATAGCCTTTAGATGGAAAGCAAAGGAACCGGGCAGACTCCTTTCCGCCGGTTCATCACTGCCTCACTGGCTATCTCAAACTGACTGCATACTGGCGTTCCACCATTGCCACACGTTAACCTCACTGCGGATCAGAATTTTTCCCATCCCTCATTGTGGCGGCCATGTCCCGACAGTAGCGGTGTAGCGCTCTGCCCGATAGCCCGATGAGCAGAGGCGGACAACGCCGAGCGCGAAAAGGCAGGCTGTAGATCGCTATCCGAATCCAGGCTGAACACATCCACAACAGCCGACAACTCGCTGGTTTGTTCATCCAACCGGGCAGCGGCCTCCGCCGATTGCGTCACCAACAACGCATTCTGCTGTGTGACGCTATCCATTTCGTGCACCGCCTGGCTAATTTGCGTAATACCGCGTGTTTGTTCATCCGTTGCCGCCGCAATTTCACCAATCAGATCGTTCACATGCGCGATGGAAGCGATAATGCCCGTCATCGCCTCACCAGATTGCCTCACTTGTCCAGCACCGGTTTTAACCCGCGAGACAGATTCCGCAATCAGTGCCTCAATCTCTTTTGCTGCCTGCGCACTGCGCTGCGCCAGCGTACGCACTTCTCCCGCTACGACGGCAAACCCTCGCCCTTGCTCCCCCGCTCGCGCCGCTTCAACTGCTGCATTCAGCGCCAGGATGTTGGTCTGGAACGCAATGCTGTTAATTACCGAAGTAATATCGGAAATTTGCCGCGAACTGGCGCTAATACCCTCCATCGTCGCCATCACGTTGGTACTGATATTTCCGCCTTTCTGCGCCATGTCAGCCGCATCCTGCGCCAGCTTACGCGCCTGATGCACATGGTCGGTCGTTTGCCGTATCGTTGAGCTAATCTCTTCCATGCTGGCAGCCGTCTGCTGTAATGCCGCCGCCTGCTCTTCTGTGCGGCTAGAGAGATTATCATTGCCATCCTTAATATTGGACGTCCCACTATTGATTTCTGATGTGCTCTGCCGGATAACCGTTACCGTCTCACGCAAACTTTTCTGCAATTTCTTGATATCGGGGATCAACCGTCCCGCACAGTTTCGACCGAATTCAACCAGTTCACATCCCAACCGACCCGCCGTGAGCTGTGCCAAATGGGATTTAAGCACTGAAATCGGGATAACCAGGTAGTTCCTCAAGTAATATTCGGTGAAAATCAACACCATGAGGCCAATAACCATCACGGCAATAAGCGCATTGCGGTTTTGAGTATTGTGTTCATTCACGCTTGGAATCAACGAAGAGGCGGTAATGCCGTCAGAATAGCGTTTAATATCTTCACCAAACGTTAGGCTAACGGAAGGATAAATGGCGCGAAATATCTGTCGGAATCCTTCATAATCATTACGTTGCAGTGCCGCATTCATCGGTTCGATCGCGGTAGTAATCAGAGAATTCCACGTTTTGCTTACCGCATCAACCGTCCCAGACTCAACGCCAACATGTTCCGCTGTCTGGAATTTCTCCAGCGAATCCTTGGTATTTTTTAGCGCCACCTGTGCCATTTCCAACGTCTGTTTGGCGTTTTCTGGCTCGTTACGCTGCAAATAATCCATCGTCCTTTCCATACGTGTTACGGCACGAAAATATTGATCGGCGCCATAGACCAGATGGGAATAGGTTTTTCGCTGAGTCTCACTTTTATCAAGCAAGTGGGTGACCTGATAAAGCGAGTAAAGACTAAACCCAGATGCGACTCCCCACGCCACTAGCAGGGAAGCCACTATGACCAGCACCATTAGTTTTATGCTGACATTTTTTAGAAATTCCATAATGCACTCCGCGACGTTAACAAATATTTCCCGCCCGCACGCGCTGTCGGAAAAGTATTTACTTTTTTGCTCATGACGGTGCCGTCCGTCGTATCGCGCCCTTTATCCCACGCGATCTAACGGACGTTCTGGAATTCCCTGATTCATCACCCGTTGGATAGGGAAGTGGTGCTTAAAATTACATCAATAGAATGCATTATCTTCCCTGAGGTGCCAGTCCTCGTTGTTTTAAACAACCAACAGGCATAAATACATCAGCCTAATCGGTGGCACATAGAATGAGTATCGTCAAAAACAGTATAGGCATTAACGGATAAAGAGGATGAATATGCTGTAGCGTTATTTTCCAGACAAAGATCCTATGGAAAAAGGTCGCGGTGCTCAACGCGTTAGGGCTCTTTGTCGTGCCCTGAGCATGACCACGATCAGTAAATTAATTTTCTTTATCGGCGATTATCAAAAGTTAAACAACTGCATCAACAACCTGCAGTTCTTACGATCCAAGACTCGGCTTTGGAGAACAATCATGCAGAAAGTGCTTACCGTCTGCCCGTATTGCGGGTCAGGCTGCAAAATTAACCTGCTGGTAGAGAATGGCAAAGTGGTTGGTGCAGAAGGGGCAAACGGCGTCACCAACGAAGGGGAACTGTGCCTGAAAGGTTACTATGGCTGGGATTTCCTCAACGACACCAAAATCCTCACTCCGCGTTTGAAACAGCCGTTGATCCGACGTCAGAAAGGCGCGCCCTTTGAAGCCGTCTCCTGGGATGAAGCCATCGGCTTCGCCAGTTCTCGGCTGAAAGCCATTAAAGAGCAATACGGTGCCGAGTCGATTATGCACACCGGCTCATCCCGCGGCCCCGGTAATGAAACCAATTATGTGATGCAGAAATTTGCCCGGGCGGTAACCGGCAATAACAACGTCGACTGCTGCGCCCGGCTCTGCCATGGCCCTTCCGTTGCCGGGTTACAGGTTACGTTGGGCAATGGCGCAATGAGTAACTCCATCTGCGAAATTGAAAAGACCGACTGCATTCTAATTTTTGGCTACAACGCCGCAGATTCACACCCCATCGTGGCACGCCGAATATTGAAAGCCAAAGCACGCGGGGCAAAAATCATTGTGTGCGATCCGCGCCGCATCGAAACCGCACGCATCGCCGATCTGTGGCTGCCCTTAAAAAATGGCTCCAACATGGCATTGGTCAACGCATTTGCTAACGTACTGATCAATGAAGGCCGTTACGATAAATCCTACGTCACTCGTCATACCGAAGGCTTCGAAGAATTCAGTAAGACCGTCGCAAAATACACGCCAGAGTACGTCGCCGAGATTACTGGTTTATCACCGAAATTGATTCGAGAGGCGATGCGGATGTATGCCGCCGCGCCGTCCGCCACGATTCTATGGGGAATGGGCGTGACACAGTGGGGTCAAGGCGTTGATGTTGTCAAAGGGCTATCCGGTCTGGCACTGCTAACGGGGAATTTAGGGCGTCCGAACGTTGGCGTCGGGCCGGTGCGAGGTCAAAATAATGTGCAGGGCGCGTGTGATATGGGCGCGCTGCCTAATATGTTCCCCGGTTATCAAAACGTCACGGATAAGGCCGTACTAGCAAAATTTGCTGATGCCTGGGGCGTACCCGAACTCTCTGACAAAATTGGCTACTCTCTGACCGATCTGCCACACAAAATAAAAGAAGGAAAAATCAGAGCCAATTACGTGATGGGCGAAGATCCGTTGCAAACCGAGCCAGATCTATCGATGCTGCGTGATGCCTTCAACGAGCTGGACTTGCTGATCGTACAAGATATTTTCATGACCAAAACCGCCGCGATTGCCGATGTCATTTTACCTGCGACCTCCTGGGGCGAGCATGAAGGGGTCTACACCGCCGCTGACCGAGGGTTCCAACGCTTTTATAAAGCGGTGGAGCCTCAGGGCGATGTCAAACCCGACTGGGAAATCATCAGCCTGATGGCGACAGCGCTCGGTTATCCGATGCACTATAACAATACGCAGGAAATCTGGGACGAACTGCGACAGCTCTGCCCGCTGTATTACGGCGCGACCTACGAGAAAATGGCCGGGCTAGGCTATGTGCCATGGCCGTGCACGAGCGAAGACAGCCCTGGAACACCGTGGCTATACGCGGGTAATCGCTTCGATCGCCCCGGCGGGAAAGGCCTGCTGTCAACGGCTGAATGGCGGCCACCGATGGAATTAGTGGATGAAGATTACCCGCTGGTGCTGTGTACCGTGCGAGAAGTCGGTCACTATTCCTGTCGCTCTATGACGGGAAACTGCACCGCACTACAAACGTTGGCGGATGAGCCCGGTTACGTGCAGATTAGCCTTCATGACACCGAACGTTTAGGAATACGCGATCAGCAACTGGTCTGGATTTCCTCACGACGAGGCAAGGTTATCTCTCGTGTCGCCGTTAGCGAACGCATCAATAAAGGTGCCGTTTATATGACCTACCAATGGTGGATCGGTGCCTGTAACGAACTCACGCTGGATCATCTCGATCCTGTATCCAAAACGCCAGAATACAAGCACTGCGCCGTTAAGCTAGAAGCGATTGACGATCAGCAGGCAGCGGAAACTTATGTGCAACACGAGTACAGCCAGTTAAAAAATCGACTGCGCAGCACCGTAGAAAATGTCAGTTAATCTCCCCTAAACTAAGCCGCCGCGAACCTAAGCCATCCGGTAAAAACCGTGGCGGCTTAGGAAATACAGATGGTTTAGACAACGCTTAACCTTCCTCACCGATAATGCTTTGATCTTTTTCGATGAAATAACCAACAGTGAGGTCTCAAATCATCGATAACATATGTTTAAAAAATAACAAACACCATTTTAAACACCCTAAATGCCCAGACAGTTACAAATAGAAACATATAGAACAATAATTAAACTTTAAATCAACAACACAAAAATGAAGATCTAGCCATAAAAACAAAGTCACGATTTAAATAATTAAAAAATTAATATTTTCAGAAAAATGACAGATATATAAACTTTTCGTTAATTGTTCTTTTATTTTTACTTAATCTTTAAGTAATTCACCATATGTTTTATTGATGTATAGCCACATATCATTAGCAACACTAATTCAACACCTTACCCCGTCAGCCCTCATCGTCTAAAAAACAAACCAACCAATTGTTTAATAATGAATTAATGGAAATATTAGGATTTATGCGATCTGCACATCACATCCCTATTTATCATTACAGGTGACATGGACATGCATTTTTCGCATGATGAAGATCACAATTACATAACAATCCGCAGAAAAAAAATGTAAAAAGCAAGAATCGTTGTAATATCGGCGAGCAGACACAACACCCCAATAACAGGTTCGGGTGACGGCTTGGTGTATTCAGGGAAAGCACCCACTATCACACGGCAATAATATTGTGTTGTCTGAATCAATTCATCAACATGAGGTTTATATGCAAAGGCAGAAGTTACTTGTACAGATAGTCTTGGCTATCGTCCTGGGAATATTAATCGGATGGGCTTGCCATCAATATCTTGATGGCGGTCGAGCAAAAGAAGTTGCCTCTTATTTCAACATGGTTACCGATATTTTCCTGCGCTTGATTAAAATGATCATCGCACCGTTGGTCTTCGCTACGCTGGTTTCCGGTCTGGCGAGCATGGGGGGAAACTCTTCTGCCGTTGGCCGTATCGGTATGAAAGCGATGATCTGGTTTGTCAGCGCATCATTCATTTCTCTGTTGATCGGCATGTTCTTTGCCAACCTGTTCCAACCAGGTGCAGGCATGAACCTCGAAATCCCCGTACAGCAGGTGGCGACTGGCCTGAATACGGACGGGTTTACGCTTAAAAGCTTCATCAGCCATATCTTCCCGAAAAGTATCGTAGAAGCGATGGCGAACAATGAAATCCTGCAAATTCTGGTTTTCTCTCTGTTCTTCGGCTCCGCGCTTGCTTATGTAAAAGGCAAAAACAAACACGCGACCACGATCATTTCCATGATCGAAGAACTGACCAAAGTGATGTTCCGCGTGACCGACTACGTGATGGCGTTGGCACCGATTGCTGTCTTTGCCGCAATCGCTTCCGCGATTACCACACAAGGTCTGGGACTGCTTTACGACTTCGGTAAACTGATCGGTGAGTTCTACTTCGGCCTGGCCGTGCTGTGGGGCGTTCTGTTCCTGGTTGGCTACCTGTTCCTGGGCAAAGCCATCGTGGTACTGGCGAAACTGATTCGTGAACCGACCATGTTGGCTTTCGCCACGGCAAGCAGTGAGTCCGCTTACCCGAAAACCATGGAAGCACTGACCAAATTCGGCGTGCCGAAAAAAGTCACCAGCTTTGTGCTGCCGCTCGGTTATTCATTCAACCTTGATGGTTCCATGATGTACCAGTCCTTTGCGATTCTGTTTATCGCACAGGCTTACAACATCGATCTGAGCATCACCCAGCAAATCCTGATTCTGCTGACGCTGATGATCACCAGTAAAGGTATGGCGGGCGTAGCGCGTGCTTCTATCGTGGTGGTTGCAGCAACGCTGCCGATGTTCAGCCTGCCAGAAGCGGGTATTTTGCTGATTATCGGTATCGACCAGTTCCTGGATATGGGCCGTACTGCAACTAACGTCATCGGTAACAGTATCTCTACCGCCGTTGTGGCCAGTCTGGAAAAAGACATCCACGATGATGATGAGGAAGAGGCTACCGACGAGGTCGTTGCCTATAAGGAACCTCAGCAAGCCACGCAGAATAGCTAATGCTGAGTGAATGCTTCATCTATAGCGGCCTTCGGGTCGCTATTTTTTTATCTCTCGTTGCCCCTCCACATTGTCAGGCCGTTTATAGTCCAGACGCCGATGACAACCCTTTCATGTAGCGCCAAAACTTCTCGGAAGCCACATTCAGACGCGCATCAAGCCGATACAGATAAACGCCCATGCGGATCACGGCATGTTCCATGCTCAGGATCGCCAACTCTTTGTTTTTCAGCTCTTCCTGAATGGAATAGTCCGGCAGCCAGGCAATACCATAGCCTTTTTTCGTCATCCGTTTGAGCAAATCACTCATGGAAGAAACAAAATTAACAGTGAACTTATCGCTGTCGACGCTGGATAAATAACGGCTGACCTGACGCCCCATGTAGCTTGTCTCGGTATAGTTGAGCAGCGGCACCGATGAGGCGCTCACGTCAAACAACGGTTTCCCTGCACTGTCGCACGCGCAGACCGGATAAAGCCGGGATTCCAGTATCTTCTCATGCATAAAGGGCTCGCCCATCAGATCCTCATTATAAAACGAGAAAATGAAGTCGCTGCGCCCTTCTTTAAGATTCAGCACCGCTTCATCGACATCGATCGATTCAACATAGAAGATCTTTTCCTGCGGATCTGGCACGTCTTTTAACAGCTCCGGCATGATAAACACCGACAGCGAATGCGCTGCCGCAATGGTGATCTTATTTTTGTAATTATCCCCACCGTGCAACTTATTGAGCTGATACTCCAAATCATCCAGCGTATTGCGGATATAGGCGTGAAACACGCGCCCCTGCTCAGTTAGTTGCAACGGCAGCGCGCTGCGGTCGAAAATATCAAACCCGACGGCCGCTTCCAGCGCCTGAATACGCCGACTAAATGAGGATTGAGAGATATTTCGCTTCTCGGCAGCCAGCGTAAAGCTACGATGTTCTTCAAGTACGATAAAGTCATAGAGCCACTTGGTTTCGATATTGTTTAGCATCACCCCTCACTCAGGACGCTCAGCGCCATGCTTTCGTTCTCTACACCCGCGCTTTACATCACCAACAACGATACTTTCCACGGCACGCCGTTAAACCCAGTAAAAGCATAGAGATACTAATAGTTATGCAAATCATACATAGCAGATGGGAATTTAGCAATTCACATTGCCCGTCAGTATGCGATTATCCTTTTAATTTCATAATGCTACAGGGTTAACAGCATGAACAGTCTCGTGGGAATTCTTGGCGGTATGGGGCCGGGTGCTACCGTCGATGCGATGCAAAAACTGATAAAGAACACGCCAGCCTATCGGGATCAAGACCACATTCCGACGATTGCGGTTTCTATTCCTGATATCCCTGACAGAACACAATGCATTCTCCAGCACAGCGCGTCACCGCTGGGTAAGATGCTGCAATATATGAAGATTCTCGAAAATGCAGGCGCAGAGTGCATCATTATTCCATGTAATACCGCACATTATTGGTTCAATGAATTAAAACAACAGTGCCGTGCGGAAATGATCAGCATTATTGATGTGACCTGTCAGGCAATTAGAAACGCCAAGACCACACGCGTCGGTTTATTAGCAACGACGGCGACCGTCAAAGCGAGAATTTATCAGGACAACCTGATTGTTGATAATATTGAGTGCTACACGCCGGATGATGCTGACCAACACCAGGTCATGGAAAGTATCTACGCTTATAAATCCGGTGATATTGCTGGAGCCTATCGTAGGCTGTCACCGGTAAAAGATCGCCTGTTGCAGGCTGGCGTTGATAAAATTATTCTGGGTTGTACCGAGCTTCCACTCATTCTGGAGCAGGAAGTCAAAACCTCACCGCAACATTATGTCGATGCGACAGAGGAGTTAATTAAGAAAACGGTCGAGTGGTATTTTACCCATACAACTGGAAATAATATTGCTGCTTAGATAGGTGATCCTTTCAATTAACCGATTGAAATAAATATGCCATCCGGAATTAATGTATTTCTCCGAGTGGCATATTACGCACACTCAATATTTAATGAATATCAATCCCGAATAAAACACTGAGCATAGAAGAGTGTAATAAAAAACAGCGATGCATCCAATTAGTAGAAATAGGTGTACAATACGACCGTTTGAGGCGATTTATGGCCAGCATTAATATTCATTGCCCCCGTTGTGATTCTGCTCCGTTTTATCGTCATGGCAAAAATCCGTCAGGTCAGGAACGTTTCCGGTGTTGTGAATATCACTGCAAGCTTGATGAACAATGACGTTCTGTTGGCAGTAAAGCCCGTCGACATTGACTTTGGTATGCATACAACACCAAAACAGCCGGTGTTCTGGCGTATACTTTCGGCCCCTGAACTGATGAAGTCTGCCGTGAATTATTGGCACCACTCTCACCGGAAAGATTTTCACCCAACGTATCGAACGTAACAATCTGACGCTGAGAACCCGCATTAAGCGTCTGGCACGTAAAACAACCTTGCGAATAAGTTAACCATTAATTAATACGCTGCCATCTTTCGGTAAAAATGGCAGCATCGCAATAATCACGTCACTATGATTACCAGCCCTTTACCGCGCCACCGTTAAAAATACGGTCAGCAGCCTGTTCGACTTCATCGGACTGATAGGCTTTAATGAATTTACTGACATTCTCTGCCGCTTTATTATCTTCGCGGGTCACGACGATATTCACATACGGAGATTCTTTACCTTCAATAAAAATACCGTCTTTCGTTGGCGTTAAGCCCGTTTGCTGAATATAGGTCGTACTGATAATCGCAACGGTCACTTGCGGATCGTCTAACAAACGCGGTAGCTGTGCACCTTCGACTTCCATAATACGCAGATTATGCGGATTCGTCGTGATATCCAGCACTGTCGGCAATAACCCCGTATCCGGCTTCAGGGTAATTAATCCGGTTTTTTCCAGCAATAACAACGCCCGCCCCAAATTGGTAGGGTCGAAAGGAATCGCAATGGTATCGCCGTCTTTCAAATCGTTGATATTTTTAATTTTCTTCGAATACCCCGCCATCGGGAAAACGAAGGTATTCCCTACCGCCACCAGCTTATAACCGTGTTCGCGATTTTGCTGTTCGAGGAAAGGACGATGCTGAAAGACGTTCGCATCCAGATCGCGTTTATCCGTCGCCTCGTTCGGCAATAGCGAGCCGCTAAACCCCACCAGCTCAACATCCAGATTATATTTTTCTTTTGCTACTTTCTTTGCGACGTCGGCGACGTCCTGTTCCGCGCCGTTAATCACACCGACTTTAATATGATTGGCAGAGTTACCAGCATTATCACACGCCGTCAACGCCATTGCCGCGGTGACCATTCCTGCCACCAGTGTTATACGCCATTTCGTCATCATTCTGTTTCACCTGATATCGTAAATACATCGATTTCTAACTACATTGATTTAAAGATTCTAACTACCTTGATTTAAAGAAAAAAACAGTATGTTTCTCGATTAAATGAGTCAAATAACTCCGCGTTCTATCAATATGCTTTTCATCATTCAGTCAACAAGTGTGGTGATGCCGTTCTGAGCATCTATAACACCACTGCATTTGTACAAAGCGCGTTAGAGGCGGACGCAGGCGGCTATCTCACAAAACGCTGCTGGCTACCTCATCCCGCGCCACAGGGATTTGCCGCAGGGTTGAACGAATCAACTATCGGTATTCGCCCAGAAGCCATTACGCTCAACCATCAGGGTGAAGAAAGCCAGCGTTGCATATCACACAAGTCGCCTACATGGAGCCGCAGTATGAAGTGCAGGTAGACTGGCACGGTCAATCGATGCTGTTGCAGGTTAACGCCACCCAGCTTCAGCCGAATCCGGGCGACAGCTACTATCTGCAAATTCATCCCTATGGCATGTTTGTACTGTCGGAGCAGTAAACATCGGACAGCTATCCACCCTATAACGGGAGCGCTTGCCCCCGGTTTGCGACAAAGGCCGTCGAGCGGTAGTCGCGGGGAGATCGTAAAGACGCTACAAATACATTCTTGTAAGCTCGGATTACACCAGAGTACATACTCATTACGGATTCCCCGCGCGATTTGCTATGATAATGCCCTCCCACGCACGGAATAGCCGCAATGAAACAGAAACCCATAACACTACACGATGTCGCCGAATACGCTGGGGTTTCCTATCAGACAGTTTCCCGCGTGCTGAATCAAGCGCCGCATGTTTCATCCCGTACTCGCAGTAAAGTGGAACAGGCAATGGCAGCACTGAATTACACGCCTAACCGTGTCGCACAGCAGCTGGCAGGGAAAACCATCACCACGCTGGGGCTGGTCACAACCGATCTTTCACTGCACGCACCGTCACAAATTGCCGCAGCCATTAAGAGCACCGCCAACCAGTTGGGGATCAACATCGTGATGTCCATGCTGAGCAGTCCGGATGTCAACACCTGCAATAACGCGGTGAATGACCTGCTTTCTCAGCGGGTCAGCGGCGTCATCGTAAATGTTCCGCTATCCACGGATGAAGCCGTCCACATTAACCAGACCTGTATCAATACACCCGTGCTGTTTATGGATGCCGATCCGCACACCGACATACTCAATGTTATGTTCGATCCCGATCACGGCGCACGGTTGGCAATCGCCCATTTGGTGCAATTTGGCCACCAGCATATTGCTCTGTTAACTGGCCCAATGACTTCGATTTCCGCTCGCCTACGTTATCAAGGCTGGTTAGCCGAGTTGGATAAACAGCAGTTGTCCCCCGTCTCAGTGCTGCACGGTGACTGGAGCGCGGCTTCTGGTTATCACCAGACGCTGGCTCTGCTAGGACAATCCCTGCGCATCTCCGCCATTGTTGTGGCGAACGATCAAATGGCGCTTGGCGTCCTGCGCGCATTGCATGAATACGGCCTTCGCGTACCGGAGCAAATGTCGGTGATCGGTTTTGATGACACACAGGACAGCGCGTATTACACTCCGCCATTGACGACCATTCGCCAGGATTTCAGGCTATTAGGTAAAGAAGGCGTCACCCGCTTGCTCGCTACGCTGCACGATTCTCCCCATACTACCTCACTGCTGTTACCCACCGAACTGATCGTGCGCCATAGCACCGCCGTACAGTCATCAACCCATGCTTCACTGCAAGAATTAACAAAAAATCTGTTGGACATTACACGCCAATTCCAAAGACTGTAACCCTTTACACAATAATACCTTTCTCATTACCGACGCCAAACCCTAACAAAATAAGATGATAAACAATAAGTTATTTATTAAATCTCGTTAATTTATTGCGTAACGCTTTCCAAACCCCATGTAATCCTATTCTTTTTACAAACGATCTTTGTGATCGCTTCCACTTTATTGTCACATTCCGCTTTACTCACCCAGGAGAGTCGATATGTTATGAGAAATAGAAATTGTGAGCGGATAACAATTAACAATAACCAATCGCAATGGCAGACCCAAGACGTTCAGGAGTAAAACCATCATGGGCGACACCGTTTTACCGAACCCAACACGCCATCATGCCACTCTGCAAGAGATCCTTGCCCGACGTGATTGGGAAAATCCAGCTTGCACAAACTATCAGAGGCTCCCTGCTCATCCGCCATTCAACAGCTGGCGTAGCATCGCTACTGCACAGCAAGATGAACCGTCTCAGCGCCTTCGCCGCTTGAATGGTGAGTGGATGTTCCGCTATTTCACACGCCCGGAAGCCGTACCGGAAAGTTGGTTAGAGCTGGATTTACCTGATTCCATCACTATCCCAGTGCCTTCTAATTGGCAGTTACAGGGTTATGACGTCCCAATTTACACCAACGTAAAATACCCGATCCCCGTCAATCCACCTTATGTACCACAGGATAATCCGACAGGTTGTTACTCGCTCACTTTTAAAATCAATCGCGACTGGCTCAGCAGCGGGCAAACCCGGATTATTTTTGATGGCGTCAATTCCGCGTTTTACCTCTGGTGTAACGGCCATTGGGTAGGATATTCACAAGATAGCCGTCTGCCTGCGGAGTTTGATATTGGTCCTTATCTGACCGACGGAGAGAATCGACTGGCGGTGATGGTGCTACGCTGGTCTGACGGAAGCTATCTGGAAGATCAAGACATGTGGCGTATGAGCGGTATTTTTCGCGACGTCACGCTTCTACATAAACCTGCGATTCACCTTAGCGATATCCAACTGACTACCCCACTTAGTGCCGATTTCCACCAAGGCACGTTGGATATTCAGGTGAAGGCAGCGCTCCCTGAAGTTGATGCCAAAAACCATCGTATCCATGCACAGCTCTGGCGTGGTAATCGACTTATCGGCGAAACACGCCAGCCATTCGGTTGCGATATTGTTGATGAACGCGGTGCCTACCATGACAAAGCCTCTCTCCATATTGACGTACCCCAGCCGGAGCTGTGGAGCGCCGAGCTGCCACATCTGTATCGCGCCGTTATCGCACTGGAAACCGTAGAAGGCGAGCTTGTCGAAGCTGAAGCCTATGATGTTGGTTTCAGAAAAGTTGAAATCCACAACGGCCTACTGCTGCTAAATGGCAAGCCGTTACTGATACGCGGCGTTAACCGCCACGAGCATCACCCACAGCACGGCCAGGTCATGGACGAAGACACGATGCTGCACGATATTATGCTGATGAAGCAGCATAATTTTAACGCAGTACGCTGTTCACATTACCCAAACCACCCGTTGTGGTATCGGCTGTGCGATCGCTACGGTTTGTATGTTGTCGATGAAGCAAACATTGAGACGCACGGCATGCAGCCAATGAATCGTCTGTCGGATGACCCCGTCTGGTTGCCAGCCTACAGTGAACGCGTAGCGAGGATGGTGCAACGCGACCGCAATCATCCTTGCATCATTATTTGGTCATTGGGGAATGAATCCGGCTATGGCGCAAACCATGATGCACTTTACCAGTGGATCAAACGTCACGATCCAACTCGTCCCGTTCATTACGAAGGTGGCGGCGCGAATAGTCGTGCAACCGACATTGTATGCCCGATGTACGCCCGTGTTGATGAAGACCAGCCCTTCCCCAGCGTGCCTAAATGGTCGATCACCAAATGGGTCAGTATGCCGGATGAACATCGGCCGCTCATCCTCTGCGAGTACGCCCACGCAATGGGCAACAGCTTAGGGGGATTCGCCCGCTACTGGAAAGCATTCCGTCAGTATCCTCGGTTACAGGGCGGGTTCATCTGGGATTGGGTCGATCAAGCGCTGACTCGTCATGATGAACAGGGCAATGCCTATTGGGCATACGGTGGAGATTTTGGCGACATGCCTAACGATCGTCAGTTCTGTCTGGATGGCCTGCTTTTTCCCGATCGCACTCCGCATCCCAGCCTGTACGAAGCCCAGCGGGCGCAACAGCACATTCAATTCTTCTGGCAGGCAGAATCCCCATGTGAGCTGCGCGTCACCAGCGAATACCTGTTTCGCCATACGGACAACGAGCAGTTGAACTGGTGCATTACTCTGAACGGAGGCACGCTTGTGCAAGGTTCGCTACCGTTGACGCTTGCACCACAGTCCACTCAAACTCTGACGCTGTTGGAAGCCCTTCCCATAGCCGATCGCGCAGGGGAGCTTTGGCTAAACGTTGAAGTCGTACAACCCAAAAAAACTGTCTGGTCAGAAGCCAACCATCGCTGTGCGTGGGATCAGTGGCAACTCCCTACACCGCTTCACCAGCCCGAAGCACCCTGTCCTGGGCAGAAAACACCCCCAACCCTACAAGCGTCCGATACATATTTTGAAATCGTTCAGGGCGAACAGCGTTGGCATTTTAACCGCCAAAGCGGTTGGCTAGAACAGTGGTGGATGGCGGATGCCCCAACGCTGTTAACGCCCTTGCAGGATCAGTTTGTTCGGGCGCCGCTAGATAATGACATCGGTATCAGCGAAGTTGATCGCATTGATCCGCGTGCCTGGGCCGAACGCTGGAAAGCAGCCGGACTTTATCAATTGCAGACGCAATGTGTAGCGATTCAAGCAGACCAACTCGCCGATGCCGTACACATTGTCACCGAGCATGTATTCCGCCATGCCGGACAGATCCTACTACGGAGTAAAAAACACTGGCAGATTGATGCGCATGGCGTGATGGCCGTGGATGTCGATGTTGATGTCGCCACGGTACTACCGTCACTGGCAAGAGTCGGCTTGAGTTGCCAGTTAGCTGACGTCACGCCTCAGGTCAGTTGGGTCGGACTTGGGCCGCATGAAAATTACCCCGACCGACAGCTCGCAGCACAGTATGGACACTGGAGCCTGCCGCTAGATGAACTCCACACACCCTACATTTTCCCAACGGAAAACGGGCTGCGCTGTAACACGCGTACACTAACCTATGGCAAATGGACGATCACCGGAGACTTCCACTTTGGGTTAAGCCAGTACGGGCTAACGCAATTGATGACGTGTACCCACCATCATTTATTAGAAAAGGAAAAAGGCGTTTGGCTCAATCTGGATGGCTTCCACATGGGTATTGGTGGCGATGACTCCTGGAGTCCCAGCGTTCATCGCGATGATTTACTCACGGCGACGCATTATCACTATCGCGTCGCTATTCAACATCAGCAGCCATATTAATCTGAAAAATCAGTATTAAAAAATAACGAAAGTGTGCAGTTATATACCCTAAATAATTCGAGTTGCGTGAAGGAGGAAATCGAGCGAATCCCCAGGAACTTACTCCGGTAAGTGACTGGGGTGAATAGCTTACCTGTCAGGTTTTTTTTGACTCGATTTCTCGTGCGTAGCTGCCCCAGTCATCGGTGGTGAAAAAACCTATATGGAAAGGTTTCAACAAATCGAGCCGCTTCCGGCAGGTCTCATCCGTGCGGGGACCAAATACAGGGGCAACAACCTGTTTTCTTTTTGTCATACCAAAGCCAGTGCTGCTGTTTTTTTATTCCCCACGAATGACCCTTGTTCATCCAGTTCACAAATCAGGGTGAGATCGTCATAGACGATGGGTTTGCTTGTTACTTATCGCGGCGCGAGTTTTTTAATGTGCTCATGACAGTGTTCATACTGATTTTCAGAACTCGCCCCGTGTCTTTGACCCCAGCTCCATTCATAGCCATATCGACAATTTTTTCTTTTGTTCCGGGCTTATGGGCGTCATAGCGGTAGTTAATCTGGAAAGTACGGCGACAATGTTGACAGTAATATCGGGGAAATCCTGCCTTCCCGTTCCATGCTTACGGACGGGTTCTGTTTGCTGACAATATCGGCTTTAATGGCACTTACCTGATTTTAGGCGGCATCGCTCTCTCCTTTACGGCGATATCTCTATTCACTCAGTCAGGAAAAGAGCCGCTATGTGCCTTTTCCGATAAACAAAAAACGCCAATAAACCAGCCGTAACGATAGAGAAATATGCTGAAATGCCGATATTTGCCAAAAATATCGGCAGATTGCGCATTCTCTCACCGAACGGTACAATTTTGTGGTTTACGCCTTTGACATGTGCAGCACACGCCGTTATCATGCGCCCCGTTCACACGATTCCTCTGTAGTTCAGTCGGTAGAACGGCGGACTGTTAATCCGTATGTCACTGGTTCGAGTCCAGTCAGAGGAGCCAATTTACTGTTTTCATGCATCCTTGAGAATCCTTATGTTATTTTGATTCAACAGGTTAGCGTGAAAACTCTTCCCGATGCATTTTGATTTTACCCTTCGCATCGGGAAAAATTGGTGGTCAAATCTGGGGTCAGGTTAGTTCGATAATGGAGTGACCCCCACATGCCCCTTACCGACGCGAAAATCCGTACTATCAAGCCTTCTGATAAACCCTTTAGAGTCTCAGATTCCCACAGTCTGTATCTTCTTATCAAACCGGGCGGTTCCCGTCACTGGTATCTCAAGTACCGTATAAATGGCAAAGAGACCCGTATTGCACTGGGTGCCTATCCTGCCATATCCCTGTCTGACGCACGGCAACAGCGTGAAGGCATCCGTAAAATGCTGGCGCTGAATATCAACCCTGCACAGCAGCGGACTGCTGAACGCGGAGCCTGCACACCAGAGAAGGTGTTTAAAACAGTGGCACTGGCGTGGCATAAAAGTAATAAAAAATGGTCGCAGAACACCGCTGACCGACTGCTTGCCAGCATGAATAACCATATCTTCCCGATAATTGGACACCTGCCAGTCACAGAACTGAAAACTCGCCACTTCATTGAGCTGCTGAAAGGGATTGAGAAAAAAGGTCTGCTGGAAGTGGCGGCGCGTACCCGGCAGCATATGTGCAACATCATGCGTCATGCCGAGCATCAAGAGTTGATAGAACATAATCCGGCGGCCAATCTGGACGGCATTATCACCCCTCCCGTTAAACGTCACTACCCTGCCCTTCCGCTGGAGCGGTTACCTGAACTACTGACTCGCATTGAGGACTACAAGCAAGGACGAGAATTAACCCGCTTGGCAGTATTACTAACCCTACACCTGTTCATCCGTTCCAGCGAATTGCGTTTCGCCCGTTGGTCTGAGATCGATTTCAGAAACAAAATCTGGACGATACCCGCCACCCGTGAAGCCATTACTGGTGTACGTTATTCCGTGCGCGGCGCCAAAATGCGCACACCGCATATCGTACCACTTTCAGAACAGGCCATAGCCAGTCTGAAACGGATTAAAGAAATATCCGGCGAGTGTGAACTGGTATTCCCCGGCGACCACAACCTGTATAAACCGATGTGTGAAAATACGGTTAACAAAGCATTGCGGCTGATGGGATACGATACGAAAAAGGAAATCTGCGGTCACGGATTCCGGGCAATGGCATGCAGTTCTCTGATGGAATCCGGTTTATGGTCACAGGATGCAGTGGAGCGCCAGATGAGCCATCAGGAGCGGAATAGCGTTCGAGCAGCCTACATTCATAAGGCTGGGCATCTGGAAGCCCGCAAGGCGATGATGCAATGGTGGTCGGATTATCTGGACACATGTCGGCTCGCATACGTACCACCTTTTAATACAGAGCGGGGCAAAAAGAACGAAGCGGCATGATCCATAACAAAAAGCTGTATCAGCATACACTGGTACGGCTTTATTCATTTCTAAAAGCTTGTCAGCCCCTTCATCTCGACCCGTCGCTGCCTGTAGAAAGCTGTTACACGATAACAACACCCTTGCGCCGTCAGCCCTAGCGTGCCATTTAATTTGAGAGCGAGGATTATCCCTACTGCCCCAGCGACGAGAACTGCATCAATGAGAAGCTCGAACGTATGCGTCTGGAGTTTCTGGACGAGACGTTTCGCAATCATCGAACCGACGAGCAATGGCAAGTCCACGTGTGATGATAGGCTGCGCGAGTGCGCCCGATACACCGAACGTAGTTAGCTTGCCAGCGTAGAGCAGAATTGCGCTTGCCGCCTCTGACCCCAGGAATACGCCGCCACTCATTCCGTAGCTGGTGAATACTGGCACACTGAGCGGACCGGTAGATAGCACGAATCCGGTCAGGAACCCGACGATCGCCCCGGCAAAACTCATATGCCAGATGTTCAGATGAAGATTCGATCGTCTGATGAGACGACTCAGCGAGATCATCGCAAGGAAAAAAGCGGCCAGGAACACATCTACAGTGGCAGGAGAAATCGTCAGTAGCATGTGCGCCCCGAGCACAGCAGCAGGAACACCCGCCAACGAATAGGCAAATACCGGCCGCCAACGAATCTCGTGCCACTAGGCAATCACCCGTCCGATGTTGCCGAACAAGGACGCAATCGCCATGACAGGTACCGCGATCCGTGGCCCGTACAGAGTGACGAGGACGGGCAGCATGATTAGCGACGAGCCAGTACCGACGACGCCGCTGAGTACGCCGGCACCGAGGGCGAGGAAGAAGAGAAGTAATAGTGCGATCATCGGCTCCAGAGTCAACCGGGGCCGTCGCTCGCAGCCGCAAGAAGCGGCACCAGGATGTCGCTGATAGGCGTCGGAATGCTATGAACCCGGCCGCGACGCACAATGACGCCGTTGCGAATATCCCATTCGAGTGGTCGACCAGCTTCTCGATCCGTAAGGATGGAGGTGCTCATGTCTGCGGGAGCCGCCTGGAACTTGTCGAGGATCTCCTGCGGCACTTCGTCACCGAGTTCGGCTCCTTCTGCCCGTGCCACGGCAAGGCATTCCTGTAAATAAGCCTGCGTGAGCCTGGCGATGTCAGCACGCCCGAACATGCCCGAGCGGCGGTGCGTGAGCGCCATGAGTCCAGCCACTGCGTTCTGCAATAGTTTGCGCCAGGCCAGTGAGCTGAAGTTCGCGGCCAGGTCTACGGAGCACCGCGTGCCTTGTAGCGCTTTAGCCACTACGCAGGCAGTTGGCGTGTCTGGCAGACTGAGGCGTACCTCGCCGCGCAAGCGTACTGAGCCATCTGACTGCGCCTGTGCGGGAAACCACACGACAGCGGGAACGATCTGTCCGGGCAGAGAGTACGTAGCGAGCCTATCCAACTGTTCGACCCCGTTCTGGAGCACGCATACAACCGTCTCCGGGCCGGTCAACGCCTTGAGCCATTCTGCTGCCGCGGCGATTTGTGTGGACTTGACTGCCAGAAAGACAAGATCAGCCGTGCGAGTGATTTGTGCCGGATTCGTCTGAACCGGACCGGGTACGGTGATAAAGCGATCGCCATCTTGCAGGATCAGGTGGTCGCGCGGAGTACGTCCACACAGCAATGGTGTGCGGCCGACTTCGTGTAACGCCGCCGCGACTGTGGTGCCGATGGCACCTGGGCCAACAACAGCGACAACCGTATTGATTTCAGTGTTCATGAATGCGGACTCCTTGCAACAGAATCGACTTACGTGGTGGTTGTGCCCTTCACAAAGGGAATGTAATATATTACATATGAAAAAAGAAATTGGTAATAGAATTTCAGAGGGCGAGCAGCGGTTACAGCAATGGCTTGGCAGCATTCACGCCCGAAGCGGCGACCTCGCTGCAAGTGAGGCGAAAGTTGTCGATCTCCTGCTTACCGATCCTTTATTTGTCGGTGCAAGCACGACAGCCCAGGTTGCCACCCGTGCAGGTGTATCACCGCCGACAGTGATACGCGCTGCGCGAGCGATCGGGTTCACTGGCTTCACTGAACTTAAGATAGAGATTGCCCGGGCTCGTGGTACTGCCCGGTTCTTTGCACCGCCTGAACGTCTTACAGCGGATGCGACGCTGGCATCGGTGCTGGAAACATCAGTTCGTGCTGGTGTAGATGCACTGACTGCGCTCAGCGGTGCTATCGAAATCTCCGCCCTTGATGAGGCGGTCGATTTAATCCGGAGTGCACGCCAGGTATTTGCATTTGGTGCTGGCCCCTCTTCGACGGTTGCCGCTGATGCTGTCTTTCGTCTGCGGACGGCGGGTGTGATAACCATCAGTATCCAGGATTATTTATCAGCGATGATTGCTGCCCGTCTCCTCGGTCCAGGCGACGTCATGGTCGTCGTCAGTTCAACAGGTCGCACATCATCCACACTCGCCGTCGCTGATGCCGCATCCTCGGCCGGAGCATCGCTTATCGCAATAACTAACCAGTACGAAACTCCACTGGCGACACTCGCCAATGTTTCGCTTGTTGTTGGCGGAGTGCCTCTACCGGCACAGATGGCCGCTGCGGGGAGTCGGCTTGCTCAGCTCGTCGTTATTGATACGCTGGTCGCAACCCTCACTCTGCGGGATAAAGAACAAAGTCGCCGTGCTGAACGGGCGGGCATTGATTTACCGGATATATTTTGATGCAGTTAAGCGCAGTGGCAATGATTCTTACTGCTGCGGTAGCTCATGCGGTATGGAATATAGCCTCAAAATACAAGAAGGAAGACACACTTGTGTTCGTCTGGGCCTACAGCTGTGCCTCAGCACTGCTGTGGGGTCCGATCAGCCTCATTCTGATAGTTGATGGACAACAAACGTTCGACTGGCGACTCGCCGTCGGCGCAGTTATCTCGTCTGCGCTTCATATCGCATATTCTCTAATCTTGCAGGCTGGCTACGAACGCGCCGAACTTGGTGTTGTTTATCCGATTGCCCGGGGGAGCGGACCGGTTCTGACAATACTGTTTGCAACCCTGCTCATGGGTGAACATCTTTCAGTAAGCGCTTTACTCGGCGCGCTTCTCGTTATCGCAGGTATTTTTGTCGTTACTGGCAATCCGTTCAGGAGCGGGAATCAACCACGACAAGGAATGCTATGGGGAGCAGCGACAGGCGCCGCCATCGCTGGCTATACCCTCTGGGACGGTTATTCGGTAATCTCTCTGCGTCTGGATCCAGTGAGCTATTACGCCAGCACACTCTTGCTACAGAGTCTGATTCTTACCCCTGGTGCGATGCGACGACGGTATCGAATTTCAACTACTTTACGTGTGGATATCATCCCAATCCTTATCATTGCTGTATGCTCTCCACTTGCCTACATCCTTGTACTGACAGCCATGCAGAGCATGCCACTTGCACTCGTCGCTCCTCTCAGGGAAACATCCATTATTATCGGCTCTCTTCTTTCGTACTGGCTGTTTCGTGAAAATCATCTGGCACGCCGGATTGCCGGTGCATTAGTGGTGCTGTCCGGCATAGCAATGATTAGCCTTTGATCGCTCCGTTGGATACCAATACTATGAGTGACAAAGGCTCAGGGTTGCTATGTTCCTTAAAGGCAACAGCGCAGGAAAATATACCTTCGCAGGAAACACGCAAAACCATCGAAAATGTTGCCTGGAAGATGTGTTGCAAGCGACGGATATGGAACCAGATATCGCAATGGCGGCATCGGAATCCCCCACAGTGCTTGCAATAATGATGCATGCGCCAGTCGTCGCCTCATTGTCAGCACGGATCATTCGTCAATATGACCCGATTATGGTAATGGTATCGAGTCCGCTTCCGCTGTCTGTGGCTGTTAGCGCCGATGAGATAAGACTGTAAAAACCGCCATCAGTCCTGGCATTGGCATCCCGTACCACCATTATTTAAATGTTCTATGGACACACGCTGCTATTGGTAGGTTAATCCCTGGTCGAATGATTATCCATGCGGGTGCTTTTCCAGCCAGGCCTGATGGCAATAACCAGCTTGATCGCAAAGCTATGCCACATAGCACTATTGGCTTTATAAGCATTAACGGTAAAAGTGGTATTGAATAGTGATACGCCGATGCAGCACATTCAACATGTAGCCTGATTCTGATGACCACTTTCGTTAGAAATGGCTTACTCCATACCGAGAGTTCGTGATGCTCAAAACAGAAGATCTCAACACCAAGATATCAATTGATGAGATTCACTTTGCTGACTGGCAAATCTGGCCACAGCTAAGAATTCTGTTACATCGGGGTAAGCCGGTAAGAATTTCTGCCAGAGCTTTTGATGTTCTGGTTGTTCTGGTGAGTGCTGGAGGTAAAGCGGTAAGTAAAGAATCTTTACTGACTCAAGTGTGGGGAAATGAAATCGTCGAAGAAAATAATCTTCAGGCACAAATTTCAGCTATACGCCGCATACTGGGTCATGAACGCCATCTACTGATTACTGAATTTGGTTGTGGTTATCGCTTTAATATCAACAAACTGCCAACTGAACCGCTCTCTAAATCAGAAATACCTGAGCCCGTTGTTACCCCTTTTCTAGCGTCGATTCTGGGGCGTGATAAAGCTGTGCAGGAATTATGCGTCTTATTAGATCAATACCGTCTGGTGACGATTACAGGCTCAGGGGGCGTGGGTAAGACTCGTTTGGCATGGGAAGTCGTCAGCCTTACACACTCGCATTTTCCTGATGGAATATGTGTGGCTGAACTGGCGCATATCACCGAAGCATCTAGCTTGCTATCTGTTATTTCACAAGCGCTCCATCTTCCATTAGCTGCCATTCATAATGATGCCGATTTACGGCAACAGCTTGCACGACGTCGATGTTTACTGCTGATTGATAACTGTGAACATGTCATTAGTGAACTGCAACCAGTGATTACGTTGCTCCTGCACCTGGCTCCCCATATCAAACTGTTGTTGACCAGCCAGGTAGCGTTACAGGTCGCCGGCGAGCAACAATATCTACTACCGCCATTACAAGTTCCTGAGAGCGAAGAGGCTGATACCCACGAGTTACTGACTTTTGACAGTGTCCGCCTCTTTATCGAACGCGGGCAGGCCAACCGACATAATTTCCATCCATCAGCCAGCGAACTGTCGTTGATTGGCGAATTATGCCGTCATCTTGACGGTCTGCCGTTGGCGATCGAACTTGCGGCCTCCCGTCTGCCAGTCATGAGTGTCAAAGAGATCTATAGCCGACTGGAAGACCGTTTCCAGCTACTGAGCAATACGCACAGCTCTCTGGTGCCCAGACATCAGAAAATACTGACCACGCTGGAGTGGACTTATCAGTTACTCAATACACGTGAACAACGATTATTTTGCTCTCTGGGGATCTATACCGATATGTTCAGTGTGAAATCAGTAAGCGACTTTCTGCTTATTAAAGACAAGCATCGCTGGCAGGTTGTTGACGATCTGCAAAGATTGCTGTCTTTATCCCTGATTCAGGTCAGTACTCAGGTACCAGAGACCCGTTTCCGCCTGCTGGAAACCATGCGCCAGTTCGTATGCGATAAACTCAGACAACAGGGTGAATATACTGGTCTTGAGGCCCGTTTTGCCGGTTATTATAAAGTTCTGGTAGAAGAGGCCCAAGGTGATTGGTTTATACTGCCAACGGGACAGTGGCGTGAACGTTATAGCCATATGCTTAATGATTTGCGGAGTGTATTACAGCAAACGTTGGCTGAGGGGGCCGATTCTTCTAAGGGACTTGAGATCTTACAAGCGATGACCCCTTTTTGGATTGAATATTCACTCTACGATGAATGTCAGCGCCATATCTATCCTCTGCTTTATGAAAATACTTCTCGGGTAATATTAACGCTACGCCAGAGAATGAATCTCAGCGCTGTAGCAGGTAAGGCGTCAACCTGGGCAAAAGGCCCTACGCCTGAAACACATTCAGCCTGGAAAACCGCGCTGGCACTTGCAGAAAAGCTCGACGACAAAGAAATACGTTTACAGGCTCATTACGGATTATGGTTGTATTATCTCCGTACTGGCGAGCTGGATAAAGCGCTTGAGCATGCGCAATCGATGTGCGAGCTAGCACGGTCCATTAGTGACGAGGAGGCGATGGCAACCGGGCTGCGTATTCTTGGTGTATCCCTGCATTTTTTGGGGCGTCATGACGTCGGGCGTGATTATCTCCAGCAATCTCTTGACTGGTATGAACATGGCGAATTAAGTCACTCTTTCCGTTTTGGTCTTGATCAAGAGACCGCCGGTCAGGCCTTTCTGTCTCGTTTACTGTGGTTACAGGGTGAGTATAAGGCCGCGAAACAGATGGCATGGCGCGCTGTTAAAAAAGCCGCTCGTTTGCAGCATGTCTGTTCTCTTTGCTGTGCACTCGCTGAAGGCGCTTGTATGACAGCGGCACTGGATCGTAATCCACGTTGGGTTATAAGGGCCGCAAACTGGCTTATTCATCTGGCAGAAAGGCATGATTTGTATTTCTGGAAGACATACGGCGAGCTGTTTCTTGTTTGGGCCAAACAGTTCAGTCATACCGATGTTAGTCAAACCATACTGTTTAGCTCGTTGCGGGCGATGGGATTAGACTGGCAATATTCCCCCTTGTTGTCAGAAATTGATATCGGGTTATCGCTGAGAACCGCCCGCCAGGATCATGAAAACTGGTGCACTCCTGAGCTGATGCGTCTTTTTGCCACTCAATTACCTCCTCAGGAGCAACGCCTGCTGTTGGAGCAGGCTCTGGACAAAGCGCGCCAGCAACAGGCTCATGGCTGGGCCCTCCGTATTGCTTATTCATTGGCGACATTGCAGGCTGAAGCCGGGGAAAAATGGGCTGCTAAACAATTGATACAGGACGCTTTACATGATGTTGATGACTCAGACAATGCGACGGATGTAAGAAATGCTATGGCGCTATGTGCCCGAATAGGGGCCTGAATATTTACGTCTTACGGCTATCAACATCCCCATGATCACGAGTCCGGCCCCTGCTGAAGAAATCAGCGTCCAGCTATGAGTTGTCTCCCATAACCAGGTGGCAGTCAGTGAGCCACATGCTCCGCCAATAAACATAACGCACATAAATAATGTATTAAGACGGTTTCTGGCATCCGGACGCAAAGAATAAATCGTGTGCTGATTAGCTATCAGTACACATTGCTCACCCGCATCCAGTAGTAGAATGCCCACCACCATACCCACCATACTGTTCCATCCCCAAAAAACAGCCCAGGCTAGCAGCATGAGTATCACACCAAAAACAACCATTCGGAATGGTCCCTGACGATCGCTGAAACTTCCCGCCAGAGGCGCACACAGAATACCGATTAACCCCAAAGCAGCCAGGGTGCCGGTGACCCCTGCACCGTAATCGTAGCGATGAGCTAACCAGAAAGGAAGCACAGTCCACAGCACGCTGAAGGAGGCAAACAGCATTGCTTGTGTAAGAGTTGCACCACGCACCTGCGGCTCGCTTTTCCACAGCAGTCCTAATGAACGTAATACCGCAAGATAGTTAAACTTTGGCGTTGACAACGACTGAGTAGGCAAAATGCGTAAGATGAAAAATATAGCCAGCAATGTCATGATCGCGCCGGACAAAAAGACGCCACGCCAGCCGAAATACTGACCAATAAGGCCTCCGATAGCCCGACCAGCAAGGATACCTGCCAGGACACCGCTCATCACCGTACCCACGGTTTTACCTCGTGCAGAAGTTCTGGAGAGCGAGGCGGCAAGCGGCACTATCTGTTGAGCTACTGTTGCAGCCATCCCGGTAAGGAAGGAGAAGAACACCAACACTGTCGCCGTTGGGGATAACATCATGCCGATCAGTGCCAGGAAAAGCACCTGCGCTTGACGCAGGATAAGCCACTGACGTTCAATATAATCGCCCAGGGGGATCAGAAAGAATAAGCCCACCGCATAGCCTAACTGGGTGGCCATGGGGATCAAAGAAACCGCTCCCCATTCATTGGGAAAGGACCCAGCAATCAAATTCAGGACAGATTGATTAAAATAAATATTCGCTACAACAATACAGCAAATAATCGCCAGCATAAGAATCCTGGTAGAAGAAAACTCGTGATTGTCCGAACGCATTGACCACTCCTGGCACTAAACTCAATATTGTCTGGAGTATAAGCAAAGGCGACACCTAACTCTTTGACCGCTTTTTTCAGACATCTGAATTCTGATGCACAAGCTCCTGAAAAAGAGATTTGTTACTAATACTGCTCATGTTATTTACTGTGCTTAACTTGAGGAGCAACAAATGGATTTAAAACTGACTGGAAAAGTGGCTCTGGTAACTGGAGCCAGTACCGGAATTGGTTTCAGCATTTGTGAAGAATTGGCCGTGAATGGTGTGCATTTAGTCATGGTGGCCAGACGAGAACCTGAGCTGATTCTTGCTGCGAAAAAAATCTCAGAGAAATACGGTGTTTCGGTGCTGCCTGTTGCCGGGGATGTAACTGATCCCAAACTACCTTCTTTAGTGGTTGAACAAGCGGAAAAGGCTTTTCAGCGTATAGATTTACTGGTGAACAATGCCGGAAGAGCCCATGCGGGCACGCTGTTAACCACTTCGGAAGAAGACTGGCAGATAATGACTGAGACCAAATTCTCCGCCATGCGACGTTTTTGTAAGGCAATCATCCCGGGGATGCAGAAACGAAACTGGGGGCGTATTGTCAATATCTCATCCATTGGCGGTATCTATCCTAATCCGCAACTTACTGTTTCACACGCACTAAGCGCCGCTATCAACAACCTGACACGTAGTTTAGCACTGAGCGTGGCTCCAGATGGCATTCTGGTCAATGCTGTCGGCGTAGGCGCTGTTGCGACGGATAATTGGGCGCAGAATATGCTACCGAATGTCCGCAATCGTCGTCCTGAACTGGATGACAGAACAGACGAAGAGGTAATGGCATTACTGGGTAAAGAGAAAACGCCTGTGGGCCGCTTTGGACTTCCTGAAGATATTGCTGCGATTACTGCGTTCCTGCTTTCTGGAAGGAATCAGTTTGTTACTGGACAGACAATCGAAGCATCAGGCGGAGCAGACAGATTTATGTAATCTCGTCCATTCAACTCAAATAATGTTTGAGTATTGAATTAGTTTAACTGGGTATTTGCTCTTCTTTTCAACCACTGCGAAACATGAGGCCGGACATGGGGGGTCTGAAACGCTAAGAAGCCCCCAAAGCTAATATAATCTAAACTTCATAACGTAATAGATACCGGCACCATGAAATAAATTTAACTGGGAAATTCATGGCATTTTTTAAAAACAATAGAAATAGAGGAGAACCACTATATCAAAAAACAAACGCTATCAAATACAAACTATAGTTCGCCTGACTGGCTGACTATCCGTGAAGCAGTCGGCGTGATAAATAAAAAAGGACTGAAAACTAAAAAAGTGACATTTACAGGAATGCATTAATGGCAGCATTCATTTCTCTATTTACTTTCAGTCGCCAATTACATTACGGAAATGCGGATGCGCAGGCGCAGCGCACTGTCATCGGCAGCAACAGAACGATACCTGAGCGAGCTGAGGCTGACCCGCAGCGCAAAACAGATTTGTCTTTCGCTGGCATCGTATCGGGCCTGTAAATCCCTAACCCATTCGCGCAGGCGTGCCAGCGTCAGCTCTTTTTTGCCAGCACGTCCTGCAACATGGCCTTATCGAGGCTGAGGTCTGCAACCAGCCTCTTCAGCCGCAGATTTTCTTCTTCGAGCTGCCGCATATGCTTCAGCTCCGAAGGAGAAATGCCGCCGTATTTTTTACGCCACGTATTGAAAGTGGCATCCGAAATGCCCAGCTTGCGGCAGACGTCCGGCACGGACGTCCCCAGTTCGGCCTGCTTCAGGGCAAAGACAATCTGCTCTTAGGTGGATCGTGACTTTTTCATCGGCACCACCTCCTTTCAGGGAGTGTTTATCATGCCGGAATTCTGTTTCTGAATGGAGCAGGATTTTGGGTCAGGGTCAGAGTTGTACGAGAGTGTCGTGTTAGCAAATTCTATCGCCATCAGCCCAACGCTTAATATCACTCACTTTTGGCGACCTGATGCCCGTACTCAAAATATTCTTGGTTGTGTACAGGCTGATCTTAGCTTTGTCACCATCATGACTTTCAATCTGAATTAGCGTGTTGTTGATCAACAGTCCTTCTGAAAGAAATTTTTGAGTGATCTCACCTTCTTTACGCTCACCGTCAAACTCGCTAAATACGATGACCGGATTTCCTGAATATGACTCATATTCCAGACACTGCCTTGCCATATACCTTAGGGTTCTATAAGTATCGGAGGACCCCGTCTTGCTAATGAAACTCCCGTCTAAGGAGGATTTGCTGTTTTTTAAATCGCTGACGGTGATGGCGCATCCGCTAAGTGATAGAGAAAATAATATTGTAGCCAGGGCCAAATATTTCAATTTATGCTCCATTATTCTGGTAAATGTCCTGGGCAGGATGGGGACTAAAATTGCGTTCTCTTTCAGACGGAATTGTGATTTGGGATATCAACAATAACCATGAGCCCGCCTTCTGCAGACGTACTTAGCAAAACACTGCTGTTGTGTTGCTGCGCAACCGCTTTGACTATTGCAAGCCCCAATCCACTCCCGCTTTGTATCTGATTGGGATCACGAAAAAATCTGTCGAATACCCGTTCCCTCAATTCAACCATGATCCCGGGCCCTGCATCTGAGATACGCAATTGAGTGGATTTATCTGACAATCGTACTTCTACCTCAACCCGCCCGCCCTCAGGACTGTACTTCACAGCATTTTCAATTAAGTTGTCGATTAGCGACATCAGCCGTTCCCTGACCCCTGTAATCCAGACTTCATCATGAAAGTAGAATTCAAGCTCAATCCGGCTCTCAGCCGCTAGCGGTGATAACTCAGCCATTCGCTCTTGTATGAGCGTCGTCAGCGGCACAGGCTCCATAACAGTGTCAATGGGCGCTTCACTGTGCATCAGCAGCAGCAACTGATTGACGAGACGAGCAGCACGGCTATTGCTACGAATAATCCCTGCAAGCAATTCCTGTTGACTAAAGTTGCTTACATCGGACTGCAAAGCCTCAACATTGACTCGCATTGCAGCCAGCGGAGTACGCAACTCGTGAGCGGCATCGGCAATGAAAGTCCGTTCCCTTTCAGTGCTTTCTCTCACCCTAGCAAGGAATATATTAATCGCGTCAACTATTTGGCGAAGCTCCTTATGCTTTGGCACTACTTTTAAGGGAGAAATATCTTCTGGTGTTCGTAAGGAAACTTCATTTGCCACCTTGTTCCAAGGACGCATTGCAATGCGGATTGACAGCCACGCTGGAAACAACAGAAAGGGAATACATACTAGCAGCGGTAATATGTAATATCCGCGCGAGTTCAGGTATATGAAGAAGTTCCAACCGCCAGCAGGAGTGAGCAGTGTCACCTCTGTGTCGGAGCTCCTAGACTTCAGAGTACGGCTAGTCCAAGTGCGACCGTTACTCTGAATGCTTTGAATCATCCCATAACCGGTGTTTGCCACTCCTACCGGAGCGCCATCAGATGAATAAATTATCTCTTTATTCTTGCGAACGATTAGGCTGATTGACATTTTTGGGTCTTCGCCTCCGCCATAGCCTTCCCGCAATGCCTTGCTGAATTTTTCCAGCACATCGGTGAGATCGTGCGGACGATCCCCCATACGATCCACCAGTGTCAGAATGGTTTCATAGGTTTTGCTGCCTGATAGCATTGGAGGGCTACGCAAGTTATCCCATAAAATGTAGGTCAGAAAAATACACCAAATCAGCGTGAGTAATAGCATCTGGGCGATCATAATTCGCCGTACTAGCGTTGGGATTCTCAGATAGTGCCAAAAATTACGCATCAACCTCCCCCTTCTGAATGGGTACGGTATCAATGACAAACCCAACACCTCTCACCGTTCGCACATAGCTGTCACCGATTTTGCGACGCAAATTTCCCATATGTACATCGAGCGCATTACTCATATTTTCTTTTGCACCGAAGATTCTTTCTTCCAGAAAACTACGTGTCATAACACGGTCAGCACGCAACATTAACGTTTCAAGCAGCGCGTATTCACTTGCCGTCAAATCAACATGCCTTTCGCTCACGGTCACGCGACGAGTCGGCACATGGAGAGATAGCCCTCGAATCTCTATCACCTCATTCTGAAAACCGTAACTGCGCCGCACAAGTGCCCTCACCCTGGCCAGTAACTCGGCGAGAACAAAAGGTTTGACGAGATAGTCGTCTGCACCGGCATCCAGACCAGTCAAGCGGTCTTGCAGAGTGCCCCGGGCAGTCAGGATGATGACGGGGATCCCCTTGAACTGGTGACGCAGACGCGCCATCAGGCTCATGCCATCACCGTCGGGCAGGCCGAGGTCGAGCAAGACAAGTTCTGGCACGCAGACATCGAGTTGATGCAGAGCATCCACTTTTCGGCGAACCCATATGACATCTAATCCCTGGTCTGTAAGGGCTATACGTACGCCATTGCCGAGATCGATGTCGTCTTCAATTAGGAGAATTTTCACAATAGTGACTTTATCAACAGTGAATGAAGAACGTCTGAAGAAAAAAACGGTATCAGTAAATCTATCAGGTTTGCAGAACGGGTACTTACTTCAGTATTTCTTCATTTTTGGCTCATGAGAACTTCAGGGTCAGCATTCACACTGAGCGTTCTGGCGTTTAAAACCGCCTGTATCGTCGTCAGTTGAATCCACAAGGACTTCCTTAATGAGAAATATCGAGCTGAGTCATAAGTTCCTCCCTTCACTCCCGGGGCATACCCTGGAAAAATTGTTATCAGGATTTATCCTGGCGTTACTGGCAACGCCAGTACTGGCAGCTGAACAGAAACAGGGCAACGAGTTGACCCTGGGGGGAGGCGTGGATGTTGCGCCACGTTATTCTGGTTCGGATGAAAGCCGAGTCACGACGGCCTTGGTGATTGATTACTCGATGGTAAATGGTTTCTTCGTCAGCTCCACGCGTGGTATCGGTTACGGTAACAACATCGGCAGATTTGATTACAGCGCTGCGCTAAGTTATCGCACAGGCCGAAAGGATCATGACGTGGACAGCGACTCGCTCAGCTACGGTAGCGACTACCTGCGCGGTATGGGTGACGTTAAAGGCTCCGCTATCGTTGTGCCTGGCATGGGATACGAGGTAACCGACTGGCTTAATTTGCAATTGCAGGCTGAGGTACCGGTTTCTCAGCGAAGCAATGGTGAGGTCCTGCATTTCAGCATTGTCAGCCCGCTTTATACGTCCTCGAAAAACTCTGTGACGCTGGCGCTGACCAGTAGTTGGGGAACCAGTAAGTACATGCAGACTTACTACGGAGTCAGTGCTTCACAGTCGGCCGCATCGGGGTTTACTCGATATGATGCCAAGTCTGGAATTTATGCCTATTCACTGAATATGGACTGGACGCACAAGCTTAATCAAGACTGGAGCGTAGTTGCCGCAGCAGGTTTTACGCAGTTGGCTGGTGACGCACGAAATAGTCCAATTGTTCAACGAAAAACATCGCCCACTGGCAGCCTGAAGGTGACATATAGCTTCTGATCGTTGTTCGACGTGTACTTCCCGGTAGCCTGTGGCTATGCACTGTCCACAAATACAAATTCGCCCTGCCCCAGTTCAGATGATGGGGCGCTACTCAACTCACCAAATCGCCTTGATTATGCCATGTCACTCAGCGCTATGATATTAACTATGCTTAATTTGAGGAGTAATAAATGAATTTAAAACTGACTGGGAAAGTGACTTTAGGCTGTGTCCCGTAACTATTTTTTGTACAATACGAAGCATAGTTTAACCACAAAGAGTCCTTCAATTTGGCTCGTTACGATTTCCCTGATGATGCATGGTTTCTGATTGCCCCCATGCTGCCACCTGAGAGAGGTTCAGCTAAAGGGGGACGGCCTTATCTTGCGCACAGGCATGTCATGAATGGCATATTTTGGGTTCTTTGTTCTGGAGCACCGTGGAGAGATTTACCCGAACGCTATGGCCACTGGAAAACGATTTACAACCGCTTTAACCGGTGGTCAAAAACCGGAGTAATGAACTGCCTTTTCAATAAGCTACTTCAAATTCTGGATGAAAAAGCACTGATTGACTGGGATGTCATCGCGCTTGATGGCAGTAATATTCGAGCCCTGAAAGCCGCTGCGGGAGCCAAAAAAAACATCCCGATGAACTCGACGATCATGGGCTGGGTCGCTCTCGCGGCGGCTTTGGCACCAAAATCCATCTGGCGACAGATGGCACCGGATTGCCATTAAGTTTCTGTCTGAGCGGTGGGCAAGCCCACGAAAGCCAGTATGCAAAAGACCTGCTCAACCGAGTTGGTGTTATTCGTAAAAATGGGTGTCTGAAATCGCGTCCAAAAGCTGTACTGGCGGATAAGGGATACTCAGGGAAAAGCCTTCGTATTTATTTGAAGGTTAAGGGAATAAAGTCAGTCATTCCTTTTAAACGGAATGAGAAAGCCAGTCAGGATAGACGCAGAAAACTCAATACCCAGTGGGACGACAAAGCTATGCTTCAGATAGCGGTTGAATCGTTCAACTTTACCCTTGGTCTTTGCGCGATAAGGCCTGCACACCCGGGGTGTAAAACCGTACTTCTCGGCGAGAGCCAGTAATGGCGGGTTCCACCGGTGACGGCCTTCACCATAAACGTCACGTTCAAGAATAATGGTCTTGGCATTATCAAACAGCAGGTGCTTCGGTGTTCCACCAAAGGCCAGAAGTACCTGTTCAATGCCATCACACCATGCCGCCGTATTCTGGCGGGGATAAAAGCGTACAAAGGTTGCCCGACTCCAGCCCAGCGTCGCGACAAATGCCAGCAACGGATTCCGGCCCTGCCTGATCACCGTAAAATCGACCTGCATCTGCCCGCCGGGCTGCGTCTCAAAACGCATGACGGGATCGTTCGGCTGTTGCTTAAGCGGAAGCAAGAAAGCCGTCAACATGCTGTATCCACCGGAGTACCCGCGAAGTTGGATCTCACTCAGCATAACGCTGGCCGGTATCCAATGGGATCTGGCAGCAGCAACACGCTCAAGAATATAGGGCTTAGACGGATCCAGCTTCCCGGACATTGTATCGCTTCTTTTATTTATGCATTGTTTAACCTTCCTCAGGTCAGGTAGCCGCCATGGCAACTCCTGTTTGCAGCCTGCTACCTTACAGGGTTCACTGACTGAGTAAGCCGTGGTCGCTCTCCAAAAGCCATGCAAAAGAAAATTTCCAGCTTATTAAATTTCAGGGCTCTCCCTTCATCGCTCAAAAAAAAACCAGTTATGTGTAAGAATATATCTCACATAAAATTAACAAAACCGAACAAAAATTAAACAACATAGAGGTGTAAAACATTGTGCATTTTCATTTACTTGCGGGTTTTCGAGATAAAATAAAATGCTTTAAATATGGATAAAACTGCTATTCAATCTCAATTAATAAGCAAGAAAATTATTTCCAATGCATTTTTTTTGTGCAGAAGAATCAAATGTTACAAATGGAAATTACGCGTTCATTTGACATGCGAACAATTTGAATATTACCTTAAGGTTATTCTTAACTTAAATAAGACAGCGCCATATTTATGCTATTTAAAAAATAAAGTGAGGCGCACTCATATGCTCATGTCATGACAGCCCGATATATTATTATGATGATTTTGGTTAGTTCCGTCTGTTCTGAAAGTTATTAAACAGTTTCTCATTGATAATGGTGTTCTCAGGAGAAAAATATGAAATTCAAGAAAAAGTTAGTGGCGGTTTCGATAACACTTACAGTGACAGCGCAAGTGCATGCTGCAAATCAATTCCTCGAAAATGGCAAATCGGATCAATATCTGATACAGAGTGTTTATAATGATCATTCTGCTGACACATTTCTCACAAATAGTAAAAACGATATCAACGGTCAGTTTAATAAATCCGACCATTATCTGGTAAACCTGTCATCAGCAAAAATTGGCGCTGTAGAAATTGATTCTGGCACAAAATACGGCATTACAAAATCAGAACTTAAATTTAACTCTGATGGAATGGCTATTAACCCCAGAAAATCGACTGAACTTGCTAACGTCATTACTAACTACGGCAATCTCGAAGCAACGCTTATCAAGAAAGATGCAGCATTGCAGGGAAATTATTTCGTAGCTCAAAGCGGGACAGCTGATAGTATCCAGAATTCGGGATTGATTAATGGTGGGATATTAAATAATGGAGTTATAACAAACTCAATTATTAATGGCGATGACGCTGAAAATGGTCAGGTTAACGTTATTCAAAACAACGGTGCGGTCGGTAGCATTCTTAATAAAGGCATCGTCGTTAATGATATTGAAAACAAAGGGACGGTTAACCAATCAATTGAGAACGATGGTATTATCAAAGGTAATCTGATAAACAGCGGCAAGATCAGTGGTAAAGAAAACGGCATTGCCAACACCGGTACTGTTTTGGGTTCTCTCGTCAATAATGCTCAGATTTCCGGTAGCGTGACTAACTCTGGGAAAATTGAAAATGGCATCTTTAATAAGAAACAAATAGACGGCAACTTAGTCAATACCGGTACCGTTGAAAATGGAATACTAAATAGTGGCACAATAAAAGATGGGGTTGTCAATAGCGGCGTTATCAATGGCGGGTTCAAAAACACAGGAGAAATAGACGGGGAGTTTAATAATACTGGTGTAATAAATGACGGACTTTCTCTGGGCAATTTCAACGGCGAGTTAATCAACTCAGGCGCTATCAGCGGGGATATTGATTCCAGTGAAACCTTTACCCTGACAAACAATGCAATCTATACCGTCAAAGATGGCGGGTTAACCAGTCTCAATACCCATTTCGTAAATAACAATATTCTTATTCTTAACCCAACCTCGCACAGTGCTGGAAACACGCTTTCGGTAGCCAGTTACGATGGCAAACAAAACAGCGTCATTTCTCTCGGTGCCGTACTGGGTGGCGACGACTCCCTGACCGATAAACTGGAGATCAGGGGCGCAGCTACCGGTACATCGACTGTCATCGTCAATAATGAGAATGGTAAGGGCGGTCAGTCAGAAGACGGGATCCAAATCATCTCTTACGCTCAGGATCAAAATGCGACCTTCATTCAGGGAAACCGAATCTCGGCGGGTCTTTTTGATTATAAGCTTGATCAAAAAACCGACGGTGTCTATCTGGATTCTGCGGGTTACCGCCCGGAAATTGGCGGTTTTACCAGCAATATCCATGCAAATAATACGTTGTTCAATACCTCGCTACATGACCGGCTGGGTGAGACCCGTTACATTGAGCCTCAAACGGGCAAGTTAATGACCACAAGCTTATGGATCCGTAATACCGGTGGGCACAACCGTTTCTCTATGGATGGCGGTTTAAAAACCACCGCTAATCGCTATGTGCTACAGATTGGCGGTGATATCGGCCAATGGAACGATGGCAATCAGGGCAGTTTACGTATCGGCGTAATGGGCGGATATGGTAATCAGAAAAGCAGTACGAATGCCAGTCAGACAGGCTTAAGCGCGAAAAGCGAAGTGAGCGGTTACAGCGCTGGCTTATACGGTACCTGGTATCAAAACGACCTCGAAAAGACCGGGTTCTTTGTAGACAGTTGGGCGCTCTATAACAGGTTCAATAACACGGTTAAAAGCAACGATGAGGGAAGCATCAGCTACGACGCGAAGGGCATCACAGCCTCTGTTGAGGGGGGCTATACTCTTCCGGTAGCGACCTATACCAATTCAAACCTCTACGTCGCCCCCTCTCTTCAGGTCACTTATATGGGTGTGGAAGCTGACGATACTCAGTTGAACGATGGAACGACCATCGCCAGCAAAGGTGACGACAATGTCCAGACTCGTCTCGGCATGAGGACGTATTTAAAAGGCACAAGCAGCGCGGATAAAGGCACGGGTCTTGTATTTGAACCTTTCATCGAAGCCAACTGGATTTATAACAGTAAAAACTATGGCGTCGCCAGCAATGGTTATACTGCTGAGATGAACGGAGCACATAATATTGGAGAAGTAAAAACTGGTGTAGAAGCAAAACTGCATAATAACTTCAATTTATGGGGAACAATTGGACAACAAATTGGCGATAAGAGCTACAGTGATAGCCGGGCGACTGTTGGCGTGAAATATATATTCTAGTTTATAAACTGTGACATGTCAGTCGTAATGACACGCTCGACATGTCGCATATTTAGTTTATTTAAATAAATTAACATCGCCGGCCTGATAATATGCCAGCCTGTGACCAGAATGCAAGCTAACCACTAATATCAACCAAGATCTTTCCGAAGAACATAGATTATAAAAATAATCTGAGTAGCACTTGGATTTTCACTTTTATCAGCTACATCGCTTTTGGATTATTATATAAAGAGGGCTCTCTACTATTATTACAAATAACAAAATCACCCCAAACGACATTTATAAAATACATTGCGTGTTATATCATGAATAAATATATGCCAATATCAGTGAGCCAACAACACCGCATTGTCGCTGATATGGCTGCCTACGAGGCTGCGTGGCTAAAACTGGACGGGGCCGCAGAGAATGAAATCCTTAAAATAGAAAACCAGCAACCACTATTGTTGCGTGATTATTTTCGCAAAAGATATACTTACTGGCAGGCCCTCTACAGCGATCCTTTATATTTCATCGACGAGTGACTGGTGAAAATTATATTATTCCTATAGATAGATTATAAAAGCTTTTTCTGCTGAACCTGATTTTATACGGAGTTCATTTTGTATTGGCTTACCGAACCTAAATAGCTTTCCGAAATAATAGATCATATATGGACGTCCCGTGGCGTACAAGTACTGACGTGATACGGTTTGCTGTCATATATCCGGCGTCTTTTTGGGAAAATTTTCCCGCGCCATGATGTCATCCGCACCCTGTTTCCTTATCACTTGACCGGTATTTTCTACCTGGATCTACTTCAGGTTATTACAGGGTTGGTTTACCGTTTTCTCATCAGTGCCTGCAAACTCAGGAAATCTTTTACTTTGTGCCGAACTAAATCATTACTTCATCGCAAATGCCTTATCCATATTGAAATCAACCGGTTCAGACAGCAACCGCCAGACAATACGTGTTAACTTATTTGCCAGCGCCACGGTGGCTTTCATTTTTCCCCGTCGCTCAGTGACATGATTAAGCCATCTTCCAAGACGGTCATCCCGCTTTTGGGCACAGCGCATGACCGCTCTGGCTCCATGAATGATGAGTGTCCGAAGGTCGCAGTTACCATTTTTAGTCATCGAAGTGAGGATGTGTTTCCCGCCGGAACTATGTTGCCGGGGAACCAGACCACACCAGGCGGAAAGTTGTCTTCCGTTAGCAAATTGTTCTGCATCAACCTCACTTAAAAAAGCGGCGGCGATGAGCGGGCCAACACCCGGTATAGTCATCAGTGCTCGATACCGGGGTTGCTGTTGACACAATGCTGCGATTTCATATTCTGTTGAACGAATATATTCATTCAGTGTGTGGATGTTTTCCAATAAAGTGGAAAGCAAATGGCGTAATACCGGAGACACAGGCTTTTCCGCATCTTCAATCAAATCGGGTAATCGCTGTTGCAAAGTGTGTATCCCAACCGGGAACTCGAAGCCCTGCTCAGCGGCCAGAGCACGAATTTGATTGGCGGCGGCGGTGCGCTGTTCGACCATCAACTGACGGGCACAACGCAGCGCTTTGATATCTTGCTGCTCAAGAGTTTTTACAGCAACAAAGTGAATCCCCGGACGAAATGCCGTCTCACATATTGCTAGAGCATCATTGGCATCATTTTTCTGATGACGAGTTAACGCCTTTACATGTTGGGTTGGAATGAGCCGGATGGCGTATCCCATGGATTGGAAAGTCCGCCCCCAGTAATGCGAGGTTGCACAAGCTTCCATTGCGATAAGTGTATCCGGCGGGAATTGACGAACAGTATCTAACAGCTTGCTGCGAGAAACTTTTCGATTCCAGGCAACGGTCCCATCATTCATCCAGACACAAAGCTGAAAAACGGATTTAGCCAGATCGATACCGACGACTTTTATCGTGTTCATGATGTTGTTCCTCTATAAATGGGACGGCTCAACATAAGTGTGGCAGGATTATGTTGAGGAGGGACGTCCATCACATCACTTGGGGGGAACTCAGTCCAAGTTGAGCGATCTGATCAATCGCTGAATATCCCAAATCACCAACCGGACTGAGTCATGCCGATCATAACACCTATCCAACCCGACGAGCGTCAATTGATGCAGAAAACCATGCAGACGACACGCGACAAGAACCATTATCGCAGGCTTGCCGCTCTACTAATGCTTGATGATGGCATCTCCGTTTCCGATGTGGCTAAACACCTTCAGGCTGCTCGTTCCACCGTCGGACGCTGGATAAACTGGTTTACCCAAAGTGGCGCCGAAGGACTGGAAAGCCGACCCGCAGGACGACCGCCGAAATGGTCGCCAGAGCCTGTATTGCCGCTGCTATCTCATCTGGTTGATTACTCGCCACAGGATGTCGGATGGCTACGCTCGCGCTGGAGTCTGGAATTGCTGACCATGGAGATAAATGGTTTTTTCAACATTAATGCCTCATGAAGTACCCTGTATCGCTGGGTTAAGATGGCCGATCTTGTCTGGCGTCAGGCTGCCCCCACACTGAAGCTCTCCGACCCAGATTACGATGAAAAAATGACCGCTATTCAAGCCGCGCTGGCTGTCAACAGTTCGGAACATCCCGTGTTTTATCAGGATGAGGTTGATATTGCCCTCAACCCGAAAATCGGCGCTGAGTGGAGCCAGAAAGGTAACCAAAAACGGATAGTGACGCCGGGCCAGAATCAGAAACATTATCTGGCTGGCGCACTGCACGCGGACACAGGAAAGGTGACCTATGTAGGCGGAATAAAGAAGACATCAAAATTGTTTATAAATCTGTTGGTTAAACTGAAACGCACATACCGGCACGCCAGCATTATCACACTGATAGTAGATAACTACATCATTCATAAAAGTAAGGAAACCCAGCGCTGGCTGGCAGAGAATCCGAAATTCAACCTGCTGTTTTTGCCGACTTACTCGCCCTGTCTGAACAGAATAGAAGGGCTCTGGCATAAGTTGCATGAAACGGTAACACGAAATCATCACTGTCATTACATGTGGCAGTTATTGCAGAACGTAGCCCAGTTCATGGAGGCTGATTCGCCTTTCCCGGGAAAGGCAAGGGTGTAGCAGTATTATGAAAAGCTATTTAGGCTATCGCTTCGAAGGAAAACAGAAGGTGTTTTCCATCGGCGTCTACCCTGCTGTTTCACTGGCGGATGCAAGACAACGGCGAGATGAAGCAAAAAAGCTGTTAGCCGCCACGAACTCTCAGACTGTTTGAGGTTGTACAGGAAGAGGAGATTTAGTTGCCCTCCTATTACCGGATATAGTTCTACCGTTAGAAAACGAAGCATAACCATGTATATAATTTTTGATCTGGGTGGAATCATTATTTATTCATTACCAGACATTAATTTACGCCGTTGTTGAACTGGGTGAACCCAAAGCAAAAGAGATCTTGTTTATTTTGTGGGAAAGGCCCAATACACTGCATCTGGCCTATCATAAAGAAGAAGGTGCTGTCTAATATTATTAGCCAGATAGTGTTCAAAAGTAACAAAAGAGCGGTTAAACCCTTATCATAATATTTATCCTTATTTAATCGATAACTGTTCGCTTTCTCTGGTCTACATGGCTTTTCTGTAAATTTCATAGCAGATATTTACGAGTTTTTTCAGCAGAACCACCAGAGGAGTGAACGATATCACCATCAGATTGACATAATGCTGTTGTTTTATCAGCCACAACAGTGTTTCTGTTACATGTAGTTCCAGACGCAGGCGGTGTTAATGGCACATGGCTTAGGGTTAACGTTAAAACATGAGCACCACGATAAATTTGGCTATACTTCAATGAATAGATACTGCCTACCAGAGCCTTAAAAAGGCTATCGGCTGATAATGCTTGTGCTGTAAAACCACTGGCGACCAATAAACATAATTCTTTGTCTTTTTGAGTAACATGATATCTCCTGAAGTTTATTAATGTATACTCAGGAGGTAATCAATTTATTTTATGTTGACACGTGTTTTTGGGGGTTATTTTGTTTTTTAAAGTTGCCAAACAAAAACGTAAGTCTTATGATTATCTCAATTAATGACCATCAGGACAATAAACGATGAGTGAAGCCTTAAAAGTATTAAACAATATCCGCACCCTGCGTGCTCAAGCGCGTGAACTTGATCTGGCAACGTTGGAAGAAATGCTGGAAAAACTCACGACGGTTGTTGAAGATCGTCGTGAAGAAGAAGCCAGTGCCCAGCAACAAAACGCTGAGCGTCAGGCTAAAATTGAAGCCTTACGCGCTAAGTTATTAGAAGATGGTATCGATCCAGCTGAACTGCTTGGCTCTGTATCTGCTACTAAATCAGGAAAAGCGAAACGTGAACCTCGCCCTGCCAAATACAAATATACTGATGAAAATGGCAACGAAAAGCAGTGGACGGGTCAGGGCCGTACACCTAAAGCGATTGCTGCTGCTCTTGAAAGCGGTAAAAAGCTGGAAGATTTTGAGATCTGATAAAGATTCAATTGGCAGCCTTTGTTAGTTCGGGGCTGCCAACCGAATGAAAATCATTCATTTGATTCTAATAACACAGCTCAAAAATTGACCGCACTGAAACAGTCTAGTGTCAATGTGATACAAACTAGTGTCTCACCATTATCATCACAAAACGCTATCTCATATTCAGGAGATGGTTCGTTATAAATGTGAATAATAGCCCCTAGCATTCCTTTTTTTAATCCCTTACCTGGAAAATTATTTTTAAAGAAATCACATCGAATAAAGAATAACTCATTATTTCCCTTGAGTATTTCATCATTTGACTTTTTGACCATGCTTAAAGGCTTCCCTAGCTTCATTTAGGCTCATTTCGTTTGCTCCGCCAGCATAGTCTGGTTCTCGTGACTGAACAGGGTCATCTTCCCATCCACAATCAGAGCAAATGTCATATTCACCTAATGCCTCAAACTCATGCTTACCACAGCACGGGCATGGATAGTCATATTTATTGGCCAATTCATTAACCTTTTTTCCTTCACTGGGAGAATTACATTAGATAAAAAATCATCACCTAATCATTGACGTAGGTAAATATGTTATTACCTAAAGCCTTTAATTAGCATCATAATCTATCTTCATGCTTACAGGGATATTATATTTTTAAACTATAAATATAGTAATATTAATCACTATTCGATTGGTTTAGCGTTGCCTTGCTCCAAGTAAAAAAGGATCTAACTGAAGGGAGAAGATATCTACTTTGCGGGTAAACCAACGACAAGGGTAAATCAAAAGATAAATTATTCATGCAGGTAATTAAAGCACCGCTTTTCAAATAAGGAGAAACCAAGTAACTCGCAACACGAATTAATCCCATGCCTTGAACCCCTGCCTGTATATAGGCATCAGTATCATCTACTACAAATGTCTCTTTCATACGGATCGCCCGATCAGCACCATCAAGCGTAAAAAACCAGTCAGTGGTACGTCCGGTACGATGGTTAAGATATCCCACAGAGTTGTGGCTCTCTAAATCATCCAAGTGTTCTGGTTTTCCATGCGTATCAATATACTTTGGAGATGCCAAGACAATCCATTTAAAGTTTGCAAGCGGGCGAGCAACAAGAGTGGTTGAATCCTCTCCCCTTCCTGTTCGGATAACACAGTCATAACCTTCCTGAATGATGTCTTCAACATTATCACTTGAGCAGAGCATCATTTCCAGTTCGGGATACTGACTCAGAAATTCCTGAATCCTGGGAATGATGCAATATCGAGCAAGGGATTGCGGCATGCCGACTTTAAAGCGACCTTTTGGTTGACCCGACCTGCCAGGAAATGAAGATTCAATTGTCGCGATATCAGTGAGGATTCTTTTGCATTCTTCATAGTAGTGATATCCATCGGTTGTCACACTGAGTTTTCTTGTGGTGCGTTGCAAAAGTTGAAGTCCCAGATACGTTTCCAGCTCTTTAATGACACGGGATACGGTTGATCGTGGTAGACCCAGTACTTCTGATGCCCTAGCGAAACTATGCGTATCGACAACATGAACATATACCTGCATTGATTCCAGCTTATCCATATTTCACCACACTAATGAACGGACTAATTATCCCATTTATGCGAACAGTCTAACCTGTATCCTTATACTTATCGAATGAGTCTCGCAACAGTAAACTTGCTTTCATTGCAGTTGACATACTGCTTCATACAATAAGGACTCAAAATGCAAGAACATGATTTTTATTCTGGTGAAAAAGTATTAGTGCTCGGCGCGGGACAACTAGGTAATGCAGTGCTGAACGCACTTGTACCTGCCGTAAAACAGCGTAACGGTACTGTCTCGGTAATGGTTTCGCCTAACGCCAGAGATGAACAGGGGCAACTGCGTTCTCATCGTCATCAAAAACATGCTTCGGACGGCGCCAAATTTATTTCCGTTGATATGACAATGGCCACGCCTGAGTCGTTAATAGCGCTGTTTGAATCATTTGATACTGTCATAAATTGCATGGGATTTGTTGCTGGTAGCGGTACGCAACTGAAGATCACGCAGGCGGTACTGGCAGCGGAGGTTAAGCGTTACTTCCCTTGGCAATTCGGCGTTAATTACGATGTCGTAGGCAAAGGAAGCGGTCAGCCTGTCTGGGATGAACAATGTGATGTTAGAAACATGCTACGCGAACAATACACAACGGAATGGGTAATTATTTCAACCGGAATGTTTACGAGCTTTCTTTTTGAACCTGCTTTCAATGTTGTTAATTTTGCTGAAAAAACAATCAATGCTCTGGGGGGATGGGATACCCAGGTAACCGTGACGTCACCCGTTGATATTGGACGACTCACTACCGATATTTATTTACATCAGCCTCGGATCATAAACGAAGTAGTATTCATTGCAGGGGAAACAATCTCGTACGGAAAGCTTGCCGACACGGTTGATAATTTTACTAAACAGTCACTTACCAGAAAGGTACTTACCTTACCAATGCTTTTCGATGAACTGCGTTTAAATCCTGATGACCTGATGCTCCGTTACCGCACCGCTTTCGCTCGAGGTGAGGGTATGTGGTGGCCAATGAGTGAAACCTATAATGCGAAGAACAATCTTAAGACTCAAAATGTCGAAGATTGGCTAAAAGAATCTATTTAACTTGTTATTAATATAAGGGTACCCTTTCGATGAAAGCCTTCATAGCTCTCTTATTTGTCTTTTTTTCGCTTCCATTCTCTGCATTTGCTAAAACAGTAACTGCAACGGGTGACACGCTTGATAGTACAGAAAATGAAATTCGGTAATTGGTAAAAAAAGAAGGGAAAAAATGAAGGAAGATTTGGGAATTCCAGAAAAGAGGGAATGAGAGAGGTTGCCACTTGCTAATACAGCGACAACCGTTACGCTATGGCATTAGTGGCCGTATTTAAAATTAAAACCTAATGCATCACCCGTCGTATCGTACTCGCGGAAGTTATATATCAAAGGTTTCCATTTCGACGGGTCGATAGCATCGTTTGATCCTAATAATTCGCTCTCCACCCAGACATTGATAATGTCCAATTCGACCAGAATAAAACGACCTTTGTCTGTCGTGCTAACAGTTTTACATTCTGTCTGAATAGGACATTCAATCACCCGAGGCGGCGTAATATCGGTAGAGGCTTCAGTATGAAGACCCACTTTGGCGAACTTATCGTGACATACCTGAACGCCCCATTTTATCTGGCTTTCAGATAGCGTATCGTTTCCAGTCAACTTACCAAGCGCTTCAACCTGCTCCCACAGTTTGTAATCAGGAATATTGATAACAATATCAGAGCCGGATAATAAATTATTGTAGGTTTTTCTTCCCTTACTAACAATAACCACAACTGAGTACCGATGAAAATATTTTGATAATTACCTCATCCCCAATAAGTAGATTCTTAATAAATAACTTAATGTAACTATTCCTTGGTGTTAGTTTTTACCTCAACACCCTTTTACGAGGCGTTTCGGCATTGTAAAAATTAATTAGCAAAAAATAATTCACAAGCCTTAAAAGGAGTATATGATATGCATCATATGGTTTTTCCCCTCCCAACCCGTATGTGGCTGGGTAAAGTATGAGGTTTAAACATGGAACGAATTGTCATACCTGCAAATTATGTTCATACCCGCACAACCCCCTTTTGGACAAAAGAGACTGCACCAGCGTCAATCTGGCAGCGCCATTTAGACGCAGGAACACGGCAAGGCGTCTACCCACGCTTGTGCGTGATGCAAGGGACGATTCGTTATTATGGTTACGCTGATGGGACAAGTCCTGAGCCTGTCGAAACGCTAACTATCGAAGCCGGACAATTTGGCGTATTCCCTCCAGAGAAATGGCACAGAATTGAAGCGCTATCTGGTGATACGTTATTTAACGTAGACTTTTATGTCGATCCAAAAATTTTAATAGAAGGTTGAGGTAAATATAATGACAACTGAAAATAAAGGGTACTCATTAACGCTGTTGAACCGTGACAATAATGAAAAAGCAGAGAAGGTTTATCTTAAGCCGATGGCGTTTTATGTCCCAGACTTTGCTGCTGGCGCCGTTAAGGAATTGATTAATGAATTGTCTTTAGCCAACGGAAATAAAAAAGGTTTTTTGCTGACAGTGACGAATAATAACAATGGCGTGGCCGTTGACAAAGATTTTTCTGCACTTGAAGAATTAAAAGACAAGACGATTTCGGCTGACGCAGTAAAAGAACTGGTTAATATCGTACGTGGCTACGATGCGGATGAAGATACTAACGTCTGCGGCTGGTAATATCGACTTCCCCGCAGCTCGGATTATTTAGGATATACCTTTAGTACCCCCTACTCATTAAAAAACAGGCGCTGGATGTCTTTTGACTTAACAAGCGCCCTTGTACCCTGCCCACGCGACAGACAACCAAAGATACCTGAGCATGCTCATCAGGCTAATCCCTCCATTCTGCTATTGCCATCACACTTACCTATCAGGGCTGCACGATCCGTTTGACTTTCTCGCGCACGAGGACTTACAACAACAGCACAGGCGTGTAACTAGTTTTCTAGGCAAGACCTGAAGCTCTCCCACTCCGCATCATGGGAGGAGCTTCAGGTCTTTTTTCGTTTCTGGATCAGGGGAATCGTCGTATGAGCCACGCTGCAACAGATAATAACGCGACAACCTATGCCACCACTGCGGAGAAAATCATCACGTTAGTCGGTGGAATTGACAACATTGAGCACATTGAACACTGCTCTACGCGGCTACGGTTGAGCCTTTATGACAATAGTCAGGTAAACCAGCGCGAGCTGGAAAAGGTACCGGGCGTGTTGGGCGTTCGGGTTAACGTGCAGTGTCAGGTGATTATCGGCAGCGAAGTGATGCAGGTGTACGAAGCGGTGCAGAACCTCGCGGCAGGCCGGAAGGAAACAGGCCGCGCCGCGCCAGCAAAAACCAACCGCACGGCTTTTGTTATCGATTTTATCATCAGCGTTTTTCAGCCGCTGGTGCCTGCTATTGCTGGCGGCGGCGTGCTCAAATCGCTGTTACTGCTGCTGGATCTGCTCGGCTGGCTTACCAAAGACAGTTCAACCTACAAAGTGCTGGATAACATCGGTTCCGCCCCGCTCTATTTTCTGCCGATTCTGGTGGGGATCACCACCGCGATGAAGCTGAAAGTGAATGTGCTGGTCGCCGTTTCCGCCGTCTCCGTCATGGTGCTGCCTGCCATGTCTAAACAACTGGCGGAAGGCGCGGGATTTCTCTCTTTCGACCTGAAAAACATTGCTTACGCCTCACAGGTTTTCCCAGCGATTCTGTGTGTCATTTTCTATGCGCAAACCGAAAAACTCTTCAACCGCTACTAGCCGAGCGCGCTGCGTATCTTCCTGTCACCAATGCTGTCGCTGTTGGTGACGGTTCCCGTCACGCTGCTGGTTCTTGGTCCGCTCGGTTATGAACTCGGTGCGGGTCTGGCTAGCGTGATTCTCTGGCTGTACAGCAAGCTCGGTTTTGTAGCAACGGGGTTGCTCGCCGCTGCGCTGCCCTTCATGGTGGCATCGGGGATGCATAAACCGATGCTGCCCTATGCCGTTTCCTCTATGAGCCAGTTTGGTAAGGAGATGCTCTATCTACCTGCGTCACTTGCGCATAACATTGCCGAATCGGGTGCCTGTATGGCGATTGCGCTCAAGAGCAAAGACAAAACATTAAAATCGACGGCGCTTTCAGCCGGTATTTCTGCCCTGTTCGGCATAACCGAACCTGCGCTATACGGGATTACGCTACTGAATAAAAAAGCGCTCTACAGCGTGCTGGCAGGTAGCCTGGTCGGTGGCGCGTTTATTGGCTGGATGGCAATTGAAGCCTTTGCGCTGGTTGGCCCTGGTCTGGCGAGCATTTCCATGTTTGTCTCACCAGAGAATAGCTGGAATATCGTTTACGCCATCGCCGGTGCCGTGCTCTCTTTTGTCATCGCCTTTCTCTCTGCGCTGTTCCTCTGGCGAGAAGAGAAACCCGCGCCCCTAGAAGACGAGCATCACACCGTTACCGAATGCCAGTTTGTCAGCCCGATTGAAGGTAAAGTGATTCCACTGGAAAATGTGAATGACGAGATTTTCTCCAAACGCATTATGGGTGACGGTATCGCCATCATCCCAGAGAAAGGTGTGCTCTACGCTCCGGCGAACGGCACCATTGAGAACGTGTTTGAAACCGGTCATGCCGTCAGCATGCTCACCGACAGCGGTGCCGAGCTAATTTTCCATATCGGCATTGATACCATCAAACTCAATGGTCAGGGCTTTCAGCCGAAAGTCACGGCCGGTCAACAGGTTAATACCGGCGATGTCCTCGTTGAATTTGACCTCGATAGCCTCATCGCTGCGGGTTACGATCCCGTTGTCATGATGGTTATCACCAACAGCGAGCGCTTTCACGTGATACCGGAAGCCACTGACGTCGTCATCTATCCCCACACCATCATCATGACCTTAAAGGAGTCTGTGTAATGGATAAAAACATCGCATTCCCGGAACACTTTTTATGGGGCGGCGCAATTGCCGCGAATCAGGCCGAAGGCGCATGGAATGAAGACGGCAAGGGGCCGTCGGTCGCGGATGCCATTACCTGGAAGCCGAATCTTGATCTGAAAAATTACCATGCCCACATGGCGCTGACGGACGAAAATATCGCTGATGCGTTCAACGGAAAAAATGACGCGTTCTATCCTAAACGGCGTGGCATCGATTTTTACCACCGCTACCAAGGCGATCTGGCGCTGTTTGCCGAAATGGGCTTCAAGGTGCTGCGTGTTTCCATCGCATGGTCACGTATTTTCCCAACCGGAGAAGACAGCGCACCGAATGAGGCGGGTTTACAGTTTTACGACGATTTGTTCCGCGAGATGCGCAAGAATGGCATCGAACCACTGGTGACGCTTTCACACTATGAAATGCCGCTGGCGCTGAGTGAGAAATACAACGGCTGGGTACACCGCAACGTGCTGGATGCCTTCGTGCGCTTTAGCAATGTCTGCTTCGATCGCTATAAGGATCTTGTGCGCTACTGGCTGACCTTTAACGAGATCGACAGCATCCATCGCCACCCCTTCACCACCGCGGGTATTCGCGAAGAAAAAAGCGCACCGGGACAGGCTAAACAGGATGTTTATCAGGGATTACATCACCAGTTTGTTGCATCGGCTATCGTCACCCGCGATTGCCATGAAAAAATCCCCGGCAGTCAGGTCGGTTGCATGTTGACCAAGCTGACGACCTATCCGCATTCCTGCCGCCCGGAAGATGTCGAAGCCGCGCTGAAAAAGAATCTCGAAAACTACTTTTATGCCGATGTGCAGGTGTTCGGCGACTATCCGCCGCTCATTAAGCGCGACCTTGAGCGACGTGGCATTCACCTCACCATGCAACCCGACGATCTAACCATTCTCAAGCAACACACCGTGGATTTTGTGTCGTTCAGCTACTACATGTCGCTTACTGAATCCACGCAGCCGGACGCCGAGAGAATTCCGGGCAATACCGTTCTGGGCGTGAAAAATCCGTACCTGCCAGCCTCGGATTGGGGATGGCAGATCGACCCGATCGGGCTGAAAATTTCCCTACTGGAACTTTACGATCGCTACCAAAAGCCGCTGTTTATTGTCGAGAATGGCCTCGGTGCGAAAGACGTTGTCGAAAACGGCAAAATCCACGATCCTTACCGCATTGACTACTTCCGTTCACATTTCGAGCAAATGCGTGAAGCAATTAGTGAAGGCGTTGAACTGATGGGGTTCACCAGTTGGGGAGCCATTGACATCATCAGTGCGGGCACCTCACAGATGTCCAAACGCTATGGCTTTATCTATGTCGATCAGGATGACGAAGGCAACGGTTCTCTGGCACGGCTGAGAAAGGATTCGTTCTACTGGTATCAGAAAGTCATCGCCACCAACGGCAGCGATCTCACCTGACGGGCGGGGTCAGCCGCAGGTGGGGTATGTAATGACAGGGAACGAGAGTGACGAGGAATCCCGCGTGATTAAAGTGAAAAAAGCCTTAAACAACAGCATGCTGTTAGTCGACCATGAACAGCAGGAGATGATCTTGTTGGGTAAAGGCATTGGATTTGGAGCCAGACCCGGTTCATTGATTGATGTGACGCACGTTGAGCAGGTTTTCATTCCGCTGGAAAACCTGAAATCACGGCATTTCCTTTCTTTGACCGACACAATCCCTGCGGCTTTTTTTGACATTACTCATGAGATCGTCACGCTGGCGCAAAGCCAATACGCTGAAAAACTGAATTCAGTGCTGTTCTTTACGCTGGCTGAACATCTCTATTTTGCGGTTGAACGTAGCAAAACGGGCAACCACTTCATCAATAAGCTCAGTTGGGAAGTGAAACGCTACTACCAAAAAGAGTACGCCATCGGGGTACAGGCAAAAGATTATGTGTCGGCGCGCTTTAACGTCACGCTTTCTGATGACGAAGCTTGCGGGTTTCGAACACCTGACTCAGGGAACGATTCACGTCGGAGAACGCTGCGTGGCAGGCCCTGACATGCACCTACCACCGGAGCAGCGCAATGTCGGGATGGTGTTCCAGGACTACGCTCTGTTTCCCCATCTGACCGCCGCGCAGAACATTGCTTTTGGCCTGAGAAAACAGCCGAAAGATCTCCAGCAGTCGTGCGTCCGTGCCATGCTTGAGCTGGTCGATCTCGTCTCGCTAGCACAGCGCTATCCGCATGAGATGTCTGGCGGGCAACAGCAACGAATTGCACTCGCGCGGGCGCTAGCCCCTCAGCCCGCCGTCCTGCTGCTCGACGAACCGCTACCCAGTCTCGACCCCGACAGCCGCAAACGACTAGGACAGGAAGTGCGTGACATCCTGCGCAACGCCGGACAAACCGCACTCTTAGTCACGCACAGCGAGCAGGAAGCCGAGTTGATGGCCAGCCATATCGGTTATTTGAAAGCAGGCACGTTGGAATGGCGGGAACGACGCTAGAAGTAAAGTAACTTAGAAATAGAATGACAATGCGGTTCGATGAATTGAAATCGGCTTCACATCAGAAGCCGATTTATTATTTACTTTTGAATTTGGAAGAGAATACCGGTTTATTCCGCTGACGCTTTGGCACACTATCCCTGCACACCCCTGAATTTTCAACTAAAACAGCATGTTCCACCAAAACAATCTCATCAGTTTTAGCCGCTGCCACTGCAAATTTTTTTCTCAGAGGCTCAACGGATAAACCTGTTTTCTCTACGTCAGAGGCAAGTAAAACAGGAAGCATATCATCCATAGAACGCTCAAACGCTAACAGGTCAGCATTCGCCGCATCAGGGGAAATGTCTTCACCATAGAGTTCAGCAAGAGAAAACGCATTTCTCTCCCGTATGGCTTCGGATTTTGATGACATAATCGCTCCTTAAATCTGGGTATTTATTATACAGCGATGACATTAAGGTGGGCAAGTTTAGTGTAGGGACAGCGATGCGAGTTCAAAAATTCTGTCTCTGTTTTAATATTTCTGATACGAGTGACGTTAAATTTATTGGGTTGCGTAAAGTCTTTTTCACGATAATACACCGTAACCTGTACTCTTCCGGTAAATCGTTCATCTTTCAATACCTTCTTGATCGTCGAGCGACACTTCATGAAGTTATTCTTTAGTACACTCAATGGTACCTTACGCTTTCGCTGTCTGGCATACGCCCAAGCGAGAGCAGGATCCAAATAGACATAATCAATAGCCGTTAAATAGCCACGTTCTAAAGCCAAAGAGAGATTAAACTCAGCGTTTTTAAAACTCGCAAAATTTGAATCCATGATGATGTCTAAGCCTTCGGCTGCTGCTTTCATGTAAACATATTCAACAAGATTCGATGCTGCACGCTGAAAGAGTGGCGCATTGGTTTCTTCGTAGTAAGGCAATAGCCGACGAAATTCATCAGCATCTATCACCAGAATATTAGAAAAAACGCGGAGCCTTTGGCGAATCAACTCAGACTTGCCAGCACCGGGAGAACCTGCCGTAAAAAATACGGCTGGGGTCACCGATTTCATCAGGCCAGCGGTTATCGCGTTATAAACAATATCCTTTATCGCCTCAGCAACAGCCTCCGCTAACGCAGAGATTTTTATGTCATCCATGAATTCCCTTACCGTCATTCCTTATGATGCTTGCGAGGCAATATAACGAGTAGCCCAATAGAAACGGTAGGTTTAAATGAGAAAATGCACTGACCAAACGTAAAACTGGCATAGGCCCCGCAAAACAGAGAGGCGCTATGCCAGATACGTTCACTATCACCTTACGGCAAGACGATTATTTCTGTCCTTGCCTATGCTTATCCGCATACTCAGGACTGTTGATCCACTGATGATCCGCTTCCCAGGTGAAACGCCACTGGCGCGTCGGGCCTGCCATCACATTCAGATAGTAGCTGTCATAGCCTGCAAGAGTGGCGACCGGGTGATAGCCGCGCGGCACCTGCACCACGTCCCTATCGTAGACCGCCATACATTCATCTAATGAACGGTCATCGGTATAGACGCGTTGCAGGCAGAATCCCTGTTCTGGATTCAAACGATGATAGTAGGTTTCTTCCAGATAGGTTTCCTGCGGCGGGTTATCGACATCATGCTTGTGGCTAGGATAAGAACTGGTGCAGCCTTCATCGGTGTACACTTCGACCACCAACAGGCTGTCTGCCGCTTTGTCCTCCGGCAAAATATTATGCACATAGCGCTGGTTGTTGCCGACGCCACGCTGCTCGGCGTCAATATCCTGCGGCGCGATCAGCCGGGTCGGATGCGTGCCGAATCCCGGTGCGGCGCACACCGCCAGTTCCAGTGCCGTGTGTGCCGTCACCGTAATCGTCTCGCCAGACGTGACATAAACTGCATAGGGTTTCCTGCGCTCAAACGGGCTCATCCTGTCGCCAATCTGCTCGAAGCGATCACCTGGCGTGACCACCGTTGCTTTGCCGCTGATCAGCACCAGACAGCGTTCGCTATCGCTGGCGGGCAGCGATAGCACCTGCTCCGGTGCCAGTTGATACACATCGAACCCCACGTAGCGCCAACCCGCCGTTTCCGGTGTGATGTGCTGCGTACGCCCTTGTTCGTCAGGGGCACGATGACGTGATAAGAGTCGGGACATCTTTTAGCCTCCTGTATCACCACGAATCAGATCAATTCCGCCTGCTGGGCGAAACGTTGCAAGTTATTGTAGCCTAGCGTCGCGTACGTCAGCGGATGCGCGACAGCCGGATCCTGTTCCGCTTCCACAACCAGCCAGCCGCTGTAGTTATGGGCTTTCAGGATACTGAACACTGCTGGATAATCGACACAGCCATCGCCCGGCACGGTAAAGACACCGCTCAGCACCGCGTCCAGAAAACTGGTCTTGCGGTTTTTCACGTCTTTCAGCACATCAGGGCGAATATCTTTGCAGTGAACGTGATTGATCCGGCTAATCCAGCGCTTCGCCACCGCCACCGGATCGGCACCTGCGAACGTAAAGTGTCCGGTATCCAGCAGCAGCCCGACTTCCGGCCCGGTATGTTCCATCAAATTATCCACGTCCTGCGCACTTTCAATCACCGTGCCCATATGGTGATGATAGGCAATCTGCACACCTTGGCTTTGCGTATAACGTGCAAACTCGGTTAGCTTTTTGCCATATTCCGGCCAGCGCTCTTCGGGGAAACGCGGGCGCAGATGAACGGGTTTCTGTTGGTCGCCGTGAATCGCGCCAGTCACTTCGGCAAACACCAGCACCGTCGCGCCAAGGTCGCGCAACAGCGCCAGATGCCCCTGCACCGCCTCAATCTCTTCTTCTACTGAGCGAGTGAGCAGTTCGCCGGAATACCAACCGGAGACTAAGCGCAGATCGTGCGCTTGCAGGATCGGCCCCAGCACGCTGGCCTGACGCGGGAATTTATTACCTAATTCAAAACCGGCAAAACCCGCCTGACGCCCTTCACTCAGGCAGGTTTCCAGCGGCGTGTCCGCGCCCAGAGAGGGCAGATCGTCATTTGTCCAGGTGAGTGGATTAATACCAAGTTGAATAGTCATGTTATTTCCCTTTATTCGATCATATAGAAATGGGTTAACCGCGCTGACGCCACACGGCGATCAGTTGCAGGTAGTTATGTTTAACTTGCTCAATCAATTCGGCGTCATCGATCTCGTTACGCAGCCACTTTTGCGCAGGCTGGGCAAACAGGGTGCGGCCGACGGCAAAGCCTTTGACAATCGGGAAACCCACGGCAGCGCTAAAGCCTTGTTGCAGGGTTTCCAGCGGCGCATCCAGCCCCAGAATGACCACACCTCGACAGTAGGGATCGCGCTGTGCCAGCAGCGGCGTGAGTTGTTCCCAGCCTGCGGTGGACAGCGGTGGTAATTTCCACCAGTCTGGCCGCACGCCGAGGTTGTAGAAACGTTGAATCGCGCGCAGATAAAGCGCATCGCTGTGCGGCATGCCTGCGGGTAGAATGACTTCGAGCAGCAGTTCATGACCGGATTGACAGCAGGCCTGATAGACCTCGATCACCTTCATTTCCTGCTCGCGTCGCAGTGCATGGGCATCTTCTGGATGGAAGAACACCAGACATTTCACCACGTGCTCAAGTGGCCAGCTCACTAACTGTGAACCGATATTACCGCGCTCCATGGTTAACGGGCGCGACCCCGGCAGCTCAATCGGTCGGCCAATCCACCAGCCTTTTCCGGTGATGTCATTCAGCGCATCCTGCCCGAACGTACCATCGCACAGCAGGCCGGCTTTCCCCTCCAGCCCCGCCTGCTGCGCCGCCTCATAGCTGGCGCGCAGAATCAGTTTCTTCAGCGCGGGAATACGGCTGATTTCGGTGCCGCAGTTCAGCGCCATGTCTTCCAGTTGGCTACGGTGATCGAACGCGATCACGCACAGTTCATGCCACTGTTTACGCCGCGTCGTCACGCGGTGTAGATGGTTAAGCTCGTCGTCCAGATCGGGACGCGGCACGCTCGCCGCCCGTGCTAAATAGTTATCCAGTTCGATCTTGCTTGGCATCGCTGGGGCACAGCCGTGGCGTGACACCACCAACGCGCCGCAAGCATTGGCATACGCACAGGCTTTCTCCCAGCCTTCACCGTTGAGATAGCCACGCAGCAGGCCGGACATAAACGCATCGCCCGCCCCCAGCACGTTCAGCACATCTACGCGCACGCCTTTGATCGTGATGCCTTTATCCAGATGATCGGGAATCGCGTCGCTAAACACCGAGCAGCCCAGCGCCCCGCGTTTGCACACCAGCTCCGCCTGCGTGTGCTGGCGCACCCTGCGCAGCGCCTGCAAAGTATCCGTGCTCCCACCCGCAATGTGGAATTCCTCCTCGGTGCCGACAATCACATCAAACAGCGACAGCACCTGCTGCAACTGTTCTGTCACCGCCTGCGCTTCAACAAAACGGGTTTCGCCATCGCCCAGCGACGTCAGCCCCCACAGCACCGGACGGTAGTCAATATCCAGCGCCGTTTTCACGCCGTTGCGTCGTGCGTATTGCAGCGCCGTCAGTACCGCTTCACGGGTATTGGGATGAGACAGATGCGTGCCGGTAATCGCCAGACAGCGGGACGATGCAATATAATCTTCGGTGAAATCCTCCGGCGAGATCGCCATATCAGCGCAGTTATCGCGGTAGAAAATCAGCGGAAAGGTATCGCGATCTTTGATGCCCAACAGCACCAGCGCCGTCAGACGTTCCTTATCGGTAATCAAATGGTTGGTATCGCAGCCGACCTGATTCAGCTCTTCACGCAGGAAGCGCCCCATATGCTCGTCGCCCACCCGCGCCAGCATAGAAGAACGTAGCCCTTGTCGTGCCGTGCCGTAAGCCACGTTGCCGGACGACCCACCCAGATACTTGGCAAAACTGCCCATATCTTCCAGACGCGCGCCGATTTGCTGCCCGTAAAGATCGACAGCAACGCGCCCCATGCAAATCACATCAAACGTCTTTTCCTTACTCATAGCGGCCAATCCTGTAAAAAAGAAGAAATCACGTCAGCTGGCGTATTAGCCCACCTCGTCCACATTCACCCAACGCGCCGTTTCGTGTGACTGCACGATCGCATCCAGAACTCGCGAGACTTTCCAGCCCTCTTCGAAATCCGGCCACATGGGGACGTCAGCCGCAATACCGTCAATCAGATCGCGCACCTCTACCGTTTTCTGATCGTTGAATCCAATACCGTGTCCGGCACTGGCGCAGAAGGCCGCATAATCAGGATGCTGTGGTCCGGTCAGTAGCGTTTTAAATCCCTGCCGATGTTCCGGTTCGTCATGCCGATAGAGCTTCAGCTCCGCCATGCGTTCCTGCGTGAAACTCAGCGTGCCTTTGGTGCCCGTCACCACGTAGGTCAGGCCCATTTTGCGGCCGCAGGCGATGCGTGAGGTTTCAATCACGCCGCGTGCGCCGCTGACAAACCGCACCATGGCATGCGCCTGATCTTCATTCTCAACCAGTACAACCTCGCTGCTGCCCGGAGCCGTTGGACGCTGCGTAATCACCGTTTGCAGATCGCCGCAGACGCTGGCGATATCGCCTACCAGATACTGCGCCATGTTGACGATGTGCGCCGCCAGATCGTCCAACGCCCCCAGCCCAGCCGTTTCTTTGAAGCAGTGCCAATCTGCGGGTTTGTTCGGATCGGCCAAATAGTCCTCATTGTGTGTGCCGTAAAAGTGCACCACCTCGCCAATCTCGCCGCTGGCAATAATCTCTTTAGCCAACTGTGAGGTCGGGTTCTTCATGTAGTTGAACCCCACCAGCGTTTTCACCCCTGCCCGCTGCGCAGCATCGACCATTTCTCGGGCATCACGCGCGTTCAGCGCCAGCGGTTTTTCCGAGTAAACATGCTTGCCATGCTGAATGGCGGCCATCGCCATCGTTTTATGCAGAAAATTCGGCGCGCAGATATCCACCACGTCAATGTCTGGGTCCGCCACCAGTTCATGCCAGTCCCCCGTTGAGCGCTGAAAGCCAAATTCCTGCGCCCGTTTAGCCGCCAGTTCCGGCGACACTTCCGCCAGCATGGCTTTCACCAGATTGCCTTTCAGCGGGAAGACCGTCGGTGCCTGTGCGTAGGCGATAGCATGCGCACGACCGATATAGCCCGTGCCGATTAACCCAATGCGTACATCCTTCATATCCACCTCGGTGAGAAAAATAGTCGGTATGAGCGCGGCTTAGATAGCGCCGCGACGGCTCTTGGCATAGGTGTCGAACGCCACGGCCAGCACGATAATTAACCCGGTGATAATCTGCTGGTAGTAAGCCGATACGTTCATCAACACCAGCCCGTTAATCAGAATGCCCATGATGATCGAACCAATAATGGTGCCGCTGATCCGGCCATAGCCGCCCATCAGCGAGGTGCCGCCAATCACTACCGAGGCGATCACGCGCAGCTCGAAAGTGATCCCCGCGACGGCTTCTGCGCTACCGAGACGGGCGCTGAGAATAAAGCCCGCCAGACCTGCCAGACAGCCAATCACGACGTAGACGCTGACCAGTACGCGTTGCACATTCACCCCAGCCAGACGCGCGGCTTCGGTGTTGCCGCCGATGGCGTATACAAAGCGACCCCAGCGGGTTTTATGCAGCGCCAGATACCCCATCAAGGCGACCAGTGCGAAGATCCAGATCGGCACCGAAATACCGAGAATCTCTCCCCGTCCCCACCAGCGATAGCCGGGGTCAAAACCAGCAATTGGCGCACCGTCGTTCATCACCAGCGTTAACCCACGCCAGATGGTCATCCCACCCAACGTGACGATGAACGGCGGCAGACGCAGTTTGGTCACCCCCAAGCCATGCAGGAAACCAATGAAGGTGCCCATCGCCAGACAGACGCCCAATGCAACCAACCAGCTCAAGCCGTACCAGGCATCAGGATCGACGGTGGTGAAGTTGTCGCCTTTAATCACCGAGGCGGCGGTGATGGCACACACCGCCAGAATCGAGCCGACGGACAGGTCGATCCCGGCAGTCAAAATGACAAACGTCATCCCTACGGCCATGATCCCGTAGATGGAGACTTCGGTCAGGATGTTGGTGATGTTGCGTTCGGACAGGAAGTTGCTGTTCTGCGACTGAAAGAAAATCAGCAGCAAAATCATGAAAATAAACACGCCAAAGCGTTCAAAAAAGGCAATGGGATCAAAACGTCCACGTGAATTGGACGGCGTAATACTCTTAGAAAGCGGCTGCTGGGACATGCGTCACCTCCGTTATGCTGCGTGTAATGCGTCGTGGCAAATGGCCATCATCGTCATCAGTTTTTCTTCTGTGGCGTCATCGCCATGAATTTCCCCGCTGATCCGCCCTTCACTGAGCGTGATAATACGGTCGGAAATCGCCATGATCTCCGGCAGGTCGGAGGAAATCACAATCACGGCGACGCCCCGTTTCGCCATATCGAACAGCACCTGATGGACTTCTGACTTGGTGCCGACATCGATGCCGCGCGTGGGCTCATCCACGATCAATACTTTGGGGTTCAGCGCCATGCAGCGGGCAAGAATCACCTTTTGCTGATTCCCCCCCGACAGCTTGCGCACCTCCTGCTCGCTGTTCACCATCTTGATGTGCAGCGCCTGGCGGTAGGCGTCAATCAAATCGTCTTCTTTACGGGTGTCGACAAACCAGCGCCAACGCATCAGCGACGAGAGGTTGGAAAGCGAGATGTTTTCCCTGATCGACAGCCCCAACACTGCGCCTTCTTTCTTACGATCTTCCGGCACCAGCGCGATGCCTTGCGACAGCGCATGCAGTGGCGTAGAGGGGTAATAGGGTTCGTCATCCAACACAAATTCACCGGTAGAGAACGCGTCTGCACCGAACAGGCAGCGCGCAATTTCCGTACGCCCCGCCCCCACCAGCCCTGCGATACCGAGCACTTCCCCCGCATGTACCTGAAAACTGATGTCCTTTAGCGCAATGCCGTGCGCATCCAGCGGCGGTTTTTCCCGGCTTAAGCCCTTCACCGCCAGCCGTACCGACTTATCCTGATGATGCGTTTCCGCAGGCGGACGGCGGTTAAACACCACGTCACGGCCGACCATCAGGCGAATAATCTCCTGCACATTGGTGCTGGCGACGTCCCCAGAACCGGTGTAGCGGCCGTCCTGAAATACGGTAAACCGATCGCACAGTTGGAAGACTTCGTGCAGCCGGTGCGTGACATACACCACGCTCACGCCGCGCCCTTTCAACTCGCGCACCACGCGGTGCAGGCTGTCAACTTCACTGTCGCTCAGCGCCGCCGACGGTTCGTCCATCACAATCAGCTTGGCGTTCAGCGTCAGCGCTCTGGCGATTTCCACCATCTGCTGCTGCGCCACGCTCAAACGCGCGACCTGTGTCGTCGGCGCAATGTTCAATTTCAGATAATCCAGTACCGCTTTCGCCTCACGATTCACCGCCAGCGCGTCCACAAATACGCTGCTACGCTGCGGCTCGCGTCCCAGGAACATGTTCTCCGCCACGCTCATGTTCGGCAGCAAATTAAATTCCTGATAAATGGTGATAATCCCCCGCTTTTGGCGTTCAACGGGCGATTCGAGCGGTAACAGCGTCTCGCCGCCAAACCAGATATCACCGCTGGTCTGCGGCTGCGCCCCAGCCAGCGCCTTTAACAGCGTCGATTTACCCGCGCCGTTTTCTCCCAATAGCGCATGTATTTCTCCCGGCTGTACGGTCAGTTGCGCATGACTTAGCGCCCAGACGCCAGAGAAGCTCTTTGCCAGATTGGTGATGTTAAGTAGGGGTTCCGTCATGCGTACCTTCCTCTTGCAAGGCCGCGCGGAGGCGGCCTGCTGAATACCTTTTATGATTTAACAATGGCGTGGAAAACGGTTTATTTACCCGCTTCGCCAATGCGCTCGGCATCGTTCAGGTTATCTTGGGTAATCATGGTCGGTTGGTAGTCAGCCCCAGTGATAGGCGCTTTACTGCGGATGTTATTGGTTAATTGCGTTAACGCCGTGGTCACCGCATAGCCCGGACGCTGATCGGCGGTAACCGCCAGCCAACCGTCACGTACACGCGCTAGCGCTTCCGGCACGGCATCAAAGCCCGTTACCATCACGTCGCCAGGTTTCAGCCCCTGACCCTGTAACGCTTCAATCGCACCCAGCGCCATGTCGTCATTCGCAGAGAGGATCACCTGCGGGCGTTTAGGCAGCGAAGGAAACACACTTTCAACGATGCGCATCCCTTCGGAACGCATCCAGTTCCCTGTCTGGTCAGCAACAATGTGGTACTTGCTACCGCCCGCTTTCAGGCTGTCGCGAATCCCCTGCGTGCGTTCGATGTTGGAAGACGAGCCTGGCTGCCCCGTCAGCAGAATGATCTCTGCACCATTCGGGAACTTGGTTTTGACATAGTCGGCAATCGCCTGACCGCCTTTGTAGTTATTAGCCCCAAAGTGCGGCACCGCTTTTTCCGTTTTTACCGAACGATCCAGCGTCACCACCGGTAGCTTGGCATCCTGAATATCGGTCACCGCGCTGGACACCGCGTTGACGTCATTCGGTGACACAACAAAGCCCTGTGCCCCACGCGTGATGGCATTCTCTAAATCGGCGGCCTGCTTAGGCGAGCTACCCTGCCCATCCAGCACCTGCAAGTTCACCCCCAGTTCTTTGGCGGCTTTAACGGCAGTGCGCTGCATATGAACTTCAAACGGCATGGCGAGATTCGGCGTACTGAAAACGATTTGTTCATTTTGAGCCTGAGCAAAACCAGACAGACCCAGTGCGATGGCGATTGCGGAAACGCTGATGATCTTTTTCATATGTCTTTTCTCTGCTTCTGTTATGAGTATGGGTGTAGGGTTGAAAGCAGGTAAAACGCGATGTGCCGATGCCGATACGATTACACGGCGACCTCCTTGCCTTGAGCCAGGGATTCAAAGGCTTTATCCGCCAGATTCAGCGCACGCTCACCGTCCAGACCGGAGCATTCCGGCTTCGTGAGGCCATTCAGCACATCGACAAAGTGCTGCCACTCTGCCGCGTAGGCGGCGTGATAGCGTTGCAGGAAGAAGTATTCGGGTTTCGCCACCAGACAGCCGTCGTCGGTCCACTGCTCGACCACGTTTTCGCGGATGTTGCCCGCGCTGAGCACGCCCTTCGCGCCATGCAATTCGAGACGCTGATCGTAGCCGTAGCCGGAGCGGCGGCTGTTGACGATGGTCGCCATCGCGCCAGAAGCAAATTTCAGCACGATAAACGCGGTATCGATGTCGCCCGCTTCACCAATCGCCGGATCGACCAAATTACTGCCTTGTGCAAAGACCGACACGGGCTCTTCACCCATAATGAAACGTGCCATATCGAAATCATGGATCGTCATGTCGCGGAACATACCGCCGGAAACGCGGACATACTCAGCAGGCGGTGGCGACGGATCGCGGGAGATAATCAGGAGAGATTCCGGCTTGCCGATATTGCCTTCACCCGCCAGGGTTTTGACACGACGGAATTGCGGGTCGTAGCGGCGATTGAAGCCGACAAACAATGGCACGTTCTGCTGTTTGACGACGGTCAGGCAATCGCGAACGCGAGCAATATCCAGATGTACCGGCTTTTCACAGAAAATGGCCTTGCCGTGTTTGGCAGCCAGCTCAATCAGGTCAGCGTGCGTGTCAGTCGCGGAAGCAATCAGGACGGCATGCACCGCCGGATCGTTCATGACCTCATCAACCGTTTTTACTTTGGTATGGTAACGTTCGGCCAGCGCCGTGGCATTGGTTGGATTGGGATCAACCACCGCGTACAGGTTGGTTTCTTTGTGTGCTGCGATGTTCACGGCATGGACTTGACCGATGCGGCCCGCGCCCAGTAAAGCGATGTTAAACATAGATGCTCCCTTGCTGCCTGAGTGGCATGTAATGCCAGACTGAAAAAGTGACGGATAACGGCTAGTCGCATTCCTCCCCCCATCACCCGCTTTTTATCGCAAATCTTGATAGATAAAATAAAACATTTATTTCAATTTTGTATAAATTGAAAATTATGTTTTTGCGTGCCAGTTAACATTTTCATGACATCTTCGCGGTTTTCTGCAACCCCAATCACACATCGTGTGAGAACGTTTGTGGCGATATACATAACTATCAGGGGATCAAAGCAGCGCAGGAACGCAATAGGAGAGAAAATGAAACTGCGGTTTAAAAATGAAATGGATGTTTCAGTTCGATTCGAGAGTATGGGGGGAGGATTAGGCAGCACGAAAGATCGCAAACTTCATCTGCACAAGCTTTCTTCTTCACATTTTATGCAGATTCAGAGACCGTTTTCCTCATCAACGTAAGAGTCATGACAGAATAAGAGTGATATTCTCTGATAGTGAATTCTGCTTTTGGATAAATGATATTTAAGGAGATAGTGCATGGATGGTGAGTTACTAACCCCGCTATCACGCAAGGTTGGGAAAGCAATTAAAGAGGTTCTTTATGAACACCTCACTACAGAGAAGACGCCTACTGAGAGTAAAGCGGTTCTTTTCATGGCGGGTTCACCGGCAGCAGGAAAAACGGAGCTTCTCAATCGTCTCATTGAACAGCATAATTTAAGCAATTTTGTACGTATTGATGCTGATGATTTCAGATGGTGGTTCCCTTACTACAATGAGGAGAATTCGGTACATTTCCAGAAAGCAGCATCAGAAATGGTTGACTATATCTACAAACGAGCCTTGTCTGATGGGTATCAGATAATTATGGACTCTACTTTCTCAAGCCTTAGCATCGCTGAAAGCAACTTCGACAGAGCGCTAAACGCTAACTACAGCATCATTCTCAATTATGTCTATTTTGCCCCAGAGAAAGCCTGGAGGTATGCGCAAGAACGAAAACGCACTGTGCCGCTTGAGATTTTGAAACGGAATTTCATTAAAAGCCGCGAAGTGGTTGTAAACATGCTGAAGACTTACGACAGCAAGTTCACCCTCAATATTTACCACCGCTATGAATCCCCACCCTCTTCTGGCAATTTCAGCGTTGAGACAAAGTATAACGTGACTCAATCAACCTGGGCCGCCTCTCATCCCTGTTCATACAACAGCATTGATGATTTAGCCCACATTGGCGTATAATAAACAACCAGATTTAAGGAGTTATTATGTCATTCGAAAGAAACGCCGCTAGCCCTGAGCGCTCACTGATGGATATTTTTGGTCCTGATGCAAGCAATGAGGCGAAAACTATTACTGAGAGAGCAGCACAGCTTTCCATGAATGATATGGCTAATATTCTGAATGCTAAAAAATCTTCGCAAAATGATCTCACTGTTGGTGCTATGGTCATAGAAACCTATGCTTCAGAAAATAGTAAACGGATAGCGTTAATGCATTCTCGCCCCCAACTCAATGCATTAAACAGACGAGCTAAGAAACCATTCGTAAAATCATAATCATATCGCCCCTGATCCGAACAGGGGCTTTTATAGATAATCACATCAAAAACTGTTTTAACCCAACGTCCCGGCCTTAATACTGGCGGGCACGAGAGAGCGCGGCTTTCACGCTATTGGCAGCAGCCTCGATCTCCGGGTTGTCGGCAACCTGCGCTGTGCCAGTGCGCCACCAGGATTCGTAGCCGTGCGTCATGGTCTTCGGCAGTACCTTGATATCGAGCAGCACCGGTCCAGAGTGCAGGCGTGATTCCGCCAGCGCCTGCCTGAGCGAAGCTTCATCATGCACCCGCCACGCTTTACAGCCGTAGCTTTCCGCATTCTTGGCGAAATCCACCGGAATAAGTGCGCCGCGCAGTTGCCCCGACTCCGCATCGCGGTAGCGATTTTCCGTACAGAAGCTGCCCATTCCCTGACTCATTTGCAGGTTGTTAATACAACCAAAGCCTGCGTTATCGAACAGTAGCACGGTGATTTTGATGCCTTCCTGTACCGCCGTTTGTAGTTCGGTATGCAGCATCAAATAAGATCCGTCGCCGACCATCGCGTAGACAGGCTGCTGCGGTGCCGCAAGGCGTGCGCCAATCGCCGCCGCAATCTCGTATCCCATACAGGAATAGCCATATTCCAGATGATAGCTGTCCGGTGTTTTCACCTGCCACACGCGCTGTAAATCGCCCGGCAACGACCCTGCCGCCCCCACCACAATCGCGTTATCTTCCAGTTTCTCATTCAGTATGCCCAACACACGCGTTTGCGTCAGATGGGTATTCAGCATCTTGCGGTAATCATCCAATTTGTCTTCCAGACCATCCACCACTTCTGGCACCCATTCACCGTTATCCTGCACGGTAAACAGCCGCTGTAGCTCGCGTTCCCATTCCGCACGAGCCTGTTCGACGGCCTGCTGCCAGTCGCTACGATATGATGCCGCCGTCAGGCGTTCGGTCAGCGCTTCCAGTCCGACACGCGCATCGGCGATCAGGGGTTGCGCATCCAGTTTTAACGCATCGAACTCGGCAACGTTGAGCAGTAAAAATTCGACATTCGGGTTCTGAAACAGCGATTTAGAACCAGTGGTAAAGTCGGTTAAACGCGTCCCAACGCCGATAATCAGATCTGCCTCGTGCGCCAGTCGATTCGCTGCCAGCCCGCCCGTCACGCCAATGCCGCCACAGTTCAGCGGATGTGAGGAAACAATCGCGCCTTTACCTGCCTGCGTTTCGCCAAACGGAATCGCAAATTGCTCGGCAAACTGCGCCAGCGCGTCATGTGCGCCGGAATAACGGACACCGCCGCCACAAATCAGCATCGGACGATGTTTTTTCACAATCAGCGCTGCCGCCTCATCCAGTCGTGCCGCATCCGGCGGGCGTCGTTCGAGGTGATGGACGCGCTTGCGGAAAAACGATGCCGGATAATCCCAGACTTCCGCCTGCACATCCTGCGATAAACATAGCGTCACCGCGCCGGTATCGGCCGGATCGGTCAGCACGCGCATGGCGTTAATCAGCGCACTCATCAGCTGTTCAGGGCGATTAATGCGATCCCAATAGCGGGAAACGGGTTTGAAGCAGTCATTGGTGCTGATCGACAGATCGTGATACTGCTCGACCTGCTGCAACACCGGATCCGGCTGGCGGCAGGCAAAGAGATCGCCGGGCAGCAGCAGCACCGGAATACGGTTAGCGGTGGCGGTCGCCGCCGCCGTCACCATATTCGCCGCACCCGGCCCTACGGATGAGGTTACCGCATAGATTTTCCGCCGCTTGTGCTGTTTAGCAAATCCAACGGCGATCTGCGCCATTCCCTGTTCGTTGCACCCCTGATGCACGGTGAGACGATTCGCCTCCTGCTCCAGCGCCTGGCCGATGCCCAGCACATTGCCGTGACCAAAAATGGTCATGACGCCCTGCACAAAGGGGGACTCTTCACCGTCTACGCTGAGGTATTGCTGGTTGAGAAACCTGACCAGCGCTTGCGCCATGGTGATGCGACACGTATCCATTGATCTACTCCTTCACGTAAGGGAGGATTAAATTACTGATCCCTGATGCAATATCGAGATACACGGGTATACCACGGGGGCGAGGCGTCCCTGCGGGAACCTCATCCCGTGTTCCCCCTAAAACTACACATTCTTGATGCAACACATTTCTGGTTCTTGTTATCGTTACTAACGTGACACGCATCCTCACTCCAGCGTGGGCATGACGAAGCTGCTGGTGTGCTGTTCCAAACGGACGCTGGCAGGCCAGCGGCTGGTGACGGTTTTCATGCGGGTGTAGAAGCGCACACCGTCGCTGCCGTGGACGTTGAGCGGCCCAAAAATAGAGCGCTTCCAGCCGCCAAAGCAGTGGAACGCCATCGGTACGGGAATCGGTACGTTCACGCCGACCATGCCCGCTTGCACCTCTTCGCAGAACTGACGCGCCGTTTCACCATCACGGGTAAAAATAGCCGTGCCGTTGCCGTATTCATGGTTGTTAATCAGCGTCACCGCCGTCTGGTAATCCGGTACGCGCACCACGGACAGCACTGGGCCAAAAATTTCTTCCTGATAGATTTTCATCTCCGGCGTGACGTTATCGAACAGTGTCGGCCCGATAAAGTAGCCTTGTGGATGCCCCTGTACAGACAACGTGCGGCCATCAATACGCAGCGTCGCCCCTTGATCGACACCACTTTGAATATAGTCAGCAATCTTCGCCCGGTGCGGTGCGCTGATCACTGGTCCCATTTCATTTTCCTGTCCGTCTACCAGACCCGGTCCGACGCGCATTGCTTTTATCTGCGCACTCAGGCGCTGGTGCAGTGCTTCTGCTGTGTCATCACCCACGGCCACCACTACCGACAGCGCCATACAGCGCTCGCCCGCCGCACCAAATGCCGCGCCCATAATCGCGCTGGCAGCCATGTCCATATCGGCATCCGGCATCAAAATGCAGTGATTTTTCGCCCCACCCAACGCCTGACAGCGTTTGCCGTGCGCCGATGCGGTCTGATAGATATATTCCGCTACTGGTGTCGACCCCACAAAGCTCACCGCCTGCACGCGTGGATCGGTCAACAGCACATCCACCGCTTCTTTATCCCCCTGAACCACATTAAACACACCATCTGGCAGACCCGCTTCTTTCAGCAATTGCGCTAACAACAGCGACAGTGACGGATCTTTTTCCGACGGTTTAAGCACAAAGGTATTGCCGGTCGCCAGCGCAATCGGGAACATCCACATCGGCACCATCGCCGGGAAGTTAAACGGCGTAATTCCGACGCACACGCCGAGCGGCTGCATGAGCGAGTGACTATCCACACCCGTGCCGACATTCGCCGAATGCTCTCCTTTTTGCAGATGTGGAATACCACAGGCAAACTCAACAACTTCCAGCCCGCGTGTCACCTCTCCCACGGCATCGGAATACACTTTGCCATGCTCTTGTGAAATCAGCCGAGCCAGCGTATCCATGCGCGCTTCCAGCAGCGCCTTAAAGCGAAATAGCACGCGCGCGCGGCGTAACGGAGAATGCTTTGACCACGCAGGGAATGCCGCCGCCGCACTGGCAATGGCCTGCTCGACTTCCGCCTTATCAGACATCACAACCTGGCGAATCTGCTCGCCCGTCGCCGGGTTATACACTGCGGCGTAGCGCTGGCTGCGGCTGGAGACAATCGCCCCCTGAATGAAGCTAGATACGGTTTCCATGTTTACACCTTTGTGGTTTTTGAGGAGACAAACGGCTGATATCGAATTACAGTATATGAAATAAACATTCCATTTAATGTAAAAATAAAATAAATGTTGATTATTGTGATCCGCTGCGAATTTTTATGTAAACTTGAATACAGTTGCCCATAAAGACAGGCGAGCAGCCTCTGAAAATAACCGTATTCCTAACCGATGTGCCGTCAGAAATGTCGTACAGATAAAACAGCTGTCTACAGAAATGAATTTTCTGTTCCGTTTCAGGTGCAGTCATGAAAAGCATGACGGAGGCCGAGCAGAATTGTGATATGAGACTTTGGGAGATAACCCGATATGCCCATGGCAACCAGCCTGAGAGAGTTACAGGAACAGATCCGCGAGCGTTATGATTCGCTCAGCAAGCGGCTACAGCAGGTGGCGCATTATGTGTTGGATAATACCAACAGCATCGCGTTTGATACCGTCGCGGTGATTGCCGAACGCGCAGATGTTCCCCCCTCAACGTTGATTCGCTTCGCCAACGCCTTTGATTTCAGCGGCTTCAACGAAATGAAACAGCTGTTCCGCATGAATCTGGTGGAGGAAACCGCCAGCTATACCGACCGGGCGCGGCTGTTTCGGGCGATGGAAGCCGACGCCGTGCCAGAAACACCGCTGGATATTCTGCATGAGTTTGCCCGCTCAAACGCGCAGGCAATGCAGCAGTTAGCGGCACGCACCCCGCCAGACGATCTGCAAAAAGCCGTCGATCTGCTGGCTCAGGCAGACACGATCTACATCGTGGGGCTACGTCGCTCGTTTAGCGTCGCCACTTACCTTACCTATGCGCTCAGCCATCTGGAAAGCAGCCCGATTCTGATCAACGGTCTGGGGGGGATGTTTCGCGAGCAGCTCAGCCGCGTTAACTCACGCGATGTGGTGGTATCCATCAGTTTCTCACCCTATTCACAGGAAACGGTGATGGTTAGCGAGATGGCGGCAAAAGCCGGCGCACGGCAAATCGTGATTACCGACAGTCAGATCAGCCCGCTGGCAACGCTCAGCGACGTTTGCTTTGTGGTGAAGGAGGCGCAGGTTGATGCGTTCCGATCACAGTCCGCCACGCTATGTCTGGTGCAGTCGCTGATGGTATCGCTAGCCTACCGGCAGGGAAACGGCACGGAACAGAGTGAAAAACAGCAGCGCGGCTAAACGAAACCATTTAATAATAAGTAAGGATACTTATTTTATGCCTCACGTCATCGCACAGGGTTTTATTAAGCCGGAGAGCATTGAGATCGTCATGCCGCTGCACCATGAATGAGTAGAGAAAAACTGACAAGAGGCGCGCTGTAAGAAAGAAGCCAATTCCCGTTTTGTTCTGCCTAAGCGCGATTCGTTCGTCTCCTGGGCCAACATGCGGCCATTTTCAAACAGGCAATGACCACATACCACACGCTTATCTTGACGACTCAAGCCACTTCGGTTCGGCGGCGACCTTTATTTTTTGCTCGGTAGAGCGCCATATCCGCCGTTTTTAACCAGTCAATGTACTGCCCCATATCCGGCGACATTTCCGCAATGCCAACACTGACAAAGACTGCCAACTGAGGTGTCTGATTGAGGAACTTCAACGATAGGCTTTCTCTAATACGATTCACCGCATCCAGCGCATCCCCCGCGCGGGTTTGCGGTAAAATAACAGCAAACTCATCTCCACCGAATCGCCCAATCACATCCGTTTCCCGAAAACCGGACGTGAGTTCACGTGCCAGCAGCAATATCGCCTGATCGCCGACGTTATGCCCATAGTTATCATTAAAAGCTTTAAAATGATCGATATCGAACAGAATCAACGTCGCCGTCCGCTTATAACGCTGACAAATGTCATACTCATGTTTCAGCAGGTGTTCCCAATGGTGACGGTTATAGAGGTTAGTCATACCATCATGAATGCTGACTTCCATCAGCATACGTTTGTGTTCCGCCAGCTTCAACGCGGTAGTGTAGGTCACATAGCCCAGAGAAATCGGGTAGACCAGCAACATAGGTAGACAGGCATAAAGCTGTATCGGCGTCGTCTCCAGCGAAACCGGCACGGCAAACAGCACAAACACCAGCACACAGGCGACACACTGTAATACGATGCCCTGAACAAACAGCTTTATCCCACCGCCAGCCGTGCCGTTCATCCCCACCATCGCCACAATCAGGGCGCTGGGCAGAAGATTCACGCCCATAAACCCGATCCAGATGCCACCAAATGCCACATCGAACAATAGATTACGTTTTTCGCACCGCATCGGGTCGCGGGACCGTCGGGACAGTGTGTAGGCAATGTGAGGCCAGATAAAGGTGTTAAGGAAGAGCAGTACCCACAATAGCGTCGGGATCGGCCGGGTAATCAGTACCGAGGAAATAAAGAGAGAGCAGAGTATCGTACCGACAATGCGTGGAATATAGACTCGCTGGGAAAAGCGTAGCCCTGAGCGACGTACATCTACCGTCAAAAACATCGGCGGCGAGGCTGACATAACGCCCCCCATGCGGTTCACGAACTAATAGCGAGAAAAAAGAATATTATGGCTGAAAGCATGTCAGCAACAGTGAGCGATTTTTGAATTTATTTTGTTACATAACGAAACGAACTGGTGTCGCAAAAGCGAAATAGGGTACCACAAGTGCTAACACGCGGTGGTCTTACCCGTGACTGTCGCTCCCTATCTATTATTGCCGCGGGTGTATGCGCCATGATGGCCTGCTCGATTAAGATGGGGAAGGCTGTAACCGGTTAATGTGAATGGTCAGAAACATGATTTCATCGGTAGTCAGTTGGCAGTTGTAATGCTTTTCTACATAGTCATACACTTTCATCGCACTGGCATAAGCTCGCGACATCAGTTCGGTAATCCCCTGATAGATGGAATCATCACCGTGGTTCACCGTTTCCCGATTTAACAAACGCAGAGCGAAGAATTTCAGATGCGTAATCAAACGCTGATAATGTCAGCAAAACATCACTGATGTTATGGGCGGTGCGCGACCGAGATGGATTCAGGTAAAAAACCTGATACGAGCATGTTTACACAACATGTGTCGTATCAGGTTTCGCTCGAGCCTTAGCCCGATCATGTCCTTCTTATCGGGTTATATCCGCTAACGGCGGTAGACTCAAACCAAGGTCGGGCAATCTGTGATGAACATCACCGCTCATCGTCAATGTCCTGCGCACCAGTGAGTTTGACGAGTTTCTTCAACAATCTCAGCAACTTAATACCATCTGGCGACCCCAGCCCGGTACAGGCATCCCACCCTTCAGACGCGACAAATACCCCATTATCTCCCCGCACTATATCCTTGCAGCTATTATGGTTGCGGTAAAGTAACGGAGGAATAAACAGCGATGCCGACTCGGTCAACGCGAGCAGACGTGCGAGTAAACCGGCCCACAGCGGCGCAACCGCGCTGGTGCCGCCAACGACACCTTCCTGTCCGTTGACTTCAACCAAATAGCCCGTTTCAGGATCGGCATTGCCGCTGACATCGGGAACACCACGGTATTGTAGGGCGTGCTGGCCGCCATATTTATCTACCAGAGACAGCCTTAACTGCCAACTGGGTAACGCGAAGTGCTGACTAACACCACCGCCCGTCGCACTACCATCTCGGCTGTGCCAAACGATTTCCTCCTGCATTTTTTGCAATCGCGTGCCACCACAGGCTAAAACATAGGGGCTGGAGGCCGGGAAATCGACGTGCTCCCCATGCGGTTCACCATCACTCGAGCCCTGATCGCCAGAGGCTACGCACACCGTAATACCTAACGCCGCCGCCGTCTGAAAGGCCTGGTTGTATATCTGTAGCGATTGCGCCGTCCATTCCGACTCGCTGCCACCCCAGCTAATCGAAATCACCGACGGTGCATTTCTCTCATCATGGATTGCGGCATTGATCGCTTCTAAAAACCCCGCATCGGTGTTTGGGGCAAAATACACCACAATTTTAGCGGCTGGGGCCAGCGTACCCGCAATTTCGATATCCATCTGTACTTCAATATCAATGGAGTTCACCTCTTTGTCGCCATCTGACGATGTAGGAGCATTCACCGCACCACCGACACAAATATCGACAATCTGCGGTGGGTTGACGCCCATGCGTTTAAAATAGTGCTCCAACTGTGGTAAGTGATATCCGCCCCCCAGTTCAATAATGCCGATACACTGCCCTGCACCGTCATGTTCCGGGAAATGATAATGCTCCGCCAGCTCTAGCGGCGTGTAACCTGACGGACGCTTTGCTACAGTAGAAAACGCGTCCTTCACATGCAGGCAGCAATGCGTTGCCAGACGATCATCAAGGCCGAGTACGGCAATCACTACGTCCTGTAGATATTCCGGAAGATAAACGCCTCCTGCTCTCCCGCGAAATGTTCCATGCTTGTGGTCATACTGGGCTAAGCTCACCCGGAACGCTTGCTCCATCTGTCCCACGGTTCCTGTCAAAAAGACGGTACGGCTAGCAGGATGTTCACGTTCGATAGATAACCGGTAATGGCGTGCAAACGCACGAACATGTTCTATATCCGTCTCGTCCGCGCTGAACTTTCTGGCATAGCTGGCTCTCGACAGCGGCCTGTTAGCGTTGATCCCACCAAATTGCGGATCAATACTATCGTGCAGTTCGGTGTAATATTCGTCATATGGCATAGTAAAACGCAGCACCAGCATGACTCTGATGTTTTCATTAACATTATAGCGTTCGCGGTACGTTGCATCAGCGATATTTCCGCGCTCGCTCCCTTTCAATAATTGATAAGTCATCGTCTTCTCCCTCACTCAGCTACTTGCTGTCTGGTTCAATTTGACTCAATGCCGCATAAATCTGGCGTTTGTCGTTCTGTGACAGATGCTCAACATTAATAAAAGAAAGAAAAGCGTCCTCTTGCTGAGGCGCAAAATGCCCGCCCTCCGAGAGGTAACGTTTTATGCTAACTAAGAGTTGGTCGTCAATCGTGAGTAACGTGGGCCTGACCGTGCCGTTCAACGACAGCGGCGTCCAGTCGCTCTCCGGTGTCGCAAGCCAGTCCGCCATATAACGATACTGAATGGCTTTGCTGGAATTCATTAATGACGTAAAAAACAGCTGGGTACTCTGAGGGGATAAACCAACGGCAGCAGATTGCTCCCGCACATTACTCAAAATACGATCCTCTTGTTTTAGATCCTCAACAGGCAGGTGTTGGCGGGCCTTATACCCCGCCACATCTTTCATCAACACCATCCTATCCTGAATCAGTTGATAGATACCAAGAGGATTGTCCTGCGTTGCGGCATAGAGAGGAACACACCAAACTGAGCTCATCACTAACGAGATAACAGCGGAAATAGGCAAATTCATCGGATTACATTCTCCTGTTAGTACGACTATGGCAATATTTTTATTTCGCCATTGCGATTGCGGCAGGAGATAATAGGTTTCGCCATATGAATCGTCCATGACGAAACTATTTCAACCGTTACCCACAGGAAACATTTCTTCTTAAAAATCTCTCAGCCTGTCGCTGATACCCGCCATTAAGTTACTAAATTACAAACAACTTAAGAATCAAGCCCTAAAAGTGCAATCCTCAGCATCCGATGATTAAGATACAAACAATGACTAAATGAAATAGTTCAAATGAGTTATTAAGTAACAATATTGCTCTGTTAAGCAAACGCACACAAAAAAGCCCGTCGTGGCACTCGGCCATGACGGGCTTGATTCACCCTAAACGAACGAAGATCGATTAATGCTCAGTGAGACCATACAGCGAGCTGCGACGCTGTAGCATCTGACCACCGTCTCGCGTCAACGGCACCCAACCAACAGCGCCACGTTTCACCGTCGGTTCGGTGAACAGCAGATCAAACGGTATCGAAACGTAGAAGCCTTTGGTAAAGCTTCCTTCACCATATTCAGCGGCGCTGACGTTGGTCTTGGTCGCAAAGGCACCGGCAATAATTCCGCTGTCAAAGCGGCGAGACAGATCGAGAGTTACCCCCTTGTCCCCTGCCAGATAACGACCCACGCTCACCTTCGCTACCGCACCTTCCACAAACGGCAGTTCCCAGTACGCCGTCAGATGACCTGTCACCACATCGTAATCGGCCATTCTCATGATATCGTTCCAGTCACGCTGTTTGGCATAGTTGACATCCAACCCTAGCGCCCAGCTTTTACCGAACGGACGGTACAGCACTTCAGAACCAACCCCCGCATACATCATTTCCAGATAGCCGCCGTAAACCTGGGTATACCAGTCCTGCGCCGGATTATCCCTACGAGTCAATTGCAGGTTGGTCAACAGTAGATCCGAAGAGGTAACATATTCACGCACCCAGGTTCTGACGCGTGGCAGCGCTGCGCCATCCGCCGGTGGTGTTTTATAGTTGAACTTGTCATAGTTATTCACTAGATTCAGCGTTGCCGTTCCACCTACGCTCCAGTGATCGCTCAGACGGTAGTCCACGTTACCTTTCAGTGCGACCTGATACATGTAGAAAGATTCTGGACCACCGAAAGACTGTGTCAGCATCGGATCTAATGAATACGTCAGGCGATCGGGTTCTGCGAGCAGCACCTGCTGACCACGCATGTCGGATATCGGCTCTTTGCGATGCGTTTCAGGATCAGGTTGACCCAGTGGAACGGCAGCCTGCTTAACCTGATGGAAGGCTTTGGCATCCACTTCCGTGCTGGCAATCGGCAAACGCTGGCTGCGCTGAACAATGTGGTATTCATCAATACTACCCGGCACATGGTTTGCCAATACCGTAGCCGCACGCTGCGTCGCCTGTTCACTATCACGATACTTTGTCTGATCGGCAACAATGGTAACCTGTTTTTGATCCGCGTAGATATCGGCGTCTTTATACCCGGCCTTATCACTCAGCTCCTTCGAAACGAGCTGCCAATTGGTGCCTTTACCATCCTGCACGGGTGCATAGACCGGTGGTGCGTCGTCTAAGTAGTTCGGTTTCAGGCTGTTAAAGTTAGTACGCAGAGTGAAACCCCACATCAGGGTATTGCCGCGCTGCCACGACAGTGTGGTATCCAGCACATCGCCCACGCGGTAGACGGCGCCGATATTAAAGGGAGAATCCTGCTTAATTTTCTCGCTGCGTTCGCGGTCGGCGGCCTCACGGCTGTAATCGTTACCGTCATATTCGAGCTTCAGGCGCAATGGATCCCAGGGCGTCTGATATTCAACCCCACCAAACAGTGCCGCCGAGCCGTGGAAGAAGTTTCCGACTTCAAACTGACCGGTATCTGTACTTTCGGTACGATTGCAGAAGCTATCCTTCAGCGAACACGCCGGGTTTTTAATATTGCCGCTCTCGGCCATATTTCCCCAGCCAAGGCCAAGCGTGAAATCAAACGGCCCCATACGCTTACTGGCCACCAGATATTCGCTATCAAACAGCCCCGTACCGGCAATATCGCGCAGCCCCAGCGACACATCCGGCAGCCAGTAGCTTTCCTGCCATAAGCGTGCTTTGAGATCGAAAGCTTTATCTTTATAGGTTTGGTTACCACTAAAGGACAGATTGTTGCTATAAGGACGAGTGCGAATATCGGTATAACGCACCGTCGTTTCCAGCCAGTCAAAGAGCTGGAGGGATATGGAATAGCGTCGATACTCTTCATTGTCGCGATAATTAAGGCTAAACTCGCCCGTTTCCGCCATACGCGCCGTCGGCATCTGCAACAGTCCCGTGCCGCCAAAATCAGACTGTGATACTCCCGCAGGCTGAAAGCGCGGATTCTGATTTGTTACAGCACGGCTGCTTTCTGTCTCTGCCGCCATTGCCTGTGCACTCAGGATGCCGCCAATCGCCAACGACAGACAGCTTAATTTAACGTTTCTGTTCTTTGTCATTCGAGTGGAGTCCGGTTAGCCAGATAGTCAGCAAGCTGATCGTTAAGTGATGACATATCCTGAGGTAAAACAGAAGGATCGAAGCCGATAAAAATCGTTTCGCCCGCAGCAGGCTCAATATGCTGGCGGTTCCACAGCGCCAGCGGTACTTTACGCCACGAGCCATTTCCCCCAATCAGATAGCCGTAACTGCTATCTGCTCCCGCAAGAGACCGTCGTCCAGAGAGATAATTTTCAACCGACCATCCGGCACGCAGCGCCACTTTCCCCGATATTTCCAACTCGCCAACATCAGCAGAGGTATTCACCAGACCAATCAGAGACACGCTGTCATCATGAGGCGCCACATACAGCGCATATTCCCCTACCAGAGGGCGGTTATTCTGGATATAGACACGTACACGGTCAGGGTCCAGATCGGTACGGATGCGCCCCGCAACATTGATCGGACTGATGGACTTTCTCAGCAGCCAGGCGGAGATCGCCAGATCGCCATCACCTGAGTTGCGCCAGCGTGTTTCCAGCTCCGCCAGCTTTTGCAGCAAGACATCCCCTTGCGTACGTACCTTCTGTGTCGTCGCAAAATCAGAGATAAACGCCGTTTGCCAGTTAATATTCTGTGGCCAGGAAACCTGTTCGTAAAATTTGTCAAGCCGCGTACCGTCGTCCAGTTTAACGACAGCGATTGTCTCTTGAGGCGATTTCACCGTCAGTTGTGCCGCCGTCGCGACGCCGGAAACCAGCAGCAACAAGGTAGCGATACGATTGAATGCCAACATTGTAGCCCCTTATTGTACGTAGGGTTTTAATACGGTGAATGTAACCAATGCCATACCCGGCCCCATGTACTGCTGGCTTTGCACCACACTTCCGTTAGCCGGATCGAGCCAGTAGCTATTGGTGTAAGATTCATTCAAGGTGGAGACAGTCACTCGTTCATCAAAACGCAGCAGCGCACGCGAGGTATCCAGAATTTTTATCGTTTCTTTGCCACGAGCCTGAAAAACGGACGTGGTCTCGTAACCACCGCGGAAGACTTGAGCCCACTCAACCCGGCTCTGCCATGTCATTGGCGTCGATGCCTTCAATAGGCCTAGCGTCAGGGGATCCTGTTGCAGGTTATCCACATTGGTAATGTCTTCACCAAAACCCTGTGTTTTCACTAAACGACCATGTTGGGTCGCGACTATATTTTTATCGGCCCCGATCCATTTCAACTGATTCTGCTCGACAAAAGCGAGTACGACAAACGCCTGTGGAGCCTTCCCCACTTTCAGATAGGCCGAGGCATAAGGCGTATTGGCAACCTGTTTGGCCGTCACATGGGTGTCATCCTGCCCCAAAAATGCCAGTTTGAACGTTTTCCCTACCTGCTCCACATTCTGGGAACAGCCAGTCAGCACAACCGATAAAAGAGGTATGGCAATCAGCGCATTCACTTTTGCCATTCGTTTTATTTTTGTCATGAAATGCAGTTCTCGTTGAACAGCGCAGCCTGGAAAAAGAAAGGCCACCGAAGTGGCCTTAGTGTTACACCGAACTTAAGTACGAGTAGTCGTTGACGTGCTCGTCGCTGGCGAGCTGTCATCGTTGCTGGAAACAGCAACTGCAACAGCAACACCGATTGCAGCGGCAGCACCGACAGCAATCAGACCAGTAGTACCAGCAGCAAAACCAGCACCGCCAGCACCCGCAGCACCCGCAGTGGTCGTGGTGCCCGCAGCGGTGGAGTTGGAGACGCCATCAACAGCAAACGCGTTTGACGACATGGCCAGAACAGCAGCCAGCGTGATTAACGTTTTCTTCATTACGATTTCCTTTTTAACATGAAGTACTTCAGGGTGGAGTACCGTCGAAAAGACCATACCCCGTCCTCCATTCCAGTCAGCACGATGGCAAATACATGCTATTCACCTTGTTACTGACTGCTACCGGGATCTTCCCCAGTAATCGGTTACAATGCAATGGCGCTGAAACTCTCTATGAGATAAAACTCACTCTGATAAGCAACACCAGAAAACAAAACTACAGCCCAATTTTTGCAACAACGTTAAAAATAGCAAGATCCCGATATAATAAACAGTAATGATCTCGGTAAAAAAGCAGATTTCTTTAATGAAATTTACAGTATTTCATAAAAAAAGTCATAGATATCCTAATGATATCGATGCATTCATTCAGCAATATAAAAACGCCAGACATTTCCTAATCTGGCGTTTTATTAAAAAAAACATTACCTAAGCATAAGAAATGACTATTCCAGCCACTCGGTATGGAATACGCCTTCTTTATCTGTACGCTTATAGGTATGCGCACCGAAGTAGTCGCGCTGAGCCTGAATCAGGTTAGCTGGCAACACGGCTGAGCGATAGCTGTCATAATAGGCAATTGCCGCAGAGAACGTTGGGGTTGGAATACCTTGTTGAACCGCGTAAGAAACCACGTCACGCAGCGCCTGCTGGTATTCGTCTGCCACTTTCTTGAAGTAAGGTGCCAACAGCAGGTTAGCAATATCTGCTTTCTGATCGTATGCATCAGTGATTTTTTGCAGGAACTGTGCACGAATGATACAGCCAGCGCGGAAGATCTTAGCGATTTCACCGTAGTTCAAATCCCAGCTGTTCTCGTCGGATGCCGCTTTCAGCTGTGAGAAGCCCTGAGCATAAGAAACGATTTTACCCAGATACAACGCACGGCGCACTTTCTCAACGAACTCCGCTTTATCGCCCCCGAATGGCTGAGCCGTCGGGCCTGTCAGCACTTTAGATGCCGCAACACGCTGATCTTTCAGTGAAGAAAGGTAGCGGGCAAAAACAGATTCCGTGATCAAAGACAGTGGTTCGCCCAGATCCAGAGAGCTTTGGCTGGTCCATTTACCCGTGCCTTTATTAGCTGCTTCATCCAGAATCACGTCAACCAGGTATTTACCGTCTTCATCTTTTTTCGTGAAGATGCCAGCAGTGATCTCAATCAAATAGCTACTTAGTTCGCCTTTGTTCCACTCAGAGAACGTTGAGGCCAGTTCTTCATTGCCCAGATTCAGAGCCTGTTTGAGCAATGCATAGGCTTCAGCAATCAGCTGCATGTCACCGTATTCGATGCCGTTATGCACCATCTTAACGTAGTGACCTGCACCATCCGCGCCAATGTAGGTCACACAGGCTTCGCCGTCTGCACGCGCAGCAATCTGTTCCAGAATCGGCGCCACCAGCTCATAAGCTTCTTTCTGACCACCCGGCATGATAGAAGGCCCTTTCAGCGCGCCCTCTTCCCCACCGGATACGCCAGTACCGATGAAGTTAAACCCTTCAGCGGACAGCTCGCGGTTACGGCGAATGGTATCTTTATAGAAGGTATTACCGCCATCGATCAGAATATCGCCCTTTTCCAGGTAAGGTTTCAGCGATTCAATCGTTTTATCGGTTGCTTCGCCAGCCTTTACCATCAGCAGAATACGGCGAGGTTTTTCCAGGGATTCGACAAACTCTTGAACGGTGTAAGAAGGCACCAGTTTTTTGCCCGGATTTTCCGCGACCACTTCATCGGTTTTATCAGAAGAACGGTTAAAGATGGAAACGCTATAGCCACGGCTCTCAATGTTCAGCGCCAGATTGCGCCCCATCACCGCCATACCGACAACGCCAATTTGCTGTTTGGACATTAAAGCAACTCCTGTCTGAAGGATAACCTGCCTGCAACGGCGACAACACCTCATGCTGCGACCTTGCAAGCAATTTAAAAACAGGTCGACATGGTAACTCAGCTTTGCGCGAGTGGGTAGTGATTGGTTTGATAGTGAAAGCTCACCCAATCGAAACATATGGCAGGGAAAAGAAAAAACCGCAGAACGATTCAACGATCTACGGTTTTGCAGCGAGTTATCGCTCAGTATTACTTTTTCAGTAGTGCCTTAATACTTTCTTTAAATTCGGCACCGAATTCAGGATTGCGCAATCCATAAGACACAAATGCCTGTGCATAACCCAATTTGCGGCCGCAGTTAAAGTTCTTGCCCGACATCTGCACTGCATCAACTTGCTGGGTCGCAATCATATCGGCAATCACATCCGTTAACTGAATACGTCCCCATGCGCCAGGGAGCGCTTTATCCAGCAATGACCAGGCATCGGCGGTTAAGACATAACGCCCAACAGCAGAGAGATCAGGCCCTTTTTCGGACGGTGCCTCAGGTTTTTCAATCATTGACGTAATCGCGGCGGCATCACCTGGATTCACCAGCGGTTTGTCACAATCAACGACAGAATACTCTGGCAACACCTCATAAGGACGATGTTTCACCAACACCTGGCTGCGCCCTGTTTCTTCAAAACGGGAAATCAACAGCGCCAAGTTTTCTTTGGTCTGATCGGCCGTACTTTCATCCAATACCACATCAGGCAACACTACCACAAACGGGCTATCGCCAACGATCGGGCGCGCACAGGACACCGCATGGCCTAACCCTAACGTTTCCCCCTGACGCACGTTCATGATCGTCACACCTTTTGGACAAATAGATTGCACTTCATCCAGTAACTGACGCTTTTGGCGCTCTTCGAGCAACGATTCAAGTTCAAACGAAGTATCGAAATGATTTTCGATCGCGTTTTTCGATGCGTGCGTTACCAGAACAATTTCCTTAATCCCTGCCCTCACACACTCGTTGACGATCTTCTCGATCACCGGGCGGTCAACCAGCGGCAACATTTCCTTCGGAATGGCCTTGGTCACCGGTAACAAATTCATCCCTAAACCTGCTACAGGGATAATCGCTTTCAATGATGTCATGGATTGACTCTCTTCAATCTGATGGTTTTTATATGGTTGACTGCCTCTATAGCGTAATGCCACTACGCTACTCATGACACTAAGATTACACCTAATCCGAACCAAAGAGATCTCGTGTATAGACTTTTTCTGCTACATCAGATAATTCTGGTGCCATACGGTTTGAAACAATAACGTCAGAGAGTGCCTTGAATTCGGAAAGCTCATTGATTACACGAGATCGGAAAAACTCAGTCTCTTTTAGAACTGGCTCATAAACAACGACCTCAATACCTTTCGCTTTTATCCGTTTCATGACCCCCTGAATGGCGGATGCGCGAAAATTATCCGACCCTGCTTTCATGACTAAACGGTAGATTCCCACGACTTTAGGATTGCGCTCAATAATGGAGTCGGCGATAAAATCCTTCCTCGTTCGGTTTGCCTCTACTATTGCGCTAATTAAGTTATTTGGCACGGCATTATAGTTAGCGAGTAACTGCTTTGTATCCTTAGGCAAACAATATCCACCGTAGCCAAATGAGGGGTTATTGTAATGAATGCCAATTCTTGGGTCTAAACCCACACCGTCAATAATCTGCTTACTATTAAGACCCAGAGTTTGTGCATAAGTATCCAACTCATTAAAGTAAGCCACGCGCATCGCTAAATAGGTGTTAGCAAAAAGCTTAATGGCTTCAGCCTCTGTCGAATCCGTGTATAGCACGGGGACATCTTTTTTAATTGCACCTTGTAACAACAAATTAGCGAATGTCTTAGCACGTTCAGAGTTCTCACCAATAACCACCCTTGATGGATATAAGTTGTCATAGAGCGCCTTGCCTTCCCGCAGAAACTCAGGAGAAAAGATAATATTTTCTGTATTGAAGCGAGTTTTTGCCTGCTGAGTGAAGCCAACAGGAATCGTCGATTTTATAACCATGACCGCGCGCGGATTAATTTCTAAAACATCCTGAATAATCGACTCTACGGAATTAGTATTAAAATAGTTTTTTTTGGCATCGTAATCAGTCGGTGTAGCAATAATAACAAAATCAGCATTTTTATAGGCAAGTTTTTTATCTGACGTCGCCAGAAAATCAAGCTCTTTAGTTTCTAGGAAATCTTCTATTTCTTTGTCAGCAATAGGCGACTTTTTATCATTAAGCAAACTAACTTTATTTTCAATAATATCTAATGCCACAACCTCATTGTGCTGAGATAATAACATTGCATTAGATAGCCCAACATACCCTGTACCTGCTATTGCTATTTTCATATTTATTCACTTTAATCTCAAATCAATATACACAGGAGAATGATACTTCGGTTACGCAAGAGATTTTGTAACAGCCAGTGAACCGTCTCTCTCGACATCCTACTCAATATGCACTAAATAAATACATTACCACTCAATTATATAAAACTGCTAAATCAATATTCATGAAAGCATATAAAAGTGTTCAACAAAATAATTACCAAAGGTGCAATCAAGAAAAAAGGAGTTATTTTCAGCCCTTTCTTTCTTATATAAAAAAAATAAAAAATACTAATCACCCCTTCCGCAAGCACGAACAAATACGTCACAAGAAGAACTAACTGCCAAGAAGAAACATAGTGTCCTAGCAAAAATACCGATACAGCATAGAGGAAAAGAGCAATGCAATTAGTCATCAACACATAATTCTGTCCACCAGTGACAGAAATATAGTTTGACAAAACACCATAAATAAACACGATGGTAATGTACCAACACCCGATTTTCATTATCGGATAGGAGTCTTTGTACGAGTCTAAGCCGAGGATAGAAATAACATACGGATAAAGTAAAAAAAGTCCAATAGAGATTGTTATTCCGCAAACAAAAAAGGTCAAGAAAACTTTAACATCGAATTTAAAATTTAAATCATTAATAAATTTCGGCATATAGGCCGATATTAATGATGACTGAATGAATAAAGTTGGATTTATGAATTTAAATGTAGCCAGATAAAGAGCTAAAAACGAAAGTTCTGAAAAATTCTTTATATAAAAAACGCCTAACTTATTGTGCAAGGAATTGACTAAAAATACCCCCATGAAGACAAGCAGAGCTTTTTCAAGCTTAAAATTTTCAGAAAAAATATTTTTTAATCTTCCAGAGCAAAAAAAATCCTTCTGATAAATAAAAAGATACGCAAAACTAACAATAAGAGACGGAATCAATTGAATAACAACAACAAACTTTATAGATAGCTTTAATAAAACAACCGTTATAAAAACGGTCATTAACAACAAAACAGAAGTTATTATATCTTTTATTATCAAGGTAATTCGTTTATTTTCAACTAATAATTTCGCTTGTAAAGGTAGTATTACTGATGTCAGTAAAAAAGAAATCGTTAAAGACAGGCTAATATATAGATCCACACCATAAGAAAAATATAAAATACAGCTAAACAAGGAGATATATAAACTACCATTTATTATTTGATACTGAGTCAAAGAATTAACATCTCTATCACCAACTCTGAGTTTTTGCAAATAGAAATTTCTGAAGGCATTTCCAACAACCATTTGAAGTAGAATTAACACTTCCATAGATATGCCAAAAAAACCATAGGCATGCAATGAAGTATTTTTCATCAACACCACTTGCGTAATAAAAGTGAATATTTGAGAAATTATTGATCCTACCGTATAGATAGCCGCTGTTCCAAGAATTGATTTATTCATTTAGAATGTTGACCACTAAGTTTAATAATATTCTTTCGCCAATCATTATTATTGTTAACATAATCATGACAACAATTGCCGTGAGCAATAGTTTCTTCAATATTTTTTATTGATTTTTCAAGTAGTGCTGTCAAATCATCTTCATCTTTGTAGATCTGACCTGCCGAGTTCTCAATTAGATCTTTTCCGCCAGATTCAGGTGACAAAATAGGAAAGCATCTCATCCAACATGCTTCAACTAAAGATATAGGATATCCCTCTTCTTTTGAAGTCATTAGAAATATATGCGATTTCTTATATAATTCTATTATATTCTGAGTAGACTTTACAAACCCCTTAAAAAAGATCTTATCTTTAATCCAGGGATACAATTCCACTTTTTTATCAAAGTAAATTTTGAAATCAGAAGTCTCTCCCCCTAAAAAATAAGCATTCCAATTCAAATTACTAGGAAGATTACAAAAAGCACTTATAGCAAGTTCTGCATTTTTTCTGGGATCACCACACTTTCCGACAAAAATAATAGTAGGCACATCCACTTTCTTCATACTTTCGTTATCAGTCAGAGTATAAAAATAGTTACTTACTCCGTTAGGTACAAGAGCACAAGGAATACCTTTTTTTTCAAAGAATTTATAAACAGAACTATGTTCAGCCGAAACTAAGTCTAATTTCCTTAATGCGATTTTCGCTAAAAATTTAAACATTAAATTGCTATTATCAAATGGTTTTAAACTATCACCAATATCACATTTTATAATCACAACTCCATTTTTATTAAAAAACTTATAAATATATGCGTATAAAAGTGTATAAGTTCTAAAATGGAACAGTTGAAAATAATCTATTTCTTTCGCATGACGAATTATTTCAAGAATCAACTTAATTGATATTTTTGTGCCAGTATTTTCTGTTGCTATATCAACAAGAAGAAAACCATCTTTTTTCTCTTGATGGGATTTTAGTGCCTTCCGCCATAATTCAGTATCAAATCCCAGACATTTATTTGCATGAAAAGGTATTTGCCCGACATCCTTACAATAATGAAAATCTTCATATCTTTCAAAAAGAGTAACCCATTTTTTTTTCATAAAAACTCTTAAAATAAAATGACATCTATTAAAAAATTATTTTTTATGTTCACTTAACCATTTTTTACATCTTGGATGGTCACCTCGGATATAGGTAGAAATAATTACTGAAACCTCATTCCATCTGAGGAAAAATATAGCACGCATGCATTTAATAAGGAAAATAAAGTACAATTTAAGAGATGGGTACCACCTTACTGTAAGAGCAAAATCAATTAACCGTTCCATTTTTCTGAAAGGAGGATCCTTACCTTCAGTTCTCGATAATGAATGATAAAGAAAAGATGATGTAATCAAATTAAATGCTTCACCTTTCTTGTATAGGATATATATATTTCGAAACAAACTAAAATCAACACCATATAAAGCATAATGCTCATCAAATAACTTAATCTGGTGTTTTTCAAATTTATTGATTAAACGCCTATGAATAATCAGCCCAGAACCAATAGTAAATAAATTAAAAGGGTTTAGCTCACCATCCTCTTGGACAACCTTACCATTAGCCTGTGGATAATAAACAAGATTATCGGATAACGAGATAATTTTTGGCATTTCTATATCATAACCATCGGCATAGATAGCTCTTACGAAAGAATCTGTTACCTGCGAATCATCATCGAAAAAAATAAATCTCTTAGCAAGATCATATTTATCTATTATATCGTTATAAAGAAAACTTAATGGCTTGTTTTCAACAGTATTAATAAATATTACACTATCAAATTTCTCTTCTATTTTTCTAGAAATACAAATAGGAAAATCGATAACATGAGGGCCATTATTATGAATTATTAAGGTCGTGTTGTTGAAATTATTTTCACATAGTGTTCGTATTGTTGTTGAATCTTCAACTTTTTTGTTATACAAAACAACTAATATAACAATGTCACTTTTCACAGCAACTCCTCTAAATAACGGTGACGCATTCAATTAGTAGAAATAGGTGTACAATACGACCTTTTGAGATGACTTATGGTCAGCATTAATATTCATTACCCCCGTTGTGATTCTGCTCTGGTTTATAGTCATGGCAAAAAACCGTCAGGTCAGGAACGTTTCCGGTATTGTGAATGTCACTGCGTATTCCAACTGACTTATACTTACCAGGCTCGAAATCCCAGCGTTAGAGACCAGATTGTTAACATCGCTTTCAACGATGCGGGTGTTCGCGATACGGCAAGAACACTCAATGTTGGCGCCCGTATATTAAAAAACTCACTCCAAGTCTTCGCCAGTTACTCATGCCGATGTAGCACTTATCTACGAGCTTGATGAACAATTGCGTTTTATTGGCAGTAAAGCTCTCCAACACTGACTTTGGTACACATACCCCCAAAACAGAAAACAGGCGGGGTCCTGACGTATACTTTCAGCCCCCGTATCATGAAGTCTACCGCGAATTATTGGCGTTACTCACACCGTTGTTCACTATTGGCATGATAACCCGCGACGACTGAGACAGCTATCGTCTTGAAGTGCCAAAGGATAAGTCTCTCACCGGAAAGATTTTCACCCAGCGTATCGAACGTAACAATCTGACGCGGAGAACCCGCATTAAGCGTCCGGTACGTAAACAATCTGTTTCTCACGTTCAATTGAGGTATATGAAAAAGAGATCGGAACCTTCATAGAAAAAATATATGTTCTGATTTTAGATAGCAAAAAGCACGCCTGATCTACTTTTATTCTCTGTCACACTCCCAATGAAAAGTGTATCAATACTTGTAACGCCGAACTGATATGCATCCTGAGAATATTTGATTATAATTTTTCCAAGATTTTATCTTTAATTTTCTCTGAAGAATAGTGATCCACTAAATCAGTGCTTTTCTTTACCCCATATATTTGACGTTAATATCGTCCACACCATTTACCAAAGCATGCGTTGGTTCAATCATAAAGACTAATATAATAGCTATATTTTTAAGAATATTCATCCAAAAGTGCAATTAAAAGCCAGTAACAGATTTATAATCCTATATGCAATAATAGGAATAATTATCTCATCAAGTCTCTAACACTATAAGCATCCATCGGTTCGTATATCACTATTAACACGCAAAACAGTACATTTATTTCCTATTTCTCGGTGAATATCACTTGTCGTAGAGAAAATATTAAGGTTAGATTGAGAGCCAATCATATACATAGGAGTCCATAAAGGAATGGTTGAAACAATAAGTACTACAGTACAAATTATCAATTTGACCCAATGCGTACGAAACCCTCTATTTAATGAATACATAAAGTCATCAATTGAATATATAAATATGGGCACAAAATAATACCCGACGCGAACGAGTAAAGAACTACTTCTGGTCAACATTAACATATATAACGAACCGTATATGGTATATTTCCCAGTGATAGGTTTTTTGATAAATAAAAACAACAGGAAGAAGAACAAATAAACAAAGAGCATTTTTGAATGCAAAATGAAAGTTAAGAAGTCAGTATCAAGATCACTATACATTGAACCATATGCTTCAAATTTCTGTTGTAATATTTTAATAAAAGTCACAATATTTGGATTTAATAATAAAATTATAAAAATCGTGTAAAATAACGATGAGAATATAAACGCCCTCAACATACCTTTTCTATTATCATTTACAATGAAAAAATAAGATAAAGCAAGAACAGCAGAAAAATGAAAATAAGTGGCGATAAATACTGTTAATATGAATTTTTTCTTGCTCGTAAAGTAATATTTAGAAAAACCATATAGAATTATTGAAAGAGCAAGCCCTTGCCGAATTTGCTCAGTAAACATAAAGAAACCAAGAAAAGAAAACAATGCAAAAAAGGCAAAAGTAGGATTTTTTAAGTCTTTACAAAAAGTGTATACAAAGAAGTAAATAAAAGCATTAACTATAAGATTGAATCCACCATATCCCAAATTAAAGAATATGCACAATTTCATAATAAGAATAAAAGCCAGATCGGCAAAAAAAGGTTCACCACCATTTTCAAGAGCATAATAAGATTGGTAATAATTTAACCAGTCATAGGCATATGCATATGTGATGCTAAAATAGCCACCAACTAATAAAGTTGAAACCCTAAACAATAATTTATTTTCTATAATAGCACATACATAAAGAAAAAAAGAAAAAAAGAAAAATATCACGAGTCACCTTCATTATATTAGCTCAAACACCAACTGACACCACCAATTATTTATAAAAGGATTCGTCAGGTTATAGCTGGCTTAAATTCTTATCAATACAAATGAACTTTCATTTCCAAATGCCATAGTTGTATAATAATATTTTTTGTTTTCTGCGTTCTAGTCAACCTCATTAATCACGAAATAGGATATATAATCATGACACTCAATTCAGATAATAATCGGATATTATATTAACCCATTAACTTAACTGGGGAATAAACGAATAAATTATCGCAAAAAACTTAATGAGAGTTGCTTAACTAACCAATGCTGGTTAGTTTATCTTTATTAAATTAATATTTAACAACAAAGATTAACTCTATTATTGAATTCCATGTTGTGATGCCATAATTAAATTTTTGCATATTACTGCCCCACTTTGGTGGCAGTTTGTGGCATCAGGATGTTTTATCCGCAAATGACCATCAGATTGTGGCTTAGGCGTTAATATTGGTAATTTGTGATTTACTATTGTGCGAAGCTATTTAGCAGATGACTAAATATTATAAGTTTATTTATTCGATGAATACCAATCAACTAAATCTTTTCGACCGGACAGGCTATACTTTTCAATATCCCGATCTAATAACCCATAAGCTTTAGAGTAATGGGGGCCGGTTGCATGGAAACATTTTACTCCAGAGATAACGCCACTTTTCTTACCGATCAATCTAAATAACTTACATAAAAAGCCATCTTCACCATGTTTAAAATTATAGTGATCGAAAAAATCAAATAAAAACTTTATTTTTCGATAGTCTTTTCGACGAAATCCCGTACACCATCCCCCCGTAGGTCCTTTCTCTACAACCATACCATTCTTTTTAATAATCTTATATTTATCTAGTGATGGTTTAGCACCTGTAGTAAACTCATTTTGCACGACATCCAATGCTAAATACCCGTAGTCTTTAAATACACTAAGATAATTAAAAAAAACGGAATCCACTGATTTTGGGAACTCCAAAATATCATCATCGACTTCTATTATATAATCACCAATTGCAAGGGAAAATAATTTCTTATAGGCTCGCAACCCAATATTTTCATTACCCTTAACCAATTTTATATTAATATCACTTTTATACTTTTGTTCAAAAGCACTAATAACTGATAATGTATCATCCGGAGATGAATTATCATAGATAATTATCTCTGAGTTTTTTTTATCATAAATTGAATTCACCAAATTCTCCAAGCAAACTTTCAACATTGGAGAACGGTTCCAAGTGAGAATAACAAATGAATATTTCATGAATGCCTCTATTTATAAAATGTTTTTAAAGATTTTTTTCCAAGAAAAATGCTCATTTGCATACTCTCTCTCAACTTCATTAAAGTTAGTTGACAGCGATTTATACCAGTGAATAATGTCATCTATATCAATGATATTTTCATCGGCACTGCATTGATATTTAAAAAAAACATCATCAGGAAATGCATCATCTATATGACTAAGAATGAAGGGCATTCCCATAGCTGTATATTCTTTTGATTTGATTGAGCTATTGAAGTTGTTTCCACTACGATGTCGCCCCAAGGAATCAACGCAAATATCCATATTTGACATTATACTATTAATTTCAGAGTTCGTTTTTCTCCCCAGGAAAATAACATGTCTATTCGGAATGTCCACATTTTCAGCAATCTTCTTGAGTCGCGACAGTTCAGGTTCAGTATCACCTATGATATAGAAATTTATATTATCGTTCCCACGATAATTTTTTAAGCTTCGAATAAGCCTATCATATCCATGCCAGTAACTCAGATTGGCAATACCAATAAAGTTAATAATGTTACTTTTTTTCTTTGCTTTGGAAATCAAATTTACTTCATCGAGATCGACACCATTAATTATATTGCACGTATCCACGTTATATAATTTATCTATTCTTTTTCCGATGGTAAATATTTTGTCAAAATATTTTTTTGCAAAAAACATTTCAGTATCAAAAACAAAGTCTGAAATTTTTCCTTTAACAGAAGAACTTTCATTTTTGAATGGGTATGTGGGGATTTCGAGATATATTTTTTTAATTCCTATTTTCTTCATTTTTTTTAAGAATGAAGACATAAATAGGGGGTAAAATCCACCATGTGGTTTTCTTATATAAATTACATCATATTTTTTTGATATGTTTTTTTTTAAAAAATAAAGATAAAGATATCTATGAGGGATAGTAAATATTTCCTCTTCGTTATCTCTCAGGTATGCTAATCCATTTGAAAATGTGAAGTAAGTGAAATCAACGTTATGCCCAAGTCCCTTTAAGGCGTTAACTTGATTTTTTATTTTTTTCCATACACCATTTGAATGATCGATAGCAATGTGTGAAACATAAAGAATATTCACGAGTGTTTCCCTTCATAAACTTTAACATATAAAAGCTTCATTAATGAAAAAGGAATTGCACGCCATTTATATTTTAAAGCCACATCTAAATCGTTTTTTGCGGAATATAACTTAGCCCAATAAGGAACTTTTTTTCTATCATTATTCCATCCCCGACAATGATATGCAGTAATTGTTGTTATTATCTTAGATTTGAATTTATTTTTCTTTAGTCTTAAAGATAACTCTATATCTTCTTTATACATATAATAACTTTCTTCAAAACCGTTTAAGCCAGCTGAATTGGGAGATCTAAGTAATGCTTCAGTTTTCACCAAGAAAAAAGCACCACAAATGGCATCATGAAGTGTTATTTCATCAAGATCCACACTAATGGGAGCCCGTACATCTTCCCACTTTCCATAAAAAGAACATTTTATCCCTAGTGAGTCATAAAAAAACCTTTCTTTCTTATTATCAAAATCGTAACTTATTAGTGGTACAGAAAAAAAATGAAAATTTGCATTTTCGCTTGAAAAGCAAGTTGCTATCAGATTTTCATACTCTTTACTTTTAACTCTTGCATCAGGATTTAAAAATAATACGCTTTTATATCTCTCCACATCCTGCAAAGCAACATTATTTGCTTTCGCAAAACCGATATTATTTTCATATAACACTTTAACATTAGGTTCATATTTTTTTAGATATTCAATATCTGAAGAACCAGAGTCGACTATGATAATATCGCATAGTTCATTATTTATTAAAGGCTCCACACACCAGTCTATATATTTTTGGCTGTTGTGTGTAACAATAACAACCAGATTTAATCTTTTCATGAATTTTATCTTTCTCTGCTATTAGATTAGCTTGACTAGATTATATCCGAAATAGCTCGCTCCCAATTTGATGGATTTACTCCTGATTTTTTTATTTTATTACAGTTTAAACTTGAATAAGCTGGGCGTGAAGCTGGCGTAGGGTATTGTTCAGTAGTGATCGGTTTTATTTTTGGTGTTTTGACCAAAATCCCTTTTTTTAAAGCTTGGGCAAAAATCACCTCAGCAAAGCCATACCAGGATATCTCCTCATCTCCACAATAATGATATATTTCGCCAATAATCGCTTTATTCAGTAAATCAATAATGGCCTGAGCAATATCCCCCGCATAAGTCGGGCAACCGCGCTGGTCAGAAACGATACTCAGCTCATCACGTTCTTTTGCTAACCGCAGCATGGTTTTCACAAAGTTATTGCCATATTCACTGAAAACCCATGCCGTACGGATAATAATGGCATCAGGAAAAACGTGAGAAACGGCTATCTCGCCGTCCAATTTGGTCTTACCGTACACGCCAAGTGGATTGGTTTTGTCGGTTTCAACATAAGGAACTGTGGCGTTACCATCAAAAACATAATCCGTTGACACATGAACCAGGCGCGCACCAACCTCTTTTGCCGCCAACGCCAGATTCTCAGGACCGGTTTTATTCACCAATTCAGCCAGCTCCGGTTCGCTTTCTGCTTTATCCACCGCGGTGTAAGCGGCCGCATTGACAATGGCATCAGGCTGAAACGCTTTTACCGCTGTCAGTACCTTCTCATAGTCGGTAATATCCAACTCGGCAGTGTCCGTTGCCCATACCTGCCAGTCAGCAGGTAGACGATCCTGAAAACAACGACCGAGCTGACCGTTTGCACCTGTCAGTAAAATCTTCATACCGCCAACTCCTTAAAGCGTGTACCTAACTTATCTTTTTCAGAAAGCAAAGGTGCAGTAACAGGCCATTCAATACCGACATCTGGATCGTTCCATAGCAGGCAACCTTCATTTGCCGGATCGTAATAATCCGTGCATTTGTATTCAAAATCCGCAACGTCAGACAGCACAACAAAACCGTGAGCCAATCCCGGTGGAATCCAGAATTGGGTTTTATTTTCTTCTGACAGAATCACCCCTTCCCAGGCACCGTAAGTAGGTGAATTTGGGCGAATATCGACTGCGACGTCAAAGACTTCCCCACGAACGACCCGCACCAGTTTTCCTTGCGGGTTTGATCTTTGGAAATGCAACCCACGCAATACGCCTTTTGAGGAACGGGAGTGGTTATCCTGCACAAAATCCAGATCGATATTTAACATTTCCTGATAGCGACGTTTTTCAAACGTTTCCAGGAAAAAGCCTCGCGCATCGCCAAAAACCTTTGGCTGAACGATTTTTACGCCCTCAATACGGGTATCCTTAACTTGCATCTTATTTCTCCCCAATCAAGCGTGCTAAATATTGCCCATAATTCGTTTTGCTCAAAGCTTTTGCCTCTTCAGCAACCTGCTCTCTACTCAGCCACCCCTTACGCAAGGCAATCTCTTCCAGACAAGCGACTTTAAATCCTTGTCTCTTTTCAATTGTATGAACAAACTGCGATGCTTCCATCAGGCTGTCATGAGTACCGGTATCCAGCCAGGCAAAACCACGTCCTAATTGCTCAACATTGAGCAAACCCTTTTCCAGATACATTTCATTCAGCGTGGTAATTTCCAGCTCGCCGCGCGCGGAGGGTTTTACTTGTTTAGCCATGTCGACAATCTGATCATCATAGAAATAGAGACCGGTTACTGCCCAGTTGGATTTGGGGTTCAGAGGTTTTTCTTCCAGAGAAATCGCTCGATTATCTTTATCAAATTCGACCACACCAAAACGTTCGGCATCTACAACTTGATAGCCAAAGACTGTCGCACCTTCCGTTCGTGCAGATACAGCTTCCAGCTTTTTACCGAAGCTTTGACCAAAATAGATATTATCTCCTAGAACTAAAGCACAACGATCACCATTAATAAATTCCTCACCCAAGATAAATGCCTGAGCCAATCCATCAGGACTCGGCTGGACGGTATAACTGAAGTTGACACCAAAACGGCTACCATCACCCAGCAGGCGTTTAAACGAAGGCATATCTTCCGGTGTAGAAATAATTAAAATATCTTTGATACCCGCTAACATCAGAACAGAAATAGGGTAATACACCATGGGTTTATCATAAATCGGCAACAGCTGTTTAGATACGCCTCGGGTGATAGGATGCAAACGCGTTCCAGAGCCACCGGCTAATACAATACCTTTCATATTCTTTATATCCTCTAAATTAGTTCGTTATACCCAAGCGCTCACCCGCATAGGAACCATCTTTAACACGGCGCCACCATTCTTCATTTTCTAAATACCACTGCACCGTTTTTCGGATACCACTCTCAAAAGTTTCCTGTGGTTTCCAGCCTAATTTGCGGTATATTTTCCCAGCATCTATCGCGTAGCGCATATCATGGCCGGGACGATCAATAACGTAACTAATTAGCTCTTCATATTTATCAATATCAGTAAATTTATTTGGCACCATTTCATCTAACAAGCGGCAAATAGTTTGTACTACTTCAATATTTTTCCGCTCATTATGTCCACCAATATTGTAGCTCTCTCCTACTTCCCCTTCAGTTACTACTTTATACAATGCGCAAGCGTGATCTTCTACATACAGCCAATCACGAATCTGAGCACCATTGCCATATACTGGTAATGGTTTACCTTCCAGCGCATTAAGAATAATTAACGGGATCAGTTTTTCTGGGAAGTGATAAGGGCCATAGTTGTTGGAACAATTGGTTACTATGGTCGGCAAACCATAGGTGCGCAACCAAGCGCGGACCAGATGATCGCTGGAAGCCTTAGACACGGAATAAGGACTGCTTGGGGAATATGGGGTCGTTTCGGTAAAGAGATCATCAGTACCATGAAGATCGCCATACACTTCATCTGTAGAAATATGATGGAAGCGGAATGCTTTTTTAGCATCAGCACTCAATGTGTTCCAATACTGGCGGGTAGCCTCCAGTAAAGTATAGGTACCGACGATATTGGTTTCAATAAACGCAGTAGGCCCGTCAATGGAACGGTCAACGTGGCTTTCAGCGGCCAGATGCATAACGGCATTTGGCTTAAATGCATTAAAAACACGGTTTAATTCTTTATGATCGCAAATATTTATTTGTTCAAATTTGAAACGCACATTATCAGCAACTGATTTTAATGATTCAAGATTCCCTGCATAGGTAAGGCTGTCCACGACCAATATTTCATCATTGGTATGGTTAATAATATAGCGAACAACGGCTGACCCTATGAAGCCCGCCCCGCCAGTCACTATGATTTTCATACTATCCTCGTAATATTAATAGTTCGATACTAAATTTTATAGATAGGGTCAATTCCAATAACGCTTATGCATACTAAATAATTTAACTAATGCATATGGAATACGTTTATAGTTCTGACCTAATTTATAACCTGAAATTTTCATAAAATTATTCAAGAAAGCTAAAGGAATATATAAAAAATTTCGTTTCAAGAGAAATTTCAGCTCCGAAAGTATAAATTTTTTACCTTCTCCACTGGCTCCTCCAAATTTCTCTCTAATCCAAGGCTCATCAGCGTGGAAGACACCAATATCAAAATAACGCTTAAATTCGTCTAATGGGCTGTAGTTATGGGAGTGTCTCACTATGGCATCTGAAACATAAGCTACTTTATACCCAGCCAAAACAGATTTAGCCGTAAAGAACATGTCTTCACATAGAATCGTGTTTGAAGGAAAACCACCTAATTCTCTAAATATATTGATGCGATAGGCAGAAAAGGAATTAGACATAAAAACAGTTTTCAAACCCATTCTTGCAGTATCATTAAAACTGCAAATATGATTTTTTTCTGGGTAATTAAAATATCTAGCATGTTGAGCGATTGGGTTTGCATCCCTGTGGGGTAATTGTCTGCCATAAGCGCAGACTACATCAGGATCGCTAAAAGATGAGAGAATATGCTCAATATAATCTGGCTCGGGGATTGCATCCTGAGTTAAGAATATAACCACATCGGAGTCACCATTAGCATAAACTAATTGGTTACGTGTTCCTCCGTGATTAAAGTCAGTGGCATTAATATTAATAATATTAAAGCCTAAGTTATTTGCCACCTGAATAGTTGCATCGTTACTACCAGAGTCTATCACCTGAACATCCAAGCCATCAGGCCCATGACGCTTTAAGCTTTCAGCTGCATCTTTCCAAACGTCACCACCATTATAAGTTGGAATGGCTATAAAATATTTCATATTTTTCACTAATTAATAAATACAAATTTGCGACAGACCGATTATAAGACATAACTCTATTAATAGGCTCCATCTCTCTTTAATACAACGCTGACAGTTTTAAAAAGGATGGCAATATCATTCCATAATGACCAATTTTTAACATACCATGAGTCAAAATACACTCGGGTGTCATAATCGACATCGTTTCGACCGCTAACTTGCCATAGTCCTGTCATACCCGGCTTAGCCATTAAATAATAATCGACATCCCCGGCATATTTATCTAACTCATCTTCAATGATAGGTCTTGGTCCAACCAGACTCATTTCCCCTTTAAGGACATTAAGAAGTTGTGGTAGCTCATCAAGACTGGTTTTTCTTATAAATTGACCAACTTTTGTTATTCTAGGATCATCTTTAAGCTTAAAATCTTTTTCCCATTCAGCTCTCGCTTCCGGATTATTTTTCAATAATTCATTGAGTACCTCTTGAGAGTTTATCACCATAGAACGGAACTTAAGACATTTGAATTTTTTCCCATTTCGCCCCACACGCTCATGTCCGTAAATGGCATTGCCACCATCTTTGAAAACCAAATAAAATAGGGATATTAAAACAGGAGAAAGTAAAGTAACAATTGCCAAGGCACCAAGAATATCAAAAGTCCTTTTAATAAAACGCGAAGTTCTTTTTGCTAAACTATTACTTACCCGCAGGATCATAACTTCATGGCTAAATATAAATGACATATCAGTTCCATATAAAGGAACGCCACGCAATGTCGGAATAACAGAGATCGAACGACAATTATGCTTAGCGAGATTTTTCAACCAAAAATCTCTCAAAGCATGTTCCTCAAATTCCAAAGCGACAATAAACTGCGTATCGTTAGGGCAACTTTGCAACCAGAGTTCTTCTTCAGTATTGATAATCGGTACACCGGATATACCTACGGCATTATCAATAGCGGTAGTTGAATAAAAGGCTCCAATAGAAAATCCTAAAACCTCTTCACTTTGGAGAGCGGCATATGCATCTCTGGCATTTTTCCCTGAACCAATAATGATAGTATGTTTCTTCCAAAGATTAACCTTATCTAAAATTCTTTTTACAATCACACGTCCAATTGGTGCCAACGTAATTGCCAGCAACCAAGTAATACACCAGACATAACGAGAAAATTGCCATTTTGAAAATGCAACTAGCGCTAAGTCAAAAATTGCAAAAATGATTAATGTTCTGATAATTTCTTTTAATTCAAACCAGAAAGGTTTTCTGTATGTATAGTGCCGCAATCTTATCCAAAACCAGCCAACACATAAGAATGACAACGTTATATGTGATAAAAATCTTGCTGGCAATTCAGATGCAGGGATAAACGAATAAACATCATATCCAAGTAAATAAATCATGCATAGCGTAAATAACAATGCCAAATTAAAAAACAAGAAATCAGACAACGCTAAAGACAATTTTACAAAATTGTTTTTTCTAAAAACAGCTCGTAAATTCATTAAATTAATACCCCAAATGGATTTATAAAAACCATAAATATCCACACAATTAATATAGACACTTGTGTTTTTATTAAAAAAGAATAAGTAACATAAAAAGTCAAGGATTTATATTTATAGTATAATAAAAATAATTTTCATGAGAAGGTTATTGATAAAGATAATATGGTGATTATATTTATTAAGACTCAGAGGTAAATTTAGAAATATATATATTCCGGTTTGCCATTCACAATGGCAAACCGGAATTTTAGAGCGTTATTTTGATTTATATTCGTAGGTATAATAGTCGTAATTACCATACCCATAATAACTTGCTGCTCTCTTCATTACAGCATTCAGAATAACCCCTCTAATTTCTGTACCATTCTGCTCAAACCGACGAATAGCTACTTCAATTTCTTTCAGAGTATTCATTTCAAAACGCGCCACTAACAAAGATGTACCTGCATGGCGGCTGATAATAGCGGCATCCGTCACAGCCAGAATCGGCGGTGTATCCAACAGCACCAGATCGTAGTGTTCGCCTGCCCATTTAATAAATTCGACAAAACGATTGTGCATCAAGAGTTCAGAGGGATTCGGTGGAACCTGTCCACGAGGAATAAAGTCCATATTCTCCACAGCGGTTTTGCGTGCGCTTTTTTCTACACCACACTGACCCGATAGAATATCCGACAAGCCATCCGTCCCATGAGTCCCCATCAGTTCATGGGCGTACCCTTTGCGCATATCACAGTCAACAATCAGCACCCGCTGCCCAGACTGGGCGATAACCGCGCCGAGGTTAGCGCTAACGAACGTTTTCCCTATTGCTGGGCTAGCGCCAGATATCATCAACACATTATTTTTGGCTTCCATCATGGCGAAATGCAAGCTGGTACGCAGGCTTCTAATCGCTTCAATTGCCAGATCGGTGGGGTTGCCCACAGCCAATAAATCCGTTGCACGCGTATTGACTTTCTTGCTTTTTTTACCCAATAACGCCCGGTCTTTTTTCTGTTGCCATTCAGAAAGTGGTACGCTGGCATAGACGTTAATGCCTAATTCTTCCAATTGCTCAGGGCTTTCGATGCCTTTATGTAACAGCGTTTTTAGTATGACAAAAGCGGTTGATACCACTCCCCCCAGAAACATTGCGATTAACACAATCAGCATTTTTTTCGGCTTCACCGGCTTAGGTTGAATCACCGCATTGTCGACAATTCGGACGTTACCCACCGTACTGGCTTTGTTAATGCTAAGCTCCTGCTGTTTGTTTAGCAGTTGCATATATACTTCCTGCCCTGCCTGCACATCCCGTGTTAAACGCAAAATTTCCTGCTGAGTTTTAGGCATCGCCCCGACACGTTTATTAAGCTTATCCCGTTCCTGTTCCAGCGTTTTGCGCTTTTCCATTAAGGCGCGGTAAGCGGGGTGCTCACGGGTATACAGCTTCGAAATTTCAGCTTCTTTAAACGTCAGTTCATTCAACTGCGCTTCAACCGCTACCGTAGTATCCAGTACCGCTTTCGCTTCCAAAGAAAGATCGACCGACTCATTCTGTTGGCGAAACTGATTAAGCTTATTTTCCGCCTCATTCAGTGAGGTCCGCACATTCGGCAGTTGTTCTTTCAGAAACTCCAGGCTTTTCCCTGCTTCCTCAGATTTACGTTCTACATTTTGCTGAAGATAGTTCTGGCTAATGCTACTCAACGTTTTATTTGTCAATACAGGATCTTCACCTTCAAGACTTAACTCAAGAACTCCCGTATCTTTGCCTTTATCCACGACGACTAACTGATCCAATACGTTGTTAACAGCTGTCAATTGATTGAGTTTCTTAATGTTGAAAACAGTACCAGGTTTAGCCGCAATATCACTAATCAGCAACGTAACACTGTTATGCGTCTCGAGTTGCCCTACTGTGCCCGTAAAAGTTAACGAATCCCCAGCCTCAACGGAGTATTGTTTGCCGTCAAGAACCGTCACAGTGAATTCTTGATCCTGCCAACTGTCCGGTACATCCAAGCGAGAAACCGCTATTTTTGCGGGTTCTTCACCTGTTAATCTAGCCAAACCTTTGCCGATGATCGGAACATATTGTTGTCGGACATCAATATCCAATGCTAGGTCATTGACAGTTTTTCCGATAACCATACGAGATTTAATGAGTTCTATCTCAGCATCGGATTTCGGCTTAGAGTCCGGCAACATACTAGAAATATCATTTAATAGTGAATTCCCCTGACTCTGCTCAACCTGAATGAGCGCATCAGTTTTGTATACTGGTGTTGCAAGTACAGCATAGAAAATACCGATAATAGTAAATAATGCTGTTACTGCAATAATCAACCAGCGGTTATCCAGCAATGTTCCTAATAAACGCCCTAAATCGATCTCATCTGAATGGGTTTCAGATACTTTTACTGAAGTTTTCTCTGTCATCGGATTCTCTGATGATTAACGATTCAATGCCTGCGCCCATTTTTGCGCAGACTGCTCAAGTTGTGAGTAAACGAATTCAAATGCTTCGCGGCTTTTACGATAAGGGTCAGCAATTTCCTGCTGATTCAGCCAGTGACCAAATAGCATGGTTTTACCTCGCACTTCTGGCGCAATACGGCTGACTCCGTCAATGTGGCCTTTCTCCATCACCAGAATCAGATCGTACTTGCGACATAAGGCCGAGGTTAACTGTTGCGCCTCATGCCCTTCGAGAGAAAGATGGTGATCGCTTGCCACCTCAGTTGCCATTCCATCTGCGGGCTTTCCTACCAAAGCACCTAACCCTGCCGAGGCTATTTTTTTTGCTGGCAGAGCCTGTTTCAACAACCGCTCTCCGGTTGGAGAACGGCAGATATTCCCCACACACACCACCAAAATTGAATCAAACATAGTGATCTCTATGGCCAGTTACGAACACGCAACGTTCCTTCGGTTAATTCGTTAAAGCCGGAAATCGTCGGTACAAGCTGGCCGATAACACGGTTCCAACGGACGATCGGTGCCGTGGTAACATAAACAATGTCATACGGCTGTAGCCGGAACTCCGTGCCCATCACCATCGCAGTGGCATCTTTGGCATTAAGCTGGTAGATGTCTGCCAGTTTCGGACCTTGCGTCCCTCGCAGCGAGCGGATCACAAAAATCCCCGTGGCATCAGAAAAGGTTTGATCCATCCCCTCGGCATTACCTAACGCTTCGGTCAACGTCATGCCGCTGCGATCCATTTTGAGTGTACTTTGTTTTTTGACTTCCCCCATCACAAACACTTTTAGATCGTCATTGCGGGGAATATAGAGGATATCGCCAGGATAAAGGAGATGGTTTTGCGAAAGGTCACCGTTTTGCATCAGTGCCTGAAGGGAGAGCCGCTGTTCTTTGCCATTGTGAGTCAACACAATGTTGCGCCAGTCGGCATTTTCTGTTAGCCCACCCGCTTTGTTAATGGCGTCCAGTACCGTTAGCGGTACGTTGGTAATCGGCTGTTGCCCCGATGTCGCCACTTCACCCGTTACATATGCCTTTTGGGAGCGGAAAGCCGCAATGCTCACATCAACCTGAGGAGACTCAATATATTGTGCTAAGCGACCCATGATCTGATCGCGAACTTCGGTGACCGTTTTACCAGCAACGCTCACCTTGCCGATGTAGGGATAAAAGATCGTACCATCGGAATGCACCCAGTTACCGGTATCCGCCGCGGTGCGGTATGTCCCTGCTGGCGTCGTCAACTCGGGGTGATCCCACACCGTCACCATGATGACATCACCAATACCGATGCGATATTCATAGCCCTGCAATTCTTTCTCTAGAGCAGGGTTAGTCTGTGCTATCAGCGGCTTAGGGCGCATTTTTTCGACTAAATAAGGTGTTAACGGGTAAACATTGACCAATTTGTCGATATTGAAATCCGCATCTTGCTGCTCGACCACATTTTTACCGCTAGTAGAAAGGTGGGAACCAGGAACCAGAGTACAACCACTGAGTAACGCTACCGATACCATTAAGGGCATCAATTTTCGTTTGTGCTTTATCATCCTGTCTATGCCATCGCTCTTAATAGAAAATTGTTCAGATTTCCACAAAATAGTCAGTAATTATAGAGAAAAACTATTCAGATGAACTCAAGATCTAACGTATAAAATAAGGGTAAATCCCTCTTTAGCAACACTTCAATGCTGCTATTGCTTATCCACAGCGAGAAAGCGACGAAACCATGCGAGCACTCGTATCAGAGAGGTTATTGCCGCTATATAGCCAGAGAACATCAGCAAAAAGACGCTTAGCATAATAGACTCACTTATGTTGTTACGCTCGCAAATGATGCCAATTGTTGCAAATAAAGTAGCGATAGTCACAATCACTGCCAACGTTTGGCTCTGCGTAAATCCTGAACGGAGCAATACGTGATGCAAATGTTCTCGATCGGCTTTGAAAGGATTGCCGCCTCTTGCAAAACGCCGCATCATTACGGCAACCATATCCATAAGGGGAACAGCAATCAGCCATAGTGCAGTCACAGGTTGGATTACGCGTCCTTCTCCTTGGGTCGCCAAGAGCAGTAACCATATGACAGAAAATCCGATCAGCGTACTGCCCGCATCACCCATAAAGACTTTGAATTTTTTCCCTAGCAACATACCCGAATTTAACAAAGCATAAGGCAACGTTGCCACCAGAAAACACAAACTCCAGCGAGCAAGTTCATTGTTTCCCCCAAGATAAAAAGCGATAACCAGAGCGCTAAGCGTGACAAAAGAAAGACCGCTTAGTAGTCCATCCATGCCATCCACCATATTGAAAGCATTGATAGATCCCAGAACCGCAAAAAGTGTGACTATATAGCCAAATGCGCCTAAAAGAATCTCATCTTTAAAGAAAATATTTCCTAAAGAGGAAATAAACAATCCTGTAGACATCATTGCGATAGCAACGCACGCTTGTAGTCCAATTCGCGACAACACAGGCAAATCAAAACGATCATCGAACATGCCTACAACCAGCAGCGCTGTTGAACACACCATGTATAGAAAAAAATGAGGCAATAAATTAGCTTGAAGCGTATAGAGGACACACAACGCCAGATAAATCGATACACCACCAACTAATGGGATATTACCCTGATGTTTTTTACGGACATTAGGCTTATCTACCAATCCAATTCTAACCGCCACCTTTCTTGCCCAAAAAAGTGAAGCAAAAGCGCTTATAAAGATGAGACTAGACTCTTGCATACCTGCACCATCGTACATAGCCCATATTGAGTTTTGCTTTAGGCACGCTACCGCCCTTGGCTTGTAGCTACCAATGCACTATCAAAGTACAGCCCCTGTCCTGGGGTTTAAATTTTAAAGCGTTGAGTTACGTATATGTTATGATTTTTATTGTACAGATAGAGTATACCGCCAACCGGATACCCTTGTGACAATAGATACATTAGGTAAACCATATCCTCAGTGTGAAGCGGTCTACTTAGCCCAAAGAACTAACATAGTATTGACCACTCAAGTGGGAGCACAAGAACAAGATGTTTAGGGCGGGGTTTTTAGGAATAAGACTATGAACATCCATTGTGGCACAACCTCCATAAGTATAAAAAACCAACTAAAAGAATAAACTCAGCCTGTTTCAGCCATAAAAACGGCTGCTCGAGATGTAAAACCACATGATGTGTGGAGATTAGCAGCAGCGCAGTATTCTATGCTCGGATACATGGCACGATCAAATGTTACGACCTGTATCCCCGTTATACAGCATAAAATTTTGTTTAAGATCGATAATGGGATTTTTTTAACATTAGCTAACCTTAATCTGACATTCTGAATATAAAAAACGGACAAAAATACGTCATAATCTCTGCGCACAGCACCGCTTACTAAAGAATATCCCTGCAAATTCTGGTTCATCTGTTCACGCCCTGATACGCTATCAAGGTTATGTTCATTTAAAGGTGAAAAAATAGCTATGGAGTGGATCGCTGATCCAACGATATGGGCCGGGTTGGCCACGCTGGTTGTCCTGGAACTGGTTCTGGGCATTGATAATCTTATCTTCATCGCCATTCTGGCTGAGAAACTCCCAAAAGAGCAACGCGATAAAGCCAGAGTCGTCGGTCTGTTACTTGCCCTGATTATGCGGCTGGGCTTGCTGACGTCCATTTCCTGGCTGGTATCGTTGACTACCCCTCTATTCACGTTCCTTGAGCACGCATTCAGCGCTCGTGATGTCATCATGCTGGTTGGTGGGTTATTTCTACTTTTTAAAGCCACCATGGAGCTCAATGAGCGACTCGAAGGAAAAGATGAGGAGCAGCAGGCTCAGCGTAAAGGTGCGCGTTTCTGGCCGGTAGTCGCCCAGATTGTGGTACTGGATGCCATATTCTCTCTGGATTCCGTGATTACCGCCGTCGGCATGACCGACCATCTGCTGGTCATGATGTCCGCCGTGACGATTGCCATCTTCCTGATGTTGCTAGCCAGTAAACCGCTGACCCGCTTTGTCGCTGAGCACCCGACCATCGTTATCCTATGCCTCAGCTTCCTGCTAATGATTGGATTCAGCCTGGTGGCGGACGCGTTTGGTTACCACATTCCTAAAGGCTATCTCTACGCTGCGATAGGTTTCTCGGTATTGATTGAGATGTTGAATCAGGTGTCCCTGTTTAACCGTCGACGCTTTCTTTCTTCTTCCGTTCCACTACGCCAACGTACCGCCGAGGTGGTTTTGCGTATTCTGCGCGGCAACCATGAAGAAGCCGAGCTGGACAATCAAACCTCGTCAATGATTGCAGACAACACTCGGGCAGGCAGGGAAGTTTTCAATATTCAGGAACGCCGCATGATAAAACGGGTATTGGGACTGGCCCAGCGGACCATCAGCAGCATCATGACGTCACGACATGATATCGAGTCAGTTGAGCTGGATATTACTCAGGATGCACTCGCTAAGCTGTTAACGAGCAACCAGCATTCCCGACTTGTAGTTACCGACAGCAATACCTCTGATGAACCACTGGGCATCATCAATGTTGCCGATTTACTCCAGCAGCAGCTCAATCGCGAGCCGTTTAACCTGCGTATTCTCATTCGTCAGCCGTTGGTCTTTCCTGAACAGCTTTCGCTTTTACAAGCGCTGGAGCAGTTTAGAGAAGGAAGAACACATTTTGCGTTTGTCGTTGATGAGTTTGGTTCAATGGAAGGGATTGTCACATTAAGCGATGTGATGGAAACCATCGCGGGCAACCTGCCGCGAGAAGGGGAAGAGCGGGATGCGCGCCACAGTATTCAGCAAAATGACGACGGCAGTTGGATCGTCAATGGCTATATTCCGCTGGAAGACCTGGCGATGTATGTCCCGTTGACGCTGGATGAGAAGCGGGAATACTACACGTTGGCAGGGCTATTGATGGAACACGCGCAGCGGGTTCCACAGGTGGGTGATACCTTATCAATCGATGGTTATCAGTTCACTATTTTGGCGGTAGAAAGTCACCGTATTGTGGAAGTTCGCATCACACCAAATGACGAACCACAGACTGATTTTGAAGTGTGATGAAGTAGGAGAAATATAAAGGGCAGATGACTTCTCCCCTTCCTTGATTGGCAATAAATTGATGTTCGAACCATCCTGTCAGACAATAAGATAATCGTAGAAGCGGTGGCTATCACATGTTCGATAAGATCGTTTTGACACTGAAAAAACAGATGCCCGACATCAAAATTATTTATCTCTTTGGTTCCCAGGCTACAGGCAATGCCAGAGCGGACAGCGACGTTGATATCGCCATCATGGCTACAAGAGCACTGGATCCCGTTGAACGCTGGGAGCTATCTAATCAATTAGCAAAGGAAGTGGGTCATGACGTCGATCTTATCGATTTATTGCAGGCTTCAACGGTATTAAAAATGGAGATCGTGCGTAACGGCAAGCTGCTTTATGATGCGGAAACAGCAGCGGAGGAATTTGAAATGACAACACTTTCGATGTACCAGCATCTGCAAAAAGAGCGCGCGGATATCATTCGTAGTTTTCATCAGGATCTAAAAGCATGACAGATATCTTGCTTAACAAAAGCAGCACCATACAAAGATGCCTACGTCGTATTCGTGAGGAATTCGATACTGAGGAAGGGTTTCGTCAAAACTTCACCAAGCAAGATTCCGTCATACTGAATATACAACGCGCCTGCGAAGCCGCTATTGATATCGCTAATTATCTTATCCGTATCAAGCAGCTAGGCATACCACAAAGTAGCCGCGATAGTTTCGCACTTCTCGCTGCAAACCAGATGATTACTGCTGATCTGTCTGACAATTTGCAAAAAATGGTGGGATTAAAAAATATTGCAGTGCATGACTATCAGGCACTGAATCTGGATATTGTCATCCACGTCATTTTCCATCGTTTAAGTGATTTTGAGCATTTTATCAAAGAAATACTCCAATACAGCAACAGCCAGCACCTTTAGACCACACTAAAGGTGCCGATTACCTCATTTCAGTTATCAGGCAGGGATCATAATCTCAGTCACCACCACTACCACAATCAGCCCGACCAGAACCGGAACAGAGGTGCGCTTCACCACTTCAAACGGCGATATTTTTGCCATTCCTGCCACAGCAACCACCACGCCGGATACCGGAGAAATGGTACGACCCAAATTGGAAGCCTGAAGCATCGGGATGGCAAGATAGGCAGGATTGATACCCATTTGCGATGCCAACTTTGGAATCAACTCAACAAACGCATAGAACGGCGCATTGCCCGAACCGGTGGTCATCGCGGCCAGCATCGTGATTACCACCAACACCAACATAATCACCAACCCACCGCTACCAAATGACTGAGCAAGGCCGATCAGCCCGCTGATAAAGCCTATCGTGCCAAGCCCCTGAGCAAATACGCCAGCCGCAACCAGCAGAATTACGACGCTAGAGAAGGCATCAGCCATGCCACGATAGGCCACATCCAGCCCATCAAACACGTTTTTCGCATTGAACGAGCGGACAAATTCCAGCATCGCCGCCAGCACCATACAGATAACCAACACAGTAATAATATGAAGCTCCGGCCCCCATTTACCATCAAATATCAGTACACCCACGATCGGCGTAAACGGCAGAATGGCGTAAAAACGCGGCGCATTCGTCGCGATTTCACTGACATCCAGAATCTCATGGCTGACATTCGCTTTGTTATCCAGATAGCGCTGCCAGAAGAAATGCGCGACAGCCATACACACGATCGCCATGATGGAAATGGGCAACGTGGCCTTAAAGGCAAAATCCACTAATTTCATCTGCGATGCCTGTGCGGCAAGCACCACGTCGCCCGAGGTCGGTGACAGGATCAATGCCACGGGAGAAGCACAGATTGCCGCCGCAGCGCCGCGACTAATACCGACGTTCACCATGACGGGGAACAGTGTTGCCATCAGCAGCACACCGAGTCCCGTCGCCGATGACACCGCGAGCGACATCAGACAAGCGACAAAATAGGCCGCAATCATCAGCAAATAAGGCGAGTTGATCATTTTCAGCGGGCGGGAAACCAGCTTAACGACGACATCATTGGCACCGATGTGCGTCATATACGCGGCAAAGCCACACAGCACCATAATCATCATGCCGAGATCGCCACCGCGGCTCATCAGCAAGATTTTTACGTATTCAACAATATCCGTTGCACTCCAGCCCGTCGCTTTCGCACTGGCTGGCAAGACGTTTTTCCCCACCATGGCACTGATTGCCAAGAGTAACAGGCCTCCCACCAACAACACGCCAGTCGCGGAGTACCCTTTTATAATGTAACGACCAACCAGAATCGTTACAGCAACACCAATCAAAAGTTCGAGCATAGTGAGTTTCAATACCTGAGTAATAAATTATCTGACAGACATTCCCCGGCAGCGGAATATGTACCGCACCGAAAACAGGGGGCGGAGTTTACTGCTTTAGAAAATAAAAAAAGAGAAAAATATTAATATACAGCGTTAAAAAAGAGACATCGAACACAAAGTTTGTCTGGGGAAGTATGAAAAATTAAAGGAAATCATTGAGGATAAGCCGCCGATTTGCTGGCGGGAATCAGCAAATCGGCCTGGAACACAGCATTTCTGGAAATTAAAGACGGTCGAGCAGTTGCTTCAGATCTTTGCCCTTCTGGTTTTGCTGATTTTGGCTGGCCCAATCATTCAGGCGTTTCTTCAGTTCATCCTGTAGGCGTTTACGCAGCAATTGATCTACCTGCAACTGGTAATTCAATTTATCCCATTCGCCATAGACGCGTAACGGAATTGCCGTATTTTTCAATACGCTGACCAGTTGCTCATCCCCTTGCCACCCTTGCGTGATAGAAACATTCACGTTGACATCACACGTCTGAGCTGGCAAATCGAATTGACCGACACCGCTTAGCGACAGCAGCTCAGAGCGACCATTGAGATCGGTAAGACGTAACTTACCTGCGTTCAATTGTACTTTTCCGGTCAGCTGTTGCAGTTCGGTATAACGCTCGTAGCGCTCTTGCCCACGCACATTGCCGTTGCTACGTGCCACGGCCATCTGCACCATTTGCTGAATATTCAAGCCCTGTAGACGGACATTATTGGCTTGCAGCGCCGCCGTTCCTTGCCACTGCTGGAACAAAGCAGGCAGCGCAACGCTATTGCCGCTGAATTGTCCCGTCATCGACAATTTTCCGCTGACCGACTCGGCAGGTAGCGCAAACGCAGACATCAGTTGAGACAGTTCAATATCCTTGAGGTCGGGTCGTAACGTGATGGTCGTTGATGGTTTCGTCACAACCTTCGCGGGCAATGAGAAACGCCCGCTGCCCAGTTCGCCACTTAAAGTCGAAATATCGAGTAGCCCTGGCTTATTATCTGCCCGTAATGTGAATTGGCGGACATCAAGGCCACGGTAAATCAGCGATGCAGCCTGTAGCGACAGACGCGCAGTGAATCGCTGTAAGCTATCTTCTGGCTCGGACGCTTCAGCTTCGTTTGAAATGACAGGGGCTAATGGCTTAATCGCTACCGTAGCAGCGTTATTTTCTTTTACCGCCGCAATCCCCAGCAGAGAATCTAGATCCAGCTTCCCAGACAACAAATCCAGCTCGTAATGGGGGATATCACCCAGCGTCACACTACCCGCCCCCGACAGTTGGCTATTATTGGTGTTGAGTGAAAACTGGCTGAACGTGATTTTTTCAGGCTGCTGCTGATAACTTGCCTGAACACGTCCTGTCCCGCGGATACCGTTTGCCGGTATTCCAACGCCCTGAAGTTGGTAATCCAGTTTGGTGATACTGGCGTTGACTTGCTGAGGGAAACGCAACAGATCGACATCTGCGGCGAGAGAGAAAGCGATATCACGCTGATCGCGATTGATACGGCTCGATAATTCGATATTGACTTGGCGGTCGCTGTTCTGCTCCATCGCAAGGTTAATATCACGAACATTAATCTGTTCATTATTACTGCGTTGCAAAATTAGCAGGCTATCGGCGATTTTTATCTTGCCGATATCCAGACGCCAGCGTCGCTCTTCGGATGGCGTCTGCGAGCCCGCTGGAGCGATGGGTGCATTGCTGGCCTGCCTGGCTTCACTTTCCGGCGTCAGACGAATAATGGCCCCTTTCAACATCACCTGCTTGACCGCAAGCTTATGCGACAACAACGGCCACAGTTGCACATCGAGACGCATATTCTCAGCACTGACAATAGGCGCACTGGAGCCCGGGGCACTTAATGACATACCGCCAGATAAAATACTCAGTTGCGGCCACACATGCCAGCGCAGATCGCCATCAAGTTGCAGACGGTAGCCGCTACGTTCCTCAACCTGCTTCACCATGTAAGCACGGAAGTCATTGGGATTAACCAGTACGACCAAGGCCGTCATTCCTGCCACCAGCACCACAAGCAGAATTGACAGCGTCGTCAGAAATCTTCTCATGCCATCCTCATTGCGAAACGCGCGACTGTCTGGTTTTTATGTTACAGACCTATAACCAGACGCTCAGTCTTTATCGATCCGGCTCGCTACCGCACCCTGCTGATCTTTATACTTGGCGTCCTGACGGCGGTTGTACGGGCGAGCCGCCGGCCCGGAAAGAGGTTCAAAACTCAGAGCGCCAATCATCATGCCGGGGCGTAACGCCAGCGGCAACTTACCTGAATTATAGAACTCCAGCACAATTCTTCCTTGCCAACCGGGATCGATACGGTGTGCAGTGACGTGAACCATCAATCCCAGACGGGCTAACGAAGAACGACCATCCAACCAGCCTACCAAATTATCTGGTAGCGTGACGGACTCAAACGTAACTGCCAGCGCTAATTCTCCTGGGTGCAAGAAGAATGCCTCGCCTTCTGGCAAATTGATTTCATCACTCATGACGCGATCGAGTGCCGCACTGACTTCATCTTTCGGGCCGCTTAAGTCAATGAAAGCCGCAGTGTGTCCGCGGAAGACGCGAAACTGATTTCCCAAACGAACATCAACGGTCGCGCCACTGATTCTCTCTGTTGGCGGACGGGGCGTAATCACCAGTCGGCCATCATCCAGCCAGGCTTCAATGTCACGGTCACACAGTCTCATCTTATTCTCCATTCGACACGGGTATCTATCGGATAAACCTCGGTCACGCAACCTGAATGATTCAGGACATATTATTCAAAAAACTGGCTTATCTTGGCTTTCAAGATATCAATCGCGATGCGGTTTTTCCCACCGCGCGGCACAATAATGTCGGCATACTGCTTCGAGGGCTCAATGAATTGCAGGAACATCGGACGTACGGTCTTCTGATACTGCTCCATCACCGAGTCCATTGAACGGCCCCGTTCATTAACGTCGCGGCGCATGCGGCGCAGCAGGCAGATATCCAGCGGCGTATCAACAAAGATAGAGAAATTCATCTCATCACGCAGACGTGCATCCGTCAGTAGCAAAATGCCTTCCAGGATAATGACCTTTTTCAGCTCAATATGCACCGTTTCCTGTTTACGGGTGTGTTCGACATAGCTGTACTGCGGAACTTCAATTGCCTGGCCCGCTTTCAGCATTTGCAAATGCTTAATGAGCAGGCTGTGATCCATCGAACTCGGGTGGTCATAGTTGGTTTTTACCCGCTCTTCCATGGTCAGATGGCTTTGATCTTTATAATAGCTGTCTTCAGATATCACCCCGATATGCTGATCACCAACCTGATCGCGCAATTCGCGATACAAGGTGCTGGAAATAAGACTTTTACCCGAAGCGGACGCTCCCGAGATCCCGATGATGACGCACTGGTGAGACTGATCAGTCATGGTATTAACGACCTGATTAACATAAATAAAAGAGAGGGGAATGCGCCAATGGGCGCTTTGACGTGCAATTATAGGGAGTTAGCCGCTTTCACGCCACCCTTTCCACGTATTGCGCATCAGGGAAATCGAATGCTGACGCTGGTTCAGCCGGGACAGATCCCGGCTTTTTACTCACTAACGGAAATGCTACAGTGCTCGGAAAGAAATTTCACTGGGGATAATGCTACCCTGCCAGTAAAGTTGAGCGGCAACCTGCCCTGCCAGTTCACGGTACAACGCAGTAAACTCGCTATCTGGCTGGCTGACCACCGTCGGCTCACCGCGATCAAGGTCTTCACGCAAGGAGATATGTAGTGGAAGCTGACCTAACAAAGAGCAGTGGTATTTTTCCGCCAGCTTCTGCGCGCCGCCCGTACCGAAGATCGGCTCCAGATGACCACAGTTGCTACAGATATGGACGCTCATGTTCTCAACGACACCCAGCACTGGCACGCTGACTTTTTCGAACATCGCAATCCCCTTCATGGCATCCATCAGCGCGATATCCTGTGGCGTCGTCACCACGACCGCACCAGTAACAGGAATATTCTGCGCCAGCGTCAGTTGGATATCCCCCGTCCCCGGCGGCATATCTAACACCAGATAGTCCAGATCCGGCCAAAGCGTATCTTGCAGCAGTTGCAGTAATGCTTTGCTCGCCATCGGCCCACGCCACACCATGGCGTTATCATCCGTCACCAGATAACCAATCGAGTTGGTTGCCAGGCCATGCGCGATAATCGGCGCCATGTGTTGACCATCCGGCGAAGTGGGTCGTTCACTGGCCGAACCCAGCATGGTAGGGATCGAAGGTCCATAAATATCGGCATCCAGAATGCCCACATTGGCGCCTTCAGCCGCCAATGCCAGCGCCATGTTGACCGCCGTACTGGATTTACCCACCCCGCCTTTCCCGGAACTGACGGCAATGATGTTCTTCACTCCCTTCACGCCAGCCTGATCGTTAACCCGGCGCAGCGTAGCGATATCGTGCGTTAAGCGCCATTCCACCGCCTTTGCGCCTGATAAACGTAATAACTCATCGCTAACCGTTTCTTTTAATACTGCCAAACCACTGAGCCAGACAAACGGCATCGTCAGTTCAATGTGCAACACATTATCCAGCAAGGCACAATGACGCAGTGCATTCAGTGTCGTCAGATTATTTTTCAGTGTCGGGTGCTGAAAAGTAGATAAAACCCCGGTGACCATCGCACGCAATGCTTCAGGACGTTGTTCGGGGACTGTAGCGTTCATTCCGGCTCCTTGAAATTCTCATATTTGACCGTTGAGACCGTGTATAGCATACCAGAGCGAAGGAAGCCTGACGCCCTTCGGCGTCAAAAACGTGGAAACGCTACGCAAAATAGCATCTGCCATGAGGTTTCCTGCCGTTTTTACTCACACCAGCGGTTTACGCAGTAAGGCGCTATCGGTTAACATCGATTTCCCTCTATTCACAAAAGAAAGCAAGTTCCTCATGACTCAAGTCGCAAAGAAAATTCTGGTAACGTGCGCGCTGCCTTACGCTAATGGTTCGATTCACCTCGGTCATATGCTTGAACACGTTCAGGCTGATATCTGGGTTCGTTACCAGCGAATGCGCGGCAACCAGGTTCATTTTATCTGTGCGGACGACGCCCACGGCACGCCAATCATGCTGAAAGCCCAGCAAATGGGGATTGCGCCAGAGCAGATGATTGCGGCAATGAGTCAGGAGCATCAGCAGGACTTTGCCGGCTTCAATATCAGCTATGACAACTACCACTCTACGCATAGCGAAGAGAATCGTGAGTTGTCAGGGTTGATTTATCGTCGTCTTAAAGAAAACGGCTTTATTAAAAACCGCACGATCTCTCAGTTGTACGATCCAGAGAAAGGGATGTTCCTGCCGGATCGTTTCGTTAAAGGTACCTGCCCGAAATGTAAGGCAGCCGACCAATACGGCGATAATTGTGAAGTGTGTGGCGCAACCTACAGCCCAACAGAGCTGATCGAACCTAAGTCCGCAGTTTCTGGTGCGACACCGGAGATGCGTGAATCGGAGCACTTCTTCTTCGATCTGCCTGCATTTAGCGACATGCTGCAAGCCTGGACACGTTCCGGTGCATTGCAGGAACAGGTTGCCAATAAGATGCAAGAGTGGTTCGATTCGGGTCTGCAACAGTGGGACATCACCCGCGATGCGCCGTATTTCGGCTTTGAAATCCCCGATGCGCCGGGCAAATATTTTTACGTCTGGCTGGATGCGCCAATCGGTTACATGGGTTCATTCAAAAACCTGTGCGACAAGCGTGGCGACCTGAATTTTGATGATTTCTGGAAGAAAGACTCAGACGCAGATTTGTATCACTTCATCGGTAAAGACATCGTTTATTTCCACAGCCTGTTCTGGCCAGCCATGTTGGAAGGCAGCGGTTTCCGTAAGCCGACGAACCTGTTCGTGCATGGCTATGTGACGGTCAACGGTGCCAAGATGTCTAAATCACGTGGTACCTTCATTAAAGCGGACACCTACCTGCAACATTTGGATGCCGATTGTCTGCGTTATTACTACGCAGCAAAACTGTCTTCTCGCATCGATGACATCGACCTCAATCTGGAAGATTTCGTCCAGCGTGTGAATGCGGACATCGTGAACAAGGTTGTAAACCTGGCATCGCGTAATGCAGGTTTCATCAATAAACGCTTTGACGGCAAAGTGGCGGACAAACTGGCCGATCCTGAGCTGTATAAAATCTTCACCGACGCTGCTACCAGCATTGCAGAAGCCTACAGCAGCCGTGAGTCCGGGCGTGCCATTCGTGAGATCATGGCGCTGGCGGATATCGCCAACCGCTATGTTGACGAACAAGCGCCGTGGGTGGTAGCGAAAGCAGAAGGTCGGGATGCCGACCTGCAAGCAATTTGTTCAATGGGCATTAATCTATTCCGCGTATTGATGACGTACCTGAAGCCGGTTCTGCCTGCTTTGGCGCAGCGTACCGAAGCGTTTTTAAACACAGAACTAAGCTGGGATGCTATCACTACCCCGCTACTGAACCATCAGGTCAATCCATTCAAAGCCCTGTTCAACCGCATGGATCTGGATAAAGTCAACGCAATGGTTGACGCGTCTAAAGAGGACATGGTTACGACGCCAAAAGTCGTATCCGGCCCGTTGGCAGATAATCCGGTACAGGACACCATTAACTTTGACGATTTTTCCAAAGTCGATATGCGTATCGCCTTGATTAAACAGGCTGAACTGGTTGACGGTTCTGACAAACTCTTACGTTTGACGTTGGATCTGGGCGGCGAAACCCGTCAGGTCTTCTCCGGCATTCGTGAGGCATACCCCGAGCCGGCTAAGCTGGAAGGCCGTTTAACCGTGATGGTCGCCAATCTGGCTCCGCGTAAAATGCGCTTCGGCATATCAGAAGGCATGGTGATGGCAGCAGGCCCAGGCGGGAAAGATATCTTCCTGCTGAGTCCAGACAGCGGCGCTCAGCCTGGTATGCAGGTCAAATAACAACCACATCGAGCCGGATTTTTATCTGGCTTTTTTTTTGCAACAATTCCGCCACAAATACCCGCTGATCTCCCTCCAACTGCCTCGTTGCTTTGCATGGTTTGTAACCATGAAATAACAAACTCGCTATATATTACACTATATAACGAATAAAAAATATACCTCTTTGTAGGTGTAATGGGGATTTAAATACTTAAATTTTGATTTTGCGCAAAGCCCACATTTTATGTGTTGTTAAATTGTTCGCAACAAAAATGACACATAATTACACAGGGAAACTAATGCAACTCAATAGAAGAGGTTTCTTTAAAGTTTGCGCGGGGGGGATGGCTGGAACCACTCTCGCGGTATTGGGTTTTACACCCACAGAAGCAATGGCATCAGTGCGTCAATACAAATTGTTGCGGGCAAAAGAGACACGTAACAACTGTACATACTGCTCAGTCGGTTGCGGTGTGCTCATGTATAGCCTGGGAGATGGCGCAAAGAATGCAAAACCGTCCATTTTTCACATTGAAGGCGATGCAGACCATCCAGTCAGCCGTGGCTCCCTTTGCCCGAAAGGTGCGGGCCTGGTCGACTACATCCATAGCGAAAACCGTCTGCTCTACCCTGAATACCGCGCGCCGGGTTCCGACAAATGGCAACGAATTAGCTGGGACGACGCGATCGAACGTATCGCACGTCTGATGAAAGCGGACCGCGACGCCAACTTCCAACGCACCAACGCGAAAGGCGAAACCGTCAACCGTTGGCTGACGACGGGCATGCTGTGCTCTTCTGCCGCCAGCAACGAAACCGGCCTTCTCGATCAGAAATTTACCCGCTCTCTTGGCATGGTTGCCATCGACTGTCAGGCACGTTTGTGCCACGGACCAACCGTTGCTGCACTGGCACCGACATTCGGCCGTGGCGCAATGACCAACAACTGGGTTGATATCAAAAACGCCAACGTCATTATCGTGATGGGCGGTAACCCAGCAGAAGCGCATCCGGTCGGCTTCAAATGGGCCGTTGAAGCGAAAACACACAACAATGCGAAACTGATTGTTGTCGATCCGCGTTTTAACCGTTCTGCTGCCGTTGCCGATCTCTATGCGCCCATTCGGGCAGGTTCAGACGCCGCCTTTCTGCTAGGTATCGTTAACTATCTTATTACGCAAGATAAAATTCACCATGAGTACGTGGTGTCTTACACCAGCGCTAGCCTGATCGTGCGAGAAGATTTCAGCTTTGACGAAGGGTTGTTCAGCGGCTACGACGAACAAAAACGTCAATATGACAAATCCAGTTGGCAGTATGAGCTTGATGAATCCGGCTTTGCCAAACGCGACACCACGCTATCTCACCCACGCTGCGTGTGGAACCTGCTGAAAAAGCACGTTTCCCGCTATACGCCGGAAATGGTGACATCCCTGTGCGGCACATCGGCCAAAGATTATGAAACAATCTGCCGCACGCTGGCAGAAACCTGTGTGCCGAATAAAACCGCAACGTTCATGTACGCCTTAGGCTGGACACACCATACCAACGGTGCGCAGATTATTCGCTCTGCCGCCATGATCCAACTGTTGCTTGGCAACATCGGTATGGCTGGTGGCGGTATCAATGCTCTGCGCGGCCACTCTAACATTCAGGGCTATACCGATCTGGGTCTGCTGTCGTTAAATCTGCCGGGATACATGCCATTGCCGTCAGAAAAACAGCCAGACCTGAAAACCTATCTGGGGCAGATCACGCCGACGGCACTGCTGCCCGATCAGGTTAACTTTTGGAAAAACACGCCAAAATTCTTTATCAGTATGATGAAGAGCTTCTACGGCGATAACGCACAGGCGTCGAATAACTGGGGCTATGACTGGTTGCCGAAGTGGGATCGTAGCTACGATATCATGGCGCAAACCGAGCTAATGGTCGAAGGCAAAATGAACGGCTATATCGTTCAGGGCTTTAACCCCGTGGCAGCGTTTTCCAACAAGAATAAAGCTACCGAAGCGCTCTCCAAGCTTAAGTACATGGTCATCATCGATCCACTGATCACGGAAACCTCTACGTTTTGGCAGAACCATGGCGAATTCAATGATGTGGATACAAAAGCCATTCAAACGGAGGTCTTCCGCCTGCCTTCTTCCTGCTTTGCCGAAGAGAATGGCTCCATTGCTAACTCAGGGCGTTGGTTGCAATGGCACTGGGCAGCGGCTGAGCCACCAGGAGAAGCCCATCACGACGGTAAAATCCTCGGTAAACTGCTAATGCGTCTACGCGAGTTGTATCGCGAAGAAAGCGGCGCTTACCCCGATCCGTTGATGAATATTAACTGGAACTATAAAGACCCAGAAGACCCAACGCCGGAAGAAGTCGCCCGCGAGGCCAACGGTATGGCACTGGCCGATATCTACGATGACAGCGGTAAGTTGATCCTGAAGAAAGGTCAGCAGGTTGCGGACTTCTCACAGCTACGCGATGACGGTTCTACATCCAGCTTCTGCTGGATCTATGCCGGTAGCTGGACGGAAGCCGGTAACCAAATGGATAGACGCGACAACGCCGATGCAGGGCTGGGCTGTACGCCGAACTGGTCATGGTGCTGGCCGCAAAACCGCCGCATTCTCTACAATCGCGCGTCTGCCGACCTGCAAGGAAAACCATGGGACAGCAAACGTAAATTGTTGGAATGGAATGGTCAGAAATGGCAAGGTATCGATGTGCCTGATTTCGCCGCTACCGTACCACCGGGTAAAGACACCGGACCGTTCATTATGCTGCCGGAAGGTCTGGCACGTCTGTTCTCCATGGACAAACTAGTCGACGGGCCGTTCCCTGAACACTACGAACCGATCGAGTCCCCTATCGGTACCAATCCACTGCACCCATCAGTGGTTTCCAGCCCTGCGGCGCGTCTGTTTGATCGCGATGCCAAAACGATGGGAACCGCGAAGGACTTCCCTTATGTGGCGACAACATACTCAATTACCGAATTGTTCCGCCACTGGACAAAACACGCGCGCCTGAACGCGATTGTGCAGCCAGAACAGTTTGTTGAGATTGGTGAAAATCTGGCGAAGAGCAAAGGCATTAAAGCAGGCGATGAAATCAAAATCTCCTGCCAACGTGGCTACATCAAAGCCAAAGCGGTGGTCACCAAGCGTATCAAAACACTAGAAATTGCCGGACACAGCGTGGAAACCGTGGGTATTCCCTGCCACTGGGGCTATGAGGGAACCACACGTAAAGGGTTCCTGGCTAATACACTCACCCCGAGCGTCGGCGACGCTAATTCACAAACGCCTGAATACAAAGCGTTTTTGGTTAATGTAGAGAAGGTGTAAGGGTAGCCAACTATGTCAATGCAATCACAAGATATTATTAAACGTTCGGCCACCAACGGCTTTACACCACCTCCGCATGTGCGTAATGACAAAAGCGAAGTGGCAAAACTGATCGATGTCACCACCTGTATTGGCTGTAAAGCTTGTCAGGTGGCTTGTTCAGAGTGGAACGACATTCGTGATGAAGTCGGCCATAACTTCGGAGTTTATGATAACCCGGCGGATCTGAGCGCCAAATCCTGGACGCTGATGCGCTTTTCCGAAGTAGAAGAGAACGACCGTCTGGAGTGGCTGATTCGTAAAGATGGCTGTATGCACTGTAGCGATCCAGGCTGTCTGAAAGCCTGTCCTTCTGCGGGTGCTGTCATCCAGTATGCCAACGGTATCGTCGATTTTCAGTCCGAACATTGTATCGGCTGCGGCTACTGCATCGCCGGTTGCCCGTTCAATATTCCACGTCTGAATAAAGAAGATAACCGCGTCTATAAATGTACGCTGTGCGTCGATAGGGTCAGCGTTGGGCAAGAACCGGCATGTGTGAAAACTTGCCCGACAGGTGCCATCCGTTTCGGTACGAAAGAAGAGATGAAGCATCTGGCAGAAGAACGCATCGCCGATCTGAGAAATCGGGGTTACGACCATGCAGGCCTCTACGATCCAGAAGGTGTAGGCGGTACGCACGTGATGTATGTGCTGCACCACGCGGACAGACCTTCTCTCTATCACAATCTGCCAGATAATCCGCAGATTTCCACGCCAGTCAATCTGTGGAAAGGCATCCTGAAACCGCTGTCTGCGTTAGGATTTGTCGCCACGTTCGCCGGGTTAATGTTCCACTACGTCGGTGTTGGTCCAAACACAGAGGAAATGGATCATGAACATGAAGGAGAAGACAAAGAAGGGGGAGACAAACATGAGTAAACCAAAAATGATTTTGCGCACCAAGTTTATCGATCGCATCTGTCACTGGATTGTGGTGATTAGCTTTTTCCTGGTCGCGCTCTCAGGTATTGCCTTGTTCTTTCCGACCCTGCAATGGCTGACGCAGACGTTTGGTACGCCGCAAATGGGGCGTATTCTGCACCCGTTTTTTGGCGTGCTGATCGTCATTTGCCTGATCCCGATGTTCTTCCGTTTTGTTAGTCATAACATTCCGAAGAAACGCGATCTGCCGTGGTTCCTCAATATTGTTGAGGTCTTAAAAGGCAATGAACATGAAGTGGCTCAGGTGGGTAAATATAACCCCGGTCAGAAAATGATGTTCTGGAGTATTATGGGGCTAACGCTGGTTCTGCTGATCACTGGGGTCATTATGTGGCGTCCTTATTTTGCCCACCTGTTCCCAATTGATATCGTGCGTTATGCCATTCTGCTTCACGCGGCTGCGGCTATCGTGCTGATCCATGCCATCCTGATCCACATGTACATGGCATTCTGGGTTAAAGGCTCGATTAAAGGCATGATTGAAGGCAAAGTATCCAAACGCTGGGCGAGTAAGCACCACCCACGTTGGGCGCGAGAAATGGAAGAGAAAGAAACGAAGAAATAATTTCCCTTTTCTCACCCAATCGTTTTCCTGAAATGCCCGCCTCGCGGGCATTTTTCTTTTATCCACAGTCAGCACGAATCGTTATAACTTAAATCCAAACGTCATAACTTTCCCCTCTTTCGCGGCTATCGCTCAACGACTATGATGCAGTATTATTTTTAAATAGACATCCAGACATAAAGATAGCTATAAAGTAGTCACGCAAACTACATAACAATACTGTCATCGACACGATATCAATTTATAAAACGCCATGGAGCTGATAATGAAGAAATTTACGCCCGCCCTGCTTGCACTGAGCTTACTGACAGCGTTACCGGCTCTGGCTAATCAAAATGCCACCACTGTTCCCGTCCCAACCGCTATCGCCAATCATAATGGGCCGGTTCGCATCGCTGTTATCCGCAATCTGGGATCGGATGACAACACCACACAGTTTGTTTCCGGTGTGCTCGAAGAAGGTAAAAAATTGGGCTTCAAAATCAGCACCTTCCTGAGCAACGGCGACGATGCTCGTTTTCAAGATTTCGTGAATCAGGCAATTAGCCAGAAATATGATGGCATCATCCTGTCGCAGGGTCGCGATCCCTACTCTACCGATTTGATTAAGCGCATCGTCGACAGCGGCATTGCCGTTTCCGTGTTTGATACCGCCGTGAATGGCGAAATTCCAGGCGTGACCGTCACGCAGCAGGATGACGCCTCACTGACTAACGAATCATTCGGCCAACTGGTGAAAGATTTCAACGGTAAAGCCAACATCATCAAGCTATGGGTCGCTGGTTTCCCACCGATGGAACGCCGCCAGCTCGCCTATCAGCAAATCCTGAAAGCCAATCCTGGCATCAAGGAACTGGAATCGATTGGTGCCGTCTCCTCTGACGTACAGGGCGACACTGCCAACAAAGTCGGCGCGGTACTGGCGAAATACCCGAAAGGCAAAATCGATGCGATCTGGGGCTCGTGGGATGCCTTCAGCCAGGGTGCTTATAAGGCGTTGAAAGAAAACGGCCGGACTGAAATCAAACTGTACAGCATCGACATCTCCAATCAGGATTTACAACTGATGCGCGAAGCAAACAGCCCGTGGAAAGTCAGCGTGGCTGTCGATCCTAAGCTGATCGGCAAAGTGAACCTGCGTCTGGTCGCCAACAAGATTGCCGGTGAACCAACACCTGCAACCTACGAGTTCCGTGCCGCCGCCATTCCACAGGCGCTGTTAGCCAGCCAGCCGGGTGCAGTCAACGTCGCGGGATTGGCGAAAATCATCCCAGGCTGGGGCCATACGGATGATTTTATCGCGCCGTGGTTTGCAACACTGGAAGCCAAACAGGCGAAATAATACGGAGATAACGTTATGGCATCGACTCCTCTGCCCACTCCCGATTACAGCCGCAATATGCGGCTGATTGGACACAGCGATCAGGGCGGCAGACCCGATGGTGTGCAGGTGATGGTGCATCGCGGCTACGCTTACATCGGGCATATGGTTTCACAAGGTGTGTCGATTGTGGATGTGCGCGATGCCAAGAATCCCAAGCCGGCGGGGTTTATTGCTGCCCCGCCCGGCACCTGGAATATCCACCTGCAAACCCATGATGACCTGCTACTCGTCGTCAACGCGCGCGACTTATTTGCCGACGCCAGCTTTGCTGAGGAAAAAGTCTATTACACCCGTTCCGTCGCCGACACGGTCAGTACTAAACAGCAAGGCAAAAGCTGGAGCGCAGGGTTACGGATTTTCGATATCTCTACGCCGGATAAACCACGAGAAATCAGCTTCCTGCCGCTAGACGGCATCGGCATTCACCGCATCTGGTACGTAGGCGGACGTTGGGCCTATGTCTCCGCTCTGCTCGATGGCTACAGCGACTATATTTTTCTGACTATCGACCTGGCCGACCCACAGCACCCTGAAGTGGCTGGGCGTTACTGGTTACCTGGTATGCACACCGCTGGAGGGGAGACCGCAAGCTGGCCGGATGGCAAGCGCTACGCCCTGCATCACGCCATCATCAGCGGTGATACCGCCTACGGAAGCTGGCGCGATGGTGGGTTAACGCTGCTGGACGTGAGCGATCGCACCAATCCACAGCTCATCAGCCACCGTAACTGGAGCCCACCGTTTGGCGGTGGCACACACACAGCGCTGCCGCTGCCGGATCGCGATCTGCTAATCGTGCTGGATGAAGCGGTGTTGGATAATCAGGAAGATGGCGAGAAATTGATTTGGGTATTCGATATTCGTGAACCGAGTAATCCGGTGAGCATCGCCACCTTCCCGCAGCCGAAAGAGGCAGACTATGTGAAGAAAGGCGCACACTTTGGCCCACATAACCTGCATGAAAACCGCCCCGGCAGTTTCATCAGTTCGTCACTGATTTTCGCCACTTATCAAAATGCGGGAGTACGGGCTTACGACATCAGTAATCCGTATCAGCCAAAAGAAACGGGCGCATTGGTGCCTGCTGCACCAGCCAGAATGGTCGATAAACGTCTCGGCAGACCGCAGATTATTCAGTCTTGCGATGTGTTTGTAGATGCCGACGGCATTATCTACAGCACGGACTACAACGCAGGTTTGTCAATTATCGAATACCGAGGCTAATGGCCTTCTCTTCTCCCCTACTGACATTCAACGTCTCACAACATTAGCTGCAAAAAACCCTGCGGATAAACGCAGGGCTTAATGTTGTGTTTAGTTTGGTATTGAACTTGGCTTAATCCAGCGCTAACACCGACACCCACATTGCCCCCTGACCAACGGCGTAACGCGCCAGCGGTTGCAGATCGCCAGAATGTTGATCGATGTGATACACCTCGATGTGCTGAGATTTTTGCCCTGCTGAAATCAGGAACTCACCCGTGTTGTCAATATTGAAACCGCGCGGCTGCGTTTCGGTCGGCTGATGCCCGGTCAGCGTTAACGTGCTGCCATCTTCAGACACCAGGAAAATGCTCAGCAGGCTGGCAGTACGATCGCTGATGTACAGGAAACGGCCATTCGGCGTAATGTGAATATCTGCTGCCCAGCGCGTATCACTGAAATCTGCAGGCATGGCATCCAACGTTTGCACTTTCTGCACGTCGCCGCTGGCGTCATCCAACTGATACACATCGACTGAGCTGTCCAGTTCATTCACGCAATAGGCAAAACGCTGATTCGGGTGGAAAGCCATATGGCGCGGGCCCGCTCCTGCTACCGTTGTCATTTCTGCCTGTCGATGTACGCTCAGTTCACCTGCTGCGGCCAGATCGTACAAGCGAATACGGTCTTCTTTCAGACACGGCGCCCACACCACGGTATTGGTTGGATCGATATTGGTAGAGTGGCACCCTTCCAATCCGTCCAGTTGCTGAATCGGCTCACCAACAATGCCGTCAGCACCAATTGGGCTAACGCTAATGCAAGCGCCGCTGTAAGACGCGCTGAACAGGAAACGTCCATCATTATCTGTCGACAGATGCGTCGGGCTGCCCGGTAACGATGCGACACCGGCTTGCGTCAATTTACCCTGTTCATCAATACGATAGCTCAGAACCCTGAAATCAGGACGAACGCCAACATACAGGTGGCGCTTATTTGGCGCGATAACCATCGGCTGAACCTGTCCTGGAACGTCAACGGTTTGCAATAATGTCAGCTTTCCCTGAGCACCGAGTTGCCAAACATGAATCTGCTGACTTTCCGGGCTGGCGACATAAACCACTTGCTGCATCGTATTCTCCTTAATTTCACTCGAATGTGGTGGCGCAGGAAGGCTCAAAAGAGGTTCATTGAAAGAATAGCGAACTGGCTCAACCTAACGCTCGGATACCATAAATGACCAATCACTCTATTCTACGGAGACACCGCAAGGCTACTATTGATTTAAACAATGGCTGATTTAAGTAATGATTGATTTAGCTAACGGGCGCTGACAATGCAATAACAGATGAGTGATGAAAAGTGACAGTACAGAACATCAAGGAAAGATAGAGAATAACGAGAAAATACACAGGGGAAGTATCGAAAGTGGCGGAGGAGTAGAGATTCGAACTCTAGAACACTTTCGCGTCGCCGGTTTTCAAGACCGGTGCCTTCAACCACTCGGCCACTCCTCCGCAATGACGCGCACTATAAACAGTACGCCGCGCGTTGTAAAGCGACGTTGTGGTCAATTGCTTAAAAAATAGGTGATAACCCGTTGAAAGAATAGAAAATAGACAAAGGCATTGCCAAACCGTCCATTTATCCTTATTTCTCCCCGCTGCGTCGGCGCTTCCCCACCAAATAGTATGAGACACATTTATCCTATTGTTGTCTGTCTATTTTTCGCCGCGTCCTTTATCGTAAGACCCATTCGATACCTACATTTTTATTTGCGAGACAACGATGACCTACCGAGTAATTGCGCTTGATCTTGATGGTACCCTGCTGAATCAACAGAAAAAAATCCTCCCCGAATCTCTTAGTGCGCTCGCGCTCGCCCGTCAACAAGGCATAAAAGTGATGATCGTCACGGGACGCCACCACTCAGCAATCCACCCTTTTTATCAGGGATTGCAGTTGGATACGCCTGCGATCTGCTGTAACGGCACCTATGTCTATGATTACCAGCAGGGCCGAGCATCACATACCAATCCACTCTCTGTCGAACAGGCAAAAAATGTCGTCTCGCTGCTAGAGGAATTTGATATTCATGGGCTGATGTATGCCGATGACGATATGTATTATCAGTATTCTACGGGGCATGTGGTTCGCACGCTGGCATGGGCTTCTACGTTGCCGGAACAGCAGCGTCCTCGTTTCGCGCAGGTGGAAAGTTTGGTGCGCCAGACGGAAGCGTCCCAGGCCATCTGGAAATTTGCGACCACGCATACCGATATCCCCACGCTGAACCATTTCGCCGCAGAAGTGGAAAAGCAGCTCGAACTGGCCTGCGAGTGGTCATGGCAGGATCAGGTTGATATCGCGCAAACCGGCAACAGCAAAGGTAAATTGCTCCAGCAATGGCTTGGCGAACAAGGCATAAGCATGAAGGACGTCGTAGCATTCGGCGATAACTTTAACGATATCAGCATGCTGGAAGGCGTTGGGTTGGGGGTTGCAATGGGCAACAGCGCCGATGAGATCAAAGCGCGAGCCGACCTGGTGATTGGCAGCAATGAAGAACCCAGCATCGCAGAGGTTATCCGCACCCGCATTCTGGCATAACCCATAATGACGCAATCAGGCAGGCAAAAGCATCACCTTTCCTGATTGCGTTCAGCTAGCAAACAGGCTTACAGCGCGCTGCCCAGTACCTGTCGCAGATAAGCCCCCGCTCCCATTAACCCTGGCTGTTCATGGGTAATCAGGTATACGGGGATATCTTGCATATAGCTTTTAAACCGCCCTTTGTCTTCAAAAGCCTCGCGAAAGCCAGAGGCTTGAAAAAACGCCAGAAAGCGCGGGACAATGCCGCCAGCAATATACACGCCGCCAAATGTGCCTAAATTTAACGCCAGATTGCCACCGAAGCGCCCCATGATGACGCAGAAAAGCGATAGCGCGCGGCGACAATCCACATCCGTATTATTGACCGCTCGTTCGGTAATATCCTTCGGTTCCAACGCTTCCGGTGTGCGATCGTCAGACAGCACAACAGCGCGGTAAATATTCGCCAGCCCCTGCCCGGACAGCAAGCGCTCCGCAGAAACATGCCCTAATGATTGACGCAAAATGGCTAGAATCTTGTCTTCTTCATCGCTATTGGCCGCGAAATCGACATGTCCGCCTTCACCTGGCAGACTAGTCCATTGATTGGCGACATGAACCAGGTGAGCAACCCCCAGCCCAGTGCCTGCACCATAAACGGCAACGGGCTTACCCGGCACAGGTTCCCCGCCACCGAACTGGAGCAAACTCTCACGTCCCAGTACCGGAACCGCCATGGAAACCGCGGTAAAATCGTTGATGACCTCAAAGTGGCGTAAACTCAGACTCGTTTTCATTTCAGCGATAGAAAATGCCCAAGTGTGGTTCGTCATCGCCACCCAGTCACCGATAATCGGACAGGCAATAGCGATACAGGCATCCTGCACTGTGGCCTGCCGAGAATCGAGATAATCACGGATCGCCTCTTCCAGAGAAGGAAAATCTAACCCAGAATACGTTTCGATTTGCGACAATTCGCCCGTCATGGCGTCACACAGCGCCAAACGCGTATTGGTGCCACCAACATCCCCCACTAAAACAACGTGCGGCATTCTTCTTTTCCCTCAAGCAAAACAGATACCCGAACATTGCGCGAAAACAGCCCGTTACGCGATGGCTATCTCACTTTCTAGCGATAAAGATCTCATTCGCGCCATTCAATGATTTACAGCCCAAATCAGCAAACATGCGGTGACATTGTCGCCACAACATGTTGGTCACCCTGATAATAATAGGGAAGAAAGCGATTGTTAAAAAGCCATTATCGGGAAGGTGTTCGATTAATCACCGCAGCACACAGCGATGATTAATCGAACCTGACAGCCTGCGTCCATAAACCACAAATTAATACAAGAAGGCCACTACTTATTATCGACTTACTCACTGCAACAGAGGAAAGCCGCATTGATGTCCATTACGCCGTAATCGACACGCTCTTAATCTGCGCGTAGAGCGTTTGCCCTGGATGAAGCGCGAGATCGTCCCGTGCCCACGGCGTGATACGGGACCACAACGTTTGCTGGCCAATCGCAAGCTTCACTTCAACCTGTTCGTCGACATCAATACACTCCATCACTCTCGCAGACAGTACATTACGAATACTGCTTTTTTCCGGTGGCTGTAGCACCAGAGAGACATCGGCAGCATTCACGCGAATGCGCAATGCGGCGTCCCGCGGCAACTCGACTTTCCCGACCCACACCTGCTGATCGCCTAACGCCAATGCCGTCATGGCGTAATGCTCATGCTGAGCCAACACGTGCGCGCTAAGAATACTGCTCTGCTCATCTTTCGGTAACCAAGGACGTAGCGCGCTACTAGCCCACACCTCATCCAGCAGACCCTGCGCTTTCACTTTGCCTTTATCAAGCACTACAACATGATCAGCTAACCGGACAATCTCTTCCAGACTGTGGCTGACATACAGAATCGGAATATTGACCTCTTTCGCCAACCGTTCCAAATACGGCAAAAGTTCACGCTTTCTCGGCAAATCCAGCGACGCCAGTGGTTCATCCATGAGCAACAGTTCCGGCGCCGTCAGCAAGGCCCGACCTATTGCAACCCGCTGCTTTTCGCCACCAGACAACGTCAAAGGATAGCGATTCAGTAAATGTTCGATACCCAGCAACTTGACGATATCATCGAACTGCGATGCCATTTTTTCAGCCATACCATAGCGCAAATTGCCACGCACGCGATAATGCGGAAACAGGCGAGCATCCTGAAACACATAGCCGATATGCCGTTTTTCTGGCGGAAGAAAAACACGCTGCTGCGTATCCACCAGCACATGGTTATTAAGCACAATACGACCACTATCGGGCCGAGTCAGGCCGACAACAGCGTTGATCAATGACGTTTTTCCTGCGCCAGACACGCCGAAAATAGCGGTAATACCGTTCGCGGGCAGTTCAGACTGAACGTGGAGTTCGAGGCTACCCAGTTGTTGATGAAAATTGAGTTGCAGCATTATCCCCCCAACCGCTTGCGGCTCCAGTTTGTTAGCCATTCCGATGCTAACAGCGCAGCCAGCGACAAGACGATGGCAATAATACATAGCCTTGCAGCATCCGCCTCCGCGCCCGGCGTTTCAATCAAGGTATACATCGCTAGTGGTATGGTTCGGGTTTCGCCGGGAATATTAGAAACAAACGTAATCGTTGCGCCAAACTCCCCCAGAGAACGAGCAAATGCCAATACGGTTCCAACAACGATTCCGGGAAAAGAGAGGGGCAAAGTGATGGTGAAAAACACGCGCCAGGGCGTGGCACCTAACGTTCGGGCGGCTTGCTCCAGATGCGTATCGACAGCATCAAGCGAGAGACGAATCGCTCTGACCATGAGCGGAAATGCGACAATCGCCGACGCTAATGCGGCACCGCGCCAGCTAAAACTAAAGCTGAAGCCGAACCAGTCATAGAGCCAGGAACCGATTACGCCGCGTCTTCCCATCGCCACCAGCAGCAGATAACCAATAACCACTGGCGGTAACACCAGTGGTAAATGGATAATGCTATCCAGCAGTGATTTGCCGGGGAACCGACAGCGCACCAAAATCCACGCCATCAGTATCCCAAACGGCAAGCTGCATGCCACAGCCACAATGGAAACTTTGAGGCTCAGTTCAACCGCCTGCCATTCGTAATCACTCAGCATCATTAACGCGGCGTGAAGCCATAACGTTTAAACACGACTGCTGCTTCTGGTGTTTTCAGGTAGTCATAAAAACCGGTAACCGCAGCGTTTTTATGCTCTTTTACTATCGCCATCGGATATTCGACAGGTTTGTGGCTCGCAGCAGGGAAGGTACCGATAACCTTAACTTTGTCGCTGGCAACCGCATCAGAACCGTAAACGATGCCCAGCGGGGCTTCTTCACGTTCCACCAGCGCCATCGCGGCACGCACGTTATTAGCTCGCGCCATCAGCGGGGAGAGATCATCCCAGGCTTTCAGATTCTGTAAGGCCTCTTTAGCATAGATTCCAGCAGGCACATGATCGGGGTCACCAACGGCCAGACGTCCGTCTTTCAGCAGGTTTTTCCAGTTGGTTTTATCGTCAATTTTAATGTCTTTCTGCGCACTCGCCTTCGGCGCAATTACCACCAACTCATTGCCCAGCAGCGTGTGACGCGTCGCGGTATCCATCAGGTTTTTATCCTGCGCGTAGTCCATCCACTGTTGGTCAGCGGAGATGAAAAGATCGGCAGGTGCACCTTGCTCAATCTGACGAGCCAGCGTTGAGGATGAGGCATAAGACGCGACGACAGCGACGTTTTTCTCTTTTTGATATTGCGTAGCGATCTCCTGCAACGCATTGGTTAGTGATGCGGCGGCGAACACCGTGACTTTATCTTCTGCTGCCGCGGGCAACGCCATTCCTGCACTGAGGGTTAGTGCGGCAAACCATTTTAACCATTGCTGCTTCATTCTTGTCTCCTGACAATTATCGTTGTGTAAATAATGATATAACGAATAATGAAGCAGTGTCATGCGCTTTAAAGAGGTATATGTGGAGAGGTAGATAAAGAAATGTCCGGCAAACGCCGGACATTAAAATAGGAAAGGATCGTGAATCAGTGCTGATTCTTTGCGCGCTGACCGTCGGAATGACCGATGCGAGACAACACGTTAAACACTTCGCCCAGGCAATAAATTGCACCCATGATAACCACCATCATCACAGGAACCATGGCAACTGCAAACAGCAGGCTCTTCAATAACTCCAACATGCTTACCTCACTTATTGCAACGGTTACCGTTACTTTAGCCAGCCGAGCGTGCTAATTCACTGTAAACCGAGATCGTCGTAATTATTATATAGTTTACCGCAGTAATAGAAAATAGTGCGTCTATTTGTGCGATTTGCCCCTGATGAAAAAAATAGCGACAATACAGCGAATTAAATTCTCTAATGGTGATCCCACTATGCAGGCTGAAATTCTCCTCACCCTGAAACTCCAACAGCGTTTATTCGCCGACCCGAGGCGTATTGAATTGCTCAAGCAAATTCGTCATACCGGTTCAATCAGTCAGGGCGCTAAACTGGCGGGGATCAGCTACAAAAGCGCCTGGGATGCCATCAATGAGATGAACCAACTGGCCGAGCAAACTATCGTTGAGCGTATGACCGGCGGTAAAGGCGGCGGCGGTGCGCAACTCACCCGCTACGGTGAACGCCTTCTTCAACTGTACGATTTGCTCGCACAGATTCAGCAAAAAGCCTTTGATGTCTTGCAGGAAGACGGACTGCCGTTGGATAGCCTGCTGGCAGCCATCGCGCGTTTCTCGCTGCAAACCAGCGCACGTAACCAGTTTTTTGGAACCGTGCTCGCACGCAGCGAAGAACAGGTACAACAACATCTGGATATTTTACTCGCCGATGGTAAAACAACGATCAGTGCACTGATTACGCAGCAAAGCGCCGAACGTCTGCAATTACAGAAAGGGAAAGAGGTACTGGCACTGATTAAAGCACCGTGGATCGACGTATACGCAACCACATCCAACGCCCCCGCAGCCGATAACGTCTTATCAGGGCAAATTCAGGCCATTCAGCACGGTGTAGAAAACAGCGAAATTCTGATTACGCTGACCGGGGGAGAAACCCTGTGTGCCATGGTACCGAGTATCTTATTCGAACAACAAAAACTACAGCAGGGAACGGACGTGAAAGCCTGTTTTAACGCTGACCGGGTCATCATCGCCACGCTTTGTTAATACGGCTTGAGCGCTATAGGTCACTGACGAAGGAGAGAAGATGTTATTGTTGAAAATCACGCAGGGGTTATTTCGGCTCAGCGATACCCGCATGCTGCGTCTGGACGAACTGACGCTTGAACAAAACCAGTGCTGGGCCTTTGTCGGAGCCAATGGAAGTGGTAAATCAGCACTGGCGCGGGCGTTATCCGGCGAACTACCACTCTTAAGTGGTGAGCGCACAACGGGATTCCAACGCCCTGTGCGCCTATCATTTGAACAATTACAAAAACTGGTTTCCGACGAGTGGCAACGCAATAACACCGATCTGCTCAGTGAAGGCGAAGATGACACCGGCCGCACCACGGCAGAGGTCATTCAAGATAACCTCAACGATCCCGCACGTTGCCAACAGTTGGCACACCAGTTTGGCATTGCGCATTTGCTGGAGCGCCGTTTTAAGTACCTCTCTACGGGAGAAACACGCAAGGCAATGCTGTGCCAGGCGCTGATGCCTCAGCCTGACCTTCTAATCCTTGATGAGCCTTTTGACGGTCTGGATGTAGCTTCCCGTCAGCAGCTTGCCGATGAACTGCGGAAACTGGCAGGTAGCGGCTATACGCTGGTGCTCATTCTCAACCGCTTTGATGACATTCCAGACTTTATCAACCATGTTGGTGTGTTGGCAGACTGTACCTTGACCCGCCTCGGCGAGCGTGAAGCGATCCTCTCTGAAGCACTGGTGGCTCAACTGGCTTTTAGCGAGAAGCTATCGGGAAGTTCACTGCCAGAACCCGAAGATCCGCAGCGTTATATAGCACTTCCTGCTGACGAGGCGCGTATTCAGTTGCGTAAGGGGGTGGTGCAGTACAACGATCGCCCTATTCTTCATGAACTCACGTGGGAAGTCTTATCCGGGCAGCATTGGCAGATTGTGGGGCCAAATGGCGCAGGAAAATCAACGTTGCTCAGTCTGATTACCGGCGATCATCCACAAGGCTACAGCAATGACCTCACCCTGTTTGGTCGTAAACGCGGCAGCGGGGAAACCATCTGGGATATCAAACGCCACATCGGCTACGTCAGCAGCAGTTTCCATCTGGATTACCGCGTCAGCACCAGCGTGCGTAACGTTATCCTGTCCGGCTTCTTTGATTCTATCGGTATTTATCAGGCTGTCTCTGACCGTCAGCGCCACCTGACCGAACAGTGGCTTACTCTACTTGGACTTAATGGCACTGTCTCCGATACGCCATTTCAGTCGCTCTCCTGGGGTCAACAGCGCCTGACGCTGATTGCCCGCGCGTTAGTCAAACACCCCGCCCTGCTCATTCTGGACGAACCGCTACAGGGGCTCGATCCGCTCAATCGCCAACTGGTGCGCCGCTGGCTGGATATCTTGATTGGAGAAGGGGAAACACAGCTACTCTTTGTCTCTCACCATGCAGAAGACGCGCCAGAGTGCATCACACACCGGCTCACTTTCGTTCCGCACCATGACATCTATCGCTACCAGATTGATGAACTAGGTAAATAATGCTTAAAAATAGGGATGATAACGCTACCACAAAATAAAATGTAGGGCAGAAGACCAGGCTCATTTACACTATAGCCTATGCTTCACTAAGCTTATTCGTAAAAAAACCATCGATAACAGAGGCGGATTCTCGCTGTAGATCACCTTTTTCAGCATCTAGCCATGTTATTTTGCAGCATTGCGATAATAGAGGTCATTATGAACGTTCTCATCACTGGTGGTAGCGGTTACATAGGAAGTCATACTTGTGTACAGTTGTTGGCAGCCGGGCATACCCCCGTTATTCTTGATAACTTGTGCAACAGTAAGGCTAGCGTCGTAAAAACCATTACACGCTTAACCGATAAAACGCCCGTTTTTTATCAGGGAGATATTCGCGACAGCGCGCTGTTGGACGACATTTTCGCTAAACATGCCATTGATTCCGTCATCCATTTTGCTGGCTTAAAAGCCGTGGGTGAATCCGTCCGTGAGCCGCTGAGTTACTACGACAATAACATCAATGGCACGCTCGTGCTGGTTGAAGCGATGAAAAAAGCAGGTGTAAAAAACCTGATTTTTAGCTCTTCCGCCACCGTCTATGGCGATCAGCCACACACACCTTATCAAGAAAGTTTCCCGACCGGACACCCCGCTAGCCCTTATGGCCGCAGCAAGTTGATGGTCGAGCAAATTCTGCAAGATTTACAGCATGCTGAGCCGGAATGGAGTATTACGCTGTTACGCTATTTCAACCCGGTTGGCGCCCATCCATCCGGTGAAATGGGCGAAGATCCGCAGGGCGTGCCTAATAATCTGATGCCATACATCGCTCAGGTTGCTGTTGGGCGTCGCGACTCGCTGGCGATTTTCGGTAATGACTACCCGACTGTTGATGGTACGGGGGTACGGGATTACATCCACGTCGTCGATCTGGCTGACGGTCATATCGCCGCCATGAACACCCTGCAAAATCGCGCTGGCGTACATATTTACAACCTGGGCGCAGGCGTAGGCTACAGTGTATTGCAGGTCGTCGAGGCTTTTAGCCAAGCCTGTGGCAAACCGCTGGCTTACCATTTTGCCCCGCGTCGTCAGGGCGATCTGCCTGCTTATTGGGCAGATGCCGAGCGCGCAGCGAAAGATCTTAACTGGCGGGTCACGCGCTCATTGCAAGAAATGGCGCAGGATACCTGGCGCTGGCAATCCAACCACCCTAACGGGTACGAAGAAGCATAACGGCGTTTTTTCACGTCGCGTGACGGATTAGGGGAAGATAAGCAGAGCTGGTTCGGACCGTCGACAAATCCTTTTACGGAACGAAAACGGTAATAATGGGATAGAAGAGTAAAGCGTCTTTACGATCTGCACATTATTACCGCTCGGCGTACGTTGTCAGCAAGCTTCTTTCTGCTTAATTTCCCGACATTGCAAACATCGGCCAACCTTCTCTATTTCGTCGAGCCTCTACAGGAGCAAGTCATGTTGAATGAAAGTCTTAGCACGCTGGCACCAGATGGTCAGCCGTTTCAATTAACAACCTTGAAGAATCAGGCAGGGATGCGCGTGAGCCTGATGGACTGGGGTGCAACCTGGCTTTCCTGTGAGCTCCCGCTACCAGAGGGTGAGGTACGCGAAGTCCTACTCGGCTGTGCATCACCCGAGCAGTATCCGCGACAAAGCGCTTATCTCGGCGCGTCAATTGGTCGCTATGCTAACCGCATAGCCAAAGCAACATTCAGTCGAGAAACCGAAACGTTTCATCTGGTTCCGAACCAGAACGAGCACCAGTTGCACGGCGGCTCAGAAGGCTTTCATGCTCGCCGCTGGCGAATCGTCAGTCAGGATGCAACGCAGGTAACCTACCAATTGCACTCACCGGACGGCGACCAAGGATATCCAGGCCACCTTAACGTGCAGGTGACGTACGCGCTGACCGAACATAATTCGCTGGAAATCTCGTATCAGGCGACCGTAGAGAAAGCCTGCCCCGTTTGTCTAACCAACCACGCATATTTCAACCTTGATGGCGATTTGACTGACGTGCGTAAACACCAGTTGCAATTGTTTGCCGACTACTATTTGCCAGTCAATAGTGCGGGCATTCCCAACGCCGATCTGACACCGGTAAACGCGACCGGAATGGACTTCCGCCAACCAAAAACGCTGGAAGAGGATTTCCTGCACGACAGCGATCAAATAGCCGTCGGCGGCTACGACCACGCTTATTTATTGCATCGCACCTGCGGTTCCAGCGAAAGTCCTGCTGCCAATCTGTGGTCATCCGATGGTCGCGTGCTGATGAGTGTTTTCACCAGCGCCCCCGCTTTACAGCTCTATAGCGGCAACTTTCTGGCCGGAACGCCTTCGCGAGACGGTGGTCAGTATGAAAACTATGCTGGTGTCGCACTGGAAAGCGAATTCCTACCGGACAGCCCAAATCACCCAGACTGGCCGCAGCCCGACTGCTGGCTGAAACCGGGGAAAGTCTATCGCTCGGATACCACATACCAATTTCTCATCCAGTAACCGTTCGATTAAATATAATTAACTCATTGATAACATTGGCGGATAGCTATCTGCCAATTTACCAACCGGCTTTACAAAACTATGCCATTCCCCGCTTGCCCCCTTCCTGCCCAGACGCTTACACTGCCACGACACCCAAAAAGGAAATGCCATGTCCGCATCATCACGGTCTCCATTATTCATTCATCATCTGCGCCACAAAGGCAGGTGGGGATGGCTATTGGCACTGTGCTGGCTTCTCCTGAATGCCCAACTGGCTATCGCAGGTCATCAATGCGATATGTCGCTCAGCCAGATATCCCCTGCGATCCAGCATCAGGCACATCTGCAACAGGCTAACGTTCAGCCGTTATCCTCTCATACTCAGCATACGGCTACAGCGTCTTACGCTGCTGCTGACCAGCAAACGTCGCTATGCGAAAAACACTGCGTGCCGGATAGCGTGAAGCAGGACAATAGCTCGCTGGCATTATTAGCTCTGCCAGTCAGCGGTGAGTTGGTTTTAGCTGATAACCCCATCCTTCTTAATCAGGCATGCGATGCCTGGCTCTCTCCTCCCGCAGCAGGTCCTCCGGCTGAGATCCGCTTCTGTCGATTCAGAGAATAACCCAAGCAATTGATAACCCCTGCGCCAGCGGGCGCTACATCTTGTTTATCAATTATTTTATTGGGATTATTTTTATGCGTATCACTGATATGGCGCTGATTAGCGGCCTGATTTTTTCTGTTTCTTCCTTCACCTTCCCCGTGTGGGCTAACGACCATCAGCATCACGCGATGATGCCGACGACTCCCCCAGCGGCCACGACAGCCGTTTATCAAACTACCGGAATTGTTAAGCAGTGGAACGCCAACAGCGTCACGCTTTCTCACGCCCCCGTTGCCGACCTAAAATGGCCAGCGATGACCATGGCATTCACACTGCCATCAACGAGCGAAATAACGCCACTCGCTGTCAATACGCCAGTCACGTTCAGCTTTATCCAGAACGATATCGGCTATACCCTGACCGCGATTACGCCACAGCAGCCTTAACCGGAGCACATCATGAACCTATCCAAACACGACGCCACACGCGCGTGTCTGGCGATGTTGCTGTGGCTGCCTGCCGCTGTCTTTGCGGCAGATCTGAGTCTTGATCAGGCTTTACAGGCAGCGGAGCGTTATTCCGCCGATCTGTCAGCCAATCAACACCAGATTAACGCGCTACAAAACATGGCCGACTCCGCTACACAACTTCCCGATCCCAAGTTGAAATTTGGCGTCGAGAACCTGCCATTGGGCGGCAACAACGGTAGCCGACTCACACGAGAAGGGATGACGATGCAGCGTATCGGCGTCATGCAGACCTATGTCAGCAGCCGTAAACGTGATAGCAAAGCGCAGGCCATTCGGGTAGAAGCCGATGCGCTGCAAAGCAATAGCGAAAGCATTCGCGCTCGTCTGCAACGAGAGACGGCACAGGCATGGCTGGATCTGGCGCTCTCCCAGAAGGCGTTGGGCGAGGTCGCGGCGCTGGTCAACGAAAGTCAGCGGCAGATCGCGTCGCAAAAAGCGAGTGTGGCGGCAGGCAGTGAAGCCAGCAGCGTATTGGATGCCCGTCTGACGCTGGCGGCAATGCAGGACAAACTGGCCGATGCAGAACGGGATACCCGCATCGCACACGCTCGGCTGGTACAGCTTACCGGCGTTGTAGATATTAACGTGCACGGCGAGCTTCCCCGTTTTGAACGCTTGCCAGCGTCACCGGACGTGCTGAGTCACACGATTCACCAGCATCCAGAAATGCAGCAGGCACAGCGAGAGGCCGAACTGGCTCAGGCTCGCTCCGCACAGTCAGCCGTTGCTGCCATCCCCAATGTTGATGTTGAAGTCTATTACGCGAAACGCGGAGATGATTACGACGATATGGCGGGCATGATGGTGACGGTCGATTTGCCACTGTTCACATCCAAACGTCAGGATAAAGACTACGCCGCTGACGTCTCACGCAGCATGGAAGCCCGTGACAGAGTATTGCTCACCGAACGAGAACATCAGGCTCAACTTGATACGCTGATTGCTCAATATCAGGCCGCACAGTCACGCTGGCAGCGTCAAAACAACGAGATTCTCCCTCTCCAACAGCAGCGCATCAAACTGATTCAGGCTCAATACCAATCCGGCAGCAGTAATCTGTCTGCCGTATTGGATGCCCGTCGGGCGCTACTCGAAAACCGGATCGCTATTCAGGATACCGCCCGAGAAATGGCGCAATATTGGGCTGCCATTCGCTATCTGACGCCACAAGGAAACCCTACGCGATGAGCAAAATCGTCATGAAAAAATCACTGATGTTGAGTCTGGTGACGCTGGCTATTTTCAGCGCGGGTGGCGTGGGCTATCTGGTAGGTAAACAGCAAACGCCGCATTCTCCCGCTACCGCCGCACCAGAACGGTCGGTTCTCTATTGGTACGACCCGATGGTGCCGGATAAACGCTTCGACAAACCGGGGAAATCACCGTTCATGGATATGGAACTGGTTCCCCGCTATGCCGATGACATTCAGGAAGACGGCGGGGTCACCGTCAGCGCCCGCCAGCAGCAAAATCTTGGCGTTCGTATAGCCCGCGCAGAAATGCGCGAACTTGCCGACCACAGTACCAGTTATGGCACCGTCACGCTCAACGAACGCGGATTGCACACGCTGGTCGCGCCTAGCGGTGGCATTGTCGAGAAACTCACGGTCAATGCGCTACAACAGCAGGTGAAGAAAGGCGAGACGCTAGCCACGTTATGGAACCCGACCTGGGCGGCGGCGCAGCATGAATATCTGGCGGTACGGCAGTTGGGCGACAACGTTCTGACCCAATCGGCTCGTCAGCGTCTGGCGCTGCTATTCATGCCGGAAACAGTTATTCGACAGGTTGAGCGTAGCGGCAAACCACAGGACAGGATCGCGATTACCGCACCAGAAGACGGCTACGTGAATAAGTTGGAAGTGCGGCAAGGCATGCAATTAAGCCCCGCTCAGCCGTTATTCGAGCTTGCCAGCCTGAATCCGGTTTGGGTCGATGTCGATTATCCCGAGGCACAGGCGGCGCAGCTAGCAATCGGCAGCGATATCAGCGCCGCCAGCAGCGCCTGGCCGGGTAAAACCTTCCATGGCAAAATCAGCGAACTACTACCCATGTTGGATAGCACCACGCGCACGTTAAAAGCACGCGTGGTACTGGACAACCCGCAACAACAGCTCAAACCCGGCATGTACCTGACCGTGCAGCTTTCTCATTCTCAAGCACAGCCGCGTCTGGCAATCCCGCAGGAGGCACTGCTGGTCAGCGGTAGCCAAAATCGGGTTTTACTGAGCGACGGCGGCGGCCATTTCATCCCGCGTAACGTCACCGCGGGCGCATCGTTAGGCGACTGGGTGGAAATTATTGATGGACTGAAAGAAGGCGACAGCGTGGTCACCTCCGGTCAGTTCCTGATTGATTCCGAAGCCAGCCTGCGCAGCACCCTGCCGCAGTTTGATGCTGAGACATCGGCAAACCCAGCAACGCCGACGGCCCCCGTTGGCTACCAAACTCAGGGAGTGATCAGGGCGATAAACGGCAATCAGGTCACCATTGAGCATGGAGCCGTTCCGGCACTCAACTGGTCGCCAATGACGATGGACTTCACGCTGCCCTCATCAGGACTGCCACAGAGTATGGGAGTCGGCAGCACCGTCAACATCCAGTTCAATATGGATGACAGCGGGATTCATATTCTGGATTTTTTACCCACTGATAATCCACATACCCGTCACGGAGGCCACCAATGATTGCTTACGTGATTCGCTCGTCGCTTAAAAACCGCCTGCTGGTTTTACTCGCTGCGCTGTTTATGGCGGCGTGGGGGCTGCTTTCCCTACAAAAAACGCCACTGGATGCCCTGCCCGACCTGTCTGACGTTCAGGTCATCATTCGCGTTAGCTATCCGGGAAAGGCACCACAGGTGGTGGAAAATCAGGTGACCTACCCGCTGACGACCACCATGCTTTCCGTGCCGGGTGCCAAAACGGTACGGGGCTTCTCCATGTTCGGCGATGCCTACGTTTATGTTCTGTTTGAAGATGGTACCGATCCCTACTGGGCGCGATCACGCGTGCTGGAATACCTTAGCCAAGTGCAATCCAGCCTGCCTGCCGAGGCCAAAACCTCGCTCGGCCCGGATGCCACCGGCGTCGGTTGGATCTACGAATACGCATTAGTCGATCGCAGCGGCAAATACAGCCTGGCCGACCTGCGTGGTTTTCAAGACTGGCTGCTAAAATATGAGCTAAAAACCGTTCCCGATGTGGCTGAAGTCGCCAGCGTGGGCGGCATGGTCAAGCAGTATCAGATCGTCGTCGACCCCGAGCGTATGCGGACGCAGGGTATCACCCATCAGCAGATCGTCAGCGCCGTTCAGGCGGCCAATCAGGAAAATGGCGGTTCCGTGCTGGAGTTGGGTGAAGCCGAGTACATGGTTCGCACCACCGGTTACCTGAAAACCACACAAGACTTTAACCACGTGGTGATTATCACCCGCAACGGTATTCCCGTGCTGCTGCAAGATGTGGCCACACTCCGCGAAGGCCCTGAGATGCGGCGCGGTATCGCCGAGCTGAATGGTGAAGGCGAAGTAGCAGGCGGCATCATCGTTATGCGCTATGGCAAAAACGCGCTGAATACGCTGCATGCCGTCAACGCGCGGTTACAGGAGATACAAAAAAGCCTGCCCGCAGGCGTGGAGATCGTCCCAACCTACGATCGTTCGCAATTGATTGAGCACGCCATCGACACGCTGAGCTTCAAACTGCTGGAGGAGTTTGCCGTCGTCGCGGTCATTTGCGCCCTGTTCCTGTTCCACTTCCGCTCGGCGTTAGTAGCGATCATCAGCCTGCCGCTGGGGATTCTGGGGGCATTTATTATCATGCGTTATCAGGGCGTGAACGCGAACATCATGTCGCTGGGCGGTATAGCGATTGCCATCGGCGCGATGGTAGATGCCGCCATCGTAATGATAGAAAACATGCATAAAGTCATTGAACAGTGGCGGCACAAAAACCCTGGAAAGCAGCCACAGAATAACGAGTGGTGGCAGTTGGCAGAACGGGCTGCGGTGGAAGTGGGGCCCGCGCTGTTTTGCAGCCTGCTGATCATTACGCTGTCGTTTGTCCCAGTGTTCTCACTGGAGGCGCAGGAAGGCCGTATGTTTTCACCGCTGGCCTTTACCAAAACCTATGCCATGGCCGTCGCTGCCGGATTAGGGATTACGCTGGTGCCAGTGCTAATGGGGTATTTTGTACGCGGCAAGATACCAGACGAACAGGCGAATCCGATTAACCGCTGGCTGATTGCAGCCTATCACCCAGTGTTGCAAAAGGTATTGAGCTACCCAAAAACCACGCTGTTGATTTCCGGCCTGCTGCTGCTACTGACGCTGTTTCCGCTCAGCCGTCTGGGGAGCGAATTTATGCCACCGCTGGATGAAGGCGATCTGCTGTATATGCCTTCCACCCTACCCGGCATTTCCGCACGGGAAGCAAGCCGACTGCTGCAACAAACGGACCGGCTGATTAAAACCGTGCCCGAAGTTGAATCGGTTTTCGGCAAAGCAGGCCGTGCCGAAACGGCAACCGACCCCGCGCCGCTCACCATGCTGGAAAGCACCATTCGGCTGAAACCACGCGATCAGTGGCGCGAGGGCATGACCATGGACACGCTGGTTGCCGAGTTGGATCGTACCGTCAGCCTGCCGGGTATCGCCAACGTGTGGGTACCGCCGATCCGTAACCGTCTGGACATGCTGGCTACCGGTATCAAAAGTCCGGTGGGGATTAAGGTTAACGGAAACAATCTGGAGGATATCGAACGTACTGCTGCGCAAATCGAGCAGGTAGTAAAACAGGTTCCGGGCGTGACATCTGCATTGGCGGAACGGCTAGCGGGTGGGCGCTATATCGATATTGATATCGATCGTCAGCGCGCCGCACGCTATGGCGTGTCCGTCGAGGAGCTTCAGTCGGTGGTCGCTACGCTCATCGGCGGGCAAAACATCGGCGAAACCATTGAAGGCCGCCAGCGTTATCCCATCAACATCCGCTACCCGCGTGAATTACGCGATTCGCTACAAAAGCTGCGTGACCTGCCTATCGTGACGGCCAACGGCAGCAGAGTGACGCTGGCAGAGCTGGCCGAAGTTAACGTCAGCGAAGGGCCACCGATGCTGAAAAGTGAAAACAGTCGCCTGTCGGACTGGATTTATGTTGACCTACGCGGCCGCGATCTGAAATCCGCTGTTGAAGACATGCAGCAGGCCGTTGCCCAGCAGGTTACGCTGCCGGAAGGCGTTTCCCTAAGCTGGTCAGGTCAGTTTGAATATCTGGAACGCGCTACGGAGAAAATGAAAGTCGTCGTGCCCTTTACGTTGCTGATCATTTTTGTGCTGCTGTATGTCACCTTCAACCGCATCAAAGATGCGCTGCTGATTATGGCAACCTTACCCTTCGCGCTGATTGGCGGCGTCTGGCTACTCTATATCCTTGGCTATAATCTTTCTGTAGCCGGTGCGGTGGGCTTTATTGCACTAGCGGGTGTGTCAGCAGAATTCGGCGTCATCATGCTGCTGTACCTCAATCATGCAGTAGAAAAACACCGTGTGGCAGGTCAGGCGCTGTCACGCCAGCAATTGATGGATGCCATCCACGAAGGGGCGGTTCTGCGCGTACGCCCGAAAATGATGACCGTGGCAACAATTATGGCGGGGCTACTTCCCATCATGTGGGGAGGCGGTAGCGGTTCTGAAATCATGCAGCGTATCGCTGCGCCGATGATTGGCGGGATGGTCAGCGCACCGCTGCTGTCAATGCTGGTGATTCCGGCGGTTTATCTGTTGTTGCATAAGGGAGATTCCGGCTTGCTGAAACGGTAAAGCCCAAGCGTGATTTTACGCAAATAACCTGCGGATAAATCACGCTTGCCAGCGACTATCGATTGCCGATAACCGCTCTCCCCCCCTATAATGAAATCAGTTATCACAGAAATCTTAGGATAGGAAGGAGTTTAGCTATGGCTGTAACTAAGCTAGTACTGGTAAGACACGGTGAGAGCCAGTGGAACAACGAAAACCGCTTCACAGGCTGGTACGATGTTGATCTGTCCGACAAGGGCCGTTCAGAAGCCAAAGCCGCTGGTCAGTTACTGAAAGATGAAGGTTTTGCCTTTGATTTCGCGTATACCTCCGTGCTGAAACGTGCCATTCACACACTGTGGAACGTACTGGACGAGCTGGATCAAGCCTGGTTGCCAGTTGAAAAATCCTGGAAACTGAATGAGCGCCACTACGGTGCGTTGCAGGGTCTGAACAAAGCCGAAACCGCTGAAAAATACGGTGACGAGCAGGTTAAACAATGGCGTCGCGGTTTCGCAATCACACCGCCAGAGTTAACTCGTGATGACGAACGTTTCCCTGGTCATGATCCACGTTATGCTGCTCTGAGCGACAAAGAGCTGCCGCTGACTGAAAGCCTGGCGCTGACCATCGAACGTGTTGTGCCTTACTGGAACGAAACCATCCTGCCACGCGTCAAAAGCGGTGAGCGTGTGATCGTTGCGGCTCACGGTAACTCACTGCGTGCGCTGGTGAAATACCTGGACAATCTGGGCGAAGACGAAATTCTGGAACTGAATATTCCAACTGGCGTGCCGTTGGTATATGAGTTCGACGAGAACTTCAAGCCAATCAAACGTTACTATCTGGGCAACGCGGACGAAATCGCTGCAAAAGCCGCCGCAGTAGCGAATCAGGGTAAAGCGAAGTAATTTATTTACCCCTGAATGAGAAAAACCCGGCTCAGGCCGGGTTTTTTATGGTGCGTATCCTGCAACCGTTAGATATTACTTGCTACGGCGCTCGCGTACCGCAGATGCCAGCTGACGCAGCAGGGATTCTGTATCTTCCCAGCCAATGCAGGCATCGGTCACGCTGCGGCCATAAACCAGCGGCTCGCCGCTTTCCAGATTTTGGTTGCCTTCAACCAGATGGCTTTCCACCATCACGCCCATAATCGCTTTTTCGCCCTGAGCAACCTGCCCACAGACGTCGGTGCAGACTTCCATCTGCTTTTTGAACTGCTTACTGCTGTTAGCATGGCTGAAATCGATCATGACCTGCGGCGCCAAACCCGCTTTTTCCAGACCAATTTTCACGTCTTTCACGTGCTCAGCGCTGTAGTTCGGCGTTTTGCCGCCGCGCAGAATAATGTGGCAATCGTTGTTACCGCTGGTATTCACGATGGCCGAATGGCCCCATTTGGTAACAGACAGGAAGCAGTGTGGCGCGCTGGCGGCGTTGATCGCGTCAATCGCGACTTTAATCGTACCGTCGGTGCCATTTTTAAAACCAACCGGGCAGGACAGGCCGGATGCCAATTCCCGGTGTACCTGAGATTCGGTTGTACGTGCGCCGATAGCGCCCCAGCTCATCAGATCCGCCAGGTATTGCGGGGTAATCATGTCCAGAAACTCACCCGCAGCCGGTAAACCGATATCGTTAATTTCCAGCAGTAACTGGCGCGCAATACGCAAACCGTCATTGATCTGGAAGCTATTGTCCATGTGCGGATCGTTGATTAGCCCTTTCCAGCCAATCGTGGTACGCGGTTTTTCAAAATAAACCCGCATCACCACTTCCAGATCGTCACTCAATTCGTTGCGCAGCGTCAGCAGGCGCGCGGCGTATTCTTTTGCCGCTTTTGTGTCGTGAATAGAGCAAGGGCCAATCACCACCAGCAGGCGATCGTCATTGCCATTAAGAATTTTATGGATGGCAGTACGCGCGAACGATACCGTTTCCGCTGCCTTCTCCGTGGCTGGAAACTTTTCTAGCAAAGCAACCGGCGGCAAAAGTTCATTAATCTCTTTAATTCTTAAATCGTCATTTTGGTAATTCATAAATAAATCCATCGGTTCCGAAACGGTATGTTAGCCCCATTCAATACGCACTATCCCGCTAGTCCGAGTAGACTGAGAAACGGGATGTTTCATATTGAAGATTGATTATTATATGTCAAGCTGGTGTTATCAGGACGCTGAAATCAGTGGAATTTACGCGATCAAATGCTCTAAGAGGCCGCATCCATCCTATTTTCACCAGAAAATAGCCCAACCGCCCGGTCGGTGAACACAGGATAGGTTTTCTCTGTGGGTTTCAACAAAATGTGATAAACCGCAACTCAGGGTGATTTATGGCACATAACCACAGCCACACGGAATCCGGCAACAGTAAACGTTTGCTGGCCGCGTTTATCATTACCGCCACATTTATGGTGGCAGAGGTCATTGGCGGTCTGTTGTCCGGCTCCCTCGCTCTGCTGGCAGATGCAGGCCATATGCTGACAGACGCCGCCGCACTGTTCGTCGCGCTTATCGCTGTGCGTTTCGCGCAGCGTAAGCCCAATGCGCGCCATACCTTCGGCTATTTGCGGCTTACCACCCTCGCCGCCTTTGTGAACGCGCTAACGCTGATACTGATCACCGCCTTCATCTTCTGGGAAGCTATCCAACGTTTCTATGAGCCTCAGCCCGTTGCGGGCGTCCCCATGTTGCTTGTCGCTATTGCCGGATTGCTGGCAAACATCGTGGCATTTTGGCTGTTACACCACGGTAGCGAAGAGAAAAACATTAACGTCCGCGCGGCAGCACTGCATGTGCTGGGCGACCTGTTAGGCTCCGTCGGCGCAATTGCTGCTGCCGTCATTATCCTTTATACCAACTGGACGCCTATCGACCCGATTCTCTCTATTTTGGTGTCATGTCTGGTACTACGCAGTGCATGGTCGTTATTGAAAGAAAGTATTCACGAACTGCTGGAAGGCACACCGAGCCAGCTCAGCGTTGAGGTTCTACAGAAAGATCTGACGCTGAATATTCCCGAGGTCAGGAATATCCACCATGTTCATTTGTGGCAGGTTGGCGAAAAACCAATGATGACGCTGCATGCGCAGGTGGTTCCACCTCACGATCACGATGCGTTGTTAAGACGCATTCAGGAATACTTACTGAAGCATTACCAGATTGAACACGCGACGGTTCAGATGGAATATCAACGCTGTGATGATGACCACTGCGCTTTCCACTATCAGGAAAGTCATCATTCGGCAAACCATGATGCAGAAGGCCACCACCACAAGCATTAAGTTTGGATTACACGCCGTGTGAAACTGCACTGACGCGGTTTTCCTGCGCGCTCTTAATCCACAGCCAAGAGCCGTTCAGGGCAATCAGCGTCAGGATCGCGTATTCTACCGCCATCGCATACACGCCTTGATAAGCAAAAATCACCACGCTTATCACATCAATCACCACCCACAGCAGCCAGTTCTCGACGTATTTACGCGTCATCAGGATCATCGCCACAATCGACAGCACCATCATGGTGGAATCCCAGAATGGGAACGCATCTGGCTGAAGGTTCGGCATCTGCACCGACAACCCGAGCCCCTGCATACCGGAAACAGCAATACGTGTCAGCACAGCAAACACCGCATCAATGTAAAACGTCATCAAGCCAATCGCGACAACGCACACGACTGACCAGCCAATGAGTTTCTGCACCGGTAGCCAGCGGATGCGTAACTCAACTTCCTGCGCATCTGTTTTGCGCGTCCAGGCGTACCAGCCATAAATATTGGCAGCAAAGAAGAAAATTTGCAGCAGCAGGCTGGCGTACAGCTGGATCTGGAAAAAGATCACAGCAAACAGCGTGACGTTAACCAACCCAAACAGATAGTTGATGGTTTTTTCCTGGCTCGCGAACCAGATGCATAGCAAACCAAACAGCGTACCAATCGCCTCAATCCAGGAAAGCGCGTATCCCCCTTCTCCCAAAGGGATATGAATTAAAATATTGCTAGTACTCAAAAAGTCCATCTCACCACCCTGTCTCAATTATTGTAAGAAATTTCTATTCAGATGCCTTGGATCTCCGTCAGGCATTTCCTTTCACACGTAATTTTAGTGAAGCCGCAAAATCCAGCATGCGATTCAGCGGGATTAACGCGCCTTCTCGCAGGGCTGCATCGACATGAATTTCATGTGCATGTCCACCTTGCTCCAGGCCGTTTGCAATCGCCTCCAACCCATTCATCGCCATCCACGGACAGTGGGCACAACTGCGGCAGGTTGCCCCTTCTCCCGCAGTCGGCGCTTCAAGCAGTGTTTTCTCCGGGCAGGCCTGCTGCATTTTGTAGAAAATACCGCGATCGGTCGCCACAATCAGTTCGCGCTGTGACAGCATCTTCGCAGCCTGAATTAACTGACTGGTTGACCCAACGGCGTCAGCCATTTCTACCACGCTCTGTGGCGATTCTGGGTGGACCAAAATTGCCGCATTGGGGTATAAGATCTTCATGCGCTTTAGCGCCTGCGTTTTAAATTCGTCATGCACAATGCACGCGCCCTGCCAGCACAGTACATCTGCCTGCGTCTGTTTTTGTACATAACTTCCCAGATGACGATCGGGTGCCCAGATAATCTTTTTTCCCAGGCTATCCAGATGTTCAATCAACTCCACCGCAATGCTGGATGTCACTACCCAGTCTGCACGCGCTTTTACCGCAGCAGAAGTATTGGCATACACCACTACAGTTCGGTCCGGGTGCGCGTCACAAAAGCGGCTGAATTCATCGACAGGACAACCGAGATCGAGCGAGCATTCTGCTTCCAATGTAGGCATCAGAATCGTCTTTTCTGGGTTGAGAATTTTGGCCGTTTCTCCCATAAAGCGAACCCCCGCCACCAACAGCGTCGATGCCGAATGGGTGCGACCAAACCGCGCCATTTCCAGCGAATCCGCCACACAGCCGCCCGTTTCTTCAGCCAGCGCCTGAATTTCAGGATCGGTATAGTAGTGCGCAACCATGACCGCATTTCTTTCCCGCAGCAGTGCCTTTATCCTGCTACGATAGTGCTGTTTTGCATCAGCCGATAATGGCTTAGGCTTTGGCGGAAAGGGATAAATGGTCTCATTGCTATCAAAAAGCATACTCATTATGGATTTCCACGATGACAACTCGGGTTGCAACACCGGATACTGATTTAGCATCAGCATCGAAGTTTTTTATCCTAAACAAAATACCGAAAATCCGCCCTAAAGTCGCGGTATTTTTTCCAAAATACGCACCATCTTGTTTATTATGCTTAAAATGATGAGATGAAATGCACGAAAATCGTTATCCGTAGAAGAGAGACAAGGAGAGAAATGGCATGGCCAGCCTCTATATCAGAATATATCGCGATACACTGATGGTTAGAAACGTGGACACTAAAAAAGAGGTGACTGAGCAATCAGAAATACCTTTTACCACCGCACGCCTACTGCTCGGACAGATGATTCCTGCAATGAAGTTATTGGATCAACTCACGCGCAAGGTGGTAGGCAAACGACTGTTTAACCTGTTCTCTTCGCACAACGTCATCATCCATGCCATGGAGATGAATGAAGGTGGGCATAGCCAAGTAGAATTTGCCAGCTACATAGAACTAGCCAAGAGCATCAGCCCACAAGGAAAGCATATTTATGTATGTAGCAAAAATGTGCCGCTTACTGACCAAGAAGTAATACAGATCTTTAGCGGCGACATACCCTCGATCGTCAGCCGCTAACCAGACATTGTGTTTTAGGCAAAGAGACGGTGCCAATAGAGAGAAATCGGAATAATCAAAACCAAAGCGGGAAGAAAATTAACCACCGCAAATGATTTGATCTGCGCAATCCGCAGCCCAACGGCAATCATGATAATCCCACCACAGGCAGAAAAGTCACCCATCGTGATGTCTGTCATAAAAGGCATAATCAATTTGGCGGAGAAGAACAACAGCGTCTGCACAATCATCTGCGGTATCGCAATTGACATCACAGCAAAGCCAAGCGTGATGGAAAAAATCAGTGCGGTGAAAATATCCAACGCAGATTTGATAATCAGCAGTTGATAATCCCCCGTTAACCCTTCCGTCAACGCCCCAACCACGCCTGTACCACTGGCGCAAAACAAGACGATTAATGCGGTAAAATTTTGAGTATACACATCCTGCGGCAAGCGGTGCTCCTGTGCAGGCACAACGCGGTTTAATCCTTTTTGAATCATCGTGCCCGCCCGCTGCACGGCGGACTCCATGCGTAGTAGTTCTCCTAACGCAACACCAATCACGATAGCCAGCGCCACCGCCGGTAGTTGCTGAACTTTAACAACCAGCGTAATACCCATTGCAATCGATACCATCGCAAACGCCGGAGGCAGGCCATCCTGCAAGCGTTGGGGAATAAAGCGGCGTAAGGCAATGCCCAGACCACTACCAATCAAGATAGCGGCACCATTAATCAACGGACCAATCATATATCTTCCTAAACAGGGCTACACGCGCTTCCCTGTGGCAATGACTCCATCCCCCTGCTCGATAGGATTAGAAAACAGTTCCTGACGGGTTATATCGTCCATAGAGAGGGAAAAAAACTAATATACCGCAATAATACTGGTCACTTAAGCCCGTTATTAGGGGAAACACAGGGGTGACCACAGGGACGACTCACCCCCGTGGTCACCCCCTGTATCTCGATGCGTAAACAATCGGCATTAAATATATCGCAAGGCCTTAACGAGCAGGGAATGATAATGGGTTTTATCTTATCAACACAGTTTGTGCGCTGGCCATAACGTGAGTTTCTTTGAGGAAGGAATTCTACTACTGAATGGTGGGTCGTGCAGGATGACTCGGCCTCCGGGGTCAACGCTAGCGCGTTGCTGTCTCGCTTCGCTCGGCTCGAACCTGAGCGCAGGTTCTCACCTACACGATACGTGCGATATATAATTTAAAATGAATTTATTCGAGGAAGGAAATCTGCTGCCGAAGTGGTGGGTCGTGCAGGATTCGAACCTGCGACCAATTGATTAAAAGTCAACTGCTCTACCGACTGAGCTAACGACCCGCAATGCGGAACTTGTTTGATGTTTACTGACACTTCTCTTGAAATTGGTGGGTCGTGCAGGATTCGAACCTGCGACCAATTGATTAAAAGTCAACTGCTCTACCGACTGAGCTAACGACCCAATTTCATGCTGCTTTAGCGTTTCGCTGTTTGCCTTGGCAACGGCGGCACATATTACTGATTTAAATTTTCAGCGCAACCTATTTTCTTAAAAAACTGTTTGATTGCTTACTCTTAAGACGTTTAGGCACAAAAACCACTCATAATGGGCAATTTTTGTGCCAATTAATACGGTATTACGATCCCGCTAAACGCTTTTGCGCCTGCTTTGCACTTTCCGTATTGGGGTACATTTTTACAACTTGCTGGTAAACGGCTTTAGCTTTATCCGCTTGGCCTTTTTCCTGCATGATCACCCCAACCTTCAGCAACGCCTCGGAACTTTTTGGTGACTTGGGATAATTTTTAACAACATTGGCGAAATAGTACGCAGCATCGTCCTTTTTCCCCTTGTTGTAATTCAACTGACCAAGCCAATAGTTGGCATTGGGTTGATACGTTGAGTCAGGATACTTTTTGACAAATGCCTGAAATGCGCTGATAGCCTGATCGTACTGTTTTTTCTCCAGCACGAGCGCGGCGGCGGCATTGTAGTCACTATTCGCATCACCCGTACTGGCTGGTGCAGCCGCGTTGGCTGCACCAGTATCAGTACCCGCAGCAACGGCAGCCGTGCCGCCTGTCGCCGGAGTAGAAGATGATTGCGAACTTAATCCATCAATCTGCTGATAAATCTGTTTTTGCCGTTCAACGATCTGATTCAACTGATACTGACTTTCTTGGATCTGCCCGCGAAGGCTATCTATGTCTCGCTGATTATCAGAGATCTGCTGTTGAAGTTGCGTTAAAAGCTGACTGTGAGCGTTAGAAATACGCTCCAATTGAGTGACACGATCTTCGACCGAGCCTGAGCCGACATTACTGATTGGCGCTTGGGCAGTAGCGGCCCAAGGGACCGCTACGCCAACCAGCAACGACAGACCCAACAGGTGACGTCTGAAGTTACTGCTCATGCGATTCTCTTAATATACCAGAACGGCACGACGGTTTTTGGCATAGGCCGCTTCGTCATGACCGAGAACTGCTGGTTTCTCTTTACCGTAAGAAACGATAGAGATCTGATCGGAAGAAACGCCTTTACCTTGCAGGTACATTTGTACCGCGTTGGCACGACGTTCACCCAGAGCGATGTTGTATTCTGGCGTACCGCGTTCGTCCGCGTGACCTTCGATAGTCACTTTGTAAGACGGGTTGCTACGCAGGAATGCAGCGTGTGCGTCCAGCATCTGAGCGAATTCAGAGCTCACATCGTACTTGTCCAGACCGAAGTAAACGATGTTGTTGCGCTGTAATTCTTGCATCTGCAAACGAGCTTGCTCAGAAGAAGACGTATTGCCGCCGTCCATCATGCCGTTGTTGCCCGCACCCATGGAAGATTGGTCATTGTCCGCATTCTTGTTAGAGCTACAAGCGGCCACTGCCAGTACCGGCAGAGCCAACATCAGGCCTTTCAGCACTTTATTGAATTGCATTTCTTATGTCCTTTGACGAGTTTATTGTACATATCTGTACTTATAGATACGGCGACCAGGCAGGGAATTTAACCTGTCCATCAGTAGCCGGAAGACGCGCTTTGAAACGGCCATCGGTCGAAACCAGCTGTAGCACTGAACCCAGCCCTTGTTTGGAACTGTAGATCACCATCGTGCCATTCGGTGCGATACTTGGCGTTTCGTCCAGGAACGTGTCCGTTAATACTTGTACGGCACCCGTTACCAGATCCAGTTTGGAAATATGCTGAGCCCCACCATTCGAGCTCACCGTTACCAAAAATTTCCCGTCGGCGCTCACATCGGAATCCTGATTCTGAGAACCTTCCCAGGTCAGGCGTTGTGGTGCTCCGCCGTTAGCATTAACCTTGTAAACCTGAGGACGGCCAGCTTGGTCTGAAGTATAGGCCAAGGTTTGGCTATCTGGGAACCAGGTCGGTTCCGTGTTATTGCTGCGACCATCAGTCACCTGGCTGATTTGCCCCGATCCCAGATTCATTACATACAGATTCAGGCTACCACTCTTAGACAGAGCAAACGCCAGCTTGCTGCCATCAGGAGAGAAAGAGGGTGCACCGTTGTGACGTGGGAAGGAAGCAACTTGACGGATCGCACCATTTGCCAACGTTTGGATAACCAGCGCAGAACGGCCGCTTTCAAACGTTACATAGGCGAGTTTGCTACCGTCTGCGGACCAGGCCGGAGACATCAGCGGTTGTGGTGAACGATGAACAACGAATTGGTTGTAGCCGTCATAGTCAGCAACGCGCAGTTCATAAGGGAACTGACCGCCGTTAGTCTGAACGACGTAAGCAATACGGGTACGGAACGCCCCTTTGATACCACTCAGTTTTTCAAACACTTCATCACTGGCCGTGTGCGCAGCATAGCGCAGCCACTGTTTGGTCACCTTGAACTGGTTCTGCGCCAGTACGTTCCCTGGGTTACCTGACGTATCGACAAGCTGGTAAGAAACCAGGTAGCTGCCATCGGCACTCGGCTGAACCTGGCCAACAACTACCGCATCAATGCCCAACGCCGTCCATGCAGCAGGCGTCACTTCAGAGGCCGTTGCAGGCTGCTGTGGCATACGGTTTGCGTCGATCGGGTTGAATTTACCGCTGTTACGCAAATCAGCACCGACGATACCGCCTACGTCTTCAGGCGCAGCGCCCGGCCCGGCCCATTGGAATGGAACCACACCAATAGGACGCGCAGAGTCTACCCCTTGGGTAATCTCTATACGTACTTCCGCGTGCAGCACCGCTGCCCACAGCATTAAAAAGCTTACTGCAACTTTCAGTACTTGCTTCATCTCATCTCCCTTATCCAGACGCGAAGTCTACGATAAATTAGCAGAATTTTAACAAAAACAAACCAATGTCAACAAAACAACATAACCTGGTTTATTTACCATCGTAATAATCTTAAATCTATTGGGTAAACAGCCCGGTTACTGCGGTTTAAAGTCTATTGGCGCATTTTTGAAAGCCTCATAAACATCCGTACTCGGTGGCTTCGGTATTTTGGCCTGCTTGGCCGCCGCAATAGCGGCCTGGCATAACGCCGGATCGCCACCTTCAGCCGTGACATCAATCAGCAGACCATCTGGTGCCAGCTTAATCCGTAATGTACAGGTACGTCCTTTGTAGAGTTGCCAATCATAAAACTTACTTTGAATGGCTGAACGAACCTGACCACCATAACTATCAAGCGCCGCACCTGATGCACCGCTCTTCTTATTGTTGCCCGCACCCGCAGGTGCGCCACCGCCAGACTTCGGCGCATTTTTCGATGAGGCCAACCCGCCCAGCAAATCATCAACGGTGCTTTCCTGCTTAGCAGCCTCTGCTGCCGCTTTCTTTTTATCATCAGCCGCTTTTTTAGCCGCCGCAGCGGCTTCAGCCTTTTTCGCTGCATCAGCGTCAGCTTTTTGTTTTGCTGCTTCAGCGGCTGCTTTTTGTTTCGCTTGTTCCGCCTCTGCGGCAGCCTTGGCCGCTTCTGCTTTCGCGGTTTCTGCTGCTTTTTGCTTGGCAGCCTCAGCGGCCTTTTCTTTAGCCTCTTCTTCCGCCTGTTTCTTAGCAGCAGCGGCCGCAGCGGCTTGTTTCTTCACTTCGTCTTCTGCTTTCTTCTTCGCGTCTGCTGCCGCTTTCGCCTGCTGTTCAGCTTCAGCCTTCGCTTTTGCCGCAGCAGCTTCTGCCTGCTTCTGCTGTTCTTTTGCCTGCTGAGCCGCCGCTTCAGACTGCTTACGCTGTTCAGCCTGTTCCTGAGCCTGCTTTTTCGCTTCTTCCTGCGCTTGCAGACGCTCTTTTTCCAGCTCTTTCAACCGCTGCTGTTCGGCGGCTTGCTTCTGCTGAAGCTCTTCAGCCTGCCGCTCAGCCTGCTTTTGACGCTGCTGTTCAGAACGTTTCGCATCGGTCTGTTGCTGCTGTTGGCGGTTGTACTGCTCTACCACCGCGCTCGGATCGACCATCACTGCATCAATTGACGAGCCTCCACCGCCTCCGCTGGCATCCATCGTTTGCGTCGACGAACTCCAGAGCAGCAAAGCAACCAGTATGATGTGCAGAACAGCCGAGATAATAACGGCGCGTTTCAGCTTATCGTTTTGTTCGTTTGCCTTTAGCACAAGCGATTCCCAAAAACAGTGTTGCCAGAAATAGGCTTAACGATCATTACCGTGATGCGCTCATTCAAATTGGTTGCGTCATCAAACCAACGGACTTTACGCCAGCCTGATGCAACAAATTCAACGCTTTAATGATCTCATCATAAGGAACATCCTTCGCACCACCAATCAAAAAGACCGTCTTGGGGTTGGTGGCCAGTCGTGATTGCGCTTCAGCAACCACCTGCTCTGCCGGAAGCTGTTCCATACGGTTTTGCTCAACAACCAGGCTATATTGCCCTACGCCTGAGACCTCTACGATCACGGGCGGATTATCGTTGCTGGAGACCGTTTTTGAGTCGGTCGCATCCGGGAGATCCACCTCAACGCTCTGCGTAATAATCGGCGCTGTCGCCATAAAAATCAGCAACAGCACCAACAGCACGTCCAATAGCGGAACAATGTTGATCTCGGATTTCAGCTCACGACGACCTCTGCGTACTCGTGCCATGATCCCCCCTGATTACTTGCTGTTGTCGCTGGAGAATGCCTGACGGTGCAGGATCGCGATGAACTCTTCCGTAAAGTTGTCGTAGTTCTGCTCCAGTTTACCCACCCGCAGGCTAAGGCGGTTATACGCCATAACCGCAGGAATCGCTGCAAACAGACCGATTGCTGTAGCAATCAAGGCTTCGGCAATACCAGGCGCAACCATTTGTAAGGTTGCCTGCTTCACGGCACCGAGCGCGATGAAAGCGTGCATAATCCCCCAGACGGTACCGAACAGGCCGATATACGGGCTGATAGACCCCACGGTACCCAAGAAGGGAATGTGCGTTTCCATCGCTTCCAACTCACGATTCATTGAAATACGCATCGCACGGGATGCACCTTCTACCACCGCTTCCGGCGCATGGCTGTTAGCACGATGCAACCGTGCAAATTCTTTGAAACCTGAATGGAAGATTTGTTCAGTGCCCGTCAGACTATCGCGACGGCTTTGACTTTCCTGATAAAGACGCGACAGTTCGATACCCGACCAAAATTTGTCCTCGAACGCCTCAGCCTCACGCGTCGCCGTATTCAAAATTCGGGTACGTTGAATAATGATCGCCCAGGAAGCGATAGAAAAACAGATTAAAATCAGCATGATTAGTTTGACCAGAAGGCTTGCCTTCAGGAACAAATCAAAAACGTTCATGTCAGTCACTGCTTGAACTCCGCGACAATAGACTTAGGAAGCGCAATTGGCTTCATTTGATGTGGATCGATGCATGCGATCAAAACTTCAGCATGGCTTAGCAGGGTGCCCTGAGCATTGAGAATACGCTGTGCAAAAGTCAGAGAAGCACCACGCAGCGATATAATCTCGCTCTGCACTTCCAGCATGTCATCGAGGCGCGCAGGAGCAAGGTACTCCACCGTCATCCGACGAACAACAAATGCGACATGCTCACTTAGCAAGGCTTGCTGGTGAAAGTTACGTTCCCGCAACGCTTCGGTTCTTGCCCTTTCATAAAAGGCAACATAGCGTGCATGGTAGACAACGCCACCTGCATCAGTGTCTTCAAAGTAGACTCGAACTGGCCAGTGAAACAACGAATTACTCACTCTACATCCCAGTAATGCATTAAACCTCGCTACTATACGCAAGAGAAATGAGGTTTGGAATGGATTGTGACAGCGGAAAGAAAATAATTATGGGTCGCAAGCAACCCATAACTAAATGGAATAGGAGACTATTTTAACCGAAGAAATAGTACAATCCTGCGCACAGGATCACAAAGGCGGGAAGTGGTGCGAAAAACACGCGCCAGAGCAGGCGATGTGGACGGAAACCCACCCCATGAACAACACCAGCACAAACGGCCCAAATCAACAGCAGCCCTTGCCAAACGGCGAGTTCGCTGGTCCGCGCAGCAAAGCGCGTCGGATCCCAGAATACACAGCCAGCCAGTAGCAACGCCATGATAAGGGAAAGAGCCCGTAACGGGCTCTTATCCATCAGGCGATAGAGTTTATCGACCCGATCATTCATTGCTTATCGTCTTCAGCCGCTTTACTTGCCTCACTCTGCTCAATAGCCAGGGCAGTGATGATCCCCAGTGAGCAAGCAAGAAGCGTTCCGAGTATCCAGGCAAAATACCACATAAATTAAGCTCCTTACTTAGTACAAAGAGTGAGTGTTTTGCTCAATCTGCTCTTTGGTAATGCGACCGAACATCTTGTAGTAGCACCATGCCGTATAAGAAAGCACGATGGGAACGAAAATAATCGCAACCACGGTCATCACTTTCAACGTCAGCAGGCTCGATGTCGCATCCCATACCGTCAAGCTGACGTTAGGCACGGTGACTGACGGCATAATGAATGGGAACATGGCGATCCCAGCGGTCAGAATTACACAGGCAATAGTCAGGGAAGAGAACAAAAATGCCCATGCCCCTTTCTCTGCCCGCGCCATAAGGGTAGTCAGCACCGGCAACACTACGCCCATCACAGGAATAACCCACAGCACAGGATGGTTATTGAAGTTGACTAGCCAAGCGCCCGCTTGCTGAACGACTTCTTTACGCAATGGGTTAGACTCAGCCGCAGCGTTAATCGTCGACGTCACCACATAACCATCAATACCATAAATCACCCATACACCAGCCAGAGCAAACGTCACCATCATCACCAGCGCGGAGATCTGCGCGGCAGATTTGGAACGTACGTGCAAATCGCCCGAGGTCCTCATCATCAGGTAGGTTGCACCCTGAGTCAGGATCATCGTCAGACTCACCACGCCAGCCAGCAAACCAAACGGGTTCAGCAGTTGGAAGAAGTTTCCGGTGTAGTACAGACGCAGATACTCATCAACGTGGAACGGTACCCCCTGCAACAGGTTGCCAAACGCCACACCAATGACAACCGGTGGAACGAAGCTACCAATAAAGATGCCCCAGTCCCACATGCCACGCCAGCGCGGGTCTTCGATTTTTGAACGGTAATCGAAGCCGACAGGACGGAAGAACAGCGATGCCAGTACCAGAATCATGGCAATGTAGAAACCAGAGAACGCAGCGGCATAAACCATCGGCCAGGCAGCAAACAACGCGCCACCTGCAGTGATCAGCCAGACCTGGTTACCGTCCCAGTGTGGTGCAATGCTGTTAATCATGACGCGACGTTCGGTATCCCCACGCCCCATCAGACGCACCAGGATGCCCACACCCATGTCAAAACCATCAGTGATAGCGAAGCCAATCAGCAAAATACCGATCAACAGCCACCAGATAAAACGCAAGACTTCATATTCAAACATAGTGGACTCCTGTTTACCGTGCTTCCTGCGCAGCCGCTATAGGTTGTTCAAAATGGTAACGCCCTGTTTTCAAGCTGCTTGGCCCCAAACGTGCGAATTTGAACATCAGATACATTTCTGCAACCAGGAAGAGCGTATACAGACCACAGATCAGCCCCATTGAGAACAGAATATCCCCTGCTGTCAGCGATGAGGTCGCGACAGCTGTCGGCAGGATTTCACCGATGGCCCAAGGTTGACGGCCGTATTCAGCCACAAACCAGCCTGCTTCGATAGCAATCCACGGCAGCGGAATACCGTACAACGCGGTACGGAGCAACCAACGTTTCTGACCAATTTTGTTACGTAACACACTCCAGAAAGAGAGCCCGATGATCAGCAACATCAAAATGCCGCTACCCACCATGATGCGGAAAGAGAAGTACAGCGGTGCTACACGCGGGATAGAATCTTTAACCGCCTGTTTAATCTGCGTTTCTGTCGCATCAGAGACTTTCGGCGTATAGCGCTTCAGCAACAGGCCATATCCCAGATCCTGCTTAGACTGATCGAATGCTTCTTTTACCGCAGGATCGGTATTGCCCGCGCGTAACTCTTCCAGCAAGTGATACGCCTTCATACCGTTGCGAATACGCACTTCATGCATCACCATCAACTCTTTCAGACCCGTGACTTCTTTGTCAGTAGAGCGAGTCGCAATGATCCCCAGAGCATAAGGAATCTTGATGGCATAGTTATTTTCCATCGTCTCCTGATTTGGGATGCCGATCAGCGTAAAGGATGCAGGAGCGGGCTGCGTTTCCCATTCAGCTTCAATCGCTGCCAGTTTGGTTTTCTGCACGTCACCCATTTCATAACCAGATTCATCACCCAGTACGATAACAGACAGAACAGAAGCCATACCGAAGCTTGCGGCGATAGCGAATGAGCGCTTGGCAAATGCCAAGTCGCGGCCTTTCAGCAGATAGTAAGAACTGATGCCCAGAATGAACATTGCGCCAGTACAGTAACCTGCTGCTACCGTGTGAACGAATTTCACCTGAGCAACCGGGTTCAGCACCAGATCGGCGAAGCTCACCATTTCCATACGCATGGTTTCAAAATTGAAATCCGATGCGATGGGGTTCTGCATCCAGCCATTGGCAACCAGAATCCACAGTGCAGAGAAGTTAGAGCCCAGTGCAACCAGCCAGGTAACGGCCATATGCTGCACTTTTCCTAAGCGGTCCCAGCCGAAGAAGAACAAGCCGACAAAGGTCGATTCCAGGAAGAATGCCATCAAGCCTTCAATAGCCAGCGGCGCGCCGAAAATATCCCCGACGTAGTGAGAAAAATATGACCAGTTGGTCCCGAATTGAAATTCCATGGTCAATCCGGTAGCGACCCCAAGAGCAAAGTTAATTGCAAATAACTTGCCCCAAAATTTGGTCATATCTTTATAGATTTGTTTGCCGGACAGCACATATACCGTTTCCATAATCGCCAGCAAAAACGCCATCCCCAGCGTTAATGGTACGAATAGAAAATGGTACATTGCAGTTAAGGCAAACTGTAAACGTGACAGTTCGACTACATCAAACATTTTGACTCCTTGCTCCTCGCAGGAAGGGATTAGCTTGCAAACGCTGACAAGCCGCCAAACATTCGGCCATTACACCCAAAAAGAACACAACAAGAATTGCTTTAACATCAGCTGTAACAAACACTAAAAATACTGTTCACCAAGGCAGTCACATCGCAACGCCCCGACAGCAAGCTCAAGATAAATCACAAGTATTACAAATCGCGTCCCCCATAAGGAGGTAGCCGTATATTACGCTTGTAATCCCCTACAATAAATAGGTTTTTACGTGACCCAGGCTAGGTTTTTGGCTTCAAATCAACTTTCCCACCCAAAGATACAAAGGGCGATAATTGACCTAGCGCAATTTAAGCCTATTTCATAAATTATATCCAGAGGCGTTTCTTGATCTAAAGCAATTTAACACCTTTCTCGTGATGAATGCGTTGCATTAATTTCTTTATTACATTTATTGTTAATGTGATGTAATTTTTAAGTTTAAGTTAAATTAATTCAGCAATATAATTTTTACTTCCCGTTATCGATTATTTACATGAATTTCTTATCTTCTATTTTATGTCAAATTTTTATTTTTGATTGCTGGTTACTGCGTTGTATTTTTTAGCAAACCGTAGGTGAATTCCCTGAGTTCTTCGCCCCCTTATGCATCGCCCGGCAGCACTATATGCCACTACGGAGGCCAAAAGGCCTCCGTAGTGGTTACAGATACGCGGTGTAAGCGGTCGATTACCTCTTCGCTCTCATGCGCTCGATGGCTTTATCGTAAACCGTGTTAATTTTTTGACCTCTCGCAAGCTCATAATGCTGGAGTGCATCGCTGAACTGGCCTGCATTCTCGTAGATTTTGCGATGTTGTAGTACGAACTAGCTCGCGTAGTTGCCGCATTGCTGCCGTTTGCCAGCGTAATCGCTTTGCGGTTAGCCCAAATCGCTTCGGCAATGTTGCCCCGTTGCTGATAAGCCAGACCCAGATTACTGTACGCCTGACCAAATGCGCTATCCTGCTCGAACGCGCCAGGAATAGTGTCGTGGCCTGCTCTAGCTCACCGCGTCCATAGGCGGCTTCCCCATCACGATTGAGGTTTTTTGCCAGTACTGTATTTCCAGTAACGGCAACTGCCGTCTGCGCAGGGTTTAGCACCATTGGCAACACGTCACTATCCTTCACTTTTGTGAAATCAGCCTCGCCAACCGCATTGATATCTTCAAAATCACCATTAGGGTTAAGATGGAAAACCGTCCAGATATTCCCGACCTTATTCAGTGGAACGGAATACGACCGTACCTGCGAACTTCCGACATAGACAAATACTTTTGCACTACTTGCCGAAAGCGCAGGTGAATTAGCCTTGTCACCATTCGAATAATCATGAACAGCATAAATATAACTTTCGCCTAAATATTTTTTATCAATTGTGATCGTTTCTGGGCCAAAACTATCGGTATCATCAACATCAAGATTAGCATTGCGTCCATTTTTATGGCAGAAATAAATATGATTATCTGGATAAATAAGATGAGAATCTAAATCAAAAGATTTTTCGCCCCAGGTTAATACAATTCGCATGCCATCCAAATTTTTCATTACTGGACTAATCGCATAGGTCATTCCATCACACAGGCATTTAACCACCAGATCGGAATATCCCTCTTTTTTAATGATCAGCAAGCTGTCCTGATCCATCTCGAATGGCGCGTTAAGCACGGCACGACCTGCGGAATCAGAGCGAGCGGTCACTGACTGCGCACCGTTCTTCTGCAAAATAACGGCGGCATCATCAATCTTTTTATCTTTAACCGTCGCACTGAGTACTTCAATATTAATTGACTGCGTGCTGGCTGCGCAGGTAAATGGAGATAATGCCAGAATCAGCGCTTTATATTTCTTTTCACACAACATCCCCTTAAGGAAAATTAATTAATCATTCCCTGCTTACATCAAATCAATGAGTAATCATCATTTCTATTTATCACTACTCGCCCGTTTCAGGCACACAAATTATCCAATAAAGCCGCTAAAAATTCATGCCAATTCAATTGTGCCAATGGGCACCGATAGTTAAATGTGAATAAAAAAGCCACCCGAAGGTGGCTAGTATGTTTAATCGAATAGTCGATTAATGCGCTAATATTGCCTTTACGGCATCGCCGATATCCGCCAGGCTGCGAACGGTTTTGACACCCGCCGCTTCTAACGCAGCGAATTTATCATCGGCAGTACCTTTACCGCCAGCAATGATGGCGCCAGCATGCCCCATACGCTTGCCTTTCGGCGCCGTCACGCCCGCGATGTAGCCAACAACGGGTTTAGTCACGTGCTCTTTAATATACGCCGCCGCTTCTTCTTCCGCTGTACCACCGATTTCGCCAATCATCACGATAGCTTCTGTCTGTGGATCCTGTTCAAACAACTTCAGAATATCGATGAAGTTCGAACCTGGGATCGGGTCACCACCGATACCCACACAACTGGACTGACCCAGCCCGGCATCGGTCGTTTGCTTCACCGCTTCATACGTCAGTGTACCTGAACGAGAAACGATACCGACTTTACCCGGTAGGTGAATATGACCCGGCATAATACCGATCTTACATTCGCCCGGCGTGATCACACCTGGACAGTTTGGACCGATCATCCGCACGCCACTCTGATCGAGTTTCACTTTCACCGTCAGCATATCCAGCGTCGGAATACCTTCGGTGATACAGATAATCAGCTCGATGCCTGCGTCAATCGCTTCCAGAATCGAATCTTTACAGAACGGTGCCGGAACGTAGATAACGGATGCCGTTGCGCCCGTCGCTTCTACCGCTTCACGCACCGTATTAAAGACGGGCAGACCCAGATGTTCCGTGCCGCCTTTACCCGGCGTGACACCACCGACCATTTGCGTACCGTAAGCAAGTGCTTGCTCAGAGTGGAATGTCCCCTGACTACCGGTAAAACCCTGACAGATAACTTTGGTATTTTTATTAATCAGAATGGACATTATTTATCCCCCACTGCTGCAACAACCTGCTGAGCGGCACCCGTCAGGCTGGTCGCGGCAATAATATTCAGGCCGCTATCCGCCAGTTTCTTGGCACCCAATTCTGCATTGTTTCCTTCAAGACGTACCACAACCGGTACGTTAACGCCCACTTCGGCTACCGCGCCGATGATACCGTCAGCGATCAAATCGCAACGAACGATACCACCAAAGATGTTAACAAAGACGGCTTTTACCTTGTCGTCAGACAGGATAATTTTGAACGCTTCAGTCACACGCTCTTTTGTCGCACCGCCGCCGACATCGAGGAAGTTAGCAGGAGAACCACCGTGCAGCTTCACGATGTCCATCGTACCCATCGCCAAACCCGCACCGTTGACCATACAGCCAATATTGCCGTCCAGCGCAACGTAGTTCAGTTCCCACTGCGCGGCATGTGCTTCACGCGAATCTTCCTGGCTTGGGTCACGCATTTCACGCAGTTCAGGCTGACGGAACAGGGCATTACCGTCTGCGCCCAACTTGCCATCCAGACAGATCAGATCGCCCTGCTTAGTGATAACCAGCGGATTGATTTCGACCAACGCCAGATCGCGCTCAAGGAACAGCGTCGCCAGACCCATGAAAATTTTGGTAAATTGAGCCACTTGCTTGCCGCTCAGACCCAGTTTGAACGCCAACTCACGGCCTTGATAAGGCTGCGGGCCGACCAGCGGATCGATCGCTGCTTTATGGATCAGTTCCGGCGTCTCTTCCGCCACTTTTTCAATTTCTACGCCACCTTCGGTGGACGCCATGAACACTACACGACGCGTACCACGGTCAACAACCGCGCCCAGATAAAGCTCTTTGTCGATATCCGTTGCGGCTTCAACCAGAATCTGATGAACCGGCTGACCTTGTACGTCTGTTTGATAAGTAACGAGTTTTTTACCCAGCCAGTTTTCAGCAAAAGCGCGAATGTCTTCTTTATTGCTGACCACTTTAACGCCGCCCGCTTTACCGCGGCCACCAGCGTGAACCTGACATTTTACGACCCATGGACCCGCACCAATCTTGGATGCGGCTTCTTCTGCTTCACGCGGTGTGGTACAGGCATAGCCGGTCGGTGCCGGTAAACCATATCGAGCAAAGAGTTGTTTTGCCTGATACTCGTGTAAATTCATGATGTTCTATCCATTTAGGTTTGGAGATAAGTCGGCAGACGATTGTTCATCACCGAATCTTTCGGTAGAAAAAAACGCCATTAACTCTCTGATATATTTGGATAACACCGCTGAGAAAAAGCGGCCTGCATAGCACATAATCTGTGTATTTCGGGCGGAAACCGTCAGGGTTACCCGCCCGAAAGTCAACCTGTCGGACTACACGTCTAACAACAGACGCGCTGGATCTTCCAGCATCTCTTTCACCGTCACCAGGAAGCCTACGGACTCACGACCATCGACCAAACGGTGATCGTAAGACAGTGCCAGATACATCATTGGCAGAATAACAACCTGACCATCAACCGCCATCGGGCGATCTTTAATGGCGTGCATACCCAGAATCGCACTCTGCGGTGGGTTGATGATCGGGGTAGACATCAGAGAGCCAAAGACGCCGCCGTTGGTAATCGTGAAGTTACCGCCCAGCAGTTCTTCCACCGTCAGTTTGCCATCACGGCCTTTTACGGCCAGCTCTTTGATGCGCTTCTCAATGTCGGCCATGCCCAGCGCATCGACATCACGCAGCACTGGCGTGATCAAACCACGCGGAGTAGAAACCGCAATGCTGACATCGAAGTAGTTGTGGTAAACCACATCTTCACCATCAATAGACGCATTCACTTCAGGGTAACGTTTCAGTGCTTCAACGACGGCTTTGATGTAGAAGGACATGAAACCCAGACGCACACCGTGACGTTTCTCAAACGCTTCACCGTATTGTTTGCGCAGATCCATGATCGGCTGCATGTTGATTTCGTTGAACGTCGTCAACATTGCCGTACTGTTTTTCGCTTCCAGCAGACGCTCAGCAACACGCTTACGCAGGCGCGTCATCGGTACGCGTTTTTCGCTGCGCGCGCCCAGAGCCGGTGCCGGAGAAACCGCCGGAGCCTCGGACTTAGCCGCTTTACCAGGTTCTTTCTTCTGGGCAGCCAAATGCTTGTCCACATCTTCACGGGTAATTCGACCACCGACGCCGCTGCCTTTGATTGCAGACGCATCGAGATCGTGCTCTGCTATCAGGCGGCGGATAGCGGGGCTGAGCGCGTCGCTACTCTCTTCTTCCAAGCCAGCAGTATGGCGCTGTGCCGGTGTCGATTCTTTACTCTGAGATTTCTCGCTGGTTTCTTTACCGGAACTATCGCCACGGCGAATGCGGCCCAATAGCTGGCGAGACGTTACGGTCGCGCCTTCTTCTTCCAGCACGGCATCCAGAATGCCCGCTTCAGAGGCCGGCACTTCCAGTACCACTTTGTCAGTTTCAATTTCAACCAGTACTTCATCGCGCTGGACGCTATCGCCTGGCTTTTTATGCCAGGTAGCAACGGTGGCGTCAGCGACGGATTCAGGCAGGTCGGGTACATGAATATCTACGCTACTCATTATCTATCCTTTTATTTAATCAACGTTCAGCGCGTCATCAACCAGATCTTGCTGTTGTTTCTGGTGTACGGACATATAGCCAACGGCGGGTGATGCAGATGCCGGGCGTCCTGCGTAACGTAAAGAAGCCCCAAACGGAATCACTTCACGGAAATGGTGCTGACTGCAATACCAGGCTCCCTGATTCAGCGGTTCTTCCTGACACCACACGAAATCATGAACATGGGCAAACGGTTCCAGTGCCGCTTGAACGGACTGATGTGGGAACGGATAAAGCTGTTCGATACGAACGATCGCAACATCTTTTTGTTCGTTCTTACGGCGCTGTTCCAGCAAATCATAGTAGACCTTACCGGAACAAAGCACGACACGCTTCACGGCTGCTGGATCTAATGCTTCAACTTCACCAATCGCTGGCTGGAAGGAACCATTGGCTAGTTCATCCAGTGAAGAGATCGCCAGCGGGTGGCGCAACAGAGATTTTGGCGACATGACCACCAGCGGACGGCGCATACCGCGTAGCGCCTGACGGCGAAGCATGTGATAAACCTGTGCGGGCGTTGATGGAATACAGACCTGCATATTTTGTTCTGCACACAGTTGCAGATAGCGTTCCAGCCTGGCAGACGAGTGCTCTGGACCTTGCCCTTCGTAACCGTGCGGCAACAGCATGACCAGGCCACACATCCGACCCCACTTCTGCTCACCGGAGCTGATGAACTGGTCGATCACCACTTGCGCACCGTTGGCAAAATCACCAAACTGCGCTTCCCAAATGGTCAGCGTGCGCGGTTCTGCGGTGGCATAACCGTATTCAAACGCCAGTATCGCTTCTTCGGATAGTACGGAGTCCCAAACATTGAACTCCCCCTGCCCGTTATGCACATGGTTCAACGGCGTATAGCTTGAACCATTTATCTGGTTATGCACAACAGCATGACGATGGAAGAACGTACCGCGTCCGCTGTCTTCACCAGACAGACGAATCGGAATACCTTCATCGACCAGCGTCGCGTAGGCCAGTGTTTCTGCCCCGCCCCAGTCGAACGGTTTGTTACCCGCGGCCATCTCAGCACGGTCAGCATAAACTTTGGCAACGCGAGGATGAACGTCAATCCCTTCTGGCACTTCACTGATACGCTTCGCCAGTTCCTGCAAACGTTTCATTTCCGTGGCGTGCGGATAAGGTTCATCCCAGTCATGGTTCAGATACGGCGTCCAGGTAAAGGACTGCATATCCATCTCACGCCATTCCTCCACCACGCATTCGCCCGCATCCAGCGCATCACGGTACAGGTTGACCATTTCAGTAGCATCTTCCAGCGTGATGGTTTTTTCCTGTTCCAGACGATCGGCATACACCTTACGTGGCGTAGGGTGTTTTTTGATCTTCTGGTACATCATCGGCTGCGTTGCACTTGGTTCATCAGCTTCGTTATGACCATGACGACGATAACAAATCAAATCGATGAACACATCGCGCTTGAAGGCGTTGCGGAAATCCAGCGCCAGACGCGTAACAAACGCTACCGCTTCTGGATCGTCTGCATTAACGTGGAAAATCGGTGCCTGCACCATTTTACCGATATCGGTACAGTATTCGGTGGAACGGATATCCAGCGGGTTAGAGGTCGTAAAGCCGATACGGTTGTTAATAACAATACGCAGCGTACCGCCAACTTCGTAGCCGCGCACCGTCGACATATTCAACAGTTCCTGCACGACCCCCTGACCGCTGACTGCCGCATCGCCGTGAATGGTGATGGGCAAAACACGCGGACCACTCTGGCTATTCAGGCGGTCAAGACGCGCACGAACCGACCCCGTCACGACCGGGCTGACGATTTCCAGGTGCGATGGGTTGAACGCCAGCGCCAGATGCACCAGACCACCAGCCGTCTCAAATTCAGATGAGAAGCCCTGATGATATTTCACGTCACCTGTACCCAAGTGTTCTTTATGCTTACCGGCAAACTCGTCGAACAGATCCTGCGATTTTTTACCCAACACGTTGATCAGTACGTTGAGACGACCGCGGTGCGCCATCCCCAATACCACTTCGCGAGTGTCGTTTGAGCCTGCATGGCGAATCAGCTCTTTCAGCATCGGAACCAGTGCATCACCACCTTCTAGCGAGAAACGCTTGGCACCGGGGTACTTGGCACCCAGATAACGTTCTAGTCCTTCGGCTGCGGTTAGCTCTTTCAGGAAACGGCGCTTTTCTTCTACCGTAAATGACGGCTGCCCCATTACCGACTCGATGCGTTGCTGTATCCAGCGTTTTTCTTCCGTGCTGGTCATATGCATATATTCCGCACCGATAGAACCGCAATAGGTGCGTTTCAGCGCGTCATACAGATCTTCCAGCTTCATGGTGTCTTTGCCAATGGCAAAAGACCCCACGTTGAAGGATTCCTGTAGGTCATCCTGCGTCAGGTTATGGTAATCCAGATCCAGTTCTGCAACGGGTTCCTGCGGGCGCAGGAAGATCGGGTCCAGGTTAGCCTGCTGATGTCCACGGAAGCGGAACGCATTGATCAGCTGCAATACCTTAACCTGCTTAGCATCAATATCGGGATCGGTGACTGACGAGGTAAAGCGCGAAGCGTCTTTCGCCAGACGGCGGAAATATTCACGCGTTTTTGAATGGAGTTGATCCGGTTTGACCCCACTCGTAGGCAATTGCTGGAAGATCGAGCGCCAGCTATGTTCGATCGAGTCAGGATCGGTTAAAAAATCTTCATAGAGTTGCTCTATGTAGGACTGATTCGCACCCGCCAAATAGGAGGAATCCAGCCAGGCCTTCATCGCGCCGTTCTGCATTATGATCCCTTAAGCTAATAAGCTTCAGTTTTCGCCGTGGTTAACATGTAATTAGTGTCCGTATATCGTGTGCCGTACAAACGGTTCACTTGTCGTACATCGGTACGTGCTTAGAGTATCCCTCCCCCCTAAGGAACCTTTAAAAACCGGTTCGGGCGCGTAAGCCGGTTTTTAAAGGTTTCCTGCGCTCCCTCTGAAGAATAGCAACTTCAGAGGGAGATACATGTTTTACTACTTAATCTTTATGCAATAACGCGTTAGATATTGACTATCCGTTACGCGCTACGGTGCAACAGCATCGATTTAATATGGCCAATAGCCTTGGTCGGGTTTAACCCTTTCGGACACACGTTGACGCAGTTCATGATGCCGTGGCAGCGGAAAACGCTGAATGCATCGTCCAGACCGTCCAGTCGTGACGTGGTTTCCGTATCACGGCTGTCAATTAGGAAACGGTACGCCGCCAGCAATCCCGCAGGCCCGACAAACTTGTCCGGGTTCCACCAGAACGACGGGCAAGACGTTGAACAGCAGGCACACATGATGCATTCATACAACCCATCCAGCTTGGCACGCTGTTCCGGCGATTGCAGATGCTCGCGCGCTGGCGGATTTTTCCCATTATTCAACAGGTAAGGCTTTATTTTCTCATATTGAGCATAGAACTGTCCCATGTCCACTACCAAATCACGGACAACCGGTAATCCAGGTAAAGGACGGATAACAATTTTGTTGTTTCCACGCCGCAACGCGGAAACGGGCGTAATACAGGCCAGCCCATTTTTGCCGTTCATGTTAACGCCATCGGAACCGCAGACGCCTTCACGGCAGGAACGACGAAATGACAGCGTTGGATCTTGCTCTTTCAGCAGCATCAGCGCATCCAGCAGCATCATGTCGCGGCCTTCTTCCGCCTCCAACTGATAATCCTGCATCCGCGGAGCATCATCAACATCCGGGTTGTAACGATAAATGGAAAATTCGACTTTCATCGTTTGATCTCCGCAATTAATAAGTACGTATTTTCGGCGGGAACGCCGGACGCAGTTTAGGCTGCATGTTCACCTCACGGCGTGTCATGCTGTCGGTTTGCGGCAGATACAACGAATGGCACAGCCAATTTTCATCGTCGCGCTCTGGGTAGTCGAAGCGGCTGTGTGCGCCACGGCTTTCAGTACGGAAGTTAGCAGAGACCGCCGTCGCATACGCGGTTTCCATCAGGTTATCCAGCTCCAGACACTCGATGCGCTGGGTGTTGAACTCGCTTGAGGTGTCATCCAGTCGCGCATTTTTCAGGCGTTCACGGATCACTTTCAGCTCTTCTAACCCTTTAGCCATCGCATCGCCTTCACGGAAGACCGAGAAGTTGTTCTGCATACAGGATTGCAGCGCTTTACGGATTTCAACCGGATCTTCACCGGAGCGAGTATTGTTCCAGCGATTGAGGCGGTCGAGCGATGCTTCAATATCGGATTCGCTGGCATCACGGCTTTCGCCCTGCTCATCTAGCGATTCTTGCAAATGAATACCGGCTGAACGACCAAATACCACCAGGTCGAGCAACGAGTTGCCCCCCAGACGGTTAGCACCATGGACCGATACACAGGCAATTTCACCCACGGCAAACAGCCCTGGGATCACCACATCTTCGCCTTTCTCATTCACCGTCAACGCTTGACCGCTCACTTTGGTCGGAATACCGCCCATCATATAGTGGCAGGTTGGGATAACCGGGATCGGCTCTTTTACCGGATCGACGTGGGCAAACGTGCGCGACAGCTCCAAAATGCCCGGCAGCCGAGATTCCAAAACGTCTTTACCCAAGTGATCCAGCTTCAGTTTGGCGTGTGGTCCCCACGGGCCTTCACAGCCACGGCCTTCACGAATCTCGATCATAATAGAACGGGCAACCACATCACGACCCGCCAGATCTTTCGCGTTTGGCGCATAGCGTTCCATAAAACGCTCACCGTGCTTATTCAGCAAATAGCCGCCTTCACCACGACAGCCTTCGGTGACCAGCACACCCGCCCCCGCAATCCCGGTTGGATGGAACTGCCACATTTCCATGTCCTGCAACGGAACACCCGCACGCAATGCCATGCCCACACCGTCGCCAGTATTAATGTGCGCATTGGTGGTGGACTGATAGATACGCCCCGCACCGCCGGTTGCTAGCACGGTTGCTTTCGCTTTGAAATAGACAACTTCACCGGTTTCGATACAGATCGCGGTACAACCGACAACCGCACCATCCTGATTTTTCACCAGATCGAGGGCATACCACTCGGAGAAAATAGTGGTGTGATTTTTCAGGTTCTGCTGATACAGCGTATGCAGTAATGCATGACCGGTACGGTCAGCGGCTGCGGCGGTACGTGCAGCCTGCTCGCCGCCAAAATTCTTAGATTGACCACCGAACGGACGCTGATAAATACTGCCATCATCCAGACGGGAGAACGGTAACCCCATGTGTTCCAGTTCCAGAATCGCTTCTGGGCCGGTTTTACACATATATTCAATGGCATCCTGATCGCCAATGTAATCCGACCCTTTTACGGTGTCATACATGTGCCATTCCCAGTTGTCCTCATGGGTGTTGCCCAGCGCAACGGTAATACCGCCCTGCGCGGACACGGTATGAGAACGGGTTGGGAACACTTTAGATAATAGGGCACAGGACAGGCCCATTTGGGAGATTTGCAGCGCGGCGCGCATACCTGCGCCACCCGCACCTACAACGACTGCATCAAATTCTCTGACTGGCAAATTCATCACGCACCCCACACCACAACAGTTCCATAAATGACGTACACCAACAGCGCTACCACAATTGCCAACTGTAAAGTCAGGCGTAAGGCCAGCGGTTTAATGTAGTCGGTTAGCACTTGCCACATCCCTATCCAGGCATGAACCAGAATGGAAAATAACGTTAGCAGTGTGAATACTTTGGTGAGGGCCATCGCGAAGAAACCACGCCAGATTTCATAAGTGATGTCGCCAGCCGTAGCAATAAAACCAATGATATAAATAACATAAAGAACGATAACAATGGCAGAAGCGCGAATCAGTAGCCAATCGTGTACGCCATTGCGTCCTAACGCAGAAGCATTGCTTACCATACGAGGACTCCAGCCAGAATTGAAAGCACGACAGTAATAATAAAGGAGATATTTGCAGAACGTTTACCTGCGGCAAGGTCTTCTTCTATATAGCCAAAATCCATCAACAGGTGACGTAAACCACCAACAATGTGATAAGCCAACGCAACGAGGATGCCCCAAACGATAAATTTGACGATGAAGCTATCCATAATTTCCGCGGCACGCAGGAACCCTTCCTCTGAGGAAAGAGAAGTGCCTAACAGCCACAGTAAAATACCGACAGCGACAAAGGTGATAACGCCGGAGACGCGATGAAGAATAGATGCTATCGCAGTAACGGGAAACTGGATCGTCTGCAATTCCAGATTGACAGGTCTTTGTTTTTTCACAGATTTGCCCACACAGCTTTTATTATTGTTTCTTCCTCCGGGCCTGATGTGAGGTCAGACAGCATGAAAGTTGCAGCCCTGAAAGTGGGTTTACGATACGCGCTCAAACATCGACATTCCGGTGTCTAAACAGCGCACGATCCTTTCATACTGGGTGCTCCTACTGCAGGGTGATTCCGGAGACCTGGCGGGAGTATAGGTCCTTCACATTCTCATTACAATTCCCATACAAACTGTTTGGTGACATTTGCCCCGAACAGTGATTTAGATCACGAACTTCACAATTTGTATAAAATTAATTATCCGATTTGACAAAACTTCAACATTTCAATTACAACTAGGGGATTGAATTTCTTATGATGTGTTAAAGCACGGGGGACACTTCCACACTGGCGTAACTTATGTAACAGTGGAGAGAGTCCACGTAAAAATCATAGGTAATGGCTACAATCTATTCAGAACCTTGTTAATCGTCTGGAGATTGTTAATTACCTGGAGAACGAATTTTTCATCCTGAATGCGGCTACCCGCCTTACTCTGTATCCTATTTGACGACTGTGTCACGACAGAGTTTCACCGGTCATTACTCGTCCGGTGCACAGGCATGACGGTATTTCTTCAGTGAGAATTTTTAAAATTAAAGCGCTAAGGAGACTGTAAATGGCTGATAAAAAAGCAACACTTACCCTAGAAGGTAAAGAACCGATTGAGCTAAATGTCCTATCCGGTACGCTAGGATATGATGAGATTGATATTCGTCCCCTCGGTTCCAAAGGTTACTTCACATTTGACCCTGGCTTTACCTCTACCGCATCTTGCGAATCAAAAATTACCTATATCGACGGCGATGAAGGCATCCTGCTGCATCGCGGCTTCCCGATTGCCCAACTGGCTGAAAAATCGAATTATCTTGAAGTGTCTTACATCCTGTTGTTCGGTGAAGTCCCAACGGTCGAACAGTATGAAACGTTCAAAACTACCGTAACTCGTCACACCATGATCCATGAACAGATTACCCGTCTGTTCCACGGTTTCCGCCGTGATTCACATCCAATGGCCGTTTTATGCGGTGTCACCGGTGCACTGGCGGCGTTTTACCACGATTCTCTCGACATTAGTATCGAGCGCCACCGCGAAATCGCGGCTTATCGCCTGCTGTCGAAAATGCCGACCGTCGCAGCGATGTGTTATAAATATTCACTGGGTCAGCCATTTGTTTATCCAAAAAATAACCTGTCCTACGCGGGTAATTTCCTGCACATGATGTTCTCCACTCCTTGTGAAGAATATGTTGTGAATCCGGTGCTGGAACGCGCCATGGATCGTATTCTTATCCTGCATGCCGATCACGAACAAAACGCCTCGACGTCTACCGTGCGTACGGCGGGTTCGTCCGGTGCAAATCCATTTGCCTGTATCGCCGCGGGGATCGCCTCGCTGTGGGGACCGGCACACGGCGGCGCGAACGAAGCCTGCCTGCGGATGCTGGAAGAAATCAGCAGCGTGGAACACATCCCTGCGTTTATCGAACGTGCAAAAGACAAGAACGACTCCTTCCGCCTGATGGGCTTCGGCCACCGTGTGTATAAAAACCACGATCCGCGCGCCACCGTCATGCGTGAAACCTGCCATGAAGTGCTGAAAGAATTGGGCAGAAAAGATGATCTGCTGGAAGTGGCGATGGAGTTGGAAAACATCGCACTGAACGATCCGTACTTTATCGAGAAGAAACTGTATCCTAACGTGGACTTCTACTCCGGTATCATCCTGAAAGCGATGGGTATTCCGTCTTCCATGTTTACCGTTATCTTCGCGATGGCACGTACTGTAGGCTGGATTGCGCACTGGAACGAAATGCACGACGACGGCATCAAGATTGCCCGTCCACGTCAGCTGTATACCGGCTACGACAAACGTGATTTCTCGTCCAACCTGAAACACGATTAATCTATTCAAGCTGTGCAATAAGGCCGGACTATCCGGCCTTTGTTGTTTCAGAACCGAATTTCTCTTACTTCTACTACCTCTGGCAGTGCGGGCACCAATAAAACGGGCGCGATGACAGCATCGTTCTTTCAATCATTCCGCCGCAGCGCTCACAGCGTTCCCCTTCACGATGGAAAACCTTGAACGAAAAAATCGCCCCATGGTGTCGATTGTCATCAACCGTGCCGCGCGTGGTGTAAGACAACCGAGGAATATCCAGCAATGCCCGACTCAGCATCTGTAACTGTTCTTCATTCAACTGTGCTGCCGTATGTTGGGGGGCTAACCGAGCCTGCCACAGAATCTCGACGCGCAGATAATTCCCCAACCCCGCGAGAAAAGCCTGATCCAGCAGCAACCCACTGAATTGGCGACGACGAAAACGCGGTAATAACAAGCGCTCACACACCTGCTCCGGCGTCAGCGAAAGATCCAACACATCCGGGCCAATTCGTTGTAGAAAAGGATGCGTCGAGAGCGTCTCCGGCGTCAGCATTTCAATATCTGACGCGCTGTAAAGCAGAATGGCGCGATCCTGCGTTTCCAGTCGGACGCGCAAATCCCGTTTTGTTTCCGGCGACTCGCCCGCATTCACCACTCGCCACACGCCATACAGCTGATTATGGCTATACAACACCCGCTCGTTGCTAAAGTAAGTCAGCAGCGCCTTCCCGCGCGTTTCAATCTGCCTGACCTGTTGCCCGATCAATTCTGCTTCGTATGGCTTCAGTTCTGGAAATGCAAACCAGACACGCGTCAACGTTTTCCCGACTACTGCCTCAACCAATTTATCGGCCGCCCGGCGAATTTCCGGTCCTTCCGGCATACTTTACTCCCTGAAAATCAGATGCTCTGCGACAGAGCGATTCGCTAAACTAATGTAATGCCCCCCCCGTCAGCGCCACATCCGCCTGCTGCATCAGCGACTGCTTAATCATCACTTCTAATGCCGTTGTGACTAATGAGGTTGGCATGCTCGGTTCACCGGGGTGTCGTGCGCCCTGTTCTGGTGAATAGGGAATATGCACAAATCCGCCGCGCACCACATCACCCTGTTGATGAAGATGATGTAAGAGTCCATACATCACATGGTTGCAGACAAACGTTCCCGCCGTTTGCGACACCGACGCGGGGATACCCGCCACGCGTAATGCCTGCACTAGCGCTTTTACTGGCAGCGTCGAGAAATACGCCGCTGGCCCATTTTCCACCACGGGCGTATCAATCGGCTGATTGCCTCGATTATCAGGAATTCGCGCATCATTAATGTTGATCGCCACGCGTTCGACGGAAATATCGGCGCTCCCTCCAGCCTGCCCCACTGCGATCACCACTTCCGGCTGCCATTCAGCCATCGCACGGTAAAGCTGTTCCAATGACAGGTCAAAAACGCAAGATAAACGGCAAGCCACCACGCGGGCACCGCCGACCTCCCGCTGATGAAGGACTTTTACCGCTTCCCAAGAGGGGTTAATCGCTTCACCCGCAAAAGGTTCAAACGCCGTAATTAAAACGGTTTTCATCGGTTATCCCCGCCATACAAAAATAATGATTATGCCGCCGCAACAGCGATCTGATGCTGGCTAAAGCAGTTACGCAGCTTACGGGCAAACAGCAGCGCGTGTTGTCCATCGCCGTGAATACAGACGGTATCCGCTTGTACGTTGACCCAGGAACCGTCGATCGCCCTGACCCGCTGGCGTTGAATCATTTCCAACGTCTGTGCCAGCGCCAGTTCATCGCTGTTAATCAACGCCCCAGCCTGAGTGCGCGGCACCAACGCCCCGTCGGGTAGATAGCAACGATCGGAGAACACTTCCTGACGTGTTTCTAGCCCCAGTCGTTTTCCGGCTCGGATTAATTCACTTCCCGCCAACCCAACCAAACGCAATGTCGGATTGACGACCTTCACCGCCTTGGCTACTGCATCGGCTAACCCTGGCTGGCTGGCAGACTGATTGTAAAGCATCCCATGGGGCTTAACGTGCGACAGCGTTCCGCCTTCGGCAGCAACGATCGCACTGAGCGCACCAAGTTGATAGACCATCTGCGCAAAAACAACGTCTGCGGGCACATTCATCGCCTTGCGACCAAAATTTTCACGATCGAGAAAACTTGGGTGAGCACCAAGCGCGACCCCATAGCCAATCCCCCAACGTACTGACTGGCGCATGGTCTGCGCATCACCAGCGTGAAAACCACAGGCAATGTTGGCCGACGTCACCAGCTTCAGCAGCGCTTCATCGTTCTCACCGCCCTCGCCCAAATCGGCATTCAGATCAATAATCATGCAGCCTCCACGCCAATTGTTCGAGGTAACGCCGCTGTTCTTCTGCGGCTTTTTGCGCCTGAGCCGGCGTACAGTGAATAAAATGTATCGGTTCACCGAGCCGGATTTGCGCCAAATGGAATAAATCAGCTTCAATCACACTCGCAATACGCGGGTAACCACCAGTGGTCTGCGCATCCGCCAGCAATACAATAGGATGACCGTTGTGGGGAATCTGGACGACGCCCGGTAGTAGCCCATGTGAAGGCAGCTCGCGCGGTTTATTACCTGATGACGTAGTACGCTGTAGCTCAGCTCCCACCAAACGGTAACCCATGCGGTTACTTTGCGGACTCAACTGCCAGGAAGTCCGCCAGAACAGTTCCTGCATCTCTTCACTGAATTCCTGATACTCCGGCCCCGGCAATGCCCGCACGCGGTTGCCAAACAACAGTTGCTTGATACCCGCTTCTCGCGTCAGTTCGCGAGTGGGTGTTCCCAGCGGGAGTTCATCGCCATCCCTCAATAAACGTCCGTCAAAACCACCAAAACCGGCCTTCAAATCGGTACTGCGCGAGCCAAGCGCTTCCGGCACATCCACACCGCCGGACAAGGACAAATAGCTACGCATTCCGTTACGCGGCAGACGCATTTTCAACGTCTGCCCCGGTTTCGCGGCGAAACGCCAGCCTGTCCAGAGCGGCTTTCCATCCAACTCAGCATGACAATCCGCCCCGGTCAGCGCCACCCAGCAGGCCGTGGTAAACGTTGCACTAAACTTGCCCAGTGTAATTTCCAACGCAGCGGCATTCTCCTCGTTGCCAACGAGCAAGTTGGCCATTTTCAGGGCAGGCAGATCGAGCGCGCCTGACTGGCTGATACCCAAACGGCGAAAGCCGACGCGGCCGCCGTCCTGCACTGAAGTATGCAATCCGGCATGGATAACTTTCAGCATATGCCCTCCTTCTGTGGCAGAAACCGAACGTTATCGCCGGGGCGCAGCAGTGTTGGCGGCATCGTTTGCGGGTTGAACAGTTTCAGTGAGGTGCGACCAATCAGCTGCCAGCCGCCCGGCGTTGCCAGCGGATAAATCCCCGTCTGCGCACCGCCAATCCCGACCGATCCCGCAGGCACACGCACACGGGGTTCGGCGCGGCGCGGCATATGCAATTTCTCATTTAAGCCGCCGAGGTAAGCAAAACCCGGCTGGAAGCCCAAAAAGTAGACCACATACTGTGCAGCCGCATGCGCTTCCACAACCTGACTCACTGTCAGGCCACTGTGAGCGGCAACGTCCGCCAGATCCGGTCCCACCTCTCCCCCATAAATGACAGGAATGTCGATATCTCGTGGGTCAAACGCTAGCGATTCGCTTTCCTCCCACCAGCGCTGCAAGCGCTCAATCGCATCCCGCGCAATCTGTTGCGGGTGCGCCAACACCACCGTCAGGTTGTTCATGCCGGGAATCGCTTCCAGCACCTCTTCATGGTGATTCAGGCGCTCGGCAAGCCCCCATATCCGTTGCTGGCTCTCCAGCGACATGGGCGGTTCCAGTTCAAGAACGACCGCTCTCTCGCCCAGAAGATAACACCGTGCTCGTTGCAATCTTTCCTCCTGAATCACGTTTATCCGTCATGGTGAACATAGCCAAATGATTAACGTTGCTTACTGTTCTCTTTTCTTGTCAATAGACAAGCAAGAACGATGCCAACCTACAAAATGCACCATCATTCCCATGTAATACCGATATTTTCAGCCCATCAGGCCGGATTAGGAATATCAATAAATGTCACATCAAAACCATGTTGTGCCGCCAGCCATTCACCCAACGCCCGGATACCACCGCGTTCGGTAGCATGGTGTCCAGCAGCAAAGAAATGCAGCCCCATTTCGCGAGCGACGTGGATCGTTTGCTCAGACACTTCACCAGTAATAAACGCATCGACCCCAAAGCGGGCAGCTTGTTCAATAAAGCCCTGACCGCCACCGGTACACCAGGCCACGCGCTGTATCTGTTGCGGTGCATTATCCCCACAATGCAGCACACTACGCCCCAGCCGTTTTTCTACACGGCGGCAAAAGGCATCCGCCGTCATGGGCTGTGCCAGTTCGCCATATGGCACCAGCGGCTCGATCGCGCCCTGCACCTGAATCTCCAACAGCGCCGCCAGTTGTGCGTTATTCCCCAACTCTGGGTGTGCGTCCAACGGCAGATGATAGCCATACAGGTTGATATCATTGAGCAACAGCGTTTTCAGTCGGTTACGCTTCATACCACAAACAATCTGCGGTTCGTTTTTCCAGAAGTAACCGTGGTGAACCAGTATCGCATCGGCCTGCTTTTCTACCGCCGCATCCAGCAGCGCCTGTGAGGCCGTTACGCCCGTCACAATACGTTTCACTTCGGCACGCCCCTCGACCTGTAAACCGTTCGGCGCGTAGTCCTGAAACGTCTCGGTACTCAGCTTCTCGTTAATGATGCTTTCCAGTTCCACATTACGCATACTTACTTTTCTCTTCCTGATCGTTATCCGCCATACCGATATTTTTTGCCGCTTCAAACGCCGCCAGCGTGCTCTGACGGGCGGTTTTGTGATCGACGATCGGCAGCGGATAGTTTAGTTGATGATGGTGTTTGTCGACCCACCGATGGGGCTGGTGAATGTCTTTATCCGGCACCGCAGCCAGCTCAGGTAGCCAGCGACGAATAAACCGACCCTCGGGATCGAAGCGCTCGCCCTGGGTTGTCGGATTGAAAATACGAAAATAAGGTGCAGCATCGGTGCCCGTCGACGCCGCCCACTGCCAGCCGCCGTTATTCGCCGCCAGATCGCCATCCAGTAATTGCGACATAAAGTAGCGTTCGCCTTCACGCCAATCTATCAGTAAATCTTTGACGAGAAAGCTGGCGCAAATCATACGCAGTCGATTATGCATCCACCCCGTTGCATTCAGTTGACGCATCGCTGCATCCACAATGGGATAGCCCGTGTTTCCCTGTTGCCAGGCGGCTAAATCCTCCGGTGCCTCCCGCCATTTCACCCACTGCGTCCACGCGGTGAACGGTCGGTGTTTACACAACTGCGGCCAGGACACGATCAGATGGCGGTAAAATTCACGCCAGACCAGCTCACTAAACCAGATGAATGCTCCGCCCTCGCGTCGTTCCTGCATCTCTGGGCATTCGGTGCGTAGGCGATTAAAACATTGGCGCGGCGATACAACCCCAAGCGCCAGATACGGAGACAGTTTGCTGGTGCCGGGCAATGAAGGGAAATCCCGCTGCTGGTCGTAATCCTGCACCTGCTCACGGCAAAAACGGCGTAACTGCTGCAATGCCACACGTTCGCCACAGGGGAAATCGTCGCGATCCACCTCGCGCTGCGGATAGCTGAACGGCGTCAGTGCCATTGTGTTATCGATCGGCTCACCGCGCACGTTCGGTGCCGGTACGCACGTAACATCGGCCTCCAGCAAGCGTTTGATAAAGGCCTGACGAAAGGGCGTAAATACTTTATACATCTCGCCGTTGCCCGTCAGCACGCTACCCGGCGGCAGCAACAGGCTGTCATGATAACCATGGCAAACCACACTATCCGTCAGTCGCTCTTTCACCTGCTTATCACGCAGGTGCTCGTTGATTTCATACTGATAATTGTAGAAAAGATCGGTGGCCTGCTGCTGCGCACAAAACTGTACCAGCCAATCAACCGACGCCGCAAAGTCAGCACATTCATGGTAATGCAGCGGGATACCTTTCTCGGCCAGTGCCTGCTGCACCAGCGTCAGGTTCTCCAGTAGAAAGGCCGCCTGACGCGGTGCCATATCATGCTTTTCCCACTGCACAGGCGTTGCGATAAAGACGGCAAGCACAGTCGCGTTCGGATCCTGACAGGCCGAGTACAGCGCCAGATTATCGGTAACGCGCAGGTCATTGCGTAGCCAGACTACATGTGTAACTACATGATGTGTAACTCCATGCGTGGTCATGAAATTCCTCGGGCGGTCAAACTAGTGTCCGTAACGCAGGCGTAATGCTTCTGGGTACGGCTCAAAGTAACGCTGCTGAGCCAGATACGCATCGGGATATTCCGCCATGTAATGTTTTAGCAACGTGATAGGTGCCAGTAGCGGCTGCAAGCCCTGTCGATAACGATCGATCAGCTGCGCCAGCTCCTGCCGCTGTTGAGTATTTAGCTGACGTCGGAAATAGCCCTGTACATGCATCAGCACATTGGTGTGGTTACGTCGCGTCGCAGGTGTCGATAGCAGCTTCATCAACCGCATCCGGTATTCAACAATATAGTCTTCCAGTGATTCCCACTTATCGATCCCCGCAACAAACGGCCCCAGTTCGCGGTATTCCGGCTGGGAGTGCGCCAGCAGCAATAATTTATAGCGGCTATGAAAGGCAATCAACGCGCCACGACTCAACCCGTTTTGCCATAGCTGATTCAGTTCGTGCAGCGCATAAACGCGCTCAATGAAATTTTCCCGCAAGCCGGGATCTTGCAGGCGGCCGTCTTCTTCAACAGGAAGCCAGGGCATTTGCCGCATCAGCGCCTGCGTAAACAGGCCGATACCACTTTTACGCGCATCCTTTTGTGCTTCATTGTAAACCTTCACGCGTTCCATACCGCAACTCGGCGATTTGGCGCAGACGATATAACCGCATAAATGCTGAAGCTGACTGACTTTGTCAGCAGAAAACACCGTCATTTGCTGGGTGACATCCAGCGGTGAGCCATTGCTGGCACGTAGTGTGATGTGGTTTTCCCCTTCGCGTACCAGTCTGAGTGCCGGACGCGGTACGGGTAAACCAATCGCCATTTCCGGGCAGACCGGCTCAAAACGAAAATAGGGTGCCAGTTGTTCAGCGGCAAACGTCAAACGCTTGTGTCCACCATCAAACCGCACGGGATTACCGAGCAGACAGGCGCTGATACCAACAGGGATGAGTTCGAGCGTCATGATTTATCCTTATACCCGTCATATTTCAAGCTGCATGTGCGTTGGCATTCTGCAAACCCTCTTGACCAGCATAGCGGATTTCACCGCGATTCAGTGCAGTCACAGCAAAGAATAAAGCAATAAATCATAAGATTGGGGAGAAATAACGGAAGAACCGCCGGAGGGGAAAAGGGTAAACCGCGTCAAAACATCCTTAAACCAAGACTTCACCGATTCATTTTTCGTGTTTATCCGCCAGAGAGAGCAGATAAACACGAGAGACCTTAGACGTTGGCCTTAATAGAAATCGCAGGCGGCGGCTTCGGATTGCGCCATCCATACCGGCTTATCGCTGGTTTTCAGCCAGACACGGTGTAAATAGCTGTAAAAACGTGCCCGATCGCGGCGGAACAGCATCACTGGTAATGCCAGCACACCAATAGCAACCACGGCGGCGCGACGCAGGAGAATACGGTGCAAGGGATAAGTAGTATAAAGCGACATAACGATCCTCCTCTGGGATAAGCCCCCTTGTTCAGCGGTGCTTTTCATAACGATAAAATAAGAACTGTGATATTGGTTAAAATTTTACCGCTTTTCCTGAAAGCTTACTACTCATCTGACCAGTAAAAGATGAAATAATCGCCAATTATTTTCGTCATCACGTCATTAAGTTACAGTAACGTTAAAAATAAACTTAACATTAGTTAATTTATGGTTTTTAGATTGGATCACTCTATTCCCTCTCCTTTAATGTTCTCTTCTCGCTGCCTTCAGCTTTGCTGACGCCACAACGCCTACTTTTCATCCCATTTTTATACTTTTTTTACGCCCACAGACGGGAAATTTGCACCTTCTTTTCCTGCGTTTTCCTACCCTGACGTTGTCTATTTTGTTCTGGAAGTGTGTTGTGACGCTTAGCATCGTCTCAGGCGGCCTGTTCGTCTGTCTGATCCCGACCATGCTATCTGAAATCGGCGTGGCGGGGATGAGCCGGATGTTGGGGCCAACTGCTGACCCAGGTCTGGGGGCCAAACGCCGTCGAGCACAGCCACTATTTGCGTATTTATATGGGGCATCTGCGCCAGAAGCTGGAAAGCGCCACCCCGGCAAGACCGTGCCATCTCTTGACTGAAACCGCTATCGGTTATCGATTTATGCCGTAAAATCATCTTCCTGTATCAGGCTATGCCCGTGGAGGATCCCTCCCGCTGCACGCGCCTGCCTTTTCTTCAGGAATCCGTCGTCATGAGTAGTTGGTTAATTTATGCATTGTTGTCCGCGGTATGTGCCGCGATGGTCGCAATATTTGGCAAGATCGGTCTGCAAAATTTGGACGCCAATACCGCGACCGCGATTCGTGCCGTCATCATGGCACTTTTTCTGGTGGGTGTCGTGGTCGCGCAAGGTAAGCTGACGCTGGTCGGTGAAGTTATCGCGAATAAGAAAGCGCTGTTGTTCATTGTACTTAGCGGCGTCGCGGGAGCGCTATCGTGGCTGTTTTACTTTGTCGCGTTGAAGAACGGCAACGTCGCACAGGTCGCACCGATCGATAAGCTCAGCGTGGTCTTCGCCGTCGTGCTGGCAGTCATACTGCTGGGAGAAAAAATTTCGCTGATGGCAGGAGCCGGTGTGGCACTGATTTCTGTGGGAGCGTTACTTGTTGCCTTGGGATAAATACAGTCTACGTTTTATCGCTGCACAAGATTAAAAGGGCGCTGCAAGCAGCGCCCTTTTCACTTACTTAGCCGTTGCGAGTACTGCACTGACAATCTCTACCGCTTCTTTCTCGATGCGCTCGCGGTGTTCCACCCCGAGGAAGCTTTCACAGTAAATCTTGTAGGCTTCTTCCGTGCCGGAAGGACGCGCAGCAAACCAGCCATTCTCCGTCATCACTTTCAGGCCACCAATCGACGCTCCATTACCCGGAGCAGCAGTCAGGCGTGCGGTAATCGGATCGCCCGCCAGCGTGCTGGCTGCCACCTGTTCAGGAGACAATTTGGACAGCACCGCTTTTTGCGCATGCGTCGCAGACGCCTGAATACGGTTGTAGCTCGGTGCGCCAAAGCGCTGTGCCAGCTCATCGTAGTGCTGCTGCGGGTTTTTACCCGTCACGGCCGTAATTTCCGCCGCTAGCAGACACAGGATGATGCCATCTTTGTCCGTCGACCACGGCGTGCCGTCAAAGCGCAGGAAGGAAGCCCCCGCGCTTTCTTCACCACCAAAGCCAAAGCTGCCGTCATACAAACCGTCAACGAACCATTTGAAGCCAACGGGAACTTCCACCAACTTACGGCCCAAATCAGCCACGACGCGATCGATCATCGCACTGGATACCAGCGTTTTGCCGACAGCAACAGACTGCCCCCACTGCGGACGGTGCTGGAACAGATAGTTGATTGCCACCGCCAGATAGTGGTTCGGGTTCATCAGCCCTGCCGGGGTGACAATACCGTGCCGGTCATAGTCAGGATCATTGGCAAACGCCAGATCGAACTTGTCACGCAGCGCCAGCAGCCCGGCCATGGCGAATTCTGACGAGCAATCCATACGGATCACGCCGTCGTGATCCAGCGACATAAAGCGGAATGTTTGATCGACAGCGTCATTAACCAGCGTGAGATCCAGCTTGTAGTGTTCTGCAATGCGCTGCCAGTAGGCAATACCGGAACCACCCAGCGGATCAACGCCCAGTTTCAGACCCGCGCGTTGAATCGCCGCCATATCCACTACGCTCGCGAGACCTTCTACATAAGTCTGAACCAGATCCTGCTCGTGGACGTGTCCGCTTTTCAAGGCCTGATCCAGCGTGATGCGCTTCACATCACGCAGTTCATCTGCCAGCAACGCATTCGCGCGCGTCTCAATCACGCTGGTCAAGTTGGTGTCTGCCGGGCCACCGTTCGGCGGATTATATTTGATGCCGCCATCTTCCGGCGGGTTGTGGGACGGCGTAATTACAATGCCGTCCGCCAGCGCCCCCCCCTGACGATTGTGAACCAGAATCGCGTTAGACACCGCTGGCGTTGGGGTAAACCCATTATCCAACTGAACGATCACATCCACGCCGTTGGCAGCCAACACTTCCAGCACGGAAATAAATGCAGGCTCAGAGAGCGCATGCGTGTCTTTACCTACATAGCACGGGCCGCTGATGCCTTGCTTTTTACGCTCTTCAGCAATCGCCTGCGCAATTGCCAGAATGTGCGGTTCATTAAAGCTATGACGCCCCGCGCTACCGCGATGGCCAGACGTACCGAATTTCACCGCGTGCGCTGTGTTGCCGACTTCTGGGCGCAGCACATAATATTGTGACGTTAACTGTGCCACATTAATCAAATCGCTCTGCCGGGCAGGCTGTCCGGCCCTTGGGTGATTAGCCATTGGCGCTTCTCCCTAACGCTGTAGTTAGTGTAGTTAGATAAGTGGTTAATGTTATTCCCCTCATTCTTCGAACTGCCTGTGCGTTGGCTTCACGCAACTCGAATGATTTAGGGAATAGATAGATGATTAGATGGTTCCGCACACTTTTTCTGTCAGTTCCGCAGGGAACTGCATCGTCAACATGATGTGCTCAACCATGCTGCGTTTACGACCGGTATTCGTATTGGTAATCACCCAGTATGGCGTGCCTGGAATATGTTTAGGCTTTGTATGTGTGCCATGCTGAAGCAATGTTTGTTGGTCGCCCGCGAAATAGACTCGGGTACGGCCATGGAGCGATTCCGTCGCAGAAGCAAATTCCTGCGGCGATAGGGTATATAACGTGCACAGAACCAGCATAAAGCGATTAATGGCCTTATTCTGTTCGGCGTATTCATCCGACAGCAGCAGTTCACGAAGGGTTCGTACCCGATCGCGCGGGCTTGGCGCAGCGGCGGGCTGAGACGTTGCCGTTGCCTCTACCGCTGGCGTGGTGACTGGCTGCCCAGCAGTAAATTTCAGCATGCGCCGTAAAATATCCGATGCGCTCTCACCGATATGCTGTGTGTGGCTGGCAATATAACGATAAAGCTCTTCGTCGACTTCAATAGTTTTCATCTTTATCCAGTGCTGTTTTTACCCATTATCGTGCAAATTACAGAGACGTTTTCTTCTGCAACCCGACATCGATGGGTAGATGACTCAAATCAAAAGGATTATACAGGCGTTCAAACATTATCGAACAGCGGCATAACGGGACAATACCAAAAGTCAGACGATGCCCCAATGCCTTTCACATCCATTCAAGTAGCTATACGTGTCCCTTACCATTCCTTCAGTGACAACATTGCTTCTAAAGTCATGATACCCTAAGCCCATGTCTCTCTGAATGAACTTCACCATGAAATTGAATCATCGTAGGCTTTATGCGCACCAGCCCACAGATAAACGTCCTGTTGTCCTGATTCATGGCCTGTTTGGCACACTCGATAACCTTGGTGTATTAGGGCGGGATTTGCAAAATACGCATGACATCCTGCAAATCGATTTACGTAACCACGGTTTATCACCACGCTCATCACAGATGAACTACCCCGCCATGGCGGAGGATGTGTTGGCACTGTTAGATGAGCTGCATATCGAACGCGCTATCGTGATTGGTCATTCGATGGGTGGAAAAGTCGCCATGGCGCTCAGCGCGCTCATTCCCGAACGACTGGACAAGCTGGTCGCGATTGATATCGCGCCAGTGGATTATCACGTGCGCCGCCACGACACCATTTTCGCCGCACTACGTGCTGTAACGGAAGCGGGCCTGACATCACGAACCGAAGCGACAGCACTCATGCGCCAACACATAAAAGAAGAAGGCGTGATTCAGTTTTTGCTGAAATCCTTCCAGCAGGGAGAATGGCGTTTTAACGTACCGGTCTTGTGGGATGAGTACGAAAACATTGTTGGCTGGCAAGAGGTTCCGGCCTGGCAAGGGCCAATATTGTTCATTCGCGGCGGCGATTCCCCCTATCTGGACGATCGCTACCGCGATTCACTGCTGCGTCAGTTCCCGTCTGCGCGGGCGCATGTTGTCAGCGGAGCAGGTCACTGGGTTCACTCAGAAAAACCCGATGCGGTTTTGCGCGCTATCCACCGTTTTCTGGACATGAATTAACCAGACCATACTCACACAGGCGGATTCATGGCAACAGGGGCAGTTAACCGTTGTCGCCGCCAGTGCGGCTAGGGTATGATGGCGCTCGCAGTAGAGGGACGGCTGATTCAGCCACAAGTCATTGTAACCACTTCATCAAAGTGCACGCGTAATTTCCCAGCATGTTCAACAGATAGCCAAACCGCGCCCTGACAATTCTATTGCAGAGTGAGAGTAGGCATCGATTTTATCTGTAGGACGGAACGGGCAGCTCGGTGTATTTTGATCCGAATACCTTGCAGTATCATTACTTATGGCAAAAGAACAAACGGATCGTACTACACTGGATCTGTTCGCAGATGAGCGTCGTCCGGGCCGCCCCAAGACCAATCCGCTCACACGTGACGAACAACTAAGAATTAACAAGCGTAATCAACTACGTCGCGATAAAGTGCGTGGCTTGCGCCGTGTCGAATTAAAGATTAATAGCGACGCTGTCGATATCCTGAACAGCCTTGCTGAACAGCGGAACATTAGCCGCAGTGAATTGATTGAAGAGATGCTGCTCGCGCAGTTGGCCGAACAGCAGTCCTGATTGGCGTAACCCGATAGTTATACGCGGTGTTTATATAACGCAGCATTTATATAACATAGCATCACATCTTGTGCGGCGCCATTTCTGACACCGCCTGAACATTCACCCAAGAGTAAACTCGCTATCTCAGGCTAAAACGACGCTTAGAATTTTTCCCAGTTGTCGTTACTGGCTGGTAGCGCTTTGGCTGCACGCGGGGTAATCGCCTGCGTTTTCTGCACCGGTTTTGCCGCCACTTGCAGCCCTGATTGCGTATCGGACAGTTGGAACAGCGACACAGTTTGGTTCAACAGCGCCGCCTGCTCTTCCAACGACAAGGCAGCTGACGAGGCCTGTTCAACCAACGCGGCGTTTTGCTGCGTTACGCTGTCCATTTCCGCCACGGCCTGACCCACCTGTGCAATCCCTTTGCTCTGTTCTTCCGATGCCGACGCAATTTCTCCCATGATATCCGTCACGTTAGTCACCGCACGGACGATATCCTGCATCGTGTCTCCGGCATCGCTAACCAGGTTGGAGCCGGTGTCCACGCAGCGAACCGATTCAGAAATCAGCCCTTCAATCTCTTTCGCCGCTTGCGCACTGCGCTGCGCCAGACTGCGTACTTCGCCCGCCACAACGGCAAATCCGCGGCCTTGTTCACCCGCACGCGCCGCTTCTACCGCCGCGTTCAGCGCCAAAATGTTGGTCTGGAAAGCAATGCCATTAATCACGGTGGTGATCTCTGCAATTTTTCTCGAGCTGCCAGAGATTTCTGCCATGGTTTTCACCACGTTTTCAACGATTTCACCGCCCTTTTTCGCTGTTGTCGAGGCTTGTAATGCCAGTTGGCTGGCGTGGTTGGCGTTTTCGGCGTTCTGTTTCACCGTCGCCGTCAGTTGCTCCATGCTCGCTGCGGTTTCTTCCAACGCAGAAGCCTGTTCTTCGGTACGTGAAGACAGATCGTTGTTACCCGCGGCAATTTCAGAAGCGCCCTGATAGATGGAATCCGTGCTGTTTCTGATCGTGCTAACTGTACTGGCCAAACTCCCCTGCATTTCACGCAGCAGTGGGAACAAACGACCCACACAGTTATTACCAAAGTCCAGAATCGGCTTGCCCAGATGGCCGGAAGCAATCACGCTAAAGTGATAGCGCAGATCGTTTAATGGACGAACCAGGCACACCACCAGATAGCGGTCGGTCAGGAACAACATAATCAGGCCGATAACCAAGCCACTCAGCACAATGTTCTGTCCAACCGTGGTGATTTGTTCAAAACGGACACCCGCCGCAGCGAATTTTTCCGCACTGGCGTTACTGAATGCAGAGAGCGAAGCACCAAATTGACGGCTCAATGGCGGCACAACGTTTTTGGCCTGATCTTGGTAGTCATCCAGCGCGTTGGCAGCAGCCTTTTGATAAAGTGGCTCAACGCCCTGCACAACCAGATTATTCCAGTCACGGCTGACAGCCTGCACCAGCGCATCGTCCAGACTTGCGTGATCGATAGCATTAAACGCCACCAAATCAGATTTCAGTTTATCCAGCGCGACAAGTGCAGAAGCCTGCTCTTTATCCGCAGTGGCATTATCACCGCTGCGGCGAGCATCAACCGCACGCGCCAAACGGGTTACCATACGGAAATATTGATCGTTGCCCTGGTTGATAAAGTTCATGTTCTGAACTAGTAAGGTGCTGGTTTTCGAGGTCGCCGTCATCTCTTTAAAAGAGAACATGGTATATATTGATACGCCGCCCCAAAGAACACAAAAAATGCCCAGCACCCATAGCATAGCGGTTCTGATGGCAATATTTTTAATAAGTCCCATAGCTCACTCCAAATCAGGAAAATGGTTGAAAAGATTTTTATCGCTAATCAACCGATATGTATCAGAAAATTCACACCATGAAACAGGTCACTTCTCCCTAGCGTTCACATTTCACCGAGTTGAAAACTCAAAAACCACGCTAACTCATCGGCTAAATACAGAGAATATTTAGCATTCTTGCTATATTTATTAATATAATTTTTCGCACGGATAATACATTATTCTATTTTTATAAATATAAGGTTTTTAATCATAGGGTTGCAAGCGCATGTGCTGCACGACCACGTCCTACGTGCGTTGGCATGGATAGGCGATCAGATGGAAAAGTAATTTGAATGAAATTTCATTTTATTCTTTAACATCAGAAAGCTAAAATTTCCCCTTTAAAATTGTATCGTTTCAGCTGTAAATAGTTATAATTCTTATCTTCCTTTATTAGGAATGTTCCCGCGAAATGTTACAAATTTTCAATTCTATAAAAACATTATCTTTTGTAAGTATTTTAATTCCCACGAATAATAATGTACCGCTCCGTGATTTTTATTCTTCACAAACAAAAGCCTGCTTTTAATTACAAGCGGAATAAATCATAAAATAAAAAGCACATTCATAAAAAATGAAGTACCGTTACAAATGAATAGCCGCCGCTATGTTAAAGAAATATATCCGTAATCTCAGACGATAACATAGACCACATTGATTATAGGGAATTCAGTATCAGTAGAGATATTTTCGTTTTCTTACTTACCTTCGCATTTCACGCGATCTTGATTTACGCCTCCTTACCGATACGAGTTTCTCCCGATGTGAGTGTCTGTTATTATTAACAGATAAATGGGTGAAATATTACACCATACCATTAGGAATCAAGAGGTTATTCAATTCATGGCACTCATCGGAATATTCTTTGGCAGTGATACGGGCAACACGGAAAACATCGCCAAAACGATTCAACAACAGTTAGGCACCGACGTTGCTGATGTTCATGACATCGCCAAAAGCAGCAAAGAAGACCTAGAAGGTTTCGATATCCTGCTGCTGGGTATTCCAACCTGGTATTACGGTGAAGCGCAGTGCGATTGGGATGACTTCTTCCCGTCGCTGGAAGAAGTTGATTTCACGGGGAAATTGGTTGCTTTGTTTGGCTGCGGCGATCAGGAAGACTATGCGGAATACTTCTGTGATGCCATGGGCACCATTCGTGACATTATTGAACCTCGCGGCGCGACGATTATCGGTCACTGGCCAACAGAAGGCTATTACTTTGAAGCCTCTAAAGGACTCGCCGACGACAATCACTTCATCGGCTTGGCTATCGATGAAGACCGTCAGCCTGAACTGACCAGCGAACGTGTAACGACGTGGGTGAAACAAATCAGCGATGAACTGAATCTGAAAGAGTTGGTTGGCTAAGCCATTTTGGCCCTGATAGTTTCGATCAGGGCCAAAATAGTATTGATAGGTAAAACCTTTCATAATAATTGATACATTTTTTTAACTTCTATCAGTAAACCTGTACAATAATCCCATCGGTTTTATACGTGCTTCACTCTTTCTTCATTCATCAACAACGGACTGCGTGTATATCAGTAGTATGAATGGGGACAATATTGTTAACATTCCCTTGTTTTCATTTTGCATACGCGGTTCTATAATTGAGACGCAATTACATTTTTTGAGCCGACCGATGTCATAGGCTAGGCAGCCTCCATTGATAAGTAAGCAACAGGACTAAACCCGCATGACTGACAACAATATCGCATTAAAGAAGGCCGGCCTGAAAGTCACTCTTCCAAGACTGAAAATACTGGAAGTGCTACAGGATCCTGTCTGCCATCACGTCAGTGCGGAAGATTTATATAAGAAACTGATTGATATGGGCGAAGAGATTGGTCTTGCGACCGTCTATCGCGTACTCAACCAGTTTGATGATGCAGGTATCGTAACCCGTCATAACTTTGAAGGTGGCAAATCCGTCTTTGAATTGACGCAGCAGCATCATCACGATCACTTAATTTGCCTCGACTGTGGCAAAGTCATTGAATTCCGCGATGAATCTATCGAAGCGCGTCAGCGCGAGATCGCAGAAAGACACGGCATTAAACTGTCCAACCACAGTCTGTATCTCTATGGGCATTGCAGTGAAGGGGATTGTCGAGAAGACGAAACTCTGCACGATTCCACGCGATAAATCGACCGCATCAAAAAATAAAACCGCCGAGGCGGTTTTATTTTTATCTTCTACCTCGTGGCCTTAGCCTACCCAGGTATCGCGCAGACCAACCGTTCGGTTAAACACCAGATGTTCTGTGTTGGAATAAACACGATCGGCACAGAAGTAACCTTCACGCTCAAACTGATACGCTTTCTCTATTTCTGCCTGTGCCAAACTTGCTTCTACAAAACCTTGCGTAATTTTCAGTGAATCTGGGTTAATCGTCGACAGGAAATCCTCCGCCGCGCCAGGGTTCGCCACACTGAACAAACGATCGTACAAGCGGAATTCCGCTGGAACGCCATGCGCCGCAGAAACCCAGTGGATAACACCTTTCACTTTACGGCCGTCAGCCGGATCTTTGCTCAGCGTTTCCGCATCATAGCTACAGTAGATCGTGGTAATGGTGCCCTGCTCGTCTTTTTCAATGCGCTCGGCTTTGATCACATAGGCATTACGCAGACGCACTTCTTTACCCAACACCAGACGCTTGTACTGCTTGTTAGCTTCTTCACGGAAGTCAGCGCGATCGATGTAAACTTCGCGGCTGAATGCGACCTGACGTGAGCCCATTTCCGGCTTGTTCGGATGATTTGGCATCGCCACAAACTCTTCGTGCTCGGCTGGCAGATTCTCGATCACGACCTTGACCGGATCTAACACTGCCATCGCACGCGGAGCATTTTCATTCAGATCGTCACGGATACAGGATTCAAGCGCCGCCATTTCCACGTTATTGTCCTGCTTCGTTACGCCGATGCGCACACAGAACTCACGGACGGATGCCGCACTATAGCCACGACGACGCAAGCCTGAAATGGTCGGCATACGCGGATCATCCCAGCCTTCAACCACGTTTTCCACTACCAGCTGGTTCAGCTTACGCTTGGACATAATCGCGTATTCGAGATTGAGACGAGAGAATTCGTACTGACGTGGGTGGCAAGGGATAGTGATGTTATCCAGCACCCAGTCATACAGACGGCGGTTGTCCTGGAATTCCAGCGTACACAACGAATGCGTGATCCCTTCCAGCGCATCGGAAATGCAGTGGGTGAAGTCATACATCGGGTAGATGCACCACTTATTACCGGTCTGGTGGTGATCGGCAAATTTAATGCGATACAACACCGGATCACGCATCACGATAAAGGACGATGCCATATCGATTTTTGCACGCAAACAGGCTGTACCTTCAGCAAACCCGCCGTTGCGCATTTTTTCAAACAGCGCCAGGTTTTCCTGCACGGTACGATCGCGGTAAGGGCTATTTTTGCCCGGTGCCGTCAACGTGCCGCGGTATTCACGGATCTGCTCAGGCGTCAGTTCATCAACGTAAGCCAGTCCTTTACCGATCAGCTCAACCGCATAAGCATGCAGTTGATCGAAATAATCAGAAGAATAGCGAACGTCGCCGCTCCATGAAAAACCCAGCCACTCGACGTCACGTTTGATCGACTCAACGTATTCGATATCTTCTTTTACCGGATTAGTGTCGTCAAAACGCAGATTGCACTGCCCCTGATAGTCACGCGCGATACCAAAATTCAGGCAGATAGATTTGGCATGCCCAATATGCAGATAGCCGTTCGGCTCTGGCGGGAAACGCGTCTGAATATGATCATGCTTACCGGAGGCCAGATCTTCATCAATAATCTGACGGATAAAGTTAGTCGGGCGGGCTTCAGCCTCACTCATTCTTCATTCCTCAATGCTAAAACGACGTATAACCGACAATGATCCAACAAGCTACGCTGGGAAACAACCGTTAATTATTCATAACGAAAAAAAGGGGCGAGATTGCTCTCCCCCCCCTTAATGTCATCGACATGACACGGCGTTACACCACCACCGCCATTATATTACGCCTTGTCATACTATTATATTTTGTCATACTCGGCTTTCAGCGCAGTGGCGATCGATTCAGCCTGCGTACCCACGACAATCTGTACGCTTTGTTTATTCAGGCGAATCACACCCGCCGCGCCAAGACGTTTCGCCAGTGCATCATCAACCAGAGAGGAATCAGCCACGTTCAAACGCAAACGCGTGATACAGGCATCGATACCAATCAGATTGGCTTTGCCACCAAGCGCCTGCAAATACCCCTGTGCCAATTCAGCTGTATCGTTTGACTTCTTACCTGAAGATGCCTTAATCACGTCATAGCCATCGGCCTCGCTACCGCTCACTGCCAACTCGCGCCCCGGCGTTAACAGATTGAAACGCGTGATGGTAAAACGGAACACGACATAGTAAATGACGAAGAATACCAGCCCCTGTGCGAGCAGCATGTACCACTGAGTGGCAAGCGGGTTACGCGAAGACAGCACCATGTCCACCAAACCAGCACTGAAACCAAAACCAGCGATCCAATGCATGCTCGCAGCAATAAAGACGGAAACCCCTGTCAGTAACGCATGCAGGAAATACAGCACGGGCGCAACAAACATAAACGAAAATTCCAGCGGCTCGGTGATCCCAGTGAAGAATGAAGCAAACGCTGCCGCCAGCATAATCCCGGCCACTTTGCTTTTGTTCTCAGGGCGTGCGCAGTGGTAAATCGCCAGCGCGGCTCCCGGCAAGCCAAACATCATAATCGGGAAGAAACCCGCCTGATAACGTCCGGTGATCCCCACCAAGGCTTTGCCAGAATCGATAGACTGCTGACCCGCCAGGAAGTTAGGAATATCGTTGATACCCGCGACATCAAACCAGAACACGGAATTCAACGCATGGTGTAACCCAACAGGAATCAGCAAGCGGTTAAAGAAGGCGTAAACCCCGGCGCCAACCGAACCCAACTGCTGAATGTATTCGCCGAATGATACCAGAGCATTGTAAATGACCGGCCAGACGTACATTAAAATGAACGCGACCAGAATCATTAGGAAAGACACCAGAATCGGCACCAGACGGCGTCCGCTGAAGAACGACAGCGCTTTAGTCAATTCAACCTGACTGAAGCGGTTATACAGCTCAGCGGACATGACACCGACAAGAATCCCGATGAACTGGTTTTCAATCTTGCCAAACGCAGCGGGCACCTGTTCAACGGGGATGCGTTGGATCATAGCAACCACGGCAGGTGAACACAGCGTAGTCAGCACCAGATAACCGACAAAACCGGTCAAGGCTGCCGCACCATCCTTATCTTTCGACATACCGTAAGCAACGCCGACCGCAAACAGCATCGCCATATGCCCGATAATCGCCTCACCCGATTTGATGAGAAGTGCCGCCAACGCGTTCTCACTTCCCCAGCCAACCGGATCAATCCAATAACCTATCCCCATCAGGATAGCGGCAGCAGGCAGCGTCGCGACAGGCACCATCAATGCCCGACCGACTTTTTGTAAATAGCTCAGAGTACTCACTTTTCCCTCTCTTACCTTTGCGAGGTAAATGAAATGTTGTGGGGCAAACAAACCTGCCAATCAATTTCACTGCCGAAAAACTTCACTGTCGAAAGCTTCATTGTTAAAAAACATGGCCAGCGGTGGTTCCAGGGGGAGTGTAAGAAAAATAATTCGCTACACAAATTAAACCCCGTAATTATGTGATAAAAGTCACCAAAAAACTGCATACAAAAAGTTTATACCTGAATAAAATCCCAACTTATTTCAAGATTAAAAAAAACAGAGTAAACTAATTTTAATGCATAGACTAAACGCGCAGTTGGCGCGATTTTCGCAATAACGTATTTAATTCCACTAGAAAATCAGGAGAGCGCTGATGAGACTCATTCCTTTAACCACCGCCGCCGACGTCGGAAAATGGGCCGCCCGCCACATCGTTGAAAGAATTAACACTTACAAGCCCAGCGCAGATCGCCCTTTCATCCTCGGGTTACCAACAGGCAGTTCACCGCTGGAGGCTTACAAATCGCTGGTCGCCATGCATAACGCTGGCCTGGTGAGCTTCAAATATGTTGTGACCTTTAATATGGATGAATATGTCGGCCTGCCAACCGACCACCCAGAAAGCTATCATACCTTCATGTATCAGAATTTCTTCAATCACATTGATATTCCGCGTGAAAACATTAACCTGTTGAACGGCAACACCGAAGACACCACAGCAGAATGTCGCCGCTATGAAGAGAAAATAAAATCCTACGGGAAAATTCATCTTTTCATGGGAGGCGTGGGCAATGATGGGCATATCGCCTTCAATGAACCCGCTTCTTCTCTGGCTTCCCGCACCCGCATCAAAACGTTGACGGAAGAAACCCGTATCGCGAATTCCCGTTTCTTCGGCGGGGACGTCAGCCTGGTGCCTAAATTCGCCCTAACCGTGGGCGTTGGGACGCTGCTGGATGCCGAAGAAGTGATGATTCTGGTGACCGGACGCAACAAAGCACAAGCGCTACAGGCTGCGGTAGAAGGTAACGTCAACCATATGTGGACCATCAGCTGTCTGCAACTTCACGCCAAAGCCATCATGGTTTGTGACGAGCCTTCAACAATGGAGCTGAAGGTGAAAACTGTTAAATATTTCCGTGAGTTAGAAACGGAAAGTATGAAAAATCTCTAACCGATCGCGGGAGTTGATGATGTACGCGTTAACCCATAGCCGGATTTTTACCGGCCATCAGATTCTGGATAATCACGCTGTCGTGATTGCCGATGGGCTGATCGAGCAGGTCTGCCCACTTGCCGAGCTTCCTGCCGACATTGAACAACACGACCTGGGCGGCGCGTTTCTCGCGCCGGGGTTTATCGATCTCCAACTGAACGGCTGCGGCGGCGTGCAGTTTAATGACTCGCTGGACACAATCTCCGTCGACACGCTGGAGATCATGCAGCAAGCGAACCAGCGTTCAGGCTGCACCAGCTTTTTACCTACGCTGATTACCTCCAGCGATGCGTTCATGAAGCACAGCATCAACGTGATGAGAAACTGGCTGACGCAGAATCAGCATCAGGCGCTTGGGCTGCATCTCGAAGGTCCGTGGCTGAATGTGCTAAAGAAAGGCACGCATGACCCTGCTTTTATTCGTCAACCGACGCAAGAACTGGTCGACTTTTTGTGCGCCAATGCAGATGCCATTACGAAAATCACGCTGGCACCGGAAGAAGTCGAGCCGTCGTTCATCCGCCAGTTGACAGCGGCGGGTATCATCGTCTCTGCTGGGCATTCCAATGCCACCTGGGAACAGGCTAAGCGGGGTTTTGCCGCGGGTATTCGTTTCGCCACCCACCTGTTCAACGCCATGCCGTATCTGACTGGCCGCGAACCTGGGCTCGTTGGCGCGATTTACGACGCCCCGGAAGTCTATTGCGGTATTATCGCGGATGGACGACACGTTGACTGGGCCAATATTCGCAACAGTAAACGTATCAAGGGAGATAAACTGGTGCTGGTGACCGACGCCACGGCTCCCGCAGGTGCGGATATTGACCAGTTCATTTTTGCTGGTAAAACCATATACTACCGTGATGGCGTTTGTGTCGATGAACACGGCACCCTGAGCGGCTCGGCACTGACTATGATTGACGCCGTGCGTAATAGCGTCGAACACGCGGGTATTGCGCTGGATGAAGCGATTCGGATGGCAACGCTCTATCCCGCTCGCGCCATCGGCGTCGATAAGCAGTTAGGCAGTATTGAAAGCGGTAAAGTGGCCAACCTGACCGTCTTTGACCGTGACTATCACATTCTCAAGACGTTTGTTAGCGGTAATCCTGTTTGGGGATAAAACGAGAAACGCCTTGGGGTAACGCGGAAATTCGTTGGGTAACCGGAGATAACGTTTACCCAACGTTGAGTTAAACCTAAGCGAGTAATTTCTTAATGACCACAGGCGGACAAGCGCAGATAGGGAATGTCGATCTGGTTAAACAATTAAACAGCGCGGTGGTTTACCGCCTGATTGATCAGCAAGGCCCGATCTCACGAATTCAGATAGCAGAACAGAGCCAGCTTGCACCCGCCAGCGTCACCAAAATCACCCGCCAGCTTCTGGAACGTGGGCTCATCAAAGAAGTCGATCAGCAAGCCTCCACCGGCGGCAGACGCGCCATTTCGATTATCACCGAAAATCGTCCTTTCCATACCATCGCCGTTCGTCTCGGCCGTTACGACGCCACCATTGCGTTATACGATTTGCAGGGAAAAGCACTGGAAGAGGCACACTACGAACTGCAAGAAAAAACGCAGGCATCGCTGGAAGCCGTGCTTTTTCAGTCTATCAGCGACTTTATCGTCAGCCACCAGCGCCGTATCCGCGAGCTTATTGCAATTTCTGTGGTGCTGCCGGGGTTGGTTGATCCTGTTGCGGGCATTGTCCGTTATATGCCACATATAAGTGTAAATAACTGGCAACTGGTTGAAAACCTGCAACGTCACTTCAACGTTACTAGCTTTGTCGGTCACGATATCCGCAGTCTGGCACTGGCCGAACACTACTTCGGTGCCACCCACGACTCGCTAGATTCCATTCTGGTACGCGTCCATCGGGGTACGGGGGCGGGTATTCTCGTCAACGGACAAATTTTTCTCGGCAGTAACGGCAACGTGGGCGAGATCGGCCATATCCAGATCGATCCACTCGGCGATCGTTGCCACTGCGGTAATTTCGGCTGTCTGGAAACTATCGTCGCCAACGCCGCCATTGAACAGCGCGTACGACACCTGCTGGGTCAGGGCTACCCCAGCAAGCTTTCTACCGACAACTGTACGATTTCTACGATTTGCAAAGCGGCAAATCGAGGTGATGCCCTCGCCTGTGAAGTTATCGAACAGGCTGGGCTCAATCTCGGCAAAGCACTGTCCATCGCGATCAATCTGTTCAATCCTCAGAAAGTCGTCATTGCGGGTGAAATTACCGAAGCAGAAAAAACGCTGCTTCCTGCAATTCAGCGCTGCATCAACACGCAGGTACTGAAAGAATTTCGTCATAACCTGCCAATTGAGGTCTCCAGCCTCAATCATCTTTCCGCTATCAGCGCGTTCGCGTTGGTCAAACGGGCGATGCTAAACGGTGTGCTGCTACAGCAATTGCTCGAAAACGCCTGATTCCCTTTCTGGCCGGATTATATAATCCCTAAAAATTCGGCTTTTCCCTTCTATTAATTTGACGAATCAACACTAAAGTCACGAATAAATTAACGAAACATCATATGAATAGCTTTTTTCATTAATCAATATTGAATTCCTATGGCGTTTTGATGCTAAATCAATACCACTAAGGTCGAATTCGTAATTACTGGGAGTCATGTATGTGTTCTATTTTTGGTGTGCTTGATCTGAAAAGCGATCCTGTTGAACTGCGTAAGAAAGCGCTGGAATTATCCCGTTTAATGCGTCACCGCGGCCCAGACTGGTCCGGTGTGTATGCCAGCGACAAAGCCATTCTGGCGCATGAACGTCTGTCTATCGTTGACGTCAACACGGGCGCACAGCCGCTTTACAATGCCGAGCGCACCCACATTCTGGCCGTTAACGGTGAAATTTATAACCATCAGGCATTGCGTCAGCAATATGGCGACCGTTACGCGTTTCAGACTGGCTCCGACTGCGAAGTCATCCTCGCCCTGTATCAGGAAAAAGGCCCTGAATTCCTGGATGAACTGCGCGGTATGTTCGCCTTTGCCCTGTATGACAGCGAAAAAGACGCCTACCTGATTGGCCGTGATCACCTCGGTATCATCCCACTGTATATGGGTTACGATGAGCACGGTAACCTCTACGTCGCCTCTGAAATGAAAGCGTTGGTGCCAGTTTGTCGCACCATCAAAGAATTCCCAGCGGGCAGCTATCTGTGGAGCAAAGACGGCGAAATTCGCGAATATTACCAACGTGACTGGTTTGATTACGACGCAGTAAAAGACAACGAAACGGATAAAGAAGCGCTGCGCGATGCGCTGGAAGAAGCGGTGAAAAGCCACCTGATGTCTGACGTGCCCTACGGCGTGTTGCTCTCTGGCGGCCTGGATTCTTCCGTTATCTCTGCAATCACTAAAAAATATGCCGCCCGTCGCGTAGAAGATGACGAGCGCAGTGAAGCCTGGTGGCCTCAGTTGCACTCTTTCGCTGTCGGTTTGGAAGGTGCGCCAGATTTGAAAGCGGCGCAGGAAGTGGCTAACCACTTAGGCACCGTGCATCACGAAATTCACTTCACCGTGCAGGAAGGGCTGGATGCAATTCGCGACGTGATTTATCACATCGAAACCTATGACGTCACCACGATTCGCGCTTCAACGCCGATGTACCTGATGTCCCGCAAAATCAAAGCGATGGGCATCAAGATGGTGCTGTCTGGTGAAGGTTCTGACGAAGTATTCGGCGGCTACCTCTATTTCCACAAAGCGCCAAACGCCAAAGAACTGCATGAAGAAACCGTGCGTAAGCTGCTAGCACTGCACCAGTACGACTGCGCCCGCGCCAACAAAGCGATGTCAGCCTGGGGCGTGGAAGCTCGCGTACCATTCCTGGACAAAAACTTCCTCGATGTCGCGATGCGCATCAACCCACGAGACAAAATGTGTGGCAACGGCAAGATGGAAAAACACATCCTGCGCGAGTGCTTTGAATCCTACCTGCCGCACAGCGTTGCATGGCGTCAGAAAGAACAGTTCTCTGACGGCGTGGGCTACAGCTGGATCGACACGCTTAAAGAAGTGGCAGCCAATCAGGTTACCGATCAACAATTGGAAACCGCACGTTTTCGCTTCCCGTACAACACGCCGGGCTCCAAAGAAGCGTATCTGTACCGTGAAATCTTCGAAGAATTGTTCCCCGTTCCAAGCGCAGCAGAATGTGTGCCTGGCGGCCCGTCAGTCGCCTGTTCGTCTGCTAAAGCGATTGAGTGGGATGAATCCTTCAAAAAACTGGATGATCCATCAGGCCGCGCGGTTGGTGTGCACCAATCTGCCTACAAATAATTTGATTTAATTTCGTCAATCAACGGGCCTTTCATGGCTCGTTTTTGTACGCTTAATTGACTGGGATTTCGTGCTTTTTGGCGCTTTTCTCACCATACTGTTCACAACCCAAACAAACGGTACACTGAGGACACTTTTCGGGAAAAAACTAGTTGACGCAATTAGGCCAACTACGCATAATGCGCCCCGCAACGCCGATGAAGGTGACGCGGAAAAGATGGCTACGTAGCTCAGCTGGTTAGAGCACAGCACTCATAATGCTGGGGTCACAGGTTCGATTCCCGTCGTAGCCACCATCTTTTGCGGGAGTGGCGAAATTGGTAGACGCACCAGATTTAGGTTCTGGCGCCGCAAGGTGTGCGAGTTCAAGTCTCGCCTCCCGCACCATGTTATTTTTTCGGCTTAACATCGCTTTTCGAAGCCTGTTAGTGTTTTGTAGTGATTGGGGTATCGCCAAGCGGTAAGGCACCGGTTTTTGATACCGGCATTCCCTGGTTCGAATCCAGGTACCCCAGCCATTTCATAATACATGCTAAAAATTGTTGTTCTGTTGGGGTATCGCCAAGCGGTAAGGCACTGGTTTTTGATACCAGCATTCCCTGGTTCGAATCCAGGTACCCCAGCCATCTACTTGATAGTAGAAGATTTTGTTGAAATGCAGTAACAATAGCAGTACATTTGGCTACGTAGCTCAGCTGGTTAGAGCACAGCACTCATAATGCTGGGGTCACAGGTTCGATTCCCGTCGTAGCCACCACATTTTTGGGGTATCGCCAAGCGGTAAGGCACCGGATTCTGATTCCGGCATTCCGAGGTTCGAATCCTCGTACCCCAGCCAAATAAAGCTCGTAAAATAGCTCAGAAACGGGGCGACAATCGAAAGATGTCGCCCCGTTTTGTTATGTCTGGTATTAACATCGTCTGTTATTAGCATAGTCTGGTGCTAACATATCCCAATCAATCATTCGATTTTCCTAAAAGGGCGAGCATGAAGGTTTTATCTACATCCTCTGTGACTCATGATTTCAGCCACGTTGTGCAGCCACAGCAAAATGACGTCGGCCAATCGCGATGGTCTGTCATACGTGCGCAATTGAGCAAGCTGCTACTCAGCGTAGCGCTGCTGTTTTGCTTCATTACACAAACTTATGCCGCCAGCGCCCCTGCTTTCACGATGTCGTCGCAAACGTTCGCTGACCGAATGAATGCCAATCTGACGAAACTCAATATCCCTCTCAAGTTGACCATTAATCTGGAAAAGGGAACATCTGTCGATGACTTTCAACACATTTTTAACGAGCATGTTGGATTAATTGGGTCGGTAGAGAGTACAAGCCAACAGCTTAATGGACTCGTACTACTCAGCGCCACATCAGAATCCGCCGAAGCGACAAGACAGAATTTGCAAATCATCACAGCCGCGCTTTCTGCACTATTGGACGAGAACAATCTTGAAAGCCCTGAGGTCACCGAGATGATGTTCGGCCTGCTTCAGGATAGCCAGACCTCAGGTAAAGGCGTTCGGCAGGTAGGAAAGGTTCGCTTTACAACAACAACCAATGAGGACACCGATATTATCTTCACCGCCGAGCCAGTGCAGTAACGGCGGCGTCCCCACTATCATCAATCAAACACCAATGGCATATTTCAAGGCGCGCTGTTTTAACACACCAGCGCGCTGTGCGACCATCAGCGCCATATTGCGTGCAAAGCTCAGCGGCGGTAGCGCGTTACTGAATGCGTTATAGAATAAATCCATCCCGCTTTGCATCATCAGGTTGTCCGGCATACGGCGGCACTGATAACGGCGTAACACGCGCTCAGAAGCCCATTCTTCCCCCGCATTACGTGCGTTGATCAACACATCCAGCAGCGCCTCAACGTCACGATATCCGAGATTAACGCCCTGTCCCGCCAGCGGATTAATGGTATGCGCAGCATCGCCCAACAGTACCAAACCGGGCTTGATATAAGTTTGCGCATGGCGTCTGACCAGCGGAAATGATCCGGCGGAGAGCGCCTTGACCGTGCCCAATCGCTCAGGAAACGCGGCCGCAATTTCTTTATCCAGCTGTACAAGCGGCATCGCCTGAAGCTGGCGAATACGTTGCGGGCTGTCATACCACACCAGCGATCCCCATTGCTCAAACAGCGGTAAAAATGCACGCGGGCCACTCGGCGTGAACTGCTGCCAGGTTACATCCTGCTGCGGTTGCGAGGTCTCTACGCCGATCAACATACAAGACTGACGATACTGCCAGCCGCTGATACCAATCCCCGCCCACTGCCGAACTTGAGAATTCGCGCCATCGGCACCCATCACCAGCGCAGCCGTCAGTGTCTGCCCGTCAGCAAGCTGTAAACACCAGCCATTATCTGTGCGTTGCAGGTTCTGCGGCGTAGCCGGGCAATAGCATTGGCAGCGATCCTCTTCCTGCAAACTTTCCCAGAGCGCCAGTTGCAGCACGCGATTTTCCACCATAAAACCCAGTTCGGGCAGGTGAATGTCGGCAGCATCAAAAATGACTCTGGCATTCGCCCATTCCCAGGTTTCCAACCGGCGGTAGGGCGCACTGCGCATCTGCTGTACTCGCTGCCATGCTCCCAGCTCTTTCAATAACGCAACCGACGCATAGCCAATCGCCGAGATCCGTAAATCTGGCGGACTGGCGGCATCAAACGGCGTCGGCATTTCCTGCTCAACCACTGCAACCTGAAACCCTTGCTGTGCCAGCCCAAGCGCGGCGGCCGCACCGACCATGCCACCGCCAACCACAATCGCATCGTAATGCATATTGGCTTTATCCTCTCTGGTTCTGGTTTATTCACACCAGTAAAAATGCATGAAAATAGTGTACTGGATTTGCGGGTAACTTTTCAGAAAAGCCGCGTTTTTATAGAAAGTAAGGGGTTATCAAATCAGCGTGGTTTCCGGCGCTGGTCACAACGTCAGCGAACGATTACAATACCCCGCCCAAATGAGGGGAATCTTTCTTATCCGCACTGAGTAATGGCAAGTCGATGACAAAAAAACTGCATATTAAAACCTGGGGCTGTCAGATGAATGAGTACGATTCATCAAAAATGGCTGATTTACTGGGAAGTACGCACGGCTATGAGCTGACTGAAATCGCTGAAGAAGCCGATGTTCTGCTGCTCAATACCTGTTCGATCCGTGAAAAGGCGCAGGAAAAGGTCTTCCATCAACTTGGTCGCTGGAAAGCGCTGAAAGATCTTAATCCGAACCTGATTATTGGTGTCGGTGGCTGTGTTGCCTCGCAGGAAGGTGCACATATTCGTGAACGTGCGCACTACGTTGACGTTATTTTTGGTCCGCAAACCCTGCATCGCCTGCCGGAAATGATTAATCACGTTCAGGGCACGCGTAGCCCCATCGTTGATATCAGTTTCCCTGAAATCGAAAAATTCGACCGCCTGCCAGAACCACGCGCCGATGGGCCGACGGCCTTCGTCTCCATCATGGAAGGCTGTAATAAATACTGCACATTCTGCGTGGTGCCTTATACCCGCGGCGAAGAAGTCAGCCGCCCGTGCGATGATGTGTTGTTCGAAATCGCTCAGTTGGCCGCGCAAGGCGTGCGTGAAGTTAACCTCTTAGGACAAAACGTTAATGCCTATCGCGGTGAAACCTATGACGGTGAAATCTGCTCTTTTGCTGAGCTGCTGCGTCTGGTCGCCGCCATTGACGGGATCGACCGTGTTCGCTTTACCACCAGCCATCCGATTGAATTCACAGACGATATTATCAGCGTTTATGAAGACACGCCGGAATTAGTCAGCTTCCTGCATTTGCCAGTGCAAAGCGGCTCTGACCGCGTATTGACGATGATGAAGCGCCGCCATACCGCATTGGAATACAAAGCTATCATCCGTAAACTGCACAATGCGCGTCCGGGTATCCTGATCAGTTCTGATTTTATCGTCGGTTTCCCTGGCGAAACGCAGGCTGACTTTGAACAGACGATGAAGTTGATTGCCGATGTGAATTTCGACATGAGCTACAGCTTTGTCTATTCCGCTCGTCCGGGAACGCCGGCTGCGGATATGGTTGATGATGTGCCGGAAGGAGAGAAAAAACAGCGTCTGTATCTTCTGCAAGAACGCATCACCCAGCAAGCAATGCGATTTAGTCGCCTCATGCTAGGCACCGTCCAGCGTATTCTGGTGGAAGGCACCTCACGTAAGAGCGTGATGGAACTGTCTGGCCGTACGGAAAACAACCGCGTCGTCAACTTCGAAGGTACGCCGGACATGATCGGTAAATTCGTCGATGTCGAAATCGTTGATGTTTATACCAACTCATTGCGTGGCATCGTGGTACGCACCGAAGATCAAATGGATCTGCGCGTACATGAATCACCGTCTTCCGTGATTGCGCGCACTCGTAAAGAAAACGAGATCGGTGTCGGGTTCTACCAACCGTAATCAACGTTCATTCGCTCGAATATTATTGTGGGTGGCTTTGCCACCCATTTTTTATGGCAGGCTGTTACACCAATAATCCGTTTCAATTTCATGCCGCTTACATTTGCTTTTGCGAGGCGGCATCCCAATATCATGATTGTGACTTGCACCATCGGGCATTCACGATGAATAATTCACTCATAGGGCGGACACATCAGACCGTCTGACTACTGTTCACTTTGTGCGGGCAGGATGGAGCCAGCACAGTAACGCTCAAGAGGAATAATTTGAACGTAACGACACAAGAGATTGCCCTTGAACCCGCTGATAACCAACGCCTGCTCAGCCTTTGCGGTCCGTTTGATGACAATATTAAACAGCTAGAGCGCCGCTTAGGCATCGAGATCAATCGCCGAGACAATCAGTTCAAACTGGTTGGCAAAAGCCTGTTGACGCAAGCTGCCGCCGATATCCTGCAACGTCTGTATGTTGATACTGCGCCGGTACGTGGTGTCATCGGTGATATCGATCCTGAGCAAATTCACCTTGCGATTAAAGAATCTCGCGTGCTGGAGCAGTCTGTGGAACACGTTCCTGACTATGGCAAAGTGGTCAATATTCGCACCAAACGCGGTGTGATCAAACCGCGCACGCCGAATCAGGCGCAGTATGTCGCCAACATCCTCGCTCACGACATTACGTTCGGCGTTGGCCCAGCGGGAACGGGGAAAACCTACTTAGCTGTCGCTGCCGCCGTAGATGCGTTGGAGCGTCAGGATATTCGCCGAATTCTGTTAACGCGCCCGGCAGTCGAAGCTGGCGAAAAGCTGGGCTTCCTACCTGGCGATCTAAGCCAAAAAGTCGACCCATACCTGCGCCCACTTTATGATGCCCTGTTTGAAATGCTGGGCTTCGAGCGCGTCGAGAAGCTTATCGAACGCAACGTAATTGAAGTCGCGCCACTGGCTTACATGCGTGGCCGCACGCTGAACGATGCCTTTATCATTCTGGATGAAAGCCAGAACACCACCATCGAACAGATGAAAATGTTCCTGACGCGTATCGGGTTCAACTCAAAAGCGGTTATCACCGGTGACGTCACACAGATCGACCTGCCGAAAAATCTGAAATCCGGCTTACGCCATGCAATTGAAGTGCTGGCCGATGTGGAAGAAATTAGCTTTAACTTTTTCCACAGCGAGGACGTAGTGCGCCATCCGGTGGTTGCACGGATTGTGAATGCCTATGAAGCGTGGGAAAATGCCGAACAGAAACGTAAAGACGCCTTAGCAGAACAGCGTAAGCGTGAAGCGCAGGCAGCGGCATCCGATCAGGAGCAAAAATGAGTCAGGTGATTCTGGATTTACAAATCGCCAGCGAGCAAGCACAAGGGCTACCAGAAGAAAAAGACTTTCAGCGCTGGCTGGAAGGCGTTCTGCCACAGTTTCAGGACGTCGCTGAAATCACCATCCGTATCGTAGATGAAGCTGAGAGCCAAGACCTGAATAACACCTATCGAGGTAAAGACAAGCCGACCAACGTGCTGTCATTTCCTTTTGAGGCACCGCCTGAAGTCGAACTTCCTCTGCTTGGCGATTTAATCATCTGCCGTCAGGTGGTGGAGCACGAAGCCACCGAGCAGGAAAAAACCGTAGAAGAGCACTGGGCGCACATGGTTGTCCATGGTAGCCTGCATCTGCTAGGGTACGACCATATCGAAGACAGCGAAGCCGAAGAAATGGAAGCGCTGGAAACCGAAATTATGCAGGGCATGGGTTATGCCGATCCCTACCTTGCAGAAAAAGATGGCCTCACCGAATAAACAGAAATACATTTTGTATAGCCCGAGATCGGGAAGATATCGGGCATTTGTCTTTACACATCAGCCACTGTGCCGCTTCCAGTTGCTGGCAATAATCCTTTAACAAGAGTGATGTTAATTAAAACGCATGAGCGACGACCATTCCCAAAACAGCGATGCACCCAGTCCCAAAAAGGGCTTCTTTTCTCTTATTCTTAATCAGCTTTTTCACGGCGAGCCAAAAGATCGTAACGATTTACTCACTCTGATTCGGGATTCCGAACAGAATGAACTGATCGATCCTGAAACACGAGATATGCTCGAAGGCGTCATGGATATCGCCGATCAGCGTGTACGCGACATCATGATCCCTCGCTCGCAGATGATTACGCTCAAACGCGATCAAACGTTGGAAGAGTGTCTGGACGTGATTATCGAATCCGCCCACTCTCGTTTTCCCGTCATTAGCGAAGATAAAGATCACATTGAAGGCATCCTGATGGCCAAGGATTTGCTGCCGTTTATGCGCAGCGACTCCGAACCGTTCAGTATGGATAAAGTTCTGCGTTCCGCCGTGGTTGTGCCGGAAAGTAAACGCGTTGATAGGATGCTGAATGAGTTCCGCTCACTGCGCTATCACATGGCGATTGTCATTGATGAGTTTGGTGGCGTATCCGGCCTGGTCACGATTGAAGATATTCTTGAGCTGATTGTCGGCGAAATAGAAGACGAATATGACGATGAAGAAGACAGAGATATTCGTCAGCTTAACCGCCAGACCTACACCGTTCGTGCGTTAACCGATATCGAAGATTTTAATGAGGCTTTCGGCACACGGTTCAGCGATGACGAAGTCGACACCATCGGTGGCTTGGTCATGCAGTCTTTCGGCCATCTTCCTGCTCGTGGCGAAACCATCGACATAGAAGGTTACCTGTTTAAAGTTGCGATGGCAGACAGTCGCCGTATTATTCAGGTTCATGTCAGAATTCCTGACAATGCCTCTCAACCAAAATTGGAAGAATAATTTGGCAATGGTTGTCGCTTCTTTTCTACAACGCCAGCAGGTTAAAGCCCTGCTGGCGCTCTTATTTGGTGTCTGTGGCACGCTGGCGTTTTCTCCCTTTGATTTCTGGCCTGCGGCGATTATCTCGCTCATGGGTCTACAAGCGCTGACGCTCAACCGCACCGCTCGCCAGTCAGCCTGGATAGGGTTTTGCTGGGGATTGGGCCTGTTCGGCAGCGGCGTTAACTGGGTTTACGTCAGTATTGCGCAATTTGGCGGGATGCCGGGCTCTGTCAATATTGCGCTGGTTATCCTGCTCGCAGCCTATTTGTCGCTCTATCCCCTGCTGTTTTCTGCCTTGCTCTCACGACTGTCGCCGAAAACAACGCTGTGGCGTCTGACGCTTGCTGCCCCTGTGCTCTGGCAGCTAACTGAATTTTTGCGCGGCTGGGTGCTCACCGGTTTTCCGTGGTTGCAATTCGGCTACAGTCAAATTGACGGCCCGCTGAAAGGTATCGCGCCCCTTCTGGGTATCGACACCATTACCTTCCTGCTGATGAGCCTCAGCGGGCTACTCGTTTATGCCATCAACCAGCGAAAAATCCTACCAGCGGCCATTGCTATCGGCGTTTTCGTTTTATCATGGCCGCTGCGCAACGTGCAGTGGTACACCCTGCAACCTGAACGCGCCGTTAATGTCGCACTGGTACAGGGTAATATCCCGCAGGCTATGAAGTGGGAACAAGACGAGCTGTTGAACACGCTGAAAATCTATCTGGATAACAGCCTGCCCTATATGGACAAAGCGCCCATCGTTATCTGGCCGGAAACCGCTATTCCCGATATTGAAAGCCGTCAGGGCGCCTATCTGAAGCAGATTGACGATATCCTGCGTAGCCGAAATAGCAGCCTGATTACGGGTATCGTCGATATCCGGCGTGAGGGTAATAAAACCGATTTTTATAACTCAGTGATCGTTTTGGGCGATAAAAATCCGTATCACTACCCCACAACGAACCGTTACAACAAAAATCATCTGGTGCCTTTTGGCGAGTTCGTCCCATTGGAGACGCTACTGCGTCCGCTGGCGCCGTTCTTCGATCTTCCTATGTCGTCGTTTAGCCAAGGGGACTATGTTCAGCCACAGCTTTCTGTCCATGGCTTCAAGCTCAACGCCGCCATTTGTTATGAAATTATCTTAGGCCAACAGGTGCGTGATAACTTCCGGCCAGACACCGATATGCTGTTGACCATCTCGAACGATGCCTGGTTCGGCCACTCCATCGGCCCGTGGCAACACTTCCAGATGGCGCGTATGCGTGCGCTAGAATTAGGGCGTCCTCTGGTGCGTAGTACCAACAACGGCGTCACCGCGGTGATTACACCAGATGGCCAGGTCAGCGCCAGTCTGCCGCAGTTCACACGAGCAGTGCTGGACACGCGGGTCGTTCCCGCAACGGGAATAACACCTTATGCCCGCTTCGGTTCCTGGCCGCTCTGGATCGTTACGCTGCTAGGCGGTATCACCGCCGTTTTCTTTGGTTTACGTCGCCGATAGTCAGCGCCTCCTCACTTCCCTAAGAGCATGCTTTTGCATGCTTTTTTTATTTGTGGCACGGTATTTGCCTCTTATTACCTTGTAAATGGTTGTTTCTGTATTTTTTTGGATATTACGTCGGCGTAAGGTGCTCTATTGGGGCAAGTAACGCACCAAATTGGTGCCACCCTTTGACATTGCTGCCATTTGGTGCGGCGGACATCGCAAAAAACAAACATTTCTATTTCAATCTATTTACAATCAGCTACTTTTTAACTGTATAGACAGTAACTTCGCGCCTTAACGGTGCAGCGTTATCACAGAGAAGTAGCAAAGTGTCATGAGTGATTCAGCGACACAGATACGATGTTAACGTGAAGATAACGGGCACATTAACCATATGGTTAGTAATGACAGCGCGATAACTATTGCACTGTAACGACAGCAAAGGAGTTAGAACATGCAAATGCGTAAACTGGCATTATCACTGCTTCTGCTTGGCACCGCCGCCAGCGTAGCTCAGGCTGAAGATCTGGCCGGTACATTGAAAAAGGTCAAGGATAATGGCGTGATCGTCATTGGCCACCGCGAATCATCCGTCCCTTTTTCTTACTACGATAATACGCAGAAAGTCGTTGGCTATTCTCAGGCCTACTCTGACAAAATTGTCGACGCGATTAAGAAAAAACTGGATGCGCCTAATCTGCAAGTCAAACTGCTCCCTATCACTTCTCAAAACCGCATCCCACTGTTACAGAACGGGACATTCGATTTGGAATGTGGTTCAACAACCAACAACCTGGAGCGTCAGAAACAAGCCGCGTTCTCTAATACCATTTTCGTTGTCGGTACGCGTCTGTTAACCAAAAAAGATTCCGGCGTAAAAGACTTCCCAGATTTGGCAGGTAAAACTGTCGTAGTGACCTCCGGTACAACGTCTGAAGTTCTGCTGAATAAGCTGAATGAAGAAAAACAACTGAAGATGCGCATCATCAGTGCGAAAGACCATGGCGACTCTTTCCGCACGCTGGAAAGCGGTCGTGCAGTCGCCTTTATGATGGATGATGCACTGTTGGCGGGCGAACGCGCGAAAGCGAAAAGCGCCGATCAGTGGGATATCGTCGGTAAGGCACAATCTGAAGAAGCCTACGGCTGCATGTTGCGTAAAGACGATCCGCAATTCAAGAAACTGGTTGATGACACGATCGCCGAAGTCCAGACCTCCGGTGAAGCTGAAAAATGGTTCGATCGCTGGTTCAAACAGCCGATTCCACCAAAAGATCTTAACCTGAACTTTGCCCTGTCAGACGAAATGAAAGCGCTGTTCAACGCGCCAAATGACAAAGCGCTCAACTAATTAATAATGAGAATAAGGGCAGAGTCGTCTGCCCTCTGATTGCTGATTCGTGGCAGGACAGACAGGCATGTGATGGTCGTTCCCCATCACATGTTGCCCAAGAAATTTCAATAAACAGGAAAATAAACACTACACCTGTAGTTTGAAACAGAACGGGAATATGGCCGCTCATCAATCTTCAGGGTAGCTCCGCTACCCTTTTTTTACCGGAGTTCGTTATGTCAATAGATTGGAACTGGGGCATATTTCTACAAGCCGCCCCCTTCGGCAACACAACCTACCTCGGGTGGATTTTGTCCGGTCTGCAAGTCACCGTCACACTATCTATCTGTGCCTGGATTATCGCTTTTCTCATTGGTTCTTTATTTGGAATCCTGCGTACCGTCCCAAATCGTTTCCTTGCGGGCATTGGTACCTGCTACGTCGAGCTATTTCGCAACGTCCCACTGATTGTCCAATTTTTTACCTGGTATCTGGTGGTTCCCGAACTGCTTCCCGTCAACATCGGCATGTGGTTTAAAGCCGAGTTAGACCCGAATATTCAATTCTTCCTGTCATCGATGATTTGTCTGGGGCTCTTCACCGCAGCGCGCGTTTGTGAGCAGGTACGTGCGGGGATTCAGTCTTTACCACGTGGGCAGAAAGCCGCCGGGCTGGCGATGGGCCTTACACTGCCGCAAACCTATCGCTATGTATTACTGCCGAATGCGTACCGCGTGATTGTTCCGCCGTTGACGTCAGAGATGCTGAACCTGGTAAAAAACTCGGCTATCGCGTCCACGATTGGCCTGGTTGATATGGCAGCACAGGCAGGGAAACTGCTGGATTATTCCGCCCACGCGTATGAATCTTTTACCGCTATCACGCTAGCCTACGTTGGCATCAACGCCATTATTATGTTGATCATGCAAGTCGTTGAGCGAAAAACCCGTTTACCGGGCAACATGGGGAGCAAATAAATCATGTATGAATTTGACTGGAGCTCAATTGGGCCAAGTATGCCGTACCTGATTCAGGGGATGGTCGTCACACTCAAAATTACGCTAACGGCAGTAGTGTTCGGGATTGTCTGGGGGACGATTCTCGCGGTGATGCGTCTGTCGCCGATAAAGCCCATTAGTTGGTTCGCCAAACTGTATGTGAACCTGTTCCGCTCCGTTCCTCTCGTCATGGTGCTGTTGTGGTTCTATCTGGTGGTTCCTAGCTTATTACAAAATGTGCTTGGGCTATCACCGAAAACCGATATTCGACTGATTTCAGCTATGGTAGCCTTCTCGCTGTTCGAGGCAGCCTATTATTCGGAAATCATTCGTGCGGGTATCCTCAGCATATCGCGCGGTCAATCTTCCGCAGCGTTAGCATTAGGTATGACGCACTGGCAATCCATGAAGCTGGTTATTCTGCCACAGGCATTCCGCGCCATGGTGCCGCTGTTGCTGACGCAAGGTATCGTTCTGTTTCAGGATACCTCACTGGTTTATGTACTCAGCCTCGCTGATTTCTTCCGTACCGCCTCCACCATCGGCGAGCGTGACGGAACACAAGTTGAAATGATCCTATTTGCTGGGTTCATTTATTTTCTCTTCAGCATTACTGCCTCAATGCTGGTCAGTTACCTGAAAAAAAGGACGGTTTGATGATTTCCCTGAAAAATGTTTCTAAATGGTATGGCCAATTTCAGGTGCTAGCCGACTGCTCCACAGAAGTCAAAAAAGGTGAAGTTGTGGTCGTCTGCGGGCCTTCTGGCTCCGGTAAATCAACCCTGATCAAAACCGTAAACGGGCTGGAACCGATTCAAAAAGGTGAAATTACCGTTAATGGCATCGCCGTTAATGATAAAAAAACCAATCTAGCTCAGTTGCGTTCCAAAGTCGGGATGGTGTTCCAGCACTTTGAACTATTCCCACACCTGTCGATTATCGAGAACCTGACGCTGGCGCAGGTAAAAGTGCTAAAGCGTAAACGCGAAGACGCCAAAGCCAAAGCACAGAAACTGTTAGAACGTGTGGGGCTGGCGGCACACGCCAACAAATTCCCTGGGCAGCTATCCGGTGGCCAGCAGCAACGTGTCGCGATTGCCCGCGCACTGTGTATGGATCCTATCGCGATGTTATTCGACGAACCGACATCCGCGCTTGATCCAGAGATGATCAACGAAGTGTTGGACGTCATGGTTGAGTTAGCGCAGGAAGGCATGACCATGATGGTCGTCACGCATGAAATGGGCTTTGCCCGTAAAGTGGCGCACCGCGTGATTTTTATGGATGAGGGCAAAATCGTTGAAGATACCCGCAAGGAGGATTTCTTCAATAACCCACAGTCCGAACGCGCTAAAGACTTCCTGGCGAAAATCCTGCATTAATATCTGCAGGCATACTTTGCAGGACTAGAACGGTGGTAACGGGATAGAAGAGTAAAGCGTTTGCGCCATGGATGGCGCAATCCGAGCTTACAGGGACGTACTTGCAGCGTCTTTACGATCTACCCATTACCACCGCTCACCGCCCCTACAGCTCTACGGCTGAAACGGCTGGCGGTGGAACAGGTCATGTGAGCATTTCGGGCAGAGTGGCAAAACTTCCGGCGTGTAGAACGCAATATGATGATGGCAGTTCTCACACACCAGATTACCGAGCCCCACTACTTCACCGCTATGGTACACCCCGTGATGATTCACATCTTTGAAGATCTCACACCACTCCAGTTGCGTTTTATCCGTAATATCCGCCAGCTCCTGCCACAGACTTTCCTTGATCACTCGCATAAAAACGCTGTCGGTAAACTCGTCCTGACTTTCGTTATAGCTGCGGGCAAACTCTTCGAGATCGCGCTGAACAGCCTGAATCACCTGCTCTATTTCTTTCTGCGTCAGTCCCGAGCTTTCCTGTAAGGTTTTGCGGGCGCTCAGCACCAGACTGTCGAGATCGCGTTCACCATTGTTCAGCCGAGCCGTCACTGAAGCCATTAACTCGCGATAATAGCGGGCTAGTTTATTCATGCTTCCTCCTGAATTAAGCGGGTTGAAGGGTGGTAAAGAACGCCTATTCGCTGTCTAGCATAGCTGGCCAAAACCGATACGTTACCTATCTCTCTATTTTAGATTATTTTTTCGGTACGCCTGATAAATTGTCGCCAATTTGCGCAACGCCTCGCAGTATGTCGCTCACAGAGCAGAAATATTCCTCAGTCGGGCGCTGGGTGTTGTTGCCCGCGCCGCTTACGGCTATGCTATGCGGATCTTTTGTTATGAATCAGAAGAGGCTACTCACGTAGCAATTCTTAACTAAACAGGACCCCTGGCAGCCATGCAAGAGCAATACCGCCCAGAAGAGATAGAAGCGGACGTCCAGCTTCACTGGCAAGAGAAGCAGACATTTAAAGTCACCGAACAGCCTGGCAAGGAAAAATACTATTGCCTTTCCATGCTACCTTACCCTTCTGGTCGACTACATATGGGCCACGTCCGTAACTACACCATCGGTGACGTGATTTCCCGCTATCAGCGCATGTTGGGCAAAAACGTTCTGCAACCGATCGGTTGGGATGCGTTTGGTCTGCCAGCAGAAGGGGCTGCGGTCAAAAATAATACCGCGCCAGCGCCCTGGACCTATGCCAACATCGATTACATGAAAAACCAGCTCAAACTGCTGGGCTTTGGCTATGATTGGGATCGTGAAGTCGCGACCTGTAAACCAGACTACTACCGCTGGGAACAGTGGTTCTTCACCAAGTTGTACGAAAAAGGTCTGGTGTATAAAAAAACCTCTGCCGTTAACTGGTGCCCGAACGATCAGACCGTCTTGGCGAACGAACAGGTTATCGACGGCTGCTGCTGGCGCTGTGACACCAAAGTCGAACGCAAAGAAATTCCACAGTGGTTTATCAAAATCACCGCTTACGCAGACCAACTGCTGAACGATCTGGATACGCTGGAAAGCTGGCCTGAGCAGGTCAAAACCATGCAACGTAACTGGATCGGTCGTTCTGAAGGTGTGGAAATCACCTTTGATGTGGCGGCCAGTGAAGAGAAACTGAGCGTTTACACCACGCGCCCAGACACGTTCATGGGCGTGACCTACGTTGCTGTTGCCGCCGGTCACCCTCTCGCTGCGCAAGCTGCTGCAACCAACCCAGCGCTGGCCGATTTCATTGCTGAATGCCGTAATACCAAAGTCGCCGAAGCCGATATGGCGACGATGGAGAAAAAAGGCATGGCCACTGGCCTGCATGCGATTCACCCGCTGAACGGTGAGAAAGTCGCTATCTGGGTCGCCAACTTCGTCCTGATGGAATACGGTACAGGCGCAGTCATGGCCGTTCCGGGCCACGACCAGCGCGACTGGGAATTTGCCACCAAATACGATCTGTCCATCAAGCCGGTTATTCTCAATGCCGACGGCAGTGAACCTGACCTGTCCGCCGAGGCGATGACCGAAAAGGGCAATCTGTTCAATTCCGGCGAATTTGACGGTCTGGATTTCGAAGCTGGATTCAATGCCATTGCCGATAAGCTGGTAGAAAAAGGCATCGGCGAGCGTAAAGTCAACTATCGCCTGCGCGATTGGGGTGTCTCCCGTCAGCGCTACTGGGGCGCGCCCATTCCGATGGTGACGTTGGAAGATGGCACCGTTATCCCGACGCCAGAAGATCAGTTGCCAGTGATCCTGCCAGAAGATGTCGTGATGGATGGCATCACCAGCCCGCTGAAATCTAACCCAGAATGGGCGAAGACCACCGTTAACGGTCAGCCAGCACTGCGTGAAACGGATACGTTCGACACCTTTATGGAATCCTCCTGGTACTACGCACGCTATACTTGCCCACAGTACGATCAGGGGATGTTAGATCCGGCTGCCGCCAACTACTGGTTGCCCGTTGACCAATATGTCGGCGGTATCGAACACGCCATCATGCACCTGATGTATTTCCGCTTCTTCCACAAACTGATGCGCGACGCAGGTCTGGTTACGTCTGATGAACCGGCCAAACGCCTGCTGTGTCAGGGTATGGTGCTGGCGGATGCTTTCTATTATCTGGGTAATAACGGCGAACGCATCTGGGTTTCTCCGACCGACGTTACCGTTGAACGTGATGAGAAAGGACGCATCGTCAAAGCCGTCGATAACGAAGGCCGTGACGTGGTTTACGCGGGTATGAGCAAAATGTCGAAGTCCAAAAACAACGGCATCGACCCGCAGGTCATGGTAGAGAAATACGGTGCGGATACGGTTCGTCTGTTCATGATGTTTGCTTCTCCGGCAGAAATGACGCTGGAATGGCAGGAATCCGGCGTAGAAGGCGCAAACCGCTTCCTGAAACGCGTCTGGAGACAAGCCTTTGAGCACACAGAGAAAGGTGCAGTAGTGGCGCTGGATGTCGCCACACTGACCGCAGATCAGAAGTCACTGCGCCGCGATCTGCACAAAACGATCGCTAAAGTGACCGATGATATCGGCCGTCGCCAGACCTTCAACACCGCGATCGCCGCCATCATGGAGCTGATGAACAAGCTGGCGAAAGCGCCGCAGGACAGCGATCAGGATCGCGCGCTGACGCAGGAAACACTGCTGGCCGTCGTTCGTATGCTCTATCCGTTTACGCCGCACGTTTGCTTCACACTGTGGCAGGCGCTGCAAGGTGAAGGCGATGTGGATACCGCGCCGTGGCCGGTTGCGGATGAGAACGCGATGGTGGAAGACTCCAAACTGGTCGTCGTTCAGGTTAACGGTAAAGTACGGGGTAAAATTACCGTTGCCGCTGACGCCAGCGAAGAACAGGTTCGCGAACGCGCTGCTCAGGAACCGCTGGTCGCGAAATATCTGGACGGCGTCACGGTTCGTAAAGTGATTTATGTCCCTGGCAAACTGCTTAACCTGGTTGTGGGTTAAGGCAAGGAGGAACTGTGCGACATCGTCTATTCACGTTGTTGCTGGGGCTGGCGGTGTTAATCACCGCTGGCTGCGGTTTTCATCTGCGCGGCACGACACAAGTGCCTGCGCAGTTACAAACACTCGTCGTCGACAGCAATGACCCTTATGGTCCGCTAACACGTGCGGTACGCGAGCAGCTCCGTCTCAGCGATGTAAAAATTGTTGACGATGCGACGCGTCAGGATATCCCGTCTCTGCGGGTACTGGGCTCAAGCGAAACGCGCGATACCGTCTCTATTTTTCAGGACGGTAAAACAGCGGAGTACCAGATGGTGCTGACGTTGCAGGCGCAGGTGCTGATGCCGGGCGAAGATATTTATCCGATCAGCGTGACAGTGTTCCGCACGTTCTTTGATAACCCGCTGGCTGCACTGGCGAAAGATGCCGAACAGGACATCGTCCGTCAGGAAATGCGAGAGCAGGCTGCCCAACAGTTGGTGCGTAAATTGCTGACCATAAACGGTAGTCAGGAAGTCAAAAATCGGTTGCAGTCCACTGATTCACCTACTGCCACTAAGCGTTCATGATTCGGCTTTACCCCGAACAACTCACCGCGCAGCTCCATGAGGGGCTGCGCGGTTGTTATTTAGTCTTTGGTTCAGACCCGCTCCTGCTGCAAGAAAGTCTCGATAACATCAAGCGCGTCGCTCAACAGCACGAATTCAGCGAGCATTTCAGCTTCATTCTGGATCTGCATACCGACTGGGATGCGATTTTTAGTACCTGTCAGGCGCTCAGCCTGTTTGCCTCACGCCAATCGCTTTTACTGGTCTTGCCGGAAAACGGCCCGAATGCCGCGATGGGTGAAAATCTGGTTAAGCTCTCTGGATTATTGCACCCGGATATTTTGTTGATTCTGCGTGGTCATAAGCTGACCAAAGCGCAGGAAAACAGCGCCTGGTTTAAAGCGCTGGCACAAGACAGTGTCTATATCAATTGCCTGACACCAGAACAAACACAGCTTCCCCGTTGGGTTGCTCAGCGAGCCAAATCCATGAAGTTGACGCTGGATGAACAGGCCACGCAGCTCATTTGCTATTGCTATGAAGGCAACCTTCTCGCACTGTCTCAGGCATTAGAACGGCTAGCGCTGCTGTATCCCGATGGCAAGCTGACCTTGCCACGCGTAGAAAATGCGGTAAACGATGCCGCTCACTTCACGCCTTTCCACTGGCTTGATGCATTGTTGGCAGGTAAAGCCAAACGCGCCTGGCACATTTTGCAGCAGCTAAAACAGGAAGATTGCGAACCTGTCATTTTGCTGCGCACGCTACAGCGCGAGCTACTACAGCTGTTGGCGCTGAAACGGCGCATGTCAGACACGCCACTACGTACGTTATTCGATCAGCAAAAAGTGTGGCAAAACCGGCGTGATCTGCTCACTCAGGCATTACAGCGGCTCTCCCTTCAGCAGTTACAGCAGGCCGTGCGATTACTGACGCAGGTGGAAATAACCCTAAAGCAAGACTATGGTCAGTCCGTTTGGTCTGAACTAGAATCGCTTGCCATGCTGCTGTGCGGCAAGGCCTTGCCGGAGGCATTCATCTGAATATGTCACCCACAGCGCCATCGCTGACCGCGTTTTTTGGCGGCACGTTCGACCCCATTCATTATGGCCACCTTCAACCGGTGACCGCGCTGGCAAAACTCGTGGGACTGACTAACATCGTCCTGATGCCCAATAATGTTCCACCGCACCGACAGCAGCCCGAAGCCAGCTCTCGGCAGCGTTTTCATATGGCTGAGCTGGCCGTTGAAGATAATCCACTCTTTACCGTGGACGATCGAGAACTACAGCGACAAACCCCCTCCTATACCATCGAGACACTGGAAGCACTGCGGGCGGAAAAAGGCTCTAATACGCCGCTGGGATTTATCATCGGACAGGACTCACTGCTGACGCTACATCGTTGGCACCGCTGGCAAGATCTACTCAGCGTTTGCCATTTGCTGGTGTGCGCTCGCCCCGGCTATCGCTCGGCGATGGAAACTCCCGAATTACAAAAGTGGCTGGACGATCATCTGACGCACACGCCGGACGATCTTCATCAGCAATCACACGGGCGAATCTTTTTGGCAGACACCCCACTGGTCACCATTTCTGCCACGGAGATTCGCCAACGGCGACAGCACGGTCTGGACTGTCACGATTTATTGCCTCCCATCGTACTCAACTACATCGACGAACACGGCCTGTACCAATAGCGCAGGTTTTCCCATCCATCAGCCACGGGCTTTATACCACTCGGCAAAAGTGCGTGATATACTCCGCGGCTGGTTTCAATCACCGGGAAAAGCGGGAATTTTCGGCAATTATTCGGTGATTTACCTTTTTCTTAAACCATTCAGCGCCACACGCGTTCATCAGTGACTGACAGAACGCGATTGAGGGGGAACCTTTGCAAGGTCAAGCACTCCAAGACTTCGTTATTGATAAGGTCGATGACTTAAAAGCCCAGGATATCGTTGCACTCAACGTCCAGGGCAAGTCCAGCATCACCGATTACATGGTTATCTGTACGGGCACCTCTACGCGCCATGTCGCGTCTATTGCCGATCACGTCGTGCAATCCTCACGCGCCGCGGGTTTGATCCCACTCGGAGTAGAAGGTGAAAACGCCGCTGACTGGGTTGTTGTCGATTTAGGTGACGTGATGGTTCATGTCATGCAAGAAGAAAGCCGTCAGTTGTACGAATTGGAAAAACTGTGGGGCTAGCATGAAACTGCAACTGGTCGCCGTTGGCACCAAAATGCCCGACTGGGTGCAGACTGGTTTCACCGATTATCTGCGACGCTTCCCGAAGGACATGCCTTTCGAATTACTCGAAATTCCGGCGGGGAAGCGGGGTAAAAATGCGGATATTAAACGCATTCTGGAGCGCGAAGGCGAACAGATGCTGGCTGCGGTGGGCAAAGGCAACCGTATTGTTACGCTAGATATTCCAGGTACGCGCTGGGAAACGCCACAGTTGGCGCAGCAGCTTGAGCGCTGGAAACAGGATGGGCGCGATGTCAGTCTGCTGATTGGCGGGCCAGAAGGGCTTTCGCCAGAATGCAAAGCCGCAGCGGAACAAAGCTGGTCGCTCTCGCCATTAACGCTGCCGCACCCTCTCGTTCGCGTACTGGTGGCAGAGAGCCTGTATCGTGCATGGAGCATTACGACTAATCACCCTTACCATCGGGAGTAAGGCGATATGATGAAACATGTGAAATAACACTGGATGAAAGTAGAACGCAAACCCTTTCGTGATTATACGGCGGAGTCCGCTCTGTTCGTGCGCCGTGCTTTGGTAGCCTTCCTGGGCATTTTGCTGCTTTCTGGTGTATTAGTCGTTAATCTTTATCATCTGCAAATTTTGCGTGTCGATGACTATCGCACTCGCTCTAACGAAAACCGTATTAAGCTGGTTCCTATCGCGCCCAGCCGCGGCATTATCTACGATCGTAATGGCACGCCGCTGGCGTTGAACCGCACCATTTACCAATTAGAACTGGTGCCTGACAAAGTCGACAACCTGAAAGAAACGTTGGAAGCGCTACGTCCCATCGTTAATTTGACCGATGACGATCTGGAAAATTTTGAAAAAGAACGCAAGCGTTCACGCCGTTTTACCTCCATTCCAGTAAAAACTGGGCTTGATGAGATTCAGGTCGCCCGTTTTGCCGTCAACCAATACCGCTTTCCTGGCGTGGAAGTTAAAGGTTATCAACGCCGCTATTACCCTTACGGTTCTGCGTTAACGCATGTCACGGGCTATGTCTCCAAAATTAACGATAAAGACGTAGAACGGCTGACCAAAGAAGAAAAAATTGCCGATTACGCCGCCACGCGTGATATTGGCAAGCTCGGTATCGAACGTCATTACGAAGACCTGCTGCACGGCAAACCCGGTTATGAAGAAGTTGAAGTGAACAACCGCGGCCGCGTGATCCGCCAACTCCACGAACAGCCCCCGCAGGCTGGGCGTGATATTTATCTAACGTTGGATCTGAGCCTACAAATCTACATCGAGAAACTGCTGGAAGGTAGCCGCGCCGCCGTCATTGTCACCGATCCACGCGACGGCGGTATTCTGGCGATGGTTTCCACGCCCAGTTACGACCCCAATCTGTTTGTCGACGGGATTTCCACCAAAAATTATACCAAACTACAAAACGATCCCAATCGTCCATTGATCAATCGTGCAACGCAGGGCATTTATCCTCCGGCCTCCACCGTTAAACCCTATATCGCGGTTTCCGCCCTGACGGCTGGCGTTATCACCACTAACACTAGCCTGTTTGATCCTGGCTGGTGGCAATTACCCGGCTCCGAAAAGCGCTTCCGCGACTGGAAAAAATGGGGACATGGCCGTCTTAACCTCACCAAATCACTGGAAGAATCTGCGGATACCTTCTTCTATCAGGTCGCTTATGACATGGGAATCGATCGCCTATCTGAATGGATGAATAAATTTGGTTATGGCGAGAAAACCGGCATTGATATTTCGGAAGAAAGCGCTGGCAACATGCCAACCCGTGAGTGGAAACTCAGGCGATTTAAGAAACCCTGGTATCAGGGAGATACGATCCCCGTCGGGATTGGCCAAGGCTACTGGACGGCAACACCTATCCAGATGAATAAGGCACTGGTCACGCTCATCAACGACGGCCAGGTCAAAACGCCACACCTGCTTTATAGCTCACGGGAAAATGGCGCTATCGTGCCTTTCCGACAGACTGAGAATCAGCAGATTGGCAATATCCACTCTGGCTATTGGGAAGTGGCGAAGGACGGGATGTATGGCGTAGCGAATCGCGCTAACGGCACCGCACACAAGAGTTTCGATGATGCACCCTATAAGATCGCGGCAAAATCCGGTACGGCGCAGGTTTTCGGCCTGAAAGAAAACGAAACCTATAATGCGCATAAGATCGCAGAGCATCTGCGTGACCATAAATTAATGGTCGCCTTTGCCCCGTATAAGGATCCAAAAGTCGCGATGTCGATTATTCTGGAAAACGGTGGGGCGGGTCCGACCGTGGGCGTTATCACTCGCCAGATCCTTGATCATATCCTGCTGGGTGATAACAATACCGATTTACCCAGCGCGCCGCCTGCGCCGCCGGGTAGCGAGAGTGAGTAACAGACATTCATGACCGATAGCCAACAAAAGGGTTCGTTCTGGGCGAAAATCCACATCGACCTCCCGTTTCTTCTCTGCATCCTGGCACTGCTGGGCTATAGCCTATTTGTCTTATGGAGCGCGAGCGGACAGGACGTCGGCATGATGGAGCGAAAAGTCGTTCAAATCGTGCTAGGGTTTACGGTAATGATCGTGATGGCGCAAATTCCGCCTCGCGTCTATGAAGGCTGGGCTCCCTACCTCTATGTAGTTTGTGTCATTTTGCTGCTTATCGTAGATATTTTCGGACAAATAAGTAAAGGCGCACAGCGCTGGCTGGATTTAGGTTTTATCCGCTTCCAGCCATCGGAAATAGCCAAGATCGCCGTGCCATTGATGGTTGCCCGTTTTATTAACCGTGATATGTGTCCACCGTCGCTAAAAAATACGGCGATCGCGTTGATCCTGATTTTTGTTCCTACGCTGCTGGTTGCCGCACAGCCGGATTTAGGCACCTCGATCCTGATTGCATTATCTGGCCTGTTTGTGCTTTTTCTCGCGGGTATGAGCTGGAGCTTGATTGGCATCGCCGTGCTGCTACTCGCCGCGTTTATTCCGATACTCTGGTTCTTCCTGATGCACGATTATCAACGTGCCAGGGTCATGATGCTGCTCGATCCAGAAAGCGATCCGCTCGGTGCGGGATACCATATTATTCAGTCGAAAATTGCGATAGGCTCAGGTGGCCTGTCTGGCAAAGGCTGGCTGCATGGCACACAGTCTCAGTTAGAGTTTCTGCCGGAGCGGCACACTGACTTTATCTTTGCTGTGTTAGCAGAAGAGCTTGGATTAATCGGCGTCTTGATTCTACTCGCGATGTATCTGTTCATGATTATGCGCGGTCTGGTCATTGCCGCTAATGCGCAAACCTCGTTCGGCCGAGTGATGGTCGGCGGGCTGATGTTAATTCTGTTTTTCTATGTTTTCGTCAATATCGGGATGGTCAGCGGTATACTTCCCGTCGTTGGCGTACCGCTACCGCTAATCAGCTACGGCGGATCGGCGCTGGTCGTTTTAATGGCGGGATTCGGTATCGTCATGTCGATACATACTCACCGCAAACTGCTATCCAAGAATTTATAATACGAGGTGAGCGATGCGTAAGGATTGGCTTTGGGTCGGCGTAGCAACTCTGGCGCTTGCGGCCTGTACCACAACGGAACAGCGGCAGCCTGCACCGCCCGTTACACAGGTTTACAGCGGCCCGACGGAAGAGATTGGCGGCGCGGAACCGCGTTATGAACCCTACAATCAGGGTACGTTGCAAGACTACAGCGTCAAAGGCAAGAGCTATAAAATTGTCAAAGATCCACAAAACTTTAGTGAGACAGGCTTAGCCGCATGGTACGGCGAGGAGGCCAACGGCAACCGCACGTCAATCGGCGAAACGTTTGACCCTAACGCGATAACGGCCGCTCACCCAACGCTGCCACTGCCAAGCTATGTCCGCGTCACCAACCTGAGCAACGGCCGCCGTCTGGTTGTACGCGTCAACGATCGCGGGCCCTATACGCCGGGCAGGATTATCGATCTGTCGAAGGCCGCAGGCGATCGGCTGAATATCTCGAACAATACCAAAGTGAAAGTGGATTTCATCAACGTCGCGCCAGACGGCACGCTTTCCGGTCCCGGAACCGTGGGCACCACCGTCGCCAAGCAAAGCTTCGCTCTGCCGGAACGTCCGAGCTTCGGTGCCAGCGGGCTGGGTACACCCATGATGGAAACCACTTCCCCCACGCCCAATAGCGCCGTGCGCCCGATCAGTAATAGCAGCCTGAGTGCGCCAGCAGAAAGCATGCAACCGCCGAGCAGCACGCCATCGCACAGCGGCGGTTTTTTGGGTGCGCCTTCCGCGTTGCGTGCTGGCGTGGTTGAGTCCAGCATAACGCCAACATCAACACCACCCGCTGCTGCGCCAATGAACATCGCGCCAGCGGCGACGGTTGCCGCTCCTGTGGCTGCAACATCTTCCACCGCGGGTCGCTATGTGGTTCAAGTCGGTGCACTGAGCGATCAGCAGCGCGCGCAAACCTGGCAGCGTAGCCTGAGTGAACGCTTCCACGTGGCGGGTAAGGTCACCGCGAGTGGTGGGCTGTACCGTATCCAACTGGGACCATTCCAGAATCGTCAGCAAGCCGCTGAACTTCAACAACGTTTGTCAGTCGAAGCTCAGCAGCAGTCGTTTATCACCGCCGCACCCGGTACGCTCTAGTCACGGATAATCGGCAGGCTCACGCAGCGAAAGCGGCGGCTATGGCATTGAACATACCGCCCTTTTGCAAAATCACGTAACGTAATGCCTGATGCCTGCCCATTCCTCATCTGCTATAGTGTGGCTCGTTTTTTAACTTATACCCACGGATGTTGTTGTTCCAATCATGAATACTGTAAACACGTCTCGTTTTACTAAGCGTACTGCGCTTGGCGCACTGCTCGTCATTAGTGCCTCTTCCTTTGCCTATGCCGAAGATATCAATCTTAAAACGATGATCCCCGGCGTCCCGCAAATCGATGCTGAATCCTACATCCTGATTGATTACAACTCTGGGAAAGTGTTGGCGGAAATGAATGCCGACACGCGCCGCGATCCAGCCAGCTTAACGAAAATGATGACCAGCTATGTTATTGGTCAGGCGATTAAATCAGGAAAAATCGGCCCGAACGACATCGTTACCGTCAGTAAAGATGCGTGGGCAACCGGTAATCCGACTTTCCAGGGCTCTTCCCTGATGTTCCTGAAGCCAGGCGACCGTGTTCCTGTTTCCCAACTGAATCGCGGTATTATCCTGCAATCTGGTAACGATGCCTGTGTCGCGATGGCCGACTACGTTGCAGGCAGCCAGGATGCTTTCGTCAACCTGATGAACGGTTACGTGAAAGCGCTGGGGCTGCAAAACACCCATTTTGAAACCGTACACGGTCTTGATGCGCCGGGTCAGTTCAGTTCGGCACGTGATATGGCGTTGATCGGTCAGGCGCTGATCCGCGATGTGCCAGAAGAGTACGCAACCTACAAAGAAAAAGAGTTCACGTTCAACAATATTCGCCAGCCTAACCGGAACGGCTTACTGTGGGATTCCAGCCTGAATGTCGATGGCATCAAAACGGGCCATACGTCATCAGCGGGCTTTAATCTGGTCGCTTCGGCAACAGAAGGTCAGATGCGCCTGATCTCGGCGGTACTGGGTGGACGCAATGCTAAAGGGCGTGAATCAGAAAGTAAGAAACTGCTAACCTGGGGCTTCCGCTTCTTTGAAACCGTTGCGCCGTTGAAAGCAGGTAAAGAATTCGCGTCTGAACCCGTCTGGTTTGGCGATAGCGACCGCGTTGCGCTAGGCGTGGAGAAAGATGCCTACCTGACCATTCCACGTGGCCGTATGAAAGATCTGAAAGCCAGCTATGTGCTGGACAACACGGAACTGCATGCGCCATTAGCCAAAAACCAGGTTGTGGGTTCTATCAACTTCCAGTTGGATGGTAAAACCATCGATCAGCGCCCACTGGTCGTCATGAACGAAGTGAAAGAAGGCGGGATCTTTGGCCGCATGATCGACTACATCAAACTGATGTTCCATCACTGGTTCGGCTAATCCCCCTCTTGTATGGGGTCAAAACGCCCCCATATAAATACCATCCATAACTCCCGCACAACGCGGGAGTTATATTTTTTAGTATAATGTCATTATATCGTGGCTAATACCGTCGGAATAATGCCGATGTATTACCTTTTCTGGAGCGCAAATGAAAACCAAATTAAACGAATTGCTTGAATTCCCTTGTGTTTTTACCTACAAAGTCATGGGCGAGGCAAAACCGGAGTTAGTCGATCTGGTCGTTGAAGTGGTACAGCGTCATGCGCCTGGCGACTACACCCCGCAGATCAAACCCAGCAGCAAAGGGAACTATCATTCGGTTTCCATCACCATCACTGCGACTCACATTGAGCAGGTGGAAACGCTGTATGAAGAGCTGGGTAACATCGATATCGTGCGCATGGTTCTGTAAGGCAATCGCGTTCTGAAAAAAAACGAGCGGGAAAACCGGTAGAGCACGACATAATTTTGCAACGTGCTGTTCGCTGAGGCCTCCCGCCGTTATAATCCCCCCACCTTTCCTTAACCTGAAGATGACACACTTGCTACAGGATAAGATCATCGTACGCCAATTTGGCGTACAGCCGTATGAGCCCGTCTCTCTGGCGATGCATAATTTCACCGACCGACGTGATGATAAAACCCCAGATGAAATTTGGCTGGTTCAGCATCCCCGCGTATTCACGCAGGGCCAAGCAGGCAAAGCCGAACATATCCTTATGCCCGGCGATATTCCCGTGATTCAGAGCGACAGAGGTGGTCAGGTGACGTACCACGGCCCCGGTCAGCAGGTTATGTACGTGTTGATTGACCTAAAGCGCCGTAAGTTCGGCGTACGCCAACTCGTCACCGCGATAGAAGATACCGTAATTGGTACACTGGCACACTTCCAGGTCGAAGCCCATGCGCGCCCTGATGCGCCCGGCGTCTATGTGGGTGAGCGTAAAATCTGTTCGCTGGGGCTACGTATTCGCAAAGGCTGCTCTTTTCATGGGCTGGCGCTGAATATCGCCATGGATCTCTCTCCTTTCCTGCGCATCAACCCGTGTGGTTACGCCGGTATGGAGATGACGCAGCTAAGCGATCTAGTACCAGGCGTCACGCTGGATGATACCGCGTCCGTGCTAGTGAACACCTTTTTGCAGTTAGTCGGCTATTCCGCACCCGAATTTATCCCGTGGAATCTAGACACGCAGGGTGAGCCACTTTCTGGTTGACGTGATTCATCCTGTCAATAAAAATCTGTCAGTTAGACGATCGCTTTTTGATAAATTACATTTTATTCACATAATTTCTTCATTTTGATCGTGCAAGGGCTGATTGTGGTTAGGCAAGATGATATAATTTTTAGAGTTTTTTAAAAAAAAGTTTAACCAAAAACATAATCCTTTGAATTTGGATAACAAATTTAAAGAAACGATTCAGAACTGGAACTTACGCAAACATGAGTAAACCGATTCAGATCGAACGCGGTGTCAAATACCGCGATGCCGATAAGATGGCGCTAATCCCGGTACGTACCGTCGTTACCGAACGCCAAGAGATTCTGCGCAAACCTGAATGGATGAAGATTAAACTTCCAGCGGATTCGAGCCGTATACAGGGAATCAAAGCGGCCATGCGCAAAAACGGGTTGCACTCAGTTTGCGAAGAAGCGTCCTGTCCGAATCTGGCAGAGTGTTTCAACCACGGCACGGCTACCTTCATGATCCTGGGTGCCATTTGTACACGTCGCTGCCCGTTCTGTGACGTTGCCCACGGCCGCCCGATTGCGCCGGATGCCAATGAGCCTGAGAAACTGGCACAGACCATCCATGACATGGGTCTACGCTATGTCGTGATTACCTCCGTTGACCGTGATGACCTGCGCGACGGTGGAGCTCAGCACTTTGCCGATTGTATTAGCGCCATTCGCCGCAAGAATCCGAATATCCGTATCGAAACGCTGGTGCCAGACTTCCGCGGTCGTATGGATCGCGCGTTAGAGATCCTGACCGCCACGCCGCCGGATGTGTTCAACCACAATCTGGAAAACGTACCGCGCGTTTATCGTCAGGTTCGCCCTGGCGCAAACTATGAATGGTCACTGAAGCTGCTGGAAAACTTCAAGAGCGCGCATCCCGACATCCCCACCAAATCTGGCCTGATGGTGGGATTGGGGGAAACCAATGCGGAAATCGTGGAAGTCATGCGCGACCTGCGTCGCCACGGTGTAACAATGCTGACGCTGGGGCAATACTTACAGCCGAGCCGCCATCACCTACCAGTACAACGCTACGTTAGCCCGGATGAGTTCGATGAGATGAAAGCCGAAGCGATGGCGATGGGCTTTACCCATGCGGCCTGCGGCCCGTTTGTTCGCTCGTCTTACCATGCTGACTTACAGGCAAAAGGCATCGAAGTAAAATAAGCGCTCATAGTTTTTTACATATTTTTTGTGTGGAATAGAAAACGGACGGCCATTGCCGTCCGTTTTTTTGTGTGGTGTGCCATCAGGATTCTTTACGAGACGAATCATTCAGCGCGGTCGTATCATCCGCCTTCGCAGGCTGATCGTCATTCATCGCCTTTTTGAAGCCTTTAATCGCCGCGCCCAAATCACCGCCTAAGCTACGAAGTTTATTCGTACCGAACAGCAGAATGATTAATGCGCCAATCACCAACAGTTTGGCAATACTGATACCTTCCATACAAACCTACCTGATTACAGAGGCTGGAAACGCCAGCAAACGAGAACGATTTTTGTTGAGAAAACACGTTGTACCTTATGTCCTCTATCTAAAACCTTACGCAGCAGGACACAATCTCCATCTGTAACAAAGTAAGACGCGGCAAAAGCGCTTTCACACGTATTCAGATTGCTTTACAACTTTCACCTCAGCATCACTACAAAAAAATTTTCTGACGGCGTACACTTTCCCCACTACGCGGAGATGACATTCCTCCCTACCCTCGCGCAGCCAAAATGCTGGCATCCTAACGCACAGGGTACAACCGCCAGTCGGCTAATGATGTCTACGGCCATCTCGCAGAGAGGGCGTAGCCCCCTGCCCAACGCTCTTCGAGATTGCAAAAACAATCTAGGTAAAAGCAATCCAAAAAAGGTTTCTATGTTTAGTACATTACTCGCGGTATTTATTGGTGGTGGGGTCGGTAGCGTCGCACGCTGGCAGTTGGGAGTGAAGTTTAACAATCTGTACCCGGCGCTACCTTTGGGCACACTGCTTGCCAACCTGATTGGTGCTTTTGTTATTGGCGGCGCGTTAGCCTACTTCCTGCGCCATCCTCATCTCGATCAGGACTGGAAAATATTGATCACCACCGGGCTATGCGGCGGCCTAACGACATTTTCTACTTTTTCGGCAGAGGTTGTCATGTTCCTGCAAAGCGGACAAGTGGCTGCGGCGGGGTTGCACATACTGTTGAATCTGGTGGGTTCATTGCTTATGACTGCACTGGCGTTTGCATTAGTCACGTGGGTGACAACACATTGACATGACGTGGAATCGAGTAGGAGGCGAGATTACTCCCGCCGTCCTCTCACACCACCGTACGTGCGGTTCCGCATACGGCGGTTCATGTTAACTCTGGAACTGCCGTTGCTGCTCCACTAGTGATATCAAGCCGAGTCGTCTGAACTGCGCCGTCTTTATCGCATCATTCATGTGACTCGACCCCGCGTTCCACCACGCTCCTCGCTGGTTACTCGCCGACCTCCACGCTCGCTTTTCACACAAGCCCGCTCGCATTAGCATTCGGGCTCGCGTATACGTTCGTTTCCATTGCCGCCACAGTAGACTGCGCAGTTTACGCCTGACCCAGCCGTCAATCTTCTCCAGAACTCCTTTTACTTCCGTGTATCTGAAGTAGCTCATCCAGCCTCGCAGTATCGGTGTGAGTTCATTGATTACGCCTTTCACTGATTTCGTCGCGTGCCCTGTCGTCAGGCTACGGATCTTCTCCTTCAGCCTCTCGACACTGCTCCCTGCGATCTTCAGTCGGGTCTGTTTGTGCCGTGTCACGCTGTATCCCAGGAACTTACGCTCCCACGGTCGCGCCACCGCACTCTTCTGCTCATTGACCTTTAGCTTCAGTATGTCTCTCAGGTACACCCTGATTGCCCTAAAGATATGCTCGCCTGCTTTGCGACTGCTCACGTAAATGTTGCAGTCATCCGCATAGCGACAGAAGCTGTGACCTCGACGCTCCAGTTCTTTATCCAGTTCATCCAGCAGAATGTTCGACAGTAGCGGCGACAACGGTCCGCCCTGCGGCATTCCCTTACCTCGCTTCTCTGTCTCGCACCCGTTCGTCATTTCCGCTTCAAGGTAGCGACGTATCAGTTTCAACAGCCGTTTATCCCTGACAGCCTCGCCAGACGTGACATCAAAATGTCATGATCCACCCGGTCAAAGAACTTTTCCAGATCCAGATCGACCACCCAGCGTTTCCCGCTTTGTATGTAGCGCTGTGCCTGTTGCACTGCCTGCCACGCATTGCGGTTACTTCTGAACCCGTAACTCGATTCGCAGAAGTGCGGCTCCACGACCGGACTGAGTTGTTGTGCTATCGCCTGCTGGATAAGCCTGTCCACTACCGTCGGGATACCCAGGGTTCTCACGCCGCCGTCCGGCTTTGGGATATCCACTCTGCGTATCGCCTGCGGCTGGTAGGCGCCCGTAATCAATGCCTGCCTGATACTCGCCCAGTTCTGTTTCAGCCACGGCTTCAACTCCGTCACTTTCAGGTTATCTACCCCTGCCGCGCCGTTGTTTTCCACCACGCGCTGATAGGCCAGCATCAGGTTCTCTCTCGTTATCACCGTTTCCATCGTCAACGGCATTTCCGCTTTCGTTTGCCCACCGACCGCCGTGGGGATTTCAGCACCCTCATGCAGCACTGACGGATACTGTCCGTCTCCTCTGCCGCTGGCCGCAGTGCTCTGCGCTTGTGCCTCATTAATTCCCATCGAGTATCGGTGTCCTAATCACGGTTAATCATGTTCAGCCCTTCATGCTGCCAGTTATGCAGCACTACTACGGCTTCGGCTGACTGCTGCACGTTCATCCCGTCGCCTCTCGACGCTCGGTAGCCCTGAAGCAAACGTGCAGCCCTCCCGGGGTAATTCGCGCGACCTTCCTGCTTATGCCTGTCAGCTTTACGTCACAGCGTTCTGTGCAAGTATTGGGCTTTGATGATATTTGCCACCTTACCCCGCTGTGCCGCCTAAACTGCTTCCTGTTCGTCAGGCCAGCATTTTGCCTTCAGCTTCCTTCAGATCCCACCTCGCGGTGGGCACCCTTGCCGTTCGGCTAACACTTCCCCTTGCCGGGTGTGTAGAGGACTTTCACCGCCAAGTCGCCCCTTGACCACTACAGTCAACGGACAGCGCCCGTCAAGGCGCTACGCGCCATGCCCGGCGCACAAATAAAAAAAAACCCGCCATCGGCGGGTTTTTCACGAAATCGGTATAATTAAATAGCGTTAACGTTAGCAGCAGAAGGACCTTTGGCACCGTCAGTGATTTCGAACTCTACACGCTGACCTTCAGCCAGAGTTTTGAAACCATTGCTCTGGATGGCAGAGAAGTGTACGAACACGTCTTTGCTACCATCTTCTGGAGTAATGAAACCGAAGCCCTTGGACTCATTAAACCACTTAACACTACCTTTAATCTTAGACATCAAACTTACCTTTACATGAATGAAAGACACAAAATCTGTGTCAGGTACAGTACAACAATAGATTGACCTTTTGTCCAGTTGAAGTTGGATAAAAAGTGATAAAAATCGCTAAAAATGTATACCGGATAATCCGGTTGCCCTATTTTAATCCAATGCAGAACGCGGAGAGTTCAGTTCTGGCCGATTCATTACTTTTTATGATATCGAAGGGAGACGCGATGGTAAGTAAAACGCTGGGTTTGATTGGGGGTATGAGTTGGGAATCCACTATCCCGTATTATCGCATGATTAACGAATATGTGAAAAACCAACTGGGTGGCCTACACTCCGCCAAGATCATCCTTCACAGTGTCGATTTTCACGAGATAGAACAATTGCAGTCACAGGGTGATTGGTCGCAGGCCGCTACCGTGCTGGGTAATATCGCCATAGGATTACGTCAAGCGGGGGCAGACGCTATCGTCATCTGTACCAACACCATGCATAAGGTCGCTGATGACGTTGAACGCGCCTGCCAGCGCCCTCTTCTACATATTGCCGATGCCACTGGCGCCAGCCTGAAACAGCACGGAGTAAAGAAAGTGGGTTTACTGGGAACCCGCTACACGATGGAACAAGACTTTTATCGTCAGCGCATTCAGGAACGGTTTGGCGTAGACGTAATTGTTCCCGACCCCGTGGGGAAAGAAGCTGTTAGCCGCATCATTTACGACGAGCTGTGTCTGGGGAACATTAATGACGCATCAAGGCTGGTGTATCGGGACATTATCCAGCAACTCGAACAGCAAGGCGCAGAAGGTATCATTCTTGGCTGTACAGAGATCCCACTGTTAATCAGCGCTCAGGATGCGAAAGTTCCTCTTTTTGATACCAGCAAGCTTCACGCAATTTCCGCCGCGAAATTTGCGCTTAACGAACTATCAATATGAATTAAAAAAAGAAAATAGAATTCATAAGAAAATTAATAATACCCTCTTTTATTTACTCAGGTTTCCTCTTTTCACATAGAAAAAAAGCAGCATTGAGAGACTCAATACTGCTTCTTCATATGATTTTATTCCTGGTATGCAATGATTATCGGTACTTCTTGTTATTATTTGCGTAACATTGCTTCAATAAAATCTTTCCAAGTACTCACTTCTACTTCTACCATGCGAACCTCTTGGTGATTAACGGCGACGCATTATACGCACACTTTTTAATCAGGTAAAAGTGTTATGAAAGTATAAAAAGCGTACTACCGCCTATTTCTGCTACACAGTTCACAGTAGATCTCCCCGCCTTTTTTCGGCATGCTGGGCTATCGCACGATTAGGCTCCACCAAGCCGCGCTGTCCAGTACAGCAATCGTCATGCAACCTAATAAGCAGAAAGGATTTTACCCCTATGGCGCTAACCCTATACGGCATCAAAAACTGTGACACTATAAAGAAAGCGCGCCGCTGGCTGGAGGATCAACAGGTAGCGTTCCACTTTCATGATTACCGTGCCGACGGTCTGGATGAACCACTGCTACAGCGTTTTATCGATCAACTGGGGTTTCAGGCCTTACTCAACACACGCGGGACGACCTGGCGTAAGCTCAGCGAAGAACAGCGTGAACGGATCAACAGCGATACCCGCGACAGCGCAGAGGCTGCTAAAAATCTGATGCTGGAACAGCCAGCAGTGATTAAACGACCGTTGCTGATTGCCGATGACGGCAATGCACTACTTGGATTCAGTATCGACAGCTATCAGAAATTTATTGCGGAGAACAAATAACGTGTCTTGCCCAGTCATAGAACTCGCTCAACAGTTAATTAAACGCCCTTCCCTCAGCCCAAATGACGAGGGCTGCCAGGCACTCATGATTGAACGCCTGACGGCGATCGGCTTTACCGTCGAAGCGATGGATTTTGGCGATACCCAAAATTTCTGGGCATGGCGCGGCGCGGGAAAAACGCTGGCCTTTGCCGGACACACCGATGTGGTTCCCAGCGGCGATGAAACCCACTGGCAGCACCCGCCGTTTGAGCCCATCATTCGTGACGGCATGCTGTACGGCCGCGGCGCGGCAGACATGAAAGGTTCACTGGCCGCGATGGTGATTGCCGCCGAGCGCTTTGTCGCCGCCCACCCGAATCATCAAGGGCGTCTCGCGTTCCTGATTACGTCGGACGAAGAAGCCAGCGCCGTTAACGGCACGGTAAAAGTGGTTGAGGCGCTGATGGCGCGCAACGAACGATTGGACTATTGTCTGGTCGGCGAGCCGTCCAGTACGCATGCCGTGGGCGATGTCGTCAAAAACGGCCGTCGGGGTTCTATCACCGCGAATTTGCGCGTACACGGCGTACAAGGGCACGTTGCCTATCCTCATCTGGCAGACAACCCCGTTCACCGCGCAGCACCGGCACTCAACGAACTGATCGCTACCGAGTGGGATCAGGGCAACGAATTCTTCCCGCCAACCACCATGCAAATAGCCAATATTCAGGCGGGTACGGGGAGTAATAACGTCATCCCCGGTGAGCTGTTTGTACAGTTTAATTTCCGCTTCAGCACCGAATTAACCGATGTGTTAATCCAGCAACGCGTCGCAGAATTACTGGATCGCCACCAGCTTAATTACACCATCGACTGGAAGCTCTCCGGCCAGCCATTCCTGACCGCTCGCGGCGAACTGGTCGATGCCGTGGTGAATGCCGTCGGACATTACAATGAAGTTACACCAGAACTTCTGACCAATGGTGGCACCTCCGATGGACGATTCATTGCCCGCATGGGCGCACAGGTGGTTGAGCTAGGCCCCGTCAACGCCACAATCCATAAAGTGGACGAATGCGTCAGCGCAGCAGATCTGCAACTGCTGAGCCGGATGTACCAGCGCATTATGGAGCAGCTCATCGCATGATGACGCCAGCTATGTTAACCGGTAAAAGCGACCAGCATTTAGTCGCTTTACATGGTCGCCATCGTCTTCAGCCAGAGGCGGTAACCGCGTTTCGGGCGCTACAGCAGGCGGCCAAAGCGGCAGGGTTTAACCTACAGCCTGCCAGTACGTTTCGTGATTTCGAGCGCCAGCGCCAGATCTGGAATGGCAAATTTCGCGGCGAACGTCCCGTCATGGATGCCAACAGCCAGCCGCTGGACGTGTTATCTCTGGACGAAAGTGCACGCTGTGAGGCAATTCTGCGCTGGTCTGCGATGCCCGGTTCCAGTCGTCACCACTGGGGCAGCGATCTGGATATTTACGATCCTGATTTATTACCCGCAGGCAGCTCGCTCCAGTTGGAACCGTGGGAATATGAAGAAGGCGGTTATTTTACCGCTCTGAGTGCATGGCTGAGTGCGCATATGCATGAATACGGTTTTTATCGGCCTTATGCACACGATCTCGGCGGTGTCGCAGCCGAACCCTGGCATATCAGCTATTATCCATTAGCACAGTATGCGGAAGAACAGCTTACGCCGGATCTCATCCTTGCTGCCTGGCAAGACGAAGATATTGCGGGCTACCACTGGCTCTGCCAGCACCTGCCGCAACTGTTTACCCGTTACATTCATAACGTTGATGAGGCGTAACCATGGCATGGCTGGCTGATTACTGGTGGATAATTCTGATTGTCCTGATAGGCATGCTGATTAACGGCATCAAAGAATTGCGCAACGTTGACCATACGCGTTTTCTGCTCAACAAACCGAAATTGCCCCCGCATCGTGACAACAACGATAAATGGGACAATGAAGACGACGACTGGCCGCAGAAAAAGCCCTGACATCGGTCATCGCCAAACTACCTGCACGCGAGCGAAGTCCCGCGCTGCGGGCGGTTTGGATTCTCACGCTGCGGGAACAAAACTTTCCGCCCGCTCCAGAAGAAAATCATAAAACTCTTTCGCGCACACCGACAATTGGCGTTCTTTATCCGTCACCAGATAGATGCCACGCTGTAGTGATAAATCCCTAAACGGAATAATCGCAATGTCTTTGTGCTGAAACTGAAACCGCGTCAGCCCCGTCACAAGACTCACACCATAATTTGCTGCCACCAGCCCCATCATGGTGGTCAACTAACGCACTTCAAGCACGTAGTTAAAGCCCTCCGGCTCGATAAGCTGATCGGTGTATTGCCGAATGCTAGTGCCTTTGCAGAACCCGACAAACGGGTATTGCGCTACATCGGCGACATCAACACTGTCACGCTGCGCCAGCAGGTGCGAGTGCTGGCAAATCAGATAAAAACTATCGGCAAATAGCATGCGGGAACTGAATGCAGGCTGAGAGAGATTTATTTTCTGAGCAGCGCGCGTGAAATTATCCGTTTCAGTCAGCGCGATAAAGGCAAGACCTCCAATATTTCGCTCATTGCCTACCGTGCGGAAGATTACGACGTACTGAAAGAAAAGATCACTGCCGAAAAAGTGAAATCCTGGTTTGCCGATATCGTAACAGGCGATGTCGTTCGCTATGAGTTACCCAGCATTGGCGCACTGAACTTCGTCATGTACGGCGCACTCGGCGGCGGTGTCACCCGCTCGCTGGCGCTGGATATGCACGGCAAGGGATTAAGTTCGGCCATACTGGATATCAATATTTAATTCGATAACAGAGAAACGGGTGGGATTTATATATTCCCCACCCTATTTTCTAAATAACACAAATTTGCCGCCACGATTAACAGGTATTTATTTACCTATGGGGAATCGTGCGGCCATTTTCAGAGAAATAACTTTCAGAGTAAACACGCAATGAATAATAAAGTCATTGATGCCAGCCATTTCCGTTCTTATTTATTTGAAGGCCGTCGTGCTGGGCGCACAGTCTATCCTATCCGGTGACAATCAGGTCTGCGTGACGGGCGGGATGGAAAACATGAGCGCCGCGCCCTATCGGCTCACGCGTGAAGAGCAAGATCGGGTGGCGCTGGCATCACAGCAGAAAGCCGTTGCCGCGATTGAAGCGGGTCACCCTATCGGCGCAAGCGGTGCACGCATTCTCGTCACGCGGGTACACGCGCTGCATAACTATAACAAAACGTTGGGATTAGCGACGCTGTGCATCGGCGGTGGTCAAGGTATCTCCATGATCGTCGAACGCGTTTAAAGCGGGTTATTGCCAGCAAAATCAATGCAGGCCATAACAGCCTGCATTGATTTGTTTGTGCTATACGTTTCAACCCAACACCTCGGTTAAAACATTTCCCAATTCGCATTCGATGATCTGCCAGACGTAGGTTTGGGCAATAGCGATGTCGGTAATGCAGCAGGAGAAGGACCGCTCTCGACACGATGTGCCTGCGCTGTCGCCCGATTAATGTTGAACACCTCAACCGCGTTCTGCAAAAATTTGGCCTGCTCTTCCAATGCGGCGGCGGCAGAAGCCGATTCTTCCACCAACGTGGCATTTTGTTGCGTAACGCGATCCATTTCGGTGATCGCCTGTCCCACCTGATCAATACCGCGGCTTTGTTCGTCCGACGCAGAGGCGATTTCGCCCATGATATCCGTCAATTGGCTCACCGCGTCGACGATTTTTTTCATTGTATCGCCCGCTTCGTTAACCTGTGCCGACCCCGTACTGACTCGGCTGACCGAATCGTCGATCAACGATTTGATCTCTTTTGCCGCCTGTGCGCTACGCTGTGCCAGCGTTCGCACTTCACCCGCCACCACAGCAAAACCACGCCCCTGTTCTCCCGCACGAGCCGCTTCCACCGCCGCATTCAGCGCCAGAATATTGGTTTGGAAAGCAATGCCATCAATCACGCCGGTGATGTGAGCGATTTTTTGCGAGCTATCCGAGATATCGTTCATGGTTTTCACCACATTCTCCACGACAGCCCCACCTTTCCCTGCCGTTTCCGAAGCATTTTTTGCCAGTTCGGCCGCCTGTCGGGCATTGTCCGTATTCAGCTTCACGGTGGACGTCAATTGTTCCATACTGGCCGCAGTTTCCTGCAATGATGCCGCCTGCTGTTCGGTACGGGATGACAGATCATTACTGCCAGCCGAAATTTCACTGGCTCCCGAATAGATAGCGTGTGAACTATCGCGAACCAGGCCCACCGTATTGATCAATGACTGTTGCATATGGCGTAATCCCTCTGCAAGCTGGCTCATTTCATTACGCCCGTTAGCGCTAATAGGCAACGTCAAATCACCCTCGGCGATGGCACTAATATGTCGCATTAATGCGTGTAGTGGTTGCAATAAAATACGCTGTAACCCGATCCAACTGAGAATAATCGCCAGGACAACGATCACCGTCGTTGCGCCCAATAGCCACAACATCGTTTCAAAGGCGAGATTATTTTTCCGTAGCCCCTCGTCAGATAGCTGGTTTTGTGCCGCGCGCCACGCAATATAGGCGTCCTGCATCGTGACATTAAGTGCCGTCGCCCCGTTATGCAACTTCATCGCCGATCCCGCCTGGCCTGCGGAAAGCGCATCAATAATATCATTGAGCAGTTTCTGATACGCGCTGTAGCTATCCTCAAGTTTTTTAGCAAGGTTTTCATCCATTCCCGGAGGGTTAGGAATTGACAGGTACTGTTTATAGCTGTTCTCCGATGCGGCCAACTGTGACTTCGCTTGCTGCAAGAGTGCCTGCATGCCCTCCTTATCCGCATTCCCCATCATCATATTTTGTACAATGGAACCGATAGCAATGCGCGTCTGATTCATCATGATCCATGCATCGGTAAATGCGGCAACATTCTGGTTAGAACGCTGAGAAACAAGAAACCCCTCTTTGTCGTTAATCAGCGCCCGAACCGATAACGCGCCGGTGAAAAATTGAGATATCCCTAATATAAACAAGACAATAATAAGGATGGTAATCACTTTAATACGTTTAAACATGTCACACCCTCTTTTTCCATAAGGACGATATAGTTATATCGGAAAAAAGAAGGCAAATATTTATCCTTCGGCACAAATAAAGATATTTCCACGGACAAACCGACATTTAAATATGGATTAAACAATTTAAAACATGGATAAAATAATCATCAAAAAAAATATAACCCGATAAAAATCCAGCCTTAAAAAAATAAAAACACATTGCTGATACGCGATTAGAATACGCATCGACAATAAGCTAAAAATAAAAAGGGTTGCACCAGCAGAGATTAAGACGTAAATCCCCAGGCACTTACCCAAGTAAGCGTCTAGGGATTCTTTCGACCAGCATCTTTCGGTATAGAGAAAGACCTGCTTATTTCAGGTATGCCAATGCGTGATTCAGCATGCGCTGATCGATGCCATGTCCGACACCCGGCACGGTATCCAATGTGAACTTCGTCCCCAGCGTTTTAAAACGTTGCGCCGCGGCACGTGCATGATCGACGACAATGACTCCATCGGCCTCGCCGTGAACCAAATGAACGACCACATCGCTGAATGCATTATCGGGCAATACCGCAAAACGTCCGCTGAAGGCCACAATGTGTCCGGCCAGTTTAGGTTCCGACTTTAACGCTTCCAGTGACATGATGCTCCCCTGCGAGAAACCAATCAGCGTGGTTCGGGCAAAATCCACGCCGCTTTTTTGCTGCCAGGACCGTACCGTTTCAACAAAGCGCGAGGTCACCGCTTCAATGCGTGATAGCCGATTTTCCTCTGTCACGCCCTGCACGGAAAACCATTGGCGCCCTTCGCCGAATCCCGTACTGAATGGTCCGCCAATGCTAACAACCAACGCGTCAGGAAAAGCAGTCGCAAAATAGTGGCCGATTGGTGCCATCCCAGTCGCGGTATCACCCACACCGTGAAAAAGTAAAAACAACCGCTGTGGTGCGATAGGATTTTGTACAACAACATATTCCTGATCCATTCTCTTTCTCCTGCTGGCAACCGTGCGTGGTTTATCGCCGGCAACGGCTCATTGATATATGCTATTCACTATACGCCACACATCACCGGGAAAAATCGGGATTTATTGAATGAGATGTTCCATTTTTTGCAATAACATCATCGCTTTTCTGATCGATTATCGCCTCAAAAGCCCGTAACCGTTTATAAATGGAGAGCAACTCAACAATCGTCGACCATGAGGTAATCAAATATTGAAAGGAATCACGCACCCGGTCAAACACATTGGTAATCTGCGTCATCAGGCCCAGAGTAAGCGTCCCGGCGATAATCGCTGGGAACAGTAAAATTAAGCTGAAAATGCTATCCGCTCGCAGATAGAGGAATCTTGCGATATTAAAATAGGTGTAATGAAAATAGAGTCGGAAATAATTTTTTCTGACGGCACTAAAAAATTCGGCGGCGGTTAGCGGATCAGCGCGATTTGCATGATCTTCACCGTACACCAACTCTTTCCGATAGGCGGCTTCCGTTCGCTGATTGTTAAATTCCAGACCAGGTAATTTAATACCCACCAAGGCAATCAGTCCCGTTCCTGCCAATGACCATATTGCTGCGGCTATCACCAGGCCATAAGGCATATCACCCAGTATCGGTAAAGTAGGGACATGTGGAGAAAACGTAATGAGCACCGGAAGAAACGCCACCAGCGTCATAATGGCATTAATCAAATTAATCCCCAGTCCTTCCAGCGTCGTGGCAAAGCGCATAGTATCTTCCTGCACGCGCTGCGCTGCACCTTCGATATGGCGCAATATCTGCCAGTGAGTGATGTAGTATTCGTTCATCGCACTTCGCCAGCGAAAAATATAGTGGCTGACCAGAAACAGATTCAAAACGCTCACCGCAACAGAAAGCATAATGATTCCGAGAAAGGTAAAAACCTCCTGATATAATGCCGACGCGGTTATCGAACCTTGGGTAACCAGCGCTTTTTGAATCAAGTCATAAAAAGGCCCGTACCAGGCATTCAGCGCCACGCCGATTTCCACTGAAAAATAAGCCATAAAAATAATTAATGCTGAACCGAGTACCGACCAATACTGCCAGCGATGGGGATAAACCAAAAACCAAAAGATGGAAAATAACGCCACCGAGATCAGGTAGTAACCATAAAACCACAGGTAGGGTAACGAAATAAATCGACTGACATTCGTCGGCAACGAACTGTTTGCGATCCCCACATCATCACGAACCCAACCGTACCAGACGGAAATACAAAACGTACTCCATATCAAGGCTGAAAGGAAAAACGACTTAGGTTTGGGGAAAAAAGATTTGAACATAGTGGATCTCTATACAGCATGATGGACAAGCAGGGCTTCAGAGATAAGCTCCAGCCCCACATTGATCAGATTAAAACTGATAACTGGCGGTCAGCAAAAACGAGCGCGGTTGCTGCAATGGTACAAACTGCGGTTCGCCACCAAGTGATGAGACGTAGAGATCCTGATTAAAGAGATTTTTAACCGTGAAATTCAGACCGTATTTACCATAGATGTAGGCCAGACTGGCATCGGTTTGTAGCTGAGCAGGAATGGTGTACGCTTTCTGGCGATCCATGTTTGCCGCACTGGAATAGGTCAACCCCACACCAGCAGAAAACCCGCTAAGCTGGGGCGATTGGAACTGATAGTTTGCCCACAGACTGGCGTGATGACGTGGTAATGCTTCATGCGCATCGCTATCCACGCTGAAATCCGTTTTGCCGTAATTATAGTGGCCGATAATATCCAGCCCAGGTAATACGTTCCCTTGAACATCGACCTCAAATCCCTCACTGGAATATCCCGGCCCCGAGACATAATCCTCCGAGGTATAACTAAAATATTGATAATTATTGAATCTGATTCGATAAGCCGCCGTGGTAATGCTTAGTCGGCTATCAAGCAAATCAAATTTTAGCCCCACTTCATTCTGTTTACTGATCTGGGAAGGAAGCAGATCACCATTGTTTTTTCGGTAGGAAGGGGGTTGATAGCCTTTAATGTAATTACCATAAATAGCAACCCAGGGGGTGATTTCATACAATAGCCCAACGGAAGGCGACCAGACCTCTTCCCTCTCACTGTCGCTGGCTTCACTATGATTGAACACACCGTGCCACTCGCTGCTATAACGCAAACCGGAGGTAAGATGCCAGTCGTTGTAATCCACGTTCTGCTGTAGGAAAGCGCCAAGTGGTCGGCTTTCACCATAGTATTTTCGATAAGGTGCTTTCGCCGATGGCAAATCCGGCAAAGGTTGCTGGATAGGGACATTATACCAGTCACCAAAAGACAACGCCTGATAGGTCACCGAATTGGTACGCGATGCAGAGACACCCACAATGCTGGTAGAGGCTAAATCCCCCCATTCATACTTCGCTTTCAGATAGTTTTCGGTATCTAACGCACGGCTTTCGCCTCCCTGACTAAAGGTATTGAGCCAGACCGTCATATCCTCTGCTAATTCGAGCCCATTATACCAACCATATTGATAAGACTGGCTATCGTCATAGGTTGCTTTACTGAAAAATGTCCAGTGGTCAGACAGCACTTGTTCCAGACTGTAACTGAAAACATTTTGCCGCAGGGTCAGTTTGTCATCTTTGCGTCCCAATGGCTCAGGAAGGTTCCCGGTCCAGGGTTTACCGTGGTACATCACCGTGTAAGGGTTAAATGGCGTGGTTCGGACATTACGGCTGAAACTCAACGTAAAATCAGTGGTGTCATCTTTCCAGCGTAGTGACGGCGCAAAATAAAAATCTTTTTTGCCATCGTAATGTGCCGCATTGCGATCACTTTTACTTCCCGAGGTGATAACCCGATAACTTAAGCGTCCGTCATCATTTAATGCGCCAGTGCTATCAAGACCGAGTTGGTGCTCATTATAACTACCGTAGCCGATGTTTATTTCATTTCTGGCTTCAGCCTGAGGTTTTTTCCGCACAATATTGACAACGCCGCCCGGAGAGCTTGATCCCACCAGAATTGCCCCCGGTCCTTTAAGGACTTCAACCGACTCAAGTGCAATAGCAGGGAAATCCAATGGCGTGCTACTGGACGACGCATTAAACCCTTCAACCAGAACGCTGGCCTGGTATCCGCGAATATTAACGCTGGAGGATCCCAGCGAACTGGGCATCACCGTCACGCCGGAAACATTGCGTAATACATCACTCACTGTCTGAGCCGATTGTTTACGCATAACCTCACTGTTAACGACCGCCACAGACTGTGGTGTCAATTGTAAAGGTGCACCGCTACGTGTTGTTGCCGTGTTTGAGGATAAAAATCCCTCTTCCCCCGCAGCGCTGACCGTAATACCCGGCAGCGTTTTATTATCGGATTTTGCCGTATCCACATCTTGAGATCGGGACGAAACAATGGTCAGCGTACCATTATCCGTGGTGATTAATACCAGTGGTGTGCCTTGTAGCAGACTTAAAACAGCCTGTCGGGTTGAGTAGTTGCCCACTAACGCGGCACTTTGATAATCCACCACCAGTGCAGGATTAAAAGAAATGGTCTGTTTGCTTTGTTCAGCAATCGCCAATAATCCTTTTTGCAAGTCCCCCGCTGGAATAGCAAACGAGGTAGTGTCATTTACACCCACCGCATAGGTTAGCATCGGAGTTGCCGTCGCCCCGAGTAATAACACAGTATTGATATTCAACATACTGGTGAAAAACAGACGCTTCTTAAGACCTGCGCCGGAGGTGTTGCGCGTATCATATCTCTTTTTCATACTTTCATTTTTCCCTAGCTAATTATGGTGACTTACAGATTTTTATTAATCTTCTTATGTTCTGTGCATCGATAAAGGAAAAATGACAACAAGAATAAATTTCTTTTTAATTAATAATCAATAAAAAAATAAATTTATAAATTGAAAAGAACCAGCATCCCATTAATACATAAAACAAACACTTATCATCACAACAAAAATCGATACATTCCTTCTTTTTTTATAAAAAAACCAGAATAAAATATATTTAAAATTAATCAAATATCACAAAATTAGATAATGATAGCAAAGAATATCATTTGATTAATCTGTATTTTTATTACATCGCCGATATCACTGGCTTTTACTATTAAAGAATGCAGATCATGACAATAAACCATGAAAAAAACATGGGATTCTCGAGGTATGACAATCAGGAGGTTGATGCGTTCTCACTTCCTGATTGTCATATAATTGAAAGTAGATACTTATGTGCCATCGAGAAAAATTGGGATTTTTTGAATAAGCTATACCATTTTTTGCAATAAGATTATATTTCTTCTTTATCCATTACCGATTCAAATGCACGTAAACGTTTATAAATTGAGAGTAATTCGATAATCGTCGACCAAGAATTGATCAAATATTGAAATGAATAACGCACCCGGTCAAACACATTGGTAATTTGAGTAATCAGGCCCAGAGTTAGCGTACCGGCAATAATCGCCGGGAATAGCAGTAGTAGACTGAAAATATTGTCCAGGCTAAGGTAGAACATTCGTGCGACATTGAAGTAGGTATAATGAAAATAAAGTCGAAAATAATTTTTCCTGACGGCGGTAAACAACACTGCCGCAGTTAACGGGTCAGCGCGATCCGCATGATCTTCGCCATAGACCAACTCTTTACGGTAGGCGGCTTCCACCCGTTGGTTGTTAAACTCCAGGCCAGGTAATTTAATGCCGATCAACGCAATCAGCCCCGTTCCCACCAACGACCATGCCACTGCGGCGATCACCAGACCGTAAGGAATATCGCCCAGCAACGGCAGATTACCGACGTGTTTGGAGAGCGTAGCCAGCACCGGAAGAAACGCGACCAGCGTCATGATAGACTGGATAAGTTGAATCCCTAGCCCTTCCAACGTAGAGGCGAAACGCATAGTGTCTTCCTGTACGCGCTGCGACGCACCCTCAATATGGCGCAATACCGACCAATGCGCGATGTAGAACTCATTCATTGCGCTGCGCCAACGGAAAATATAGTGGCTGGTCAGAAACAGGTTAAAAACACCTACCGTCAGGGAAAGCAAGGTAATACGCAATACCGTGAAAATGCCCTGATAAAATTCCGCCAACGTTACCGCACCAGGTTGGGTCAACGCTTTCTGGATCAAATCATAAAAAGGCCCATACCAGGCATTCAGTGTCACACCGATTTCAACCGAAAAATTCATCATAAAAATGATTAAGATCGAGCCCAGCACCGACCAACGTTGCCAGCGATGGGGACAAAACAAAAGCCAGAAGATGCCAAATGACATCGAGGCTATCAGGTAATAACAGTAAAACCACAAATAAGGCCACGACACAAATCGACTGACAGTCACCGGTAATGTGGTGTCGGTAAATCCCGCATAATCGCGCACCCATACGAACCAAACCACAATACAAAACACGCTCCATACCAGAGCAGAAAAGAAAAAAGGCTTAGGATTGGGGAAAAAAGATTTGAACATAAATAGATAAATACCACGTAATAAATAAATGGGTTCCTGAGCACACATCCAGGAACCCGTATCGGATTAAAACTTATAACTGGCCGTCAGCAGAAACGAGCGCGGCTGTAGTAGCGGGACAAACTGAGGTTGTCCGCTTGGTGTGCCAACATAGAGATCTTCGTCGAAAATATTTTTGACAGTCAGGTCCAGACTATAATTACGGTAGCTATACCCTACTCTGACATCGGTTTCCAACTGTGAAGGAACGGTGTAATTTTTTCCTGCATTGACCGAATAAATAGCACTGCTGTATATCATTCCCAGTCCGGTGGAGAATCCTTCTAACAGGGGAGACTGAAAATCATAATCTAACCATAACGAAGCCCGTTGCTGGGGGTTCCCCAACCGTTTGGTTGCACCTGCGCCGACATTACTTTTGAGAAGATTATAATTGCCAATAACGTTCAATCCAGGCAATACATTACCCTGGATATCCAGTTCAATTCCCCGGAGGCTGCCTTTATTCGGAGAAATGGCATAACCACCTTCATTATTATCGAAATAGACACTGTTTTTATATTGAATACGATAAGCCGACGTTGTCACGCTGAGACGACTATCGAGTAGGTCAAATTTTAAGCCGAATTCATTTTGCGAAGTGATCGGTGCAGGCAATAAAGCCCCATTTTTATCGAAATAGTTCGAAGGTTGGTATCCTTTCTGGTGACTACCATAAATAGCAACCCAGGGAGTAATTTCATACAGCAGCCCAACCGAAGGCGACCAGACTTCCTCACGCTCATTGGCGTTGGCCTCGCCATGATTGAATACCCCGTGCCATGAGCTATCATAACGTAAGCCCGTTGCTAGGTGCCAACGGTCATAGTCGATATTCTGTGAGACAAATCCACCCAATGGTCGCTGCTCTGACCATGCTTTTGTATGCGCATTCTTGGCAAACGGCAAATTAGGCAGAGGTTCGCGAATGGAGATTAAGGTCCAGTTATTCGACCAGTAGGTAGGGAAAGACGTATTATTTTGCCGGGTAGCAGAGACACCCAATACCGTCGTGGATTTCACGTCATCCCAGTGATATTCGGCACGTAGATAATTTTCAGTATTAAGAGAACGATAATGCCCCCCTTGAGCAAACGAATTTAGGTAGGTAGTCATATCATCATTAAGCGGGTAGGCATTATACCAGCCATACTGCCACGACTCGCTGTTCTCGTAACTGGCCTTACTGACCCAGGTCCACTGGTCGGACAACGTCTGCTCTAGATTGTAATAATAAACACTCTGCCGCAGTTTGAATTGATCGTTCTTATTACCTAACGGTTTCGGCAGGTCACCCGTCCAAGGTTTTCCCCTATACATTAAGGTATAGGGCATAAAGGGCGTAGTTTGGATATTCCGGGTAAAACCCAGTTGAAAATCCGTCGTATCATCTTTCCAACCTAAGGTTGGTGAAAAATAAGACTCTTTCTTACCGTCGTAATGCGCGGCACTATCATCACTTTGTGCCCCTGCAGCAATGAGACGATAGCTCAAACGCCCATCATCAGTTAATGCCCCGGTACTATCAATCTCCAACCTTCGTTCATTGTAACTGCCATATCCCAATTTTATTTCATGCGCAGGCTTGGCCTGAGGTTTTTTTCTTACCAAATTGACAATACCGCCATTAGAACCGGCACCATTCAGCATCGCTGAAGGTCCTTTGATTACCTCGACAGAGTCTAATGCAATAGCAGGAAGGTTAAGGGGCGAACTGCCTGAAACATTCAAACCATCAATAAGTACATTAGATTGATAACCACGAATTTGGACGGTAGAGCTTCCAAGCGATCCAGGCAACACGGTAACGCTGGATATATTACGCAATGCATCGGTGACGTTTCTGGCAGATTGCTTTTCCATGACGTTGCTGTTCACAACATTAATGGTTTGAGGGGTAGTTCGCAATGGCGCACCGCTACGCGTTGTTGTCGTACTCGAAGACAAAAAGCCATCATCCCCCGTTGCGCTAACCGTGATACTTGGCAAGGTTTTACTATTGGCATTCGCCACATCAGCATTATCAGATTGGGAGGTGATAATGGTCAACGTGCCATTATTCGTCGTAGTTAACAATAATGGCGTACTCTGTAGCAGACGTAAAATCGCCTGCCGGGTCGAGTAATTACCGGTTAACGCGGCACTTTGATAATTCACCACCAATGCAGGATTAAAGGAAATAGTCTGCTTGCTTTGTTCTGCAATGGCCAATAATCCTTTTTGCAAATCACCAGAAGGAATCGAAAATGCAATGGTGTCATTCTCGCTCGCAGCATAGGTTGTTATAGGTATTACCGTGCTCCCCAAAAGCAATGCGGTATTAATATTAAGCACCCCAGTTAAAAAGATACGCCTCCTCACATCAAGACCAGAAGAGCGAGAGATACCGTATTTATTTTTCATTTTTCACTTTCCCTTTGTCAGTTATTTTGGTTTAGAAAATTATTATTCCCCTCTGTTTGCTTTGTGTGGCAACAAAGAAAAAGCGACAATGAAAATAAATTTATTTATTATAAAAGTCACTTTAAATAAAAAATAAATCAGGCGTAAAAATCTATTTAAGCGATGCGTTTAAATTAAAAATATTGAACATATTTTAAAAAACAATTTTTTATCCTATATTTGTGAAAATTTCAGAATTAAATAAAGGATACATTTCGTGAATATTATAATATCAAATAAACATAGCAAAAAAATGTATTTGACTAATTATATCTCTCTCTTCAATTATGAAAGATTGATTATTATTTTTGTTCTTATCCTATAAATAATCCAGCAATAAAAATGCCAATTTAGATGACGATCAACATCATTAATAGCCACCTCTATTTATTGTGGATAATAAAAACCGATTTATGCTCGTCATAGCGCAACCCGGTTGACGATTTTCGATATGTTCCGACTGTCCCCCCACTACTCTGACTGAGTGCCCTCTGGGTTATCTATTATTTTGAATAAACCATTTAGCCCCCTATTGATTAGCAGCGGCTATACATTAAATGCGATTTAATCGAGTCTAAGTATCAAGTTATGTCTAACAGAAGATTTGAGTGACAAGCTTTTCCGGATCATTCTGACAATAAAGAAAAATAATTTTATTTTTATTGTCACTTTTTTCTCGTCGTTGCACAGATATATTGAATAAACAGTATGCCACTGCGGGAAAATCAAGAGCTATTACAGCGCAATAACGATATTAAGAGACAATTAAAAAATGAGGATAATTTTCCACATTACCGGACTGATTGCCGTCATGGTGTCAGCAACCATCAGCGCAAAGGAGTCAGTGTCGGTTCGTAACGCCGACATTGGGTATCCGGTATTCAAGGGATTGGCCCATCCGATTACAGACAACGGTGTTAAGTTCAAACCCGGCGGTTACTTACGACGAGTATTCGACGCTGATCAGGCACGTGGCGCCGGTAGTAATCCTGGCGAGGATTTTTGGATCGACCAAATACTGGCTCGCGAAGGTACTGGCGGGGGGTACGGGGATAGCAACAACTGGCTGTTCACCCGTGGCCGCGCCGCCTATATGTATACCCACCAACCAGAGCAACCCGGTTTTGTCGGCGAAGTCGCCTACTGGCACAAGACCGGTCATGATACGCTATTTAAGCTACAAGCAGAGCAAGACGGAAAACCGTTGCAGTTCACGGAAATCAGCGCGTTACGCCGACAGACACCAAGCTACTTCAGCACCGTGTTTGAGGATACTGCCACAGGCGTGCGCATGAATCTGGTCAAGTTCATCACCCACGAGAACGTTGCGGTGGCGGAAGCGCACCTGTCCGCGACCGACGGCAAGCCGCATGCGCTCACGCTGAAAGCGCTGTCACCGATGACCACACATGCCGATAAAGATGAATTAATTGGCGCGTTCCAGACTCGCAACGCGATTACCACCGTATTCCCTCGCTTTTCTGGCGACAACTTCCAGGTTGAAAACCAGATTTTGGTACGTGTTGTTAACGTGCCTGCCAGCGGCAAGACCCCAACAATCAAACTACAACTGGGACTGACCACGCAGGAGCTACCTGATTCGCTGGCGGCGTACCAACATATCCGCGCCCAGTCATCGCAGCAAACATACCAGCAACACGTGACCAGTTATAATCGCTGGTGGGCAGATAACCTCCCCTATCTGGATACGCCGGAGGACAACATCAACAAGTCGTTGTTCTACCGCTGGTGGCTGTTGCGCTTCAATTCCCTTGATGCCGACGTGCCGGGCAACGACTATCAGTTCCCGATCGCCATTGAGGGCGTACTGGGCTATAACAACGCCATCGTGCTAACCACGGGCATGTTTATTGACGATTTGAAGTACTTGCGCGATCCGACCTATGCTTACGGCAGTTGGATCGGCGCGGGTGAAGTCGCGGCTGGCGGTAAGTATGTCGATAATCCTGGTTCACCGGAGAACTGGTCGAGTTCCTTTACCCAATACATCACCGCAGCGGCATGGCGTGCTTACCAATTACACGGCGGCCCGATTGAGATTGCTGGCAAGCTAGCGGGTTACGGTCGTGGCGATGTCCTCAGCCTACTGCGGACCTATGACAAAAATGGCAATGGATTGATCGAGTATGACTGGTCGGCGATGACCGGTAACGACGCCGATGCAGTATCATTCGATTGGGCCAGGCTGCATGGCCAAAAAAGAATGGATCGCACCGAAAGTGCTTATGTCTACGCCAATGCGTTGGCAACAGCGCAAGCCGCGCGCTTGTCTGGAGACGCCGCGATGGCACGCGAGATGGAAACGGTGGCAGCGACCATTCGTAAGTCGGTTTTGGATCTATTGTGGCAGGACAACAGCAAAACACCTGATTCGATGGGACTGCATGGCAATTTGCTCAAACATCGTCAAGCGGCAGGTCCAAAGGCGTTAGTCGACTGGAAGGAGATCAATAATTACTACCCATTCGCCGTCGGTTTGATGCCAAAGCGCGGCGAACCTGACTATGATCCGAAGTACATTCAGGCATTGCGTCTGTTCGCAGATACCAAACAATACCCATTGTTTCCATTCTATACCGCTAACCAGGCTGACCAGTTGGCACGCGGCGATAAAGGTTCCAACAACTTCTCGGTGATTAATTCGACCGTACTGTTTCGTATTTTAAGTTCGACATTACGGGACTACCCCAGTACCTATTTGGATGAGCAGTCGTACCGCAAACTGCTGTATTGGAACGCCTGGGCGCACTACATCAATGGCGATAACCGCTATCCCGACCAAAATGAATTCTGGGCGAATGGCAGCGCCGAAAATGGTGGCAATATTGGCTACCGCTCATGGATCCACCATACCCAACTTGGGACGACCAATTTCACGATCATCGAAGATGTAGCGGGTCTGAAGCCACGCACCGACGCGAAGATCGAACTACAGCCGATCGACATTGGCTGGGACTTTTTCACTGTCGACAATCTGCGCTATCGAGATCGCGATCTTTCGATTATCTGGGATCGCGACGGTAGCCGCTATGGCGGACCAGCGGGTTATTCTGTCTACCTTGATGGTCAGTTGGCTTTCACCGTGGATCGGCTGGATCATGTGGTCTATGACCCAGCCAGCGGCCAAGTAGAGATAATACAAAACCATACCGACCAGCCGGGGGCAAAAGTGCTGACGGCTAACACGATGACCTTACCGCGGCCAGAGCAAGTCAATTTTAGTACTAACACTCGCCTTGTCGAAATGCTGGCCAAAGCGGGTATCGACGTAACATTGCCCAAAGGCGTACAAGATTGGGCCAGCAACGCCACCACGTCCTGCAGCTATGCGACCCCGGGCTTTGGTCCTGAAGGAGCAATCGATGGCAGCACCGCCAACGAACCTTTCTGGGGCACCGTGGGTTCGCCACACGGTAGTGACTGGATCGCATTGGATTTTGGCCATCCTCAGCCTATCGATGACGTTCGCCTGTATTTCTACCGCAGTTCCTCGGCGGAGGGCGCGCAGAATGGCGCTGTCACAGGAACTCGCGCTGGCTACGCGCCGCCGTGGCTGTATCTGTTGCAATACGATGACAAAGGAATATGGAAGAATGTACCAGAGCAAGTGCGCGATACCCCATTCGCCCAAGGCAACCGTAATCGGATTCGTTTTCCGCCGATCACCACGCAAAAACTGCGCGTACAAGTAACCCATGCGGGCGCGGCAAGAACCGGCATCAAAGCGATCCAAGTTTATCATACAGGGGCGGCAGCACCGCAACCAGTCAGCAATCACGCACCACAGGTACTCGCTTGGCTACAAGACGGCGGTAGGCATTTCGGTGCGTTGCAGCTGTCTGGTCAGATCGGTGATGATGGTTTACCCGATGGGAAGTTAGCCGTGCGCTGGCGTCGGGTCGACGGCCCAGCAGGGGGGGAAGCAATCATCGACGATGTCAACTCCGCAGAGACATTGGTGCGTTTTACTGCCCCAGGGCGCTACCGCTTGCGCCTCAGTGCCAGCGATGGTGCGCTGACCTCACATGCCGATGTGGTAGTGGACGCAATACCGCGAGAGAAAACTGACGACATCGAAATCCAGGGAAAAGCCAAAGCCAGCGCCGAGTACACAGCGGGTCATCATCGTTTATCTGCGCTCAATGATGGTATTGTCTCGACGCAAACCAATGGCGTAGTGCCGGCTGACCGCCGTTGGGGCAACTGGTCGGGTCGGCAACCGAAGCAGACCTGGTTGCAATACGAATGGCAACATCCGGTGCGTATTGCTTCAAGTGCGTTGCATTTCTGGAACGATCAACCAGGCGGCGGTGTCGCACCGCCCGCGGCATGGAAACTACAATATCGTCAGGATGGACGCTGGATCGACATTAATTCTGCAGCAGGTTATCCCCATAATCCTGGACCAGTTGCCAATCGAGCATACTTTGCTCCCATCGAAACCACCGCCTTACGCGCATTATTGACGGCGGCTGACAACGCTGGCGCGCCTGCTGCGTTGGGTGTGGAGGAATGGCAAGTGTTCGCCGACATACCCGAACGGTTGGAACAAATTGACGTGCGTACCGGGATTGGGCTACCACCTCACCTGCCATCCGAAATCACCGCCTGGTACCGTGATGGCAGCAAAATCAAGGTCGCGGTGACATGGCCGACCATTGACGCGGATAGATTGACCGCCGATGGTCGGGTAACATTGCGCGGACTAAGCGATGGCGGTGCCATCGTTTCGGCCACCGTCTGGGTCCGCGCAAGTGAACCCGGACAGGTGAATACTGTCGATACATTGCCTGCCATACATACCACTGTCGCGCACGCGCCTGCCCTGCCCGACTTCGCCACAGTACAGTACAATGACGGCTCACGTGAACGTCGTCCCATTATCTGGGACGCGGTGAATACTGGCTATGTGCAACCCGGTGAGTTCACAGTGGAAGGCCAAGTGGCAGGTCGGGGCAACAGCGGCACAAGAACAGTGCACATTAAGGTGATAGTCGTTTCTGGCGGTGAACAGTGATGGTTACCCAACAGAAAGAGCGGCATATACCGTTGCTGTTGCTAATATTGCTAAGTTCGGCTCTTATCACATTGCCCATCTCGGCAGAACTCACTACACGCAAGGTACAGGCGACCGCCAACCCGATTATTGCCGACGGCAACGTCTATTCGGCCGATCCGGCACCGCTGGTCGCCAATGGTCGACTGTACATTCTGGCCGGGCGCGATGAGGCAGCACCGGACGTCAATGATTTTGTCATGAAAGCCTGGCAAATGCTGGCTACCGATGACGTTGTGACCGGTAAATGGGCCCATTACCCCGCACTACTGTATCCCGAGCAAGTCTTTGCCTGGGCCACACCGGGCCGGGCCTATGCCAGCCAGATCGTAAGTGGCGCGGATGGTCGCTACTATTTATACGCACCCGTAGTGGAGCGTAATTCTACCAATACCGACCAATTCGCCATTGGCGTCGCGGTATCTGACCATCCGCTCGGACCATGGCGGGACGCGCACCCACAAGGACCGATTATTTCGCAGTCGCTACCGACCAACAACACCCTCCATAATATCGATCCGACACTACTGGTGGACGATGATAATCGCGTTTACCTGTACTGGGGATCGTTCAATCAATTGCGCGGCATTGAGTTGCAACGCGATATGGTTACACCCAAGGGCGACGCCGTGACTGTGAATACGCTGGACGGGTTCTTCGAAGCGCCGTGGTTGTTCAAGCGCAATGGCACGTATTATCTGGCTTATGCCGGCAATCAGACGGGACCGACATCGGATTGCACACCAACGCGTTATCACGCCTGCATTGCCTACGGCACTGCTCAATCCCCACTGGGTCCCTGGACTTATCGCGGTGTTGTACTCGACCCGGTGTCCTCAACCACTTCCCATCCCGGCATCATCGAATTCAAAGGGCAATGGTATCTGGTCTATCATACTGCCGATGCCAAAGGTGGCGGTCATTTTCGCCGCAGTGTGGCGATCGATAAACTGGAATGGGACGATAGCGCTACCCCCGCACGGATGCGTAAAGTCATACCAACGCGCCGTCCGCTGCCCAAAACACCACCGCAGCGCAACATCGCACCGATGGCGCAAGTTTCAGCGTCCAATGAATCGGACATTCCACGCCAGTACTGGATTGCCGCGCTCAACGACGGTGTGATCAAGGCCAATCCGCTACCGCCGGAGATGTGGGGCAGTGGGACATTAAACAACCCGTCAAGCCAGTGGATTCAGTACCGTTGGGATCACCCTGTCACCCTCAACGGCGTACGCATCGTGTTCTGGGCCGACCATCTGCCAGGCAGCAGCATCGGCGTGGCACCACCAAAATCCTGGTATCTGGCCTATCGCCAAGGTGATCGTTGGATATCGATCAACACCAAAAACGGCGACCATAATCGACCGCAACAGATTGAGTCGGTGCAGTTTGCTCCGGTGACCACTCACTGCCTGCGTGCCGTGCTTGAAGCCTCTGGCGAAGGTGAGCGACATGCCGCGCTGGCAGTGCAGGAATGGGAGGCGTTGGCACCCACACCACAGTATGTCCCTCCCACAACCACATTCGCGCCAACGCAGGAAAATGACTGTGATTAAGCAAAACAGCGCTTCTTGTCTGCTGAGTCGTCCTGGTGGTGCTAACCGAACGGTAAAACCTTCTGTAAAAGGAAAGCGATAAATGTCAATCAAGAAGCAACCGCATACGGCCACCGACCACCCGCTATCATCGCAGGTCGGCGGGCGATCGGCGGAAAAAGGTGATCCCGCCGTTGGCGATCTGTCGCGTCGGCGTTTTCTGCAATGGAGTGCACTGGCCAGCGCCGCCGGTTTTCTGCATTTCCCTCTCGCGATGGCAGCATCGGTCGCCGGCAGGATACGTCCTCTGCCACTGGCAAATGTGCGACTCATGCCATCGATCTTTCTTGAATCGCTGCAAGCCAACCGACGTTATCTACTGGAACTGGATCCCTATCGGCTACTGCACAATTTCTATCAGTTCGCCGGGCTGGAAACCAAAGGGGAAGTCTACGGTGGCTGGGAGTCGGATACCCTTGCCGGACATACGCTCGGCCACTACCTCAGTGCGTTATCGCTAACCTATGCTCAAACCGGCGATGAACCCATGCTAGAGCGGGTACACATCATTGTTGCCGAACTCGCCCGCGTGCAAGCAAAGGATGGCTACGTGGCGGGCTTCTACCGCAAAGACAGCCAGGGCAAACAGGAAAGTGGTCGTAAAGTGTTTGAGGAGGTTCAACAAGGCACCATCAATGCCGCTGCTTTCAACCTCAATGGCTGCTGGGCACCGTTGTACACCTGGCACAAGTTGCTCGCAGGCCTGCTCGACGCTCAGTCTCATTGCGGTAACGCGCAGGCCCTCGCTGTCGCAGTGAAGCTGGCTGGCTATCTGGATTGGGTTTTCTCCGCACTCGACGACAAACAAATGCAGCAAGTATTGAATACCGAATTTGGCGGCATCGGCGAATCGCTACTTGAACTGTCCGAGCGAACCAGTAACCCGCGCTGGCTGGCGCTGGGTAAGCGTTTTCGACACGCACGCATCGTCGATCCGCTAATCGTACAGCAAGACATTCTGACAGGCCACCATGCCAATACCCAGATCCCCAAGCTGATCGCTGAAGCGCGTCAATTCGAGCTGACCGGCGATGTTGATTCAGCCGCGGCCGCACGTTTCTTCTGGGAAACCGTGGTTAACCACCACACGTATGTGATCGGCGGCAACGCTGACCGTGAATACTTTCAAAGACCCGACAGCACCGTCGATTTCCTCACCGAGCAAACCTGTGAGCATTGCAATAGCTATAACATGCTCAAGCTGACCCGACACCTGTACCAGTGGACACCAGAAACGCGCTATATCGACTACTACGAACGCACGCTATATAACCACACGTTGGCAGCACAGAACCCGACTACCGGCATGTTTGCCTATATGATGCCGATGATAGCTGGCGGCACTCGCTTCTATTCAGATAAATTTCACTCCTTCTGGTGCTGCGTCGGCAGCGGTATGGAAGCTCACGCACAGTTCAGCGACACCATCTTCTGGGAAGACGGTAGCACGCTCTATGTCAATCTTTACATCCCTTGTCATCTCGATTGGAAAGCGCGCAGCTTTGCGCTGGATCTGGATAGCGGTGTGCCAACTAACGGCAAAGTGCGTCTGACCGTGCGAAAAAGTAGCGCTCAAGCACCCGCGCAGATCGCTTTACGCATTCCAGCCTGGAGCGAGGGGCGTTTTGAATTGCATATCAATGGTCAAATATCGCACAACAAAGCGGTGGACGGCTATGTGACCATCAAACGGGTCTGGATGACCGGTGATGTAATCACTCTGGATCTCGCCATCCCGCTCAGGCTGGAATCAGCTGCTGGCGCGAAGGAGGTGGTCTCCGTGTTACGCGGGCCTGTAGTGATGGCGGCCGATGTGGGATCAATGAACGAACAATACAACGCACCGGCACCGACACTGGTCGCCGACCATTCGCCGTTAGAAGGTTTTGTCGAGCTACCCGAGTCAGGTCATTATCTGGTCAAAACATCACGTCCTGTCGGCTTACGCTTCGTCCCGTTCTATGCTCAGTACGAGCGACGTAGCGCGCTGTACTTCCAACGCATGACACCACAAAACTGGGCAAATGAAGAGAAGCGCCGCGGACTTATAGCGGCAGAAAATGCCGCGTTGGTGAGCAAATCGATCGACCTGATCGAGTTCGGTAATAGCGCCTCAGAACAGGCACACCACTTAACCAGCGAGATGTCCTTCGTCGGCTACTACCGCAGAAGTCCCTGCCGCGATGTGCGTAGCGGGGGTTTCCTCGAGTTTTCGATGAAGAACAGAAATAGCCCGCTGGTGCTACGTTTGCGCTACTGGGGCAGCGATCGCGGTCGCTTCAATATTCTGATCAATGGCAAGTTGGCAGTAAAAGTAGAAGTCGACCGCTCTAGCGTCATCGATTTTGTCGATCGTGATTACCCGTTACCCAATGAATTATTGGTCGGGCAAACACTCCAGATCCGTTTCGAACCACAACGAGGCGATACCGCCGGGCCATTCTTCGGCTGCTGGCTGATGCCAGTATAGCAATGCCCCAGACCGGAACGACAAGGACATAAGGAAGACCGATATGAAAAAAATTTTCTACCTGGTGATACCTGTAATGCTCTGTTTTTACTCTCGCGCCTGGGGAGAAAGCAAGGCACCGGTGCCGGGTATGTGCTCCCATGTGGAGGCCGTCCCCAATGCGGTGCGTAAAGACTATTCACTCTCTGCTTTTTACCATAAGTATGTCGATGCAAATGGCATACCAGTACTCTCCTCTGATGCGCCAGAAGACAAGGCGCTATTACTCGCCTGTAAATTGATCGTCAACATGACTTCTCACCGTAGCGACATTCTTGCAAAATTACAGGAAAATCATGTTCGTTTCGCCGTCATCGGCAAAAATGAGGGGACAGCAGATATTCCGGAATATGGTTACCAGAATGCGCCACCATCAAAGAAACAAGCGTTAAACGATCGGGCGAGGGGTCTCGGCGGACAAACGACCTCATGCGGCGAGGAAAATCTGCTGTGTTCGGTAGGCGATCGTTACCCAAACGAGAGTATCTGCGTCCATGAGTTTGGACACTCTTTGCCCTATGCGCTTAATAAGGTAGAACCCGATTTTCTTAAGCGGTTGAAAAGCGCGTTTAACGACGCACATTCTAACGGCCTTCTGATCAAAACCTATCGTGACACCAACATGGATGAATACTGGGCCGAAGGCGTACAGGACTGGTATAACACCAATGCCAAATCCGACCCGCCCAACGGTATTCACAATAAAATCAACACACGCCAAGCACTCAAAACCTATGATCCCAAGCTCTACTCATTGATCGCCGAAGCCCTTCCGAAATCAACAGACTGGGGGGATTGCCATGTTAAACCGTAATTCCACCACGGTTTAACATGAAAAGATCCATTATGGGACGGATTTAACAATGGCGGAGTAAACAAGCACGTTATCAACAGGTTGATGCGATGTGCCCTTTTTACAATAAACAGGTTGATAACGTGCCGCCATCAACACCAATCAATGCTTTTTTACAATCCGGGTAAACGATGGCGGATCCTCAGTTAAGCAACGTACCGGACGCACGGGTCTTTTGACCAACTCTCCACCACAGTTCGGGCAAACCTGTTCAAATATCTTATCCGTACAATCTGGGCAAAATGTACATTCGTAGGAACAGATATAGCTCTCAGCATGGGGTGGTAAATCACAATCGCAATTTTCACAGTTGGGGCGTAATTCAAGCATCGTCTTACCTCGAATAAAGGGTGGAGATTGTCATGCCGATGGCTGGCAGTCTGCCGAGAGTACCGTAAATGACAGACATACCGTTACCTCAACATCCCATCTCAGATACCACAGGTTGTAAATACCAGAACCAGCCCAAAACCGATTGCTAAACCGCCACCAAAAGCTCAGCAAGGAAAAATGGGTAACGATAAATTCCATTTGTCGCTGTCGCTTTTGCCATCTTATTGCACAAATACCAATGAAGGGCTAATGCGCTCTTGCCTAACTGGCAACATTTGATGATGTAACAAGCGGTTATGATAATAAACATGAAGACAGGGCCACATAGAAAAATGAGATATTTACTTAAAAAGTATCAAGATCCTTATCCTTTAGTCTTGTTCATAATCGGCGGTTTTATTCGTCAGAATAGTATGCCGTATTAACAAACAGATGCCTTTAGCCAAATCCCTGCTTTCTTTGGGAAGTGGTTTTATGTTCTAAATGACAAAGAGTAGGAAAATAGAATGACGATAGCAACGTCCTTATTATCGCCGAAAAAACAAACTTTCCGACAATCGGTATTAGCCGCCAATATCAGTATCGCTCTATTGGTGTTGGCTGGTTGCAGCAGCGGTGGCACTGGTGGCAGTAGAAACGTGGCGCCGATGAACCCAGGCAATCCGACTAACCCGACTAACCCGGAAGAACCGGAAACGCCGACACCACCCGCCGTAAAAGTAGGGATTATTGATTCCGGTCTCGCATCAGGTCGCTCAGAATTCAATTACAACAATGTAAGTTTTAGATCTTTTTCCGATGGTGGTTCGCAAGTTAATGATAACCTTGGCGTCAGTGGTCACGGGACGCTGGTGGCACTAACATTAGCAGGGCTTGCGACCAAGGTCTATTCAGGCGGTATTGCACCAGACAGTGAACTCTATATTGCCCAGGCATCTAAAAATAACAGCTTTGATTATTTAAAAACCTCGGCCTCTGTGGATTGGTTGCTTAACTCGGGCGTCCAAATTATTAATATGTCCTACTCTTCAGATGAACGATTGGTGACTGATGAGGATTTCAAAAAAGCTCAAACTGAAAATCAATACAAATTAATTTATAACGATTTAAGAAAAATCGTTGATTCAGAAGCGTTAAGTGTGGTTGCCACAGGAAATAACGACTCAGCGATTCCATCGCCAGATACCCAAGTGCCGTTGATTTTTAACGATCCTTCGCTACAAAAAGGAATTTTGGCTGCCACTGGCTACGCGCCAGGAGAGGAAAGTTCAGAAGGGGTATTGCGCTCAGATGGCACAACCCGGCCTTCCGATCTCTTTATATTTAATGCCTGTGGCAAAGTCGCGGCATATTGCATGGCAGCGCCGGGTTATGTTGATAGCCCCGCTGAAAATGGTGATACAACAGAACGAAGCTATGGTACATCATTTGCCGCGCCACGCATTTCAGGGGCAGCATCGCTGGTCAAAGGTACTTATCCCTGGATGACCGGCTATAACCTGCAGCAGACCTTACTCACTACCGCGACCTATCACACCGATGCCCATAGCATGATTACCAGCGGCTACGCAAAGGATGACCAAGGCAACTTCCTCTACGATGAAGACGGGAATGCTATCTGGCAGCGTACCGAGACCAAAATCGCCGATACCGCCAACGGCCGTCCCTTTAACGATACTTTTGGCTGGGGCGATCTGAACATTGATAAAGCCTTGAAAGGCCCAGCGATGTTCTACGCCGATGACTTTACCGCCCGTCTCACCGCCGGCGATTATACTTTCGCCAATAACATTAGCGGTGAGCACGGCCTTATCGTGACTGGCGCCGACAATGCCGATGGTATTCTACGTCTGACCGGCAACAACACTTATAAAGGCGACACCAAAATCACCGCCAACAGCCTGTTTGTCGATGGTTCGATCGCTGGCGATGCCGCAGTTTCAGGAACCGGCACACTGGCCGGGAAAGGACGTATCGGCGGCAACGTGAGTAACACCGGTACGGTGGCCACCACCGCGCAAGGCGGCCTGACCGTCGCCGGTAATTACACCCAGGGCAGTAATGGCCTGCTGAACGTGACATTGTCCAATCCGCTTACTGTTGCAGGTCGCGCCTCACTGGATGGCACATTACGCGTCGGTCTGCCCAGCGAAACCTATGTCGTCAAAACGCAGGAAACCCTGCTGCACAGCAATCAGGGCGTCAGCGGCACCTTTAAAACCACCGATCTCGGTTTGTTCCTGACGGGTGATCTGACTTACGGTGCCAACGATGTCACCGGTGCCTTCAGCCGACTGAACACCGTCGACGCAGTCACAAACAGCGGCTTACACAGCGCCGCACAGTTACAAACCGCCGCCAACGTCGAATCCGCTCTGCAAGTGGCCGATCGCTGGTCTGCGCTCACCACCACTACCGCGCAACAATCCAGTGTGTTAGCCAAAGCCGCCGCCTTCCAGCAACTGGGCAGCGCCAGTGCCGCAGCCACCGCGCTGGACTCGCTGTCCGGCCAGGCGCACGCCTCCAGCAACGCCATACTGTTTAACAGCCTGGATTACCAAAACCAACTGCTGAATAACCGTCTGGATCTGCTTGCCGACGGCAAAGACTACGGCCTGTGGATCGAAACCGGCAAGCTGCGCGGCGATCTGCAACAATCCGGCTATCTCGGCAGCCATTACGATATCACGCTGACCGCCATCGGCGCGGATACCGATTTCGACACCCCGGGACTGCGCGCAGGGGTTGCCTATACCAACAGCCAGATTAAAGCGGACTATCAGGGCAGCGGCGGCAACAGTGAAAACAAGTTGCAAGGCGTCATGACCTATGCCCGCTATAACCTCACCCCGGAATGGTACGTTCAGGGCAACCTGAGCTATCAGCACGGTCGCGATAAACTGAAACGTTCTATCCTGCTGGACGATGTTGAAGCCGTTTCCAGCAGCACCTCCAGCGACGGCTGGCAAGGTCTGGTGAAAACCGGCTATGAACTGGCACTCAATGATGTCTTCAGCGTGCAACCTTATACCGGGCTGAAATACAGCTATCTCTCCACCGGCGGCTTTACCGACACCGGCAGCGAGTTCGGTCTGACGGGCGAAGGAGATGATTATTCCCGCACCGTGGGTCTGACGGGGGTTAATCTGCGGGCGTTGTTGCAGTGGGAAAAAGGCTGGTGGAGCAGCGTCAGCGTCAACGGCGAATACCAGCACGCTTTCTCCAACCCATCGCTGGACGTGGCCGCACGCTGGAGCGGGTTGGGTCGTGAAGGTGAGCGCCTCGATATTCCGGGCATTCGTCTGGACAAAGACTCGCAGTGGGCAGGTGTGCGGTTGGACATCGGTAAAGCGGCCGATGCCCGCTTCTTCCTGCGCGCCGACAAACACTTTGCCGATCGCGGTAACGAAGAAGTGCTGCGCGGCGGTGTTGACGTGTCCTTCTGATAAGCAAATGACGCCGATTATCTTTAGATCGGCGTCATATTTATTTGATATATCAGATTTTATCTATATTAAACTATTTAATTTATATTAAAAAAAATAGTTCAACTTGGAGATGTATGGTAAAAATCAAGGTGTTTAACGCATTGAAACTCATACCTGCCATAATCCGTCAAAAAATATGGCTAATGGTTTGAGATAAAAAATCTCATATGAATAGCTGTACATCAGCGATAACATAATCACCAGAAATCCCACTCAGAGCGAAATAAAATGTTTTATGCCGTATTTATTTATATAATGGCGGTGATAAGCCCTGGTCCAAACTTCATACTGGTAAGTCGTTATTCAGCTCTTGGTTCAGTCAAACAAGGGCTTGCCGTAACACTTGGCATTTGCTCAGTTGGCGCATGTTTTTCAATTTTATCGTTGCTTGGACTATCCAGTATCATTCACGTTTTTCCATCATTCTCTAAAGTTTCAGTCGTATTAGGAGCTTTATATCTCATTTATATTGCATACATTATCTTACGTAGTACGTTTAATCGGGAGACATCAACAGGCCCGGATACTCATCCCGATGAAGTTTTTTTTGGCGGGATGAAAAAAGCCTACTTCACAGGCGCTTTAACTAATGTTTTCAATATGAAAACTATTGCTTTCATGATAAGCATCTGGTCTGGTTTTCTTGCTGTAACGCGATCGCCAACAGAACAAATTGTGGCAGTAATAATATGTAGCGCACTGGAGTTTTCATGGTATTTTTTTGTGGCATTGATCTTTGGGCGTCCTACCATTAAAAGATTTTTTTTCCGTTACCGGACAGGTATAGACAGAGGACTGGCAGTTTTTCTGACTATGTTTGCGACTCAAAACATTTATTCACTCTTCTAGAGACCGATCTCAACAGGCTATACCCATATTTTATCTATGCTATGCCAATTTAGTTATGAAATATAAAATAGGCCAGATACCGTAAATTGCGTAAAATGATCGAATGCCAGCGTTACCCCATCGCCTCAACTATTAAGTCGTTTCAACATAAGGAAAAACCATGAACAGGAATGTTTTATTATTTGTTCTTTTCAGCCTTTTTATCGTACTCGTCGCAGGCTACCTTGCGGCCACTGAGAATCCTTATTCAGATATTGCTATATCCATTGCCGGGTGGTTCATCGGCACTATCATCGTTCTGGCGATTAAAACCCTACTCTTTAAGCGTAAAATCTCAGAATATGATGTCTCCGTTATTACTATAATCACGATATTATTCTCTCTGGGCACGGTTATTTCCAGCCTGTTCCTGCAAGGTTCGGCTCCGCTGATTAGAGCGTTAACGTTCGGTGCTGTCCTACTTGTAGGCACTCTTATTACGCTGAAAATATTTCATCGAGCGAATAAAAAAGCCCCCTCCGGCAACAAGTAAAAGATTCTCAGTATCAAAGGGGAAATACCGTGGAACTGAGTAATAAGCCCTATTTACAGCGCGTCTACTTTCATCCGCAAAAAACACGCGACCCGCACGCTTATCCCTTCACCATTCCGGCGATAAACGATCTCGAAAAGATCCGCTTTCACCCTGATGTCACCTTTCTGGTGGGAGAGAACGGATCGGGTAAATCGACTTTTTTAGAAGCCGTGGCCATCGCGATGGGATTCAATCCGGAAGGCGGTTCGCGTAATTTCAATTTCAGTACCCGTGACTCCCATTCCAACCTGAGTGACTACCTCCGTACTGTCAAAGGGGTAAAACGTCCGCGTACCGGTTATTTTTTGCGCGCCGAAAGTTTTTTCAACGTGGCGACGGAAATAGAAAATATTGATCCCGCTCTGGCTCAACTGGCTTACGGTGGTATTTCGCTACACCAGCAGTCGCATGGCGAATCGTTTATGGCACTGTTAAACCATCGTTTCAGCGCCAACGGATTTTATCTGCTAGACGAACCGGAAGCTGCGTTATCCCCCACCCGACAACTCACGGCACTGGCGCGTATCCATCAGTTGGTGAACACCGGGTGTCAGTTTATCATCGCTACCCACTCGCCCATTATTCTGGCCTATCCCAATTCAGTGATTTATCAGTTTAATGAAAGCGGCATTCAGCAGGTCGCGTGGCAGGATACGGAACATTATCAAATCACGCGTCAGTTTTTGAACAACCCACAAAGCATGATGAATATATTATTTGCCGAGGAAAACGCGGATGATCCCCTCTAGCCTAAAATTTTATTCGCCCCGCCAGGCAAGGCTGCGCTCGCCAAAAGCCCTGTCAGCGCTTTGATGCTGCGGTGCGTCATCACCTGTTTGCGTTTCCCGTTCGTCACAATTATCACTTTCCGTTGGTGGGGTCAGATGTAGATGATGAGTATGGAAAGCAGACAGCGTTTCTCGATGTGCCACGCTGATAATCGCGCTATCAGGCAGACTGGCAACCAATGCCTGATAAACCCGCTGTTCCGTCTCGGAGTCGAGCGCACTCGTCGCTTCATCCAGAAAAATAAAATCGGGCCGATGCAGCAATGTGCGAGCTATCGCCAATCGCTGCTGCTCGCCACCGGATAGCCGCTGCTGCCAGCGATCTTCATCATTCAACTGCAAGGCCATGTCCGGTAGTGCGCAGTCGATGAGTACCTGTCGGCATTCCTCATCGGTAAAATCACGCGCAGTGCCGGGGTAGCACAGCGCCGCTTTGAATGTTCCCGTCGGGAGGTAACTTTTTTGTGGTAAAAACAGATAGCGACGGCCACAAGGTCGTGTAATGACGCCACTACCGTGCTGCCATAGTCCGGCACAGGCACGTAGCAACGTGCTCTTCCCCACGCCAGATGCTCCATTGATCATCCAACGTTCTCCCGGTAAGACCTGCCAGTGGTCTAACGCCGTCAGCGCCCGACCATCCGGCGTTCGCAGCCGCAACCCCTGACAGGAAAATTCAGATCCAGCGTGTTCCGTTACCCGAATAGGCGATGATGTCCGCACGCTTTTGTTCAGCGCTTCCTCCATATCCTGTAAACGCTTCGTCAGCGCCAACCAGCGGGTAAACGACTGATAAGCCTGCATAAAATAGCTCAGTGTCGCACCGAGAGAACCGTAAGCCATCTGAATTCGCGTCAAGTCGCCAAAGGTGATCTCCCCACGCAATAGCTGCGGCAACGCCAATAGCGTCGGCAGCGGGGAAAGAAAATGGCTAAACAGGCTTTGACCAAACGAGACTTTGAAGCCGCGCAACAACACAGAGAGCGCATTATCACGCACGCGAGCAAACCGCTGGGCAAGCCGTTCCCCTTCCCGCGCGCCCCCGTGATAGAAGGCAATCTGTTCGGCATTTTCACGTAATTGGACGCCCAAAAAGCGGAAGTCTCCTTCCGCGTTCTGTTGGTTCATATTCAGTTTTATCAGTGCCTTACCAAGCCAATGCGACAGCAGAATTTGCAGAAAATATTCGATATAAAGGGCATAAACCATATAGCCGGATATCGCCCAGTCGCTGCCCATAAACGAGAAGCGCAGTACCCCAGAAACCGACCACAGCAGCGCCGTGTACGTTACGGTACTGATGACGACCGAAATAAGGCTGAGAAAAAAATTCAGCGAGGCCGACACCAGCTCATTAACATCATCGGCGATACGCTGATCGATATTCGACAGCGCACCGTCCCTTTCTATTTCGTAATAAGCCGATGTCCCCGTCCATCGCCGGATATAGTGGAGTGTCATCCAAGTGCGCCAGCGCAGTGCCAGATAGCCTTGACCGAGTACGTTTATCCATCTCAGCATCATGGCACCCAAACCGAGTACGAAACTGAAGATAAACAGCGGTTTTATTTGCTCCCAATCCAGCCCAATCAGCGCATCGGTAAACTTGCCCGATACCCGGTTTGCCTCCACACTAATGTAGGCCGTGCCAAAATTGATGCTAATAATCATCGCCAGAATAAGCAGCGCCAGATATTTCTCCGACGTCAGCCAATAGGGCATCAGAATCTGGCTGACGCCCGGTCTTGCCGTACTCGTCTCACTTGTGTTCATACGCCGTTTCTACCTGCTGATTCGTGTGAATGACCGTTCTTGTTAGTTGCCGAACGGATTATCAGAACGAATAAGTGCCGGTTAAGCGCCATGTCCGACCATCCTGGACACCAAGATAAAGTGGGGTGGCTGTGGAATAAAAAAGATCGCGATCGAAAATGTTATCCACGCCAAATTGCAACGACCAGGCTGGCTGGCGGTAGAAAATAGCGACATCAACCGACGTCTGACTGCCAATTTTGAAGTATTCCCCCTGATAACCATTCTCAGTGGTTTTCGATTCGCTACGGAAGCCAGCTGATGCCCCGGCGCCTTGAAGTACACCGGTCTGAATTTCATAGGAGCTCCATAGACTGACACTATGGCGCGGTGTCTCAGCGGAAGGCGCTATTTCAGGATCGCTATTTTTAGTATACGTATAGCTTCCCGTTACTTCCCATCCTGGTAACAGCATCCCATTCAGATCAATATCCAATCCCTTGCTGGCACGGCCTTCCGTGCCCACCTGACGGCCATTACTAAAGACCACGATATTATTTTGCCGTACATCAAATAAGGCGGTCGTCAACGTCAGGTCATCCTCCAACAGATTAAATTTCAGGCCAACCTCTTTCGATTTGCCGGTCGAGGGTGGTATCGGTTTCCCCGTCGACAAGTTGATCGATGGACTGCCCTCAAAGCTGTTGAGATAGTTAGCATACGCCGTAACATCTGGTGTGATATCGAAACTGATACCGTAATTTGGGATCCACTTACTGGTGGAGTACGTTGCAGGTTTACCGCTCGTCAGGTAACTGTTGTCCCAACTAGAATGTTTTAAGGAAAGCTGCAGATGCGTTCTCTCCCATAAATCAATTTGATCCTGGAGCAGAAGACCATTTTGAATCAACTTACTGGTATACCGCTGATTGGTGGGTTCGCCAATACCTGGAAAGGACAATGACCCTGGAACAAAGATATTGCCGTTGGTCAGCGTGACAAAATTGCCTTCATAACTGGCATAGCGCTCATATTTATAATCATGTCCCAACAACAACGTCTGCTTGACTGGACCGGTTTCAATCACGCCACGCACATCATTTTGCAGGCTCCAGGTCTGGTTGGTATATTTGGTCGATAACGGATGACTGGTTTTGTAACCATTGTTGTCAACAGCCAGGGTTTCATTCATTTTTAACTGGCCATAAGTGCTCTGGTAATTGGCCTTGCTGTTAAATGTCCAGCCCCCGATCAGATCTTGCTCTACTTCGTAATACGCATTGGTCGTTTTGTTTTTGAAATGATCGTCTTTGTCTCCCAGGCGGTATTTAGGCAGTTTCTGTATCTGTCCATTGATGTGAACCGTGCCTGCAGGTCCCGAGTTACGCCCTTGACTGAACTCTGCGCCAACCAACACCCGGGTTGACTCCCCCTTCCACGCTAGCGCAGGGGCCAGATAGTCGGCATGATCGCCGTTGTAATCAGGAAAAGCGTTATCTGACTTCATGGTCGAGCCATTTAGCCGATAGCTGAACGCTTTATCGTCCGTCAGTGCGCCACCCAGATCCATCGCCGTCTTAAATTCACCGTACTGTGAGGCTTCCATTTTCACACGATGCAAAGGTTCAGTGACGGGTTTTTTACGTACCAGGTTAATCGTGCCAGCAGGAGAACTGCTGCCTGATAACACTGACTGCGGCCCTTTCAATACTTCAATGCGTTCGATACCTTCAATAGCGGTACCCTGTCCAATACCTACGTTACTGGATCCAGATACACCGTCCGTCAAGCCGGAGGTTACCTTTTGACCACGGATATAAAAATTCGCCTCACCACGGTTTGAACGCCTTGTAATTACGCCACCTGCATTTTTCAGCGCCTCCGCCAGCGAAGTAACCTGACGATCGTTAAGCAGTTTACTGCTGATTACCGATACAGATTGTGCCGTCTGCTGTAGTGACGTATTGGTGCGCAACGCCGAAGAGGAAGCATTCGGATTCAACACCGTTTCATCTTCACTGCCCGCGTTAACCGTAATCGCCGGCAGCGTTTTATCATTGGCTTTCGCCGCATCCACATCTTGAGATGAGGAAGAAATAATGGTCAACGTGCCATTATCCGTGGTGGTTAATAATAACGGCGTACCTTGCAACAAACGTAAGATAGCCTGTCGAGTCGAATAATTGCCCGTCAACGCCGCACTTTGGTAATTCGCTACCAATCCGGGACTAAAGGAAATGGTTTGCTTACTTTGGTTGGCTATCGCCAGTAATCCTTTTTGCAAATCACCAGCCGGAATAGAAAATGCAATGGTGTCATTTTCGCCTGCGGCATACGTGGTCATCGGTATCACCGCTGCACTCAATAACAGCGCAGTGTTTATACTCAGCATTCTACCGAAAAACAGACGTTTCTTTAGGCTAAGCGCTGAACCACTCTGTCTGTCGTAGCTTTTTTTCATTTTCCCTTCCATCATCAATTATTGCGACATATCAGATTTTTATTAATCTTCGTATGGTCTGTGCAACAAAGCAGCAAAAGTGACAGTGGGAATGGATTTTTTTCTGAAATTATTTTTTCCAAAAATGATTGAATTAATTTTAAAATTCTATTTTGGTTTACATGAAAATAGCGAATCATTTATTTTTTGTTAAAAAACAATATCATTCGCTATTTTTCAGGGATAAATCAGAAAAATTTCGTCTACCAATTACTTAGCAAAATAACAATTGTAAATAAACATATAAGAAAAATGTTGTTTGACTAATCCGAAATTTGCCTTAAAACGTGCTTTGGACGCAATGTTCATCGTGGTTTTGCGGTCTTGGGGTATCCAGACTCAAAGATTATCAGTTCCAGTTGTGATTTATGCTATTGAGGATGCCCATGTATTCCGACGCTAGGCTAGATAAAAAACCTGATTTACTTTCGTTGATATTCCGTAGTGATTACCGCTGGTTGACAGATAGACTCCGGCGCCGTATTGCTTATGGGTGCGAAGCGGAAGATGTGGCTTCAGAGGCCTTCTTAAGGCTGGCTCAACTGCCCAATCTATCCAGCGTGCAGGAACCACGCGCTATGCTGACCACGCTTGCCAAACGCGTATTGTATGAAAACTGGCGTAAGCGTGATCTGGAAAAGGCTTATCTGGCTGCATTGTCGAACAAGCCTGAAATGTACCACCCTTCCCCCGAACAGCAAGAGTTGCTGATGGAGGCGCTGTTCATCATCGATCAGGCGCTGGAAGGGTTGTGCATCAAAGCCAGACAGGCATTTTTATACAGCCAATTGGATGGTATGACCTATGCGGAAATTGCCAACGAGTTGGGTGTTTCCGTCAGTATGATCAGAAAATATATTGCTAAAGCGCTAACTAATTGTTATTTGGCTACTCAAGATGTTGACGAATGACAGGTGAATATCATGGCCAGACGACACAAGGATGATCAGATTGCCCAACAGGCGATCGAATGGATGGTGATGTTGCGCTCAGGTGAGGCGACACAGACCGACTATGACGACTACCAGCACTGGCGGCACGCAGATATACTGCATGATCGCGCGTGCCTGCGGATTGAGAAAACACTGGGGCAGTTCCAACCCTTGTTGCAAGCATTGCCGAATGAACCAATCCGCCAAGCGCTGTTGGCACCTTCCAGTCGGCGGAAAGTGCTGCAATATGGTCTGGGGATGATTTCGGTATGCTCACTGAGCAGTTTGTTATTAAACCAGTATTATCCGCTTTCACCGATTTTATCCGATGTTAAAACCGCCACCGCTCAGCGACAGAATGTTTCGCTCAATGATGGCAGCATGCTGACGCTGAATGCGCGCACTGCGGTTGATATCAATATTCAGCCAGATGCCGCTTTACGGCAGGTAACATTGCGTAGTGGTGGTATTCTGGCCAATATTGCTCACGACGCCCAGCGCCCTTTCATGATTTCCACTACCATGGGCAATATCGTCGCGCTGCAATCTCAAGTGAATCTTCGTTATGAAGACGGCGGCGTACATGTCGGTGTCCTGGATAATATCGCCAAAATCACCAACCAGCTTGGTCAAAGCATTCAGGTTCAGGCCGGTCATGGTGCCTGGTTTGATCGTTCCTCGCTCTACAAAACCGCCATCACCCCAGAAGCCGAAGTTGCCTGGGTTCAGGGACGGCTGGAAGTGCGTGATCGATCACTGGCCTCAGTTATCCATACCTTGCGTGATTATAGCCCTGGCGTGATCCGCCTTGATCCCACGGTTGCCGATCTGCGCGTCAGCGGCAACTTCCCGCTAGATGATATCAATTACACCCTGGATTCATTGGCACAGACCATGCCTCTCGCCATCGTGCATACCACGGACTACTGGATCAACATCCGCGCAGCTAAACGATGAAACACCTTTAGATATAGATAAAAATTTTATCAATCAGGGTGACACTTTTCCTTTCCCGCTGCACATAGTAAGTAAGAGAGAGTGTTCTTGACCAACAGAACAGGCTTGGTTGTCCGGCAAAGATAAGAAAAGCAGAGGAAAACGTGCAGCAGGCATTGTTAAAACAGCGTGTATTGCCCGTCACATTGGATGGAGATACACAGAGACTCGATCATAGCGTGAGAAAATCCGCTTATGGTGAAGGCAGAAAAATCGTTCTCAGCTTTCTTGCAGTCGCTTTGTTACATATGGTGACCGTTGCGTGGCTCATTACCCGTACAACCGAATATAAACCGCTAAACCTGATCACGCCTGCGGAGAGTGTCAGCATTCAGGCCACGATGGTTGAAGAACCGGAGCCGGAACCTGTTCCCGAAATTTCACCGGAACCTCCGGTGTTAACCTCGGAACAAGGGGAACGTGAGATCGAACCCATCGTGGAAAAGCAGCAACCCTTGCCTGAGCCGCCGCCAGTCAAACAGGAAGTGAAAAAGGTTCCACCTAAGCCTGTCGTCAAACCTAAGCCAGTACGGCCTAAAACTATCACTGAGCCACTGCCTGTCGCCAAAACGGAACAGAAAGCGACGCCAGCGACAGCCACACCAACGGCAGCTTCGGGGCTTATTCCGAATGCTAGCAAAGGGACGATGATGCAGAACACACCGGGTGCGGAACCTAAAAATGTTACGTCAGTAGGATGCGCCGTACCGCAACCGGAATATCCACGCCGCGCCAGACGGTTCCAGCAAGAAGGCGATGTATTGGTTCGATTGGTGATTAGTCCGGAAGGCCGTTTATTGAAACATGAACTTGCCAAGAGCAGCGGTTACGAAGCCCTGGACGAGGCCGCTATGGATGCCATTGCCAAAACAAGCTGTACGCCGTATCGGGAAAATGGCCAAGCCATTACTGTCATGACACTACAGCCGGTGAAATTCAAACTATCCCATTAAGCCGTTGCCAGCACGGTACGTCATATTCTGGAAGCAACTGAAACAGGTTATTTATTAAGAGGTAATACATGAACACGTTAGACATTTATCATTTTTGGCAACAAGGCGATGCGGTTACCCACTCCGTAGCCGTCATTCTGCTGGTAATGTCGCTGCTCTCCTGGACTGTCATGCTGGCTAAAGCATGGCAGTTAGTGATGCTGAATAAGAGTATGAACCACAGCAGACAGGCGTTCTGGCACGCGTCATCGTTACAGGAAAGCTTGGATCAGTTTGGCACTGCGCGTTTCAACCCTTTTCGCGATTTAGTGATTGAAGGGCATGCCTTGCTGAAACATCCGCACAAGTTTTCTTCGACGCTGGGCGGCCATGTTGATCTTAGTGATTGGCTGGTACGAGGTTTGAGCAATACACTGGATACTAACGTCGGCAAATTGCAATCGGGGCTCGGCACATTAGCGTCCATCGGCAGTACCGCACCGTTTATCGGCCTGTTGGGAACAGTGTGGGGAATTTTCCACGCCTTGCAAACCATCAGTTCGATCGGTCAACCTGATCTGGCTCAGGTTGCCGGTCCGGTAGGGGAAGCGCTGATCATGACCGCCTTCGGGCTGTTTGTCGCTATTCCCGCCGTCTTAGGATTCAATGCCATTAATCGTCGCAATCGTGTGGTATTGCACGCCATGAATCGGTTCGCACATGATCTGCATGCCTACCTGTTGACCGGTGCCCGCGTCGATACCACGCTCACGGAATCACGTCTCGTCGCAGATGAGGAATCGTCAGCACCCGTTGAACGTTCAGCCTGAGAGGATAAATCGCCATGAGTATGTCATCCCCTTTTGTTGGAAATCAGGAAGAGGCTCTGCTTAACGATATCAACATGACACCATTTATTGATGTCATGTTGGTACTGCTGATTGTGTTTATGATTACCTTGCCCGTTATCAATCATGCAGTCAAAGTCGACCTGCCTAAGGCGAGTGTTGAAAAGATAAAGAAAGATCCACAAGCCGTGGATATTTCGATCACCGCAACCGGGCAAATCAACTGGAATAAAGAAGCCATCGATGACGAGCAGTTACTGGTGCGGCTCGATGCGGCAGCGTCAGAAACGACGCGCCCGAACATCCGACTGTTCGCCGATCAGGCGGTAGAATATGGACGCGTGGCCCATGTGATGACCAGCGCCCAGCAGCGCGGCCTGAGCAAAATTGATTTTGTGTTGCAACCCGTTAAAACACCCTGATGATCTCTTCCTCCCTGATGCTGACGGTCTAACCAGCGTCAGGGCACCCACTATTTATTCTCCCTCAGCATAAAAAAATTTCGTCACACAGTGACGATTTTCTTTCTTCATTGCACATCATGAGTAGAACACTGTCACGCATGGATACTGAATAATGCCTTCTCATGATGAATCTCCCGTTTTTGCTACACCACAGACCGATACGCTCCAGTCGCTGGCTGGAAACGTACTGGACTTCGCCGCCGCCAAAGGCGCGAGTCAGGCTGTCGTCAGCGTCTCGCAAGGAAACCGCCGTACGATCCGCGTCAGGAACGGAGATATTGATACGCTGACGCAAAACCAAAGCCGCTTCCTGTCCGTTACGGTTTACTTCGGTCAGCGTGCAGGCACCGTTTCCTCTACCTTGTTCAGCAAGGAAGCGTTGCAGGATGCCGTTGACGCCGCCAGCACGCTGGCAAAATACGCCGATGAAGACCCGTGTAGCGGCCTGCCAGAAACGCAGTATTTCGCGCGCGATATTTACGATCTTGCGCTGCATAGTGCGGAGACGCTGACGGTAGAACAAGCGCTGGCGCTGGCGCTACGAACCGAACAAGCAGCCAATACCGCACACCAGCATGGCTACAGCGAAAGTACGGAAATCACCTCGCAGCAGGGAGACTTTATTCTGGCGAACTCTGCCGGTTTTTCAGCGGGCTACCCAACGTCACTACACTCCTTGTGGAGCCATGCGATCGCCCGTAACGATACGCAGCGCCAGCAGGGATTCTGGCACACCACCGGCAGATCGCCGTCACTGCTGGCTTCGCCTGAAGCTATCGGGCAAACCGCCGCACAACTTGCCGCAGCACAACTTGGGGCACGAAAACTCTCAACTCGTCGCTCCCCAGTCGTGTTTGAAGCCCCTGTGGCGCACAGCCTGATTCATCATCTGGTCAATGCCCTAAGCGGCGTGGCACTTTATCGCTCCACGTCATTTCTGGGACAATGCCTTGGCGATACCATCGTCGCTCCCCATCTGAGCCTGCATGAAAATCCGTTTATTCCCGGCGCACTGGCCAGTTCCTGCTTTGATGCCGAAGGCGTCGCTGCCACCCGCCGCTGCGTCATTGATGATGGCATCGCGCAAGGCTACTTTCTCTCCAGCTACAGCGCTCGACGATTGGGGCTAACAACGACCGGGCACGCTGGGGGAGCCTACAATCTGGCCGTCAGCAGCAGCCAGAACCACACCGATGCCGACTTGCCGACGCTATTGCGCCGTATGCACACGGGGCTGCTGGTTACCACACTGCTAGGGCATGGGCTGAACCCGATGACGGGCGACTATTCTCAAGGCGTGGCGGGCTTTTGGGTCGAAAACGGCGAAATTCAGTATCCCGTCGAAGAAATCACCATTGCAGGCAACCTGAAAACGCTGCTCCTGCAATGCGTCGCTCTCGGTGCAGATATCCACACGCAGGGCAACCTCTCCTGCGGCTCCCTATTGATTGAAGAGATGCAGATCGCCGGGCAGTAATCCCACATCGCGTCATAGAAACAGGATCACCATCATGGCAATACACGCTTCCAGAGCGTCAGTCTCACCTGCGCTGTCGGCATTTTCGCTGGAAACGACGGAGATAACGCGCGCGCTGAACCACATCATGCAACGTCAGGTGGACTATGCCGATCTCTATTTTCAGCGTCGTCAGCAGGAAGGCTGGCAGCTCGAAAACGGGATTGTGCGTCCTACCGGCTTCAATCGCGATCAAGGTGTTGGCGTCCGCGCCGTCAGCGGTGAGAAAACCGCCTTCTCCTACACCAATGACCTGAGTCCACAGGCTATTCTGCAAGCTGCCAGTACGGTAAGAGAAATCAGTCGCCAGGGGCAAAGCGCTAGCGTGGCATTACCCGCATCGCTACCGCACGGCACCACCGCGCTCTATCCGGCAGACAATCCGTTGCTTGCTATCACGGAAGAACATAAACGCCAGTTGCTATTTACTATCGATCGTCAGGCGCGCGCCCGCGATCCCCGTGTGACACAGGTAACGGCCTACCTGAATGCCTCACATGAAACTATTCTCATTGCCCGACATGACGGTCGGCTCGCTACCGACGTTCGGCCACTAGTGAATCTGGTCATTAATGTCGTCGTCGAACAGCAGGGCCGGCGGGAGAATGGTTCCGGCGGTGGCGGGCGACGCCTCGACTACCGATTCTTTGATGAAGAAACGGTCAGCCATTGGGTCAATCAGGCCGTCGATCAGGCACTGAATAATCTGGACGCCAGTCCGGTGCCCGCAGGCACTTATAGCGTGATTCTCGGCGCTGGTTCACCCGGAATCTTGCTGCATGAAGCCATCGGACACGGTCTGGAGGGCGACTTTAACCGTAAAGGCAGTTCCGCATTTTCCAGTTTATTAGGAGAACGCGTCGCCGCACCGGGTATTACCGTCGTAGATGACGGCACGCTCGCCAACCGACGGGGTTCGCTGCATGTGGACGATGAAGGCACGCCGTCACAGTGTACGACGCTCATTGAGGACGGCATCCTGCGCGGCTATTTACAGGACAGCCTCAACGCCAGACTGATGAATACTGCGCTAACGGGCAACGCACGTCGGGCGTCCTACTCCGCGCTGCCGCTGCCGCGTATGACCAATACCTACATGCTGGCAGGACAGTACCCGGCAGAAGAAGTGATCGCGTCGGTCAAAAACGGCCTCTATGCTGTCGGCTTCGGCGGCGGACAGGTGGATATCAGCAGCGGGAAGTATGTCTTTTCCACCACAGAAGCCTATCTGATTGAAAACGGGCGCGTCACCCGTCCAGTGAAGGGCGCGACGCTGATTGGTCACGGGCCGGAAGCACTGCTGCACGTCGCAATGGTGGGCAACGATCTGGCTTTAGATGACGGCAATATCGCGTGTACTAAGGAAGGTCAATCCTTGCCCGTCAGCGTCGGCCAGCCAACGCTTCGCATCGACAACATGACCGTAGGCGGCTCACAATAAGCCATGTCGCCACGGTTTATTGCCCGTTTCCTGCGCATTTGTTCACAATTTTTCGCTGAATGGAGACACCATGTCCGACGCCATTATCACTGCCAGCGATACCTCGCTGGATGCATTACTCAATAATAACGACAAACCCATTTTGCTTGATCTGTGGGCTCCCTGGTGCCAGCCGTGTAAAACGCTGGCTCCACTGCTGGACACCATCGCGGATAACACGCCAGACAACTTGACCGTCGCCAAGCTGGATGTGGAGCAATATCCGGCATTGATGCAGCGTTTTGGGGTGCGCGGTATTCCTACGCTACTGCTGTTTAAAAATGGACAGGAGGTTTCACGGCAGATCGGTGTGAAAACGCTGGCGCAGCTACGCGGCTGGCTAGAATCGCACCAGATTACGATACAAAATACCGCCCAACCGCTGGCTGATACCCGCGTGGAATGGGGCTCGTTCTATGGCGATACTTCGTTGCACGCGTTTCTCCACCAGCGGCTACGTCAGCATGCGGCAGACGGCGATATTGAACACGCCTTTTCACCCTATTGGCAGGATAACAAAGGCTCAATCTCTACCGTGTTGGTGCACAGCGAGGACATTCGTGTCTTTGAACGCGTCACCGGACTGCCTGCCGCACTCGGCTTGCTGCTGGAAAAACTGCCGAGCACCACGCCCGCGCAGGTTGACGCCCTCTTTGCCGCCATCGCTCCCGGAAAAACCGTAGACGGCGTCGCGCTACAATGGCTACAGCAGTGGTTAGACGACGCGGGCAATCCGTGGTCAGACTGGCTGGCAGACAGCACGGTAGACAACCTGCGCCAGCAGTGGATTAGCGCTATTTCGCGGTTGTTGGCGAGTGAAACCGTGGCGGAAAGCGAATGGACGACGCTGCATCAGCAAGCGATCGGCTGGGGGGAGAAAGCCTCCAGCGAACTCGGCCTGGAAAAAAATATTGCGACAATACTCGCCAGCCTATCGCCGCCACCTGCCGCATCCGATGTTAATAGCTGGCTAGGCATCAGTACCACGCTCGGCTTCACGCTGGCGCAGATCCTGCAAATTAACGACGGATGGAGCAGAGAAGAACGCGCCACGCCGGATCAGCGCTTCCGTTGGTTTAAAGAACAGGAAGACGCCACGCCCAATAAACAGCTCACGGATGAGCAAATTACTGCGCTACGTGAACAATGGCTTCAGGAGAACCCGGATTTTTCCGCGAAAGAGGACGCGTTTTATCAGCGTTATCCGCAGTTGTTAGAGGCGCAAAAAATCCGCTGGCAAGAAACGATGTGGGGATTGCTTCGCCGCGCACCTACCTTCAAATCGCAGTTGGGCTAACGCCGTAGCCTGCGTCTCAGGGATGAGGCGCATCCTCCGCCGAAGGGGCTGAAAGTCCCCATTGTTGCCAATGTTCACACCGCTGTGCATCGAGCTCGACCAGCGCAGTGCCCGTTTCTTCTCGCCAGCGCTTCAAAAGCGTTTTCCTGCCGCTCAGCCCCAGCGTCGTCGCTATTTGCTCACCTTCACCCGGTTTTTCCGCCAGCAGGCGTAGCGCAGGCAGCGGCAACGAAGTATTCAGCAATAAACGACAAAGTGAAGCAAAGCTGGCTTCCATCGGTCGATGTGCAAACGCAAACCCCGCCAGTTCACGCCAGTCGTCTTCATTCAGCTCGGTATTTCCTGTCTGCGGCAGCGCAAGGTTCAGCGGAATCAGGCGCTGTAACCAAAACCAGTCACGCGTCAATTGCTGACTTCCCTGCTCCGCCAGTTTGTGCCCTGCCTCACTCAGCGGCAGTACGGCCATCGCGCTATAACAGCCGCTGCTGGCCTCAAGATGGCTGCCGATGCGCACTAGTTGAAAGCCACACGATTGCCAGAACGCCCAAAGGTCTTGCTGATAACCGAAACTGACCGATAGGTAATCCAGCGCCTGTCGTTGCGCCTCGCGTGTCTGGTCTGCAATTAACGCTTTGCCGATACCCTGTCGGCGAGATGGCGATGCCACCGCTATCCGGCTCACGCGGCGCGCACGCAGCATCGGCGCATACCACAAACCAGCGTGCGCTGCCAGCGACTGCGCCACCAGATTACCGCGCGGACGCCGCCGCCCCGCCCATACCTCATGCGCCAATGAGGCAAACAGCCCCCCCTCCTCCACCAGCCACAGTACGCCACACATCTCGCCTGCTACCTGTGCGCTGGCAATATGCATGCCCGGCGCATCCATCAGACGGCGCAGATCCAGCGGCGAGGTACGGTAATGCGCACTGCACAAGAGCGCGTAGCACCACGTCAGACGCTCAGGATGTATCAGCCAGTCGGCGGCACGTTCGGTGCGAATATCCAGTTCGGCAGAGGGCAAAGCCCGCGAACCCGCAACGGGATTCAGCCGAGAATGCAACAGAGTAGGCTCATTGAACAGCAGCGCCTGCTCCAACACCCTCTCCAGCGGATCGTTAACGGCCCAGCGCAGCGGATCGTCCAGCGTAAACGCCCGCCACTGCGGCAGCGAAGCACAAAATTTCAGCAAGAAACCCCGTCCAGTACCTTCATACCCTTGAACCGTCGTGGTCATCAGAATGCGGGAAAAATATGGTAACAGCGCGGAGAGCACGGAAGACGGGATCGCCGCCGCTTCATCAATTAACAACCAGTCGACACTGGGTGCACCATGAAGGCAACAGTGTGCCAATAGCGCATCCGGTGCCCAAAACTGCGTATCAGCACGCGCGTGCTGTTGCAGAATATCGGTCGCAGCACGGGAAGGTGCGGTGATCCAGCAGGCACCGCGGCTCCGCTGCGTCAGCATTCCTGCCATCGCCGATTTCCCCCGCCCACGCGGTGCAGTAACCACCAATACGCCAGATTCAGCAACACTCAATTCATGCAGAATGTGCTGCTGCCGCGCTGTCGGTTCACCGCTAGCTGGCTGCCAGTCCGATCGCACGGCCAATGGCCGAATCACGAATGCCTGATCCTGCTGCCAGAGAACAACGTCCTCATCGGCTAACAGCTGGCGCTGCAAATGTTGGATAAAGTGCGGGGTAGCAATCGGCTGTTCTTGTTCGCTCCAACGCAGGCTGTCTTGATCCGGCTGTGTCGGCCATGCCTGCCACGACGGCACCAATATAATCAGCCAGCTCCCCGCCTGTAGCGTGCCTGACAGCATCGCCAGCGCCTCGACATCCACGCCGCTACGTGCATCAAACACTGCGTGAAGAAACTCCCGCCCCAGCAGCGTCCGCACTCGACTGGCTGGCAGCGCGGTGACGGAATCAGGCGCGTGTTCGCTAACCCACAGCCAGTCGCCGGACAACTGGCCACTGAGCGCCAATGCCTGCTCTTCACACCAGTTCGCTTCACCGCTCAGCACCAGCAATCGCCGGACGCCATAGCGCTGCTGCTGGCGTTGACTGTGGAGAAAATCACGAAACATCATCACACGCGCCGGATCAATCAGGTCTTGCCGATCAGCAGAGAAAGCAGCCCTGCGGCGATCAGCGGACCAACCGGAACGCCGCGAAACAGCGCCACGCCCATGACCGTCCCCACCAGCAACCCGGCCACAACGGAAGGCTGGTTGCTCATCAGCGACACGCCGCGTCCGCCAAGCCAGGACACGACAACACCAATGAGGATCGCCAGCAGGGATTTCCAGTGCAGGAAGGAATGCATCACTTCACTGGCGGTAATTTTTCCGCTGGCAATCGGTGCCATCACGCCAATCGTCAGAATGACGATACCGATGCTCAGGCCGTATTTTTCTACCCACGGAAAATAGCTATTCAAAGGCGTGATGCGTATCGCCAGCAGCACCAGAATCGCCAGTGTGACGGTCATGTTGTGGCTGATGATACCCAGCCCCGCCAGGACGAGCAGAATTAACAATGTTGGATCGATGTAAGCCATGGATGCGAGTCTGCCGAAAAGTCATCAGGTTGCGCGTTAAGCAAACCGCGATGATAGCATTAATGAACCGACCGTCGATTCTCTCCTATAAAAATTTCCGGTTCGCCTTCGTACAACCTGCGCAATCTGGAGATCGTTCTCACGATAATTGCTCAATATAAACGACCAATGATTAATAACAAAAAAGTGAAATATATTATTTATGCATAGCAAATATCATCGAATGATATTATGACATTAATACTTAAATTGATTTTATTTTTTAATATTTCATGTGAAACATCAACTTGACCCACATCACCCTCACCAATAGAATGAAAAATGACGGATAAACAGGGATAGTTTATGAGTAGCAGACAAGATATTAAAGATGGCGCTCTATTTGATTCGCTTCGCAATGGATTGGTTTATACCAAAATCTTAGGTTGGCTCGACATGGGGCATGCAAGGGGCGACGACATAAGGGCGCTTCAGCTCCAATTTCAGGCTGGTGAAGCTAATAACGTTCCCTATTACACGATTATGTATGATCAGAGTATGTATATAAATCGCTTTAACCGCTGTTTGGGAATAGGAAAATATTCAACATGGGTTATTCGTAAAGGGAAAACTCGCGACGAAATAAATCGAATCATGCTGGCAATGATGATGAGAATACGGCATCCAATTTTGAAGGCTTACAGTCTCTACCACAGTTCTCCTGGTATACCGATAGCGGGTTTAGTGGTGAGGATTTAGTCTCTAACCTGTTCGGTTTTTATAGGACGTTGATACCAGGACACTACGCCTATCAAGTCCAACCTGTCAGCTATGCATCCGCACTCCGACGTTGGGATCACTATGGTCCAGTTGGGGCGAACAAAAATAGGGGATTTGTCCCAACGCTTTACCCCGATCCACAAGATTTATGTATTCGTCATATTCCATATAAGGGGAAACTACCGCATTTCATTACGTGGATAACTCCCTGGAATGATTTCACTTCCGGCGAGGTTGAAGTCTTCACAAATAATGGCACTACATTTTCAGCCAAAAAACGAGTGTATCCAGGACAATGTTAAGTTTGAAAAAATATTTAAAATGGCTCTTGATTGCGCTGGTTCTTTACACCATAGGTGTTTTCAGTCTGGAAAGTTGGCTTGATAAGAGAATCAGCGACAATCCAGCCTACGAAAAAAGCGACATGGTGGTTTATCGATATTTTACCGATACAGATATCGCAGGCGTGCCAAAAATTTCAGAGCGTTATTATTTTGAATATCATATTGGCGATGGCTACGCACCGATGAATGAAATTATCTTCAGCGATGCTAGTGACCTAGCCCCGTTGCGGGACTATCTTAAAAAACTCGGCTACGAGAAAGAAATCAAACGATTTGGTGATTCCGAAGTGTGGAAAAAGCCTGTAGGGAAAAGCGATACTTTTTATCTGTGGCACATCAAGGATCGCAACGAAGTAAGATTATCCAAAGTGTTTACCCACATATTTTAAACTGGGTCACCTCAGCTTTAGAAGCATTCTCTCACAATATACGCGGAGCATCATTAGCTCCGCGTATTAAACGTAAACGATTGCGCAGTTAGTCTAATTTTACGCCGATACGGTGCGCAACTTCTTCATACGCTTCAATCAAGCCACCGAGGCTCTGACGGAAACGGTCTTTATCCATTTTGTTCAGCGTTTCTTTGTCCCACAGGCGGCTACCGTCTGGTGAGAACTCATCACCCAGCACGACTTCACCTTTGAACAGACCAAACTCCAGCTTGAAATCGACCAGAATCAGCCCGGCGTCGCCAAACAGTTTGCTCAGCACGTCGTTCGCCTTGTAGCTCAGCGCTTTCATGCGAGCCAGATTCTCTTCATTCACCCAGCCGAACGTCTTGCAGTAAGATTCGTTCACCATCGGGTCATGCATCTCATCGTTTTTCAGGAACAGATCGAACAACGGCGGGTTCAGCTCGATGCCTTCTTCAATACCCAGACGTTTTACCAGCGATCCCGCCGCGCGGTTGCGCACGACACACTCGACTGGCACCATCTCCAGTTTTTTCACCAGCACTTCATTGTCAGACAGCAGGCTCACCATTTGGGTTGGGATTCCTGCTTCTTCCAGTTTGCTCATGATGAAATGGTTGAACTTGTTATTTACCATTCCTTTACGGTCAAACTGCTCAATGCGCGCACCGTCTCCTGCTGATGTATCATTGCGGAACTCCAGCACCAGTAGATCGGGATCTTCGGTGGTGTAGACGGTTTTCGCCTTTCCACGATACAGCTCAGCTAGCTTTTGCATCTTTAATTACTCCACACAGTGAGGGCCAAAAATACGACCCGTATATTTAACGCTTCCCCAAACGGTTGCCAACAACGCCCACCAATTCGGGTAGAGAGCTTGAATGAAGAAGGGTCGGATAATCCGACCCTTAGTTTATGCGTTATTTACCGAACGCCGCCTGGAATACGGCCACCAGTGCATCGTTCTGAGACTGGGTTAGCGTATGCCCTTTGGAGTCGATAAATTGCAGACTGCTGCGGTTGTCTAAATCGCCGACCTGCAATTTGTAATCACCGTTAGGCAGTTCAGGATTTTTCGCGCCTAGGTCATCCCAGGTTCCGCCGCTCGGCGCACGATACGTCACGGAGACAGAACCCTGCGGACGGCTACGATCGTTAACCTTCATGCCGATCTTATCCAATGCGACAGGCAGACGATCCCACACAACGGTATACGGACCGCGCACAATCAGCAGTGGCAAGCCTGTATCATCCGCCCCACTCTGCACATCCAGCGAACCGATGGTGCGGTTTGCCAGTGCGTTTTCGCGTGCGGTTGCCTGAGAATCCAGACCATTGCTAAGCGCATTCAGCATCAGACCCGTGTAGCGCTGAGCCTGATCGCCCGTCGTCACCGGCTGACCGTTCAGCTGTAATCCCAGCAGCTTCACAACCAGTGCGACCTGATACCCCTGTTGCTGCACGGAAATCTGATAACGCCCTTGATACGGGACGTCTTCATCTTCACGCGGCCATGAAATCCAGTCGGTTGTCAGCGTTTGGCTGGCATCCTGACGGCTGGCAATGGTAAATGCTTTGTCTTGCAGCACGCGGATAACCTGAGACCAGAGCTGGCTGTTTTGCGCGCTGTTTTCTAACAACAGCGTGGCCGTATCCCCCGAAACCTGGGTACGAGAACCATTCAACAAGGCCAATGGCTGCACAGGAGGACGAATATCCAGCTCCTTGCCGACCGCACCATTCAGGGTAACTGGCGGTATATCATAATCCCCATTCTGCACCGGTAAAATCATCCCGGCAGGCGTATTCAGCGCGTGCAGCGCCGGTGCCTTCAGATAGGATTCATCGCCACTGACCTGACGCTTATAGCGCTGATCGCTGGAACAAGCCGCAAGCAACATCACGAGTGATATGCCAACAACTTTCGCCACCATCGACTTTTGTAATGAATAACTCATTAAATCTCCCTAACGATTACAGCAAACCCGCTTGCTTAAGTGCTTGCCCCATCACCGTACGGCCGGAATCGGTCAGCGGTGTCATCGGCAGGCGCAGCGTATCGGTCGCCATGAGTCCCAATTCCTTACAGGCCCACTTCACCGGAATAGGATTGGGTTCAACAAATAATTTCTGATGCAGTGGCATCAGGCGCTGATTTAAACGGCGCGCTTCGACAAAATTGCCCTGCGCCGCCAGCTTGCAAAGTTCCGCCATTTCACGCGCAGCAATGTTCGCCGTTACGGAAATCACACCTTTACCGCCGAGTTGCATAAAGTCCAGACCGCTGGCGTCATCGCCGCTCAGCAAAATGAAGTCTTCACTAACCAGCTCTTGGATCTGACTTACCCGACTTAAGTTCCCCGTCGCTTCTTTAATTGCGACAATATTTTTCACTTCGGACAAACGGGCAACGGTTTCCGGCAGCATATCGCAGCCAGTGCGGGAAGGTACGTTATACAGGATTTGCGGCAGATCGGTATGCTCGGCAATCGCTTTGAAGTGCTGGTACAGACCTTCCTGCGTCGGTTTATTGTAGTACGGTGTAACCGTCAAGCAGCCAACAACACCGGAGCCATGAAAGCGTTTGGTTAGTGAAACGCCTTCGGCGGTAGCATTCGCACCGGTTCCAGCGATAACGGGAATACGCCCGTCGCTCAGTTCCAGCGTCAACAACACGACATCGCCATGTTCGTCGTGGCTCAGCGTGGCGGATTCGCCCGTCGTGCCGACAGAGACAATCGCCGATGTACCGCTAGCGACATGATAATCAATCAGTTTTTTCAAGCTCGCCCGATCGACGGCGCCTTTGGCGTCCATCGGCGTAACTAGCGCAACAATACTTCCCGTAAACATTGGCCATCCCCTCCACAAACAAGTGCTTCATGGTACTTTTGACCTCTATGCAAAAGCAAGCGGACAAGGGCGTTGTAGGTGCCTGACGCAGGTTTTTTTATGACGCAGTAAACGAAATTAAAAATGCTTCTGACGTTTTAGGGAAATAGGTGGGCCAGGATAGCTAAAATTGCTCCAGGTTTTTTACGGCGGGCTATCCCTGTCCGCCGCCCTTCGGGCCGCCGCAAGCGGCGTTAAAAATTGCTCCAGGCAATTTTTTATGTTTACCATGTATTCATGGGAAAAAGACAGGAAGCATGATGTTGCCAAGCTCACAAGAACACTATCTGGTTATTACCGCGCTGGGGGTTGATCGCCCCGGTATTGTCAATGCGATTACCCGCCACGTCAGTAGCTGTGGCTGCAATATCGAAGATAGCCGTCTTGCTATGCTGGGCAAAGAGTTCACGTTTATTATGCTGCTGTCCGGCAGTTGGAACGCGATAACGCTGATTGAATCAACCCTGCCGCTGAAAGGCGCGGAGATGGATTTACTGATTGTGATGAAACGAACGGAGTCACAGGCCAGCCAGCCTACACCCTCTACCGTTTGGGTGAAGGTTGACGTCGCCGATTCTCCTCACATTATTGAACGTTTCACTGATTTGTTCGATTCTCACCAGTTAAACATTGCCGAGCTAGTTTCAAAAACGCAGCCCGCAGAAGGCGGAAAACCACCGCAGCTGTATATTCAGATTGCCGCACACAGCTCTGCAACGCTTGATAGCTTAATTATTGAACCAGCCTTTCATCAGCTATGTACAGAATTGCACGCACAAGGCAGTATTAGCGTCGTTAACTATGCCCAATAGCATAACGCTGCAAGATTATGGGTATATCCACAGCATAAAGAGAAACAAGACGGAGAGTCGTGATGAACACACTGAAAGCCGGTGATATTGCACCGAAATTTAGCTTGCCCGACCAAGATGGCGAACAAGTAAATTTAACCGACTTCCAGGGACAGAAAGTGTTGGTGTATTTCTATCCTAAAGCGATGACGCCAGGATGCACCGTTCAGGCTTGCGGCCTGCGCGATAACATGGACGATTTGAAAAAACATGGCGTTGAAGTTCTCGGTATCAGTACGGACAAATCAGAAAAACTGTCCCGCTTCGTCGAGAAAGAAGTCTTAAATTTCACCCTGCTTTCTGATGAGGATCATCAGGTCTCAGAAGGATTTGGCGTTTGGGGAGAAAAAACCTTCATGGGGAAAACCTATGACGGTATTCATCGCATTAGCTTCCTGATCGATGAAAACGGCAAGGTGGAGAAGGTGTTCGACGACTTCAAAACCAGCAACCACCACGACATCGTTCTCGATTATCTGAAAAGCGCCTAATTCGCGGTTTTCAGCTCGTCCACCGGCACCGCCATACGTGCCGGTTTTTTCCTGATTCTGGAAAAACGCTCACAATAGTTCGTTAAATCAGATAGGCAGCACAAGACCTCACCTTCTCTTTCTGCTATACCACAGTAGACCAACATGCAACGTCATCGTGAAATGCGAGTAACTCTGTCATATAAGGCAACAACACCATCATGAATACGGTAACTAAGAGCGATCATCTAAACCGCATAGTGATTAAAGGGTATAAGTCCATCGCCGACTGTGATGTGGAAATGCGCACGTTAAATATTTTGATCGGTGCGAATGGTGCGGGAAAATCCAACTTTATTAGTTTCTTTCGCCTAATAACAAATTTACTCGCTCAACGCCTGCAACTTTTTGTAGGTAAGAATGGCGGGCCGGATGCGCTACTTCACTTTGGCCGTAAAAAGAGCCCTTATCTGGCTGGAGAAGTATTCTTTACAGAAACAAGCTACCATTTCTCTCTAGTGCCAACGAACGATAATCGGATGATGTTTCAATCTGAGGATATATCTAACAATTCTTTCGACAAAAAAGTAGCGACCCATGGTCATTTTGAATCACAACATAAAAAATATCGTAGCTATGATGGCACAAACAAACTTGATAATGTGCTTCCTTTGCTGGAAACCTTGAGGGTTTATCATTTAAACGACACCAGTGAAAGCGCCAGAGTAAAACAAATCCACCGCATTAATGATAATGACTATTTACGGGAAGACGGCGCGAATTTGGCCGCGTTTCTATTCCGGTTGCAAAAAAATCATGCTGCACATTATCAGCGTATTGTGAAAACGATTCAGATGGTTGCCCCTTTCTTTGGTGATTTTTATCTCCGCTCAACGCCGGATAACCCAGATAATATTCAGCTCGAATGGGTCGAAAAAGATCAGGATATTCCGTTTAAAGCCAATGAATTATCCGATGGCACACTGCGTTTTATTATTCTCGCGACCGTGCTGCTACAACCAGAAACCTACATGCCCAGCGCCATAATAATCGATGAACCAGAACTAGGCCTGCATCCCTATGCTATCACAGTGCTCGCCGCACTCATCAGAAGCGCGAGCGAGCAGCACCAACTCATTGTTTCAACACAATCTGTTGAGCTGGTTAACGAATTCGAAGCCGAAGATCTTATCGTCGTCGATAAGCACCTTGGTGCATCTACATTTAAACGTTTGGATCAGGACACGCTGAAAAACTGGCTGGAAGATTACAGCTTAGGGGAACTGTGGAAGAAAAATATACTTGGCGGGAGGCCACAGCGATAATCATGACAAGGATTAATGTTTTTGTTGAAGGACAAACAGAAGAAACATTTGTTCGCGATACGCTGGCTCCTTACTTTGTGCGGCAAGGTATTTACCTTAACGCGATTCTGGCACAAACCAGTCGAGGCCATAAAGGCGGGATAGTCAGCTATGGGAAAGTGAAGCATCAAATTACCCAACTTTGTCAGCAAGATAAGAAAGCCTGGGTAACAACCTTGATTGATTATTATGGCTTACCGACGGATTTCCCTCTGGTTGGGCAAGGAAAACCCGTTAACGGTGATATTTATTCATGGGTTTCAGATTTGGAAAATGCCTTTCATGCTGATATTGCTCAGCCTAATTTTATCCCTAATTTTTTAGTACATGAGTTTGAAGCACTATTGTTTTGCGAACCCGATAAATTCGCAGACTGGCTTGAGGATAAAAGAGCGATAGCGCAACTTAACAGTATTAAACTTGCGTTCGATTCTCCTGAATCCATTAATAATAGCCCACAGACCGCCCCCTCCAAACGTATTCTTGCTGCCATACCAGAATATCAAAAAACACTACATGGACCACTGGTTGCCGCCGATATTGGGTTGGATACGATTCGTCAGCAATGCCCTCATTTTGAATGCTGGTTGCAGCGCCTGGAGGCATTGAAACCAACCCAGATCTGATAAACTGAACCTTGTGCCACGAAATTTCTTCCATGCCGATCCACTCTTCTCCACGTTTTTCCCGCTCGGGCATTTCTTTGTCCGCCATCGCTGGCTAAGATAGTCGGCAGAATGCTTTCACGTTAGCTGTTGATAAGGTTATCTTCCGTTATGGCGATTCGGTTAAGAAAAACGCTCATGTCCGTCCTGTTTGGGACATTACTGGCTGGCAACCTATTTCCTGCTCAAGCCGACACGCAGGATCGGCTACCGGATATCGGCACCACCGCAGGCGGTACGCTCAGCATCAATCAGGAGCTGGCGATGGGCGATTTTTACGTCCGCCAACTGCGAGCTGGCGCACCGCTTATCAACGATCCGCTGCTGTCTAATTACATTAATCAGCTCGGTAACAGATTGGTCAAACAGGCCGACTCCGTGCGCACGCCGTTCCATTTTTATCTGATCCGTAATGACGACATCAACGCCTTCGCCTTCTTCGGCGGCAACGTGGTGCTGCATTCCGCGCTGTTCCGCTATGCCGACAGTGAAAGCGAACTGGCCTCGGTGCTGGCGCATGAAATCTCTCACGTTACCCAACGCCATCTGGCACGCAGTATGGAATCACAGCAGCGTAGCGCCCCGCTCACCTGGGTCGGCGCACTCGGCTCCATCTTGCTGGCAATGGCTAATCCACAGTTGGGGATGGCGGCGCTCAGCGGCACGCTGGCGGGTGCGCAGCAGGGCATGATTACGTTCACGCAGTCGAATGAACAAGAAGCGGACCGCATCGGGATTCAGGTGTTGCAGCGCGCGGGCTTTGACCCACAGGCCATGCCGAATTTCCTGCAAAAGCTGGCCGATCAATCACGCTATGCGTCCAGACCGCCAGAAATGTTGCTGACGCACCCCTTGCCGGAAAGCCGTCTGTCCGATGCACGCAACCGCGCCAACCAAATGCGTTCAACGCCGGTACAATCCTCCCAGGATTTCTTGTTCGCCAAAATACGCACCTTTGGTATGTACGGCTCACCGGATCGCCCGCTTAACAACGATCTGCTGGAGCAATGGGAAAAAGGCAACGTGCGGGAGCAGCTAGCCGCGAAGTATGGTCGTGCGATTCAGCTTTATCAGGCGAAGAAGTACGATGAAGCGCGTAATGTACTGCAACCGCTGCTAAGCAGCACACCTGAAAATCCGTGGTTTCTGGATATGATGACGGACATCGATCTGGGACAAAGCCGTGCGACACAGGCTATCGCCCGCTTACAAAACGTGCCCGGAATGCAGGCGAACCCGGTACTTCAGCTTAATCTGGCGAATGCTTATGTGGAAGGGAAACAACCTGCTGCCGCCAGCAAAATACTGTATCGCTATACCTACGCACACCCTGACGATTCGAACGGCTGGGACCTGCTGGCGCAGGCCGCAGCAGCCCAAGGACAGCGGGCGGAAGAACTGGCCGCACGAGCGGAAAGTCTGGCGCTTAACGGTCAGCTTGATCAATCTATTCGGCTATTGAGCAACGCGAGTTCATTGGTCAAGTTGGGGAGCCTGGAACAAGCTCGCTACGATGCCCGCATCGACCAGCTCCGCCAGTTGCAGCAGCGTTTCCGCCAGTACCAGAAATCCTGATAAGGAGCATGACGATGACACAGCCTTCAAGCCAAAAACCCGTGACGATTTATCATAATCCACGCTGCTCCAAGAGCCGTGAAACGCTGGCGCTGTTGCAGGAACACAATATTACGCCTGACGTCGTGCTCTATCTCAACACACCGCCCGATGCCGCAACGCTGGGTCAGCTTATCAAGCAGTTGGGCTTTACTAGCGCACGCGAATTGATGAGAACCAAAGAAGAAATTTATCAGCAGTTGGGGCTGTCAGATGCCGCACTAACGGAAGCACAGCTGATTCAGGCGATGATCGATAATCCGAAGCTCATCGAGCGCCCCATCGTCGTGGCGCAAGGCCAGGCACGTATTGGTCGCCCGCCAGAGCAGGTACTGGAAATACTGTAGTTGTAAACGATAACTGTAAACAATAGCCGGAAGCGATCGTCAATTACAGCCCGAGGATCTCTTTCACAAAAGGAATGGTCAGCTTGCGCTGGGCGGTGATAGAAGCGTGGTCAAGCTGATCCAGCGTCATAAATAACGTGCGCATTTCTCGATCCAAACGCTTAAGCAGAAAACGGCTGACGTCTTCCGGCAATTCGAACCCGCGCAGTCTGGCACGTAGTTGTAGCGCTTCGCCTTTCTCGTCATCCGACAACGGTTGCAGCTTATAGATTTGTCCCCAGTCGAGACGAGAAGCCAAGTCGGGCAGACGTAAATTTAGCTGACGCGGCGGACGATCGCCAGTAATCAACAGCCGGGCACGCCCCGTTTCCTGAATACGGTTATACAGATTAAACACCGCCATTTCCCATTCTTCATCGCCCGCGATAGATTCGATGTTATCGATACACACCAGCGCCAGCTGTTCCATGCCTTCCAGCACATCCGGTACAAAGTAGGCGCGTTTATCTAACGGCACATAACCCACCGCGCGTTCCTGACGCGACAGTTCAGCGCAGGCAGCGTGCAGCAGATGGCTGCGCCCGCCCCCTTCGCGTGACCAGAAATAGATATAGCTACCATGCTCCTGATACAAAGCATTATTAACGGCGGCAAGAAGAGACGCGTTTTCACCCGGATAGAAACTAGCAAAGGTTTCGTCATCGGGTAAATAGAGTGGCAATGAAAGCTGTGCCGGCGTGTTCAGAATCACCTCAAGCAAAACGGGCAGGAAACGGATCGAGTTTATCACAGAAACCGGGCCCTGTTGAGGTCGCGATACACACGGCCTCAACAGGGGGAATAGCGCGGTTATGAACGCGCGTCGTTCTCTTCCGGCGCATCGAGGATCTCTTCCTCTTTGCGGAACAGGCTGATGACCTTAAACACCAGACTCATGCCGATACCGACAACTGTCGCCAGCGCCATGCCTTTCAGTTCGGTCGAGCCCAGATGCACTTTCGCGCCACTGACGCCGATGATCAGAATCACGGAAGTGAGGATCAAGTTTTGTGCTTTGTTGTAATCCACTTTGGATTCAATCAGCACACGAATACCGGACGCACCAATTACGCCGTACAGCAGCAGCGACACGCCGCCCATAACCGGAACCGGTACAGCCTGAATCGCCGCGGCCAGTTTGCCCACGCAAGAGAGCAGGATCGCGAGGATCGCCGCACCGCCGATCACCCAGGTGCTGTACACTTTGGTAATGGCCAGCACGCCGATATTTTCGCCGTAGGTCGTGTTCGGCGTAGAACCAAAGAAGCCAGACAGCACGGTAGAAATCCCGTTGGCGAACATGGAGCGGTGCAGCCCCGGCTCACGCATCAGGTCTTTCTTCACGATATTTGCCGTTACCACCAAGTGGCCAACGTGCTCCGCAATCACCACCAGCGCCGCAGGCAGGATCGTCAGAATGGCAAACCACTCAAAGCGTGGCGTGTAAAAAGTCGGCATCGCGAACCAGTGCGCTTCACGAATCGGGGTCAAATCGACCACACCCAGCGCGAACGACAGCGCATAGCCAGCCAGTACCCCGATCAGAATCGGGATGATCGCCAGAAAACCACGAAACAGCACCGACCCCAGAATGGTGATCGCCAGCGTCGCCAGAGAAATCGTTACTGCGGTGGAATCAACGGATGTGCCATCGGCAGGCAGCAGCCCAGCCATTCCCGCCGCGACACCCGCCAGTTCAAGGCCGATAACGGCAACAATCGCCCCCATCGCCGCAGGCGGAAACAGCACATTCAGCCAGCCAGTGCCCGCTTTCTTAACAATCAGCGCCACCAAACAGAACAACACGCCGCACATGATGAAGCCCCCCAGTGCGACTTCATACCCCAGTGGCAGCAGCAGTAAAACCGGGGAAATGAACGCAAAGCTCGACCCCAAATACGCAGGGATTTTTCCCTTACAAATGAATAAATAAAGCAGCGTACCCACGCCGTTGAATAACAGTACGGTCGCTGGGTTGATCTTGAACAGGATGGGAACCAGAACGGTAGCGCCAAACATCGCGAACAGATGCTGGAAGCTCAACGGGATGGTTTGTAACAAGGGGGGTCGTTCACTCACCCCGATGGCGCGACGAGTCATCTTCAATATCCTCTGTAGTGTTGCTATTTGTGTGTGCAGGTAGACCCACACTTTTATCACAGCCAAACTCATCCCGCCCCACCGTAGCGAAGCAGGATGATGTTGACTGCTTATGTAATAAAAGAACCGCGTGTGACGTCACACAGGCTGCGGCGAACCATAGGAAATACGTAGGTTTGCGCCAAAAAAAAGCCGACTATCACGTCGGCTTACCTGTTATTTCGTACCAAATATTTTATCGCCCGCATCACCGAGGCCCGGCATGATGTAACCCTGATCGTTGAGGCCTTTATCGATGGATGCCGTGTAAAGTTCGATATCTGGGTGAGCTTTTTCCAGCGCGGCAATCCCTTCTGGAGCCGCGACCAGCACCAGTACCTTAATACTGTGACAACCCGCTTTTTTCAGCAGATCGATCGTCGCGATCATTGAGCCACCGGTTGCCAGCATAGGGTCAACCACCAGCGCCATGCGCTCTTCGATATTGGAAACCAGCTTTTGGAAATAGGGTACAGGCTCCAGCGTCTCTTCATTACGGTAGATGCCGACAACGCTGATACGTGCGCTAGGGACATTTTCCAGCACGCCTTCCATCATTCCTAACCCTGCACGCAGAATCGGTACGACGGTAATTTTCTTGCCTTTGATCTGATCGACTTCAACCGGACCGCACCAGCCATCAATGGTGACTTTTTCGGTTGCCAGGTCAGCCGTCGCTTCGTAAGTCAGCAAACTCCCCACTTCGGAAGCCAGCTCACGAAAACGCTTCGTGCTAATATCGTTCTCACGCATCAAACCCAGTTTATGTTTGACGAGTGGGTGTTTCACCTCGACGATCTTCATCATTATCTCCCCATCGGCTAATGGACGGACAAAAACGCCAAACGCGTTTTTAAACACCGCTTGCGGCGGCCCGCAGGGCGGCGGGCACGAGAGCCCGTCGTAAAAAAAATCGCGGGATTATACCGCCTTTTTTACTTAGTGCCATATGATTAAGCCTGATCCAGATCAACCGATAAGAGAAATTGTCGTCATTAACGAAAAATAGCCAGCCGATGACTCATCACTCGCAAACGATTGCCTACACTGTTAGAATTAGCGCGCATTATTTTTACCACAGTATGTTTTCTCAATACCGTGTTTTCTGAATACGACCCGTAACCTTCGTGGGGACTCAGCAGTGACCGACAAAACCTCTCTCAGCTATAAAGACGCAGGCGTGGATATCGATGCAGGCAATGCATTGGTAGACCGTATTAAAGGTGTAGTGAAACAGACTCGTCGCCCGGAAGTTATGGGTGGATTGGGTGGTTTCGGTGCCTTGTGCGCCTTACCGCAAAAATACCGCGAACCGATTCTGGTTTCCGGCACTGACGGAGTCGGCACCAAACTGCGCCTGGCGATGGATCTGAAACGCCACAATACCATTGGTATCGATCTGGTTGCGATGTGCGTGAATGACCTGGTGGTTCAGGGTGCGGAGCCGCTGTTCTTCCTCGACTATTACGCCACAGGCAAGCTGGATGTCGACACCGCTGCCAGCGTGATTACCGGCATCGCGGAAGGCTGTAAGCAATCAGGCTGTGCACTGGTCGGTGGTGAAACCGCTGAAATGCCGGGTATGTATCACGGCGAAGACTACGACGTTGCTGGCTTCTGCGTCGGCGTGGTAGAAAAATCAGAAATTATTGACGGCAGCAAAGTTCAGAACGGCGATGTTCTGGTTGCTCTCGCGTCCAGCGGCCCACACTCAAACGGCTATTCGCTGGTGCGTAAAGTGCTTGAAGTCAGCAAAACCGATCCAGAGCAGTTCGAGCTGGAAGGCAAATCACTGGCCGACCACCTGCTGGCACCGACTAAAATCTACGTGAAATCTATCCTGTCTCTGATTGAGAAAGTGGATGTCCACGCGATTTCTCACCTGACTGGCGGTGGCTTCTGGGAAAATATCCCACGCGTGCTGCCAGAAGGCATGCAGGCGACGATCGACGAATCCAGCTGGCAATGGCCTGCTGTCTTTAACTGGCTGCAACAGGCTGGTAATGTCAGCCGCCACGAAATGTATCGTACTTTCAACTGCGGTGTTGGTATGATCATCGCACTGCCAGCCGAACAGGCAGACGAGGCCGTTGCGTTACTCAACAGCAGCGGCGAAAACGCATGGAAAATCGGCGTCATTACTCAAACCGATGCCGGAGACGCAGTGGTTATTAATTGATGAAAAACATCGTTGTGCTGATTTCAGGTCATGGAAGTAACTTACAGGCGTTGATTGACGCCAGTAAGAACGGACGCCTTAAAGGAAAGATCGTCGCCGTATTCAGTAATAATGCGGAGGCTTACGGGCTAGAACGCGCACAAAATGCGGATATTCCTACGTGCGTCTTGAATCCTGAAGATTTTGCCGACCGTGCTGCATTTGATGCCGCACTGGCAAACGAAATTGAGCAATATGAACCGGCGTTGGTGATTTTAGCAGGCTACATGCGGATTCTTAGCCCGGAATTTGTTGCCCAGTTTGCTGGCAAAATGCTGAACATTCACCCTTCTCTGCTGCCAAAATATCCCGGTTTGCACACGCACCGCAAGGCACTGGAAAATGGCGATCGGGAACATGGGACTTCTGTCCATTTCGTCACCGATGAATTGGATGGCGGCCCACTGATTCTGCAAGCGAAAGTGCCCGTATTTAGTGACGACACGGAAGAAAGCCTGAGCGAGCGCGTGAAGACGCACGAGCACACGATTTACCCGATGGTCATCAACTGGTTCCTGAACGGCAGACTGGTGATGCGTGAGAATGAAGCCTGGCTGGACAGCGTTCGCATTCCACCACAGGGTTATGCTGCCGAGTAATTCTGCCACAATTTCTCGTGTATTTTAGCCCCGTGTCACATCGATACGGGGCATCTTGCGATTTGCCATTCCACATTGGGAGTTCAGCACTAGCCTCTCCACCGCTATACTAGCGTTGGCATACTCATGCCAGCGTGACTCCGGTAATGCCGCTTCACGTTTATCTAATCAATTAAGGATTCACTATGTCCGGTACGAGCAATTCCGTTCGGCTACGACCGTTGGAGCGAGACGATCTCACTTTTGTTCATCAGTTGGATAACAATGCCAGCGTGATGCGTTATTGGTTTGAAGAACCTTATGAGGCCTTTGTCGAACTCAGCGATCTGTACGACAAGCATATTCATGACCAGAGCGAACGGCGTTTCATTATCGAACACGAGCAGACGAAGGTCGGTTTGGTTGAACTGGTGGAGATTAACCATATTCACCGTCGCGCGGAATTTCAGATTATCATCGATCCCGCCTATCAGGGCCGCGGTTACGCCAGCGTAGCGGCCAAGCTGGCGATGGATTACGGCTTCTCGGTATTGAACCTGTACAAGCTGTATTTGATTGTGGATAAGGAAAACCAAAAAGCGATCCATATCTACAGCAAGCTAGGGTTTGAGGTCGAGGGTGAACTGATCCACGAGTTTTTCATCAACGGTGAATACCGCAACACAATCCGCATGTGCATTTTCCAACATCAATATCTGGCGAAGCACAAAACCGTGACGGAAACTGGCGGCGAAGCACCAGGAAGCTCCCTCAGTCAGTAAGGTAAGAAGGCCAGCATTGCTGGCCTCAAGCGATTTACTTCCTCTTTTCGCACGTATCTTAAGCTCGTTTTATGCAAACACAGAGAAAATGGCGTATTTCATCCGCAATGTTAACCCGCGAATTGCCGGAATAGCGCTTTACCGCGCAAGAGCCTTAGCCCCAGCCAGCCGCCGCAGAGCGACAGGAGGAACGCCGCGATTAACGGAAGCGTTATCCACATCGCGATATTCGGTTCCCAGGCGAAGTTAAAGACCTTACGCTGCAACAGCCACAGAGCCGATTCCGCGCCAATCGCCGCAGCGGTTCCCGCCACCAGTCCCAGCACCGCGAATTCACACCACAGCGTGGTACGCAGCAGGCGCAACCCGGCTCCTAGCGTACGGTATACCATCAACTCCTGACGTCGCTGACGCATCCCAACCTGAATCTGAGCCAGCAACAGCAGGACGCCGCAGAACAGCACCAGTATGACCATAATCTCCAGCGCGCGACTCACCTGCTGCAAGACCTGTCCAACCTGACGCAGAATACTGCCAATATCCAGTACGCTCACCGTCGGAAACTGGCGGTTCAGTTGCGTGATCATCTTCTCATCACCATCGTAGCGGAAGCTGGTCAGCCAAGACTGTGGCTGGTTATCCAACGCCCCTGCGGGGAAAATAAAGAAGAAGTTCGGACGCAGGCTTTCCCAGTCCACCTGACGGAAGCTGGTCACCGTGGCGCTAAACGGCTGCGTGTCGCCAGTAAAGGTCAGCGTATCGCCAATCTTGATGCCCATCTCTTTGGCTTCTTTCGCTTCCATCGAGACTTCCCCCGCCTTCGGCGCTTCGCCTTCCACCAATACGTTGTGCTGTGGAATCCCGTTCATCCAGGTTAGGTTCAGTTCACGGTTCACCGTATTGCCGCCCGGATCGTCCTCATGGATCACTTCCGTCGCAACCTGCTGATTAATCTCCGTCAGCCGCGCACGAATAATCGGGAAAAACGTCTCCGGTGCCACATCATGCTGAGAGAGGAACTCCCTCACCTGCGGCACCTGTTCCGCCGTGATATTCAGCAGGAAATAGTTCGGGCTGCCCGGCGGTAACTGCTGCTGCCAGCGTTCCAGTAAATCACCGCGCATCACCAGCAGCAGCGCTAACAGCATGAAGGACAGCGAAAAAGCCGCCAGTTGGCTGAGCGTCGACCACGGCTGACGCAACAGTCGATTAATCGCCAGACGCAACGCCAGCCGCTTAACCGTCAAACGCCGCAACAGCAACAGACCGCCCCAACCAATGACACCCAGCAGTAGCGACAACACCGCCACGCCGCCGAGCAGCGACCACAACAGCACGCCGCCGCCGGACAATACCGACAGCAGCCCGACAACGATAAGTAGAACAATCGGCAGGTAGTAGCGCAGCGGCCATACGTTCGCCACCACATCCTGACGCAACACGCGCAGCGGCTGTGTCGCCAGCAGCAGTCGATACGGACGTAGCCCAACCAGCAGCGAGATCAGCACCAGCGATCCCAGCGCCCATACCCACGGCCACAGCCCGGATGCAGGCAATGCGGCAGGCAGCACTGGCGCCAGCATTTTCATCAACAACGCCTCAAATCCCAGACCAAGCACGCTGCCGCAAACCGCAGCCAGACCCAGCACGGAAAGCCACTGCCCGATAATTAATCGCCTCAGCGCTTGTTTGCCTGCTCCCAGCGTTTTCAGGATAGCGACCAAGTCATAACGGCTACGGCAGTAATGCCCCATCGCCACCGCCACTGCGGCGATAGAGAGCAGCAGCGTCAGCAGCGCCGACAGCAACAGGAACTGCTGCGACCGCTTTAACGACTGGCTCAACGCACCTTCGGAATCTTCCATGCCATACCAGCGCTGATCGGGCTTGAGCTGGGGTTTGATGAAGTTGCTGAATTCACTAATCTGCTTCTCATCACCGGAAAACATGTAGCGCCAGGTAATGCGCCCTCCAGGCTGAATCGCCCCGGTTTTCTCAACATCGTCCAGATTCATCAGAATACGCGGCGCAGTCTCGAACGGATTGAAGCCGGAGTCTGGTTCCTGAATCAGCTCGCCGCTGATGCGCAACGCGGTATCACCGACGTCCAGCATGTCACCGACCTTCAGTCCAAGTAACGCCAGCAGACGCGGAGCCACCAACACCGTTCCCGCTTCCGCATGCAGCCCTTCAGGGCGCGTCTGCAAATTACCGTACAGCGGATAACGCTGGTCGGTTGCCTTAACCTGTGCCAATTGCGGCGTATCGCCTGCAAACGTCATGGTCATAAAAGAAATCTGGCGACTGAGCGTCAGCCCGCGCTGCTGCGCATCCACAAGCCAGTCTTCCGCGACGGGCCGCGACGCACGCAGTACGCGGTCGCCCGCCAGAAAATCACGGCTCTGCTGACTGAGCCCTTTCTCCATGCGGTCGCTGATGGTGCCCAGCGCCAGCACACAGGCTACTGCCAGCGTTAGCGCCAGCCAGACAATCAGCAAGGAAGGAGAGCGCCACTCGCGCCAGAACCACCGCCAGATCATGCGTCCTCCCGCAGCTTGCCGTCGACTAATCGCAAGCGTCGCTCACAGCGTGCCGCCAGTTGCTCATCGTGCGTCACCAGAATCAAGGTAGTGGCATAATCGCGGTTGAGAGAGAACAGCAGATCAACGATGCGCTCACCGGTTTTACGATCCAGATTCCCGGTTGGCTCATCGGCAAACAGCACGTTAGGACGCCCGCTGAATGCCCGCGCCAGCGCCACACGCTGCTGTTCACCGCCAGAAAGCTGAGCAGGCAGGTGATGTAAGCGCTCACCCAACCCGAGCTGTTGCAAAAGCTGTTCGGCCTGTCCACGGCTGTGGCTGTCGCTTTCACCACGCAGCAACGCGGGTAATTGTACGTTCTCCAACGCATTCAGCGTCGGCACCAGCATGAAAGACTGGAACACAAAACCGACGTGTTGAGCACGCAGTGCCGCACGGCCTTCTTCATCCAATGCGCTCAGCGATTTGCCCATCAGGCTAACGTCACCTTCTGTGCCATCATCCAGTCCGGCCAAAATCCCCAGTAAGGTGGATTTCCCCGAACCCGATTCACCAATCAGGGCAATTGTCTGCGCAGGTTTGACAATAAGCTCAACTCCGGTAAGGATGGAAAGCCGATTTTCTCCTTGACCAACGTGCTTACTAAGATGATGAACTTCAAGAATGTTTTCTACGTGCGCAGTTTTGCTTGGCGTAGCACTCGCTGGGCTGGTCTTCGCAAACATGTTTTCGTCCTTTTGCTTCTGGGATTATGCAGCGTACGCGCTTTCGCCGCTGACACATTATTAATTCTGGGCGATAGCCTCAGCGCGGGCTATCAGATGCCGATCGCTAACGCGTGGCCAACGCTGTTGAACACGCAGTGGCAGACGCAGAAAAAAGGCATCGAGGTAGTTAACGCCAGCATTAGCGGCGACACCACCGCACAAGCGCTGGCGCGTCTTCCTGCCCTGCTGAAACAGCATCAGCCACGTTGGGTATTGATTGAACTGGGCGGCAATGACGGGCTTCGAGGGTTTCCGGCACCCAATATCGAACAGGATCTGGCGAAAATCATTACGCTAGCCAAACAGGCTAACGCCCAGCCGCTGCTCATGCAGGTTCGTTTACCGACCAACTATGGCCGCCGCTACACCGAGTCATTCAGCAATATTTACCCCGCACTTGCGGAGCAGTTTACGCTTCCGCTGCTGCCTTTCTTTATGGAGCAGGTGTATCTTAAACCGGAGTGGATGATGGAAGATGGCATCCATCCAACCCGTGATGCCCAACCGTTTATCGCAGAATGGATGGCGAAGCAGCTGGAACCCTTAGTTAACCATGAGTCTTAATAAATAGGCTTTTGAATTAGGTAAAGTTATGCAAAAAACGGTCTTCATTACGGGCTGCTCCAGCGGTATTGGCCTGATTGCCGCTCAGGATCTGCAAAAACGCGGCTATCGCGTGATTGCATCCTGCCGCCGCGCAGAGGATATCGCTCGTTTGACTGAACTGGGTCTGGAGGCAATCACGCTCGATCTGGATGACAGCACCAGCGTTGAACAGGCCGCTGCGGAGGTCATCAGGCTGACCGATAATCGCTTGTACGGCGTGTTTAATAACGCCGGATACGGCCTGTATGGCCCGCTGAATACCATTTCGCGCCAGCAGCTTGAACAACAATTTTCCAGCAATCTGTTCGGCACGCACCAGCTCACGCAGTTGTTATTGCCCGCGATGCTGTCGCATGGCGAAGGTCGTATCATCCAGACCAGTTCCGTGCTAGGGCTGGTGTCCACGCCGGGGCGCGGCGCGTATGCCGCCAGCAAATATGCGCTAGAAGCCTGGTCAGATGCGCTGCGTATGGAGCTCCATGGCAGCGGCTTACACGTCAGCCTGATCGAACCCGGTCCGATCAGTACACGCTTTACCAACAACGTGGCACAGACGCAGACGGACAAACCGGTCACCAACCCCGGCATCGCCAAACGCTTCACGCTACCGCCGGAGGCGATCTTGCCGAAACTCCATCATGCGCTGGAAAGTTCTCGGCCTAAATTACGCTATCCCGTGACGCTGGTAGCCCATGCCTTAACCTGGCTGCGCCGTCTGCTACCCGGGTGTTTGCTGGATAAAGTCTTACGAGGATAAGGCAGCAGAAGGTGACGGATTGCACACTCACCGCTGCACGAGGCTTGTAAGTGACACCGACAGGCCCCATCTAAAGGTCAAGTGAATTCAAGAAGTAAGAGAGACTACTCATGTTAGAACAACAAGCGACTATCGTTGACGTTAACGAATCCAATCTGCATCAGGTTTTGGAACACTCTGCGACACTGCCAGTCCTGTTTTACTTCTGGTCGGGACGTAGCCAGCACTGTCTGGAATTGGAGCCAGTGCTGGACAAACTGGCACAGGAATACGCAGGACAGTTTGTTCTGGCGAAGGTTGACTGTGATGCCGAACAGCGCGTCGCGGCTCAGTTTGGTTTGCGCTCAATCCCAACCGTTTACCTATTTAAAGACGGACAGCCACTGGACGGTTTTCAAGGGCCACAGCCGGAAGAAGCGATTCGCGAATTGCTGAAACGCGCCCTGCCGAAAGAAGAAGAACTGAAAGTCGCACAGGCACAGCAGCTGATTCAGGAAGATAAACTGCCGGAAGCAATGCAGCTACTGAAAGACGCCTGGCACCTCAGCCAGCAGCGCAGCGACATTGGCCTGATGCTGGCAGAAGTGCAGATTCAAATTAAACGCAGTGAAGACGCCGAAGCCGTGCTGGCGACCATTCCTTTGCAGGATCAGGACACACGCTATCACAGCCTCGTGGCGCAGATTGAGTTGCTGAAACAGGCAGCAGACACGCCAGAAATTCAGCATTTACAGCAGCAGTTGGACGCTGACCCGCAAAATGCGGATCTGGCGGTACAGCTGGCTCTGCAACTGCATCAGGTCGGCCGTAACGAAGAAGCGCTTGAACTGCTGATGGGATTCCTGAAGAAGGACCTGGCCGTCGCTAACGGCAGCGCACGTAAAACGCTGATGGACATCATGGCCGCCCTCGGCACCAGTGACGCCCTCGCCGCCCGCTACCGCCGCCAGCTCTATTCGTTATTATATTGATTTATCTTGTGAAAAAGGCCAGAACGTTGATTCTGGCCTTTTTATTTGCAGGCAAGCATTAGCGTTGCTTTTTTATCGTCTTATGCTGAATTACCATGATAGTTTCGGGCGTGCTAACCCGGCGTAAAAATTGCGCTGAGGTGAGCGTTACCGCCGAGTGAGCGGCATGGACGCCGCGAAAGCCAGTGCCGCGTCGGGAACGCGTCACTGGCGGCTCGACAAGCGGGAACGATCGCCGAAGGCACCGCGTAGCGGCGTAATTCACGCCAAAAAGCCTAGGGGTCACGGGGCGAGCGGCGCTTGAGACGCCCCGTGTCGGGCGCGTGCTATGAAGTAGCATGAAAATGACGGTATCATCGCGCACGAAACAGCCTCGATAGCGGCATAAAAATGCGACTCAGAGGCAGTCTTAGATCCCCCGCTGACTATAACGTCTTCAACACCGTGATCCAGCCATGGCCACCGTAGGCAGACCAGCCATTTAGCCAGCGGCGCAGCATGTTCATCGCCAGCATCGCAACGACTTCCTGATGAGTTTTCAGGCTGTAGCGCTGTACGTTGAATTGTATGGTTTGGGCAAAAGATCCTTCCGGCGTATGCAGCGCTAATGACAGCTCCGCATCGTTCTGGTTCCCCACGACCAGCGCTAATGACGCCCCATGACGCTCCGCCAGATGGCGAGCATAGTCCACTAACCCAGACAAGCTGGTATCGTCAACGGTTGCCAGCAGTTCTCCGCCCGCCAGCGGAACGTTCGCCGACTGGAGCTGCCAGTTGAGCAATCCTGCCGTGAAGTGTTCACTCACCGCCAGCGTCACATCGCGCTCGGCCAGACGTCGTGCCAACTGTGCCGGTAAGCCTTCCGTGCCTTCAAAGAGGGTATGCTCTCCAGCTACAGTACGCACCGTTTCCCACAATTGCTCCATCTTTTCCTGCTGTGCCGCCGGACCAGTTAATTTCAGTTCAATAATCGGCATAGAAGAACGGTAGCCCAGCACCACGCCCGGCGGTAATGCCATACCATCTAACTGGCTTGCCAGATCGCTTTCTGAACGGCCAAAGGTCGTCAAACGCAAGCACAGTGGTGCTTCCGCCCCGGCAAAACGCTCACGCAGGCGCGGCATAATTTGCTGATCGACCATGATCTTAAATTCGGACGGTACGCCCGGTGTAAAAAACATCAGGCACTTGTTCAATTGCAGCGCGAAACCACAGGCGGTACCTACCGGATTATCGACCATTTCCGCGCTGGCAGGGATGTGCGCCTGTTTACGGTTACTGGGTGCCATCACTCTACCGCGTTCGGCAAAGAAAGCCTCCATACGCGCCAGCCATTCCGCATGCTCAACCAGCCCTTCTCCTGCGGCGGTGGCCGCCGCCAATGCGCTGAGATCGTCGCTAGTCGGCCCCAGGCCGCCGTTCACAATCAGGATATCGGCTATCTGGCTGCGCTGCGTGATTGCGGTCACCAGTGCATCGAGATCGTCACCCACCGTCATCCGGCTAGTCATCGGTAATCCCTGCACAAACAGATAATCCGCCAGCCAGGCCGCATTGGTGTCAATAATCTGACCATGCAGCACCTCATCGCCGGTACATAACATCTCAACCCTAAGCATTTTTTCACTCCTGATGATAATCCTGAATCCACTTTAGAAAGTCGGATGAACAAACACAATATTTCTTTCGGTCTGTCTAATTACGCACCGCAGCCGATGGGATGCTTCGAGTGTAAATATAAGATTACACTTCTCGTAACGGCGTTTTGACAGAAATCACTGAATACTCTACCCTGCTGCCAAAAATATCTGGATAGCCACGCTATTTATAGAGGAATAGGTGAAAAATCGTACTCTTGGCAGCATTTTTATCGTTGCTGGCACCACCATTGGAGCAGGAATGTTGGCGATGCCGTTGGCAACAGCTGGCGTCGGGTTTGGTACTACCCTGATGATATTAATCGGTTTATGGGCACTGATGTGCTACAGCGCCTTGTTGCTCGTTGAAGTGTATCAGCATCAACCGTCGCACACCGGATTAGGCACATTGGCAAAAATCTACCTCGGCCGCTGGGGACAGTGGATTACCGGTTTCAGCATGCTATTTCTGATGTATGCGCTCACAGCGGCCTATATCAGCGGCGCAGGCGAACTACTCGCCAGCAGCATCAGCCAGTGGAGTGGCTACTCACTTCCACTGGCTGCGGGCATTCTGCTCTTCACGCTGGTTGCTGGCGGCGTCGTCTGTATCGGCACATCCTCAGTCGACTTGTTTAACCGTATCCTGTTTAGCGGCAAAGTGCTGATGCTCGTCATCATGCTCGCCGTCATGGTGCCGCACATTCAACGCGTCAATCTTTTAACGCTGCCACTGCAACAGGGTCTGACGCTCTCGGCATTGCCTGTCATTCTGACCTCATTCGGCTTTCACGGCAGTATCCCCAGCATTGTTCACTACATGAGGGGAGACATCCGCAAGCTGCGCAAGATATTCCTTATCGGTAGCGTGATACCGCTGATTGCCTATATTTTCTGGCAGCTCGTGATGTTGGGTAGCCTCAGTTCTTCAACATTCAATGCTATCTTGGCCGATCAGGCCGGGTTGAATGGGTTGATGCAGGCTATCCGCACACTGGTTTCCTCACCGCACGTTGAACTGGCTGTCCACCTGTTTGCCGATCTGGCTCTGGCGACCTCGTTCCTCGGCGTAGCGCTAGGGTTATTCGATTATTTAGCCGATCTGTTTAAGCGTAAGAATAGCGTCGTAGGGCGTGCACAAACGGGCCTGCTGACCTTTATTCCACCACTGATATTCGCGCTCTTTTACCCGCAAGGCTTTGTGATGGCGTTGGGCTATGCAGCAATTGCACTAGCCGTGCTGGCGTTACTCATGCCTGCCCTGCTGAGTTGGCAGGTGCGCAAGCAGTGTCCTGAAATACGCGCGACGCGCGGTGGCGCCCCCGTGTTGGTGCTGATCTTCGCCAGCGGCGTGGGCATTATTCTGATCCAGTTGGCGATGGTTGCGGGCTGGCTGCCATCAATCAATTAACGTCGCGATCGGCTGACCCAGGGTAAAAAACGCAGGACGCGTTTTTTACTATCGCGTGCAGGATGCACACCATAAAAAAGAGCGTGAACTCAACATTCACGCTCTTTTTTCTTTCCGGTCACAACATCAAGCCAGTACACCTGCGGCTTACTGTATGACGATATACTAGAAGTTCAGACCAACGCCGATATAGGCCGAATCAGCTAACTTGTTATCTGGGCCGTTTTCACGTGCCATATTGATGTAACGGTAACCGACATCGACGCTCAGCGGTGCAAACACCTGCCAACGTACGCCAGCTTTCCCTTCAACATAGTGATCAACATGGCTGGAGAATGCATCAGGTGCATAGTAACCTTCGCCGTACAGCGAGAACTGACGGCTCAGCGGCCACTGCACGCCACCGCCCAATGCAACACCATAGCCATCATTGCCATGATCCTGATTCAGGTACAACGCTTTACCGCCCAGAGTTAGCTTGAGTGGGCCAACAGGGAGGGTGTATCCCAGACCAAAACCGTATACATCATTGCTGTTGTCGCCATGGGAATAGCTCACGTTACCTGCAAGCCCAGGAATACCCAGACCGAAACCCGCGCTAGCCCCCGCGTAATCACGGCCTGCTTCCCCAGAAAGGCTAATGGCATGTACAGAAGCGCTTGCAAGTAACAGGCTTCCCGCACAGGCAATCACAAATTTTTTCATTTTCAATATCCTTAAAACCGTCGTAAACGCGCGTGTAAAGATGTTATCGTTGCCGATTCTACCCGAAACGCACCTTCACTCCAGCATGAAATAGTGTAAAGCCAAGTCACACTACGGTTTGAGCTGATGGCGCATGGCATTAACCCAGCTTTTCACCAACTGGCGAGAAAGCTTAATTCCACCATTTTTTAGTTCAGTGGGCAGCGCATAATACGCGACCGGACGCTGAAATCCGGCAAGCTGCGGCTGTAGCCACTCACGTACCGCATCAAGCGTCGTCGTGGAATAAGCCACCTCTACTACCGCAACAGGGCGATGGCCAAACTCCACATCGTCAATGGGTACAACACAGGCCTGTTGCACATCGGGATGCGTCAACAGCACGGCTTCGATATTCTCCGGCTGAACCCCTTCCCCACCGCTGAAGAATTGATTATCCAGACGCCCCAGAATGTGCCACTCGTCCTCGGAAAATAGCCCGCGATCTCGCGTGTGAAACCAGCCGTCATCATCGACCAGCGGAATCAGTTTTCCGTCACGCCAATAGCCCGCCGCTAACGTGCTGCCACGCAGCAGAATCTCCTCCTCCGACAACCGGATCTCTCGTCCTTGTAGCGGCGTACCGACGCCCGAGCGACCATCGGCACGTTTCGCGCAGACTGTAGACGCCAGTTCCGTCAGACCATAGCCACACCAGCAGCTGACGCCTCGCGCCTCTGCCTGCTGCGTCAGCGCCTGCGGGATCGTCGCACCACCGAGCAATACGGCTTTCAGTGCCGTAGGCAATGTCTCCTCCGACAGCAGTCGCCACAGTTGCGTCGGCACCAGAGAAGCATGGGTGCAATCGCGCAGCGCACTTTCCAGAGGCTGATGCGCACGGACAACCACCGTCGCCCCAGTAGCCAGCCAGCGCCAGACAATACCTTGCCCGGAAACGTGAAAGAGCGGAAGTGACAACAGCCAGCTATCGTTGGAGGAAAATGCCATCATCTGAACCACGCCTTCCGCGCTGGAGAAATGAGCCGCAAACGTATGCGCCACGGCTTTAGGCATCCCGCTAGAACCGGATGTCAGCGTTAGCGTCGCGAGCCGATCGGCCTGCCAGAATAATCGATCGGTACGGCGGCCTTCCTCAGCATCACACAGGGGGAAAGGGTCAGACGGCAAAGAAAGCGTGCGTACAGCCTTCGCCCACGATTTATCATTCAGGCACAGGCCATACGTTACATTCAGCGCAGGCAGCAGCGCCTCGCTTAATGCATCAGGTAACTGTGGATTCAGCGGCAGTACACGCACGCCGCACTGTAACAGCGCCAGATAGCTGAACAGCATCTGGACGCTATTTTTCCCGCGTAGCGCGACCGTACAGTCGGGCATAACGCCCTGCTGGGTAAAACGCTCTGCCAGTTGATCTACCCGCAGGGCAAGCGACTGCCAGCTCCAGCGGGTTTCATCTTCAATCAATGCGACAGACTGGGGCGTCTGGCTAGCCCAGTATCGCCACGGCCAGTCAGTCAGGATTGCCATACCACGTCCAGTTGCTCGGCAGCCAGCAGTGGCAACGCGCTATCCGGCCAGTGTTGAATCACCTGCGCCTGCATCAGATCCAACGTGTCCAGCCCAGGAACTGTGTCCGGCGTCAGCCAGTGCGCCAGACGTGCCAGTTGCGTTAAACCCAGACTGGATTCGATGCTGGAGCTGATCACTGCCGTTAATCCAACCTGATGTGTTTCCAGCACCAGTTGCTGACAGCGTGCAAGACTGCCGACCAACGTCGGCTTGATCACAATCGCGCTCACGCCCGGCTCGGCTTCCACCCGAAAATCCGCCTCGCGCACGCTTTCGTCCCAGGCAATGTTGATGCCCGTTTCCCGCGCAAACTCGCGAGATTCTTCACGGGTTTTGCAAGGCTCTTCGAGAAAGGCGATGCGTGAACGCAATGACGGCGCAACATAGCGGGCGAAGCCGTCCGCTTTGGTTCGTGTCCAACTGCGGTTGGCATCCAGACGGAGTTTCAGATCCGGCAAAGCTTCCAGCAGGACGTTAACGATCATCCCGTCACGCACGGCTTCGTACAAGCCGACTTTGATCTTTGCCACTTTCTCGCCCGGCATCGCCTGAAGCATCTCAAACAGTTCATCAGGATCGCCATTACACAGCGGCGCTTTGCGGTAGTCCGCCGCCAGCGGCAGGCGCTGATCCAGCACGGCCTGCGCACAGCTCAAACCAAAGGCAACGGACGGCGGAAGATCGTCAGAAAATGCTTGCCCTGCCGCCCACGATTTTAGCTGTTCAAGCGCGGCGGACTCCGCCTCTGCCAGCGTTTCCACGCTGAATTCCGGCAGCGGCGCAATTTCCCCCCAGCCTAGCCGCTCACCGTCTTGCAGGCGAACGATAAGCCCATCGCGGGTTTTCAGGCGCTGATTGCGCAGCACCACCCCGGCTTCCATCGGCACGCTGTAACGATAGAGAGTGACCTGGCGCATTACGGATTCCGCTTGAATTTGCTGAAGTCGGGCTGACGTTTTTCGTTGAACGCATTGCGACCTTCCTGCCCTTCGTCTGTCATGTAGAACAGCATGGTGGCGTTACCCGCCAGCTCCTGCAAGCCCGCCTGACCGTCACAGTCTGCGTTCAGCGCCGCTTTCAGGCAGCGCAGCGCCATTGGGCTGTTTTGCAGCATTTCACGGCACCAGCGCACGGTTTCTTTTTCCAGATCCGCCAACGGTACTACCGTGTTCACCAATCCCATATCCAACGCTTGCGCCGCGTCGTACTGGCGGCACAGGAACCAGATTTCACGCGCTTTCTTCTGACCCACGATGCGCGCCATGTAAGAAGCGCCCCAGCCGCCGTCAAAGGAGCCGACGCGCGGACCCGTTTGGCCGAAGATGGCGTTTTCTGCCGCAATGGTCAGGTCACATATCATGTGCAGAACGTGTCCACCACCGATGGAATACCCTGCGACCATCGCGACGACTGGCTTTGGACAAGTACGGATCTGGCGCTGAAAATCCAGCACGTTCAGGTGATGCACACCGCTGTCATCCTGATAACCGCCGTAGTCGCCACGTACTTTCTGATCGCCACCGGAGCAGAATGCTTTATCGCCTGCACCGGTCAGGATAATCGTCCCGATACCGTCGTCATGACGGGCATTATCGAGTGCCTGAATCATCTCTTTTACCGTTTGCGGGCGAAACGCATTGCGTACCTGAGGACGGTTAATGGTGATTTTAGCAATGCCATCGATAGATTTATGGTAGAGAATATCGGCAAAATCGCCGCTGCAATCGTGCCATTCAATCGGGGCGTAAAGCAGGTCTTCACTCGGATAAAGCATAGTTATCAATCCTTAACGGGAGGCGAAAGAAAAGTACGAACCCGTTCAGCATAGGCCGTTGGGTTCGCCTGATGAGCATTATGACCCGCCTGAGCCACGCTCAGTAACGGCAGGCTGTATTGCGCCGCCAGCGTCTGAAATTTCACATCGCTGGCACCGCATAAGTAAACAAAAGGTATCGACAGATGCCGCAAGCGCTCGGCCAAAAAAGGCTGTCGCCCCAGCGAAGTCGCTTCCAGCATCGCGGCAACGGATGCGCCGTGATTCACACTCCGACGAGCAATCAGCTGTTCACGCTGCGTTGAATCCACATCGGCAAAGACCGCCTGCTGATACCAGTCCTGTAAGACCGCTGGCAACGGCTCCTGACGAAAACGCTGCGCCCAGCGAGCATCATGATGAATACGTTCCGTACGCAGATCTGGCGTCGCCAAACCAGGATGTCCGCCTTCGACCAGCAGCCCGAGCATGCCGTCATACTGCCCGTTGCAGGCGTGATACATCGCAATGCGTCCACCGAGCGAATAGCCCAGCAGCCAATAATTCTCAATGCCTTGATCCAAAAGCGTCTTGCTTAACTGGCGGCTGACATCGGCAAAATCTGTTGTGGAAATCGTTCGCGACGCGCCGTGTCCGGGTAAATCCACCAGCAGCACCGGCCAGTCACGCAAAAATGGAAGGACTGGCAGCCAATCCTCACCGCTGCCTAATAAACCATGCAGGCACACCAGCCACGGCTGCGTCAAAGCAACTGCGCCATGCGTCACTTTCCGGCAGCTTAGCCTCTGAAAACCTGGTCTATGAAAATCTAGTGCGCCCATGCCGCCACCTGCGCGACCAGTTCATTGAGCGTTTCCGCGCCGTCTTTCGGTTCAACCACCACTTCCAGCAGCGTGACGCCGCCCTGTGTCCAGCAATAGGACACCGTATCCGCGAGTTGTTCCCAATTGTCGGCACGCACGTAATTCAGGCCAAACATTGCAGCAGCGTGTCCGAATTCCACATTTTGCGGCATGCAATAAAATGCTTCGCGCTGGTCAACCGGCGTCGGCAGCAGGGAAAAGATCTGCCCACCGTTATTATTCACCACGATCAACACCAGCGGTGCGGGGGACTGACGCAGCAGCGCCAGCGCATTCAAATCATATAGCGCGGAAAGATCGCCGACGATGCCCAGCGTGGCTTTTGACGTAGCACGCTGTACACCGGCCAGCGTGGAAATCAGGCCATCAATGCCGCTGGCACCACGGTTACCGTACACCGGATAGCCCTGCGGGATCTGTGCCAATGCGTCGATTAGACGTACAACAAGGCTGTTGCCGACAAACAACTGCCCGTCCGGCGGCAACAGCGCTGGTATACGCTGCGCCAGTTGTGCTTCACCAAAACGGGAAGCCAGATGTGCGTCGACCTGCCGCTGCGTTCGGTCGGCAATATCCACCAGCAAATCCGCCCACGGTGCTTGTTTATGTGCAGGATGCGCAGACAGCCATTCGCCAACGTCAGCCACCAGACGGCGCCCGCGATGATGAGCCGGATCCAACCGTCCCGGCAGGTCATCAATTAACCAAAATTCTTGCGGCTGACACTGTTCCTGCCATTGCAACAGGCGCTTACCGGTCAGGCTACCGCCGAACTGTAGGACGATGTCTGCCTGTCGTAAAAGGTTTACCGCTTCAGGATGCGCCAGCCAAATATCTGCACAGGGCAAAGGTTGTCCACTTTGCGACAGGACATCGCCAATCAGCGGCCAGCCTAGTTCGTTTGCCCACGCGGCGAGTTGTGCCCCTTGTTCAGGACTCACGCGCCCAGCGAGAACGACGCCCCGCTTCTGTCGCCACTGCAACCAGTCTAGTTGTACCGCCAGCGTACTTTGGCGCATTTCACGCAACCAGGGTTCACGGCTGTTCCACCAGTCGCCCAGCGTCATCAACCAGTCCTGGCACGCCGTGCCGTCATCGACACCGTAAAGTGGTTCAGCAAAAGGACAGTTAATGTGCAACGCACCGTGCGTCAGCCGCGCCATGGCACTATCCACAGAGGAGACCAACCAGTTAGCGGGAATATCTGGCGTAGGACGCGGTAAATCCAGCGCCAGCGTGGGGTGTGAAGCATACAGGGCATGTTGACGAATCGCCTGATTCGCACCGCAGTCAATCAACTCCGGCGGGCGGTCAGCCGTCAAAACCACCAATCGCTCACCGGTCAACCCGGCTTCAATAATTGCCGGATAAAGGTTGGCAGCGGCAGTACCTGACGTCACGATAATCGCAACCGGTTCACGCGAAGCCTTTGCCAACCCGAGCGCAAGATGCCCCAGCCCCCGTTCGTCGAAATGCGTGTGGCAAATCAGTGCACGGTTATCTGCCGCAGACAGTGTCAGCGGGGTAGAGCGAGAACCAGGCGCGATGCAGATATGCCGGACGCCATGGCGGGTCAGCGATTCCAGCAATAATGTAGCCCAGCGGCGATTAAATACACTTGTTGACATGTTGTACTCAACAACTCAGGTTGCAGGTTATAAAACAAATACTCTTGATCTAACTGTTGGCGGCCTGGTTGCCCTTCAACGACTATCGCGATCAGCCTTATTATATTTTTTTTTACCATGCTGACTTTGATATAAACCAGTACCTGGCACAACAACCATAAAACAAAACTATGACATATCACCGTCTAACAGCGATCTCAGCCCAGCCGCTTTGTTCTCTAATTCCTGCCATTCTTGTTCTGGATCAGAACCTGCCACAATTCCAGCACCGGCATAGAGCGTTAAAACATGATCTCGCACCTCTGCCGAACGCAGTGCCACACTGAATTCAGACTGCTGACGCGACAAGTAACCCGCAGAACCCGCATACCAGCCGCGCTCGAACGGTTCATGATCCGCAATAAAGCGGCGCGCTTCCTGTCTCGGCAAACCGGCTACTGCCGCCGTGGGCTGTAATGTATTCAGGCACGCGCTATCGGACGCGGTGCGCAGCGAGGCATGGATAGTGCGACGCAGGTGCTGCACCTTACGCAGACGCACAATTTCTGGCGGCATGACATCCAGCGACAGCGCGGATTGCTGTAGTCGCTGACAAATATCATCCACCACCAGCATGTTTTCGCACTGATTCTTGGTGTCTTTCATCAGCCAATCGGCCAGTTCAGCGGCTTTATGTGCATCGCGATCGCTTGCCACCGTTCCTGCCAGGGCTTCCGTTTCCAATTCGCCCCCCCGTCGGCGATAAAGCCGCTCAGGGCTGGAACCAAGAAACGCATGACGCGCATCGTGTGCCAGCATGAAATGGAAACAGTGATGATTCGCCGCACGGCTGGCGGCCATAAAAGTCGTTGCCTGTAGTGGTTGTGTCAGCGTTAGCGTGGTTGCCCGCGCCAGAACGACTTTTTCCATTAGCCCTGTTTTGATGTCATGCAGCGCCCGCTGAAGCAAATCAATCCACTCCAGGCGCTCAGGCTGATGCGCAACAGACCGCACTTCCGCATGCAAAAGAGGCAATGAGGCGGGTGGAAGCAGCAGGTTAATAAACGCCGAGGCTTCGACGGTATCTTGTTGCAATGACGTTTCACTGAACAGGTTAATACTCAGGCTGAGCGTATCATCCTGACGTCGCAATTCCGCACGGGGCAAGAACAGGTAGCCAGGTGACGACGCGCCCTCTTCTTTCGACTGGTTAAACGCATTCAGCCCCCAGATGCGGACATTGGGATCGCACTGTTGCTGAACGAGGAATGCCTCAGCATCCTGAATATGACGAAACCCGCACACCTTGCCACAAACGGCAACCTCTTCACTATCCTGACGGTGCTGCCAATAGAACTGGGGATACACAGGCTGAGTCGCCAACCACGGCAAGAGTTCTGACGCCTCACTGAGGCTTAAAGAACGCGTTATTTGTCTGAAACCTGCGCGTTCAGGCTGTGGCTCGCGCAAATCTTGCTGCATATGGCGCAGCAAGTCGGAAAGTTGTTTCACCGTCACCCCGGAGACCTAACACAAAGTAGGGGATTATACGGGAAAAAAACACGTCGTGGGTGAGACGTTACACAAGACGCAAAAGCCCCCTCCAGCAGAGTACGCCTCAGCACATTTTTATGACGTGCCATCCCTGGCCGTCACCCTTACGGGCCGTTGCTTGCGCAACGTTAAAAATTTCTCCTGGAAATTTTTTACCCACTAGTACTATCCACATGACCACAGCGGCGTGGTACACGGGTGAAATCGCATCAAACGGCAAAACAGTACATACAGATCGCACTAAAATCTTATTTCATCATCATTATTATTGCTTCAATTGACCGATTTTTTGCCGATTATCTAATCGGCATTTTTGTTTTATCGTGTCTCTGGACAAGCGCTCGTTGTCGCCATCCATCATCTATAGAAAGACATGCACTTGCTCACCGTCAGATGATGCCGCCATTGGCAAACACGGTTTGACCGTTCACCCACCCGCCATCGTTACTGCAAAGCATAGAAATGACGTTGGCAATATCTTCTGGTTCAGCCAATCGCTTGTGCGGCGTGCGCTGGGCAAAACCAGCAATTTGCTGTGGCGTCTTACCATCGGTAAAGAGGGTCGTGTTGACTAATCCCGGAGCAATGGCATTGACCGAAATCATACGGCCTTCCAATTCCTTGGCAAGGATATTGGCAAAGAGCTCTTGTGCAGCTTTGGACGCAGCATATGTACCATAGGTAGGGCTGCGCAATTTCGTGATGCTTGAAGACAGCGTAAGAATTCTTCCGCCATCGCGTACACGGCTGGCAGCTTCGCGTAGGACGTTGAAACTCCCCTTCACGTTAACCGCCATCATACGATCGAACTGCTCGTCAGAGAGTTCAGAAAACGGTGCCAACTGCATGATGCCAGCGTTGCTCACCACGACGTCGATGTTTCCAAAAGCCTCGTTATTAGCTTCAAATAAGCGGCGCACGGCTGAAGGGTCACTGACGTCGGCCTGTACGCTGATGGCCTTGCCACCTTCCTGCTCGATCTGCCGCACAACGCCTGCTGCCAGTTCGCGGTTGGTTAGATAGTTGACGGTGACATTAAAGCCATCTAAAGCCAGTCGCTTGGCAGTGGCTGCGCCGATCCCACGTGACGACCCCGTAACCAATGCTACTTTTCCAGTAGCTGGCTTGGGTTGTGCGGCTTGAACTCCCTGGCTTGCAGCTCCCATTAGCAGCATTGCTGGTGCAGCCATGGCGGCAGCGGTCAACATTTTACGTCGATGGAGATTGGTTTCAGCTCCGGCACTACCGGCGTATTCGTTGTCATTTTTCATACTCATGATATGTTCCTCAAATATTGAAGATCGGTTAACTTGGCGTTGTAGCACATAGCTTGCGTCGACAAGCCCCTCTCTGCGGGACACATCGACGTATTGACAGGGATGACCCTAGACCAGACCGCCGTTGGCATTCACCACCTGGCCATTGATCCAGCCTCCGCGGCCTCCAGCAAGGATTGAGACGACGTTAGCAATGTCTTCCGGTTCCCCAAGTCGTTTGTACGGTGTCTGCCGGGCAAAACCCGCGATCTGTTCTGGCGTCTTACCGTCGGTAAAAAGAGACGTATTCGTGGTACCTGGTGCCACCGCATTGACGGAAATCATCCGTCCAGCCAGTTCCTTCGCAAGGATGTTGACGAACACTTCCACGGCTGCTTTGCTGGCAGCATATGGACCGTAAGTGGGCGGGCGCATAGTGGTAGTCCCTGATGAAAGAGCAATGATGCGTCCGCCATCAGAGACCTGCCTTGCGCCCTCACGCAGCGTGTGGAAAACACCTTTCATGTTGACGTCGATCAACCTGACATAGTCGTCGTCACTCATATCGGCGAACGCCCCTAGCCTTTGGATTCCCGCATTCGCGACAACGATATCCACCTGACCGAACGCTTCACGGTGTTTGTCAAAAAGACGCCGCACAGCCTTGGCGTCACTGACATCAGCTTGCTCGAAAATAGCTTTTCCGCCCGCAGACTCAATGTCACGCACAACCCCAGCCGCGAGTTCACGATTGTTAAGATAATTAACGGTCACCGCATATCCATCCTGAGCCAGTCGCTTCGCAATTGCCGCGCCAATTCCTCGTGATGAACCCGTCACCAGCGCCGATTTGTTAGTGGTAGCATTAGATTGCGCCGCGGCAGCTACACCACTCGCCGAACCAAGAATCAATGCGGCAGGCACGGCTATAGCAGCAGCCGTCAGGATCTTGCGTCTGGAAAGGCGAGTCTCATCAGAACGAATGGGGTTGTTGAAATCTTGTGTAGACATAACGAAACCCTTCAGTGTTGATTTGAGATTGCGGCAGAAAGTGATACCGCCTTTATGGGTACGGCTTATTTACCCTTAACGCAGTTGCTTAACTGCCTGCACGTTGAGCAAATCAAACACCTGTTCGAAGCGCCCTTCCCGCTCAGCCTGGCGTTGCCGTTGAGCGCGTTCCACAACGATCTCGCTTGGCGTCGGTTGCTGGCAAAACAGAGTCATAACTTCATCGATGTATGCGTTCAGGGGAATATAATTTTCGCGATCCGACTGCCCCGGCGTGAGCTCAGTTTGGATACCTGGTGGCACAAGCTCGATGACTTCTACCTGGTCCGCAAGCTGATGACGCAATGACACCGTGTAGAAGTGAACCGCAGCCTTAGTCGCGCTATAAACCGCCGCATCAGCACGCGGAACGAAAGCCAGACCGGAAGATACATTGACGATCGCAGCATGCTGCTGGCTCTTCAGGTGATCGACAAGGGCGTTAGTGAGGCGGATAGGCCCAAGCACGTTTGTCGTAATCTGCGCCTGTGCATCGCACAGATCGCTTCCAGTACTCAGATCGTCGTAACGCATGATGCCCGCATTATTCATCAGGACGTTGAGGGATGGATATTCCTTCACGATCCGCTGTGCAAACGCATTGATAGCCTTTGGATCGTCGATATCTAATTCGAACGCGTACATATTTTCCCGTCCATGGATCGTCTCATGCAGGAGAGAAGCTCGTCGACCCGTCACAATGACCGTGTTGCCAAGATCGTTGAAACGCAGTGCCAGCTCGCGACCAATGCCGGAACCGCCTCCCGTAATGAGTATTGTGTTATTTGCCGTTTGCATGATTAGCTTCGCCTTCTCGCTTAAATTCAGGAACTATGCAGCCGCATAGTCGATGCCCACCTTCCGACAGTATTCGTGCGCAATAGGGAACAACGTCACAGTACAAAGAAACAGAGGTTTCGCCCCCATGCCTGACGCACTTTTCTACCGGAACGTGGGTAGGCTTCAAAGAATATGCACCTTACAAACTTTTTGGAAGTAGGCACCATAAAGTACAATACTCACCAAAAAGTAAGCATAGATGATACGTACTTTGAGGAACGTCGATACTTGACTCTCAACACCGCCAGACGCAAACTTCGGGAAGGAAAAGCACCATAATGATCACGATTACCCAAAAGAAAGAGAGTGGCCTATGAGCATCGACTTCGTTAAACACGCAGAAGTCCAGAGAAAGCTTTCATCAACGACACAGGACCCACGCGTAGAAGCATTGGTTAATGAAGTGATCGGCCGAGTTGCGGACAAATGGACAATGTTGATCCTTGAGGTTTTGGCTGAAAACGGAGAATTACGCTTCACACAATTGGCAAAGAAAGTGGTCGGGATCAGCCAGAAAATGCTGACGCAAACTCTGCGCGAGATGGAACGCGAAGGGCTGGTAATCCGCACCGTACATCCCGTCATTCCCCCAAAAGTGGAGTACCGCCTGACGGATCTCGGTCTTGGGCTTGGAGCGGCGTTCTGTGGCGTGTGGGTCTGGGCTGAGCAAAACCTTGAAACCATCGAGCAAGCCCGTGCCACATATGATCTGCAAGCCAAAAGCAACTAAAGGAGTATGAGAGGGAATAGCCAGCAAAGCGGGTTGTCAATTATAGGCTTGATGGGCAGCAGGATTCTTTCCATTCAGGCCGCTAATTATGGTAAAAATAGACCCTTGTTACGTATACCGGATAGCCTCGTTCAGGATGAGTACGACACTGCATTCCAACTCGTTAAACATTAATCAGAATCTGCCAGGCAAAAAAGCACAGGCGGCCACGCGCATCGCTTTCTTTGTTGCAGGTTTTGCTATGGCTTCCTGGGCACCACTGGTGCCCTTTGTTAAAGCGCGACTGGCTATCAGTGATGCCTCTCTCGGGATGTTGTTACTTTCTCTGGGCATTGGTTCACTATTGGCCATGCCGCTCACCGGTTTACTCACCAGTAAATGGGGATGCCGTAGCGTTATTTTGCTGGCAAGTGCGCTACTTTGTCTGATATTGCCCGCCCTGACGCAAGCAGGAACGCTGACGTTGATGGCAATCGTGCTGCTCTTTTTTGGCGCGTCTATAGGTATGATCGATGTCGCGATGAATATTCAGGCCGTCATCGTAGAACGCGCCAGCGGCCGAGCGATGATGTCCGGTTTTCATGGTTTCTTTAGCATCGGAGGGATTGCCGGTGCTGGTGGCGTCAGCGCTCTATTGTGGCTTGGCCTGTCCCCGTTAATGGCAATACTGACTATTGTTGCGTTGGTGCTGATATTCATGGCAGCGGCGCACAAGCACCTGCTACGCACCACAAACCAAAATGAAGGCGGTCCGCTGTTTGTAATCCCACGCGGCTGGGTGATGTTTATTGGTTCACTGTGCTTCATCATGTTCCTCGCCGAAGGTTCGATACTGGATTGGAGCGCCCTTTTTCTAACCGTTGAGCGCAACCTGAGTGGCGCACAGGCGGGTATGGGCTATGCGGCATTTTCCGTCGCGATGACGCTAGGCAGACTAAATGGCGATCGCATTGTTAATGCGCTTGGGCGCTACGCGATTCTTACTGGCGGCAGCCTCTGTGCCGCACTCGGTCTGCTGTTAACAATCAGTATTGATAATGCAGTGACCGCCATTATTGGCTTCGTGATGGTGGGGATCGGCGCATCCAATGTGGTTCCAATCCTCTTCAGTGCGGCGGGAAATCAAAAGATCATGCCACCCAATTTGGCCATCGCCTCCATTACCACAGTAGGCTATGCGGGCATTCTGATTGGCCCAACCATTCTCGGCTTTATTGCACAACTCAGCAATTTGGCTACCGCATTCGGGTTTGTCGCACTGCTGTTGCTGGCCGTCAGCGCCAGTGCACGAGCAGTCATCCGCTAATCAGGAGCGTTAATTGATGCCAGTCACGATCTTGCGTTATTTTTCCCTCCTTACGGTGTTATCGCTCCTGATTACCGGAACGTTTAGCTATAGCTACATCAACAATTTGCTGGCGGATAAAAAACATGCACTGACGACCATTGCTCAGGGTATACAGAAACGCATCGATACTTATCGTTTTTTCACTTATCAAATTTACGGCAGTTTGAACAGTGAACCATCCGCCAGTGACGCCAACATTAGTGCGATTAATTTAATGCCCAATGTTTTCTATGTAGAAAAAAACGGTCAGAAAACGGATGCGTTGATTTTTGGGCAACACGATAAAGAAACGCTGACGTCGGTTCGTCGGATATCACGCTATCTCGATATTCTCTGGGGAGCAGAGAATAACGTCTATTCCCTGTATTATCTGAATGGTATCGACAATAGCCTGACGATGATTTCCACGCAAACGCTGAAAGATATCTCTTCACAGTTCCGCGGCAATTATATTACCGTCATCGCCGAAGCCCGCCGGACGGAAATGCTGCAACAGGCGAATATATTAGACGAACGCGAAAGCTTTTCCCCGTTGCGTAAATTACGCTTCTATAACGACTACTATTTTACGCTACGCACCACATTCAATCAGCCGGGCCATCTGGCAACGATTCTGGCATTCGATTTGCCAATTAACGATTTAATTCCGGACACGATCCTGCGCGAGCATCTTATGCTGAAGCCAGATACACCGGCGACCAGCAATATTGACAGCAGCAATAATGGCGAAGGCGCAGCTGATGTGCAGCTTCATGGCTCTAATCTTGAAATCTCCGCCACACCCGTTAATGCACCGCTAAAAATCGTTTTTCAGGTGCCCGTGAAAGCGCTGATTATTGATGTACTGCGTAATAACATCTGGTTTCTGCTGCTGAACCTGGTTCTGCTGAGTTTGTCCGTTATCGGTTTTTATCTTTTCCGGCGGGGGTATGCACACCCCAGTGAAGACGTATCCCGTCAGTTGGAAAATAAGCTGGATATTTACCGCGAAACCACGGGGGAAATCCCGATGGGCGTGTTGGTTTATGATTTCAGCAGCAACAAGATCATTATACAAAATGAGCGTGCAGAACATCTGCTTCCTCACCTGAGCCTGCAAAAAATCACCAATATGGCTGACGAACATCAGGGCGTTATTCAGGTCACCATTAATAATGAAATGTATGAAATCCGCCAAATTCGTAGCCAATATTCGCCAGATTATTGCCTCTTCCTGCTGCGCGAACAGGATAAAGAGATTTTGGTACAGCGGAAATTACTGCTCGCCCAACGTGAATACGAAAAGAATATTCATGCCAGAAAACGCCTATTCCAAAACCTGCTCAGCGAATTCAAACAACCGTTGATCTCACTGCAACAACATATTCATGCGATACGCCACAGTGATACGGCGGTCATACAAGCACAGACGCTGGATCAACTAACAGCAGATACCCACTGCGCGATCGAGCTGCTGGAAAATATCGCCCTGCATGAAAAGCTGGAGGCGCGGGAATGGACGGTGGTCAACGCCAGTTTTTCACCGTTAGCGCTTATCGATAATGTTCTCCTTGAGCTGCTGCCACGATTGAATCAAAAAGGGTTAACCCTATTCCATCATTATCATCTGGATAGTAATCAAACTTATGTAGGTGATGCCGAGCTGTTGAAAAAAATGCTGGCACTGCTGCTAAATTATTCAGTGACCAATACGGATTACGGAAAAATTACGGTATCGGTTGACAGAAAAAATAATGAACCGGACAAGCTGGTTATTCAGGTCAGCGATACCGGAACACATATTTCAGGCAAAGAACAGGAAAACATTCGGCATCCTTTCCTTCATCCTGCCACCTCCGACCGTTTCGGACAAAATTCAGGATTGACCTTATTTTTGTGCAATCAACTCTGTAATAGACTGGGCGGTGCGTTAGCCATCAACAGTAAATCTGGGCTAGGCACACACTATATTCTGACGTTAAAACTGGAACCGGAAGCGCTGCCCGTTGAGGACGAAAAACTGCTGGATGGTATTACCGTTCTGCTGGATGTGACGTCTGATGAAGTGCAGAATATTGTCGGTAATATGCTGGCTGGCTGGGGAGCGAATTATCTGATCAGCGATGAACGCCAGATTACGCAGGAAGCCGATATTTTTATTACCGATGACCCAGAGAAAAAAGCAGATTATACGCTGCTGTTGAGTCATGACGATGACACGTTAACGCCTTTGGGCCCGCGCCGTTTGCGGGTGAACTACAATATCAGCCACCTCCTGCTGGAGGCATTGCTTAAGCTGATTGAACTGCAACTGGAAACACCACCCGATGTGACGCAGGAAGGAGAACAGAACGGTGTCGAATTTTACGCCGCACAATTGGCGTCAAGCGACTATTATTCGCTGTTCGTGGAGACAGTACCGGATGATTTAAAGAGGCTGTATACTGAAGTGGAAGCAGGCGATTTCCCGTCACTTTCGCAGACGGCGCACCGGCTGAAAGGCGTGTTTGCTATGCTGAATCTTCACCCTGGCAAACAGTTGTGTGAACAGCTTGAACAGCATATTACCGCGCACGATAGTATACAGATTGAGACTAACCTTCATGAAATTGAACGGTTTGTCAGTGCATTACTATCCCCAAGCGAACCTAAAGGGCAGCAAGGTAGCCAACAAGATGAGTAACCAAAACGATGAGTAACCTAAACGTAATTATTGCCGACGACCATCCTATTGTCCTTTTTGGCATCAAAAAATCGCTTGAGCAAATTGAATGGGTCAATGTGGTTGGCGAATTTGAAGACTCAACAGCGCTGATCAATAATCTGCCCAAGCTGGATGCTAACGTTTTAATCACCGATTTATCCATGCCAGGCGATAAATACGGCGATGGTATCACCCTCATTAAATATATTAAGCGTCACTTTCCTCATCTCTCTATCATTGTTCTCACCATGAACAATAATCCGGCGATTCTGAGTGCGGTATTGGATCTGGATATCGAAGGCATCGTACTGAAACAGGGCGCGCCGACCGATTTACCCAAAGCGCTAGCAGCACTGCAAAAAGGAAAGAAATTCACGCCGGACAGCGTATCCAAAGTGCTGGAGAAAATCAGTGCCAGTGGCTACGGCGATAAGCGCCTATCACCAAAAGAAAGTGAAGTGCTACGCTTGTTTGCAGAAGGTTTTTTGGTCACCGAAATCGCCAAAAAACTGAATCGCAGTATCAAAACGATCAGTAGCCAGAAGAAATCAGCCATGACGAAGCTGGGCGTCGAGAACGATATTGCCCTGCTCAACTACCTGTCCTCCGTTAACGGCGGCACAACGCAGGTCGACTAAATTTTGCTCCCTGCATCAGCAACCGCGCTGGTGCAGGTCACTTCTCGGCTGTTCTCACCTGACGTACCACATTACTGTAATACGCCAGCGCCTGCTGCAACGTATCCAGCGTCACCGGTTTTGACAAACAGTGATCCATCCCTGCCCCAAGGCAGCGTTCTCTTTCCTCTGCCAACGCATTCGCCGTCACGCCAATGACTGGGAAACGTAGCCCCTGCTCCCGCATGCGCTGGGTGAATAAATAACCATCCATATTCGGCATGTTGACATCCGTCAGCACGATATCAATGTGGTTCTTACTCAATACACTCAACCCATCTACGCCGTCATTGGCCGTCATCGCCTGATAACCCAGAGAACCCAACTGATCCGCCAGCAATCGGCGATTGATAGGATGATCATCAACGACCAGAATCATAATGTCGCCATTCTCAACCCGCTCATAGTGCGCCAGCGGCGGCGAAATATCCTCACGAGTATTGTCTTCACTTTCTGAGCGATAGATTTTCTCCAGCAAATCTGGCAGGTGTTGAGGTGTCGATGTCCCTTGTACCCAATGCCCCTCACTCACTTTCTGTGCCGACCCGTTATGTGCACCGCTGATCATAATATGTGCCCGAACAGTAACATCCTCTCGCGGGGTGTAATCACTAATCATGACATCATCAGGCGATACCGTTTGATTTTGGTAACGCACAGCCTGCACGCCCTGGTTCTGCAACAACGTCAGTAGATACGCCTCAAGTCGGGCATTGCGCACGCTCAACCAGCATGTTTTCCCTTGCAGGCTGGCGTTGATCGCCACGGGAGCATAATGCGCTTTATACAACGGGATCCTGACGCCAAACAGGCTACCAAGCCCGGGTTCCGACTCGATAGTAATGTCGCCATCCATCAGATTGACCAGCTTTTCACAAATTGCCAACCCTAACCCTGTGCCCTGAAAATGGCGCTGTACACCACTCCCCGCCTGGAAGAACGGATCAAACAACTTCACTGCCTCACGCGGTTGAATACCCACACCGGTATCACGCACCACAAATTCCAGATAACCATCGCGGCAGCCAACTTCAAAAATGATGCATCCCGTATCCGTAAACTTGATAGCGTTACTCAACAGGTTAGACAGCACCTGCTGTAAACGCACAGGATCGCCAAACAGGCTGACGGGTACATTGGGATCGATAAAGCAGTACAGCATCAGGCGTTTTTTGACCACCAGTGGGAGATAGTTACTGGCGATGTGGCTGATCACTTCATGCGGTGCAAATTCACAAGGCTCTATCTTCAACTGCTCCGACTCAATCTTGGAGAAATCGAGAATATCGCTGATGATTTTCAGCAGCAGTGAGGAAGAGTTGTTCATCGCCACAACCAGACGGTTGGCATCCTGCGGCAGCGACTTGGTTTGCAGCAGATCAAGATTGCCAATAATGCCATAAAGCGGCGTGCGCAATTCATGGCTGACGGTGGCAAGGAACATCGATTTAGACTGGCTTGCCTGCTCGGCGGCATTCGCCATTTCCTGTAGCGACTCTTCCATTTTGACGCGCGCGCTAACGTCCAGCAGCACACAAATCGCCACATTTTCGTTGCGGTAGCGCGAATGGACAAAGCTGATTTGCAGGTGGTGGTTACGGCTGGTCATCACATCCACAAACTTAGACTGCTGTTCGCAAATAATGCGGGTAATTCGCAGCCTGTCTTCGTGGGTAAGTAAATTGAGGTAGTTGTGCGCCAGTTCGTTACTGAGGATATTTGTACCGTCACTAATACGCAGAATACAAATGCCTACCGGTGCCGACGCCACGATCTTGCGGTTGAATTGCTCGTTCTCTTCCAGTTGAAAGGCATTCACTTCCGCAGGCAATAGCATTTTTCGCTCAAACACCAGCGCCAACACAAACAATAGCATTGCCGAGAGCATATTCAGCACGAGCATATTGATCATCAATGCACTGATATGGGACAACAGCACCTTCAGCGGCAACGAGTACACAATACTGAACGAAGTCGGCGGCAGCGCCTTCTTCAGAATGAGTTCATCATAACCATTCGCATAACCAAAATAGTTATGAGCGGAGGGATAGCCTTCTACCGAGGAAGCGGAGAGCCCTTTGTCATCGGAAAACTGTAAAACGACCTGATTATATTGATCCAACAGTTTAGCATTGAGCGGAAATTGGCTGGCGGTGACCAAGTCATCCAGACGAATCGTCTGCTCAATGCCCATGATGACTTCCAGCTTGTTATCTACATAGATCGGCGTCAGTGCATATAAATAGCCGACATCGGGAATGGACGCAGGGGTAATCCAATAGAGCGTCTCATCACGCCCGGTTTGGGTTCGATTTGTCTTCTGATCCTGAAACCGATCCTGCACATTTTTAAGCAAGTTATCACGGTCAAGCGACTGGTTACGAATGCCGAAATCAACCATACAGCGCCGATCGCCGCCGACAAAAAAGACCCGATTAAGATCGTAGACAGCAGAGAAGTTATCCTGCCAGCCATTGAAAAAATGACTCAATGAGAGCAGCGCTGCATTCCCGCCATATTGCGTGGGACAGCTTGCACCGGGCGTAAGCGCATAAACAGAGACACCCGGCCCCCCTTCCGTTGTCGGTTCCGCTCTTTCTCTCGCCAGCACCAAACGGTTTGCCGCCAGATACTGAAGTTCGCGCACAATATCCGCAGCATGGCGGATGTATCCCTGCGACTGATCAAAGCTAAGATTATATTCCTGACGCAGCTCCGACTCTTTTTCATTCAATACTTTAGTTATATAGAAAACAGAGATTAGCGCGCCCAACACCCATAGCATGATCGCCAAAACCCGGAACAAATAGCGGGAGACTTTTAATGTGGTATGGAATGAGGCGAGATATTTCAAGTGAATGCCGTTGAATGATGGAAGAACCCGTTTGCCGATACACTACCGAGTGTCGATAAAAAAAGCCAGCGCATCGCGCTGGCTTACTCGGCTCATTCCGGTTTAAGGAAAAGGCTTACTCGTCATCTTCAGCGATATCATCATCGCCATCAATGTCGTCGATAGCATCATCGTCTTCGGCAATTTCGCCTTCAACTTTTACCACGCCATCCAACTCTTCATCTTCTACCGGTTCGGCAACACGTTGCAGGCCGACAACATGTTCATCTTCCGCCGTACGAATCAGCGTCACACCCTGTGTGTTACGGCCAACGATACTGACTTCAGACACGCGTGTACGCACCAGTGTTCCCGCATCGGTGATCATCATGATCTGGTCTGCGGCATCAACCTGAACCGCACCAACCACTTTACCGTTACGTTCGCTGACCTTGATAGAGATAACCCCTTTCGTCGCACGCGACTTGGTTGGGTACTCACTCACCGCAGTACGCTTACCAAAGCCATTTTGTGTGACGGTCAGGATATCGCCTTCGCCACGAGGAATGATCAGCGAAACGACGCGATCTTCGCCTTGCAGGTTGATACCACGGACGCCCGTTGCCGTACGCCCCATCGAACGCACCGCCTGCTCAGAGAAACGAACCACTTTACCTTCCGCAGAGAACAGCATCGCTTCATCACTGCCATCAGTCAGGTCAACGCCAATCAGTTCGTCACCTTCATTCAGGTTCACCGCGATGATCCCCGCGCTGCGCGGACGACTGAATTCCGTTAACGCCGTTTTCTTCACCGTACCGCTGGCGGTTGCCATGAAGATATGGCGGCCTTCTTCGTATTCACGCACTGGCAGAATCGCCGTAATACGCTCATTCGGTTCAAGCGGTAGCAGGTTAACGATCGGACGACCGCGCGCACCACGGCTGGCTTCTGGAAGCTGGTACACCTTCATCCAGTACAAGCGACCACGGCTGGAGAAGCACAGAATCGTGTCGTGGGTGTTGGCCACCAGCAGACGATCGATAAAGTCTTCTTCTTTTATACGTGCAGCAGACTTACCACGACCACCGCGACGCTGGGCTTCATAGTCGCTCAGTGGCTGATACTTCACGTAACCCTGATGAGACAGCGTAACGACAACATCTTCCTGGTTGATCAGATCTTCGATGTTGATGTCAGCGGTGTTCGCCGTGATTTCCGTACGACGTTCGTCGCTGTATTGCGTTTTGATCGCTTCCAGTTCTTCGCGGATGACTTCCATCAGGCGCTCAGGGCTATTGAGGATATAAAGCAGCTCGGCGATCTCCGCCAGCAGCGCTTTATATTCATCCAGCAGCTTTTCGTGTTCCATGCCGGTCAGTTTCTGCAAACGCAGATCCAGAATCGCCTGCGCCTGCGGTTCCGTCAGGGAATAGTGACCGTCACGGATACCGAACTCTGGCTCCAGCCACTCTGGACGCGCAGCATCATCGCCCGCACGTTCCAACATGGTAGCCACGCTGCCCAGTTCCCATGCTTGAGCAATCAGTGACGCTTTCGCTTCAGCAGGTGACGCCGCACGGCGAATCAGTTCGATAATCGGATCGATGTTCGCCAGTGCAATCGCCAGACCTTCCAGGATATGAGCACGGTCACGGGCTTTACGCAGTTCAAAAATGGTACGACGCGTCACCACTTCGCGGCGGTGGCGCACAAACGCAACCAGAATATCTTTCAGCGGCATGATCTTCGGCTGGCCCTGATGCAGGGCTACCATGTTGATGCCGAATGACGTCTGAAGCTGCGTCTGGGAATACAGGTTATTCAGTACCACTTCGCCCACGGCGTCACGCTTAATCTCGATAACGATACGCATACCGTCTTTATCGGATTCGTCACGCAGTGCGCTAATGCCGTCGATACGTTTGTCTTTAACCAGCTCGGCAATTTTCTCGATCAGGCGAGCTTTATTCACCTGATACGGAATTTCATGCACGATAATGGTTTCACGTCCGGTTTTCGCGTCCGCTTCCACTTCGGCACGCGCGCGGATGTAAATTTTACCGCGCCCGGTGCGATAGGCTTCTTCAATGCCGCGTCGGCCATTAATGATCGCCGCCGTCGGGAAATCCGGGCCGTTGATGTGTTCCATCAGCCCTTCAAGGCTAATGTTTTCATCGTCGATATACGCCAGACAGCCGTTCACGACTTCTGTCAGGTTGTGCGGTGGAATGTTCGTTGCCATCCCGACGGCAATACCGGAAGAACCGTTAACCAGCAGGTTGGGAATACGCGTTGGCATGACGTCAGGAATCTGCTCGGTGCCGTCATAGTTCGGCACAAAATCGACCGTCTCTTTTTCGAGATCGGCCAGCAGTTCATGAGCAATTCTCGACATGCGAATTTCGGTATAACGCATTGCCGCCGCGGAGTCGCCGTCAATCGAACCGAAGTTGCCCTGACCATCAACCAGCATGTAGCGCAGTGAAAAAGGCTGCGCCATACGCACGATGGTTTCATAAACGGCAGAGTCGCCGTGTGGGTGGTATTTACCGATGACATCCCCGACGACACGGGCGGATTTTTTATACGGTTTGTTCCAGTCGTTACCCAGTACGCTCATCGCATACAGTACGCGGCGGTGTACCGGTTTCAGTCCATCACGAACATCTGGTAATGCACGCCCGACAATAACGGACATCGCATAATCCAGATACGAGTTTTTAAGCTCTTCTTCAATGTTGACCGGTGTGATTTCTCTGGCAAGGTCGCTCATGGAGCCGCTATCCCTCTATTTAGGCATCTACCCGTGTTCAGAAAAGTGAACCGTTCAGATTAGGTGAACTGTTCAAAAGGTGAAAAATTATATCACAAACCGCCGTTTCGGGGGAAACTCCCTTCCGCCCTGAACAGACGGTTTTCCCAATGGTCGTTTATTCCCCGGATATGCCTTAGTGAAAACGGACAGCGCTGCACGTTGCGACACGAAGGGAGTATACTCGCGGCAGTTGAAGATAACGAAAGGCAGTGATGACAGATGAATGTAGAAAATCAAACTCCGAACGTTGACCATCAGGAAATTGCCAAATTTGAGGCTATCGCCTCCCGCTGGTGGGATTTAGAGGGTGAATTTAAACCATTACACCGCATTAATCCGCTGCGTCTGGGCTATATTTCGCAGCATGCAGAAGGGTTATTCGGCAAAAAAGTGTTGGATGTCGGCTGCGGCGGCGGCATTTTGGCCGAGAGCATGGCGCGTGAAGGCGCGGACGTCACCGGGCTGGATATGGGCGCAGAGCCATTAGACGTTGCGCGTTTACATGCGCTGGAAAGCGGTATCACTGTCGATTACGTGCAGGAAACGGTAGAAGCCCATGCACACGCTCACCCGAGCCTTTACGATGTGGTCACCTGCATGGAGATGCTGGAGCACGTTCCCGATCCGCAATCCGTCGTACAGGCTTGCGCTAAGTTGGTCAAGCCTGGCGGACACGTGTTTTTCTCCACCATCAACCGCAATGCGAAAGCGTGGATACAGTTGATAGTGGGTGCAGAATATATCCTGAAAATGGTGCCGCGCGGCACGCATGACATCAAGAAATTCATCCGTCCGGCGGAGCTGATGCACTGGGTTGACAGCACGCCGCTGCGTGAAAAGCATATCACCGGGTTGCACTACAACCCGCTGACGGACCATTTTAAACTCGGTCCAAACGTCGACGTGAACTACATGCTACATACCCGGCACGATAAATAAAACAATTAAGAATGTTCTTAAAAATTGCGTGGTTTTTCACCGCGCAATTTTCTGGGTTTATCTGAAAAACCAATAAAATGGCCGCGACTTATTTTTTTTACAGAATATTGACATCCTCTTAGCCCTTACAAAATCAGGATTTCGAGAAACCAACGCTTCAGCAACCTGAAATCAACACCAAAATCAAGCCTTGTACTCAAACGAATCCAGACTAGAATACTCACCATGTAGTAGCCATTTATCAAAAAATATCCATATCTAGTATTTATCCACAGAGTTAGTCACAGAGGAATTTCTGTGAATAAACGGGGGATATTTTTTTATTTTCATCAACAGGTAAATCCCAACATGAACCAGAGCTTGCTCGTTACCAAACGCGATGGCAGTAAAGAAAAAATCAATTTGGATAAAATCCACCGCGTCATTGCTTGGGCCGCAGAAGGTTTACACAATGTCTCCGTTTCTCAGGTGGAACTGCGTTCCCACATTCAGTTTTACGACAGCATCAAAACCTCTGATATCCATGAGACCATCATCAAGGCCGCTGCCGACCTGATCTCTCGCGAAAGCCCGGATTATCAATATCTGGCCGCTCGCCTGGCTATCTTCCATCTGCGCAAGAAAGCCTACGGCCAGTTTGAACCGCCAGCCTTGCTGACCCACGTCACCAACATGGTAGAACTGGGTAAATACGACAAGCACCTGCTGGAAGACTACAGCGTCGAAGAGTTCGCGCAGATGGACGCTTTCATCGATCACTGGCGTGACATGAATTTCTCTTATGCGGCGGTGAAACAGCTAGAAGGGAAATATCTGGTACAAAACCGCGTCACCGGTGATATCTACGAAAGCGCCCAGTTCCTGTACATTCTGGTCGCCGCCTGCCTGTTCTCCGGCTATCCACGTGAGACGCGTCTGGATTACGTTAAACGTTTTTATGACGCGATCTCCACGTTCAAAATTTCTTTGCCGACGCCGATTATGGCGGGCGTGCGTACCCCAACGCGTCAGTTCAGCTCCTGCGTGCTGATCGAATGCGGCGACAGTCTGGATTCCATCAACGCGACGTCCAGCGCCATCGTGAAATACGTTTCCCAGCGTGCCGGTATCGGCATCAACGCGGGCCGCATCCGTGCGCTCGGTAGCCCAATTCGCGGCGGTGAAGCGTTCCATACCGGCTGCATCCCTTTCTATAAACATTTCCAAACAGCAGTGAAATCCTGCTCCCAAGGCGGCGTACGCGGCGGGGCTGCCACGCTGTTCTATCCGCTGTGGCATCTGGAAGTAGAAAGCCTACTGGTGCTGAAAAACAACCGTGGTGTCGAAGGCAACCGCGTTCGTCACCTCGACTACGGCGTGCAGTTGAACAAACTGATGTATCAGCGTCTGGTAAAAGGTGAGGAAATCACGCTGTTCAGCCCGTCAGACGTACCCGGATTGTACGACGCCTTCTTCGCCGATCAGGATGAATTCGAACGCCTGTATGTGCAATATGAGCAGGATGCCAGCATCCGCAAACAGCGTATCAAAGCAGGCGAGCTGTTCTCCCTGATGATGCAGGAACGTGCTTCCACGGGCCGTATCTATATTCAGAACGTTGACCATTGCAACACGCACAGCCCGTTCGATCCGCTGATTGCGCCGGTTCGCCAGTCCAACCTGTGTCTGGAAATCGCGCTGCCGACCAAGCCGTTGAACGACGTGAATGATGAAAACGGTGAAATTGCACTGTGTACGCTGTCAGCGTTTAACCTCGGTGCCATCAATAGCTTAGACGATCTGGAAGAGCTGGCGACGCTGGCCGTGCGCGCGCTGGATGCCCTGCTGGATTATCAGGATTACCCGATCAAGGCCGCAGAGCGTGGTGCAATGGGTCGCCGTACATTAGGTATTGGCGTCATCAACTTCGCTTACTATCTGGCAAAAAATGGCGTGCGTTATTCCGATGGCAGCGCCAATAGCCTGACGCACAAAACGTTTGAAGCGATTCAATACTATCTGTTGAAGGCATCGAATGTGCTGGCACGCGAGCAAGGTGCCTGCCCGTGGTTTAATGAAACCACCTACTCACAGGGTATTTTACCGATCGACACCTATAAGCGCGATCTGGACGCGATTTGCAACGAACCGCTGCATCTCGACTGGGAAGCGCTGCGTAGTGACATCAAAGAATACGGCTTGCGTAACTCCACATTGTCCGCACTGATGCCGTCTGAGACCTCATCTCAGATCTCCAACGCCACCAACGGTATTGAACCGCCGCGCGGCCACATCAGCGTCAAAGCGTCCAAAGACGGTATTCTGCGTCAAGTGGTACCGGAGTATGAAACGCTGAAGGATGCCTACGAACTGCTGTGGGAAATGCCAAATAACGATGGATATCTGCAATTGGTGGGTCTGATGCAGAAATTTGTCGATCAGGCGATCTCCTCCAACACCAACTACGATCCATCCCGCTTCCCGTCAGGTCGAGTGCCGATGAAACAGTTGCTGAAAGATCTGGTCACGGCCTACAAATTCGGCGTTAAAACGCTGTATTACCAAAACACCCGTGACGGCGCTGAAGACGTACAAGACGACCTGCTGGCAGAACCGCAGGACGACGGCTGCGAAGGCGGCGCGTGTAAGATTTAAGCCAATAATAAAAGGCTGCGATGCAGCCTTTTATCCTTTTAGCGCGGGCGTCCTACCCGCAGCCGCAAGCGGCGTTAAAAATGCTCACGGCATTTTTTTGGAGAGATTAATGGCCTATACCACTTTTTCACAGAATAAAAATGACCAGTTGCTAGAACCCATGTTCTTCGGCCAGTCAGTTAACGTTGCACGTTTCGATCAGCAAAAATATGAAATTTTCGAAAAGCTGATCGAAAAACAGCTGTCTTTCTTCTGGCGTCCGGAAGAAGTTGACGTATCTCGCGATCGCATTGACTATCAGGCATTACCCGATCATGAAAAACACATCTTCATCAGCAACCTGAAATACCAGACGCTGCTGGATTCAATTCAGGGACGTAGCCCAAACGTTGCGCTACTGCCGCTGATTTCTATCCCTGAGCTGGAAACCTGGGTAGAAACCTGGGCATTCTCGGAAACCATTCACTCGCGTTCCTACACCCATATTATTCGTAATATCGTGAACGATCCGTCGCTGGTGTTTGACGATATCGTGACGAACGAAGAGATTTTGAAGCGTGCCAAGGATATCTCAGGTTACTACGACTCGCTGATTGAGATGACCAGCTACTATCATCTGCTGGGTGAAGGGACACATCAGGTTAACGGCAAGAGTGTGACCGTGAACCTGCATGCGCTGAAAAAGCAACTGTATATCTGTCTGATGAGCGTTAACGCGCTGGAAGCCATTCGTTTCTACGTCAGTTTCGCCTGTTCATTTGCTTTTGCAGAACGCGAACTGATGGAAGGTAACGCCAAAATCATCAAGCTCATCGCTCGTGACGAAGCGCTGCACCTGACGGGCACGCAGCACATGCTGAACCTGATGCGTTCCGGTCATGACGACCCTGAAATGGCGCAGATTGCCGAAGAGTGTCAGCAAGAGTGTTATGACCTGTTTGTACTCGCCGCCCAGCAAGAAAAAGAGTGGGCGGAATACCTGTTCCGTGACGGTTCGATGATTGGTCTGAACAAAGATATTCTGTGCCAGTACGTGGAATACATCACCAACATCCGTATGCAGGCAGTAGGTCTGCCGCTGCCATTCCAGACGCGTACTAACCCCATTCCGTGGATCAACGCCTGGCTGGTATCCGATAACGTACAAGTCGCCCCGCAGGAAGTCGAAGTCAGCTCTTATCTGGTCGGTCAGATCGATTCAGAAATCAGCGATGACGACCTGAGCGATTTCCAACTGTAATCAATGAGCAAGCCAACGATTACGCTGCGCACATCCGGTGCGCAGTTTTCCTGTTCAGACGACGGCCCTTCCCTGCTGGATGTGCTGGAATCCAACCGTGTCAACATTGAATATCAGTGCCGGTCTGGCTATTGCGGTTCCTGTCGGCTGCGTCTGATAAAAGGCAACGTCGCGTACCGTCAACCCCCGCTAGCCTGTATCCAACAGGATGAAATTCTACCCTGCTGCTGTATGCCGCAAGGCGACATCGAGCTGGATATTTAGCTCCCGCCCCCACCGATCACGCTTAACTGGCGGGCGTATTTCCTGCCCGCTTTCATACTCAGTGAGTTACACTGTTCACTGAATCGTCTTTCGACTGCTATAAAACAACCTGGAGGTTTTAGAATATGCTTACCGTCATTCCCGTTTTGATCTTTGTTGCACTTATCATCGTCTGGTCAGGCATCAAAATCGTACCTCAGGGATACCAATGGACTGTAGAACGTTTTGGTCGCTATACCAAAACGCTGATGCCGGGGCTTAATCTGGTCGTGCCGTTCATGGATCGTGTTGGTCGTAAAATCAACATGATGGAACAGGTGTTAGATATCCCCTCACAGGAAATTATCTCACGCGATAACGCCAATGTAGCGATTGATGCCGTCTGCTTTATCCAGGTGATCGATCCCGCGCGGGCGGCCTATGAAGTCAGTAATCTGGAACAGGCTATCGTCAACCTCACCATGACCAACTTCCGTACCGTTCTGGGTTCCATGGAGCTGGACGAAATGTTATCTCAGCGCGACAGCATCAATACCCGCCTGCTGCACATCGTTGATGAAGCCACCAACCCGTGGGGCGTTAAAATCACGCGTATTGAGATCCGCGACGTTCGCCCGCCTGCTGAACTGATTGCCGCGATGAATGCGCAAATGAAAGCAGAACGTAACAAGCGTGCCGATATTCTGGAGGCAGAAGGGGTACGTCAGGCGGCCATTCTAAAAGCCGAAGGGGAAAAGCAGTCACAAATTCTGAAGGCGGAAGGCCAACGCCAGTCCGCGTTCCTTGAAGCGGAAGCGCGTGAGCGTGCGGCAGAAGCTGAAGCACAGGCGACCAAAATGGTGTCCGAGGCCATCGCGGCGGGTAACATTCAGGCGATTAACTACTTTGTCGCCCAGAAATATACCGATGCCTTGCAGCAGATCGGCTCTTCCAATAACAGCAAAGTGATCATGATGCCGTTAGAAGCCAGCAACCTAATGGGAGCTATTGGCGGGATCACCGAACTGATTAAAGATAGCAAAGACAGCCGAGGTCAATAATGGGCGTTGAACTGGTGATGGAAAATGCACACTGGTTCTGGCTGTCGCTCGGCGGCCTGCTTTTAGCCGCCGAAATGCTAGGTGCCAGTGGTTATCTGCTGTGGAGCGGCTTATCGGCCGTATTGGTTGGGCTACTAACGTGGGTTATGCCGCTGGGCTGGCCATGGCAGGGGGCAATTTTCGCCATCATGACGATCATTACGGCGCTGCTCTGGTGGTATTGGCTGCGTAAGCGAACGCTGTCACGCCCACCTTCAACGCTCAACCAACGCGGACAACAGTTGATTGGCCTGCGCGCTACACTGACCGATCCAGTGACTAACGGATTTGGCCGGGTCAACATCGGTGATAGCAGTTGGCGCGTGAAATCAGAGCAGGATCTGCCTGCTGGCACGCAGGTTGAAGTGATTGCCGTTGACGGCATCACACTACGTGTACGGCCGATTGAGCACTAACAGAACACACTATTTAGGGGAGTCCGGCTCCCCTTTCTCACGGTTTGTTTTTTGACAACAGCCTGCGAGATTATTAATGATCGGACACTCCGCGCTCCCGTCCCCTGGACACTGATCGGCTAACGCCAGCAGTTGTTCACGCATCGTTTTCAACTCTTCGATATGCATCTCAATTTCTTGCACTTTCTGCAACGTACGCGCTTTTACATCCGCGCTTCGCCGCAGCGGATCGTTAAATAGCGTGACCAATTCCCGGCATTCATCCAGATTAAAACCAACCTGGCGCGCCTGACGTAGCAGCGTCAGCTCTTCGACATGATGGTCGTCGTAACTACGATAACCATTTTCAGAACGTAGCGGTGTAGTCAGAAGTTCTTTCTCTTCATAAAAGCGAATGGTTTTACTACTAAGACCGGTTTTTTTCGCAACATCACTGATATTCATGATTTCCCCTTGACCCTCCCCTTGCTAGAAGGTTTACCTTATTCAATAACTAGTAGAAATCAGATAGCCGGTCAACGTCTTTCACCTCCGGCTGTGATCACGGGAGAAAATTATTATGTCACAAACCATCGTGTTGTCCTTGCAGGGGTTAACCTGCGGGCACTGTATTCAGCGCGTTAAAAAAGCCCTGGACGCGCTGCCTGCGGTTGAACAAACCAACGTCACTCAACAGTACGCCAGCGTCAGCGGTGACGTTGATTCGCAGACGTTGATCGACACTATCGAGCAGGCGGGCTACGAAGCACAGCTTGCCGCCACACCGGATGTCTCTCTCCAGCTTTCCGGCCTGAGCTGCAACCACTGCGTCGCCGCTACGCGTAAAGTGCTGGAAGCCCTTCCCGGTGTCGTAGCGACGAATGTCACCACAGAGCAGGCGGACGTGTACGGCAACGTCGAGGCCACGCTACTGATTAGCGCTATTGAAGAAGCTGGCTATCACGCCAGCGTGCAGGAGAGCGTTCACCCAAAAATTGAGCCGCTGGCACAGGTAGCGACAACGCCGGAAACGCTGCCAGCGGCCGAGAGTATTCTTCCGGCAACGACAACACCGTTCACTAACGATGACGACAGCGTGCAGATCTTGCTTCAGGGAATGAGCTGTGCCAGCTGTGTGAATCGCGTACAGACGGCGCTACAAAACGTCAGCGGCGTTACGCAGGCGCGAGTGAATCTCGCTGAGCGCAGCGCGTTAGTGAGCGGTCACGCTGAGCCTGAGGCGCTGATTGCAGCCGTTGAACAAGCGGGCTACGGCGCAGAAATTATTCAGGATGAAGAGGCGCGTCGTGCGCGCCAGCAGCAAACCTCTCAACAGGCTATCAGACGCTTTCAGTGGCAGGCAACGCTAGGTTTACTGCTTGGTGTGCCGCTGATGCTGTGGGGGGTATTGGGCGGCAGCATGAGCCTGACGCCGGAAAGCCAAACGCCGTGGCTCGTCATCGGTATTCTGACGCTGGCAGTGATGGTATTCGCTGGCAGTCATTTTTACCGTAATGCCTGGCGTAGTCTGAAAAATGGCACGGCGACCATGGATACGCTGGTCGCGCTGGGAACGGGCGCCGCCTGGCTTTATTCTATTACCGTCAACCTGTGGCCGGATCTTTTCCCCATGGCGGCGCGCCATCTTTACTATGAAGCCAGCGCGATGATCATCGGTTTAATCAATCTAGGCCATGCGCTGGAACAGCGTGCCCGCCAGCGATCCTCTCGTGCGCTGGAGCGGCTGCTCGATCTGACGCCCCCGACAGCCCGCGTCGTGACAGAAGAAGGCGAAAAATCCATTCCACTGTCTGACGTGCAGTCCGGCATGACGCTGCGCCTGACAACCGGCGACCGAATTCCTGTCGATGGCGAGATTTTGCAAGGCGAAGTGTGGGTGGATGAAGCCATGCTGACTGGGGAACCGATCCCGCAAGCCAAAACGACTGGCGATACGGTTCACGCTGGTACGCTGGTTTCCGATGGCAGCGTCCTCTTCCGGGCTGATGCAATCGGCAACCAAACCACCCTATCGCGAATCATTCGGCTGGTCAGGCAGGCGCAAAGTAGCAAACCCGCTATCGGCCAGCTCGCAGATCGTATTTCTGCCGTGTTTGTTCCCGTCGTTGTGGCCATCGCGCTTCTCAGCGGCGCAGTCTGGTTCTTTGTGGGGCCACAACCGCAGATGGTCTATACGCTCATTATCGTCACGACCGTTCTGATCATTGCCTGCCCCTGTGCGCTTGGACTGGCAACGCCGATGTCGATTATTTCCGGCGTTGGACGTGCAGCGGAGTTTGGCGTTCTGGTACGGGATGCCGATGCCTTGCAACAGGCCAGCAAGTTGGATGTATTGGTGTTTGACAAAACCGGTACGCTAACCGAAGGGCAGCCTCGCGTCGTGGCGATTCATACCTTCTGTGATGTGACGGAAGCACAGGCACTGATCTGGGCAGCGTCGCTGGAGCAAGGTGCTAATCATCCGCTGGCAAAAGCAATTCTTGAACGAGCAGAGAATCTGACACTCATGCAAACCGAACAGTTCCGCACACTGCGCGGTCTCGGCGTCAGCGGCAAGATCTCGGATGTCGACCTGCTGCTGGGGAATCCCGCGCTGCTCAAACAGCATAAGGTCGATATCACCGGAGGTGAAATGCTGATCGGCGAGCAGGCTCAGCGCGGCATTACACCCGTGTTGCTCGCAGCAAATGGTCACATCATTGCGGTGTTCTCTATTCACGATCCACTGCGGATGGATAGCGTCAGCGCCTTGCAGCGCCTGCACCAACAGGGCTATCAGCTCGTCATGCTAACGGGAGACAACCCACTCACGGCAAAGAGCATCGCTAAAGAAGCGGGTATCGATCAGGTGATTGCTGGGGTGCTGCCAGACGGCAAAGCAGAGGCCATCAAAAAGCTACAGGCGCAAGGCAAACGCGTGGCGATGATTGGTGATGGCATTAACGATGCGCCCGCACTCGCGCAGGCCGATGTCGGCATTGCGATGGGCGGCGGCAGCGATATTGCCATTGAGACCGCGGCTATCACACTGATGCGTCACAGCCTGCACGGCGTCGCTGATGCGCTGGCACTCTCCAATGCCACGCTGCGCAACATGAAGCAGAATCTGCTGGGCGCATTTATCTATAACTCATTGGGTATTCCGATTGCGGCGGGCGTGCTCTACCCGCTGACCGGAACGCTGCTCAGCCCAGTAGTCGCGGGTGCCGCAATGGCGCTTTCTTCCATCACTGTGGTCAGCAACGCCAATCGCCTGTTGCGTTTTAAACCTAAAAATCAGTAATAAAAATGCGGCGCGTTGTTAAGACTCGCCGCATTTTCCCTTACCGAAAATCATCGTGATCTTTATCGCCGTCCGCCAGCCCCATTTAACCGCGCTCACTCTAACTTCGGTATCTCTTGTATTGTTCCGCACCTAGCGTTTAGCATAGTTATTCACACATCAGGAGGCAGAATCAATGGGGCAACTGCTGCGTAGGATCGCGACTTTTCTTGGCTTTATTTCACCACTAGCTTATGCCTACCCGGCGATAGATGTTCAACTCACCAACGAACGACAGTTGCATCTGGTCGGCAGCATTCATATGGGTAGCCAGGATATGGCTCCGCTGCCCGCTACGCTGCTACAGCAACTTCGACAGGCAACTGCTCTTATCGTAGAAGCCGATATCTCAGACTCTCATTCCCCCTTCGGTAAGAACGATGCTGAGCCACCGCTTGCACAGCGCCTCAGCCCAGAAAACTATCGCCAGTTGCAGAAAATCTGCGAATCGCTCTCTTTCGATGAGCACACGATCAATACACTGCCAGGCTGGCAGGTCGCGCTAATGCTGCAAGCAAGACAGGCCCAACTTCTGGGCTTACGCCCCGACTACGGCATTGATTATCAGTTAATTAATGCGGCAAAATCTCATGGCATTCAGGTTATCGAACTGGAAGGACAGCAGACGCAGGTTAATCTGTTACAACAACTGCCGCAGGGCGGCCAGCTACTGCTGGAAGATACGATTAAACACTGGCACGCTAATGCCCGTCTGCTGCAAACGATGGTAGGCTGGTGGCTAGACAGCAGACCCGGAAAATATAAACCGGATATTCCCGCGACGTTCAGCAATGAAATGTCCGACCTGCTGATGGGTCAACGCAACCGTCGCTGGCAACAACAGCTTCAGGCGCTACCACCTGGAAATTACATTGTGGCCGTCGGCGCACTGCATCTGTATGGCGATGAAAATTTACCTTCACTGCTAAAAAATAGCCATTCAGAAACCCCGTAAAAGAACACACGATGACGCGCCACCGCGCCCGCAAGATAAGGCCCACAAAGGGTTTAAGGACAGTGAAATCATGACACCCGCAGTCAATTTACTTGAGAAGAACAAGGTCGCTTTTACGCTACACAGCTACCACCATGACAGCGACGAAACCAATTTTGGCGAGGAGGCGGCCAGAAAGCTGGGTCTGAATAAAGAGCAGGTTTATAAAACGCTACTCGTTTCCTTAAATGGTGATGCGAAAAACCTCGCCGTGGCCGTTACGCCGGTCGCTGGCATGTTAGATCTCAAGAAAGTCGCCCGTGCACTGTCCGCCAAAAAAGCCGATATGGCCGATCCGATCATCGCTCAGCGTGTCACAGGTTATCTGGTAGGAGGGATCAGCCCGCTTGGACAGAAGAAACTGCTGCCGACGGTGATTGATGAACCAGCACGCGAATTCGGTACCATTTTTATTTCTGGCGGTAAACGCGGGCTGGACATTGAACTGTCAGCAGACGATTTGGCTCGGTTGCTGCGCGCCACCTTTGCCGATATTGCCAAGAATGATTAATGTCGAGCTAAAACGCGCATAGTCTGTCGGACACTATCATATCAGAACGAAGCAGATAGCAGAGGACTCCACGGCCAGTGTGTCCCCTGCTATCGCTTCATAATCGATTACTGATCGACTTTTGCCCCTTTATCCAACTGCATCACCGGGCCTTCCTTCACATTCAGCGTCAGTCCTTTGGTTTGCAGCTCTGCATTCCTGATGCGAATGCCTTTATCCGCATCAATGCGTACATTATCAAAGTGGAAACCACTGAGTGGCGCTTCCGGTACGCCGATAATGTAAGCCGCGGCTTTGGTCTTGCCGGTCGATTCCAAATTCTCGATCGTCACATTGCTGAAATGCGGCGTCTTGTACTGATCAAACGGCTGTTCAGGATCGGTATCCGGCGGATAAATCTGCTCGCCCATCGTGAAGCCACCTTCGGCCAGCATCTTGTCTACCTCTGCCTGCACAATCGGCGCGGCTTTGTAGTAAGCAGCAAACACCAGCGGGATTTCGACATCCACCATTTTGGTATTACGGTAGGTGATGTTTTTCACTTCACCGCCTTTACCACGCAGAGTTTTAATGCGGATACCATACATGGAGCCTTCGAACTGGTTATTTTCAACCAGCACGTTATTCACGCCGCCGGAGGTTTCGCTGCCGATGGAAATACCGCGTCCCTGCTTCAGAATATTGTTGGCGATATAGATGTTATCCACAACGCCATTCGGGAAGCGGCTATCCGGCCTCTCCGCTTTTATCGCGATATGGTCGTCATTACAGTCGATATAGTTGTTGGTAATACGGATGTTCTGGCTGTCGATCGGGTCGATAGCATCAGTATTTGGCGCATGCCACGGCGACAGAATTCGCGTACCGTTGACATCCACATCATGCGAGTAACGCATCACAACATGGAAGCTCGGGGAATGGGTTAACGTGACACCGTCCACCAGCACGTTGCTGGAACTTTTGATATAAATCAGACGGGGGCGATCGGTCCCGCCCTTCTTGCCCGTTGCACGAATATTGGCACGCCAGCGCTCCCACCAGACAGCCCCCTGTCCATCAATGGTGCCCTGACCGGTGATAGCCACATTCTGTGCATCAGCAATACTGATAAAGGGAAGCCAGCCATTTTCCGCTTCAGCGTATTTGGTTTGTTCCGTTGCGCGATATGCCGTTTCTTCCGTCGATGCAACAATCGTGGCATCTTTTGCCAGATCCAGTCTGATGTTACTTTTCAGGAACAGCGGATCAACCAGATAGTTACCGCGAGGGACGTGTACCGTACCTCCGCCAGCCGCAGCGCAATCATCAATCGCTTTCTGAAAAGCTTGAGTATTCAGTGCGATCTGTAGGCGGTGACCCTCAGCCCCGTATTGCGTAACGTCACAGGTTTTATCCGGGAATTTTACTGAACTGGCCGCTTGTGCCGAACCAGCCTGGATACCCAATGTGATGCAGGAAGCCATTAATGACAGAGCAAGACCACTACGCATACTTAACCTCACTAAATAATGAAATATCGTTTTAATAAAATACCACCAATATTCCATTAAAAAACGAGAGGCGATCACGTTTTAGATGTATTCGTAATAATTACAATAAGGTAGTTATTTTTTAGTGCAATTGCACTATTCCCATTTTGAGAATCGGCACTCCCCTGCCAGACAGAACGCGACATAAGCAGAATCAGGAATATAGCGAGAATAGGATTGAATCAATGGTGCTGGCCTGAGTGACCAGCACAAATAAGACAGAAACGTTACGGCATCAGACGGGAAAAAGCGTCACGGATTTCCTGTTCGGGTAAATTCACACCAATAAACACCAACACGCTCTTTCTTTCTTCATCAGCGTGCCATTCTCTGTCCCAGTCGGCGCTATACAAGCGCTGGACGCCCTGAAACAGCAGGCGACGGTCGTCACCGTTGATAGCCAGAATGCCTTTATAACGCAGTAGATTATCGGAGAATTGCAGCAGCAGATTTTCCATCACATCGGAGACAGCCTGAAGCTCAACGGCATCATCAAGATACACCACAATCGACTGCACGTTATTCTGCGTGGGAGCAACAAAGCGAAATACCGGCGTTTTCACGTCCAGTTTATCGCTGAGGACAAAACCGTCGATGTTAAACAGCACGCTCAGATCGATATCGCCGTGTACCACAGGGTAGATCGGTGCACGCGCGTTAATACGCTGAAGACGCGGTAGCAGTGTTTCGTCCTCACTTGCCACATCCGTTTTGGTCAGCAGTATGCGGTCAGCATAGCCAATCTGCGATTGTGCAATGGTGAACTGATCGAGCTGCTGTTGCGCATGAACCGCATCCACCAGCGTGATAATCCCATCAAGGACAAAGCGTTCACAGATCACCTCATGCGAGAAGAAGGTCTGTGCAACTGGCCCCGGATCGGCCATACCCGTGCATTCGATGATGACGTGATCAAAATCCAGCGTGCCGTTATCTACGCCATCAACCAGATCGAGCAGCGCATCGGCCAGCTCATTGGACTGCGTGCAGCAGATGCAACCGTTGCTCAGCGTCGTAATCTGGCTGGCACGTTCACCGATCAACGTATTATCAATCGGGACTTCGCCGAATTCGTTTTCAATCACGGCAATCTTATAGCCGTGCTCGGCATTCAGGATATGCCGTAATAAGGTGGTTTTCCCAGCACCGAGAAACCCGGTCAGAATAGTGACATAAAGTGGTTGAGTCATAACAGATCCCAAGTCGTTAACAGCAACGCATCCCGCCTTTGCCGTCTCCGCCGTAACGCGCCTGCTGGCGTTCGCGGAAGAATTCTTCGTACGTCATCGCAGGTTTATCCGGGTGATTAGCCTGCATATGCTGCACATAGGTGTCATAATCTGGCATACCGACCAGCATACGCGCCGCCTGGCCCAAATATTTTCCTGCTTTTCCCAGATTGCCAAACATCATTACCTCCAGACCACGCCTGCAATAGCGGCTAGATAAAAAATACCCTGTATAACGTTATACATTATACAGGGTATCTGTACCCGTCATCTTTCACGTTCAGCCTTGCTAGCTGTCTCGCAAAATCTGACGGATGCGAGTCACTTAGTGGCCGGAAGAGACTTTAACGCCACCTTCAGGAACTGGTACATACGGTGTTTCCTGATCGGTACGTTCAGCCACTTTACGTGCCGCCAGCGCCGCTTTAATGCCGTACGCAATAATACTGTACACCACGAACAGGAACAGAATGCTCAGGCCAGCATTAGTGTAGTTATTGATCACAATATGGTTCATATTGGCAATCTGCTGGGCGCTCAAATCGGCACCACCTTCGGCAATTTTGCCCTTGAACATATTCGCCATATAGAGGAAACCTTCCAGCTGTGGGTTGTCGCTGAACAGTTTCAGGCCCAGTGCCCAAGTAGTACAGATCAGCAGCCAAACCGCCGGAACCAGCGTGACCCAAATGTACTGAGCGCGTTTCATTTTAATCAGGATAACCGTCCCCAACACCAGCGCTACCGCAGCCAGCATCTGGTTGGAGATACCAAACAACGGCCACAGGCTCTTCACGCCACCCAGCGGATCAACCACGCCTTGATACAGCAGGTAACCCCACAGACCCACGCAGCCTGCCGTACCGATCATACCGGCAATCAGAGAATCCGTTTTCTTCAGGAATGGAACAAAATTACCCAGCAGATCCTGCAACATGAAGCGACCAGAACGCGTCCCCGCATCCAGCGCCGTCAGAATGAACAACGCTTCAAACAGAATACCGAAGTGATACCAGAAGCCCATGTCGGCACCAGGAATGATCTGGTGGAACACGTGTGCGATACCGACAGCCAGTGTTGGTGCACCGCCAGCACGATTCAGAACGGAAGGTTCACCGATGTCTTTCGCCGTTTGCAGAATCTGCTCAGGAGAAATCACGAAACCCCAGGAACTAACGGTCGCCGCCGCATGTGCGGATACGTCATGCAACTGTGCCAGAATCATCGGCGCATCCGCCGTGCCCAGTCGATGCAGATCCGGCATCGTAATACCCAACGCCGCTGGCGGAGTATTCATCGCGAAGTACAGTCCTGGTTCAATGATAGACGCGGCAACCAACGCCATGATCGCCACGAAGGATTCCATCAACATTGCGCCATAGCCAATAAAGCGCGCATCCATTTCGTTCGCCAGCAGCTTCGGCGTGGTGCCGGAAGCGATCAACGCGTGGAAGCCAGACACGGCACCACAGGCAATGGTAATAAACAGGAACGGAAACAGCGTACCTTTCCAGACCGGACCAGATCCATCCACAAACTGCGTTACCGCTGGCATTTTCAGATCCGGGTTCAGGATCACGATACCAATCGCCAGACCAACGATGACACCAATTTTCAGGAAGGTCGCCAGATAGTCACGCGGTGCCAGAATCAACCATACTGGTAGCAGTGCAGATACGAAGGCATAACCAATCAGCGTAAAGGTGATGGTGGTATCTTTGAAGGTTAGCGCTGGGCCCCAGTACGGATCGTGTGCAACCACACCACCAAACCAGATCGCCAATACCAGCAGCACGACCCCTATCACCGAGACTTCACCGACTTTACCTGGACGGATAAAGCGCATGTAAATACCCATGAACAGCGCGATCGGCACCGTAGAGCACACGGTAAAGACACCCCACGGGCTTTCCGCCAACGCTTTCACCACAATCAGCGACAGTACGGCAAGAATAATGATCATGATGAGGAAGCAGCCGAACAGTGCAATCGTTCCAGGAACTGAGCCGAGCTCTTCCTTCACGATTTCGCCTAACGACGCCCCTTTGCGGCGGGTAGAAATAAACAGCACCATGAAGTCCTGCACGGCACCCGCCAACACCACGCCGCCCAGCAGCCATAAGGTGCCCGGCAAGTAGCCGACCTGCGCGGCCAGTACAGGACCAACCAACGGGCCCGCACCAGCGATAGCAGCAAAGTGGTGCCCGAACAGGACGTTACGGTTCGTCGGCACATAATTAAGACCGTCGTTATTGACAACGGCAGGGGTTGCTCTGGTTGGGTCCAACTGCATGACTTTTTGTGCGATATACAGGCTGTAGTATCGATAAGCCACGAGGTAAACGGCGACAGAAGCAACAATAATCCATAATGCACTGACATGCTCGCCACGACGTAGTGCGACTACGCCAAGGCTGGCAGCCCCAATGATTCCAAGAATCATCCAGGGGATGTGTTTAAGAATGGAACTGCTCTTCATAAGACATCCTTCAATTAAAAATCAGTAATCGGTTGATTTTATTAGCTGTAGAAAAAGGAACTCGGGTAAAGCGTCGTGCGATAACGCAAGTCATCGCGTATTTCAGATACAGGAAGATAGTGGCGGCACAATACGTCATCGTGCGCGCGCGTGAGGTGGGTATTTAGGTAGGCGGCAGAATAGCGCGCTAAGCGGTTAGAATGGCGCAGTAAGTGGCTGGAGAGAAACGGCGGAGTGATGGCTGAGAGACCGTTAGTGAGGGTACATCAGAAGTATCGTCTATTTGGCAGTTCTATTGCACTAAGTTAACGCAATTCACTAAACGCATTTATCCAATTAAATCAGTAAATTAAACTTATCCAACAGGAGTCATTAAGGGCCTAAATGCAACACCGTATTTCAGAATTCTACTTCACAAAAACAGCGGTTTTCGCCATCAGCAAAGAGACAAAAACCGCCATAATTATGAGTTACTTATAAACAATTTCACCTTTCGGCGCGTAGGCTTCTGCGTCCAGCGGTGAATGTTTCTCGATGTATTGCTTCAACACTTCCGCATCGACAAAGCCGGTGTTCACATAGCCCGGTAGGTTATCAAGGCGTGGGTAACCATCCCCCCCCATCGCATTAAAGTTCAGCGTTGCCATACGATAAACTTTATCGGCCTGCAACGGTTCACCTTTGATTTTCACGCTCTGCACACCTTGACCATCGGCAGTCAGACTGACGTTAAGGAATTGCGCATAGGCACCGGAATCCACCTTTTTATTGGCGGCGACAGCCAGATATTTCTCGACGTCACTGCCTTTCATATCGACATAAACCAGCGTGTTCGCAAATGGCTGAACCTTCAGTACATCTTTATAAGTGATATCACCCGGTTCAATCGAATCACGTACACCACCGCCGCTCATAATGGCAAAATCGGCCTCTGCACGCTCAAGCTGTGCAGATAGCAGTACGTGTGCCAGATTGGTCTGACGGAAACGCACCTGATTGCGGTCACCTTCCAGTTTCCCTTTCACGCTACCGATCTTAATACCCAACTGCGCCTGTCCTTTTTCCTGGAACGGCGTCAGCATTTTCATGACATCAGAATCCTGCGCGATTTCATGCGTATAGAAGACACGTTCGGTTTTGCCGTCTTTCTCTACCTTTTTCTTCAGGTTGATCGGTATCAGCTGATAGTGCTCAAGTTTCAATTCACCATTGCGGAATGTGAAATCAGCACGACCGACATACTTACCCCACTCATGCGCCTGAACAATCCAGGTGCCGTTCTGGCGATCGGGTGCGCAAGGCGAGCCAGGAACATAGTCCACCTGTTTTTTATTTTCCTGTGCCATGCAGACTGGATCCTGCGAGTGACCACCAACAATCATATCTAGATACCCGGCCGGCAGGCTACGCGCCATTTCCACATCACCCGGCGCATTCGAGCCATGATTACCATCGTCATAGTGCCCCATGTGCGTCGCGGCAATAATCACATCTGGCTTTTCGCTCTTCCGCAATTGCTCAACAACCTGCTTTGCTTCCGTGGAAGGGTTACGGAATTCGATATCGGTAAAATACTCAGGATTGCCTAATTTGGCCGTATCGTCCGTTGTCAGGCCGATAACCGCGATTTTCACACCTTGCTTGTCGAACAGGGCATAAGGCTTGAATAAGCGCTGGCTGGTACTTTTTTGATAGATATTGGCCGATAACAGCGGAAATTTCGCCCATTTCTCCTGTTGACGCAGGACAGACAGCGGATTATCGAATTCGTGGTTGCCAAGTGCCATGGCATCATAGCCAACCATGTTCATACCGCGGAAATCTGGCTCCGCATCCTGCAAATCAGACTCAGGGACGCCGGTATTAATATCACCGCCGGAAAGCAGCAGTACACTACCACCTTGACTCGCCACTTCCTGACGAACCTGATCAACCAACGTTTTTTGTGCCGCCAAACCGTATTCGCCGTGATCGTTATGCCAGAAATGACCATGGTGGTCATTGGTATGCAAAATAGTGATGGCGTATGTTTTATCTTTTTCCCAAGCCATTGACATAACAGGCGTTAGCGCTAGCGATACGGCTATCGCACATCCCAGAGCTTTTAGTGAAAAGCGCATGATAAATCTCCGTTTATTTTAAAGCTACAGTGGAACCACTGAGAAATTCATTGCACAAATTATCACAGCCAGATGAACAATGCGCCAAGCACGTTCACGCCGTTCGTCAGCAATGTGCGATAGCCAACAAAATCAGATTAGGTATCGCAGCGAGAGTAACGTCGCGCTGGCATAGCACTGTCGTCGCGCCGTCATGAACTCTTGTTAATATGGATGCTTCATTGGAATAACTCCGTATCACACCGTTTATTCTCTGTTTTCCGAGGTTTTACACCAGTGGGAAATTTTTTTTCACTGAATACACAGAAAAGTAGTAAGGCATTACAGCCAGAACATCACGCTATCAGAATAATTACGCATGTTTATCAATGCTTATCGCCAGAAACCATCACTAAATCTGTGTTACACTATCTTTATCTGGAGAAACTGATATTTTTAATAAAATACCACTTTTATCCAAGCAACATTTCGCTACATGCAATAGAATTTATGTATACCCAGAATAATTGGCGTTGCAGCCAGACAGCAAACGAACGAATCCCAATACGCTTTTCGGTACATAATAAAAGTGATAAGGGTACGTAAGGCCGCTCACCACGCTGTAACTTCAAGGCAAGAAGGGTAAATCCGCTCAATTACGTTTCACCTATGGCACAAGGAGTTGGGATGCATGCTGCAACACCGCTAATTTCTACTATCGCTGGGGGGCTCGTTCTTGCCTTCCTCCTTGGTATTCTGGCACACCGCCTGCGTATCTCTCCCCTTGTTGGTTACCTTGCCGCAGGCGTACTCGTCGGCCCTTTTACCCCCGGCTTCGTTGCCGATGCCTCACTGGCATCAGAACTAGCTGAACTTGGCGTAATCCTGCTAATGTTTGGCGTTGGCCTGCACTTCTCGTTGAAAGATCTCATGGCGGTAAAGTCCATCGCCATTCCCGGTGCGATAGCCCAGATTGCCGTGGCTACGCTACTTGGAATGGGGTTATCCGCCATGTTGGGTTGGAGCCTGGCGAGCGGCCTGGTTTTTGGCCTTTGCCTATCCACCGCCAGTACTGTGGTTCTGCTGCGCGCGCTGGAAGAACGACAGCTGATTGATAGCCAGCGTGGCCAAATCGCCATCGGCTGGCTGATTGTTGAAGACCTGGCGATGGTGCTTACACTGGTTCTGTTGCCCGCCTTCGGCGACATGATCGGGGCTGAACATGCCGACACCAGCAAACTGCTGGCCGATTTGGCTTGGACCATCGGTAAAGTCATCGCGTTTATCACCCTGATGATTGTGGTAGGGCGTCGTTTGGTGCCGTGGGTGTTGGCAAAAAGCGCCAGCACCGGTTCACGCGAGCTTTTCACGCTGGCAGTGTTAGCGATGGCTCTCGGTATCGCCTTTGGTGCGGTGAAACTGTTTGATGTCTCCTTTGCATTGGGCGCGTTCTTCGCAGGCGTGGTACTGAACGAATCTGAACTCAGCCAGCGGGCAGCGCATGATACGCTGCCGCTGCGTGATGCCTTCGCCGTATTGTTCTTCGTTTCCGTCGGTATGCTGTTTGATCCGATGATTCTGCTGAACGACCCGATTTCCGTGCTGATCACTCTGGCTATTATCGTGTTCGGTAAGTCAGCCGCCGCTTTCGCGCTGGTTCGTCTCTTTGGTCACTCAAAACGGACAGCATTGACGATTTCTGCCAGTCTGGCGCAGATCGGCGAATTTGCCTTTATTCTGGCAGGGCTCGGCATTGTGTTGGGGTTGTTATCCGAAGAAGGACGAAGTCTAGTACTCGCCGGCGCCATTCTCTCCATCATGATAAACCCGCTGCTGTTTACGCTGCTTGAGCGCTATCTGGCAAAGCATGAAACAATAGAAGAACAGATCGTGGAAGAAGCTATCGAGGAAGAGAAACAGATTCCTGTCGATATGTGCAACCATGCGTTGCTGGTCGGTTATGGTCGAGTTGGTAGTCTGATTGGCGCTAAGTTGCATCAGGCTGGTATTCCCGTCGTGGTGATTGAGAATTCCCGAACACGGGTCGATGCACTGCGCGAACAGGGTATTAAAGCCGTATTGGGCAACGCCACCAAGCCTGAAATCATGGATATTGCGCGTTTGGACTGCGCCCGTTGGTTATTACTGACGATTCCGAACGGCTATGAGGCAGGGGAAATCGTCGCAGCAGCCCGTGAGAAACGCGCCGATCTGGAGATTATTGCCCGCGCACACTATGACGATGAAGTCAGCTACATTACCGAGCACGGTGCCAACGAGGTGGTAATGGGCGAGAGAGAAATTGCCAACAGTATGATTACGCTATTGAAGCTGGATGAAATCCCTCCAGCACCTCAGGCGTGCCCTATCTAACTGGCTACACACTAGAGAAAAAATGGCGGGCAAACAGGTCCGCCGTTTTTTATGCTGTACGATACAAATACCATGCCTTTAAGTATCGCCAAACAAAAGCAACCTTGTCCCTACTCCACTTTTCCAACTAGCTCTTCCAGCAGATCGATGTGCAGCGGATCGTCATTGAGTGCAGGAATGTAGTGGAACACTTCTCCGCCTGCGTGCAGGAAAATTTCACGGTTCTGTTCCTGAATCTCTTCCAACGTTTCCAGGCAGTCAGCAGCAAACCCCGGACACATAATTTGAATATGTTTAACGCCCTGCGCAGGCAATCCTTGCATGGTTTCATCCGTGTACGGCGTCAGCCAGGGTTCACGACCAAAACGCGACTGAAAGGTCATCATTATTTTTCCATCCGGCAGCCCCAACGCAGCAATCAGTGCTTCTGTCGTCGCCCGACAGCGTTGCGGATAGTCATCCCCTTCATTTGCATAACGCACAGGGATACCGTGATAGGAAATCACCAACCTGTCCGGCTCACCATGCTCCGCAAAAGACTGTTCAACACGATGCTTCAACGCTGCAATATAGGCAGGATGCTCAGCGTAATCACGGATAAAGCGAATCGCAGGCAACTGGCGATTATCACGTAGCTGTGCCGCGAGCCCATCCCACACGGCAGCGGTCGTTGAGCAGGAATACTGCGGATACATCGGCAAAACCACCAGTTGCGTTACACCCTGCGCCAATAGCTTATCCAACGCTGAACGCAGGCTCGGTGAACCATAGCTCATGCCCAGCTCAACAGGCGTTTCCGGCATACGTGCAGCCAGTGCCTGCTGCTGCCGACGGCTAATCACCAATAGCGGCGATCCCCCTTCCATCCAGACCGATTGATAGAGCTTCGCCACACGTGGTGAGCGAGTTGGCAGAATGATGCCGCGCAGCAGCGGCCACCAGAGCAGGCGCGGCGTATCCACCACACGCCGATCGCTCAGGAACTCGGCAAGATAACGCCTCACCGCCTGTGGCGTCGGGGCATCGGGCGTTCCTAAGTTCACCATCAACACGCCGTATTTCTCTTGTTTCATCGCCGTCTTCCTTTTATGGAGAGCGGGCTTTCTTTCAGCCCACCAGTGCGTAACATCAAATGTCTATTGTAGCGAAAAAAAGCTAAACAAATACGGGTAGATAACAGGGGTAACGCCGATGCTATCAATAGAGGGAAATAAGCAAACGAGGGTGTTAGGATGAAAAAAATGCCAGACGGTCGTCTGGCACTCAGAGGATGGTGCATGATTCACTGAGAAAAATTAGCCCAGAATAGTTTCCAGTTCTGTGCGAACTTCTTCCACTTTACGCGTGCCTTCCACTTTGAAATAGCGCGTGTTACCCGCATCCGCTTCTTTCTGATAGTAAGAAACCAACGGCGCAGTCTGCTGATGGTACTCAACCAGACGCTTACGCACGGTATCTTCTTGATCGTCCTTACGAATGCTCAGATCTTCACCCGTCACGTCGTCTTTGCCTTCAACTTTAGGCGGATTGAATTTTACATGATAGACACGACCGGACGCCGCATGAACGCGACGGCCAATGATACGATCGATGATCAGTTCGTCAGGAACGGCAAATTCGATAACGTAATCCACATTGATGCCAGCGTCTTTCATCGCATCAGCTTGCGGAATGGTGCGTGGGAAGCCATCCAGCAGAAAACCGTTACGGCAATCCTCCTGGGCGATGCGCTCTTTAACCAGAGCAATGACCAGTTCATCAGTGACGAGTTTACCCGCGTCCATGATTTCTTTAGCCTGCTTGCCCAATTCAGTACCCGCTTTTACCGCTGCACGCAGCATGTCACCCGTGGAAATCTGCGGAATACCGTATTTTTCCATGATGAATTGAGCCTGAGTACCTTTGCCTGCGCCCGGAGCGCCCAGCAGAATAATACGCATCGCGTAAATCCCCTTGCTATGTAATATTTATAAAATAAATTTGAAAAACGCTAAACCATACCATTCCAGACGCTTATGCTCAAGGAACGGGCTCGCTTCAGCAATGTGTAGGCAGATGAAAAAAAGCCAGATACCTAAAAATACGGTTTGCCGCCTGCCCAATGTTGCCATTCAGTGTAGACGAATAAACTCTCGTCAGAGGAAGGAAGCGTAAAAGTCGGGGAAGATCCCGGTTGGCACCGGGATCTGGAGGGCATGACTATCAGGCGCTTAATAGCTGATTCATACGACGAATGAACAGATTCGGGTCGTCCAACGTACCACGTTCGGCCAGCAAAGCCTGATCCAGCAGCAGCTCAACCCACTCGCCAAACTCGGCTTCATCAGAAACGTCAGCCGCACGTTTAATTAGCGCGTGCTCCGGGTTCAGTTCAAAAATGTACTTCACTTCCGGTGCCTGTTGGCCCGCTGCGGCGAACAGTTTCGCCATCTGGGTGCTCATCTCGTCGGCATCTGTTACGACAATCGCTGGTGTATCGGTCAAGCGGTAGGTGAAGCGCACATCTTTAACGCGCTCGCCCAACAAGGTTTTCACACGCTCAACAAACGGCTCCAGCGCTTTTTGTGCTTCTTTCTGCGCATCGTTTTCTTCATCAGCCAGTTTGTCCAGCGTGTCATCCGCTTTGCTAACCGACTGGAAGGATTTACCGTCAAACTCGGTCAGGTAGCTCATCATCCATTCGTCAATGCGCTCGGACAACAGCAATACCTCGATGCCTTTCTTACGGAACAGCTCCAGATGCGGGCTGCTCTTCGCCGCCGCATAGCTGTCTGCGGTGATGTAGTAGATCTTGTCCTGACCTTCCACCATCCGGCTGACGTAATCTTCCAGCGATACCGTCTGTGTGGAGCTGTCGGATTGCGTAGAAGCAAAGCGCAGCAGTTTCGCGATCGCTTCGCGGTTGCTGCCATCTTCCGCCGGGCCTTCTTTCAATACCAGTCCAAACTGTTGCCAGAACGTCTGGTATTTTTCCGCGTCATCTTTCGCCAGTTTATCCAGCATTTGCAGCACACGCTTAGTCAGCGCATTACGCAGGTTCTGCGTCACACGGCTGTCCTGCAGAATCTCACGGGAAACATTCAGCGGCAGATCGTTGGAATCAATCAGGCCGCGAACAAAACGCAGGTAGTTCGGCATGAACTGTTCGGCATCATCCATAATGAAGACGCGCTGAACGTATAATTTAAGGCCGTGTTTATGATCGCGGTTCCACATATCCCATGGTGCGTGTGCAGGGATGTAGAGCAGGCTGGTGTATTCCTGCTTGCCTTCCACACGGTTGTGGCTCCAGCTCAGTGGATCGGTAAAGTCATGAGAGATGTGCTTATAAAACTCGTTATACTCATCATCGCTGACTTCAGATTTACTGCGTGTCCACAACGCTTGCGCCTTGTTAATTTTTTCCCAGCTAACGGTGGACTCACCGCCTTCTTCTTCGCTTTCTGTCCGGGATTCGATCTCTACCGGCAGCGCGATATGGTCGGAATATTTGCTAATGACGGAACGCACACGCCAGTCATCCAGAAACTCGTCTTCACCTTCGCGTAGATGAAGCGTGATTTCCGTGCCGCGATCGTCTTTGGTGATGTCGGCAATGGTGTAATCGCCTTCACCAGCAGATTCCCAATACACGCCCTGATCGGCATTTGCCCCCGCTGCGCGGGTGCGGACAGTCACTTTATCCGCCACGATGAAGGCAGAGTAAAAGCCCACACCGAACTGACCAATCAGCTGGCTATCTTTAACCTGATCGGAACCCATGGATTCCAGAAAGGCCTTAGTGCCGGATTTCGCAATCGTACCAAGATTATCAATCACTTCGTCACGGCTCATGCCGATACCGTTGTCAGAAATCGTCAGTGTACGTTTTTCTTTATCGGTAGACACCCGCACGCGCAAATCGCCATCGCCTGCATACAGTTCAGGGGTAGACAGCGCGCGGAAGCGCAATTTGTCCGCCGCATCGGAGGAGTTAGAGATCAATTCACGCAGAAAAATTTCTTTGTTGGAATAAAGCGAATGGATCATCAAATGCAGGAGTTGCTTAACTTCGGACTGGAACCCGCGAGTTTCTTGGCCTTTCATACTCATTGTTGCTTACCTCAATCCTAATATTATTCAGGCTGATTAAACTGACGATAAGTAGCAGATGGGGATAAATCGGGGTGATTTCAAGGGGTAAATTTCAGCGATTCGAGAAAATGAAGGGGAAAGAAAAGCGGACTGCGGCTGCCAGACAATGACGCAGGCAGCCGACAGCTTAAAACCGGAAAGGCTGGCGACCCGCGAGCGAATGCGAGAGTGTGGTGCCGTCAACCATTTCCAACTCACCGCCAACGGGAACACCGTGTGCAATGCGGCTGGCCATCACGCCGTGTTGCGCGCAGAGCTCAGCGATATAATTCGCCGTGGCATCACCTTCTACCGTCGGGTTAGTAGCCAAAATGACTTCGCTGATCGATTCCACTTGCAGTCGCTCTTCCAGCCGCCCCAAACCGATGTCGTCTGGGCCAATGCCATCCAGCGGCGACAAATGCCCCATCAGCACAAAGTAACGACCGGCAAACTGCCCCGTTTGTTCAATCGCATGAATATCAGCCGGGCTTTCTACCACGCAAATTTGCCCATTTTGCTGGCGGCGTGGGTTCGAGCAAATCGCACAAGCATCCTGCTCGGTAAATGTCCGACAATCACTACAGTGACCGATTTCGGACATCGCCCGCGTCAACGCCTGCGCCAGACGCATACCGCCGCTGCGATTGCGTTGCAGCAGTTGAAACGCCATGCGCTGCGCCGACTTGGGGCCAACGCCCGGCAGGCAGCGCAGTGCTTCCATCAATGACTCAAGAAGCGGACTGGTCTGCATCAGAACGGCATCTTGAAGCCCGGCGGCAATTGCATGCCGCTGGAAACCGACGCCATTTTCTCTTTTTGCGTTTCAGCAATACGACGAGCGGCATCGTTGAACGCCGCAGCGATCAGGTCTTCCAGCATTTCTTTGTCGTCTTCCATCAGGCTTGGATCGATCTCAACACGGCGACAGTTATGCGCACCGTTGATCGTGATTTTCACCAGACCCGCACCCGACTCACCCGTGACTTCCAGATTCGCCACTTCTTCCTGCATCTGCTGCATTTTTTCCTGCATCTGCTGGGCTTGCTTCATCAGGTTGCCAATTCCACCTTTACCAAACATAGTTTTCTCTCTATCACGTCGGGCTGCGCACTCGCAGCGGTTAAACAGGGCGGATACTTTCTTCGTCCAGTTCCGCATCAAAGAAACGCCGCAGCGTTTGAATCGTTGTATCGGCCAGAATTGACTGACGTGCCTGCGCCAGCTTCTCTTCATAGATAGCCTGACGCCACTCCAGCGGCGTCCGCACCGCCGGGTTGTCGTCTTCAGTAATCAGTAATTCTACAGGATACCCATAGTGAGCCGTCAATGCGTCCACCAGCGTCTTTTGCGCCGCAGGTGAATTCAGGTGTCGCTGGGAGGAACGCAGATGCAGATGAACCTTGCCTGCCTCGTCACTCTCTTTAAACGCATTAAGCGCCAGCTGTTGTACCAGCTTTGGCAACGTCAGGCGATGGATTTCCGCCGCCCAGGCATCCCGCTCCAGAGACTCTTCCGCCAGCCGTGCCGCCAGTTCTGGCGTTTTTTCGTGCTCTAAGGCCGAACGCAGCGCCTTTGGCGTTGCGACATCAACCTTCTCTTCTTCGACTTTATTCTGCGCCCGCCAACGATACGCTTCCGGCTTTTTGGGCTCGGAGGGAGACGTTTTCGCGTTTTGCCGTTGAATGCTGCGCTCAGTCACCGAAGCCAATCGCTCCAGCGCTGAGGTTGCCGGCCGCGTGTTGTCAGACGCTGCCGGATCAGCCTTTTTTGGTGGCGTACTCCCCTGTTTTCGCAAGAGCTGACTACGCGCCTGTAATAGCTGAGACGTCGCATCAGGCAATTCGCTCTCACCCAGCTGATCCGCAGAACCAGTTGAAGCAGACGTTTCCCCTAACGGCGGTGCATAGGCAGAGG